>CAWFND010000017.1:0-377410 GCA_963817095.1 uncultured Chloroflexia bacterium
ACGGTCGGCGGGTCCATCGGGCAATCCTCGTGGACGTGCCGACCGAGGAGCTGATCGTGCGGATGGCCAGTCGTCGGATCTGCACCGCGAACGGCCATGTCTACAACCTCATCTGGCACCCACCGCGCGAAGGCGGCGTCTGCGACATCGACGGCTCATCCCTGGTCCAGCGACCCGACGACGAGGAGGAGACGGTTCGTGCCCGGATGAGCAAGCAGATCCCGCCGCTGCTCGACGTCGTCGACCACTACCGTCGCAACGGCGTCCTCCGCACGATCGATGGCCGGCAGTCGATCGACGAGGTCGGCGCCGCCGTGATCGCCGCGCTCGATGCGCCGCCCGACGCTGAAACGGACACGGGTCCGTCGCAGTCCGGACCCGCCGGCTGATGGTCACCCGGAAGTCCCGCCGCGAGATCGAGAAGATGCGGGTTGCCGGCCGGATCGTCGCCGAGGTCCTCGCCCTGGTCGAGTCCGAGCTCCGGCCGGGCGTCACGACGGCCCATCTCGACCGCCTCGCCGAGCGCCACATCCGCTCGTCCGGCGCCGTGCCGTCGTTCAAGGGCTATGGCCACCGCAGCAACCCGTTCCCGGCGAGCCTCTGCATCTCGATCGACGACGAGGTCGTCCACGGGATCCCGGGCGAGCGGACGATCCGGGACGGCCAGATCGTGTCGATCGACGCCGGGGCCATCTACGACGGCTGGCACGGCGACGGCGCGCGGACCTTCGTGGTCGGCGACCCCTCGCGGGCCGTCGCCGAGCTCGTCGATACGACGCGCCTCGCGATGATGGCCGGCATCGCGGCCGCGGTCCCGGGCGCGAACCTGGGCGACATCTCGGCGGCGATCGAGGACGCCGCGGCGCCGGGCGGCTACGGAATCGTTCGCCAGTTCGTGGGTCACGGAATCGGCACCGAGATGCACCAGGAGCCGCAGGTCCCGAACTACCGGACCGGCGTCCGCGGGATGAAGCTGGCGCCCGGGATCTGCCTCGCGATCGAGCCGATGCTGACGCTCGGCAGCGCCGACGTCGCGATTCGCCCGGACGGCTGGACGGTGGCGACGCTCGACGGATCACTGGCCGCCCACTTCGAGCACACGATCGCAGTAACGGATAACGGGCCCGAGATCCTGACGGTGGCCGGATGACCGTCGAGATGGCGCACTGGCGATCCGGCCGCAGTTTTGATACCCTACTCATTCGTGTGTCGGTCCGTCCGGGCCGACACTCATCGTGAGAAAGGGAAGCCTGGGCGCCCGTGGCCAAACGTGATGCGATCGAAGTGGAAGGCACGGTCATCGAGCCGCTGCCGAACACGATGTTCGCCGTCGAGTTGGAGAACGGTCATCGCGTCCTGGCCCACATCAGCGGCAAGCTCCGAATGAACTTCATCCGGATCCTGCCGGGGGACCGCGTCCGGGTGGAGCTGTCGCCCTACGACCTCACCCGCGGTCGGATCACCTACCGCCTGAAGTAACCGACCGCCCATCGGTCGACACGAGCACGAGTCGAGGATCCGTTGAAAGTCAGAGCCTCCGTCAAGGCGCGCTGCGACAACTGCAAGGTCATCCGTCGCCACGGCACCGTGATGGTCATCTGCACCAACCCGAAGCACAAGCAGCGGCAGGGGTAAGCGATGGCACGCATTGCCGGCGTCGATATCCCGCGCGAGAAGCGCGTCGAGATCGCCCTCACCTACATCTTCGGGATCGGCCTGCCCACGGCCCAGAAGATCCTCACCCAGACCAACGTCAACCCGGACACGCGGGTCCGCGACCTCACCGAGGAGCAGGTCAACCGGCTCCGCGAGCTGATCGATCGCCGCTACAAGGTCGAGGGCGACCTGCGGCGCGAGGTCGCGTTGAACATCAAACGCCTGATCGAGATCGGCTCGTATCGCGGGATGCGCCATCGGCGCAACCTCCCGGTGCGCGGCCAGCGGACCAAGACGAACGCCCGTCAGCGACGTGGACCGAAGAAGACGGTCGGCGTGCGGCGGAAGAAGTAGCCCGAGGGACCTGACACCACATGGCCGAGCGCAAGAAGGCGGTCAAGCAGCGCCGCCGCGAACGGAAGAACGTCCCGCAGGGGCACGTCCACATCCAGGCGACGTTCAACAACACGATCATCACGATCACCGACCTCGGTGGTGCCGTGATCAGCTGGGGCTCGGCCGGCGTCGCCGGCTTCAAGGGCTCCCGCAAGAGCACGCCGTACGCGGCCGCGCTCTCCGCCGACGGCGCCGCGCGCCGCGCGATGGAGCACGGGATGCGCCAGGTCGAGGTCTTCGTCAAGGGACCGGGAGCCGGTCGCGAGCAGGCGATCCGATCGCTCCAGGCCGCCGGCCTCGAGGTGTCCGCGATCACCGACGTCACGCCCATCCCCCACAACGGCTGCCGCGCCCCGAAGCGGCGCCGAGTCTGATCGGGGAGGAGCGACATGGCCCGTTACACCGGATCCGTTTGCCGCCTCTGTCGTCGGGAGGGCGCGAAGCTCTACCTGAAGGGCAGCCGCTGCTACACGAAGAAGTGCGCCTTCGAGCGCCGTCCCACGCCGCCCGGCCAGCACGGCGTCCGTCGCCGCAAGGTCGGCGACTACGGGCTCCAGCTGCGCGAGAAGCAGAAGGTCCGCCGCGTCTACGGCGTCCTGGAGCGCCAGTTCCGCAATTACTTCGATCTCGCGGAGAACCGCCCAGGCGTGACGGGTGAGAGCCTCCTCCGCACGCTCGAGCTCCGCCTCGACAACGTCGTCTACCGGATGGGCTTCGCCAGCTCGCGGGCCCAGGCCCGCCAGCTCGTCGGCCACGGCCACTTCTCGGTCAACGGCGTCCCCACGAACATCCCCTCCTACCAGGTGAAGCCGGGTGACCGGATCGAGGTCCGCGAGAGCCGTCATGCCCGCGAGCCCTTCAAGCTGGCAAAGGAGACGCTCCGCTCCCACCAGGCTCCGGAGTGGCTGTCCCTCGATGCCGCCAAGCTCGCCGGGACCGTTGCCGAGCTGCCCCGCCGCGACCAGATGCCGCTCGATCTGAACGAGCAGCTCGTGGTCGAGTACTACTCGAGGTAAGCCGCCCTCATGATCGAACTCGAGAATCCGCAGATCGAGCCCGTCGAGGAAGTCGGGACGTACGCCAAGTACGAGGCCGGCCCCCTTCAGGCCGGCTATGGCGTGACCCTCGGCAACGCCCTTCGCCGGGTGCTGCTGTCCTCGCTCGAGGGCGCGGCGGTCACGAGCATCCAGATCCGCGACGTCTACCAGGAGTTCTCGACGATCCCGGGCGTCAAGGAGGACGTCACCCAGATCGTCCTGAACGTCAAGAAGCTCCGCCTCAAGAGCTTCGCGGCGCATCCCGTCCAGCTCCGCCTGATCAAGAGCGGTGCCGGCCAGGTCACCGCATCGGACGTCGCCAAATCCGCCGACGTCGAGATCATCAATCCGGACCTCGTCCTGATGACGCTCGACACGGACGACGTGACGATCGAGATGGACCTGACCGTCGAGCGCGGCGTCGGCTATCTCGGCGCGGAGCGCACCGAGCAGCTGCCGATCGGCGTGATCGCGATCGACGCGATCTTCACCCCGGTCCGGAAGGTCAACTACTGGGTCGAGAGCATGCGGGTCGGTCAGATGACCAACTACGACAAGCTCACGATCGAGATCGAGACCGACGGGGCGATCACCCCCGAGGAGGCGCTGAGCCGTTCGGCCGAGATCCTCGTCAACCAGTTCCGGCCGTTCGTCACGATCGGGATGGCCGCCGCCGTCGGCGAGCAGGCCGTCACGGGTCTCGCCCAGCTCCCCCCGAACATGCTCGACATGCCGATCGAGGAGCTCGATCTCCCGATGCGGGCCTACAACTCGCTGAAGCGCAACAACATCGTCAAGGTCGGCCAGCTCCTCCAGCTGAAGGACGACGACCTCCTCCGGATGCGGAACTTCGGCAAGAAGTCGCTCGACGAGATGAAGGAGCGGCTCCGGATGCGCGGCTTCATCGTCCCGGACACCGAGGCCGACGGCCTCGACGACGGCGTCTTCGAGGATGAGGGCGACGACGAGGGCGAGGCCTGACATGGCGCACCGGATCGGTGGCAGGAAGCTCAGCCGCAAGCAGGGCCCGCGGATCGCGCTGTTCAAGAACCTGACGGTCTCCATCCTCCGCTATGAGCGCGTCCAGACGACCGAGGCGAAGGCCAAGGAGGTCCAGGGCCGCGTCGAGCGGATGATCACCATCGCCAAGAAGGGCGACCTGACGGCGCGTCGGGCGGTGGTTGCCGCCTTCCCGAACGAGCCGCTCGTCGTGACCAAGCTGTTCGACGAGATCGCCCCGAAGTACGCCGATCGCTCGTCCGGGTACACCCGGATCGTGAAGATCGGCCCCCGCAAGGGCGACAACGCTCCGATCGTCCAGATCGAACTGATCTGAGGAGCGCCACCACCACGACCACTTCTCATGCCCGAGAGGGCGTGCCGAGGCGCTTCCGCGCCACGGTCGAATACGACGGAACGGACTTCGCCGGCTTCCAGGTCCAACGACCCGGAGTCCGGACGGTCCAGGGAGAGCTCGAAGCTGCGTTGGCCCGCCTCAGCGATGGGGAGCGCCGACCGGTCGACGGGGCCGGCCGCACGGATGCCGGCGTCCACGCCGCGGGGCAGGTGATCGGTTTCACCTACGCCGGCCGGCTGGACGTCGCGGCACTCGAGGCGGCGCTCAACGGCCAGCTCCCGCCGGACGTCGCGATCCGCGACCTCCGCCGGGTGGCAGCGGAGTTCCACCCACGTCATGCGGCGCGGTACCGGGAGTACCGCTACACCGTCTGGAACGGGCCGCGCAGTCCGCTTCGCGAGCGCCAGGCGCTCGGGGTGCGGGCCCCGCTCGACATCGCCGCGATGGAGCGAGCCGGGCAGGCCTTCGTCGGCCCGCACGACTTCAGCGCCTTCGGGGTGGTGATCGGGGATCGGACGCCGATCCGGACCGTCCATGCGGTCCGGATCCGGAGAAAGGGAGCGCTCGTGACGATCGACGTCCGGGCGGATGCCTTCCTCCGGGGGATGGTCCGGCGCATGGTGGCCGTCCTCCTGGAGGTCGGGCACGGAACGATGGACGGAAGAGGAGGTCCGGGAGGCGATCAGCGCCCGGACGCCGGCTCGCAACGGGATCATGGTCCCGGCCCGCGGGCTCTCCCTCCGCCGCGTCGTCTTCGGACGGCGGCGAGGGAGCGACAGGACAGACGGAGACGAACGAAGAACGATGAGCACGAAGACCTACACGGTCCGCGAGAGCGAGATCGAGCGGCGCTGGTACGTCGTCGACGCGGCGGACCAGACCCTCGGTCGCCTCGCCTCGCGCATCGCGCACGTGCTCGAGGGCAAGCACAAGCCGACCTACGCGCCGAACCTCGACACCGGCGATCACGTGATCGTCCTGAACGCGTCGCGGATCGCCGTGTCGAGCGACAAGAAGGAAACGAAGCTCTATATCCGCCACAGCGGGCATCCCCAGGGCTACAAGGAGGAGACCCTCGGGCATCTCCTCGAGCGCCGACCCGAGGAGGTCATCCGCCGGGCCGTGAAGGGCATGCTCCCGCGGAACCGCCTCGGCGTGCAGCAGCTCCGCAAGCTCAAGGTCTACGCCGGCACCGACCATCCCCATCAGGCCCAGCGGCCTGAGCCGCTCGCCTGACGAGGAGCCATCGATGAGCACGCCTGCCTTCTTCTCCGGGACAGGTCGTCGCAAGACGGCGATCGCCCGCGTCCGCCTCCTGCCCGGCGAGGGCGAGATCATCATCAACGGCCGAACGCTCGAGGAGCACTTCGGCGGCGCGGTGAACGAGTCGGACGTCCGGATGCCGTTCCGGGTCACCGGCACCGAGGGCCACTTCAACGCGATGATCAAGGTCGAAGGCGGCGGGGTGACCGGCCAGGCCGGCGCGATCCGCCACGGGATCGCCCGGGCCCTTCTCGAGGTCGATGCCGATACCAATCGGCTGCCGCTGCGCCAGGCCGGTCTCCTGACCCGCGATCCGCGGATGAAGGAGCGCAAGAAGTACGGGCTGAAGCGAGCCCGCAAGGCGCCCCAGTACACGAAGCGCTAGGGTCGCATCGCACCTGGCGGCCGATGGCTGCCTCGGCAGCCGGCCGCGACGCGATCGTGCCGACGGCCTGGGCGCGGCCCATGCGCCGGACGCGTCAAGCGATGCCCGGCGGCGCCGAATCCGGCCTCATTCGGCCAATCGAAGGCCGTCCGAGCGTCGGACGGGGCGGTGGGCGCATCGAATCGACGGCCGGCACAGCCCTCAGCCGTCGTTTGACCCGCGGCGCACGAACGACGGCCGGATCCGCGATGTCCCCCGACGAAGGGGCGGGTCCATCGGTCCGTGTCGACGGATCCGGGCTCGTTCCCAGGGTCACGCTGTCGCGGGACGTCGTCCACTCCGGTGAGGACAATCAGCCCGACGCCGATGGCGGCCACCGCCCCCAATCCGATCGCCACCAGGTAGTTCAGCCCGGGAACGTCATCGCGGAACAGGTCCGCGATGAGGAGTCCGGCGGGCAGTGCCGCGGCGGAGGCGAGGACCCAACCCGCGAGGGCGCGGCGACCCCGGCGACAGTCGCCTGTGGCGATCCCGATGGCGACGAGTGGACCGACGACCCAGAAGAAGCTCAATGCAAGGCCGACGACGGCACCGTGGATCCCTTCCGGGAGGTCATCCAGGCCGTGACCGGGGAGGCGAACGATCGCGCCGTACATGAGAGCCGCCGGCATTGCGATCGCGACCCAGGAGAGGTTCGCATCCGGGATCAGGAGGATCGAAGTCGCCGCCCCGGCCGCCATCATCAGCGCCCATGCACGCGGATGCCCGACCGCCCCGACGACGACACGGTATGCCGTCAGCCCGATGAGGAGGGGGAGTGGCGCCAACCAGATCACCGCGAAGGCCATCGACCCGTAGGACCTGAGCAGGATCCTGGTCGGCACAGGTTCCCCGAATCCAGGTCCGGCCAGGCCACCTGCCGATCGCGCCTGCTCGACGGCGGCACCAAACAGGAGCAGCCCGAATGCGAGCACGAGGAGGAGGGCGAGATTGCCGAGAAACCAGCGGGCCTCGATCAATAACCTGTTACTCACGCATAGCATGTTATTGGGCTGACATCGGCGAGTCAATGGGCGCCACCGGACGAAGGTCACGCAGTCCGCGGCCGACCTGACCGCTAGCATGGCGTCGTGAACGCCGCCGTCGGTTCCGGAGTCTCGATGCGCGGGCGGGACCTCCTGTCCGTGGCCGACCTCTCCACCGCGGAGGTCGAGCAAATCTTCGACCGCGCGGCCGCCCTCAAGGCCGAGGACCGCGGGCGGCGTGACCACGACGCCCCGGTGGCGACGCCGCTCGCCGGCCGGACCCTCGCGATGCTCTTCCAGAAGCCGAGCCTGCGGACGCGCGTCACGTTCGAGGCCGGCATGAACCAGCTCGGTGGCCAGGCGATCTACCTGACCGAGGACGTCGTGATGGGTGCCCGGGAGAGCGTCCGCGACGTCGCCCGCAACCTCGAGCGCTTCGTCGACGCGATCGTCGCGCGGACGGGGCCCCACGAGGTCGTCGTGGAGCTCGCGGCGCAGGCGTCGATCCCGGTGATCAACGGCCTGACGCTCCGCGAGCACCCGTGCCAGGCGCTCGCCGACCTGTTCACGCTACGGGAGCGGTTCGGCGACCTCCACGGTCGCGTGCTCGCCTTCGTCGGCGACGGCAACAACGTCTACCACTCGCTCGCGCTGCTCGGCGCGATGCTCGGGATGGAGGTCCGGCTCGCCCACCCGGCCGAGTACGCGCCGAACCCGAGGATCGTCGAGCGGGCCGAGGAAATCGCCTCGGCGAGCGGTGGCAGCCTCGTCTTCGGGCGCGACCCGGGCCGGGTCGTCAGCGGCGCGGACGTCGTCTACACGGATTCCTGGACATCGATGGGCCAGGAGGCGGAGACGGAGGCGCGCCGCGACGCCTTCGCGGACTACCGGGTCGACGAGGCGCTCCTCGCCGCGGCCGGACCGGACGCGGTCGCGATGCACTGCCTGCCGGCGCATCGCGGCGAGGAGATCACATCGGCGGTGATGGACGGCCCACGGAGCATCATCTGGGACCAGTCGGAGAACCGCCTTCACGTCCAGAAGGCCCTGCTCGTCGAGATCCTCGGCGGATGAGCGCGACGAACGATCCGGACGGCGGGAAGCCGGCGACGCCCGATGGCAATCCGGCGCCCGGAGCCTCCGAGCGCGCCGGCGAAGCACGTGACCCCGCGCATCGCACCGCGGTCCGGCACCGGCCCGAAGGCGTCCCCCGGCCGGGTCCCCGGTGGATCCGCGTCCCTCTACGAGACCTACAAGGACGCGCTGCGACGCGGCCACGTGGCTGCGCTCCGCGGACGGAACGACGCCGCGATCGACGCCTATGGGGAGGCCGCGGCGATCGCACCGGATCGCGCCCTGCCGCAGGCGAGCCTGGGCGGGATCCTCCTGAAGATGAACCGGCCCGAGGACGCCGTCGCCGCGTACGAGCGGGCGCTGGCCCTGGCCCCGCGCGACGAGGTCGCCCTGCGGGGCATCGCCGAGTCGCAGGCCCGCCTCGGCCGGCCGACGGTGGCGGCAGATGCCCTGGATCGATTGTCGGAGGCGCTCGACGATGCCGGCCGCCTGGCCGACGCGACCGATGCGGCGCGACGGGCCCTGGAGCTCGCCGAGTCGCGCGCTCGACGGACCCACGTGGAGGAGCTCACCGCCCGATTGAGGACGGCCTCACCGGGCGACGAGGCGGCCCAGCGCGCGCTGTCGCAGGCGCTCCGGCTGCTGGAGCCGGCAGCACCGGAGCCCGAGGCGGAACCGATCGGTGCGGCGCCGGTGCCGGAGACGGCACTCGACGCTGTTGCCGCGCAGCCGGAGCCGGAGGCCGTCGCGGCCGACGATGTGGCGGTCGTGGCGGCGTCAGAGCCTCTCGCGGCAGAGCCGGAGGCCAGCGCGGCCGGAGCGGCGCCCGGTCCCGTCGCCGAGCCGGCGCCGGCCATGGCCGAACCCGAACCTGAGCCAGTCGTCGAGCCCGTCGGGCTCGGCATCGCCCTCGGCGCCGTGGCCGAGGCGCATCTCTACGCCGGCGAGCTCGAGGAGGCCCACAGCGGTCTCCTTGCGGCGGCCCGAGCGCATCGCCGGGCCGGCCGCCTCGTCGCCGCCGTCGACGCCTGTGATCTCGCCATCGGCCTTGCCCCGGCCGATCCCGACCTCCACCTGTTGCTGGCCGAGCTCTACCTCGATCGCGGCTGGCGCACCCTGGCCGCGGACAAGCTCCTGCTCCTCGGGCGGATCGCCGAACTCGATGGCGACGCCGACACGCATCGGCGGCTGTGCGAGCTCGTCGGCGCGCGTCTCGCCGACGAGCCGCGTGTGGCGGAGCTGTGCGCCTGATGCGGACGCCGCCGATCGGGGCGGCGGACGGCCGGGGCGGCGGTTCGTCCGCCCTCGCGATGTAGACTGGACGAACGATGCCGGAGCTCCTCAGGTCCATCGTCGACCAGATCGACCTGACCGCGCTGATCGACATCGGGATCACGGCGCTGCTGATCTACTGGCTGTTCAGCCTGATCCGCGGAACCCGCGCCGTCAGCCTCGTCATCGGCGTCAGCGTCCTGTTCGCCGTGTACGCTGCCGCCCGGGCGTTCGATCTCCGCCTGCTCACCCAGATTCTCCAGACCCTGGCCGTCGTCGGGCTGTTCGCGCTCGTCGTGGTGTTCCAGCCGGAGCTGCGCCGCGCGCTGGAGCGGGTGGGTCGTGTCGGGTCCTTCAACTGGCTCTTCTCGTCGACCGAGGCCCGGACCGTGGTCCACGTCGCGGACGAGGTCGCACGGGCCGCGACGCTGCTGTCCAAGGACGGTCACGGCGCGCTGATCGTCCTCGAGCGGGAGACGGGTCTCGAGGAGGTCGCCGAGACCGGCGTGATGCTCCACGCCGACATCAGCTCCGACCTCCTCCGGACCCTCTTCGCCCCGCGAACTCCGCTTCATGACGGCGCGGTGATCATCCGCGACGACACGATCCTCGCGGCCGGGGCGCTCCTGCCGCTCGCCGAGATGACGGTCCACACGGAGCGGTTCGGGACCCGCCACCGGGCGGCGCTCGGGATCACCGAGCAGACAGACGCGGTCGTGATCGTCGTCTCCGAGGAGAACGGCCAGGTCAGCCTCGTCGAGCGGGCGCGGATCGTCCGCAACCTCGGCCAGCCGCAGCTCGTGAAGGCGATCCGGGCGCTCCTCGCGCCCGACCGCGCCCGCGGCCGGATCGGGCGCCGGCTCGGCTCGACCGGCGACTTCGGCGGCCGGGCCCCGCGGCTGAGCGATCTCGGTCACCTGGTCGGGCGGAGCCGCTCGAACGGGACGTCGGCCACGTCCTCGAACGGGACGTCGGCCACGTCCTCGAACGGGACGGCCAAGGTCGTGGACGAGGACGCAGCAGCAGCGGCCCGAGCGCCCAGGTGAAGCGACTCGTCGGTCTCGTCGTCCACAACTGGCCGCTCAAACTCCTGGCGATCGCCCTGGCATTCCTGCTGTACGCCGGCCTGGTCGTGTCGCAGAGCCAGTTCGAGTTCACGAGCCCGGTCCCGATCCGGATCCTCAACCAACCCCAGGACGCGGTGGTCCTCGGCAACCTGCCCCCGGTCACCCGGATCCGCTACATCGTGAACGGCGACGTCGGCTCGGGCCCGACGCCCGACACGTGGCTCGCCACGGTCGACCTCGCCGGCGTCGATCCGAACGCAGGTTCGTCGTACCAGACAGTCCATGTGACCTCGGTCGACCCCCGCTTCATCGTCATCGACTACGAGCCCCGGGCGGTCAACGTCCAGCTCGATCCGTACACGACGTACACGGTGCCGATCACGGTCAACACGGGCACGACGTCGCCCGACCTCACGATCGGCCAGCCGCAGCTCGGCCAGGAGACGGTCAAGGTGTCGGGGCCCGACTCCGTCGTGAAGTACGTCGTTGCGGCGCAAGCCGACGTCGCGATCGACCCACACGGGCTGTCGGTGGACCGCGACGTCCCGCTGATCCCGGTCAACAACCAGGGCAACGAGCTCCGCCCGGTGAACGTCGACCCGAAGACGGTCCACGTACGGATCGACGTCATCAGCAACGCCCAGTCGAAGACGATTCCGGTCCATCCCGCCGTCGTCGGCACGCCACCGGCCGGCTACGAGATCGGCCCGATCACCGTCGAGCCGGTCAACGTGACGGTCCAGGGCGACCCGGCGGCACTCACCGCGCTGACGACCGCCGACACCGAGCCCATCCAGGTCGGCACGGCGACCGGAACGATCGACACGCAGGTCAAGCTGGCGCTGCCGCCGGGAGTCGTCGCCCTCAACGTCACGACGGTCCATGTCCGGGTCGAGATCGTGCCGAAACAGAGCACGCGCACGTTCGAGGCCGCGTTGATCCTCTCGGGGACGCAGCCCGAGCTCCTCTACCGGCTGTCGCCCCTCAGCGTCCTGGTGACTCTCGGCGGCCCGACGGCCGACCTCGATCGGATCGATCCGTCCAGCTTCACGATCACCCTGGACGTCGCGGGCCTCGGCCCCGGAGTCCACGAGCTGCAGCCCGTCCCGGTCGTCCAGGTCGGTCTTCGGGTCCTGACGGTGACCCCGCCGTCGGTCACGCTCACGGTCACGACAGCCGCCAGCCCGGCGCCGTCCGGGGCTGTGCCCTGAGATGCCCAGGCTCTTCGGAACCGACGGCATCCGCGGTGTCGCGAACGTCGAGCTCAAGCCGACGCTCGCGTATGCGCTCGGCCGGGCGACTGCCCACCGCCTGGTCGGGAAGGGCGGCCGCCTGGTCGTCGGCCAGGATACGCGTCGCTCCGGCGACATGTTCGTTGCGGCGATCGCGGCCGGGGCGACGAGCCTCGGCGCGGACGTCCGGATCGCCGGCTGCGTCCCGACGCCGGCTCTCGCGTTCCTCGCCGGCACCGGCGACTTCGCGGCCGGGATCATGGTCTCGGCCTCGCACAACCCGGCCGACGACAACGGTCTGAAGGTCCTCGACGCCCAGGGCCTGAAGCTGGACGACCATGTCGAGGATGAGATCGAGGCCCTGATCTGGCGCACCGAGGAGCTCGGCTCCGTCGGCAACAGCGAGATCGGACGGTCCGTCGTGGATCCGTCCCTGCTGGATCGCTACCGAGAGCACCGGCTCGGGCTCGCCCGCTCGGTGCCGGCGACCGGCCTGCGGATCGTCCTGGACTGCGCCAACGGCTCCGGCGGCATCGTCGGACCGGAGATCCTCGCGGCGACCGGCGCGACCGTCGAGACGATCCACAACGACCCGGACGGGGTGAACATCAACGTCGCATCGGGGGCGACCGCGCCGGCCTCGCTCGCCGCGGCCGTCCGCGAGCGCGGTGCCGATGTCGGGTTCGCCCTCGACGGCGACGCCGATCGATTGATCGCGGTCGACGCGACCGGCGCCGTGGTCGACGGCGACCAGGTGCTGGGAGCCCTCGCACTCGACCGCCTCGAGCGCGGCGTGCTCCCGGAGGGCGCCCTCGTCGTGTCGGTCCTCTCGAACGGCGGCCTTCAGACCGCGCTCGAAGCCGCCGGCGGCCAGGTCATCCGAACACCGGTCGGCGACAAGTACATCCTCGAGGGGATGCAGGTCTCGGGTGCCGGCCTCGGCGGCGAGAAGAGCGGCCACGTGATCATCCTGGAGTACACCACGTCCGGCGACGGGATCGTGACGGCCCTCGAGGTCCTCCGCGTGATGACCCGGACCGGCCGGCCTCTCGCGGACCTGGCAGCACGAATCCCCCTGCTCCCGCAGCAACAGCGAGCGGTCAAGGCCCGTCACAAGGACCAGTGGGAGGGGGATCCGGCGATCCAGCGGGCAATCCGCGACGCGGAGGCGCGGCTGGGCCGCAACGGTCGGGTCCTCGTCCGGCCGTCCGGCACGGAGCCCGCGCTGCGGGTGATGGTCGAGGGCGAGGACGCAACACTTGTTGCCGAGCTGGCCGACGCGATCTCGATCCTCGCGGGCGAGCGACTAAACTGAGCCCGCGCTCAAGGGCGCAGGACACCGATTCAGGCCCGGCGGTCGCTGCCGCGGGACGCGGAGGGAGACCAGCGACATGTGCGGCATCGTCGGCTACACCGGCCCCCGGGAGGCGGGCCCGATCCTCATCGAAGGCCTCCAGCGGCTCGAGTACCGCGGCTATGACTCCGCGGGGATCGCCCTGGTCGACGAGGAGGGCGCCCTCTTCGTCGAGAAGAAGGCCGGCAAGCTCTCGAACCTCCAGACGGCGATCGCCGACCGGACCCCGCACGCGGCGATCGGTCTCGCCCATACCCGCTGGGCGACCCACGGCCGGCCGAACGACCTGAACGCCCATCCCCACCAGGACTGCACCGGCAACATCACGGTCATCCACAACGGGATCATCGAGAACTTCAGCGAGCTCCGCGACGGCCTCGAGGCGCGCGGCCACCACCTCACCTCGGAGACCGACACGGAGGCGATCGCCCACCTGGTCGAGGAGGCCTACGCGGGCGACCTGGCCGATGCGGTCCGGGCCGCCCTCCGCCAGCTCGACGGCGCCTACGCGCTCGTCGTCATGCACAAGGCCGAGGTCAGCCGGCTCGTCGGAGCGCGCCAGAACGTGCCGCTCGTCGTCGGCCTCCACGGCGAGGAGAGCTTCATCGCCAGCGACGTCGCCGCGATCCTCGCCCACACGAACCGGATCATCTTCCTCGAGGAGGGCGACGTCGCCGACGTCCGTCCGAACGGGGTCGTGATCACCGACGTCGACGGCAACGTCCGCCAGCGGACCGAGACGATCGTCGACTGGACTCCCGAAGCCGCCGAGAAGGGCGGCTTCGACCATTTCATGGCCAAGGAGATCCACGAGCAGCCCGAGGCGCTCCGCCAGTGCATCGCGGGGCGGGTCACGCGCGACGGGCGGATCCGGCTCGAGGAGATCGCCGGGCTCGAGGAGCAGCTCCGGTCGGCGACCCGGATCGAGCTCGTGGCGTGCGGCTCCGCGTACTACGCGGCGATGGTCGGCGCGGCCGCGCTGGAGGAGTGGACGGGCCTGCCCGCACGGGCGACGGTCGGCTCGGAGTTCCGCTACAGCCCACCGCCGCTCGACGGCAAGACGCTCGTCATCGCGGTGACCCAATCCGGCGAGACCGCGGACACGATCGCCCCGACCCGGCACGCGCGTGGGCGCGGCTGTCCGATCATCGCGGTCACCAACACGGTCGGTTCCGCGATCACCCGCGAGGCCGACGCCGTCGTCTTCCTCCAGGCCGGACCCGAGATCGCCGTCGCCGCCTCGAAGACGTTCACGACCCAGGTGACGACACTCGTGATCCTCGCCGCCGCGATCGCCCGCCTGCGAGGGACGTTCAGCGATGCGCAGGAGGCCGAGCTGGCCGAGGCGCTCCACGCGCTCCCGGTCGCCGCCCAGCAGGCGCTCGACGCGTCGGCGGCCGCGGCGCCGGCGATCGCCCGGCGCTACGTCAACTCGCGGGGCTTCATGTTCGTCGGGCGCGGCTACGCGATGCCGACCGCGCTCGAGGGCGCGCTCAAGCTCAAGGAGGTCAGCTACGTCCATGCGGAGGGCTACGCGGCCGGCGAGCTGAAGCACGGCCCGATCTCCCTGCTCGACGCGGAGTACCCGCTCGTCGCCATCGCAACGCGGTCGCGGGTCTACGAGAAGGTGATCAGCAACGTGATGGAGGGCCGGGCGCGCGACGCGCGGGTCATCGCGGTCGCGACCGAGGGCGATGCGCAGATCGGCCGCTACGCCGACGACGTCTGGTACGTGCCCGACATCCACGAGGCGCTCAGCCCCGTCATCGGGATCATCCCGCTCCAGCTGTTCGCCTACCACATGGCCGTCGCCCGGGGCACCGACGTCGACCAGCCCCGGAACCTCGCAAAGTCGGTCACGGTCGAGTAGGCCTTGCGACGATGGCCGGTCGGACCGACTCCGCGTTGCTCGCCGCGGCCGGCGCGGTGGTCCCCGCCGGTACCTCGGAGCTCGGTATCGACATCATCAAGGTCGACCGGATCCGCGGCTCGATCGAGAAGTTCGGCGAGCGGTTCTCGAAGCGGGTCCTGACCCCGAGCGAGCAGCGCTACGTCCGGATGCGGCCGGAGACGTTCGCCGGTCGGTGGGCCGCGAAGGAAGCCGTGAGCAAGGTCCTCGGGCTCGGCGTCCGGGGGATCGGCTGGCGCGACATCGAGGTCGAGCGCCTGCCGACGGGCCAGCCGGCGATCCGCCTCCACGGCCGGGCGCTCGCCCGCGCCGAGCAGCTGGGGATGGACCGGATCGCCGTCTCGATCAGCCACGAGTCCGACTACGCGGTCGCGATCGCGTTCGGCATCCGGACCGCCGGCGGGAAGTACGTGTTCCCTCTCGACATCGATGAGCGGCTCGACGACCGCGAGCGCCGCCTGCTCGCGAGGATGGAGCGGCTTCGCGAGCTGCACGAGGAGAACGCTGCCCGCGCCGCATCGGGCGCCGACGAGGGCATGGATCCGGACGCCGAGGCCGGCATGGACGCCGAGCCGGAGGCCGGCGGTGGCTGATCGCCGGCTCGGCTTCGCTCCAGCGGACGCCGCGGGCCCGGTCGCCGCGGCGAGCAACACGCCGCCCATCGAAGGTGCCGAGGTCCTCGACGACCAGATCGCGGCGGGCCTCCTTCCGACGCGCGACAAGCGGGGTCACAAGGGATCGTTCGGCAAGCTGCTCGTCCTCGCGGGCTCGCTCGACTACGCCGGCGCCGCGCTCCTCGTCTGCCGGGCCGCGGGACGGGCGGGCGCCGGCCTCGTCACGCTCGCGGTCCCGGAGTCGCTCCAGCCGTTGTTCGCGGCGAAAGTCATCGAAGCGACGACGATGGCCCTGCCGGAGGACGACGTCGAGGAGATCGACCCGGAGCCCTCGCTTGCCCGGATCCTCGACCACGATCATGACGCGATCGTCATCGGGCCCGGTCTCCGGCCCGGCCTCTCGACCGCCGAGCTCGTCCGCCTGCTGATCGCGGTCGGCGACGACGGCGGCGCGGCCCCGATCCTCCTGGACGCCGAGGCCCTGCGGTCGCTCGCGACCCATGAGCGGTGGTGGGACGGCGACCGCCGTCCGTCGGTCCTCACTCCCCATACGGGCGAGTTCGCCCGGCTCCGTGCGGGCAGCGGGCGCGAGCCGGATGCCGACGGCGACCTGAGCGACGACGACACGGCCCGGGCGACAGCCGCGCGCGACGCGGCCACGAGCTGGGGCCAGGTCGTGGTCCTGAAGGGCGCGAAGACCGTGATCGCGGCGCCGGACGGTCGCCTCGCGGTCGCTCCGTTCGAGAACCCTGCCCTGGCGAGCGGCGGAACCGGCGACGTCCTGAGCGGGACGATCGGGTCGCTCCTCGCCCAGCACCTGGCGCCGTTCGACGCCGCGCGGCTCGGGGTCTACCTCCACGGCCTCGCGGGCGACGCGGTCCGGGAGCGGTTCGGGGACTCCGGCCTGCTCGCCTCGGACCTGCCCGAGCCGATCGCGATGGCCCGCAAGCGACTTGCCGTGATCGCCGAGCGCCGTGCGTCCGGCAGCCGGCTCGGGTTCGGGCTCCGCCTGCCCGGTGCCGCCGACCCTGCGGCGGACGCCACGCCGGCCGATCCCGCGCCCGTCGCACCGGCCGAGCGCTCGGGGTCCGGCTCCTGAGCGGCGTCCCCGACCGCCCGGCGATCGAGGCACGCCTGGCTGCAGCCGGGAGGCCGGCGCTCCGGAGGACGGCGTGGATCGAGGTCGACCTCGCCGCCATCGAGGGCAACCTCGCAGCGATCGCCACGATGACCGGCGGGCTGCCCGCGATGCCCGTCGTGAAGGCCGATGCGTACGGCCACGGCATGATCCCGGTCGCCCGGATGCTCGAGGTCGCCGGCGTCGCGGGGCTCTGTGTCGCGACGCTCGACGAGGCGGTCGTCCTCCGCGAGGCCGGGATCGTCGCCCCGATCATCGTCCTGTACCCGATCCCGCCGGCGGAGGTCACGACCGCGGTTCGGCGACGGCTGGCGGTGGCCGCGGGCAACGGGGCGGCCGTCGACACGCTGCTCGCCGCGGCCTCGGCCGCGGGCGTGGTGGACGGGCTGGAGATCGAGCTGGAGGTCGAGACCGGCCTGGGTCGCGGTGGGGCGGCCGTCGAGGAGGTCGCCGGGATCGGCCGCCGGATCCGCGACGCCGGTGCGCGCCTGAGCGGCGTGTGGAGCCACCTCCAGGAGGCGGAGGTCGAGGCGATCACCGTCGAGCAGGTTCGACGCTATGAGGCCGCCCTCGCGTCGCTCCGTGCGGCGGACATCCACGTGCCGCGCCGCCACCTGGCCGCCAGCGCCGGGATCCTCCTCGGCAACGTGCCCCGCTATGACGCGGTCCGGCCCGGCCTGATCACCTACGGCCTGATTCCCGACGAGCTGGTGGGGGCGGGGATCGCCGCGGACGCGTTCGCGCCAGGATGGCAGGACCTCCGGCCGGCCCTGTCGCTCCGGGCCCGTCCGGTCCGGGTCGTCGAGCTGCCGGTGGGGCACGGCGTGTCGTATGGCCCGACCTGGCGGGCCGCCCGGCCGAGCCGCATCGCGACCCTGCCGATCGGCTACGGCGACGGCTGGCCCCGATCGCTGTCGAACCGGGCCGCAGCGCTGGTTCGCGGGCGTCCGGGTCCCCGTGGTCGGCAACGTCGCGATGGACGCCACGATGATCGACGTGACCGACGTGCCCGGACGGCCCGTCGACGTCTCCGACGAGGTCGTCCTGATCGGGTCGCAGGGCACCGAGACGATCTCGGCCGGCGAGGTGGCGCGATGGCGCACCACGAACTCCTGGGAGGTGGTCACGGCGATGTCCGCGCGGTTGACCCGGGTGTACGATGCGCCGGCTGGAATCGCGGGCACGCGTGCCCTTTCCCCGTTGGAGGCGTCTTGGCCCGGATCGAGCTCTGGAATGGCGACATCTGCGACCTCGAGGTCGACGCCATCGTGAACGCCGCCAACCTGTCGCTGTGGATGTCGACGGGCGTGGGCGGCGAGATCAAGCGAGCCGGCGGTGACGCGATCGAGTTCGCCGCCGTCCGGCAGGCACCGGTCCCGCTCGGCGACGCGATCGTCACCCCGGCGGGCCAGCTGGCCGCACGCGTCGTCGTCCATGCGGTGTCGCTCGATCGCGACCGGCGGACGAGCGCCGACGTCATCGACAAGGCCGTCCGCAGCGCGATGGCCCGCGCCCGCGAGCTTCGGGTCCGGAGCATCGCCTTCCCGGCGATGGGGACCGGGGTCGGCGGCTTCCCTCTCGACGAGGCTGCCCGCGTGACGGTCCGCGCCGTCCGCGACGAGCTGGAGCACTCGCCCGACGATCGAGCACGTGATCTTCGCGATGCGCGGGCGCCGCCGCATACCACGCGTTCGAGGCCGCGCTGGCGGCCCCGACCGTCGGGCCCGTCGGGCCGGCACCGACGGCGATGATCGGCAAGCCGATCCCGGCATGAGCTTCTCGTACGAGCGGACCGACGAGCAGCGCGACGAGCTGGTGGAGCGGGTCGCCCGCGAGATCCAGCTCCGCGGGCTGACCGGGCCGGCCGTGCATTTCCTCGAGGCGAGCCGCCCGTATCGCCCACTCGGGGCCAACGCGATGCTCTTCTTCGATCCGGTCCTCCGCGGCCTGTTCGGTGGGGACGACGCGTCGGCGTCGCAGATCCTCGCCGACGACGCGGGGATCGAGCTGCTGATCGCGCGGCTCGAGGAGATCGACGAAGAGATCACCTGGGACGCCTGATCCGTCGCTGACCCGCCGGCGCGCCAGGCGCCGGTCGCGAACGAAGTGACGGGCCGCCGGCGCGGCGCCCGGGTAGCATGAACCGGTGACGGATCCCCGCGCCTTCCTGGCCGTCGACCTGGGCGCCGCGACGACATCGGCCGCGCTCGTCGGCCGACTTGCCCATCGATGGCGGCTGATCGGGTCGCTCGCCCTGCCCGCGCCCGGCGACGTCGACGCGATGGGCACCGAGCTCGTCCGCCGGGTCCAGGCCGCCGATCCCCAGCTGTGGGCCGCGCTGGGCCTCGGACCGCACGACGGCCTGGACGATCCGGCCACGATCGCCGCCGACCTGCCGCGGCTCGTCGCCCGGAGCGCGCCCGCTCGGACACTGCTCGCCGTCGCCGTCTCCGACCGGGCGCTCGAACCGCTCGTCCTCGCCGCCCGGAAGACGGGCTGGCGGACCCGTAGCGTGACCCGCGACGGCCAGGATCCGCTGGCCCTCACCCGCGCGCTCCTCGACCCGGCGGTCGACGTCCTCCTGGTCGGAGCGGGCGATCCACCGGGCGCCGACGAGCGCCGCCAGCTCGATGAGCTCGCCGCGATCGTCGCGGGCGTCGTCGCCCGTCGGCCGGAGCTCACCGTGATCCTCGCCGGGGCGATGGCCGACCACCTCGGCCGGATCGAGACCGGCGACGACCGCGGCGGCGAGATCCTGCTCGCCCCGGCCGCGACGACCGGCGATCCGCCCGGCGAGCCGCTCCGGCGCCTCCTCGACGACGCCCGCGGCGGTCCCGACGACCCGCGCCGGGCGGCCGGCCGGATGACCGCGGCGCTCGCGGACGTCCTGGATCGGCGGATCGAGCTGATCGAGATCGGGTTCGACGGCGGCCTGCGCGCAACCGCCAGCCCCGGCATCGGCGGCAACGAGGCGACCGCCCAGGTCTCGATCGTCGCCGAGGCGGGCCTCGTCCCCCCGGATCCGGGCGACATCACGGTCGATCGTGTCCTCGCCTGGTCGACGATCTCGCTCGACCGCCACCGGCTGCGCGACCGGCTTCGCGAGCTGCGGCTGTGGCCGTGGTCGGCGGTCGCCGGCGACGGGGCGCGTCTCCGCCTCGCGGCCGCCCGGGCGGCGCTCGGCGTCCTCGTCGAGGCGACCCCGGCCCAGTCTGCGCTGCCGGCACCGGACCTCGTGATCGTCTCCGGCGGGGCGTTCGCCTGCGCACCCGGCCCTGCCGTCGCGCTCGCCCTGGCCGACGTCGTCCGCCGGCCCGCCGCGATCGCGATCGCCCAGGACCACGCCAGGCTCCTCGGGTCCCTCGGCGTGATCCCGGACCCGATCGAGCGCCGGCAGGCCCTGATCGATCTCGTCGACGACGTGCTCACGCCGCTCGGCAGCGTCGTGATCCCGGCCGGGATCCGCGCCGGGCAGAGCGCCGGCACGTTGCGGGTCCATGCCGGCGCCGGGGTGTCGGACAGCGACCTCGTGCCGGGCGGGCTGGAGCTCGTCGACCTGCCGCCGGGCGAGGTCGCCACCGCGGAGCTCCACTTCCGCGATGCCGTCCGTCTCGGCGTGCGTGGCCGGCGGTTCGCGGTCGACGTCGGCGGCGGGCTGGGCGGCCTGCTCATCGATCTGCGCGACGTCCCGCTCCGCCTGCCGGATCGCCTCGAGCGCCGCCGCGAGCTGCTCGACGCCTGGCAGGAATCCCTGTGGCTGACGCGCGACCGATGACGACCGACGTCCGGCCGGACATCCTCGAGCTGGCCGATCCGCGTCCGCACGGACGCGGCCTCGACCTGGTCACCGGCCGGACGGTGCTCCGCGACGCGATCGAGGTCGGGTTCCGGCTCGGTCCGGGCGATCGCATCCTCGTCCGCAGCGGCGATGCGATCGTCGCGGGGACGACGATCGCGGAACGGCTCCGGGATCCGCGGCTGGCCGAGCTGCCCTCCGGATCGACCGACGAGACCGCCCGTCCCGGCTCGGCGTGGTCCGGAACGGGCCAGGCGCCCCGGATCCGGCGTGCGGTCGGCGCAGACGCGGGTGAGCTGGTCTACGAGCACGGTGGCCATTGGGCCCTCGCGACGGGTGAGCACGTCGAGGCGGTCGACTGCCCGATGGCCGGCGTCGTCCGCGAGATCCGTCCGGGGATCGCGATCCGTGTCCAGGCCCAGGGCCGGGCGATGCCCGGCGTCGAGGCGCTCGGCGACCCGACGAGCGGCCGGCTGTCCCTCGGCACCGATCGCGGCGACGTCCGCCACGGCCGCCTTCGATCGACCTCGCTCGACGTCGGGCTCGCCGGGACGATCCTCGTGATCGGCTCCCGGGTCGACGCCGAGGCCCTGACCCGGGCGCGCGCGATGGGCGTCCGCGGCGTCGTCGTCAGTGGCCTCGCGGGCAAGGAGCGGCGGGACTTCCTCGCGTCCGAGGCGCGCCAGCGGGCCGCGCTCCATCGCCTGCCGCCGTTCGCCGTCCTGATCCTCGATGGGGTCATCCGGCGCCCGATCGCCGGCCCGATCGCCGCGATCCTCGAGGCGCTCGCCGGGATGACCGTGGCGATCTCGGTCGACCCGCCCGCGCTCGTGTTCGACGCCCCCGGGGTCGATCTGGCGGTTCCGCCCGCGACTCACGTTCGGGTCCGCTCGGGTGAGCACGCCGGCGAGGAGGGTCGATGGGCCGGCCTCGCGGGGATCCGGCGATTCGCCGGCGGGACGTTCCTCGAGGCCGGCTGGGTGTCGTTCGGCGACGATCCGCCGCGCCCGGTGCCGCTCGCCGACCTCGAGCGGTTCGTCTGACGTGGCCGGCCAGCGGGCCGGCGGCGCCGCGGCGGCCGCTGCCGTCTCCGCCGCCACCGGGGATCGAGTCGCCGTCGTGTCGGCGTCGGCGGCGGACACGATCGCCCTCGGCGAGCGGCTCGGCGGGCTCGCCCGGGCCGGCGACCTCCTGTGCCTGTGGGGCGACCTCGGCGCGGGCAAGACGCAGCTCGCGAAGGGGATCGCCGTCGGGCTCGGGATCGACGACACGGTCAACTCGCCGACATTCGTGCTCATGTCGGAGTACGCGGGGCGCCTGCCGTTGTTCCATGTCGACCTGTACCGGCTCGCCGACGCGGCCGACGCCCTCGCGGGGGGCGTCGTCGACGAGCGACAGGCGGACGGCCTGACCGTCGTCGAGTGGCCGGATCGGATGGGCTCCGTGCTGCCCGCCGGCCGGCTGGACGTCCGGATCGACGGCAGCGGCGACGAGCCGCGCACGATCGAGCTGGTGGCGGGCGACGAGCGCCACCGCCGCTACCTGGAGGCGGCGCGATGACGGCGCCGGACGGCCGCCGGCCGTGGCTCCTCGCGATCGACACGGCCACGAGCCGAAGTGTCGTCGCGGCGGCGGCCCCGGACGGCAGCCTGCTCGGCGCCACGACCTGGCAGGCGGGCCGGACGCACGGTGAGCAGCTGCTGCCGGCGATCGGCCGGCTCCACGGCGAGGCGAACCTGCGCCGATCGAGGATCCAGGGCGTCGTCGTCGGGACCGGGCCGGGTGCGTTCACGGGCCTCCGGGTGGGCCTTGCGACCGCGAAGGCGCTGGCCCGCGAGCTCGGGGTGCCGATCGCGGGTGTGTCGACCGGACAGGCCGTGCTCCGGGCCGCGGCGGACGCCACGGGCGTCGCCATCGACCGGCTCGTCCTCCTCCTCCCGGCCGGGCCCAACGATCGCCACGTCGTCCGCGCCGGGGCCGCGCCGGCGCTGCTGCCCGGTGGCACCGAGCCGGAGCTCGGCCCCACGGACGTCCTCGTCGCCCTCGACCTCGGTGGCCGGGCGCCGGATGACGCGGTCGCACGCGGCGAGGCCGCCCGGGACGGCTTCCCCGCGACCCTCGCGGCCCTGGGCGCCGCCCGCCTCGCCGATGGTGGCGACGATCTCGCCCGGCTGGTCCCGGAGTACGTCAGCCTGCCGCGCGGCGTGCGTGCGGAGAGCGGGGAGGTCGCATGGTCGCGCGACCTCCGGTGAAGGTCGTGATCGAGGCGATGCGGCTCGAGGACCTCGATGAGGTCCTGCGGATCGAGGAGGCCAGCTTCACGACGCCGTGGCCGCCGAACGCCTATCGGAGCGAGCTGATGACGAACCGGCTCGCGTCGTACCTCGTCGCCCGGGCGCACGGCCGGATCGTCGCCTACGGCGGGATGTGGCTGATGGTCGACGAGGCGCACATCACGACGTTCGCGGTCCATCCGGCCTGGCGGCGGCAACGACTCGGCGAGCGCCTGCTGCTCGCCTTCCTCGACCTCGCCCGCGACCGCCACGCCCGCGAGGCGACGCTCGAGGTCCGCCTGTCGAACGTCGCGGCGCGCCGGCTGTACGAGAAGTACGGGTTCCGGCCCGTCGGGCTCCGGCCGCGCTACTACAGCGACAACAACGAGGACGCCCTGATCATGACCACGGACGCGCTCGACGACGCACAGGTGCGGGCGCGGATCGAGCGGCTGCGGGTGGACCTCGACGACAGCCCCGCGCCGAGCGGACCGTTCGAGCCCGACGAGGACACGATCGTGGACGACGGCACGGAGCCGCCGCCCGGAGCAGGGACGGGCTCGTGACGGGCGGCGCCGGCAGCTCCGCCGCGACGCTCGACGAGTCGCTCGTCCTGTCCGTCGAGTCGTCCTGCGACGAGACGGGGATCGCCGTCATCCGCGGCGGCCGGACGATCCTCTCGAACGTCGTCGCGAGCCAGACGGCGCTCCATGCCGCCACGGGTGGGATCGTGCCCGAGGTCGCCGCCCGCGCCCACCTCCGCTGGATCGTGCCGGTCCTCGACGCAGGCGCTCGGCGGACGCCGGCGTCGGCGTGGAGGACGTCGATGCCGTCGCGGTGACCTACGGCCCCGGTCTCGCCCCGTCGTTGCTCGTCGGCGTGAACTTCGCGAAGACGCTCGCCTGGGTCCACGACAAGCCCCTCGTCGGGGTCAACCACCTCGAGGGCCATCTCTACGCCGCCTGGCTGCGGGACGAGGGAGCCGCGAATGGGGCACGACCGGACGAGCCGGTCTTCCCGCTCGTCGCACTGATCGTGTCCGGCGGCCACACGTTCCTCGTCGAGATGCGCGACCACCTGACCTACCGCCTCCTCGGACAGACCGTCGACGACGCCGCGGGCGAGGCGTTCGACAAGGTCGGGCGGCTGCTCGGCCTGCCGTATCCCGGCGGACCGTCGGTGTCGCGGGCGGCGGAGGCGGCGACACGCCACGACGCGGCGTTCCCCCGCGCGTGGCTCGGCGACAGCTACGACTTCAGCTTCAGCGGCCTGAAGACCGCGGCCCGCCGAACGATCGACGCGGCCCGGGCCGACGAGGGCCTGCCGACCGGCCGGGAAGCGGAGCGGGAGCCCGCCGCCCGCCTCTCGGACGGATCGACCGCGGAGCTCGCGTGGGGCTTCCAGGACGCGGTCGTCGACGTCCTCGTCACGAAGACGATGCGCGCGGCCGCGCAGACCCGGTGCCCGCTCGATCGTGCTCGGCGGCGGCGTCGCGGCGAACAGCGCGCTGCGGCTGCGGCTCGCCGGCGAGGCCGAGGCGGTCGGTCTCCCGCTGATCGTGCCGCGGCCCGGCGCTGTGCACGGACAACGGGGCGATGATCGGTGCCGCCGGGGCGCGACGGTTCGCCGCGGGTGAGCGGGCCGACCTCTCGCTCGACGCGCGGCCGTCACTGCCGCTCGCGCGGCGCTGAGGCGATCGTGGCCGCATCGCCCGCTCACGTCGACCCGGCGGCCGTCCGCCGGACGCTGAAGGCGGCCGGGCTCCGGGCGCGCCACAGCCTGAGCCAGAACTTCCTCGCCGACCCGGACGTCCTCGACGCGATCCTCGCCGAGGCCCAGGCGGTCCCGGGCCGGCGCGTGCTCGAGATCGGGCCGGGCCTCGGGCTGTTGACGAGCGCGCTCCTCGACGGCGGCGCGATCGTCACCGCGGTCGAGCTGGATCGCGGCCTGGCGACGTTCCTCCGCGACCGGTTCGCCGCCGGAGCTGGAGGCCGAGCGACTGCGTCTCGTCGAGGGCGACGCGCTCGATCAGGACCTCGTCGGGCTCGTTCCCCCGCCGTACGACGTCGTCGCGAACCTGCCGTACCACATCACGAGCCCGATCCTCCATCGGCTCCTCGGCGAGACGCCGCGGCCGGAGCGGCTCGTGCTCATGGTCCAGCGCGAGGTCGCGGAACGGATCGCGGCGGCGCCGGGCCACATGAGCTACCTGAGCGTGTTCGTCCAGTACCACGCAAAGGTCCGGATCGCCGTCGACGTCCCGCCGGAGGCGTTCGAGCCGGAGCCCGCCGTCCGCTCGGCGGTGATCGTCGTCGAGCCGTACCCAGGGGACGACCGATTGCCGACCGCGGAGGACGAGGACGCCCTGTGGCGGCTCGTCCAGGCGTCGTTCCGCGAGCGCCGGAAGATGCTCCACAACGTCCTCGCGCGGCAGCTCCCTGTCGAGCCGGCACAGGTCGCCGCCGCGCTCGAGGCGGCCGGGATCGACCCGGATCGCCGGCCGCAGACCCTCGCGGTGGGGGAGTGGCTCGCGCTGCTCGCGGCGTTCGGCGAGGTCGGCGGCGATCGGCGTGGCCGGCAGCCATGAGCACCGTCCGGGATCCGTCGCGTGTCGTCACCCCGGTCGTCAGGCTGGCGCCGGCCAAGCTGAACCTGACGCTCGCGGTCGTCGGTCGACGGCCGGACGGCTTCCACGCCCTTCACTCGGTCATGGCGCCGCTCCACCTGGCCGATCGCCTGACGCTCGCGGTCGATCCGTCACCGGGGGCGACGGACAGCATCCACGTCGAGGGGTTCGATCCCGGCCCGGTGGCCGACAACCTCGTCATGCGGGCGATCGACGCCACGCGGCGGGCCGTCCGCGGCCACCTCCCGGCCGCTCCGCCGGCTCTTGCCGTGCGCCTGGACAAGCGGATCCCGGTCGCGGCCGGCCTCGCCGGTGGCAGCAGCGACGCCGCCGCGGCGATCGATGGTGCACTCGAGGCCTGGGGCGTCGCCGACGCCCTGGCGGGCCCGGACCTCGCCGCCCTTGCCGCATCGATCGGCAGCGACGTGCCGTTCTTCCTCGCGGGCGGACCGGCCCTCGTCGAAGGTCGCGGTGAGCGGGTGACCCCGCTCCACGGGTTGAGGATCGGGCCGGGCGAGCGACCGCCCGGGGTGCTCGTCGTCACGCCGTCGATCGCGGCGGGGACGGCGGAGGTCTTCGCGGCGTGGGCGGGTGGCGCGATGGGCGAGCCCGGCGTCGCGGCCCGGAGCTCGGAGCACTTTGCGAGCGAGTTCGGGTCGGGGCTGACGGCCGGCCAGCTCCTCGAGCGGGCCGGCGTGCTCGCCGCCGCCAACGACCTCCTGCCCGCGGCGGCGTCCCTGGTCGAGGGGCTCGTCCCGTTCCGGCGGGCGCTGATGCGCCTCCTCAACCGGCCGATCGGGCTGTCCGGCTCCGGACCGACCCTCTGGGCGCTCTATCCTTCCCTCGACGATGCGGAGCTCGCGGCGGCGTCCGTCCAGGCGGCCGTCGGGACCGGGTTCGTGGCCGCGCCGGGCGACGGACCGCCGTTCGTCGCGGCGACGACCTTCCTCGCGAACCCGACGACCGCCGACCCCGACGACCAGGTGGATGACCACGAGAGGAGCGACCCATGACGCGACAGGCGATCCGGACCAACAGCGCGCCGGCGCCCGTCGGCCCGTACAGCCAGGCGATCGTCACCGATGGCTGGGTCTTCTGCTCCGGCCAGGTCGGGCTCGAGCCGGCGACGGGCGAGCTCGTCGACGGCGTCGAGGCGCAGGCGGAGCGCGCGCTGCGCAATCTCGAAGCGGTCCTCGACGCGGCGGGTGTCGGCTTCGCGGACGTCGTCAAGACGACGATCTTTCTCGCGGACGTGGGGGACTTCGCGGCCGTCAATGCCGTCTATGCCCGGTTCATGGCCGATCCGCCGCCTGCCCGCTCGACGGTGGGCGTCGGTGGCCTGCCGAAGGGCGCGCTCGTCGAGATCGAGATGACCGCCCATCGCCGGCTCGCGGACGCCGTCTCCGACCACCACGCCTGACTCGCACCCGCCCGACTGCGTTCGTCGCGCCCGGGCGTCGAGGGCAAGGCGCCGGGGAGGACCGGAGCGAGCGCACCTGAGGGTGCGTGAGCGAGGACCGCAGCCGGCAACGAAGCCATCGGCGTCCTGGCGCGACAGCCCCCAAGTTTGACACTCCCCGAAAGGCACACCTACGATCAGGCACCTCTGATGACACCCCACCGACACGCGCCGGGCCCTGACCGCGTCGGGATCGCGCCGCTTTCCCCGATTCGCGCCCGATCGCGTCGCCCCGCGTGAATCCCCCAAGTCCCGGCCCCGCACCGCGGGTCGTCGCGGTCATCATGGCCGCCGGCCTCGGCACGCGGATGAAGTCGCGGACGCCGAAGCTCCTCCACCCGCTCGCCGGCCGGCCGATGGTCGCCTACGTCGTCGATGCGGGCCGCGAGGTCACCGGGCGCCGTCCGCTCGTCGTCACGAGCCCCGCGACCGCGGCCGTCCGCGATGCCCTGGGTGACGACGCCGACTACGCCCTCCAGGCCGAGCCCCGCGGCACCGGTGACGCGGTCGCCGCCGCGGTCGCCGCGCTCCCCGACGATGCCGACGAGATCCTCGTCCTGACCGGCGACGCCCCGCTGCTCGAGGCCTCGCTCCTCGCAGAGCTTCTCGAGGAGCGCCGGCTCGACCAGGCGGCGATCGCCCTGGTCGCGGTCGACGCGATCGATCCGGGCAACCTGGGCCGCGTGATCCGCGACGAGGCCGGCACGGTCGAGCGGATCGTCGAGAAGAAGGACGCGACCGATGAGGAGATCGGGGTCAACGAGATCAACTCCGGGCTGTACGCCTTCGACGCCGGCTGGCTGCGCTCCCGGATCGGCTCGCTCAGCCGGTCACCGAAGACCGGCGAGCTGTACCTGACCGAGCTGGTGGAGCTGGCCCGCGCGGACGGGCGCCTCGTCGTCGCCCTGACGGTCGAGGACGACGGGCGGCTGCTCGGGATCAACGACCGATCGGAGCTCGCCCAGGCCGAGTGGGACCTGCGGACCCGGATCAACGGCGAGCACATGCGCGCCGGGGTGACCATGCGCGATCCCTCGACGGTCTACGCCGATTCCACCGTGACCCTCGCCGCGGACGTCATCCTCGAGCCGAACGTCATCCTCCGCGGGACCACCTCGATCGGGGAGGGGACCACGATCGGCGCCGGCAGCCAGATCGTCGACAGCACGATCGGGAGCGGCTGCGTCGTGTGGGCGTCCGTCGTCGAGTCGTCGGTCGTGGAGGACGGCGCCCGGGTCGGGCCGTTCAGCCACCTCCGGCCGGGCTCCCACGTCGGGCCGGACGCGGAGGTCGGCAACTTCGCCGAGCTGAAGAACACCCGCCTCGGGCGCGGGCGTGAAGCAGCACCACATGAGCTACCTGGGCGACGCCGAGCTCGGCGAGGGGACGAACGTGGGGGCCGGCACGATCACTGCGAACTACGACGGCCGCCGCAAGCACCGGACCACGATCGGCAAGCGGGTCTTCCTCGGCGTCGACACGATGCTCCGGGCCCCGCTGACGATCGGCGACGATGCGAAGACCGGCGCCGGGGCGGTCGTCACGCGCGACGTGCCGCCCGGCAAGCTCGCGGTCGGGATGCCGGCGCGGATGCGCGACCCGAAGCCGGACGAGCCTCCACCGGACGCCGCCCCACCGCCCGCTGACGGACCATCGGACGAGGACGGCTAGTGCTCGACATCCTCGTCATCATCATGCTGACGGCGCTCGAGGGCTTCTTCGTCGCCGCCGAGATCGCCCTCGTGTCCCTCCGCCGGAGCCGGGTCGACCAGCTCGCGGAGGAGGGGAAAGCCGGCGCCCGTCGCGTCCGCCGCCTCCAGGAGGACCCAGGTCGGTTCCTTGCCGTGTCGCAGCTCGGGCTGACCGTCATCGGGTTCTTCGCCTCGGCCTTTGCCGCCGTGAACCTGTCGACGAACCTGGCGGACCTGCTGCGCCGGATCGGTCTCGGCGGCGCATCGGACGGCATCGCCCTGGTCGTCGTCACCGTGATCCTCGCCCTGTTCACGATCATCTTCGCCGAGCTCGTCCCGAAGACCCTCGCCCTGTCGAACCCGGAGCGCTACGCCCTCACCCTGTCGCTCCCCATCGATTTCCTCGCCCGGGCCCTCGGACCGGTCATCGCCTTCCTGACGAGCACGACGCGGGCGATCGCGGGGCTCTTCGGGGCGAGCGTGACGAACGAGGCGCAGATCAGCGCGGAGGAGCTCCGGTTGATCGTCGAGCGGGGCGGCGAGCAGGGGATCCTCGAGGCGGAGGAGGAACAGATGATCAACGCGGTCATCGAGCTCGGCGAGCGCCGCCTCCACGAGGTGATGATTCCGCGGATCGCGATCGTGGGGCTGCCGGCGTCATCGACCCTCGAGGACGCGATCGACAAGGTCGTCGACGAGGGCCACAGCCGCATCCCCGTCTACGAGGAATCGATCGACGAGGTCGTCGGGATCCTCTACGCGAAGGACCTGCTGCCGTTCCTGAAAGCCGGCTCCGGTCCGCGGCCCACGCTGCGCTCGCTCCTGCGGACCCCCGTGTTCGTCCCGGAGTCGATGTCGATCGACGACCTCCTCCACGAGTTCCAGCGCCGGAAGGTCCACATCGCGATCGTCCTCGACGAGTACGGCGGGACCGCCGGCCTCCTGACGATCGAGGACCTCCTCGAGGAGATCGTCGGCGAGATCCAGGACGAGTACGACACCGAGGAGCCGATGGTCGTCCGGCTGTCCGACGACGAAGCGCGGGTGGACGGCCGTGCCGACATCGACGACCTCGCCGAGCTCTTCGACATCGACCTCGGGCTGGAGGACGAGGACGAATACGACACGGTCGGCGGGCTGATCTATCACCGGATCGGCGGAGTGCCGTCGCCGGGCGACGAGATCGACGTCGACGGCCTGCACCTGACGGTCGAGTCGACCGACGGCCGGCGGGTCTCGAAGGTCCTCGTCGTCCGCCGCCCGAGCGACGACGACGACGATCGGCGCCCGGACGAGGACGGCGACCGCTAGGTCGCGAGCGTCGTCAGGCCGCGATCACCGAGACGATGATCTCCTCGAGGCGGAGGCGGGCCTCCGGATCGACGACGCCGGCCGCGTCGAGCTCCGCGAGCGCCTCGTCGCGATGGCGCCGGGCCTGGTCGCGGGTGTAGTCGCGGGCTCCGGTTCGCTCGAGGATCGCCACGATCTCGTCGACGTTCTGGGCATTCGGGCCGCCATTGCCGTAGAGCTTCGCGAGACGGTCCCGGTCTTCGGGACCCGCGTGCTCGAATGCGTAGATCACCGGCAGCGTCTTCTTCCGCCGGGCGATGTCCGATGCCTTCTTGCCGGTCGTCTGCTCGGCGCCCCAGATCCCGAGCAGGTCGTCGTTGAGCTGGAATGCGAGTCCGAGCGCCCAGCCGAACGCCCGGTAGCGGGCGATCACCTCATCGTCCTCGGTCGCGAGGAGGGCGCCCGCCTCGATCGAGGCGGCGATCAGGGCCGCGGTCTTGCGCCCGATCATGTCGAAGTACAGGTCGACCGACATCAGGTCGTCCGTCTCGCTCGTCGCGATGTCGATGTACTGGCCCTCGCAGAGGGCGACGCAGGTCTGGTCGTACAGCCGCATCAGGCGGAGGACCTTGGCGTCGCTGAACCCGAGGTCCGTCAGGCGGTGGAGCGCCATCCGGCTGAGGCTGAACAGCATGTCGCCGGTGTTGATCGCCTGGGCGACGCCGTGGAGGGCCCAGACCGTCGGCCGGTGGCGGCGCTCGCGGTCGCCGTCCTCGATGTCGTCGTGGACGAGGCTGAAGTTGTGGCCGAGCTCGACCGCGGCCGCACCGGGCAGCGCGGGCCGGTAGTCGCCGGCGATCGAGGCGTAGGCGAGGAGCCCGAGAAGCGGCCGCATCCGCTTGCCGGAGGCGGCACCGGAGCCGTCGAGCCCGAGGTGGTAGCGGATCATCTCGTAGACGCCGGTCGTGGACGGATCGCGGTTGCTGACGACGCGGAGAATCTCCTCCTCGGTGTCGGCGATCAGGACGGCGGCCTCGAGGACCGGCTGGGCGGTGGTCATCGCGCGGCCATGGTAGCGAAATTCCTGCAAACGTGCGAGCCGCAAGTAGCCTGTTGCCGGGACGATCGGGCCGCCGCGCCGGGCGGCGCGTGGTCCGGCGCGATCCGGCTCCACCGGCGGCAGGAGAAGACGCCGGGCCGGGGGACGCAACCGGACCGGCGTCTGCTGATCGGTACGCCAGGGGTCCGCGATCGGATGATTCGGAGCGCGCGCCCGGGGAGGAGGAAGGGCAGCCGCAGCTCAAGGGCCCGCACGGCACAGAGGTGCTACCGTGCGATTCGTGCCGATCCCGCGCCGATATTCGACCGATGCGATCGTCCTCTCGCGCTTCGATTACGGCGAGGCGGACCGGATCCTCACCCTGATCACGCCGACCGGCGGCAAGCTGAAGGCGATCGCGAAGGGGATCCGCCGGCCGACGTCGCGGATCGGCGGCAGCCTCGAGCCGTTCGCCGAGCTCACCGTGCTCCTCGCCCGCGGCCGGACGTTCGACGTCGTCACCCAGGTGAGCGTCGGGCATGCCTGGCTGAACCTCCGCGACTCACTGGAGAGCGCGGCGACCGCCTGGTACCTGGCCGAGCTCGCGGACCGATCGCTCGAGGAGCGTCACGCGGCGGAGCCGGTCTACTCCCTCCTGAAGCGCGGCTACGAGCTGCTGGACGCGGGGATGGCCCCGAATCGCGTCGCCCGCTGGTTCGAGATGCACCTCGCCGACGAGCTCGGCGTCCGCCCGGAGGTGGACCGCTGCGTCGAATGCGACCGGGCCCTCGAGGCCGACGGCCGGTTCCGCTGGGTCCCGCCGCTCGGCGGCGTCCTGTGCGATCGCTGCCCCGGACCGCCCCACGACCGGGCCACGCTCAGCCTGGACGCCCTGAAGCTCCTGAAGGCGTACCAGCGCCAGGACGTCGAGGCCATCGCCGGGCTTCGCCTCAGCCTGGCCACGGAGCGCGAGGTCGAGTCGGCGATGCGCGACTTCCTCCGCCACGTGCTGGAGCGCGACGCGCGGTCTCTGGCCTTCCTCGACGAGATCCGCCTCCAGCCCGTCGACCACGCGGCGGCGGTCCCGATCCCCTGATGCCGGCCGTCCAGCTCCGCGACATCGCGACCGAGGACGAGGTCGAGGCCGTCATGGGCCTTCGCCGCGGGCCCGGCCAGGACCGGTACCTCGGGTCGATGATCAGCCACTTCCAGGACGCGATCGAGGACGCGGAGGCGTGCCCGCGGATGTGGTCGGTCCACGACGGCGACCAGCTCGTGGGTTTCGCGATGATCAGCGACGGCATCCCGCAGGAGGTGCTCGACGCCGACGACACGCTCGTCGGGCCGTACTTCCTGTGGCGGCTCCTCATCGACCATCGGTTCCAGGGTCGCGGCTACGGCCGGGCGACGATCGATGCGGTCGTCGACTACGTCCGCACCCGACCGAACGCCGCCGTCCTCCTGACGAGCTGCAAGGCGGGCGAGGGGTCGCCTCAGCCGTTCTACCTGCGCTACGGCTTCGAGAAGACGGGCCGGGTCATGTGGGGCGAGGACCTCCTCAGCCTGGACCTCGTGCCCGCGATCGACAGCGCCCGGTCCGCCGCGATCGGAGGCCGCGCCTGAGCGGCCCGCCGATCATCCCGCGGGGCCACAACGTGCGGCGCAGCACGTGGCAGGGCTCCCAGGGCCGCGAGAGCGGCCTGAGCGGGTCGCCGGACATTCCCGATCCGCCGAGCGAGGGCCCGACCGACCTGCGCGGCAGGCTCGAGGCGGCCCGCAAGGCGCTGCGGGCGACCGCCGGGGCCGTGCCGCGCGTCATCGGGCTCGTCTGGGCGGCGAGCCGGATCCTGACGCTCGGGCTGGCGACGGCGACGATCCTCGCGGGCCTGATCCCGGCCGTCACTGCGGTCGTCTCCAAGCTCCTGATCGATGCGGTCGTCGGGGCGATCCAGGCCCAGGCCAACCCGGCGCTGCCGAAGACCGTCCAGATCGGGCCGTGGGTGGTCGACGCCGTCGGGGCGGTCGTCCTGCTCGCGATCGTCCAGTTCCTGGTGTATGCGGCGTCGTCGTTCCTGAGCACGCTCCGGAACGTGTGCCAGCAGCTCCTCCAGGAGCGCGTCACGAACACGATCCAGCTCCAGATCATGGATCACGCCGCCCGTCTGGACCTGGCGTTCTTCGAGGACTCGACCTCCTACGACCTCCTCCGCCGCGCCCAGCAGGGCGCCTCGTCCAGGCCGCTGTTCATGGTCAGCGGCGTCTTCGGGCTGATCCAGACGCTCATTGTCTTCGGGTCGATGATCTTCCTGCTGGTCCGCCTCAGCCCCATCCTCGCCCTCGTCGCCCTGCTCGCTCCCGTGCCGGCGTTCATCGCCGACACGCGGTACGGCTGGCGCGGCTACAGCTTCGCTCGCTGGGCGTCGCCGATCCGTCGGCGGATGGACTACCTGACGACGCTCGTCACGACCGACTCCTACGCGAAGGAGGTCAAGCTCTTCGGGCTCGGGCCCTACTTCATCGACCGGTTCCGCCAGCTGGCGACGATCTACCAGGACCGCCAGCGGCGGATCGTCGTCAGCCGCTACTTCGTCGGCTTCATCTGGAGCACGATCACGACCCTCGCCGGGTCACTGACGTACCTCTACGTCGCGCTCCAGGCGATCGCCGGCAAGCTGACGCTCGGCGACCTCACCCTGTACACACAGGCCGCGTCGTCGGTCCAGTCGTCCGTCCAGGGGATCCTGTCCGGCTTCGGCTCGATGTACGAGAACCAGCTCTACATGAACGACCTGTTCGACCTGCTGGCGACGCCGTACGGGATCGAGCGGAGCTCCGAGGAGGCCGCCGCCGCAACGGCCGCGGGCTCGCCCGCGTCGGGCACAGCCCGCGCCGCGGCCGCGGCCGCGACTATCGACGACTCGGCCCCCGGGGACGTCCTCTTCGAGCACGTGTCGTTCGCCTATCCGGGATCGGGTCGCGAGGCGCTCCATGACGTGAGCCTCCGGATCCGGTCCGGCGAGACGGTGGCGGTCGTCGGTCGCAACGGCGCCGGGAAGTCAACCCTGATCAAGCTCCTGTGCCGCCTCTACGACCCGACGGAGGGGCGGATCCTCCTGGACGACGTCGACCTGCGGGAAGTGGACCCCGCCACGGCTCGGCGACTGATCGGCGGGATGTTCCAGGACTACGTGACGTACCAGGCCACGGCGGCCGAGAACATCGGTCTCGGCGAGCTCGGCCGCCTCGAGGACCGCGAGGCGGTCGAGGAGGCCGCTCGCAAGGGTGGCGCGGACAGCCTCCTCGAGCGGCTGCCCGATGGCTGGGACACGCCGCTCGGCAAGTGGTTCGACGGGGGCGTGGAGCTGTCCGGCGGGGAGTGGCAGAAGATCGCCCTCGGCCGGGCGTTCATGCGCGACGCCCGGATCCTCGTGCTCGACGAGCCGACCTCGGCCCTCGACGCCCAGGCCGAGTTCGAGCTGTTCGCCCGCCTCCGCCGGCTCGCTGCCGGACGGACCGCGATCTACATCTCGCACCGGTTCTCGACCGTTCGCCAGGCCGATCGAATCCTGTTCCTCGAGCACGGCGCGCTCGTGGAGGAGGGCACCCACGACGAGCTGATGGCGCTCGGTGGTCGCTACGCGAGATTGTTCACGCTCCAGGCGGCTGCCTACACCGGCGCATCGGTCGACGGCCTGGTCGATCTCGGTGCCGTCGCCGAGGAGGAGGACGTCGACCCGGACGGCGCCGCCGGCGACCGCGCCGGCACTCCCGGGGCGGCTCCCCGGGCCGACGCTCCCGACAAGGTGTTCGTCGTTCCCCCGAGCGGCGGGTGAAACTCCGTCGTCGATCGATCGCCGTCGCCGCGGTCGGCGGCGCCGCGCTCGCCGTCGGTGGCGGGATCGTCCGGCAATCGGTCGGTGAGCGTCTCTCGGCACGCACGGAGCGGCGGCTCTCACCCGTCGGGGACCCGGGGCCGTATGTCCTGTCGGCGGCCGTGGCGGACCTCCACGAGCGGCTCACCGTCGTCGACCTTCATGCCGACTCGCTGCTCTGGGGCCGGGACCTGCTGCGACGCGCGGATCGCGGCCACGTCGACGTCCCTCGGCTCGCCGAGGGCAACGTCGCGATCCAGGTCTTCGCGATGGCCACGAAGGTCCCGCGCCACTTGAACATCGAGATCAATGACGACGCCTCGGACGACGTCACGCTCGTCGCGCTCGTCCAGGGCTGGCCCGTCGCGAGCTGGCGGAGCCTCCTCGCCCGGGCCGAGTATCACGCGGCGCGGCTCCGGTCGATGGCGGCGGGCTCCGGTGGCCAGCTGAGCCTGGTCACGACCGCGACGGGCCTGGACCGGTTCCTCGCCCGACGCGCCGGCGACCCGACGCTCGTGGCCGGCATCCTCGCGATCGAGGGCGCCCACGCTCTCGACGACGACCTCGCGAACCTCGACCGCCTCCACGCGGCCGGCTACCTCATGGTCGGCCTGGCCCACTTCTTCGACAACGCGTTCGCCGGGTCCGCGCACGGCGTCGCCAAGGGTGGCCTGACGCCGGCCGGTCGCGACCTCGTCGCCGAGCTGGAGCGCCGACGGATGATCGTCGACCTCGCCCACGCTTCGTCCGCGACGATCGACGACGTCCTGGCCGTGGCGACCCGCCCGGTCGTCGCGTCGCACACGGGCGTCCGCGCGATCTGCGACAACGCCCGGAACCTGACCGACGACCAGCTCCGGGCGATCGCCGCGACCGGCGGGATGGTCGGGATCGGGTTCTGGCCGACCGCCTGCGGTGGCTCGGACGTCGAGTGGATCGCGCGCTCGGCAGCCCATGCCGTGGCCGTGGTCGGGGCGGACCACGTGGGCCTCGGGTCCGACTTCGACGGCGCCGTCCCGGTGCCGTTCGACGCCTCGGGGATGGGCCTGGTGACCGGGGCGCTGCTGCGGCAGGGCCTGGACGAGACCCAGGTCGCCGCAGTGATGGGTGGGTCGGCGGTCCGATTCCTGCGGGACGCCCTGCCGCCGGGGCCCTAGACGAGCTCGGCGATCAGCGCCGCGGCGCGCGCGGCACCGTCGCTCTCGACCGGCCGCGAGGTGACCGGACGGTCGATCTCCTCGGCGATCGCGACAGCGATGACGTCCGGCGTCGACGCGTCGTACTCCATGAACCGGCCGGCGCCGTACCGGTCGAGCCGGTGGCGGACGTGGCGGTTCTGCTCGAAGTGGTTCCGGAGCGGGAAGTAGAGGAACGGACGCCGAGCCGCCGCGAGCTCCATCGTGGTCGTCAGGCCGCCCTGGACGACCGCCAGGTCGCAGGCGGCCAGATGCTCGTACAGCCGCGGCACGAAGCCTCGCACCTCCACGCCGGCGGGGGCGCCGAGCGATTCCGGGTCGATCCGGGGCCCGGCCACCACGATCATCCGCAGGCCGTTGACCCGCCGCGCGGCCGCCGGATAGGCGGCGATGACCTTGCGCAGCAGCGCCTCACCCACGCCGGAGCCGCCGACGGTGACGATGACGACGCGTTCGTCGGGCCGGTAGCCGAGCTCGCGCCGGAGCGTCTCGCGGTCCTCGATGAGCGGCGACGGGTCGAAGCCCGTCACGTACCCGCTGAACGCGTAGTGGCGCTCGGTCCATTCCCGGATCGACGGCAGGCCGGTCCCGAAGGCGTCGGGGACGATGTCGTCGGGCTCGCCGACGAAGATCGCCCGGTCGCGGATCCGCGGAAAGCGCTCGACGTGCTCGATCATCTCGGCGTTGTAGTCGGCCGTCAGGAACGCCTCGCGGTCGCCGCCGTCGGGCATCGGCAGCCAGCCGACGAAGTCGGTCATCCAGGCGAACGCCGTCCGCTTGAGCTCCGGGTTCTCGTGCAGGAAGTGGTCGACGTCCCACGCCTCGTCCCCGATCACGAGGTCGTACTCGCCCTCCTCGACCGCGTCGTGGAACACCATGAAGTTCGCGACCAGGATCTCGTCCATGCGGCGGATCGCCTGGAAGGCGTTGAGGTCGTGCTCGGACGACTCGCTCGTGATGTGGGCCGACTCGGACGCGAGCTCGGCGCTGAGCGGGTGGATCCGCTCGCCGCGCGACTCGAGGACGGCCGTGACCGGGTCTTGGGCGAGCCAGTCGATCTCGAGGTCCGGGCGGAGCGTGCGCAGCTCCGCGGCGATGGCCGCGTCGCGCTGGGCGTGCCCGAGGCCGATGGGCGACGAGATGTAGAGCACCCGCCGCTTCCGGTTGAGCGCGCGGGTCCAGGTGGTCGCGGACGCGGTCATGCGCGCACCTCCGGCAGGGATTCGACAAATCGACGGATGAGCAGGTTGGCGAGCACCGGGTGCCGGCCCGGGATCATGTGATCGGCGCCCTCGACGATCACGAGTGGAGCGCCGGTGAGCTCGGCGAGCCGGTGGGCGCGCGCCGGCAGCTGGCACGTGTCCTCCGACCCGTGGACAAGCAGCATCGGACAGGCGATCGAGCGGCAGATGGCCTCGACCTCTTCCAGCGTGATCTCGAACGGCGCGTCGCCCTCCGCGAGCATCACGTCAACCGAGGTGTCCAGGGCCCACCCGGTCGCGTCCTCGATCGCCTTCGTGGAATGGGGCTCGGAGACGATCTCGGTGAAGAAGAATCGGGCGTAGTCGGCGTAGTCGCGCCGCCAGTGGTGGCGATTGAGCTTGGCCCAGCCGTCGGTCGTCGGGAGCTCGTCGTCGAAGGTGGCGATCGCCGTCTTGTAGTGAGGCTGGATGGGCCCGATCCGTGGCACGCCGACCCCGAACGCGACGATGCCGGCGACCCGTCCGGGCGATGTCGCCGCGAATCGGATCGATCGCCAGACGCCGTCGATGCACAGGCCCACGAGCACGGCGCGACCGGTTCCGGTCGCGTCCATGACGGCCCCGAGATCGTCCACGAACCGATCGTCCACGTAGGCAATCGGGTCCAGCGGCCGGTCCGACCGGCCGTTGCCCCGCCCGTCGTAGGTGACGACCCGCCATCGGCGGCTCAGGTAGTGGACCTGGGCCTTCCACTGGCGCGAGTGGACGATCGGGGCGGACGGCAGCAGCACCAGCGACGTGTCGCCCGCGCCGTAGACGTCGAACGCGAGCCGGACACCATCGGGAGCCGTCGCGAACCCCGATTGGTCCGGCAGCCGCGCGCGGCCGCTGTCGCGGTCGAAGACGACGTCCGACGGCGCCGGGACGACACTCTCGATCATGGCCGCCCCTCCAGGCGCCGCACGAAGCTCCGGATCAGCAGGTTCGCACGGACGGGTTCGCGGCCGATCACCGCATGTCCCCCTCCGCCGACCTCCACCAGTGGGGCCCCCAGTAGCTCCGCGAGGCGTCGTGCGTGGCGGATCCCGACGATGTGGTCGTCATCGCCGTGGACGACGAGAGCGGGACACGCGACGCGGCGCGCGAACTCGACCGCGAGTCCCTCGGTCGGCGGCCGCGGGCCCCAGTCGTCGGGCGGCCAGAGGAACGGAGCTCGCTCCGTCGCGATGATCGTCTCCGGATCGGTCTCGAGGAACCATCCGACGAAGTCCTCGACGAGCTTCGTCGAATGTGGCTCCGAGAAGATCCCCTCGCCCGTGAACCATGCCGCGAACCCCGACCAGTCACGGCGCCAGTAGTGGGCGTTGTACTTCGACCACGCCTCGTCATCCGGTTGGGGCTCTTCGAACGATGGGTCGAAGTGGTCGTCGCGATCCTCGGGCGAGCGGTCCCACACCGCGACCGATGCGCCGAACAGGATCAGCCCGAGGACTCGCTCGGGGTGGTCGACGGCGAGCCGGATTCCGTAACCCGCCCCCATCGACAGGCCGGCCACGACCGCCCGCTCGGTGCCGGTCGCTTCGAGCACGGCGACGGCGTCGGCGACGAATTCGGTGTCGGCGTATGCCGCGGGGAGCGTCGGCCGGTCGGACCGCCCGTTGCCGCGCCCGTCGAACGTCACGACGCGGAAGCGGCGAGCGAGGTAGGGGATCTGCAGCTTCCAGTGTCGTGAGTGGACGACCGACCACGTCGGCATCAGGAGGATGGTCGGGCTGCCCTCGCCGTATCGCTCCCAGAACACACGCACGCCGTCGCGCTCGATGAACCCTGTCTCGTCCGGGTAGCGCGCCCGCGTCTGCTCGCCTGCCGTTCGCCCGCCCGCACGGAGCGCGGGAGCCGCCACGTCACGCCTCCTCCATCGTCCGGATGACGTCGCCGAGCTTGCGCAGCGCGGATCGGGCAGGGAGCTCCCCTTCCGTGAACCCGAGCAGGATGATCGACTCGGCACCAAGGAACGGCATGCCCATCAGCGCCGCCACCTCGCTGGGCGTGAACGGCCCGAGGCCGCCCCGGCTCCCCGACACGCGCCCCGCAACCTCGGCCAGGAGCCGGTACCAGCCACCGACGAACTCGCGCACGGCCGCGGCGACCTCCGGGTCCGACCAGCCGGCCGCGACCATCTCCTGGAGGACCCGGACGTACCCGGACTCGAGATCCTCCTCGAGGAAGTCACAGGCCTGATCCCATTGTCGCCAGAGCGGCTCGGGCCCGGCGTACATCGTCCGCTGGCGCTCGAGGAGGCGGGCGTTCTCGCCCTCGAGGACGGCCAGGATGAGCTGCTGCTTGCTGCCGAAGTGGTAGTGGATCTGGCTGAGCGGGACCTCGGCGGCGTCGGCGACGGCCCGGGTCGAGAGGTTCCCGTAGCCGACGGAGAGCAGGGTCGTCCGGGCGGCGGCGAGGATCGACGCACGGGTGTCGGCGGTCGCCCGATCGCGGCGTTCGGCGCGCGTCTGCGGGTGCGGCAACGGTCTCGTCCACGTCGTCACGAGGATACGGCCCCATCAGGTGATGGAGTAGACGGCGGCGAGGATCAGGACGTAGCCGAGCGGCCGGGTGAGCCGATGGCCCCACGGCATGTTCTTCTCGACTGCCGTCAGCGCGCCGAGGACGAGCATCGCGGTCACGCTGCCGAGGCCGACGCCGAACATGACGAGCATCAGCGACCAGCAGCAGCCCACGCAGAACGCGCCGTGGGCGACGCCCATCTGGAAGGACTCGCGCCGGGTGTGAACGCCACGCCAGCGGTTCATCACGAACCCGAGCGGGCTGCGGCATTCCTCGAGGCAGCGGGCACGGTAGGGCGTGAACTGCCAGAGGCCGGCGACTGCGAGCGTCGTGCCGATGATCAGCTGCGGGTGCTGGGCCAGCCACGGCCAGGCGTCGACCGCGGCGTGGATGCCGCGGTCGAGGACCCACGCACCGAGCCCGAACGCGCCCCAGATCGCCAGGTACCCGGTGACGAGCAGGGTGACCAGCAGGCGCGGTCGGGGCCGGCGGCCGACGATCGCGCCGAACGTGACGACGAGCGGCACGCTCGAGGGCAGCATCATCGCCACGATCATCAGCACCCAGCCGAGCGAGAACAGGGCCGCCTCGACCGGCAGGGGAGCAAACCCGCCGTCGTGGTGGAGATAGCGACCGTACGGCGACGCCGCCCAGACCCACAGCGTGAGCCAGGCGAGGCCGGACAGCGCGACGAGCGATCCCGCGAGGATCGCCCGGTCGCGCCGTGGGTCGCGGAGGTGGGCGACCGCGAACATCGTCGTGGCTCCGGTCCGCGTCAGGCGGCGAAGCGGAAGTGACCCTGGAGGGCGTTGTTGCCCTTGCGGTCGACGTCCGGGAGGCCGTGCGGCTTGCCGTCGCGCGTGAAGTGGGTCGACTTCGCTGCATACACCGGAGACCCGGGGATCGTCGAGAACACGGTCTCCGAGAGCACCGTGGTCTTGCCCGTCGCGCCCTTGTACGGGATCAGGTCGGCCTCGGCGATGTCGCCGATGGACAGGCGGCCTTCGCCGCCGTCGACCGTGAACGTGATCGGCACACGCTCGACCGACACGACCTCGCCGATCAGCCCGGCCAGGTCCGCGATCGCGCCGCCGAGCTGGCCGGTGAAGACCTTGAGAAGCTGACCCTGCTGCTCGTCGGTCGCGCCGTCATCGACGAACACGGCGGCCTTCCAGGACGCCGGTGTGAGGACGTTGCCCGGGATATGGACCGACAGCGCCACCGTGCGCCCGGTCACGTCGACGCCCTCGATGGAGCCGCCGTCGATGTGCCAGGCCAGGGCGGAGTCGCAGGTCCCGCCATCGGGGTCCTCGCCGATCCAGCAGGGGCAGAGCACGTTGCACGTGCAGACCTCGAGCAGCTTGCCTTCGATGTCGTATGCCATCGCCGTTGGCCCTCCGCCTTTCGGCCGTTCGTGCGGCCGGTCCCGAACTCGTGTCAGTCGGTCGATCGACCGACCTCGGTCGGATGACCGAACACTACGCCCGCTGTCAAGCCCCAGATCGCCACTCTGGTAGCATCCGGCGACCAGCCATCCCGCGCGGCCCTTCCACGGTCGCGCGCCACCGGAGCACCCTGTGACCACCCCGACCGTCGACCCCGGCGACGTCGCGCCCGCCGTCGCGGCCCTCGACACGATCGTTTCGCTGTCCAAGCGTCGGGGGTTCGTCTTCCCGTCCAGCGAGATCTACGGCGGGATCAACGCCGTCTGGGACTACGGTCCGCTCGGCGTCGAGCTGAAGAACAACGTCAAGCGGGCCTGGTGGCGGGCGATGGTCCAGGAGCGCGAGGACATCGTCGGCCTGGACGCGGGGATCCTCATGCACCCCCAGGTCTGGGTCACGTCGGGACACGTGGGCAGCTTCAGCGACCCGATGGTCGAGTGCGCGACGGCCACCGTCGCTATCCGGCTCGACGAGCTGCCGGGCGCCGAGCGCCTGTCCGTGACGGAGCTGACCGGACCCGAGCATCGATCGAACGGCTCGGGCTGCGTCTGCCCCGTCGACGGCGGACCGCTGTCGCCGCCGCGCCGCTTCAACCTGATGTTCCAGACGTACATGGGCCCGGTCGAGGACGAGGCATCGGTCATCTACCTCCGGCCGGAGACGGCGCAGGGCTCGCTACGTGAACTTCAAGAACGTCCAGCAGAGCTCCCGGAAGAAGCTGCCGTTCGGGATCGCCCAGATCGGGAAGTCGTTCCGCAACGAGATCAGCCCCGGCAACTTCGTCTTCCGGATGCGTGAGTTCGAGCAGATGGAGATGCAGTACTTCGTCCGGCCGGACGAGGCGGCGCGGATCTTCGAGGAGTGGCTGCCCCGTCGCTTCGGCTGGTACACCCGCTACGGCGTGACGCCCGAGCGGCTGCGGTTCCGCGAGCACGCCCCGGACGAGCTCGCCCACTACGCGAAGAAGGCGATCGACGTCGAGTACCGCTTCCCGTTCGGCTGGAAGGAGCTGGAGGGGATCCACAACCGCGGCGACTTCGACCTGTCGCGCCACCAGGAGGCGTCGAGCGAGAACCTCGAGTACTTCGACCCGGCGACCGAGGAGCACTTCATCCCGTTCATCGTCGAGACGGCCGGCGGCGCCGACAGGGCGGCCTTCACGTTCCTGATCGACAGCTACCGCGAGGAGGAGGTCCGTGGCGAGAAGCGGGTCGTCCTCGGGCTGCATCCGGACCTGGCGCCGTACAAGGTCGCCGTCCTGCCGCTCCTGAAGAAGCGGCCGGAGATCGTCGAGCTGTGCCACAAGCTCCGGGCGGACCTCGCGACCGACATGCTGGCGGTCTACGACGACACCGCGGCGATCGGCAAGCTGTACCGCCGCCAGGACGAGATCGGCACGCCGTGGTGCGTGACGGTCGATGTCGACTCGCTCGAGGACGGCGCGGTCACGATCCGCGACCGCGACACGATGACCCAGGAGCGGGTGCCGCTCGAGGGCGTGAAGCGGCTGATCGTCGATCGCCTCTCGGCGGCCCGGGCCGGCTAGCCTCGGCCGTTCCCCATGGAGACCTTCGACGCGATCGTGGTCGGGTTGGGCGCCCACGGCTCCGCCGCCGCCGCCGCGCTCGCGCGTCGCGGGCTGCGTGTCGTCGGACTCGAGCGCTTCGGGCGCGGCGAGGCCCATGGCTCCTCGGGCGGCTGGTCGCGGATGATCCGGATCACCCACTACGAGGATCCGTGGCTCGTGCCGCTTGCGCAGGCCTCATGGGATCGCTGGCTGGCCCTTGGGGACGAGGTCGGGACGACGCTGCTCCAGGCGACGGGCGGGCTCTACGGTGGGCCGCCCGGCCATCCCGTCCCCGAGGGATCGCGCCTCGGGGCGGTGCGCCACGGGCTCGCCTTCGAGGTGCTGGACGCCGCCGAGATCCATCGCCGATGGCCCATCTTCCGTCCCGCGGACGACACGATCGCGGTCCTCGAGACGAAGGCCGGCATGATCCACGCCGACCGGGCGAACGCCGCGCACCTCGAGGTGGCCGAGCGTGCGGGTGCCGAGCTGCGGTTCGGTCGCCGGGTCGTCGACTGGCGTCCCGTGGCGGGCGGCGGCTTCGAGGTCGAGGATGCCGATGGCGCCGTCATCGGCGCCGATCACCTCGTGCTGACGACGGGTCCCTGGCTGAGCAGCCTCGTCGCGGATCTCCGGTTGCCACTCCAGGTGGAGCGGGAATGCCCGTGCTGGTTCACGACGACCGTGGATCCGGCGAGCGTGGGCGCCGATCGCCTCCCGATCTGGGTCCTGGTCGAGGGCGGCACCGCCTATTACGGCATCCGGCAGGACCCGGAGATCGGGCTCAAGGTGTCGATCCATCACTGGGGAACGTTCGGCGACCCGGACGAGATCGATCGGGTGGTCGGGGCGGGGGAGGTCGAGCGCATCCGGGCGTGGACGCGGATCCGGATGCCGGAGGCGAACGGCCCGCTGGCGAATGCCCGGGTCTGCCTGTACACCAACACGCCGGACGACCAGTTCGTCATCGATCGCCATCCGGTTGCGCCCGGCGTCGCCTTCGCGTCGGCGTGCTCCGGCCACGGCTTCAAGTTCGCCCCGGTCGTCGGCGAGATCCTCGCCGACCTCGCGGTCGACGGCCGGACCTCATGGCCCGTGGACGCCTACCGCGCCGGTCGCCCCGGGCTGCAACCCGACGACCGATCCGCGGGTTCCGATCATCGATGAACACCATGGACCAGGGGATCGTGGCCTTCGACACGCGGCTCGGGACGTGCGCGATCCGCTGGACGGACGCGGGGATCGCGAGCGTTCGCCTGCCGAGCCCGCGAACGTCGGCCCTCCTGCGCGTGCAGGACCACGCAGAGGCGGTGCCCCCGTCGGTCCGACGTGCGATCGACGGCATCGTGGAGGTCCTGGCTGGCTCGCCGCGCGACCTCCGCTCGGTCGTGCTCGACGAGCGCGGGATCGAGCCGTTCCGGCGCGATGTCTACGCCGCGACCCGGGCGATCCCGGCCGGGACGACGGCGACGTACGGACAGATCGCCTCGGCGATCGGCCGGCCGGACGCAGCACGCGACGTCGGGGCGGCGCTCGCCCGGAACCCGTTCCCGATCCTCGTGCCGTGCCATCGCGTCGTCGGCGCGAACGGCCGGCTCACCGGGTTCTCCGCACCCGGCGGCCTCGAGACGAAGCGGCGGATGCTCGAGCTCGAGGGCGCGCCGGGGTTCGGCCAGCAGGTGCTGTTCGGCTGACGGCGCGGGCGTGGGGCTCGCGGCGGGAGCGAGCCCGGGATGGCGCCGCGCCAGCCGCAGGACGGTACTCATCGATGCTCGCGCGGCGCGTCGCCGGCCCGCTTGGCCAGATCTCGGGCCGTTCGCTCAACCATGGGGATCCTGTAACAAACGCTCGTCCCTCTGCGTTCCATCGACGTGACGAACCTGCAGAGTCGATCGGAGCCCGCTGATCAGCCGCCCGCGCTCGAGCGGCCCAGGAATTCCCGAGCCGACGAGGCCACCCTGACCGCGCTCTATGAGGAGCACAGGACAGAGATCCTCGGTTTCCTCGTCCGGATGACACGGGATCGCGGTGCAGCCGAGGACGTGCTCCAGGAGACATTCGTCAGCCTGATCTCCGAGTCTCGTGCCGGCAGGATGCCCGACGTCGTCCGGCCGTGGTTGTATCGAACCGCGACGAACGCGGTGATCAGTCGATCGCGCCGTCGGTCGACCCTTGCGCGTCTCCTGCCCCGCTTGCTCGACCGCCGCGAGCCGGAACAGCCGGAGGTCGAGTCACTCCGGCTCGAACGCGAGTCCGACCTCCATGCAGCGCTGGCGCGTCTTGTTCCAGATGCACGCGCAGCTCTCCTGCTCGCCGCCCAGGGGTTCGGCGGCGCCGAGATCGCGGTTGCGATCGGACGGTCCGAGGGCGCCACCCGGACGCTGATGTGTCGCGCTCGTGTGGATCTCCGTCACGAGCTCGAAGCCGCGGAGGCTCCGCGATGACTCTCGCCCAACGCTCGATCCACGAACGCACCCTTGTGCTTGCTGCGAGTGCCATCGACGGTCAGCTCTCGCCGGCCGAGACAGCCGAGCTCGAGGGCCACCTCGCGGGTTGCCCGGCCTGTGCCCGCAGCGGCGTCTGCCTTCGGAGCCGACGCGGCAGCCCTTGCCCTGCCGCTCGATCTCCTGCCGAGCCACCGCGTCGACCAGGCCATCCGCGCGGCCATCGTCCGGCCCGGCGCCCGGCGCCGGGCGCTCTCTGCTGCTGGTTGCCGCCGCGGCGCTCACCGTGCTCGGCCTCCTCGGCGCACTCGCCGTCGGCGGCGCCCTCTTGCGCTCGACCCAGAAGCCGCCGATCTCGGTCGTCCCGAACCCGCCACCGGTCGCCGTGGACCAGCCCTGGGCCGGACACAGCACCGATCGTGGTTGGCGAGGACGTGGGACACGATGGACTTCCAGGCCGGCTCGGATGGACTGCTCGAGGCCATCACGTTCGACGGGACGAACCTCGTCGGTGTTGGTCGCGGGAGCTGCGTGGCGGACTCCAACGGTTCAGGCTCGTGCCATGGCGCGGCCTGGACGGCGGGACCGAGCCAGAGCTGGGCCAGCGCACCCGAGCAACCCGGACTCGAGATGGGGACCGGAACTCCCGACAAGCGGTCCCGAGAAGGGCATCTTCGACGTCGCCGCGGGACCAGCGGGTCTGGTCGCCATCGGCTACGACTACGATCCGCCGCGGTCTTCCTGCCAGGTCGCACCCTGCACGTCCGGGCCCGGTGTCTGGCGTTCGAAGGACGGCCAGACATGGGAGCGGATCCACATCGACCTCGGTCCCGGCGTCATCGATCGGTTCTCCGATCCGATCGCGGCGATCGCCGCTGGACCAGAGGGCTACGTCATGGTCGGATTCGCATCGAATCAGGGCGTCCCGGGTCCGGACACTCTGGCCAGGGCCACCGCGTGGACGTCTCCGGACGGAGCCGCCTGGACGCGCGCGACCGACTCTGCCGACATGGACGTGGGACCGTGCATGGACACCGGCGAGTCACCGAGCTGCGGTGGCATGCGCGCCGTCGTCGTCACGCCGAGTGGGTTCGTCGCCGTCGGCGAGGTGCGCACGAGCTCGGCGGCCGATTCACCGCCCCAACCGGCGGCATGGACCTCGCGCGACGGCCTGACGTGGACGAGGATCACCGAGGGACTCGGCTTCGGTGCCGATTCCGTCAACGTCGGCGGCTTCCTGTCCGGGGTGACCCTTGGCGGACCGGGCCTCGTGGCCGTCGGTACCTCATGCAGTCCGGATTGTGGTGTCGCCAACACCAACGGGATCGTCGCCACATCTGTCGATGGGTCGACATGGACCCTGACTCGCCTGAACGATGCGGGCGACCTCGAGGATGTCGCCTCGAGCGGCCGATCACTGTTCGCCACAGGCGTGCGACAGTTCGATAGCGGGCCGGTGGAGCTCCAGCTCTGGCGATCCAATGATGGCGTCACCTGGCAGCGGGTGTCCGGCCTGCCGTCGATCTCCGATGCCACCGGCTATAGGGCCGTCGATCTCGCGGCTAACGCTGGCCGCGTGGTCGTCGCTGGCTGGGCAGAGGTCACAGGCGCCGACACCAACCGGAACTTCAGCTTCTCGAGCCCGCCGGCCGCATCCGAGTCGCCTCCGGCTGCGTCGCCAGGCCCTTAGAAGGCTCCGGGCTGCCGCCCACCCGATCGACCCGTCAATCCGTCCGGAGGGCCGCGGTCGGCACATACGGTGATCCGCGCAACGCGGTTGACCGAGCCAATGCGTCAGCGGTGCACTTCGCGGACGGGCACACGGCTCGACACGTTGGCACGATCGATGTGCGTTCGACGGCGTCGCGTCGATCTCCGCGGCCGGGAACCCTTTGCGGCCGGGACGCGACATACCATCTGAGCGCGACACACCAGCCGCGCCGTCAACGTGGGGTCGCATGAACCAGCGAGAGCTCGTCGAGCGGGCGAGGCGAGGCGATCGTCCCGTGCCACCGGGTCGTCGGCGCGAACCGCAAGCTGAGGGGGTTCTCCGCGCCGGGCGGGATCGCGACGAAGCGACGGATGCCCGCGCTCGAGGGAGCGCCGGGGTTCGGCCAGCTCGCCCTGTTCGGCTGAGGCGGCGCGGCTCAGCTCGCGGGGGCCGCGACCTTCGGCTCGACCGGTGCTCCGTGACCGGCTGGCGCCGGCTCTCGACCGCCGGCGGCCAGTCGCCGCGCAGCCAGGCGTCGATCGAGCGCGCGGCCCGCTTGCCGTCGCCCATCGCGAGGATCACGGTCGCGGCGCCGCGGACGATGTCGCCGCCGGCGAAGACGCCCGGCATGCTCGTCATGCCGTGCTCGTCGGTGACGATGTAGCCCCACTCGTTGACCGCGAGCTCCGGCGACGACGCGGTGAGCAGCGGGTTGGAGCGCGTCCCGATGGCGACAACGACGATGTCGCACGGGATCTCGAACTCGGAGCCCGGGATCGGCGTCGGGCGACGGCGACCGGACGCGTCGGGCTCGCCGAGCTCCATCCGGACGCAGCGGATCGCCCGGACCCAGCGATCGTCGGTCCCGAGGACCTCCACCGGCGCGGCAAGGAACTCGAACGCGACTCCCTCGTCGCGGGCGTGATGGACCTCCTCCGCCCGGGCCGGCAGCTCCTCGGCCCCGCGGCGGTAGACGATCGTGGCCTCGGCCGCGCCGAGGCGCCGGGCGGTCCGGACGCTGTCCATCGCGACGTTTCCGCCGCCGACGACCACGACCCGCTGGCCGTGGAGGACCGGCGTGTCCGACTCGTGCCAGGCGCCCATGAGGTTGACCCGCGTCAGGTACTCGTTGGCCGAATAGACGCCCTTCAGATTCTCGCCGGGGATGTCCATGAAGACCGGCAGCCCGGCGCCGACCGCGATGAACAGCGCGTCGAAGCGGGCCCGCAGCTCGGCCAGCGTGAACGTCTTGCCGACGATCGCGTTCGCCTCGATTGCGACGCCCTCGGCGACGAGGCGGTCGACCTCGGCCTGGACGATATCCTTCGGCAGGCGGAACTCCGGGATCCCGTAGATCAGCACGCCGCCCGGGGCGTGGAAGGCCTCGAAGATCGTCACCTGGTAGCCGGCCTTTGCGAGTTCGCCGGCGGCCGTCAACCCGGCCGGACCGGACCCGACGATCCCGACCCGCCGGCCGTTCGTCGGCGCCACGTGGGCGGGCAGCTCGGCGGAATGGGACTGGGCCCAGTCGGCCACGAACCGCTCAAGGCTGCCGATCGCGACCGACTTGCCCTTCTTGCCCCGGAGGCAGACCCCCTCGCACTGGCTCTCCTGCGGGCAGACCCGCCCCGTGACGCACGGCAGGGCGTTGTCGTCGAGGAGCGACTCGGCGGCCGCCGGCAGGTCGCCCTCGCGGAGGAGCTTGATGAACCGGGGGATGTTGACCCGGACCGGGCAGCCCTCGATGCAATACGGCTTGGGGCACTGCAGGCAGCGCTCGGCCTCGAGCATCGCCAGCTGGTAGGTGAGGCCCAGGTTGACCTCGCGGAAGTTCGTCGCGCGGACCGTCGCGTCCTGCTCCGGCATCGAGACCCGATCGATCGCCATCCGCTCCTTCGGCGTCAGCGGCGGCCGCTCCGGCGCGTCGTCCGGGGCGGCGGGCAGGTGGTCGTGGGCTCGCGCGGCTCGGTCATCGGCCGGCCCCCGCCAGCCGCTGATGCGATCGTCGCGGCGGGCTTCCGAAGGCCGACGTGGCATGGCTCGCGACGAGCCAGCGCGTCCCGCTCGAAGTCGCGATAGGTCGGTCAGTCGGTCGGCGAGCTCGGCGAAGTCGACGAGCGCCGCATCGAACTCCGGGCCCGTCGACGCAGGCATAGCGCGTGACACCGTCGACGGTGACACGGCAGCCACCGCACATCCCCGTTCCGTCGACCATGACCGGGTTGAGCGAGACGATCGTCGGCACGCCGAGCGGCGCGGTGACCGCGGCGACGGCCCGCATCATCGGGACCGGACCCACCGCGTAGACCGCCGCCACGTCGCCGGTCTCGAGGGCCTCCGCGAGCGCCTCCGTGACGAAGCCCGGGCGGCCGTAGCTGCCGTCGTCGGTGCAGGGGACGACCACTCCAGCCGCCGCGAGCTCGGTCTCGAGGATGACCCATTCGCGGGATCGACCGCCGACGATGCTGGTGACGGCGACGCCGCGTCGCCGCAGCTCCTGGGCGATCGGCAGGATCACGGCGGTCCCGACCCCGCCGCCGACGCAGACGGCGCGTCCCGGTCGATGAGGTCGGTCGGACGGCCGAGCGGCCCCGCCACGTCGGCGATCGCCTCGCCGGGCTCGAGCTCCACCAGGTCTGCGGTGCTCTTGCCGATGGACTGGATGACGAGGCTGATCGTGCCGGCCGCCGGATCGGCGTCGCAGATCGTCAGCGGGATGCGTTCCCCGCCCGGACCGCGACGGACGATGACGAACTGGCCCGGCCGGCGGATCTCAGCGATCCGGGGGGCCTCGACGACGAGGCGGGTGACGTTGGGCGAGAGCTGGTCCTTCGAAACGATCGGATGCACGGCACACCTTGCAGCTTGTGCTCCGATGCTCACCCACGAGGCGGCCCGCGCTCGCGGCCCGTCCCGCACGAAATCGGGGGCCGAAGGTCACGTCTGTGGCCCCCGGTCGAATGAGAACCGCCCAATCGGGGCGGCGGGGCTCAGCCGGCCACGGGCAGCGTCGCCGTCTTGCCCTTGGGCCAGTAGAGCTCCTTCTTGACGTGGAACTCGGGAAAGCCGCGATCCATGAGGATCGACTCCACGTTGAGGATCATCTCGGGGTTGCCGCAGATGTAGACGACGGTCTTCTCCGGGCGCAGGTTGAGGTCCTTGCAGACCGACGAGATGACCCCCTCGGCGCGGCCGGTCCGGCCCGACCAGCCGGCGTTGCGCGGGTCGCTCGGGCGGGACACCGTCGGGACGTACGTCACGGGATACGTGCCGTCCCGCCCCCAGGCCTCGAGCAGGTCGCGATAGCCGAGCTCGTCCTCGTACGAGCAGCCGTTGACGAGGACGGTCTTCCGCGGCTCGTGGTCGAGCAGGGTCTGGCGCATCATCGCGATGAACGGGGCGATGCCGGTCCCCGTCGAGACGTACAGGTGGGTCCGGTCGTCGTCGGGCTCGAGCATGAACCGACCCTTTGGCCCGATCATCCGCATCCGGTGGCCGATCGGCAGGCGCCAGAGCGCCGTCGTGAAGCGGATGACCGGGACGAGCTTGACGTACAGCTCGTAGCCCTCGTCGCCGGCGACGGCCGGGGCCGACGCCACCGAGTAGGGCCGCTGGAGGATCTTGCCCTCGGTTATCACGCCGGTGGTCATGTACTGGCCGGCGACGAAGGGCGTCGGGTCGCCGTCGAACTTCACCCAGAACGAGGCCAGGTCGTCGGTCTGGTCGACGCGCCCCACGAGCGTGGCGTTGTAGACCTCCGAATCGGCCTCGATGACTCGGGTGTCCTCGTGATGGTGGGTCATCGTGCCCCGGGGCTCCGCACCTGACGATCGATCATTGGCCGAATGGTAGCGGGCGGGGCGGGCCGGCGACCGCCGGCGGCGGCCGGGTCGGCGACCGCCGGCGCGACCGATCCGCAACCCGAGCCGCTCGAACGCCGCGCGTACAATCGCAACCTCAGCGAAACGATCTCCGCGCCGCCACGCGCGGCGCCCTTGACCCCGAGGAGCCTGACCGATGGCCACGACCGCCGCGCCTTCGACCGACCGTCCGCATCGCGCCGCGGAAGCGCTACATCTACGCCTGGGGCGAAGGGGCCGCCGAGGGCAATGGCGGGATGAAGGACCTGCTGGGCGGCAAGGGCGCCGGTCTCGCCGAGATGACGATCGCGGGCCTCCCCACGCCTCCCGGATTCACGATCACGACCGAGGCCTGCAACGACTATTTCGACGCCGGCGAGCGGCTCCCGGACGGCCTCTGGGACGACGTCCAGGAGGCGATGCGGGAGGTCGAGCGGCGATCCGGCAAGGGATTCGGCGACGTCGCCAACCCGTTGCTCGTCAGCGTTCGGTCCGGGGCGAAGTTCTCGATGCCGGGAATGATGGACACGGTCCTGAACCTCGGCCTGAACGACGAGACGCTGCACGGCCTGGTCGCGTTGACCGGCAACGAGCGCTTCGGCTGGGACGCGTACCGGCGGTTCATCCAGATGTTCGGCCGGATCGTCATGGACGTGAAGGCGGAACGGTTCGACTCGCTCCTCGAGGCCCGCAAGGACGCCCACGGCCACGGCGCCCAGGACACGGACCTCACCGTCGACGACCTCCAGGCGCTCGTCGGCGAGTTCAAGCGCGTCGTCCGCGAGGACACCGGTCGCGAGTTCCCGACGGACCCGAACGACCAGCTGGACCTCGCGATCAAGGCCGTCTTCGCGAGCTGGTTCGGCCAGCGAGCGCGCGACTACCGGAAGTTCAACAAGATCGCCGACGACCTCGGCACCGCGGTCAACGTCGTGACGATGGTCTTCGGCAACATGGGCGACGATTCCGGGACCGGCGTGGCGTTCACCCGCGACCCGAACACCGGCGAACGGGTTCTCTACGGCGAGTACCTGACGAACGCCCAGGGCGAGGATGTCGTCGCGGGCATCCGGACCGCCCCGAAGATCGCCCAGATGGCCACCGACATGCCGGCCGTCTACGACGAGTTCCAGCGGATCGGGCGGCAGCTCGAGAGCCACTACCGCGACGTCCAGGACCTCGAGTTCACGATCGAGAAGGGCCGTCTCTACATGCTCCAGACGCGGTCGGCCAAGCGAACCGCCGCGGCGGCCGTGCGGATCGCGGTCGACATGGTCGCGGACGGGACGATCAGCAAGGCCGAGGCCGTCGGCCGGATCGAGCCCGCGCATGTCGAGCAGCTCCTGCGTGCGACGTTCGATCCGGCGGCGCTGAAGAACGCCGAGAAGATCGTGAATGGGCTCAATGCATCGCCGGGCGCGGCGGTCGGCCGGGCCGTCTTCAGCGCAGACGAAGCCGTCGAGTGGGTGGACCGCGGGGAGAAGGTGATCCTCGTCCGGATCGAGACGTCCCCCGACGACTTTCACGGCATGGCGGTCAGCCAGGGGATCATCACGGCCCGCGGTGGCGCGACGTCGCATGCCGCGGTCGTGGCTCGCCAGATCGGCAAGCCGTGCGTCGCGGGCTCTGCCGACCTGCTGATCGACTACGCCGCGAAGGGCGCGACCTGCGCGGTCACCGGGACCTCGTTCCGGGAAGGCGACTGGGTCAGCCTCGACGGGACGACCGGTGCCCTGTATGTCGGGGCGCTGCCGACGGTCGAGGCGCGGTTCGAGGACCAGCCCGAGCTCCAGACGATCCTGGGCTGGGCCGACGAGATCCGCAGGATGGGTGTCTGGACGAACGCCGACAAGCCGGAGGAGGCCGCCCAGGCGCGTGGCTACGGCGCCGAGGGCATCGGGCTCTGCCGGACGGAGCACATGTTCCGCGAGGGGGATCGGCTGGAGATCGTCCGCGGCGCGATCCTCGTCGCCAACCGGGCGACGCGGGCGAAGGCGAGGACCGCCGCCGGCGAGACCCTGACCGCCGACGAGCAGGACGACGTCACGACGTTCGACGCCGCGATGGCGAAGCTGGAGGTCCTCCAGCAGGGCGACTTCGAGGGCATCTTCCGGGCGATGGACGGCCTGCCGGTCGTCATCCGCCTGATCGATCCGCCGCTCCACGAGTTCCTCCCGAACCTCGAGGACCAGCTCGTCAAGGTCACCCGGGCCGAGGACGCGGGCGGGGCGTCGGAGGAGGACAAGGAGCTCCTCGCGACGATCCGCAGCCTCCACGAGCAGAACCCGATGCTCGGGCTGCGCGGCTGCCGGCTGGGGCTGATGATCCCGGACTTCGTGAAGATCCAGACCCGGGCGATCCTCAACGCCGAGATCGCCGTGAAGCAGAGCGGTGGCAATCCGATCGCGAAGATCATGATCCCGCTCGTCGGCCACGTGAACGAGCTCGCGGCGACGCGCGCCCTCCTCGAGAAGGAGGCGACGGCGGTTCGCGAGGCCGCCGGCGGCGTCGAGGTCGACTACAAGTTCGGGACGATGATCGAGGTGCCCCGCGGCGCCCTGACCGCCGACGAGATCGCCCGCGAGGCGGACTTCTTCAGCTTCGGCACGAACGACCTGACCCAGATGACGTTCGGCTACAGCCGGGACGACGCCGAGGGCGGGTTCCTCCTGAAGTACGTCGAGGACAAGATCCTCCCGGTCAACCCGTTCCAGACGCTCGACGATGCGGTGGCGGGGCTGATGAAGATCGCGGTCGACAAGGGCCGCTCGACGAAGCCCGGGCTCGAGCTCGGGATCTGCGGCGAGCACGGCGGCGACCCCGAGTCGATCGCGAAGTGCGAGCAGATCGGGCTGGACTACGTCTCCTGCTCGCCCTTCCGCGTCCCGGTCGCTCGCCTTGCCGCCGCCCAGGCGGTCCTCGCCGGCGCGGAGGGGCGCGACAAGTAGCCCGGGGCCGTCGGCCATGGTGGAGACGCGCCACCGCGTCCTGATCGTCGGCGGAGGGTTCGGCGGACTCTCTGCGGCTCGCGCGCTCGGCAAGGACGATCGAGTCGTCGTCACCCTCGTCGACCGACGCAACCACCACCTCTTCACGCCGCTCCTGTACCAGGTGGCGACGGGGGCGGTCTCGCCGGGCGACATCGCCCAGCCGCTCCGATCGATCCTCCGCAAGCAGCGGAACACGACCGTCCTGCTCGGTGAGGCGGTCGCGCTCGATAGCCGACCGTCGCGAGGTCGGCTTCTCCGACGGCGGGCCGATCGGCTACGACAGCCTGATCGTCGCGGCCGGTGCCCGGTTCTCGTACTTCGGCAATGACGCCTGGGCCGCCGATGCGCCCGGCCTGAAGGCGCTCGACGACGCGACGGAGATCCGGCGCCGGATCCTGATCGCCTTCGAGGCCGCCGAGCGCGAGCATGACGCGGCGCGCCGGGCCGAGTGGCTGACGTTCGTGATCGTGGGCGGCGGCCCCACGGGCGTGGAGCTGGCCGGCGCCCTCGGCGAGATCGCTCGCGACACGCTGCGGCGTGACTTCCGCGCGATCGACACGTCGTCCGCCCGGATCCTCCTGGTCGAGGCGATGGACCGCGTCCTGCCGACCTATCCGAAGGACCGCTCCCGATCTGCCAAGCGACAGCTGGAGCGGCTGGGCGCCATGGTCCGGACGAGCACGAGGGTCGTGGGGCTCGACGATCACTCGGTCACGGTCGAGACGGCCGACGGCAGCCGCCAGGCGATCCCCGCCCGGACGGTCCTGTGGGCCGCCGGGATCCTTGCATCGTCCTTCGTCGGCGTCGTCGCTCGCGAGACGGGCGCCCCGACCGATCGCAGCGGCCGGATCCTCGTCGCGCCGGACCTGACGGTCCCGGGGCATCCGGAGATCTTCGCCGTCGGAGACGCGGCGGTCATGCCCTGGAAGGCGGATCGGCCCGTTCCGGGCGTCGCCCAGGGCGGGATCCAGGGCGGCCGGCATGCTGCCGCGGCGATCCGCGCCCGACTGGACGGCGAGCCGGTCACGCCGTTCCGCTATCGCAATCGCGGCGATGTGGCGGTGATCGGCCGGCTGGCCGGCGTGACCGACATCCCGTGGCTCGGTCCGCTCGGACGCCAGAGCGGGTTCGCGGCATGGCTGCTCTGGCTGAGCATCCACCTCATCTACCTGATCGGGTTCGCCAACCGGATCGTCGTGACCGTCCGCTGGGCGTGGAGCTTCATGACCCATGGCCGCGGCTCGCGCCTGATCACGGGCCGGCCGCTCCTGCCGCCGATCATCGAGCCGGAGCCGCCATCCTCGGGCCCGCCGCCGTCGGGTCCGCCCGCGACGGGCTAGCGGTCGTCGAAGGCGATCATCGTCCGGACGCCCTCGCCCCGGCGCATCGCCGCGAACGCCTCCTCCAGGCCGTCGAGCCCGATCCGGGCGGTCACGAGGCGATCGGCGGGCAGCCGGCCGGCCAGGTGGAGCGCGGCGTAGCGCGGGAAGTCCGTCGCCGGGTCGGCCGAGCCGTAGTTCGACCCGAGGATCCGCCGTCCGCCGTCGACGAACGGGAACGGCTCGAACGACGCCCGGACGCCGAACGGCGTCATCCCGACGAGGCACGCGGTTCCGCCGGTCGGCAGGCAGGCGATGGCCTGCCCGATGGTCGCGGGCAGCCCGATCGCCTCGAAACAGGTGTCCGGGCCGCCGTCGGTGAGCTCGCGGATCGCGCCGACCGTCGCGTCCGGGTCGTCACCGGCGAGGATCACGTCCGTCGCGCCGACGCTTCGGGCCAGGTCCAGCTTCGCCGGAACGCGGTCCACCGCGACGATCCGCGCCGCCCCGGCGATCGCGGCACCCATGACGCACGACAGCCCGACGCCGCCGAGCCCGATCACGGCGACGCGCGGAGCCCGGCTGGACCTCCGCGGTCTTCACCGCCGCCCCGACGCCGGTCGTCACGCAGCAGCCGATCAGCGCGGCGACGTCCGGTGGCACGCCGTCGGGCATCGGGATCGCGGCGGCCGCGGGCACGTTCTGGCGGTCCGCGAACGTCCCGATCGCGCAGTACGTGAGGACGTCCCGCCCGGCGGCGTCGCGCAGCGCCGCCAGACCGCTCGGCATCCGGTGGGTGTACGACGGGCTGGCGGAGCAGGACCAGACCCGGCCGGCCAGGCACGACCGGCAACGCCCGCACGGGATCAGCCACGACAGCGCGACGAGGACTCCCGGGCGGAGGCCCGGAAATGCGTCCGCGACGCCCTCGCCGAGCGTCTCGACGACGGCCGCGCCCTCGTGGCCGATGACGATCGGGCCCTCGCGCTGCCACTCGCCGTCCCGGACGTGGAGGTCGGAGTGGCAGACGCCCGCGGCGGCCATGCGAACGCGGATCTCGCCGGGTCCAGGCGGCGCCAGGGTGAGCGTGTCGATCCGGGTCGGAACGCCCGGTCGATCGAGGACGGCCGCCCGGATCGTGGTCTCTCCGGTCATGACGGGAGGATCGCACGCGGGATGACGGCGCGGATCGCCGAAGGGATCGCCCATCGCGATCGCCGATCGCGTGGTGGCGCCGCTCGACGGTCGTCGGCGGTGCGTAGACTCACGACGTGCCGCGCTACGTTCCCGAGGACTCGATGCAGAGCCCGCGGTTCACGGGCCCATCGACGTTCGCCCGACTGCCCCACGTCCGGACGACCGACGACGTCGACGTCGCGATCGTCGGGGTGCCATTCGACACCGGGGTGACGTATCGCGTCGGTGGCCGGTTCGGGCCAAACGCCGTCCGGGCGGCGAGCGTCATGCTCCGGCCGTACAACCCGAACCTCGACGTGAAGCCGTTCGACGTCCTGTCCTGCGTCGACTACGGCGACGTCGCGATCGTCCCGGGCTACACCGAGCGGAGCTACGAGGCGATCGAGGCGGCCGTCGCCCCGATCGTCGAGGCGGGCGTCGTCCCGATCCTGATCGGCGGTGACCACGCCTGCACGCTGCCGCACCTCCGGGCCACCCGGTCCCGCGGCCCGGTGGCGGTGATCGACTTCGACTCGCACACGGACGCCTGGGACAGCTACTTCGGCGAGAAGTACAACCACGGAACGTGGATGCGACGGGCGATCGAGGAGGGGCTGGTCGACGTCGGCCGTTCGATCGAGGTGGGGCTCCGCGGCTCGCTCTACGAGCGCGGCGACTGGGACGGGCTCCGGAGCGAGCTCGGGCTCGAGTTCCTGACGACCGAGGACGTCTTCCGGCTGGGTCCGGCCGCGGTGGCGGAGGCGATCCGGACGCGTGTCGGCGCCGGCCCCGCCTTCATCAGCTTCGACATCGACGTCGTCGACCCCGCCTATGCGCCCGGCACCGGGACGCCCGAGGCGGGCGGGCCGTCCGCTCGCGACCTCCTCGCGATCCTCCGCGCCCTGACCGGCATCGATTTCGTCGGCTTCGACGTCGTCGAGGTGATCCCGGCCTACGACCCCGCCGGCCAGACGGCGACGCTGGCCGCGAACCTGGCCTACGAGATGCTGTCGCTCGTGGCCCTGCGCCACGCTGCCATCGACGGCAGATGACCGACGTCCGTCGACTGGCGCGATCCGACGCCGCCCGGCTTCCACTGGCCATCGGGCAAGCGGGCGGCCGCGTGCTTCACGTTCGATGCCGACGCCGAGAGCCCGATCCTGTACGAGCATCCCGAGAGCGTCGACTGGCTCGACGTCATGAGCCACCAGGCGTACGGCGTTCGGACCGGGATCGCCCGCATCCTCCGGGTGCTCGACCGGACCCAGGTCCGGGCCACGTTCTTCATCCCGGGCTACACCGCGGAGCGGGCACCGGCGATCTGTCGGGCGATCCGCGACGCCGGTCATGAGATCGCCCACCACGGCTATCTCCACGAGGGCGCCCACGGGGCGCGTCCCGATGAGCAGGAGCGGCGGCTCCTCCGCGGCCTGGCGGCCCTCGACGAGGTCCTCGGCGTCCGTCCGACCGGCTACCGCGGGCCGATGTGGGAGCTGACGTACGAGACGCCGGCGCTGCTCGCCGCCCACGGCTTCACGTACGACTCGGGGCTGATGGACGCCGACCACCCGTACGTCCTCGCGACGTCGCCGCGACCGGGCGCGCCGACGATCATCGAGCTGCCGGGCCACTGGTCGCTCGACGACTGGGAGCCCTACAACTACCTGCCCGGGATCACGGGCTCCGGCATCATTGCCAGCCCGGACGAGGTCATCGCGCGCTGGACACTGGAGCTCGAGGCGATCGTCGCGGAGGGCGGGCTGTTCATGCTGACGAACCATCCGTTCGTGTCCGGCCGGGCGTCGCGCGCCGCGGGCCTGGAGCGGCTCATCGACCATGCCCGCGCGATCGATGGCCTGTGGATCGCGACGGCCGACGAGATCGCTGCCCATGTCGCGACGCTCGGTCTCACGCCGATCGTCCACACCCGGCCGACGCTGCCCTGAGTCGCTCGCTCGCCCTGGTCAGCGCCCGCGTTTCCGTCATCTGACCGCCACCCGGTCGCTGTGCGGGCGCGACCAGCCGATTCAGCGGAACCTGACCTCGAATTCGCCCTGGCGGCTAACCGAGGACCGAATCCGGGCCAGAACGAACCTCCAGCCGGTCTGGTGACCGGCTGGAGATCATCTGACAGTTCGGCGGCCGGCCGAGCGCGGGCGCCGCGCCCCGGCTCGCCTCGCCGCGGCTCGAGCCGCGCGTCGATCGCGATCAGGCCTCGCTGCGGACCCGCCGCGCCGACCCGAACCAGTAGATCGCCGCCGCGACCAGCCCGCCCACGTAGTAGGCGAGATCCGCGCCGTGCAGGTAGTTGGCGGTGATGTAGTTGAACGGGCCGCCCCAGCTGTAGCCGAGCGACGAGTTCTGGAACGGGATTCCGGCAATGAACCCGACGACGAGCGCGACCAGCGCGATCGTCCCGGACGGGAGCGACCCGAAGTCCGACAGCCGGCCGACATCCGCCCGCCGACGGCGGAGCGCCCAGTCGGCCAGGACGACGCCGACGAACGGGGTGATCCAGTAGCTGATGAACAGCAGGAAGTTCGTGAAGCTCGCCGCGAAGTCGGTCTGGGCGTTCAGGTAGAGCGTGAACAGGAAGCCGAGCACGGCGACGACGGCTGCCGAGTAGATCCGCTTGATCCGCAGGCCGGCGGCCTGCAGGGAGAGCGACCCGGTGTAGTCGTTCATCGCGTTGACCGCGACGGTGCCGACCGCGATGGCGACCATCGCGAGCATGGCGATGATGTTCCCCGAGCCGCCGAGGATCCCGAAGATCGTGTCGCTCGACTCGCCGCCGGTGGCCTGCCCGGCGACCAGCAACCCGAGGATCTCGAGCCAGGCCGAGGCCAGGGCCATGCCGAGCAGCGTGTACCAGAACACCTTCGACGGGGAGGTGTCGGCCGGCAGGTAGCGCGAGTAGTCGGACGCGTACAGCGACCAGGCGAGCACGAAGCTCGCGACGATCGCGACGTATGCGATGAAAGCTCCGATCAGGTCGGCGCCCGCGAAGCCGTCCGTCAGCGAGGTGTCGCCCTTGCCTGCGATCGAGATGGTCAGGATCACGAACATGATCCCGAGGGCGACCGCCCCCCACTTCTCGAAGAGGTGGATCGCCTCGTAGCCGACGATCCCGAGCGCGCCCTGGCAGGCGACGATGAGCACGAGCGCCAGCCAGAAGGGAACGGCCGGGATCAGCAGCGTGATCGCGAGGGCGCCGAACAGGCTGTTGATGCCGTCCCAGCCGATCGTGCTCAACCAGTTCAGCAGGCCGGGCACGACGATCGACTTGCCGAACGGCAGCCGCGCCACCGGCAGCTGGGCCATGCCGGTCTTCGGGCCCATCGTCGACAGCAGCCCGACGATCGCCGAGCCCATCACATTGCCGACGAAGATCGCGAGCAGCGAGGTCACGAAGCCGAGCTTGAGGAAGTCGGCGGTGACGAGCGTCCCGATGAAGAACGCCGCCGGGACGAGGTTCGGCGTGAACCAGACCGTGAAGACCCGGCCGACGGAGCCGTAGCGAGCGGACTCCGGGATCGGATCCATGCCGTGCGCTTCGATCGAGAGGTCGCCCTCGTGGGTGGGCATCCCCTCGAGGCGCATCGAATCGGTCGCCATGCGGGTTCGGGCTCCTTCCCTATGCGCCGCGAGCGGCGCGCTGCAGAGGTCCGGGTCCGGCGAATCAGCCGGCGTGCGAGGCGGGTTCGAACGTCACGGGTCTGGGGGACCCGTCGACGTGGACCACGCTCCGTGCCGGCTCCGTCTCGGCCACGACCCGGCCGTTGCGGACGACCCAGCGCGCCGCCGGCCGGAGGCGGATCGCCTCGGCCTCGTCCGCGCAGTCGAAGACCACGAAGTTCGCCGCTAGGCCCTCCTTCACTCCCCACGCGACGCCGGCTGCTCGGGCCGGGTTCGTGGTCACCATCTCGTACGCCCGGAACAGCTCGGTCCGGCCGGTCATCTGGGCAACGTGCACGAGCATCGACAGGGCATCGAGCATCGATCCGCGCCCGAGCGGGTACCACGGATCCATGATCGAGTCGTGGCCGCAGGCGACGTTCACCCCCGCCGCGTCCAGCTCCTTCACCCGGGTCATCCCGCGCCGCTTCGGATAGGTGTCGAACCGGCCCTGGAGGACGATGTTGTCGAGCGGGTTGGCCACGATCGTCACGCCGGCTCGCTTGAGGATCTGGAGCAGCTTGAAGGCGTAGGCGTCGTTGTACGAGCCCATCGCCGTCGTGTGCCCGGCGACGACGCGACCCTCCATCCCATCGCGCATCGTCCGCGCGGCGACGACCTCGAGGAAGCGCGATTGCTCGTCGTCCGTCTCGTCGCAGTGAAGGTCGATCGGGGCGCCGGTCTCGCGGGCGAGATCGAAGAGGAAGTGGACCTCCTCGACGCCGTCCTCGCGGGTCCACTCGTAGTGGGGGATGCCGCCGATCACGTCGCAGCCGAGCCGCATCGCCTCGCGCATCAGCTCCTTGCCGTTCGGGAAGGACAGGATCCCGTCCTGGGGAAAGGCGATGAGCTTCAGCTCGACGAGATCGCGCATCTCCTCCCGAAGCTCGATCAGCGCCCGGAGGGCCGTGAGGGACGGGTCGCAGACGTCGACGTGGGAGCGGATCAGGCCGGTGCCCTGGGCGACCTCCCAGAGGATGGCCTCGCGGGCACGCGTCTTGACGTCGTCGTGGGTCAGCGAGGGCTTCCGCTCGGCCCAGGTGAGGATGCCCTCGATCAGCGTCCCGCTCTCGTTGTGGCGCGGCTCACCGACCGTGAGGACGGCATCCATGTGGACGTGCGGGTCGACGAGGGGAGGGGAGAGGAGACGGCCCTCGGCGTCGAGCTCGCGGCGCCCGTCGGCGGCGATCGTGCCGGGTGGCCGGATGGCGGTGATCCGCTCACCCTGACCGAGACGTCGACGGGGTCGACCGCACGACCGAGCGTGGGATGAACGCGCGCATTGCGGACGATCAGTCCGGACGTCGCCACCGGAACCTCTGGCGGAGGAACCCCGGCGCAGTGTGGATCGCGGCGAACGACCGCGTCAAGGCGCTCCGGGCTCAGCCGCCGGGCGTGATCGTGACCGTCCCGACCATCCCGTACGCCTCGTGGCCCGGGAGGTGGCAGATGAACTGGAGCGCGCCCGGGGTCGCGAACGTGACCGTGGTCCGGCGCTCCGACCGGGCGGGGATCGAGATCTCCGTGGGGCGGGCGTTGTGGACCGGCTCGGTGCCGGTCCGGTGGCGCTCGTGGAGGGCCGCGTCGCCGACGATCCACTCGTGGTCGATGGGGTCCGTGTTCGTGATGACGAACGTCACGGCGCGTCCGACCGGCACGGTCACCACGGACGGCTCGTAGTGCGAGTAGTGGATCGTGATCGGGATCACGAGCGGATCGTCGACATGGGCGACCGCGTTCGCCCCGATGGCCGTCATGCCGGCCAGAACGAGGCCGAGGCCGAGACCCAGGACCGCGCGCCGTGAGCTCATCGTCGTGCTCCGGAGTGGGCGGCGGGCCGGCCGATGCGCTCGGCCCGCCGCCCGATCCTCATGAGCCGGCCGGACGCCGGCCGGCGCGCGATGCGCCGATGAACGCCACGCCGACCAGGCCCGCCGCGACGAACGCCAGGGCGAGGAAGAGCCGGCTCAGGTCGACCGGCTGGGAGAGCGTCGACGACGCCGGCATCGCGAGGCCCGCGTCGATCGCCGACGGCCGGTTCCGGCCGGACGCATCGATCGCGAGGTCGAAGCCGATCTGGCCGGCCGTGCCGTCGACGGCGACCTTCGTGAGCCAGCCCGAAGTGGGGATCCAGCCCATGCCGCGATCCGATCGGAGATCGCTGAGGAGCCCGTCGGACGCCGCCTCGCTCGCGTCGAGGCGAATCCCGTTCGCGCCGATCGGCGCGGGCAGGAGCGCGGGTGCGTGGTCGGTCAGGAGGTAGACGTCGGCCTGGACTGGCTCCGCACCGGTCTTGCCGAGCGCGAGGATCCGGAGCGGGACCCACGGGTTCTTCGTCGGGATCGTGATGTGGACGGGTGTCCCGTCGCCGATCTGCTGCCCGCGCTGCCTGGCCGCGTCGGCGTCGAATGCTGCGGCGAGGAAGATCGGACTCCGCTGGGCGTAGAAGTCGAGGACCTCGGGGGCGTCGGGTGGGAGCCGGAAGCCGTGGGCGGTCGCCCACTGACCGATGTCGGCCGCGCCGCCCTTGAGGACGGTGATGTCGAGGGCATCGATCTTCACCTGCATCAGCTCGACCGCGCCGGCCGAGTCGAGCGCCGACGCCGCCGGCACCGCGAACTCGCGAACCGGCTCGGTCTCGCGGATCAGCCGCTGGAGCGTCCAGTCGCCGCCCTTCTCGACGCTCGTCGGGATCCCCGGCAGCGGCGTGATCGAGCCGAACGCCCCGCCGCCGCCGGCGAACTGGAAGGCTGTGACGTAATGCTCGGTCCCATCGTGGTAGCCGGCAAACGTCGTGGTCCGGAGCAGGTTGACCGCCCCGTTGGGTCCGATCAGCCCGCCGCAGGCGAGGGCCGGTGTCGCCGCGAGGAAGATCCCCAGCGCGGCGGTCGAGATGCCGAGGGCGACGCGCCCTCCGCGTCCGGGTCGGCCGGGTCGATCATGTCGAAGGTTCCGCATCGCATCGCCCTCCTGGGCTGCCGACCCGCCCTGGGCCGGGGTGGTTGCGGCCCTTGACGCCCGTCGGCGCGATGCGGTTCCCGGGTCAGTACGGTTGCTCGAACCGGACGTCGTCGATGCCGGCCTCGACCAGGCTGTCGTGGCCCCCGTCCGTCGCCCGGACGACGAGCCGAACGGCCTTGCCGGCCCACGGTCCGAGCGAAAACGACGCGCGGGTCCAGACACCGCTCACGGTGCTCGCCGTCCCGAGCTTCGACCACACGAGGGTTCGGGTGTGGGCGTCGTCCTCGACGTAGACCTTGAGGGAATCGGCGGAGCTGCTCGGTCCGTGGGCGAAGAGGTAGCGGAACGAGGCGGGCCCCACCTTCGCCGGGAGCTGGATCAGCGGCCCGCGGATCGTCGAGGTGCCGTCGAGGTCGTTGGCGTTCGCCGACGACCCGCCGGTCGTGCCGGTGATCATCGCGTAGCGGCCGGACGCGGTCGTATCGAGCTGGATCTTCCGGCCGCCATATGTCGTCGCCACCGGGTTGCCGCGGGCGAACCGCGAGGTGCTCCGGGCCGTGTCGGTGCCGTCCGGGTTCACCACCCAGCCGCGGCCGATCTCGAAGTCGTCGAAGAACGGGCCGCAGTCCGGGCGGGTCCGGCCGATCGCCGAGTACGGGCACCCGGCGACGGTCAGGAAGTAGAGCAGGGCGCTCTTGTTGTGGGCCGTGGCCGAGGCGATCTTCTCGTCGGGCGGGTAGTGGTCGCCCCAGACCGTCGGGGTCTCGGGCGGGTAGAGCTCGATCGTGTACGAGAAGATCCGCTGCCGCCCGTACATCCAGTCGATCTCGTCGCCATCGGTGATGTACAGGTCGCTCGACTGCTCGGCCTTGTAGCCGTTCCGGGCGGCCATGCCCTTGCCGATCGCCACGAACGCCTGGTGGTCGAAGAGGGTCATGTCGGACGGGATGTCCGTCTTCGTGTGGCCGTACGGCCAGAGGATCAGCTGGCCATTCGTGTGGAACGTGATGTGTGCCTTGATCTGCTGGATCCCGCCGACCACCCGGCTGCGGACGAAGTTGCTGACCGCGCGGGACTCCGGTGCGGAGAACGCCTTCGAGCCGCGGTAGGTGATCGACGACTTCGTGCCGGACGAGCCACCGCAGCAGCCCCAGTCATAGTCGTAGTTCCGGTTCAGGTCGGTCCCGATCGCGCTCGAGCCGCTGTTCGGCTGGCGGTTCTTGCGCCAGGCGCAGTACGGCGGGTGGCTGCTGCCGGTGCAGGTGAGGTCGTACTCGAAGCCGTCCGGGTTGACGGCGAAGATGATCCAGATCTCGCGGCTGTTGACGATGTTCGTGATCTGGGTGTCCGTGCCGTAGTTGTCCGCGAGCAGGTGGAACAGGTACAGCGCCTGCTCGACCGTCATGTGCTCGCGAGCGTGATGGAGGGCGTCGAACAGGACCTCGGGCTCGGCCTCGTCGGTGGCGACGTTGTCGCTGATCTTGGCCGCCCAGATGTCGCGGCCCTGGTAGCTCTTGCCGATGCTGAAGACGTGGACGATGTCCGGATGGGCCGCCTCGACGGCCTGGATGTCGGCGACCATCTCCGTGTAGGAGTGGTAGAGCGAATCCTTCGCGGGGAAGTCGGCTGCCGCGGCGGGGATCGCGGAGGTGACGATGAACGCGGCCGCGGCGAGCACGGCGAGCGCCATCGATCGACTGGGGGCGCGCAGTCGTCGGAACATCGACCAAGGGTGACCGGGGGTGGTGCGATCGCGCAACCCCGCCGTCGGGTGCGGCCGCGTGCAGTACGAATGAGCCAGCGTGCCGCGCGACCGCCGGGGGCCGGACGACGGCTCAGGGCCGGTCGATCGGGAGCGTGATGCGGATCTCCGTGCCGCCGCCGGGCGGCGACGCGGCCGCGATCGTCCCGCCGTGGAGCTCCACGAGCCCGCGGGCGATCGACAGCCCGAGGCCGGTCCCCGGGGAGTCCGGGCCGCGGGCGAACCGATCGAAGACATGCGGCAGGAGGTCAGGGTCGATCCCGGGCCCGGTGTCGCGGACGACGATCTCGACCGCCGCTGGGGCGGTTGCCGCGACGTCGCCCGGTGGCGCCCGGCGCCCGGCGATCGTGATGCGGCCACCGGCCGGGGTGTGACGGAGCGCATTCCCCACGAGGTTCGCGAGGACCTCTCGCAGCCGGACCGGGTCGACATCGAGGAGCGGGACGTCGTCCGCGACGGTCGCCTCGATCGCCACTCCGGCCGTGTCTCGCGCTGGCGGCAAACGACGTCGCGACGTCGGCGCTGAGGACGTCGAGGTCGGTCGGCTCGCGATGGAGCGACAGCGAGCCCGCCTCGCTCAGGGCCAGGGTCCGGAGGTCGTCCACGAGCCGTCCGAGGACCCGGGTCTCTTCCAGGATCGCCCCGAGATGGACCTCGTCGGCCGGGTGGACGCCATCGAGGATCGCCTCGACGTTGCCCTGGACGACGGCGAGCGGCGTCCGGAGCTCGTGGGTCACGTCGGCGAGCAGGCTGCGTCGCTGGGCCTCATCCGCCTCGAGCCGTGCGGCCATCGTGTTGAAGCCGCGGGTGAGGTTCCGGACCGGGTCCGGCACCGGGCGGACCGGATCGACCCGGGCGGTGTAGTCGCCCGCCTCGACGCGCGCTGCCTGTTCGACCAGGTCGTCGAGGACGGAGCCCGTGCCCCGGATGGCGCGGCCGCCCCGGACGAGCCCGGCCACGATCGCGATCAGGACGAGGAGGGAGGCCAGCCGGATCAGCGTTCCCGGCAGGCCCGGTGCGTCCAGGATGTCGCCGACGAACCGTGTCGCGAGGGCGAGGATGCCGAGGATCCCCGCGACGAACAGGAACCCGAACAGGCAGCCGAAGCCGCGCCACGGGCGTCCCCGCTCAACCGGCGGCCAGGGCTCCTCCGTCGGCCACCACGCGGGCCGCGGCTCCGCGTGCCATCCCGCGCCCCATGGCCCCCGACGACGCATGCCGCGTCGGTAGCGCTGGACCTCGCGGGCCTCCCACATGCGCCGGTTGCGCTCGGTCCGGGTGCGGGCATTCCGGGCAGACGCCGGCTCGGACTCCGGCTCCTGCGGTGGCGTCGTCACGCGCGCTCGTCCGCGAACCGATAGCCGACGCCGTAGACCGTCAGGACGTGGACCGGCCGGCGCGGGTCCGGCTCGAGCTTGCGGCGGATGTTCTTGATGTGCGTGTCGATCGCCCGCTCGTACGACTCGAAGGCGACCCCGTGGACGGCATCCAGGAGCTGCGAGCGGGTGAAGATCCGGCCCGGCTGGCGGGCCAGCGCCGCGAGCAGCGTGAACTCGGTCGGCGTCAGGTCGACGGTCCGGCCGGCGAGCTCCGTCCGCATCCGCGGGACGTCGAGCGTGAGGTCGCCGGCGCGGATCACTTCGTCGGTGTCCCGCTCCATCGTGGCGTCCGTCCGTCGCAGGACCGCCCGGACCCGGGCAACCAGCTCCCGCGGGCTGAACGGCTTCGTCAGGTAATCATCCGCGCCGAGCTCGAGGCCGAGGAGCTTGTCGAGCTCGTCGTCACGGGCGGTCAGCATGATCACCGGCAGGCTCGAGTCGCGCCGGATGGAGCGGGTGACGTCGAGGCCGTCGATCCCGGGCAGGCCGAGGTCGAGGACGACGAGGTCCGGGCGGTCGCGGCGGACCGCCTGCAACGCGGCCTCGCCGGTGGCCGCGATCCGGACGCCGAAGCCGGCGTGCTCGAGGTAGTCGCGTGCCAGCTCGGCGATGCGTGGCTCGTCATCGACGACGAGGATCGTCTTCATGCCGACATCCTAGGGACGGAGCGACGCCGGGTCCCGGTCGGGACCCGGCGTCGCAGGGAGGGGAGGGAGCCGAGTCGCCGGTTCAGCCGGCGGTCGGACGGTCCGATCCGGTCGGACCGGTTCCGGACGGGGCCTCGGGATGGGCGCGGTGCCAGCCGTCGTGGACCTCGCGAGCGCGGTCCTCCCACGTTCGACCCTGGTCGTCGGTCCAGCCACCGGGGTACCGGGCGGGTCCCCAGCCGTGGCCGTGGCCGCCGCCCCAGCCCCGGCGCGGGCCGAAGGCTGCCCGGATCAGACCGATCAGGAGGAACAGGAAGAGGAGCCCGCCGAGGAAGCCGAAGAAGCCGAAGCCCGGGCCGAACCCCCAGCCCCAACCGGCGTAGGGGGCGACGGCGATCGGGGCGACGGCCACGGCCCCGCTCTGGGCGAGACCCTGGGTCACGCCGGCGTTGTAGGCGGTGACGCCGAGTCCGACCGCCCCGGCGACGAGGAAGATGACGAGGAAGACCTGGGCGATGGTTCGACCGTTCATGGGTGGGTGAGCTCCGTGTGGGTTTCGGCGACCCCGACCCAGCGGTCGGGCGCCTTGCGATGACCGGATCCTCGTCTCCGAGTGTGGAGGCCATGTGAGCACGTCGCGGAGACCTGAGGGAGGGGCACGCTGACGCGCGGCGGCCGGATTTGCCCGGGCAGGGCAGACTGGTCGCGATGAGATGGAGCCGACGTCGGCCGATGGCCGGCCCCACCACGCCGAGATCGATCGGCGGCCCGACCGCCCGGCTCGGCGCAATGGCCGTCGCCGTCGCCGGCTTCGGGATCGTCGCCCTCGTCGGATCGTCACTCCTGTCCGGCACGGATCCGCACCCGTCGACCGATCCGGGCGGCTCGACGACCGCGGGCTCGGACGCGGCGAGTGCCTCCGCCGTTCCGGTGCCCGGCCACGAGGTCTACGGCTTCATCCCGTACTGGGAGATGGACGACACGATCGTCGCCCACCTCGCGACGACCGACCTCACGACCGTCGCGCTCTTCTCGGTGACGCATTCGGGCAAGGGCGGGCTGGTCATGACCCAGAACGGGGCCCGGAAGATCAACGGCCCGATCGGGCAGGCGATCATCGCCGACGCCCACGCGCGCCATCGTCGCGTCGACGTCGTCTACACGAGCTTCGGGACGGCGAAGAATGCCAAGCTCTTCGGCTCCACCGCGATCCAGGACAAGGTGATCGCGGGCCTCGTCCAGCTGCGATCGGACTTGAAGGTCGACGGCGTTGCGGTCGACGTCGAGGAGATCGATGACGAGGACATCCCGGCCTACGGGGCGTTCGTCGGCCGTCTTCGGACGGCCCTCCGCGCGGACCACCCCGACGCGACGGTGACGGTGGCCACGGGCGCGGGCCGGCAGGGCTCGGCGCTCGCCGTGGCCGCCACCGCGGGCGGCGCGGATCGCATCTTCCTGATGGGCTACGACTACCGGACCGGGGCGAGCCAGCCCGGGGCGACGTCCCCGATTCAGCGTCGTGACGGCGACGAGCGGACCTTGTCGTGGTCGCTGGACCTGTACCTCGCAAGTGGCGTCCCGCCCGAGAAGACGCTCCTCGGCCTCCCGCTTTACGGCGTGGCCTGGCCGGCCGCGACCGGAGACCTCGGCGCACCATCGACCGGCAAGGGGGCGGTGTGGGTCCCGAGACAGCACCTCGATGTCCTCGGGAACAAGAGCCTCGTGCCGGTCTACGACCAGCTCGAGTCCGTGGCCTTCCTCGCCGTTCCGAAGGGCGACGCCTTCCAGGCGATCTACTACGACACGCCGCAGAGCCTGACCCCGAAGCTGGCGCTCGCCGACACGCGTGGGCTCGCCGGGGCCGGCCTGTGGGCCGTCGGCTACGACCGCGGGGTCCCGGGCTACGGCGACCTGATCGGGTCGTTCCGGCAGGGCCGGCTCACGACGCCGGGGGCTGCGAGCGTGCTGCCCTGACGTCCGCGCCGGCAATCCCGCGGGCGGCCAGCGCGGCCGCGAGCCCGTCGAGGTCGTCCGGCGAGGCGTAGATCGCGGGGACCTTGAACAGGAACCACGGAACGCGCGTCCGGAAGTCCATCCGGACACCGCCGTGCGGGCTGCCCGCGAAGCTCACGTCGCGGTGGCGGATGCTCATCCGAATGCCGATCGCCGTGATCCACCGCCACGGTCCCTCGATCTGCCAGCTGACGATGTTCGCGAGCGGCGTCCGGAACGTCGACCGGCCGAACGACACGACGAGCTCGCCTGCCGGGGCGTCGCCGACCTCGACCCACGCGTTGTCCGGGCGGACGCCGAACAGGATCCGGAGCAGTCCACGAGACCGCGCGCCGATCCGGATCGGGAAGCGCTCGGTTGCCATGGGCGGAGCGTAGCCGAGGCGTCGCAACGCCGCCGATCTCGGGCTCGAACGTCCAACCGGTCCCGGTCAATGGGTCGAACGGCTCTCGCGCTGCGGACCGTCTCCGAGCGAGCGTGGATCCGGACAACACACGCTGCGTGGAGGTCACGCCATGGTCAAGATCGTGATCGCCGTGGTCCTGCTGGCCCACGGGATCGGCCACAGCCTGGGATTGCTTCAGGTCTTCAAGGTGGCAACCGTGAACCCGGAATGGACCGGCGATTCCTGGTTGCTGTCGGGGGTCATGGGAGCCGGTGCGAGCCAGGCGATCGGCGTCGCTCTGTGGTCGGTGTCGATCGTCGGCTTCGTCGCCCTCGCTGCCGTCACCGTCGGCTGGCTGCCGGCGCAGTGGTGGCCGCCGTTGGCCATCGGGGCAAGCCTCGCGTCGCTCGCCGGCCTGCTGCTCTTCCCGTTCGCGTTCCCGATGACGAGCACGATCGGTGCCTGCCTCGTGGATGTCGCGGTGCTGGTGGCCGGGCTCCGCTTCGAACTGACCGACGCGACGATCTAGCCGGCGGCCGTCGGATCCGCTGTCCGTCGGGCCAGGAGCCCGCCGATCGTCGCGGACGAGAGCTGTCGCAGGGTCTCCTCCTCGGCGGCCGCAAAGACGGCGTGGACATCGCACGCACCGGCCTGCTGACAGCGGTCGCCGCGGAGAATGCAGACCCGCCGCCGGCTGTCGCCCTCGACCGCCTCGATCACCTCGAGGAGCGAGACCGATGTCGCCGGACGGGCCAGTCGATAGCCGCCCGAGCGGCCCTCGGTCCCTTCGACGAGGCCGGCACCGACCAGGTCGGCCATGACGAGGGAGAGGAACCGGACCGGGATGGCCCGGTCGGACGCGATCCGCCGCACGCTCAGGACGTCGTCCGGGCCGGCCTCGCCGAGGGCGAGGACGGCCCGGATCGCATAATCCGCTCGCTTCGTGAGCTCCAGGCGCATCGGCGTCAGTTCTTCGGGTCGCCGTCGCCGGCCATGAAGAGCCCGATGGCGCCGCGACCGACGAAGTTGAATGCGTGGGTGACGAAGGGATACATCCCGTCCTCGCGTGGGCTGAACTCGATGATCGCACCCTGCGCCGGCGCGAGGTCGACCGCCTGGCTGCCCCAGCCACCGGCGTTGCCCCTGGCCAGGACGATCCCCTCCTTGATCACCGTGTCGAAGATCGTGCCGACGGCATGGAACGAGCTGTCGATGTTCGGTCCTGCGTTCAGGACGAAGACGCGAACCCGTCCCTTCGTCGTGACCGGGACCGGATGGTCCTTGTACTGGTTGGCGATTCCATTGAACACGACGAAGTCCGGCGCCGGAGCCGCGGCGTTTGCCTTCGCGTAGTCCGCCGGCTCCTTCTGCTGGCCGAGGTACCACTCGCTCTGGACGATGGCGACCTCCTGGTCGACCGGCGCCAGGCCGCCCTTCGGCTCGACGATCACCATCCCGAACATCCCGTTCGCGATGTGATGGAGGGCCGGTGCCGTGCCGCAGTGGTACATCCAGACGCCGGCATAGTCGGCGGTGAAGGTGTAGGTGAAGCTGTCGCCCGGCTTGATCTCGACCATCTGGTCGTTCATCGCCGTCTGGCTGGCGTGGAAGTCGATCGAGTGGCTCATCGTTCCCTCGTTCGTCAGGTGGACGCGGACCGTGTCGCCGAGGTGGACCCGGATCGTGGGACCCGGCACCGTGCCGCCGAACGTCCAGGCGTGGACGACGAAGCCCTTCGCGACGGTGATGTCGCGCTCGACGATCGGGAGCGTGATGTCGTGGATCGTGCCGGAGAGGACCGGCGGCGCGGCAGGATCGCGCAGGACATACGGCGGCGCGTTCGGATCCTCGACGGGAGCAGCGGCGGCCGTCGCGGTGGGCGGCGGGCCGAGGCGGCGGCGGTTGACGTCGATGCACCCCCGATGACAACCGCGCCGGTCATGCCGGCGGCGGCATGCCCGGGGATGCTGCACAGGAAGGTGATGCCCTGCGCGGGCACCGAAACGGTGCCCGTGACGGTCGCACCGGCCTCCGCCGTCAGCTTCGTTCCGTCGGCGAAGGTCATGTCGTGCGTCGTGGAGCCCGTGTTCTTGAATTGCACCGGATAGGTGCCCGGCGTCGCGACGCTGAGCTTCGCCGGCGTGAAGCCGAGGTCGAACGCCTGGACGGCGATCGCCCCGCCGGCGGCGATCGCCGGAGCCGCCGCCGCATCGACCGTGGCGGAACTCGTGCCCTGGCCCATCATCGCCATGCCATTGCCGCTCGGCGCTGCGGTCGAGGCGGCCGCGGGCAACGGCGTGGCGTTCGGAATCCCGTTCGGGGCCTCGCGAGGGGTGGCGGCACATCCGGCCAGCAGGCCGATCGCGAGAGCGACCGGGAGGATGCGATGACGACGCATCGGAGCGCTCCTTGCTCCGGTCCGGGCCGGAGCTGCTGCAGAAACTCACACTGGATTGATGTGAGTTTCCGATCCGGCGCCCAGCGCGCCACGTGCCGAATGGCCCGTTTTCGGCAGGCCATCGGGTGCGCCCGCGCCCGACGTCAGTCCGGCCGCGCCGCCCCGGGAGTCGCCGCCGCGGCGGTCGGCCGCTCGTCCAGGTGGTCCCAGATCGTCGTCAGCGGGTCCCGCGCCCCGAGTGCGATCCAGGCGATCGGCGCCGCGAGCAGCGCGAGCAGGCCCGTCGCGAACAGGCTCTCCCGGTAGGCCTCGACGAACGCCGCGAGATACGACGCGACGTCCGCGGGGCTCAGCGCTCCCGCGATCTGGTAGAACCCCGGCATCCCGATCGCGACGAGGACGTCGCGGAAGGCATCGATGGCGGTGGCGCGCTGGGTGGGATCGATGCCGCCGAGCGCGCCGGCGTAGAGATCGATGGCGCGCTGGGTGATGAGCGCCGTCAGGGCCGCCAGGCCGATCCGGCTGCCGACCAGGACCGACGCCTCGTTGAGGGCGGCCGCGGTCGCCGGCAGGCCACGCGACACGCTCGCGAAGATGATCGCGGTCCGGACGGTGGTGGCGATGACGAATCCGGCGCCAATCAAGACGAGAGGCAGGACCAGGGCGATGTAGGCGACTTGCTGACCGAGGACGGTCGCGGCGACGAGATTGCCGAGCCCGACGGCAGCGGCGCCACCCGCGACGAGCGTCCGCGGCCTGAACCGCCGGAGCAGCACCCCGGCGACCGGGCCCGCGACGATCAGGGCGATGACGAACGGCGCGGTCGCGACCGCGGCGCCGATCGTTCCGTACCTGAGCACCAGGTAGAAGAACACCGGCAGCTGGAACAGTGGTGCCGCCTGCGCGAAGCTCACGATCAGGCCGATGGCGATCGCGACGGCGACAGGGCGGCGAAGCACGCGATGGCGAGAGGCCTCGCCACGGTGCCGGCGGTCCCAAACGACGACCCCGCCGACCATCAGGAGCCCCGTCACGATCAGGAGGATCCGCACCGGACTCGCGACCCGACTGCCCAGGTCCACGAGCCCGGCGGTGATGATCACGATCCCGAAGGCCCAGGTTGCCGTCGCGACCACGTAGGACCGATCGTCCCGGGCGATCGCGACGAGGCTGGGGGTGCGTGGAAACGCGTACCAGAGGGCCAACAGCGCTGCCGCAGCGCCGACGAGAAAGGCCGGCCACATCGGGCCACCGGGTCCGAGGATCGTCAGGAGGATCGGGGCGAGCGCCGTCCCGCCCGCGTACGCGGCATAGGCGACCCCGATCGCGGTCGCCCGGACGATCCCGTGGTAGGTCGTCGCGACGAGGGCGAGCGCGAACGGCAGGACCGCGTAGGCAGCCGCGGCGCCGGCAAGCCGATCGATCCGGAACGGCAGCCCGTCGGGAACGATCGGTCCCGCGAGGTTCGCGATCGCGAGCGTCGCCAGGGCGCCGAGCAGGATCCGGCGACGGCCGTCGGTGTCGCCGAGGATGCCGCCCAGGAACAAGAGGCCTGCGGCGACCAGCGTGGTCAGGAGCAGGAGCGCGCTGATGTCGGGCTGGGCCCGGATCGTCGCCTGGACGTTCGGGAGAGCAGGCGACGTGACCGGTGGATTCAGGCCTGCCGCGGCCATCGACACCATGGCGACGAGTAGCACCGGGAACGCCCCCGGCGTCGACCAGAGATCGCTCAGGACCGCGGGCATCCGCCGAGCGATCGAGTCGGTCCGTGTCCCTCCCACGCCATCATTGTGCTGTCCGGACGACCGTCGAGGTGGCCGAACACGCTCGGGACCCGGTTCGGTCAGGCCCTTCAGATCAGGAGGAGGATCCCGATCGCGATCAGCCGGACCGACCAGGCGATGTAGGCGATCGGGACGAAGATGCCGGCCAGGTGCCAGCCGTCGCGCTCGTTCGGTCCGACGAACTCGAGCGTCCCGATCAGCAACGGTGGGCGGCTGCAGGGTTTGCCGATCAGGGTCCTGCTAGGAGGCCGTCGCAACGGTCGACTCGATCCCGGCTGCGCCTGGCTGCCGGATGATCGCCAGGATTGCAACCAGAACGATCACGGCACCGACCCATTGACGCGGATCCAGACGCTCGCCCAGGAGAAGCGCGCCGGCGACGACCCCGACGATGGGGATGAGGTAGAAGGACACCGCCGCGAACGAGGCCGGAACATGGCGCAGGGCACCAAGGTAGAACCAGTAGGCGCCCGCGTAGTAGAGGGCGCCGGATCCGACCGCGCTGGCGAGCCCGAGCGGTGTGAATGCGGTGGGGACGACCTGCCCACCGGCCACGCCAACGACGACGACCAGCCCGATCGCGAGCGCGAGGGCATGCCCCTGCTGGGCCAGGATCACCTGGCTCGTCTCCTTGGCGTCGGGGATCCATCGCCGCGTGACGACGGAGTAGACCGCGCAGCACGCGATCCCGGCCAACGTCAGGGCCACACCGATCAACTGGCCGCTGCTCGACGACGGGTCGTAGACGACCACGACCATGCCCGCGACCGCGATCACCGACAGCACGATGAAGGTCGGCGTGATCCGCTCACCCAGGAACCACGCAGCGAGGAACAGGATCATCAACGGCTCGAGCGCCCACAGCAGGACGGACAGGCTTGCCGTGATCGTGACCAGCCCGAGCAGGCTGAGCGCGTAGGCGATCCCGGGGTTGAGGAGACCGAGTCGGCCCAGCAGCGGTGATCCATCGGTCCGGAATGCGATGCCCTGGCGACGCATGAGGACGGCCAGGATCGCGAGGCTGGCGGCCAGCTGGACCGGAAGGAGGGTGAGCGGCGGGACTTCTGCCAGCGCGGCCTTGCTGATGACGGTGCCGACACCCCAACAGGTGGCCGCGAGGATCAGCGCTGCGAGGTCACGCCGAGCGATAGACGAACGGGACATCGCCAGGCTCGTCGGCCTACGCCCGCATCTCCGCCGGCCTGGTTCGCATCAGCAGCAGCCGGTCCCACCACAGCAACCCGCCTCGGCGATCGGCAGGTCCCGCGGCGCCGAGAGGTCGATGAGCGGCCGAGCGTCGGCCGGCTTCGTGGCCTTGATGATCGCGCTGATCATTCCCTCGGTGACCGTGTGCGACGGCGTGATCGTGACGTCCGTCAGGCCGACCGCCAGCAGTCCGTCACGGAACTCGGTCACCGACAGGGCGCCGGCGATGCAGCCGGCATAGGAACCGCGCTCGGCCCGCTGATCGGGGCTCAGCGAGTCCTCGGCGACGATGTCGCTGATGCCGATCCTCCCGCCCGGCCGCAGAACGCGGGCGATCTCCGCGAACACCGCCCGCTTGTCCGCGGCCAGGTTCACGACGCAGTTGCTGATCACGACGTCGATCGACTCGGCAGGGAGGGGGAGAGCCTCGATGTGGCCCTTCAGGAACTCGACGTTGGTCGCGCCGGCCTGAGCTGCGTTCGCCTGCGCCAGGGCGAGCATCTCGTCGGTCATGTCGACGCCGAAGGCACGACCGGTCGGCCCGACCCGCTTGGCGGACAGGAGGACGTCGATGCCGCCGCCGGACCCGAGGTCGAGGACGCGCTCACCCGGATGGAGGTCCGCGACGGCGGTCGGGTTGCCGCAACCGAGCGACGCGAGGACCGCGGCGTCCGGGAGCTCATCGCGCTCCAGCGCGGAGTAGAGGTTCGCGCCGATGGTCTCGGGATCGCTGCAACACGAGGAGCCCTGGGAGGCGCGGACCGCGGCATCGGCGTAGTGCTGCCTGACGGTCTCGTGGATGGTCTCGGTGGTCATCGCCGGGTGCTCCTCGGTGCTGGCGGGTCGTGGTGGCTGTATTGATACTTGTCAAGATAGACATCTGTCAATACAGTAGCCGCGTGAAGCGACAGACCGACCCGGACATCCTGCTCCTGCAGGCCGCGGCCGACCCTACCCGACTCGCCATCCTCCGCCAGTTGAGCGACTGCGCCGAGGTCTGTGCCTGCGACTTCACGGCGTGCTGCGACGTCAGCCAGCCGACCGTGTCGCACCACCTGAAGGTCCTTCGCGACGCCGGCTGGATCGAAGGCGACCGGCGCGGCACATGGATCTGGTACTCGCTGCGACCCCAGGCAATCGCCCGCTTCCGAGAGCTCGCCGGCGGCTTCGGCCCGAGCATCGCCATGCCGATCACCTCGCGCAGGCTCCCGGTCGTCGAAGCGCAGGCCTAGCCTCACCTCGGCGGGCGCGCGACGCTTCGGACGGCCCGCCCATACTCGGGCGATGGCGACGCTCTCGGTGAGGACGCCCCGACTCGGTCTTCGGGAGAACGCCGGCCAGTTCGCGCTGCTGGTCGGGGTCAATGGTCTCGTCGGCGGGATGGTCGGCCAGGAACGGACCGTCCTGCCGCTCCTGGCGAACGAGACCTTCGGTCTGACTGACCTTCACCTCCGTCCTCTCGTTCCTCCTGGCCTTCGGCGTGACCAAGGCCCTGGCCAACCTGTTGGCGGGCGCGCTGGCCGATCGCTACGGCCGCAAGCCCGTCCTGGTCGCCGGCTGGCTGTTCGGCGTGCCGGTGCCGTTGCTGCTCATCTGGGCCCCGGAATGGGGCTGGGTCGTCGTCGCCAACGTCCTGCTCGGCATCAACCAGGGCCTGGCCTGGTCAAGCACGGTCATCATGAAGATCGACCTCGTGGGCCCGGCGCGACGCGGGCTCGCCATGGGCCTCAACGAGGCAGCCGGCTACGGCGCGTTGGCGTTGACCGCCCTGGCCACCGGCTTCATCGCCGCGGAGGCCGGGCTCCGGCCGGCGCCGTTCTTCCTGGGACTGGCCATTGCGGGCATCGGCCTTGGCGTCTCCGTCCTCTTCGTGCGCGAAACACGGGGGCACGTGGCCCTCGAGACCTCGGGAGAGCCAGATCTGCCCTGGCACACGGTGTTCGCCCGGGCAACGTTCCGTGATCCGACGCTCTCGGCGGCCTCGCAGGCTGGGCTGGTGAACAACCTCAACGACGGGATGGCATGGGGTCTGCTGCCTCTCTTCTACGCCTCGCACGGCCTCGCCGTCGCCGAGATCGGCGTCCTTGCGGCCGCCTACCCCGCCGTCTGGGGCCTCGGCCAGATCGGCACCGGCGCCCTGTCCGATCGGATCGGCCGGAAGGGGCTCATCGTCACCGGCATGCTGCTGCAGGCCTGCGCCATCGGGCTGATTGCGGCGGCTTCGACGTTTGCGGTCTGGTTGCTCGCGGCCGCATTGCTCGGTCTCGGCACCGCGATGGTTTACCCGACCCTGCTGGCTGCGGTGGCCGATGTCGCAACGCCGTCGTGGCGAGGGGCTGCTGTCGGCATCTACCGTCTCTGGCGGGACCTGGGCTTCGCCGCTGGCGCCATCGTTGCCGGGGTCCTTGCCGACCGGGCTGGGATGCCGTTTGCGATCGGTGCGATCGGAGCACTGACGGCCGCCTCGGGCCTGGTCGTCTTCGTCCGCATGCGTGAGACGCGTCCGCGCTGATCAACGGTTCAAAGCAGAGGAGGTTGCTCCTGTCATGGCAGTCACGCCACGCGGCGCTCATGGTTCCGACATGCGCGTCGTCGCCCTCCGGTCACAGTTGTCGCCCGGCGTCCTCGCGTTCGGTCGCGAACGGCCGCGACTGACCTGGCGCCTGGCCGCGGCGCAGCCTGGCCTCTCCCAGTCGGGTTACGAGATCCACGCCTCACGAACGGCATCGTTCGAGGATCTGATCGCGACGACCGGCCCCGTCATCAGTGCCGACCAGATCGGCGTCGGTGCCCCCGGCGGGAGCCTGACGAGCCGTGATGTCCGCTACTACCGCGTCCGCGCCTTCACCGACGGATCCTCGACGGACTGGAGCGACCCACTCTGCATCGAGGCCGGATTGCTCGACCCCGGTGATTGGCGAGCCAGGGGCATCACGGTGCCCGACGATCCGGGCCGAGATCGACCCTCGGCCGCGCCCCGTCTGCGGCGAGGGTTTGATCTGGATGGAACACCGGTCCGGGCGCGGCTCCACGTCACGTCCCTCGGACTTCATGAGGTGCGCATCAACGGCCAGGGGGTCGGTGATCACCTGCTGTCGCCAGGTTGGACGAGCTATCGCCACCGCCTGCTCGCGGATACCCACGACGTCACCCATCTGTTGCGCCCCGGACACAACGTCATCGGTGCGACCCTTGGAGACGGCTGGTATCGCGGGCGGTTGGGGTCGGAGAGTGGGCACGATCGATGCCACTACGGTGATCAGCTGGGACTGATCCTCCAGCTGGAGGCCGACCTCCCGAACGGACAAACGGTCGAGATCGTGTCGGATGAGTCGTGGCGCGCGTCGACCGCCGAGATCCGCGCGGCCGACCTGTACGACGGAGCCATCATCGACCTTCGGGAGCGCCAGCCCGGCTGGGATCTACCGGAGTTCGACGATTCCTCGTGGCGACCGGCGGCCGTCGTCCCCTTCGATCCTCGAATCATCGAGCCGCGGATGTCGGCGCCGGTACGAGTGATCGAGACAAGGCCTGCCGAGCTCGTCCGATCGGCCGATCGGACGATCCACATCGACAGTGGCCAGAACCTCGTCGGCTTCCTGCGCCTTCGAGTGCGGGGTGCCCGGGGGGATCGGGTGACGGTTCGTCATGCCGAGGTGCTCGAGCCCAACGGGGCACTCCACACACGCGCCCTTCGATCCGCACGCGCAACGGACGAATACACGTTGGCCGATGCGTCCGAAACCGTCCTCGAGCCGCCGTTCACCTTCCACGGGTTTCGCTACGCCGAGGTCACGTCGGATGCTCGGATCATCGGCGCGGAGGTCGTGGCGATCAGCAGCGATCTCGCTCCCCGCGGGACATTCGCATGCTCTGATGCGAGGCTCAACAAGCTGCACGACAACGTCCGCTGGTCGCAACGCGGCAACTTCGTGTCGATTCCGACGGACTGTCCCCAGAGGGATGAGCGCCTCGGCTGGACGGGCGACGCCCAGGCATTCGCGTCGACGGCATCCACGCTCTTCGAGTCGGACGCGTTCTGGCAGAGCTGGTTGCGAGACCTCGAGCTCGACCAGGACGACGAGCTCGGTGTCCCGAGCGTGGTACCGGACGTCGTCCTGAGCGGGATTGGTCGATACGGCCGCGCCGGCTGGGCGGACGCCGCAACGATCGTGCCATGGGCGACCTACGAGTCGTACGGCGACCGCGAGGTGCTCCGCCGTCAGTTCGCGAGCATGCGTCGCTGGGTCGACTCGCTGGTGCGCCGCCAGGGGGCCGATGGGCTCCTGGCGCCGTCGTGGCAGTTCGGCGATTGGCTCGACCCGGATGCCCCGCCGGATCGCCCATGGGAGGCGAAGGCAGGGGGCGACTTCATCGCGAACGCCTTCTTCGCTCGATCGGCGCAGATCGTCGCGGACGTTGCCACCGTGCTCGAGGATGGAGCGGCGGCGCGGCATTACGGCGATCTCGCCAATCGCGTGGCGGCGGCGACATGGGATCGGTGGTCCGATGACATCCCCGGCACACAGACTGGATGCGCGATCGCCCTGCAGTTTCACATCGTCCCGGAGGGGGCGCGACCCGCCGTCGTCGACGCCCTCGCGGGCCTGGTGAACGATGGCGACGGCCGGGTGGCGACCGGCTTCCTGGGAACCCCACTCGTTCTGCCTGCCCTGTCCGGCGCGGGTCTGTTCGACGAGGCCTACCGGATGCTTCTTCGAACGGAGATGCCCTCGTGGCTCTACCAGGTGGAGCAGGGAGCCACGACCGTCTGGGAGCGATGGGACGCGATCCTGCCTGACGGCTCGATCCATCCGGGGGCCATCGCGCCTGGGCCTGACGAGCCTCCGGACGCGGAGGACGGCTCGATGCTCTCCTTCAACCACTACGCGTATGGCGCGGTGATCGACTGGGTGTATCGCCATGTGGCTGGCATTGCCCCGGATGTCTCTCGCCCGGGTTACGCCCGTGTCGTCTTCGGCCCCAGGCCTGTCGCCGGGATCACGTGGGCGCGCGCCTCCGTCGACTCCGCGTTCGGACGAGTCGCAATCGACTGGCGGATCGATGAGGATGCCTTCTCTGCCGAACTCGACCTGCCGGCTGGGACGAGCGGGGCGTTTCTCCCGCCCGGAACAAGCACGTCGATCGTCATGGTCGACGGCCAACCGGTGGACGCCGGCTTCGCGATCGAACTCGGCCCGGGGACCCATCGGGTGTCCGTGACCCACCCGTCGATCGCGACGTCCCATCATTGATGACTTCCACGTGCCGTCGGGCCAGTCGGGCCGACACGGAGGTCATCGAGGTCTCGGTCCTGACGTCATTCCAATCCACCGTTCGCTCTTCTGCCCTCTCGTGCCGGTCAAGTGAACTGTCAATACTCTCCACCAGTATTGACAACCGGGTGGTATGATCCGCCCGAACGGCTTGTCAAGTCTTGACAAGCCCTCTGCCATGTCCGGCTCCTCCGGGGGTCGCGACCGCGGGCCTCGCGTCCGTGACGGCAGGACGAGTCCTCTGGGCAGGAGGTCGGCTTGTCGGTCGGGGTCACCGCCGAGATCAAGAGCAAGCTGAGCGTCGTCGACGTCGTCGGCGAGACGGTCCAGCTGAAGAAGGCAGGCTCGACCTACAAGGGGCTCTGCCCGTTCCACGGCGAGAAGACGCCGTCCTTCACGGTGACCCCGGTTCGCGGACTCGTGGAAGTGCTTCGGCTGCGGCGAGGGCGGCGACGTCTTCAACTTCGTGATGAAGCGCGACGGGCTGACCTTCCCGGAGGCGCTCAAGGTCCTCGCCGCGAAGGCCGGCGTCGAGCTCGACGAGCGGACGACCCGCGAGGACGCGCGGCGGGCGCGCCTCCGGGCCGTCATGGAGTCGGCGATCGCCTTCTACCACGCGGTCCTGACCGGCTCGAAAGCCGGCGAGCCCGCGCTCGACTACCTCCGCGGCCGGGGGTTCACCGACGAGACGATCGCCAGCGCTCAGCTCGGCTACGCGCCGGGTGGCTGGGACACCCTGGCCCGAACGCTGGCGTCGAAGCGCCAGATCGGCGCCGACGAGCTCGTCGAGGCCGGCCTCGCCCAGCCGCGCCAGTCGGCCCGCGGCGGCGTCTACGACCGCTTCCGCGAGCGCGTCATCTTCCCGATCCGTGACGCGAACGGCGCGCCGGTCGGGCTCGGCGGCCGGATCCTCGGCATCGCCGGACGACGGCCAGGATCACGGCCCGAAGTACCTGAACTCGCCGGCGACGCCGCTGTTCGACAAGAGCCGGACCCTGTACCTGATCGACAAGGCGAAGGCGTCGATCCGGAAGGGCGGCCAGGCGGTGATCGTCGAGGGCTACACCGACGCCCTGATGGCCCACCAGGCGGGCTTCGACAACGTCGTCGCCTCGCTCGGGACGGCGCTGACGCCGGGCCAGGTCGCGCTCCTGACCCGCTACGCGACGAAGATCGCCCTCGCCTACGACGTCGATGCCGCCGGCGAGAAGGCCGGCACGTTCGGGGCCCAGGCGCTGGAGTCGCTGATCGGCCAGCTGGCGGCCGCCGACACCGGCGTCGAGCTCGACGAGGTCCGCGTCGTCCGGCTGCCGGACGGCAAGGACCCCGACGAGGTCCTCCGCGAGACGCCCGACCGCTGGCGCGAGGAGGTCCGGACGGCCCAGCCGATCGTCGACTACCTGATCGACCAGCACGCCCGCGCCGTCGACCTGAAGACGCCCGGCGGCAAGGCCCGCTTCGTCGACGCGATCGTGCCGACGCTCCGGGCGATCCCCAACCCGGTGATGCGCGACGCCTACCTCCAGACGATCCATCGCGTGTCCGGGGTCGAGGAGCGGCGGTCCTCGAGGTCCTGCACCGGAGCCCGCAGGCGGCGGCGGTCCTGGGTCGGATCACCGCGGACGCCGTGATCGGCGCGGCCGACGCGCTCCCGGTCGACCGGATCCTCGCGGCGATCACGCCCGTCGAGGAGGAGCTGCTCCGCCTGATCCTCCTCGTCCCGGAGCAGCAGCTCCGCGTCGCCGACGAGCTCGGCCCGGACCAGCTGCCGTCGACACCCGCCCGCGAGCTGTTCCGGGCGATCGTCCTCCAGCGGGCGCCGAACGACCAGGGGATCCATCCGCCGTTCTCGATGTCCGCGCTGATGGCCGGCCTCGACGACGAGGTCCGCGCGCTCGCCCAGGCGATCCTCGCCCGGCCGTCGCCGGACCTCGCGCACGATCGGCGCGGACCGGATCACCTACGCGGTCGACCGCTGCCTGCTCCGGCTCGAGCGGCTCCGGCTCGACGAGCGGGCCGACTGGGTCGCCGCGGAGATCCTCGCCGCCGAGGGCGGCGGCGACCGCGACAACGTGACTCGATTGCTCGATCTCCAGCGTCAGACCAACGAATCGCGGCGCGCCGTCGATCGCCAGATCGAACAGGCAACCGTGCTGGTCCGCGCATGACGACCCAAGAACCATCCAACCGCGCTCATCCGATCATCTCGAGGAGGGCACTGATGGCTGATCCGCTCGACAAGCAGCTCGTCGAGGCGGTCCTCACCCGCCCGCGTCGGGCCAAGGCGGACGTCGAGGAGGCCCGGCTCGCGACCCGCAACCTCCGCGCGGCGAAGGTCGTGCTGCCGGCGGTCGAGGACGACGAGGACGAGGACGACGACGACTCGAGCTGGGACCGGAGCCCGGCGGCGACGGCAGCCCCGACGCGGTCGACCGCCGACGTCGGCGTCGAGGTGGTCGGCGAGGACGGCGCGGCCGTCGACAACAAGATGCCGGTCGACGCGCCCGCGAAGCTCGACGCGGCCGAGCTCGAGGAGCCGTCCGCCGAGGAGCTCGACGCGATCAGCGCCGACATGATCGGGATCGACGACCCGGTCCGGATGTACCTCAAGGAGATCGGCAAGGTCGCCCTGCTGACGGCCGAGGAGGAGGTCGTCCTCGCGAAGGCGATCGAGCTCGGCGAGCAGATCGTCGAGGAGCCGTGGAAGGGCATCGTCTCGCTCCACGAGTGGACGCTCCACGACACCGAGCGCAAGACCCGGACGCAGAAGCCGCAGCACCGCCTGCCGCTCGGCGACGAGGCCCACGCGCTCGTCCGCGCCGCGATCACCGCCAAGGGCGCGAAGGACCTCCTGGTCGCGCCGCCGGACTTCCACCTCGTGAAGGCCGGGCGGGACGCCCAGTCGGACGGGACGAAGGAGCTCCTGAAGGAAGCGAAGAAGCTCGATCGCCGCCTACAGCGAGAAGCTGGACGCCGAGTCCTTCCTCACGCCTCCTCGACTGGGCGTACTTCGCCGTCCACAACGGCGACCTCGACTCGCGCGACAACGTCGGGCTGCGAGCGATCTACGACTGGACCCGCGACGAGGTCGCGTTCCCGGCGCTCGAGCGCTGGATCACGGCCGGCAACGACGCCGAGCTTCTCAAGCGGATGGGCTACGACCCCGAGGTGCCGCTCAACACGAAGCTCGCCCACCGCAAGGGCGAGCTGGTCCGGATCGGCCGCGACGCCCGCGAGCAGCTGACGTCGGCCAACCTGCGGCTCGTCGTGTCGATCGCGAAGAAGTACATCGGCCGCGGGATGTCGTTCCTGGACCTGATCCAGGAGGGCAACATCGGCCTGATCCGGGCGGTCGAGAAGTTCGACTTCGAGAAGGGCTTCAAGTTCTCGACGTACGCCACGTGGTGGATCCGCCAGGCGATCACCCGCGCGATCGCCGACCAGGCCCGGACGATCCGGATCCCGGTCCACATGGTGGAGACGATCAACCGCCTGATCCGCGTCTCGCGCCAGCTCCTCCAGGAGCTGGGCCGCGAGCCGACGGTCGAGGAGATCGCCGAGGCGATGTCGAAGGGCCAGGAGGTCCAGGTCACGCCCGGAGAAGGTCCGCGAGATCATCAAGGTCTCGCAGGAGCCGGTCTCGCTCGAGACGCCGATCGGCGAGGAGGAGGACTCCCACCTCGGCGACTTCATCGAGGACCGCGGCGCCCTCGCCCCGGCCGAGGCGGCGTCGCACCAGCTGCTCAAGGAGCAGGTCGAGGCGGTGCTCGACTCGCTGACCGGCCGCGAGCGGCGCGTGCTCCAGCTCCGGTTCGGCCTCGAGGACGGCCGCGCCCGGACCCTCGAGGAGGTCGGCCGCGAGTTCAACGTGACCCGCGAGCGGATCCGCCAGATCGAGGCGAAGGCGCTGCGCAAGCTCCGCCACCCGAGCCGGAGCCGCAAGCTGAAGGACTACCTGGAGTAGGCCCGGCGGCCGTTGCTGGCCGCCGCGCGCGTCGCTGGCCGCCGCGATCTCATCGCCGGTGCACGCGCGGTCGCATCGCCGGTGGCCGCCGGGTGGCCCAAACGACCGCCAGGAGGGGGTCTGCGACCCGCGACCGTCGCCAAATTCGGTCGAGATGGACCACCCAGCGGACCAACGGCGACGAGTCTGGATGGCCTGAGCTCGGCCGCGGCGGTCGTCTGGGCCGCCAGGTGGCCATCGCGCCGCGTCACAGGAGCACGATCCCGCCGCCACCGGGGTCGAGGCCGGCGCGGAGACGCTCGAGCACGCGGGATCCCGGAAGGGGTAGCCGGGTCCTGAGCGACGTCCGCCCGGGCCGCGCAGGAACGCTCGGTTGTGACGTGTGTCGGCAAGCACAAGGAGCAGGTCGATCGGCGTTGCCGTCCCGGAACTTCATCGCCAGCTTCCGATCCAGCGCCTGGACGTCGGCCGGCCGGGTCTCGGCCTCAACCGCGAGTCGGATCGCGTGACGGGAACCCGGTGACGACCGCGTCCCACGCGCGCAGATCGCCGGGTTCGAGGGAACGGCACCTCGGTCGTCACTCGGAGTGATGGGTGGCAGCACCTCCGGAACCGCTTGATCAGTGCCAGCTGCCCGGCGTCGCGCACCGGGTCGCTCGCCGGGTAGAACCGCAGCGAGACCTCGAGGCCCAGGACCGCTGCGAGCCGGCACAACGACGCGACCGAAACCCCTGGCTCCGAGCCCCGTTCGATCCGGCCGTACGTTGACCGCGACATGCCTGCCGTCTCGGACACGAGGAGCTGCGAGAGGCCGCTGTTCGAACGACTGGCGAACAGCTCACGGCCGCTGAGCGCGATCAGATCGCGCGCACGCGCCGCGCCGATGTCCTGGGGTCGCCGCCGGGTCGCCATCACGGCATCGTGACCGGGACCAGTTGACCTGGCGTTACCCGCGCTTGCGCGGCGGCTCACCGGGGTCGGGGCCGGTCGCGACCGGCTCGCCGGAGCGGGACCAGTCGCTGTACGAGCCGACGTAGAGGATCGGGTCGGGCAGGCCGGCGAGCCGCATCGCGATCGCGTGGTGGAGCGCCGACGTGCCGCTCCCGCACGAGGTGACGACCGGCCCGTCCGAGCCGTCGGCGCCGAGCGCCGCGAAGCGCGCCGCCAGCTCGGCCGGCCGGCCGGAACCGGCCGTCGGCGAGGTTGCCGTCGACCGGGGCGTTGCGGGCGGTCGGGATGTGGCCGGCGACCGGGATCGATCGGCTCGGTCTCGCCGCGATAGCGGGCGGGCGCCCGCGCGTCGAGCAGCACGACCGACCCCAGCCGCGCCTTCAGCTCCTCGCGCGAGATCACGCCGGTCCACGCGTCGGCGAGGTGGAGTCGACGCCGGCGGCCACGACAGGCGCGTCCGTCGTCAGCGCGCCGCCGGCCGCCGTCCAGGCCTCGATGCCGCCGTCGAGGACGGCGACCTCGCGATGGCCGAGGACGTCGAGCATCCACCACAGCCGCGCGGCGACCCAGCCACCGACGTCGTCGTACGCGACGACGAGGTGCTCGTCGCCGATCCCGGCCCGCCCCGAGACGGTCGGCGAACGCCGCGGGCGAGGGGAGGGGATGGCGGCCCGGCGCGCCGTACCCGGCGAGGTCGGCGAGGTCGTCGTCGAGGTCGAGATGGATCGCGCCCGGGAGGTGGCCCGCCGTCGTAGGCCGCGCGCCCGTCGCCCGGCCGCCCGAGGTACCAGCGGCAGTCGACGATCCGGAGCCGATCGGGCTCCGCTCGACAGGCCGACGCAGCTCGTCGGCGGAGATCAGCGGGCTTCGGGTCGGAGCGTCACCGGACATGGGCCGAGGATACCGGTCGGGACGGCGCGCGGAGCCGGCCGCGAGGACCTCTGGTATCCTGTCGCCCGGCGCGACGCCCGACGGTGCGGCCGCGCGTCGACCAGCTGTCCGACCGGTCGACCCTCGCTCCGGCGTAGCTCAGTGGTAGAGCGGGCGGCTGTTAACCGCTTGGTCGTAGGTTCGAATCCTACCGCCGGAGCCATTCCCTCGATTCACCCGCACGATAGGGTCGGAGTCGCCCGTGTCTAGCGGCTCGCCTCTCGCCGCCGCCGACGGCCGAACCGGATCCAGTGGCTGCGCCAGGCGATCACGAGCACGAGTGCCGCCAGGACGACGATGCCGGCAATGACGATCCAGAAGCTGGAAGGGTCGTCCTTCGAGAGCGGCACCACGACGTTCATCCCGAGCAGGCCCGCGATCAACGAGCCCGGCAGGAGCAGGACGGTCGCGAGCGCGAGCACCTTCATCGCGTCGTTCGTCCGCTGGGCCACGCGGGACATGAACACGTCGAACGACCCGAGGAGCAGGTCGCGACTGTCCTCGACGGAGTGGATCGCGTCCTCGAACCGCGAGGCGACCGCCCCGAATCCCTCGTCATCGGCATCCGCGATCTCCGAGATGTCGGCGTCGTCGAGGGCCGCGTAGACCTCGCGGTGGTCGCTCAGCAGCCGTCGAAGATGCGCGATCCGGCGGCGAACCTCGACGAGGTCGGGGAGGATGTCCTCGTCCGGAGCCGCCAACAGGGACCGAGTATCGAGCACGTCGACCTCATCCTCGATGGCGTCCACGGCCTCGAAGTACGTCGTGACCACGGCGTCGAGGAGCGAGCGCAGGAACGACGCCGACGTCAGGCGACCGACCGTGGCATCGGACTTGATCCGCTCGTCCAGGCGGCCGAGAAACTCGGCAGGCCCGGCATGAGCCGTGAGAACGACGTTGCGGGCGGCGAGGATGTCCACCCACCCGGCATCGCCGGACCCATCGCCCGGCTCACCGAGCACCCGCACGTGGAGGTGTCCGCCATGGACGGCGATGAGGGGCCGTGAGCCGAGATGGCCGAACGCCCGAACTGTCGACGGGCCCAGCTTGAGCCGGCGATCGAGGGACGCGAGGACCTCCTCGTCGAGCGGTCCCGGGGCGTCGATCCAGAGGAGCTGGTTCGCGCCGATGCGTCGGGTGAGCGCCTCGGCGAGATCGAGCCGCTGATCGGTCCGGTCCGCGTCGAAGAGCCGGACCCGGGGGCCGTCAGCGGCGTCGGGACCGGACGTGGTGCCTGCGGGCTCTGCGCGAGCGGTCATGGTCATCCTCGATGGCTGGGATCAGGCAATTCGCCCGACGGCACTGTAGGGACGTGGCCGCGACATCGGCCGACGGTCAGGCCGGATCCGCCTTTCTTCGTCGTGACACTTCGATCGCAGTCGAACCCGGACCGCACCCCACTCCCTCAAGCCCCAGCGAACCATCATCGACCCCGGACGAATGGGCTATGCGCGCGTGCACCGAAGAAAGGTCCTGCGCAAAGTCCCCATCCGAAAGTCCGGGATCGCTGGCGCGTCGCGTTCAACCGGGCGCAGGCCCCAGCGAGGAACCGGGGGTTCATGCCGGGATGTTGCCGGAACGCTCGCCGATCACTACGGTCCGCCTCGTCGGAGGGTCCACGCGGACTCGACGCCGCGCGAACCGCAGGGATCGTGGTCAGTCACTGGTCGAGTTCGCCGTCGTGCTCCCGGTCTTCCTCCTGATCCTGGCCGGGATCCTCGACTTCGGCCTGGGCCTCTACTCGCAGATGACGATCATCAACGCCTCCCGCGAGGGGGCTCGCCTCGGGGTCGTCGAGCCCGGCAACGTGTCCGGCATCGACGCCCGGGTCAAGGCGATGTCGACGAGCCTCGACCTCGCGAAGATGAACGTGGCGATCAGCTGCGAGCGTCCGTCGGGATCGTCCTTCGTCGCCTGCTCCAGCCCGTCATGGCAGGCCGGCGACGCGGTCGTGGTCAAGGTCGACTACGCCTACTCGATGATCTGGCCCCTCGCGATGGGCAACATCCTCAACCTCACGTCCACGACCCAGATGCGGATCGAGTAGGACGACGTGACGAACCGACCGCGCCCACCCAGGAGCACCGTCATGTCGAAGTCGCGTCGCCGGCGAGAGGGAGAGCAGGGCCAGATCATCATCCTGTTCGTCCTCGCGATCGTCGTGATCATGGGCTTCGCCTCCCTGGCCATCGACATCGGCGTCCTTCGGAACGCCAACCAGAACCTCTGGAACGCCCTCGATGCGGGCGCCCTTGCCGGGGCCTCGCAGCTGCCCGCCGACGGGACGAACGCCGACACGATCGCGCGGCAGTACGCCGCCAACAACTACCCGGGCGGCCTGCCGGCCGGGACGACCGTCGGCTTCCGCTGCGTCGTCGGCAGCACCGGCAGCACGCCGCGCATGTCGGACGTGCCCGCGGTCTGCGATCCGGGCGGCGGCGTCTCCTGGACCTGCAACACCAGCATCTGCGTCGCCGTCTGCGAACCTGCCAACGGCGACACCTGCAACACGATCGTCCTCCAGAGCACCGCGACCGTGAAGTACAACTTCGGGGTCGTGGTCGGGGTCAACAGCGGCTCGACCCAGGTCGTCACCTCGGCGGCGTGCCGGGGTCCGTGCGGCGCGGAGCCGATCACACCTGTGGATCTGGTAGTCGTCGTCGACCGGACGTCGAGCATGAGCGGCGTCGACACCACCAATGCCCGCAACGCCGCCGATTCGGTCCGCAAGGCGTACGACCCCGTCAGGCAATGGATGGGCTTCGGGATGCTCGGCCCGAGCACGAACGGCGGTGGCTGCATCACGACGCCGGCCGGATCGATCGGAACGGCAAACATGCCCGCCGACCTCCGTCGCTGGGTGCCGGTCGGCCTGAGCGGGCTCGGCGCACCCGTCAACCAGGACTACACCCAGTCGTCCAGCTCGTTCGCCCAGGCCGTCGGCTGCTACGTCAACTCGAGCACCGGGACGGATCTCAACGATCCGATCACCGCAGCCGCGTACGACCTGCTCAACAACGGCCGCGCCGGGGTGACCAAGGGCATCATCCTGATGACCGACGGTCAGCCCAACGCGTCGACGAAGGCCGGCCCGAACTACTGCGCGCTGTCGAACACGGCGGCAACCGCCGTCAAGACCAGCGGGATCGAGCTCTTCACGATCGGCTTCGGTCTCGACGGCGCCAACGACGCGACCTGCCCCGACACCTCCGGTGCGTGGCAGGGCAAGAAGGCCACGACGCTCCTCGCCTCCATGGCCACGAACTCGGTCGACGCCGGGTGCCCGGGCACCTCGAACGACGACGGCGATCACTTCTTCTGCGTGCCGAAGACGGCAGGAGCGAGCACGAACCTGGCCGCGCTGTTCAAGCAGGCGGCCAACCAGCTGGCTGCCGGGACGAAGCTGATCCAGCTCCCCTGACCATTCCTGATGGGCCGCGGTTCCCGCGGCCCATCAGCCACGCCATTCGTCCGACTCCGGCGTCGTCATCGGGACGAGCCGGAGTCGACGCGTTCAGGCCCGATGGCGTCAGCCGGCGGCCACCGCCCCGGAGCAGTCGTAGAGCGTCGTGCTCACGGCACTGACCGCGGTGCAAGCGGACGTCACCCAGGTCGACACCGCCGTGGAGCCGCCGCCCGGCCCGCCGCCACCGCCGACGATCACGAACCGGAGTGCCCCGGACGCGACGTAGGCCTGGAGCTGCTCGAGCGTCGGCGTCGGGTCGCTGCCGCTGAAGCCGCCCATGGCCATGACGGGCTGGCCCGTCGCCAGCTCGATCGAGCCGGCCTGGTTGGCCGACGACACGGCCACGATCCAGCGGGCGGTGCCGCGGTTCGCGGCGAGGTAGTCGGCGATCGCCGAGTCGACCTGGCCGCCACCGGGGCCGCCGGCCCCGCCGGCGGCGAACGACGGGCCGTTGCCGCCGGGGACCGCCCGCGCCCTGGGGCGCCGTTCGACCCTGGCCGCCCGCCGAACCCTCCGCCCGGTCCGCCGCGATCGGCGACCTGCGGACCGGCCGCCGGGTCGCCGCCGCCGTAGGCGGTCTGCGTCGGTCTGGACGGCATAGGCGGCCGGGCCGGCGAGCAGCGTCGCCACGGCGACCGCGATCGCCGCCAGCTGGATCCGGCGGTCCACGACGGCCGCCGGCAGGGCGAGGAGCAGCGCGACAGCCGCTGTGACCGCGGCTACGCCGATCGCGAGGCCCGGGCACGAAGTCCGGCGTCCGGCCGAGCAGCATCCAGGCCACGGCCGCAGACCCGATCAACCCGCCCGCCAGCACGATCCCCGCGAACGGCCGGCGCGGAGCGGCCAGCCGCATCCGCCACAGCTCCGCGAGGCCGCCACCGACCAGCGCCCCGATCGCGGGTGCCATGGCAACGACGTAGTAGGAGTGGATGATCCCGGACATGAAGCTGAAGACGACGGCGTGGACGAGGAGCCAGAGGCCCCACATCAGGTAGGCCGCGCGACGCAGGTCCGTCCGGGGCGCGGATCGCCGGGCCCACAGCCCGATCGCCAGGCCGAGGAAGGCGAGCGGAAGCAGCCACGCGACCTGGCCGCCCAGCTGGTCGTTGAACAGGCGGAGCAGACCGGGCGCGCCCGAGAAGCCACCGCCTCCTCCACCGCCACCGGGCCCACCGCCACCGCCGAAGATCCGCCCGAGCCCGTCGTAGCCGAGGACGAGGTCGAGAGCCGTGCCGTTCGTCGAGCCTCCGACGAACGGGCGGACCGACGTCGGGAGCAGCTCCATCACGACGATCCACCAACCGCTCGAGATCACGACCGTCGCGAACGCCACGAGCAGACCGCGCGCTCGATGGGCCAGCGAGCCCGGCGCGGCGATCGTCCAGACGACGGCGAACGCCGGAAGGACGAGCCAGCCCTGGAGGTACTTCGTGTTGAAGGCCAGGCCGACGAGGACGGCGGCGAGGGTGACCCAGCGCAATCGGCCCTGCTCCAGCGACCGGATGACGGCGTAGGCGGCGCCGGCCAGGAGGAGGGTCAGGAGAGCGTCGGGGTTGTTGTAGCGGAAGATCAGGACCGCGGCCGGGGTCAACGCGCGTCACGAGGCCCGCGACGACGGCTGCGGGCGAGCCCATCGTCCGGCGGACGATCGCCATCACGATGACGACCGTCGCGACGCCCATCAGGGCCTCTGGCAGCAGCACGCTCCACGAGCTGAGGCCGAACAGCCGAACGGACAGGCCCATGGCCATCGTCGAGAGCGGCGGCTTGTCGACCGTGATGAAGTTGCTCGAGTCGATCGAGCCGAAGAACCAGGCCGACCAGCTCTGCGACGCGGCGAGCGCGGCGGCCGAGTAGTAGGTGTTGGCGAAGCCGCTGACCGTCAGGTTGACGACGTAGAGGATCGCGGCGAGGCCCGCGACCCCGACCTGGGCCATGCCGGTCCACGAGGTGCTGACCGCACGCCGACGGGCCACCACCCGGGCGGCAGGGACGGTCGGGTTCTCGAGCAGGGTCGTCATTCACGGATCCTTTCGGGTCGGGGTCGCAGGCAGGCAGGAGGGTGGGCGATCAGGTGGGCGCGGACGCCCGGCGGCCGAGCCAGGCGCGGAGCAGGACGAAGCGGCCGCCCGTCGCGACGGCATTGGCGGCGATCAGGACCGCCAGCTCGGCCGGCCGGCCGGCATGCGGAGCAACGACGGCCAGCCCGGCCGAGGCTGCGGTCGTGAGGGCGAGAGCCAGAGCGAACGCGAGGAGCCCGGCGCCGTGATCGCGGGCGAGGCCTTCACGACCCTGGACGCCGAACGTCAGGCGACGGTTGGCGGCGGTGTTGCCGACGGCCGACACGACGAGAGCGATCGCGTTTGCGGCGACGGGACTCAGCCACGTCCGGAGCAGGCTGTAGAGCGCCGCCCAGACGAGGGTGCTCGCGACGCCGATCGCCACGAAGGATCGAAGCTGGGTGCTCAACGGCCGGCTGGTCGCGACCCGGGAGCGTCGGAGATGGTCCGTCGTGGTCATGGCCCGAAGGATGGTCAGGCGATCCTTCGCAACCGCTGAGAACGATTCGGAACCGGCGGACTACGGCCTGGACTCGCTCACGAGAGGCATCGCCGGAGTATTGGCGGTCCGGGTCGCCCGCCGGTGGCGTTTCGGCGGTCGTCGTGAAGTGGCAACGAGAGGAACCGGCGTCTGTCTGTACCCGGGCAGCCGACGGGAGTCCGCCCGTCAGTGCTTCTTCCTGGGCACCTCGTACAGGGCCGCCTGCTTGTCGACCTTCTTGTCGTGATGGCCTTCGACGTGACCGGGCGGCAGCAGGTAGACGGCGAACAGCGCGAACGGCCCGAAGATCACCCCGAGCACGGCCCAGAGGCCGGGTTGTCGGTGCCGCTTGCCGGCCGTCTGCCACGCCAGGTAGGCACAGAAGAACCAGACGAAGCCCGCGAGGATGACGAATCCCGTGCCCACGAGCGTTGGCGTGTCCATGTGCCGATGCACCCTCTGATGGCCAGGCTGCGATCGACCGGGCCGTTTGCCTCGCGGTGATGGTTCCTGGGCCCTGACCGTAAGGGTTGCCCCAGTCCGATCCAAGGGAGCCCGCACGAGCCTTGGCCGAGAAGTGCCGCCACGCCCTTCAGGGGGAAGATCGCCCCGAACCCGCGACCGGTGACGATCTCGAGCAGTCGCGCCTGCGCCGGGATCCACTCCGTCTATGCTCGGCAGGTGCCCGCGATCATCGCCGTCGTCGGCGTCCCGACCGCCCTCGGCGGACAGCTCCCCGGAGATCGCCACATCGGAATGGCGGCCGCGCCGCGCGACCTCCGACGGCTTGGGCCTGCTCGACCGGCTCACCGCCGCGGGCCTGGAGGTCCGTGACGACGGCGACCTGGCCATCGAGCCGGAGGCCCGCCACGACGCCGACCCCCGAGCGAAGAACCGCGCCGAGATCGCCGCGTTCCTGCCCCGCGAGGCGGCAATGGTCGCCACAGCCGTGGCCCGCGGCGAGCGGCTGCTCGTGATGGGGGGCGACTGCTGCGCGCATGCCGGGGCCATGGCCGGGCTTCGCCGCGCCCGCCCGGACCGGCGCCTCGCGATCGTCTGGTTCGACGCCCATGGCGACAGCAACACGCCCGACACGACGCTGTCGGGTCACGTCTGGGGGATGCCGTTCGCGATGCTCCTGGGCCGGGGAGCGGATGACCTCGTCGGCGCCGTCGAGGGACCTTCGGTCGAAATGGCGCACGCGGCATTGGTCGGCGGCCAGGTGCTCGACGAGCCCGAGTCGCGCTGGCTGTCGTCCTCGCCGGTCGCGCACTTCGGGGCGGGGATGCTCCGTTCACCAGCGGGGATGGCCGCCCTGCGAGCGTGGGCTGGGCGTATCGCGACGGAAGTCGACGGGCTCTACATCGCCGTCGACCACGACGTGCTCGATGCGGATGAGGCGCCGTGGGCAGTGACGATGCCGGAGGCGGGCGGGGTGCCGGCCGAGCTGGCGATCGAGCTGGTCGGGATCCTGGCGTCCGCGATGCCGGTCGTCGGCTACGGTGCGACGGCGATGAACTTCAGGACCGGTGGCGACGCCGAGCGGACGATCGACGTTGCCGGGCGCCTGGCGGTCGCCGCCCTCGGCTGATCGGCGGGTCGCGCCTCAGCGCGGCTTGGTGCGGTTCGCCGCGAGGTGGGCGGTCCACTCCGAGGTGCGACCGTCGCGGCGACGAGCTCTTGCCGTGCCAGCCACAGACGCAGGTGATCGTCTGGGCCTGGTGCTTGTACTCGGCGATGACGTGCTTGAGCGGCTCGCGGTGGGCTGGGCCGACGGGTCGTGACGGGCGCATCGTGCCGCTGGCCATGGGGCGTGGTACTCCTCGAACATCGATCGGCCGACGCACAGGCCGGTCCGGGAGGGCCGACGACCTAGCGGGGACGGGTCGCGTGGGGGCGCGAGACTCCGCATTCTAGCGGGCGGGCGGTCCGACGCCGATCCGAGGCTCGATCGCCGGGTCGCGGGCCGGTCGTCGTCAGGCGGCCCGGCGGACCCGGCGTTCCAGACCTCGATCACCCGTCGATCCTGCTCCCAGCCGAGCTCGGAGACCGTCGCGGTCCAGAGCTCCAGGCGGCTGGCGCCGATCGGCCCGGCCTCGATCCAGCGGGCGGCGAGGACGCGCAGGAAGTGGCCGTGGGCGAAGACGAGGACATCGCCGCCGGTTGGCAGCAGGGTGGCGATCACCCGGTCCGCCCGCGCGGCCAGCGCGGCGAGCGACTCGCCGCCGATCATCGGGCCGGTCCAGACCGTCCAGCCCGGGATCTCCGCGGACGATCTCGGCACGCGTCCGTCCCTCGAAGACGCCGTAGTCCTACTCCCGCAGGTCGTCGAGGGGCTCGACCCGGTCCCCGAATCCCGCCAGCCGGGCCGTCTCCATGCGCCCGGGACGAGCGGGCTGCGACGACGCGTGTGAACGACCGGCCCGCCAGGACCGTGCCGATCCGTCGCGCCTGGGCTCGCGACCCGCCTCGTTCAGGGGGACGTCCGTCCGGCCCGTGTGGCGGCCGGCCTTCGACCAGTCGGTCTCCCCGTGACGGACGAGGACGAGCCGGGTCGGTTGGCGCCGGGCGGCTGCGCGCGGCTCCGCGGCGGCGGCGGCCAGCGCGCCCCGCGGCGGCGTCGGTCACGAGGCGGGCGGGTCGCCCATCGCGTCGGCGAGGCCCGGGCGGGGGCGTCGTCGGCGTCCGGGCTCGGCGTCGAAGAAGGCCGCGGCTTCCAGCCGAAGATCCCGGCGAGCAGGACCGCCGGCACCTGGGCGATCCGGGCGTTCAGCCGGTAGACCTGGTCGTTGTACAGCTCGCGGCGGTCGGCCAGCATCCCCTCCAGGCGCTCGATCTCCTCCTGGAGCGCCAGGACGTTGCCGGCGGAATGGATCTGCGGGTAGCGCTCGACGGTCGCGAAGAGCGACCGAACGGCGCGGGTCGTCTCGGCGGCCGTCGCCGCCTGGCGCGGGGATCGGGGCGGTCGGGCGAGAACGCGGCGCGGGCGCTCGGTCACCGCGGTCAGGACGTCCCGCTCGAATGCCATCAGCCCGCGGACGGCGTCGACGAGCGCCGGCAGCTGGTCGTGCCGCTGCTGGAGGACGACCTCGATGTTCGCCCAGGCCTTGTCGATCCGCCGCTCGAGCGCGATCGACGTCGTTGTAGGTGACGACGAGGAAGAAGATGACGATCGCGATCGAGGAGCCCGACGGCGAAGCCCGCCGCGAGCGCCAGCGGCGTCACGACGGGCCCCCGATCAGGATCGCCAGGGTCATCGCCGAGAGCGATCGCGACGACCGCCCCGAACAGGCCGACGCAGGATCCGGCCCTGGTGGCGGGCCGTGATCGCGACCGGCGCGCCGAGCGAGACACTGAGAGCGGGCGAATCGGCCGCGCTCGCGAGGACGAGGGCCTCCGGCGCGATGTCGAAGGCATCGGTCGCGCGCCGCTCGAGCGGCCGGGTCGGGCGGGGGCGGTGGGGTCGCTGCCGGATCGAGCTCCGGCGGACCGGACCGGTCGACCGATCCCGAAGCCCTCGATCGCCGCGTTGCCCCACGCCTCCTCCGGCGTGGCTGCAAGCTGGCCGGAGCGCGAGCAGCCGCCAGGTCCTCAGCGACCTCCGGATCGCCGGCCGGGACGAGCGACGCCTCGAGGAGGTTGGCGGCCGTCGGGTCCGCGAGATCGCCGAACGGGAGGACCCGGCCGACGACCGTGATGACGTCGCCCGCATCGATCCTGGCCTCCGTGTAGTGGCGGTGGCTCGAACCGCGACCGCCAGCCGCGAGGTCCCGCCGAGGACCGACGCCGGCCGGCAACGGTCGCGACCACGGGTCGAGGCCCGGGTCCCGCACCGTCAGCAGCGCCGCGATCTGCGACTCGCGGTCGACGCCCGGCCCGAACGCCGATCCCGTCCGCGGCATGAGACCGGGCGGATCGCCGTCCCAGCGGCCGCTCTGCTCGTCGAAGCGGTCCGGCACGTCGAACCGGGCGTCGCGCGGGAAGACGCGGACGGCTCCGGTCTCGTCGCGAACGCGGAACCCGACGGCGCGTTCCTCGCGGAAGACCTCGCCCTCGTCATCGCCCGTGTCGGTGACGCGCGAGCGGTAGTACAGGCAGGGCGCGCTCTGGAGTGGCGAGACCAGCGTCAGCTCGATCGGCTCCGCCGTGCCGCTGACGAGGACCTCGCCGACGGCGATCGAGGCGATCCGCGACGTGGAGATCCCACTGATCCGGCTGCTCGCGCGGTAGTCGGCGAGCCCGCGGACGAGCAGGAAGAGGCCGCGCGGCGATCCCGCCAGCGAGGACGACGATCACCCGGACGTCCGGCGCGGCGGCGTTCGACGCGACGGCCGCGGCCGGCAGCGCGGCCGCCCACGCGATCGTCTCGGCGATCGAGCTCACGAGATCGTCCCGGTCACGCTGGCCCTCGTTCGGCGTCTACCTCCGTCAACGCCTCGACGAAGGGGCGACGGGAACGGTACAGGACTGTGCTAGCCTCGGGCTGACCGGTCCACGACCGGGCTCGCGGCGGTCTTCGGATCGGAGGGAACGATGCGACTCAGCGAGTGGCGAGCGCGTGCCCCCCACAAGAACGCGGAGTCCTCGCGGATCGCGGCGGTCGTCGATCCGATCCTGGTCGCGTTCGGGGCCGGTCCCGATCCCCATTGCTGGGTCGCCTGGGGCGACGAGCCGAGCGTCCGATTCACGATCCTCACGCCCACCGACCCGGGTCTGATCTCGTGCTTCGTCCGGGTCGATCCCGGGGGAGGGTCCGCGGGCGACGACGAAGCTCATCCGCTGGAACCGGGTCGCGATCGGCGAGCTGTCGGTCGAGACCCAGGGTGGCCATCGGCTCCTGAGCTTCCAGATCGAAGGCCAGGTCCTCCGCGGCGTCGACGCCGACGCCGATCGAGTCGCGGCCTTCGCCCTCCGGGTGATCGCCGCGATCGACGGCCGGCCGCTGCCGCCGGTCGAGGAGACGGCTCGGCGACGGTCACGATCCACGACGAAGACCGGCGCGACCTCCAAGCGGGTGACGTCGGGACGGCCGGCCACCGGCCGGACGACGGCATCGACGAGCCTGGCCGTCGTCCCGGCGAAGCCGGCGGCGGCGCGCAAGGCCACCACGCTGAGCGCCGTCCCGGCGCCAGCCCCGGATCCGCCCGAGCGACACCCGATCGAGGCGGTGATCTTCGATCTCGACGGCGTGATCGTCGACTCGGAGATCTGGTGGGACGAGGTCCGACAGGCATTCGCGGCCGAGCACGAGCGGACGTGGACGGTCGATGACCGCCACGCGGTGATGGGCGCGAACTCCCGCCAGTGGTCCAGGACGATGCGACGCCGACTCGAGCTCGACCTGCCCGCGAGCGAGATCGAGCGGGCGATCGTCGACGGCATGGTGGAGCGCTATGCCCGCGAGGGGGCTCCCGTGATCGACGGGGCGGTGCCCGCGGTCCGCCGGATCGCCGCGACCCACCGGGTGGCGCTCGCGTCCTCGTCGCACCGGGCGGTGATCGACGCGGCGCTCGCCGCGACCGGCCTGACGGCAACGTTCCCGGTCGTCGTCTCGTCGGACGAGGTCGCCCACGGAAAGCCGCTTCCCGACGTGTTCCTGGAAGCGGCCCGCCGGCTCGGCGCCGACCCCGACCGGACGCTCGTCGTCGAGGACTCGCTCAACGGGCTCCGGGCCGGGCGAGCAGCCGGGATGACGACGGTCCTCGTCCCGAACGCGTCGGTGCCGCCGGCCGCCGGCTCCCTGGATCAGGCCGATCTCGTCCTCGCCCGCCTGGCGGATCTCGACCCGGATCGCCTCACAGCCGCGACTGCCCCCGGCGCGACGGAATCGATCGCGTCGCCGGCGCCATCTGCGGCGCCATCTCCGGCGCCCTCGGGAGCTCCCGCCGACACGATCCATCCATGGCGTCGCTGGCTCCGAACCACACTCACCCGAGTCGGTGCGTGGGTGGTCTGTCGGGCGCTGTTCCGGCCGCGGCTCGTCGGGCGGGACCGTTTGCCGGGCACGCCCGCGATCTACTGCTTCAACCACCTGAGCTGGATCGACCCGTTCGTCCTCATGGCGACCCTCCCGATGCGCCCGCGCGCTCGATGTTCTTCGGCCCGCGCGAGGAGGACATGACGGTCGGCGGCCGGAACCGCCTGATGAACTGGACCGGCGCGACGATCCCGTACCGGCCGGGCAAGCACGATCTGCTGGAGGCCACACGCCGGGTCCACTGGTCGATCGACGCCGGCCGCGTCCTCGCGATCGCGGGGGAGGGAAGGATCCAGCCGTTCGAGTCGCACCTGCGGCCGCTCAACGAGGGAGCCGCGTACTTCGCCCTGCGCGAGGGCGTGCCGCTCGTGCCGATCGCGATCGCCGGGACGTCGTGGCTCGGGTTCGGCCGGCGGATCACCGTCCGCGTCGGCGAGCCGATCCTGCCGGCCGGCCGGCCCAACCGTCCGGGCATCGACGCATTGACCTGCCGATGCCAGGCTCGCGTTGGCCGCGATGGTCGCCGATCAGCCCGAGATCGGCCGGCCCGGGCCGTTCGGGCGGTGGCTCACCGGGCTGTTCAACGAGTGGCCCGAGGGCAGTCGCGAGGCCGCCGAGACCGCGGAGCTGGCGCGGGTCGCGGCGCTCGAGAACCCACCGGCGTCGCCGCCTCGAACCCTCGCCGGCGAGGCCTGACGCCCCTCGATTCTGGCATACTGCCGGCGACCCCCACCGCCCAGGAGAGCCCGTGGCGACGACCGGCCTGTCCGCCGACCCCAAGGAGTATCGCGCTCGCCTCGCCGAGCAGAGCGACGAGCAGATCGACGCCTGGGCCGCCGAGCTGATGCGGGACATCGCGATCCGCCGCGGCGTCCGCCAGGTGGTCGGGGACTTCCGTCGTGCCGCTCGCCTGGACGAGGCTGGTTTCGAACGGGTGTTCGCTTCCGGTGGCGGACCGCCGGCAGCGGTCGGGCGAGATCGCGACGGCAGCCTGATGGTCCCGGCGATCTCGCTGTTCGTCCTCGTGCCGGGCATCCGCTCGCAGGTCAAGGATGGTCGCGACCGCCTGATCGAGTACCTCGTCGCGAACTTCGGCGAGCTCGTCTACGTCTGACCCCGTCCCGGCGGCCCAGCGGCCGGTCGGACGGCGCCTCGTGGGCTGGGTCCGGCTCGGCCATCCCTTCCCGTCGGTCCTCGACGGCCTCGTCTGTGCCGCCGTGGCGCTCGTGGCCGGGGCGCCGAGCGAGCTCGCGATCCGGCTGGGCCTCGCGATGACCCTGCTCCAGCTCGGGATCGGGGTGGTCAACGACCTCGTCGATGCGCCGGCCGATGCCGGCCGGAAGGCGGGCAAGCCGATCCCGGACGGTCTGGTCGAGCCGGGCGCCGCGCGTTTGGTCGCCGTGGGCCTGTTCGCCGGGGGAGTGGCCCTGGGGTGGAGCGTCAGCCCGCTGATCGCGGGCCTGTCCTTCGTGGTCATCGGGATCGGACTTGCCTACGACCTCCGGTTGAAGGGGACCGCCTGGTCGTGGCTGCCGTTCGCGGTCGGCATCCCGATCCTGCCGGTCTACGGCTGGCTCGGCGCCACCGGCGGGCTCCCGGCCGCGTTCGCCGCGCTCGTGCCGGCGGCCGTCGCGGCGGGAGCGGCGCTGGCGATCGGCAACAGCCTCGTGGACGTCGAGCGCGACCGGTCGGCCGGCCGCACGTCGGTCGCGGCGGTGCTTGGCGCGGCCCGGGCTGCCCGCGTCAGCGCGGTGCTCCTGGCGATCGTCGCCGTGACCGCCTTCGCCACCGCCGTGGCCGCCGGTTCGACCCCGGTGGCGATCGCGATCATCACCGTGGCCGGGGCGGTGCCGGTCGTCGCGGCCTCGTGGTCCGGGGGCGACCGGTCGGCGGCCGACCGAGAGTGGGCGTGGCGGGCCGAGGCCGTGGCCCTGGCGGTGCTCGGCGTGGTCTGGGTGGCCGTCGTCGTCGCCTGACAGCCACCCACCGGAGTCATGACGAAGCCGGCGCCGATGGCGCCGGCTTCTGGGTTCCTCCGCGCTCGCAGCTGGGTACGGCTACTCGGTGTCCCCGGAGCGGACGACCGCGATCGCGTTCTCCAGCTTCAGCTTGGCGATCGTGAGGTACTTCGCCAGGTTCGCCCGGTCGACGTCGGGGATCGACCGAACGACGTCGGGGGAACGGAGGACCGCGACGAGATCCTCGACGGCCTCATTCAGCTGGTGTCGAGCGACCTGGAGCGAGTCCTCGTTGAGAGGCCCATGGGGGCGGGCGGCCGACCGGTCGTCCTCATCGGCTGCCGGAATTGACGCGCGTTCGACGGCGACCTCGTCGGCCTCCGTTGTCTCGTCGACGACGGAGACCCTCGCCGGCCGACCCTCGATCCGCTCCCGGAGCTTGACGAGGGACAGCTCGCCGGACGCGACCTGACTGGCGAGCTTGCGCCGCTTCTTCGGGTCCTGGACCTTGAGCAGCTCGTAGGCATGGGACAGGGTGTCTTTGCGCAAGGACACGAGCTGACGGATCTCTTCAGGGGCGTCGGCGAGTCGCAGCCGATTCTCGAGATAGCCCTTGTCCTTGCCGAGCTTGTCGGCGAGCTTCCGGATGGAGTACCCGTGGTCGCGGATCATCCGGTCGTACATCGTCGCCTCTTCGAGGGGCGACAGGTCCTCGCGCTGGAGGTTCTCGATGATCGAGATCTCGAGGGCGGTGTCGTCGTCGATCTCCTCGACGAGCGCCGGGATCGTCGCGAGGCCGGCCTCGCGCGAGGCGCGCCAGCGACGCTCGCCGGCGATGAGCTGGAAGCGGTTCTCGCCGAGCGGCCGGACGAGGATCGGCTGAAGGACGCCGTGCTCGCGGATCGACGCGGCCAGCTCGTGGAGGGCCTCCTCGTCGAAGATCATCCGCGGCTGATCGGGATTCGATTCGATCCGGTTGATGGGGAGGACCTTGACGCCGACGCTCCGTCCGATGTTGTCCGAGGTCAGCAGGCTGACGATCGAGGGCGAGAGCTCGCGATCCTCGGAGAGGCGACGCGCGGCGACGGCGCGGAAGTCAGGCCTGGCCAAGTTCGATCACCTCCCGGGCGAGCTCGCGATACGTCCGGGCGGCCTCCGACGCCCCCGCGTAGGAGGTGATCGGCCGGCCGGCCAGCGGCGCTTCGCCGAGCTTCACGGTGTTGCGAACGATGCTGCTGAACACATGATGGTCGCCAACGACTCGCAGCTCGTCGAGCATGTCGCGAGCGAGGTTCGTGCGGCTGTCGAAGAACGTCGGCAGCAGACCGAGGATCCGGAGGTCGCGGTTGAGCTTCATCCGGATCATGTTGATGACCTTGACGAGGTTGTTCAGGCCCTTCATCGCGTAGTACTGCGTCTGGACCGGAATGATCACGCTGTTCGCCGCGACGAGCCCGTTGACGGTCAGGAGCCCGAGGTTCGGGGGGCAGTCGATCAGGACGTAGTCGTACGAATCGATCTGTCCCTCGAGCGCGTCCCGCAGGACCTGCTCGCGACCGAGCGCCGTGAAGAGCTCGCCCTCGGTGCTCGCGAGGTCGATGTTCGCCGGAGCGACATCGATGCCCGCTCCGTCCGTCGGGCGGATGACCTCGGCGAGGGTCGCGCGACCATCGGCGAGAACGTCGGCCATCGAACGCTCGACGGTATTCAGGTTGATCCCGAGGCCCGCGGTCAGATTCGCCTGCGGGTCCATGTCGATGCAGAGGACGCGATAGCCCTGTTCCTCGAGCGCACCAGCGAGGTTGATGGCCGTCGTCGTCTTCCCGACGCCCCCCTTCTGATTCGCGATTGCGATCACCTGGGTCACCGGGGCATCACCTCGAATCTGAGTTGATGGGGCGTCGTGACGGTCGACGCGGCGGGTGGGAGCCCGTGATGCTACTCCTGCGGCTCGGTGGGCGAGTGGCGAGGTTATCCACAGATCAACCGAGTTGTTCACCTTTTTGTGGATATGTCGCGAGGCGCGTCACGGGGCTCGTATCATGCTGTGCGGTGCCCAACACTTGGATCGGACGGCACTGTCCTTGCGCAAAGACGGCCGAAAGGAAGCAGCCTGTGCCGACGAACGACGAACGCATCCGGCGTCTCGGCGAGATGCGCGATCGCGCGATCCAGGGCGGCGGCCAGACACGGATCGACCAGCAGCACGCCCGGGGAAAGCTGACGGCGCGCGAGCGGATCGAGCTGCTGCTCGATCCGGGGTCATTCGTCGAGATCGATGCCTACGTGACCGCTCGCGGCGACGACCACGATCCCGACGCGATCCTCGGTGACGGCGTCGTCACCGGCCACGGGCTGATCGACGGCCGGGCGGTGTTCGTCTTCAGCCAGGACTTCACGGTCTTCGGCGGGTCCCTGTCGGAGGCCTATGCCGCGAAGATCTGCAAGGTGATGGACCTCGCGATGAAGGTCGGCGCGCCGATCGTCGGGTTGAACGATTCCGGCGGCGCGCGGATCCAGGAAGGGGTGGTGTCCCTCGGCGGCTACGCCGACATCTTCCTGCGCAACACGTTGGCGTCCGGTGTCGTGCCGCAGGTCTCGGTCGTCATGGGTCCGTGCGCCGGGGGAGCGGTGTATTCGCCGGCGATCACGGACTTCACCGTGATGGTCGAAGGCACGAGCTACATGTTCGTCACCGGACCGAATGTCGTTCGAGCCGTCACCCATGAGGACGTCGATGCCGAGCACCTCGGTGGAGCCGACGTCCACACCACGATCAGTGGTGTCGCGCACATCGCCGCGCCGGACGAAGCGTCGGCGCTCGGCACCGCGCGCCAGATCCTGTCGTTCCTGCCGGCGAACAATCTCGACGATCCGCCGCGGGCCGCGTCAGCGGATCCGGCGGATCGCCGCGACGCCGAGCTCGACCGGATCATCCCGGACGATCCGGCGCAGCCATACGACATGCACGAGGTCATCGCCCATGTCGTCGACGACGGCGCGTTCCTCGAGATCCAGCCCGCGTGGGCGCAGAACGTCATCGTCGGGTTTGCCCGTCTCGGGGGTCGCAGCATCGGCATCGTTGCCCAGCAGCCGGCCGTGCTCGCCGGAGCGCTGGATATCGCCGCGTCGACGAAAGCCGCGCGCTTCGTCCGCACCTGCGATTGCTTCAATGTTCCGCTCGTGTCGTTCGTCGACGTCCCGGGCTTCCTGCCGGGCGTGGACCAGGAGCACGGCGGCATCATCCGCCATGGCGCGAAGCTCCTGTTCGCCTATTGCGAAGCGACCGTCCCGAAGCTGACCGTCATCACTCGCAAGGCGTACGGCGGCGCGTACGACGTCATGAGCAGCAAGCACATCCGTGGCGACCTGAACATCGCCTGGCCGACGGCCGAGATCGCGGTCATGGGTCCCGAGGGCGCGGTCAACGTCATCTATCGCGACCAGATCGACGAAGCCGACGATCCGTCCGCGGAGCGCGCCAACCTCGTCGCCGACTACCAGGAACGATTCGCGAACCCGTACATCGCCGCGTCGCGCGGCTACATCGATGACGTGATCCTCCCATCCGAGACACGACCGCGGCTCATCGCCGCCCTCGACGTCCTCGCCGGCAAGCGCGACACGAACCCGCCGAAGAAGCACGGGAACATTCCCCTTTGACGGACGTCTCGACCCGTCCGTCTTTGCGCAAAGACGGCGCGGCGGCGCGGCCGTTCGACCGGCTCCTGATCGCGAACCGCGGCGAGATCGCGGTCCGCATCATTCGGGCCTGTCGTGAGCTGGGCATCGAGACGGTCGCCGTGTACAGCGATGTCGATGCGACCGCCGGCCATGTCCGCGCCGCCGACGCGGCCGTCCGAATCGGTCCCGCACCAGCATCCGAGAGCTATCTGCGGGGGGACGCGATCGTCGACGCCGCGCTCGCGACGGGCGCCGAGGCGATCCACCCTGGCTACGGCTTTCTCGCCGAGCGGGCGGCCTTTGCCCGCCTCGTCGAGGACGCCGGCCTGGTCTTCGTCGGGCCGTCGAGCGCGACGATTGCGGCGCTCGGTGACAAGCTGGCGGCCCGCCGGTCGGCTGCGAATGCCGGCGTCCCCGTCGTCCCGGGGACGCTTGAACCGGCGACGATCGATCGCCCCGACCAGCTCGACGCGGTCGTCGCCGACGCGGAGCAGACCGGTTTCCCGCTGCTCGTGAAGGCCGCGGCGGGCGGGGGAGGGAGGGGGATGCGGCGTGTCGAGGCGGTCGCCGATCTGCCCGCTGCCCTGGTCGCAGCGTCCACGGAGGCCCGCGCGGCGTTCGGTGACGGGACGGTCTACCTGGAGCGCGAGATCCGGCCGGCCCGGCACGTCGAGGTCCAGCTGATCGGCGACCGCTTCGGGACGATCGTGGCACTCGGCGAGCGGGACTGCTCCCTCCAGCGCCGGCACCAGAAGCTGGTCGAGGAGGCGCCCGCGCCGGGGCTGTCGACGGACGAGCGCCGCCACGTCCACGATCTCGCGGTCCGCGCCGCTCGAGCCGCCGGGCTCGAGAACGCGGCCACGGCCGAGTTCCTGTTCGACGAGGAGCGCCGGTTCTGGTTTCTCGAGGTCAACACGCGCCTCCAGGTCGAGCATGGGGTGACCGAGCTGGTCGCGGACGTCGACATCGTCCGGGAGCAGCTCCAGGTCGCGGCGGGCCGACCGTTGTCATCCCCGATCCTCCGGGCCGCCGACGAGGCCGCCGACCCCGTCCGCCACGCGATCGAGGTGCGGATCTCCGCCGAGGACCCGGGCCGCGACTTCACGCCGACTCCGGGCCGGATCACCCGCTGGGAGATGCCCTCGGGGCCCGGGATCCGGGTGGACGCGGGCGTCGAGGTGGGCGATCGGGTCCCGCCGGACTACGATCCGCTCATCGCCAAGGTCCTCGTCGTCGACGCCGATCGGGCGCGAGCCCTCGACCGCCTGGCCCGGGCCCTGGACGAGACGACGGTCGGCGGGATCCAGACGACGCTGCCGTTCCATCGGTTCATTGCCGCCGACCCCGGGTTCCGGTCCGGTCCACCCTCGACCGACTGGGTCGACGCGACCTGGTCGGCGGCGCTCGCCCCGGGCCGGGCGGCGGCCCTGGAGGCGGCCCGCTGGATCGCGGCGGCCGCGACGACGGCGGTCGGCGTCGCCACTGCCGGCACCGGTAGCGCGGAGCGTCGCGCCGTCACCGTCCCCGAGCCCATCGGTTCCGTCCCGCTGGGCTCGCGACGGTCGGGCCCGCAGCGTCGGCCGGTGGCCCCGATGACCGCCGTCCGAGTGGTCCCGCTCGACGCGACCGGCCGTCCCGCGGAGGCCGATGCCCGGGACGTCGACGCGGCGAGCCCGACCGGCCCGAGCGTCGAGGACCTCGGCCGCGGGCGGGTTCGCGTGACCGGACGGGCGGGCGACGCCGGCGATCGTCGCCACGACGGCACGGTCGCGAGGATCCCCGGGGCTCCAGGCGGCCCCACCCGTCTCGAGGTCGTCGTCGACGGCTGGCGGTTCGAGCTCGAGGTCGAGGACGCTCGACGGGCCCGGATCCGGCGTCGGGGGACGCGGATCCCGGATGCGGCGACGGCAAGCGGCCCGGCGGACATCCGCGCGATCATTCCCGGACGGATCGCCGCGGTGCGGGTCACGGCCGGCGAGGCCGTCGAGGCGGGCCAGACGCTCCTGGTCGTGGAGGCGATGAAGATGCAGAACGAGCTCCGTGCTCCCCGGGCCGGCACGGTCGACCGGGTCGCCGTGGGGGAGGGCCAGACGATCGATCGCGGCGACCTCCTCGTCGTGCTTGGATGAGCGGACGAGCCGCATGACGGACGAGCGGTCGGACGATCCGATCGAGCGCTGGCGCTCGACGAGCCGGACGCGGGCCCTGAAGGCCGCGCCGGAGCGTCGCGAGCGTTTCACGACCAGCTCGGATCTCGAGATCGCCGACCTTTACACCGCGGCGGACCTGGCGGCGATCGGCTTCGACCCGGAGCGCGACCTGGGCTTCCCCGGTGAACCGCCGTACACCCGAGGTGTCCAGCCGACGATGTACCGCAGCCGCTTCTGGACGATGCGCCAGTACGCCGGCTTCGCCACGGCCGAGGAGACGAACCAGCGCTTCCGGTACCTCCTGGAGCAAGGGCAGACGGGGCTCTCGGTCGCCTTCGACCTGCCGACCCAGATGGGCTACGACTCCGACGCGCCGGAGGCGGCCGGGGAGGTGGGCCGGGTCGGGGTGCCGATCAGCAGCCTGGCCGACATGGAGATCCTCCTCGCGGGACTGCCGCTCGGCGAGGTCAGCACCTCGATGACGATCAACGCGACCGCGCCGATCCTCCTGGCGCTGTACGTCGCCGCGGCCGAGGGGCAGGGGGTGGCCCGGGACCGGATCGCGGGCACGACCCAGAACGACATCCTGAAGGAGTACATCGCCCGCGGCACCTGGATCTATCCGCCGGCAACCTCGATGCGCCTCGTGACCGACATCTTCGAGTTCTGCGCGCGCGAGCTGCCACGCTGGAACACGATCTCGATCTCGGGCTACCACATGCGCGAGGCCGGGGCGACCGCCGCCCAGGAGCTGGCGTTCACGCTTGCGGACGCGATCGCCTACTGCGAGGCGGCCGTTGCCCGCGGCCTCCACATCGACGAGTTCGCTCCCCGCCTGAGCTTCTTCTTCGCCGCCTGGTCCGAGCTGTTCGAGGAGGTCGCGAAGTTCCGGGCGGCTCGTCGCCTGTGGAGCCGGATCGTGCAGGATCGCTTCGGATCATCGAACGAACGTTCGATGGCGTGCCGGTTCCACGTCCAGACGGCCGGCTCCAGCCTCACCGCCCAATCGATCGACAACAACGTCGTCCGGACGACCGTCCAGGCCCTCGCGGCGGTGCTCGGCGGCGCCCAGAGCCTCCACACGAACGCGCGCGACGAGGCGCTCGCCCTCCCGACCGAGGCGTCGGCCCGCCTCGCCCTGCGGACGCAGCAGATCCTCGCCCACGAGAGCGGCGTGACCGAGACACCCGATCCGCTTGCCGGCTCGTATTTCGTCGAGACGCTGACCACCGAGCTCGAGCGGGCCGCACGGGAGTACCTCGACGAGATCGACGCCATGGGCGGCACGCTCGCCGCGATCGAGGCCGGCTTCCAGCAGCGCCAGATCCAGGAGTCCGCGTACCGGGTCCAACAGGCGATCGAGCGCGGCGACCTCGTCGTCGTCGGCGTCAACAAGTTCCGCGACGACGCCTCGGGCGCGGCGAAGGCGCCGATCCAGCGGATCGACCCCGCGGGGGAGCGGCGCCAGGTGGAGCGAGTCCGGCGCGTCCGCGCCGAGCGGGATGCGGTGACGTGGGGCACGGCGCTCGATCGGCTGGAGGCGGCCGCACGTGGCACCGACAACCTGCTCCCGTTGATCATCGACGCCGTCAAGGCCCACGCCACGGTCGGTGAGATCAGCGACCGGCTGCGGAGCGCCTTCGGCGTCCATCGCGAGCTGATCACCATCTGAGGGGAGCGCCATGCCGTCTCGCGTCGATCGGGTTCCGCCGCGGCTCCGCGGCCTCGGCAAGGTCCATCACGTCGCGCTGATCGTCCGCTCGATCGACGAGGCCGGCCGGTTCTGGCACGACACGCTCGGGCTCCCGATCGAGGAGGTGATGGAGGTCGCCCAGGATCGGGTCCGGATCGCCTTCCTGCGCCGTCGGCGAGTCGAAGGTGGAGCTTGTCGAGCCGACCGATGACACGACGGGCGTCGCCCGGTTCCTCGAGAGCAAGGGAGAGGGCTTCCACCACGTCTGCTTCGAGGTCCCGAACCTCGCCGAGACGTTGCTCCACCTCGAGATCGACGGGCTCGAGCTGATCGACAGCGCCCCGCGGCGGGGCGCCGAGGGACCGGTGGCGTTCATCCACCCGCGGTCCTGCCACGGGGTCCTGGTCGAGCTGATCGAGGCTCCGGGCGGTCCATCCTGGAAAAGCCTCGGCTACTGACTCGCGGCAGACGCCGCCCCACCGCGGCCGATCAGGAGGAACACCGGGAACCGACCGCCTTCGCTCTCGTTCAGCGTCGTCGCCGTTCGGGTCGAGACGTCGACGAAGCCGGCTGCCCGTGCCAGCGACTCGATCGCCGAGCGGTCGAACCCGTGATGATGGATCCCCGCCTGCTCCGCGCTGTGGAACGTGCCGTCCTCCGTGTCGAGATCGGCGAGCGCGATCCAGCCGCCGACCCGGACGAGCCGTCGGACCGCGGCGAGCGCGGCGGCCGTGTCCTCGATGTGGTGCAGGACGAGCGACGACACTGCGACGTCGAACGGCTCCGCCGGCGGCGGATCCGCGACCAGGTCGAGACGGACGGCGGTCGTGCCCGCGAAGGCGCCATCGCGCAGCTTTTCGGTCGCGACCTCGATCATCCCGGCCGACGGGTCGGCGAGGACGACCGAGCCGACGTCTTCCGCCAGGGCCAGTCCGAGCAGTCCCGTGCCCGAACCGATGTCGATCAGACGGTCCGTCCGTGCCAGTGGGATCGCCGATCGGATCGCCTCGGCAAGCTCGACGGCTCGCGCGATCCGCTCGGGCGTGTCCCAGTCCCTCGCCCGTTCGTCGAACGTGGCCATCGATCCCTCACAGCGACCAGGCGAACAGCACGTCCGGAGCGCGATCGGCGGCCCGGCAGAACGCGACGATGTCGCCGGCGAGCTGCCGGATCCAGGGCTTCTCCTCGCGCGGCAGCATCCCGAGCTCCTCTTCGACGAGGTCGATCCAGCGGCCCGCGACCGCGTCGACGTGCTGGTCGGCCAGCCGGGCGATCGCGCCGACCCAGCCCGGGTCGACCCGCTCGAGCACTCGGTCGCCGCCATCGCCGGCTCCGTCCAGCTCCCGGCGGGCGTCGAGGAAGTCGCTCGGCGCGTCGCCACCGGTCGTGCCCCGGACCGCCTCCGAGAACAGATCGAGCCAGGTGGGATCCAGGCCACCGCCGAGCGACAGGTGGGCGTCGAACCGAGACGGATCGTCGAACCCCGCCCAGTCATCCACGGAGATCGCGAGCAGGATCGACCGCTCGTCGCCCGCGATCAGGTCCATGAGGGCGCTCATCCGACGCCTGCGGTTCCCGGCTCCCCGAGCGCCTTCGCCTGCGCCTCCGCGAAGTCGATCATGTCGAGGTCGCCGGGCGACCGGTCGACTGCGGTCAGGAGCGCCGCAGCCTCCGAGCGGTGCTGGGTTCCATGGTTGACGACGTGGGCAAGCATCTGCCAGTAGGCGACGCCATCGTCGACGCGGGCGAGCCAGTCGTCGTCGAGGGTGCGGAGCCAGCCGTCCCAGGCCGACCACTCCTCCTCCCAGGCCGCCCGGAGCCATGCCGGCTCGGGCAACGCGAGCTTCTCGGGCCGGGACGGCGCGCCGCCGAGCCCCGCGAGACCGGTCCGCCAGCGCTGCGTTGCCCCGAGGTGGTGGATGAGGATCGCCCCGAGACCCCGCTCATCGACCATGTTGGGCGCCGCCCACGTCCTCGGATCGATGCCGTCCCCACGCTCCAGCGCGTCGAGGATCCGGCCCGTCGCCCAGCGGTCGAACCCGACCAGGAACTGGACGTCGGCGAGGCGCATCGGCGTCAGCCTCGATGCCCGGCGTCGCGGAGCAGCTGCGGGAGCTCGGTCGGCGAGCCGGCGACGCGGAACCCGGCAGCTTCGAGGGCCGCGACCTTCGAGGCCGCCGTCCCAGCACCGCCGGAGATGATCGCGCCCGCATGGCCCATCCGCTTGCCTTCGGGGGCGGTCCGTCCAGCGATGAACGCAACCTTCGGCACGTCGCGCAGGTGCTCCGCCGCCCACGCCGCCGCCGTCTCCTCCGCCGCGCCACCGATCTCACCGATCAGGACGACCGCCTCGGTCTCGGGGTCCGCCGCGAAGAGCTGGAGGATCTCGAGGAACGTCGTGCCGATGATCGGGTCGCCCCCGATCCCGACACAGGTCGACTGCCCGATCCCTGCGTCGGTCATCGCCTGAACCGCTTCGTATGTGAGCGTGCCGGATCGCGAGACGACTCCGACCCGACCCTCGCGATGGATCGAACCCGGGATGATCCCGACCTTTGCGCGTCCCGGCGACGTCGCGCCGGGACAGTTCGGGCCGATGAGGCGGGCGCCCGCGGCGCGGACGCGCTCGACCGCCGGGATCATGTCGAGAGCCGGGATCCCCTCGGTGATGCAGAAGATCGTCTGGATGCCCGCCGCCGCCGCCTCCATGACCGCGTCCGGGGCGCCCACAGCCGGGACGAAGATGCAGGAGGTGTCGGCGCCGGTCTCGCGCACCGCGTCGGCGACGGTGTCGAACACCGGCACCTTCCCGTCGAGCGCCGTCTGGCCGCCCTTGCCGGGCGTCATCCCGGCCACGACCCGGGTGCCGTAGTCGAGCATGGCCTGGCCGTGGAACGAGCCTTCACGGCCGGTCAGGCCGTGGACGACGACCCGGCTCGTCTTGTCGATCAGGATGCTCACGCGACGGCTCCACGGGACGCCGCCACCGCCTGGGCCGCGGCGTCGTCGAGCGTCGCCGCCGTGTCGAAGTGCGCCTCCTCGAGGAGCACCGCCGCCTCCGCGGCATTCGTCCCGACGATCCGGACGACCATCGGGACATCCCGCTCCTGCTGGCCACGCGCCTCGATCAGGCCGCGCGCCACCTCGTCGCCGCGGGTGATCCCCCCGAAGATGTTGACGAGGATCGCGTTCACCTTCGGGTCGGCGAGGATCAGCCGCATCGCGGCAGCGACCTTGTCGGCGCGCGCCCCACCGCCGATGTCGAGAAAGTTCGCCGGCTCGCCGCCGGCGCGCTTGACGAGGTCCATCGTCGTCATCGCGAGACCGGCGCCGTTGACCATGCAGCCGATCGTGCCGTCGAGCTTGATGAACGTCAGGCCCGCCTCGCGCGCCGCACGGTCGGTCGGGTCCTCGTCGTCGGGGTCGCGCAGGTCCTCGAGGCCGGGGTGCCGATCCAGCGCTGAATCATCGAGGGTGATCTTCGCGTCGAGGCACTGGAGACGCTCGGTCACGAGCCCGTCGACCCCGGTCTCGCGGACGATCGCAAGCGGGTTGATCTCGACGAGGTCCGCGTCGTAGGCGTGCATCGTCCGGACGAGACCGATCGCGATCGCGACCGCATCCTTGAGGTGCGCGCCGAGGCCCAGCCGGAAGGCCATCTCCCGGGCCTGGTACGGCAGGAGCCCCTGGAAGGGGTCGGCGGGGATCGTGACGATCGCATCAGGTCGGTCCGCGGCGACCTGCTCGATCTCGACGCCGCCCTCGGCGGAGCCCATGAGCAGGATCTGCCGCCCGGCCCGGTCGAGCACCGCGGACAGGTAGTACTCCTTGACGATGTCGGCCGCCGGTCCGACGAGGACCTTCCGGACCGGGATCCCCTTGATCTCGAGGTCGAGGATCGACTGGGCGACGAGCTCGGCCTGCTCGGCGAACCCGGCGAGCTTCACGCCGCCGGCCTTGCCGCGGCCGCCCACGAGGACCTGCGCCTTGATGACGACCTGCGGCGCACCCGCGGCGAAGAACCGCTCGGCGGCCGCGCGGGCGTCCGCCGCGGTGGTCGCGACCTCCCATGGCGGAACGGGCAGGCCCTGGGCGACGAGCAGGGACTTGGCGTCGGCTTCCTGGATCTTCACGCGGGCAGGCTCCGAAGGGACGCGACTCGGGCCGTCGATGGTAACGCGTCGGCCGGACCCGAGAGCGATTCGGGAACGGTCCGCGCCCTCCGCCTCGCCATACTCCTCGAGCGCGGCCGATCGGCCCGCCGGACGCCGAGGGGCGAGATGCAGCGAGAACTCGTGGAGCGAGCGCGGAAGGGCGATCATGACGCCTTTTCCGAGCTGGCAGGCGCCGCGATCTCCCGGCTGGATTCCGCTGCCTGGCTCATCCTCCGGGACGCGGACCAGGCGATGGACGCCGTGCAGAACGGACTCGTCCGAGCCTGGCGTGATCTGCCCACGCTTCGCGACCCGGATCGCTTCGACGCCTGGTTGAACAGAATCGTCGTCCGCGCCTGCATCGATGAGGCGCGCCGGCTTCGCCGTCACCGGGTCGACGTCGAGCTCACCGAGATTGCCTTTCCTTCGGTCGGTAGCGTCGAGATGACGATCGCCGATCGCGACCAGATCGAGCGCGGCTTCCTCCGGCTGGAGCCGGAGATGCGGGCCGTGATCGTCCTTCATCACTACCTCGACCTCCCATTGCCTGCTGTCGCCGCCAGCCTGGGGATCCCCCTCGGGACGGCGAAGTCTCGTCTGCACCGGGCGCTCGGCCTGATGCGCTCGGCCCTCGAGGCCGACGCGCGACCAGGCCCGGCACCCGTGGAGGGCCGACCGGCATGACCGCCAACGACATCGTTCGGCCGGGACCTCCACGAATGGCTCCGCGAGGATGCCGAGCACCGCGTGCCCGACCACCTCGGCGAGGTGCTGGTGCGGACGGCGGCGACGCGGCAGCGACCGTGGTGGTCGAGCCCCGGAAGGTGGCTTCCCATGACAACGACGACCTTCGGGGGCCGGCTCGCGGCCCCACGTCCGATGCTCGTCCTGTTCCTCGTCGCGGCCCTTGTCGCCGCGCTCGTCGGCCTGGCGGTGTTCGTCGGCTCCCATCACGACCAGCCCCTCGTCCATTACGGGCTCGCGACGAACGGGCGGATCGTGGCAGTGGACGCGTCAGGCGCACTGATGACCTATGCGGCAAATGGCGCGGATCCGCAACAGATCGGTTCGATCCCGGGAGGGACGCCGGGCATCTCGATCTCCCCGGACGGCACGCGGATCGCCTACAAGCGGACGAGTCCAACGGTCGGGTTCGAGATCCGGCGACTGTCGGACCAGTCGGTCATCGACATCTCGCCCGCCGCCGTCGACGTGCAGGACGAGGGGCCGACGTGGTCGCCGGACGGCAGCCTCATCGCGTTCGTCGGCTTCTCGGGAGGAAAGGACCGTCTGTTCGTCGCCGCGACCGACGGCAGCTCCACGAAGGATCGGACGCCGAACACCCTGGGTTCGACCGACGCGACGGGGACGACCGAGGCGATCTGGCGACCAAGCTTCTCACCGGACGGCTCCCTGATCGCGTTCGCCGCATATCCGGAGGATCCAACTGCTCCCGGAGCTCAGAGCGAAGCCGGCGTCCTGTACGTCATGCGGACCGATGGGTCTGCCCTCCAGGCGCTCAAGACCAAGCCCGTGAGCGTCGGCGACGCCGGGGGACCGACCTTCTCGCCGGACCCGGCGGTCCACCTGATCGCGTACGAGACGTTGCTGGCGGGCGCATTGGTCCTCCACGTCTACGACCTTGCGACGGACATCGACCACAACGTCGGAACCGGGTTCTGGCCGTCCTGGTCGCCCGACGGTAGCCGGATCGCCACCTGCTGCGTCCAGGTTTCGACCACGAGCTCCATCCTTGCGGCCAACGTCGACCAGCTGGTCAAGTTCGCGCCGAACGCGGCCGGCTCATGCACGGAGTACACGGGTCCGGCCGGCCAGTCCGTCTGTTCCCATGCCGTCTGGTCGCCGGACGGCCAAGAGCTCATGGCCGTCGACATCGTCACCGGCGCCCTGCTCGTGACGCGGCTCGATGGCCCAGACGGGGTCACGACCAGGATCCCGCTGTCGATCGGCCTCGACGCTCCGGCGGGGCCGTACGCCTGGCAGCCGATCTGGCCCTGATCGTCCGGAACCACCTTCGCCCACTCCTCCATGGACATGGCCGGCCCGCCCCACGGCGGGTCGGCCCTTTCGCGTGCTCCACCTGGTGACCCGGCCATGCGAAGCGAGTTGAAGCCGGCGGGCTCGAGCCGGACGCCATACTCGGTGAGCGCGGCCATCCGAGTCGCGCCGCCGCCTGAGGGCGTGATGACGCGAGACCTCGTGGTGCGAGCGCGGAAGGGCGATCATGACGCCTTCGCCGTGCTGGCAGGCGCCGCGATCTCCCGCCTCAGCGCGACCGCCTGGCTCATGCTCCGGGATCGGGACCGGGCGTCGGACGCCGTCCAGAACGCCCTCGTCCGTGCCTGGCGTGATCTGCCCACGCTGCGCGATCCCGATCGGTTCGACGCCTGGGTCCATCGATTGCTGGTGAACGCCTGCATCGACGAGATCCGGCGCGTCCGCCGTCGGCCGTTCGAGGTCGACGTCGACATGACCGACCTGAACCTGCCCTTCCTCGCCGACGACATGTCGGCCGATCGCCGACCGCGACCAGCTCGAGCGCGGCTTCCGCCGTCTCGTGCCCGAGGAGCGGGCGGTCATCGTGCTGCATCTCTACCTCGACCTGCCGCTGCCGGAGGTCGCCGCGACCCTGCGGATCCCGTTGGGCACCGCCAAGTCCCGCCTGTACCGCGGGCTCCGGTCGATGCGGGCGGCGCTCGACGCCGACGCCCGGCCCGGGCCCGCCGTTGCGATCGGACCGCCCGCATGAACCGCATGAATCGCGACGACGACTTCGCGCCCGACCGTGTCCGCGTGGCTTCACGGGGATGCCGAGCACCACGTGCCCGACACCCTCGATGCGGTCCTGCGCCGGACGCGGACCGAGCGCCAGCGGCCGGCATGGTCGAGCCTCGAAAGGTGGCTCCCCGTGCAGACAACGCTTCGCTTCAGCCCCGGTCCCGAGGGTCGCCTGGATGCTGCTCGTGATCCTCGCCCTCGTGATCGCTCATCGGCGTGGCCGCCGCGCTGGCGTCGGCTCTCGGCAGCGTCCGCTCCCGCCGCCGTTCGGACCTGCGCGCGAACGGCGTGATCGTGTACGGCGGATCCGATCAGCGACATCCACGCCCTGGATCCGGCGACGGGCGCCACCGCGTCGCTGGTCACGCGGCGCGGCGGGCGACCGTCGGCCCGTGCTCTCGCCGACGGCACGAAGGTCGTCTTCCTTCGGGACACGAGACCATCGCCGATGGTGGCTGGGCGGCTCGAGCCGATGCTCATGGTCGCGAACGCCGACGGAACCGGGGTCCGGGCGCTGACGCGGCGCCGCTGGACGAACGGAAGCGGATCTGGCTCCGACAACGTCGCCGTGGTCCAGCGACGGATCGCAGGTCGCCGTGTCCGTCCGAGTGTCGGCGGCACGGTCCCGTCCATCCAGGTCGTTCGCGGTCGACGGCTCCGCCGCGCCGATCGGATCGACGTCCACGGCGATCCGACCGCCTCGAATACGTGGCGTTCCGGCCCGGCAGACCGGGAGATCGTCTTCCGTGGCGGACCAACGCCGGCGAAACGGCTTCTACGCCGTCGGCGCTGACGGCCAGGGCTTGCCGGACGATCGCTCGCGCCGGTCGACGGCGACTGAGCAAGCCTGTCGCCCGACGGCACGCAAGCTCGCCTACCGGACCCCGGACGGCGCCTGGGCGTCATCCACGTCGTCGATGTCGACACGGGCATCGACACGGTGCCCGTATTCGATCCCGCCGGTGAGCGCCGGGCGCGCCGACGACCAGCCGACGTGGTCGCCGGACGGCACCCAGCTCGTGTTCGTGACGCTACGTCGCCGGCCAGTAGTCAGCTGGCGATCGCGCCGGCGACCGGTGGCCAGCGTCGTCGAGATCGGGCCGGTCGATGCCGCAGAAAGTGCGGACAGTCGGGTCGAGGTCCGACTTCTCGCCGGACGGCTCAAGGTCCTCGTCCACTACGACGACGACGGAGCGACCTGGCTGCTCGATACCACCGGCGCGGACCGAGGGGACTCAGCTCCCATCACCCATCGCCGAGGCAGCCACGCTGGCAGCGTCTGGCACCCTGCGCCCTGACCCGCTCGCTCCTCGACGGCCGGCTCGCCCACCGGTGAGCCGGCCGTCGGCCTGCCCGCCCCGTCGGTACAATCGCGACCATGGCCCACCGCGTCACCCTGATCCCCGGCGACGGCATCGGTCCGGAGCTGGCGGAGGCGACCCGCCGCGTGCTCGACGCGTCGGGCGTGGCGTTCGACTGGGAGGTCCAGGAGGCGGGCGAGGCCCAGCTGGCCGAGCACGGCACCCCGCTCCCGGAGGCCGGTCCTCGAGTCGATCCGCCGGAACCGGGTCGCCCTGAAGGGCCCGATCACCACGCCGGTCGGGGCGGGGTTCCGGAGCGTCAACGTCACGCTCCGCCAGACGCTCGGGCTGTACGCGAACCTCCGCCCGGCCCGCTCGATGCAGGGCCTCGATGACCCGCTACGAGGACGTCGACCTCGTGATCGTCCGCGAGAACACCGAGGACCTCTACGCCGGGATCGAGCACATGGTCGGCCCGGACGCGGCCGAGAGCATCAAGATCATCACCCGCGCCGCGTCGGAGCGGATCGCCCGCTTCGCGTTCGACTACGCCGTCGCCAACGGCCGGCACAAGGTCACCGCCGTCCACAAGGCGAACATCATGAAGCTCTCCGACGGGCTGTTCCTCGAGAGCTGCCGGACCGTCGCCGCGGACGTACGCCGGCCGGATCGAGTTCGAGGACCGGATCGTCGACAACATGTGCATGCAGCTCGTCCAGAAGCCGGACCTGTACGACGTGCTCGTGCTCCCGAACCTCTACGGCGACATCGTCAGCGACCTCTGCGCGGGCCTCGTCGGCGGGCTCGGCGTCGCGCCCGGGCGCGAACATCGGCACCGAGGCGGCGGTCTTCGAGCCGGTCCACGGCTCCGCGCCGAAGTACGCCGGGCTGAACAAGGCCAACCCGACCGCGCTGATCCTGTCAGCGGCGTCCTGATGCTCCGCCACCTCGGCGAGCAGGACGCCGCCGAGCGGGTCGAGACGGCGCTCCGGGCGGTGATCGCCGAGGGCCGCCGGACGACCTCGGACCTCGGCGGCGACGCCGGCACGAGCGAGTTCGCCGACGCGATCATCGACCGGCTCGCCGCGCCGGCGCCGCGGCCGCTGACCCGTAGCGCCGATGACCGCCGCCCGGAGACGATCAGCCGACCCCGTCGACCGTCCTGAAGCCGGCCGGCACCGCCGCCCGGGCCTCGGCCGGACGCGCCGCCGCGACCGCTGGTGGGTCGCCCCGGCGTCCAGGGGATCGTCTTCACGATCTGCGCGACGTACCTGTTCGTCAGCGGCCTCATCTGGACGCCCGCTGTTCGGGACGCCTACGAGGTCGACGGCTACCTCTCGCCGCTCTTCTCGCCGCTGATCATCCGGCTGGCTGCCGTCGTGGATCAGCCCGCGACTCCTGATCCTGTGGATCCCGCTCGGCTTCCGGGCGACCTGCTACTACTACCGGAAGGCCTACTACCGGTTCTACTTCGCCGATCCGCCCGGGCTGCGCGGTCGGTGAGCCGACGATCCATCGCGGCTACCGGATGGAGACGGCGTTCCCGTTCATCCTCCAGAACATCCACCGCTACTTCCTGTACCTCGCGTTCGATCCCGCTGTTCTTCCTGTGGGTGGACGCGATCTCCTCGATCTTCAACAGCCCGCAGGGCGGGATCCGGATCGGGCTCGGGGTCGTGGTCTTCTTCGTCAACGTGACCCTGCTGACCGGGTACTCGCTGTCGTGCCACTCGGCCCGCCACTTCGTCGGCGGGCGGATGGACTGCTTCTCGTGCACCCGTCGCCAGCAGGTCCGCCACGGGCTGTGGCAGCGGCTGACCGCGCTGAATCGCCACCACATGGCCTGGGCCTGGGCGAGCCTGCTCTCGGTGACCCTCGCGGACCTCTACGTCCGGCTCCTCGCCCTGGGGGTCATCACGGACCCGGCCATCCACCTGTGATCGGCTCCGCGGACCGCCACCAGCACGACGTCCTCGTCATCGGCGCCGGCGGGGCCGGGCTGCGGGCGGCGATCGAGGCGGCCGCGTCCGGGGCGCTCGGTCGGGCTCGTCTGCAAGTCGCTGCTCGGCAAGGCCCACACCGTCATGGCCGAGGGCGGCGTCGCCGCGGCCCTCCGCCACGTCGACGACCGCGACTAGCTGGCAGACCCACTTCCGCGACACGATGGTCGGCGGGAAGATGCTGAACAACGTCGCGGATGGCCCAGCTCCATGCGCTCGAGGCACCCGAGCGGGTCCGCGAGCTGGAGCAGTGGGGCGCGGTCTTCGACCGGACGCGCGACGGGCGGATCCTCCAGCGACCGTTCGGGGGGCACTCCTACCCGCGGCTCGCCCATGTCGGCGACCGGACCGGGCTCGAGATGATCCGGACCCTCCAGGACCGGGCCGTCGCGATGGGCATGACCGTCTACATGGAGCACACGATCACCCACCTGACGACGAACCCCGCCGGGCGTCACCGGGGCGTTCGGCTACCGGCGGGTCGACGGCATGCCGGTCCTGTTTCCGGCGAAGGCCGTCATCCTCGCGACGGGCGGGATCGGCAAGGCCTACGAGATCACCTCGAACTCGTGGGAGTACTCCGGCGACGGCCAGGCGCTGGCGCTCCGGGCCGGCGCGGAGCTGATCGACATGGAGTTCGTCCAGTTCCACCCGACCGGGATGGTCTGGCCGCCGGGCGTCCGCGGGCTGCTCGTGACCGAGGCCGTCCGGGGCGAGGGCGGCATCCTCCGCAACAAGGACGGCAAGCGGTTCATGTGGGACTACCTCCCCGAGGATCGCCGCCACGAGTACGCGGCGACCGACGAGGAGGCCCGGACGTGGGTCGAGGCGCTCTCCGCGTCCCAGAAGACCGATGCGCGCCGCCCGCCGGAGCTGTCGACGCGCGACAACGTCGCCCGGGCGATCTACACCGAGGTCAAGGAGGGCCGTGGCTCGCCCGCACGGCGGCGTGTTCCTCGACATCAGCTACCTGCCGGCCGAGCACGTCCGACGCAAGCTGCCCTCGATGTACGAGCAGTTCAAGGAGCTCGCCGACGTCGACATCACGGCCGGACCGATGGAGGTCGGGCCGACGACCCACTACGTGATGGGCGGCATCCGGGTCGAACGCCGAGGACGGCGCGACGACGGTGCCCGGCCTGTTCGCTGCCGGCGAGGTGGCGGGCGGCATGCACGGCGCGAACCGGCTGGGCGGCAACTCCCTGTCGGACCTGCTCGTCTTCGGGCAGCGGGCCGGCGCCGGAGCCGTCGCGTATGCGGCCTCGGTCGCCGACGATCCGTACGTGAACCCGAGCCAGGTCCGGTCGGCCGAGGACGAGCTCGAGGCGCCGCTGGCACGGTCCGACGGGACGGATCCGTACCGGCTCCGCGAGGAGCTCCAGGCGACGATGCAGTCGCTCGTCGGGATCTTCCGGACGAAGGCCGATCTCAAGGAGGCGCTCGAGAGGATCGCTGACATCCGCGACCGGGCGAAGGACCTCCGCGCGACCGGCGGGCGCGCCTACAACCCAGGCTGGAACCTCGTGTTCGAGCTCCGCAACCTGATCGACATCTCCGAGGCGATCGCGCGGAGCGCCCTGAAGCGCAAGGAGAGCCGCGGCGCCCACAGCCGCCTCGACCATCCGTCGACCGAGACCGAAGTGGGGCAAGCTCAACGTCGTCGTCCGGCGCGACGGTGAGACGATGTCGGTGACGACCTCGTCCGTTCAGCCCGATGCCCGACGATCTCCGGACGATCGCCGAGGCCGGAGGGGGAGCCTGATGCCGAACATCCTGATGCGGGTCTTCCGCGGCTCGCCCAGGGAGCCCGGCACCTACGCCGAGTTCGAGGTGCCGGTGGAGGAGGGGATGGTCGTCCTCGACGCCCTCCACTGGATCCAGGCCCACGCCGCACCGGACCTCGCGGTCCGCTGGAACTGCAAGGCCGCGAAATGCGGGTCGTGCAGCGCCGAGGTCAACGGCCGCCCGAGCCTGACCTGCAAGACGCGCCTCTCGGACTTCGACCCGAGCGAGCCGATCACCGTCGAACCGATGCGAGCGTTCCCGCTGATCCGGGACCTCGTCACGGACGTGTCCTGGAACTACGAGATCAACAAGTCGATCCCGCCGTTCTCGCCGCCGACCGACACCCCCGTCGAGGACTGGCGCTGGCAGCAGCAGGACATCGAGCGGGTCCAGGAGTTCCGGAAGTGCATCGAGTGCTTCCTCTGCCAGGACGTCTGCCACGTCCTCCGGAACCACGAGCTCGAGCGGCCGTTCATCGGGCCGCGGTTCCTCGTCCGGTCGGCCGGGCTCGAGATGCACCCGGCCGACCAGGCCGATCGGACGGCGTACCTGAAGGACGATGGCGGCCTCGGCTTCTGCAACATCACGAAGTGCTGCACCGAGGTCTGCCCGGAGCACATCAAGATCACCGACAACGCGATCATCCCGCTCAAGGAGCGCGTCGCGGACAAGCACTACGACCCGATCCAGATGGTCTGGCGGAAGCTTCGCGGCGACCGATCCGGCGGCGCGGCGGGCACGGCCCTGCCGGTGCTCACGTCCACCCCGGCGGCGGCGCCGCCGGCCGGAGACGACGCGACGCAGCCGCCGACCAGTCCGGCGGACGGCGGGACCGCCACCTGAGCGGCTACGTCGTCCGGACCGACGGCGCGGCGCGCGGCAACCCCGGTCCGGCGTCCGCGGGAGCGGCCCTGATCGACCTCGCACGACCCGACGCCCGCGACCCACGCGCCGTGCCCGACGCGACGATCTCGGAGTTCCTCGGGGTCCAGACGAACAACGTCGCCGAGTACACCGCGGTCGTCCGGGCGCTGGCGCTGGCCGCCGAGCTCGGCGCCCGCGAGGTCGCGATGCTCCTGGACTCGAAGCTGATCGTCGAGCAGCTGTCCGGTCGCTGGCGGGTGAAGGACGCGAAGCTGATCCCGCTGTGGGAGGCCTCCCGGCGGACGCTCCGCGGCTTCGACCGCTGGTCGGCGGCCCACGTTCCGCGGGCCCAGAACACCCTCGCCGACGCGCTCTGCAACGAGGCGATCGACCGCGTCGCCGCGGGTGGCCCGGCCGTCGTCGTCCGGCGACCGGGCTAGAATGCGGCCGTCAGCGAGGCCGTCGGATGGCCGCGCGCCACGTCGGGGGCAACCCCGTGAACGGCGTGAGGAAAGTCCGAGCTCCGCAGCGCAGGGTGGCGGGTAACGCCCGTCCGTCGTGAGACGAGGACCAGTGCCACAGTGACGATGCCGCCGCGGGCGCAAGCCGGCGGCGGAGTGAAACGAGGCAAACTCCACCCGGAGCAAGGCCAAATAGGAGGGCGCAACCCGTTCGGGGCAACCCGTCGGGGGAGAGGTGCGCTGCCCAGCCCTCGGGTCGGCCGCATGAGCCGTCGGGCAACCGGCGGCCCCAGATGGATGGCCATCCGCGGCGGCGCAAGCCGTCGCGACAGAACTCGGCTTACAGACGGCCTCGCTGACACACAGACCGTGAGCCGGCCCCGCGCCGGGTGCCGCCGGTGCCACGTGATGCCAGTGGTGCTCCCCGGGTGCAGATGCGACGAGGTGACCCTCGAGTGCCCGTCGTCGCGGCGTCGATCAGCCGGATTCCCGCTGAATCGGGCGATCTGGTGCCCACTCGGCACCACGACGGCCGACCCGTGCCGATCACGTCGATGGCACCGCCCGGGCACCACAGCGGATCCCCGGGGGGACGCGCCAGGCCCGGCGAGGGGGTCTCAGTCCTCGTCGGGACGGAACGTATGTGGCGCCGTACAGGAGTTGCAGATCGGCGTCGCGGCGTCGAGATGGCCGAGGGGGATCGGCACGCGGCGGTCCGGGAGCAGGCATTCGACGTCGTACAGCCGATCGGGGCCGCTCTCGAGCTGGATCAGGCGACGGAAGGTGCAGCGCTTGATTCGCTGCGGCGCGAGCCGATACGGATCGGACTCCTGGGTCACGACCGGAAGCGGCAGAGCCATGGGGGGTGGCATGCCTCGCACGGGACGATCGGTCCACGGCCGATCTGGCGGCGGACGATAGCACCGTCCCGCGTCGAACGGCAACATGCCAAACGTACTAGACTCCGCGCCGTCCACGGCGGGGGCGTTCGCGGAGGGTGCGTGCAGGAGGGCGAAAAGGCCGGGCCGGACCGCGCCACGACGCGGTCGACGGGACGCCCGACCCTGTTCCGTCCGGCCCCGCAGACGGCTTCCCGCGACGCGATCCCGATCTGCCCGTACCTGGCTCGCGAGGGCCCGGACGAGGCGCTCGGTCCGGCGATGTCCCGCGGTCGATCCGGCCCACCGCTGCGTCGCCCTCGGCAGCCCGGTTCCCCAGTCGGCGCGGCAGCAGGAGCTGGTCTGCCTGACCGCCGCGCACACCAACTGCCCGCGCTATCTCCGCGCGGCTCCAGCTCGGCGGTGACTCGCCGGTCCCGCCGAAACGCGAGCCGGTCTCGACGGCCGTGATCGTCGCGGCGCTGATCTTCGTCGCCTCGATCGCCGCGTCGTTCGCGTTCCTCGCCGTCCGCGGCGGCTTCGACCTCGGTCTTCCCACACCGGCACCGTCCCAGGTCGGCCGCCGCCAGCCTTCCGCCGACGCCGGCGACCGGGCGGGAGCCCGGTGCCATCGGTCGCACCGACGGCGGGCGAGAGCGTCTCACCGTCGATCGAGCCGAGTCCGTCGGCGGCGCCGGCACCCTCGCGACGCCGCGGTGACCCCGAGGCCGACGAGCTCGCCGACGCCGACGCCACGACCGAGCAGCAACCGGTTCGCGCTCCTCACCCCTGCCCGTCGACCGACAACTGCTGGATCTACGTCATCCGCTCCGGCGACAACCTCGTCAGCATCGCGAACTAGTTCGGCGTCGACTACAACCGGGTGCGGGAGATGAACCCGCGGCTCCGTATCCCGATCCACGCCGGCGACCAGCTGCGGATGCCGACCCCGACGCGCTGACGGCGGTCCGGCCTGGCCCGGCCAGGTGGGCTCGGTCGGACGGCCGCCGACGCGCCTTGCGTCCTCCGCTTCGCTCCGGACAAGGGCGCATCTCCGCCTCGCCCGGGCCAGCCTGACCAGGGCACGCCTGCGCGGCGGCGCCGGGACCCGAGGGACCGAGCCCTGCTGACGGATGTGCGGATTCCCCATTGACGGGCGGCTTCGGGCGCGCTATGATGCCCGGAAGTGGCGTGAAGTGGCCCAAAGTGGGGGAACGCACGTCCTCTCCTGGGCCTGAGCCACGCAGGCCACGACCAGGCATCGCATCCCTGAAGTGGGGAAACCCGTCAGGTGTTCACCGGCGAGTACCGGCACTCGGTGGACGACAAGGGACGGCTCGCCGTCCCGTCGCGGTTCCGCGCCCAGCTGGACGCGGGGCTCGTCGTCTCGCGCTGGCTCGACGCCTGCCTGGCGATCCACACCCGGGCCGGCTGGGACGCGCTCGCCGAGAAGGTCGCGACCCTGCCCATCACCGACGAGAGCGCTCGCCGGTTCTAGCGGTTCATCTTCGCCGGCGCCGTCGAGACGACGCTCGACGGTCAGGGCCGCGTCCTCATCCCGGGCTACCTCCGGGAGATGGCCGGCCTCGACGACCGAGGCCGTCGTCGTCGGCACGCGCGACCACGCCGAGATCTGGGCTCCCGATCGCTGGGAGCCGTACCGCCGGAGCCTCGAGGATCCGGCCGCCCTCGCCGAGGCCATCGGGGGCCTCGGGATCTGAGGCCGACGGTCGCCGGCGGAGGGCCGGCGGACGACCACATGCGCTTCCAGGGTCCGCTCGGGATCCGATCGTTCGAATGGTGGAGGAGAGATGCAGGAAGGGCACATGCCGGTGCTGGTGGAGGAGGTCATGATCGATGCTCTCTCCGGCTCCCGGCAGCCTGCAGATCGATGCCACGCTCGGCGGCGGTGGGCACACCGAGCGGATCCTGGAGGCGACCGACGCCTGATGGCCGCCTCCTCGGCCTCGACGCCGATGGGGCGGCCATCGCCAGAGTCGCCGGTCGCCTCCAGCCCCGCTTCGGCGATCGTCTCGTCCTCCGCCAGGCGAACTTCCGCGAGCTGCGGACCGTCGCCCCGGATGCCGGCTTCGGCGCGGTCGACGGCCTCCTCTTCGACCTCGGGCTGTCGAGCTTCCAGCTGGCCGACGCAGAGCGCGGCTTCGGCATCCGGACCGGCGGTCCGCTCGACATGCGCTTCGACACGTCGCGCGGCGTCCCCGCCGCGGAGCTGCTCGCGACGCTCGACGCCGCCGAGCTCACGGCGCTCTTCCGGCGCTACGGCGAGGAGCCGCAGGCGCCGCGGATCGCCCGGGCGATCGTCGCCGAGCGGCAGACGGCCGCCGGTCGCCACCGCCGAGGAGCTGGCTGCGCTCGTCGAGCGGGTCGCGCCCGGCAACCCGCGGGTCCGTCGCCGGATCCATCCCGCGACGCGCGTCTTCCAGGCGCTCCGGATCGCCGTCAACGAAGAGCTCGACGCGCTCCAGGACGGGTCTCGCCGCCGCGGTCGACCTCCTGCGGCCCGGCGGCCGGCTCGTCGTCCTCAGCTACCACTCGCTCGAGGACCGGATCGTCAAGCGGTTCATCGCCGCCGAGCGCCGGGGCTGCACCTGCCCGCCCGAGCTGCCGGTCTGCGTCTGCGGCCAGAACCCCCGCCTGCGCCTCGTGACCCACCCGTCGCTGACCCCGACGGCGACCGAGATCGCCGCCAACCCCCGCGCCCGGAGCGCCCGCCTGCGGGCCGCCGAGCGCCTGGCCGCCTGAACACTTCCATCCATCGAGCACGGAGAGAGGAGGACTCATCGTGAGCAAGCGTCATCAGTCGAGCCGTCGGCGGACGTACGGCCGGCGCCAGCACGAGCTCCACGAGCGGCAGGCCGATCGGCGCCACGACCCGGCCGACGACGGTCTCGGACGTCGACGGCTTCGGGATCGCGCCCGCCGGTCGACCCGCTCGCGTTCATCGACCCGCGCGCACCGCGCCTCCGCTTCGTGCTCGGCGACTAGCGGGTGGCGGTCTACACGGGGGCCCGCCCTCGCTCACCGCTCCTGCCGCAGCGCTCCCGCAGTCGTCGACGTCCCGACGCTGCCGCGGCGCCGCGTCCGCGGCGCCGTCCGCGCCCGGCGCCGGCGCGAACCGCTTCCCGTTCATGCTCGGCGCGATCGTCGTCGCGTTCGTCCTCGCGTTCTTCTCGCTCGCCCAGACGATGCGCGTCTCGGCGACCGGCTACGACCTCGAGCGGCTGAACGCCGAGCGGGATGCGCTCCTCGTCCGCAAGCAGGAGCTGCTGACCGACCTGAACCGGCTCAGCCAGGAACCCGCGATCCGGAAGCTCGCGATCGACGCCGGCCTGACCCAGCTGTCGGCGCCCGTCGTCGTCGGCGGCCACTGACGGCCATCGCCGGATCGCCGATGGGTCGGACCGACTCGCGCCGCCGCTCGCTGTTCCTGCTGATCGTCTTCGCGACGGTCGGGTCGGCGCTGCTCGCCCGCCTCGCCTACTGGCAGGTCGGCCAGCGCGACCGCCTCGTCGGACGAGGCGCTCCAGCAGACGACGATGCGCGAGGAGACCCCGAGCCGGCGCGGCGACATCTACGACCGGACCGGGGTCGTCGTCCTCGCCACGACGATCGAGCGCCAGCGGCTCGTCTCGACGCCGTCGGAGATCGACGTGCGTCACCCGCGCGCGAGGTCGCCGCGGACCTCGTCACGATCCTCGGCCTGACCGGCGACGACGCCCAGACGCTGACCGACCGCGAGACCTCCGAGCGGAAGTACGTGATCCTCGCCCACGGCCTCGACACGACGGTCTCCGGCCAGATCCAGGCGGCGATCACGGGCGGGACGCTCGAAGGGCCTGGCGCTCGAGCCGGAGCCGGTCCGCGTCTACCCGCAGCCCGGCGGCGCCCCGAACACGACCCTCGCCGCGAAGCTCCTCGGCTTCGTCAACCGCGACGGCGTCGGCCAGTACGGCGTCGAGCAGTACTACCAGGAGCAGCTCGCGGGCCGGCCGAGGATCGTCCAGGCCCAGCGGGACGTCGCCGTCCCGCCAGATCCCCGAGACCGCCGTCGTCGAGGACCCGGGGACGCCGGGCGAGGACCTCCGCCTGACGATCGACGCCGGGCTCCAGCTCGTCCGTCGAGCAGGAGATCCTCGCCGCGTGGGCCGCCGACCGGGCGAAGTCCGTGTCGGCGGTCGTGATGAACCCGTACACCGGCGAGATCCTCGCCGAGGCGTCCTACCCGTCGTACGACGGCAACGACTACTCGGCCGATCGCGGCGAGCAACCCGACGCGCTTCATCGATCCGGTCGTCAGCTCCGTCTACGAGCCGGGCTCGGTGTTCAAGATGCTGACCGTCCGTCGCGGCCCTCGAGAAGGGCGAGGTGACGACGAAGACGAAGATCAAGGACACCGGCATCCTCAGGCTCGACGGCGGGCGGACCCACGTCGACGACGCCGACCACAAGGCGATGGGCTGGCTGACGCTTCGAGGACGCGATCGCCTACTCGCGCAACGTCGTCGCGGCCAAGGTCGCGATCGGCGCTCGACAAGAGCACGAAGACGGCCGCGACGATCCTCCACTCGCACGTGGACGCGGTTCGGGTTCGGCAGCCCGACCGGGGTCGACCTCGCCGGCGAGGTCGGCGGAATCGTCCGCGACCCGACGATCCGGCCGTGGCGCCAGATCGACCTCGCGAACGGGTCGTTCGGGCAGGGCGTGGCGGTCACGCCGATCCAGCTCGCGACGGCCTTCGCGGCGATGATGAACGGCGGGCAGCTGATCCAGCCGCACGTCGTGGAGGCGGTCGGCGCTCGAACGCCCGCGAGATCCCGCGCGCGGGGCCAGGTGACCACGCCGGACGCTGTCGAAGACCCTCATCGGGATGATGAACCACGTCGTGTCGACCGTGCCGTTCTACCGCGACCGGACCCTGATCCCGGGCTACGACGTCGGCGGCAAGACCGGCACCGCCCAGATCTGGGATCCGCGGGCGAACGGCGGCCGCGGCGCCTGGAAGCACAACATCTTCAACTACTCGTTCGTCGGGTACATCGCCCGCCAGACCGGCCACCCGGACCTGCTCGTCGCGATCCGGATCGAGGAGGGAACGCCCACGATCGCCAAGCTCGGCCAGCTCGAGATGCCGGTCATGTCGTTCGAGCTGTTCCGGCGGATCGCCCACGACGCGATCACGACGCCGGACCTCCTGCCCTGACGGCTCGGACGTCGGCCAGCTCGACGACCGCGGCCCGGTGAGCGGTGCCTGTGCGACCCTCCGCCGCGTGACCGATCGCCGCGATCCGTCGCCACCGACCGACCGACGGACCCGATCGGGGGCTGACCGCCGACGACCTCGTCGCCGCGACGGGCGGCATGCCTCCTCGCCCGATCCGATCGGCCGATCCTCGGCGGCGCCGTCGATTCCCGCGAGGTCGAGCCCGGCAACCTCTTCGTCGCCCTGCCCGGCGAGCGGACCGACGGCCATCGCTTCGTCGCCGCGGCGCTCGCGGCCGGGCGCGGCGGGCGTGCTCGTCGCCGCGGCTGCCCGGACGACGTCGACCCCGCGACCGTCGACGCGACGATCGTCGGTCGTCGACGATCCGCTCCGGGCGCTCCAGGCGGTCGCGAGCGGCCGTGGCGCTCCCGGTTCGACCCGCTCGTCGTCGGGGTCACCGGGCTCGATCGCGAAGACCTCGACGAAGGAGGCGGTCGCGACGGTCCTCGGCGTCGGCGATGCCGACGCTCAAGCAACGAGGGCAACCTGAACAACGAGATCGGGCTGCCGCTGACGGTCCTCCGGCTCCGCTCCGAGCACCACGCCGCCGTCCTCGAGATGGGGATGTACGTCGGCGGCGAGATCGCCGACCTGGCCCGGATCGGCCGGCCCGAGATCGGGATCGTGACCGCGGTCCAGCCGGTCCACCTGTCGCGGATCGGGACGATCGAGGCGATCGAGCGGGCGAAGGGCGAGCTCGTCGAGGCGCTGCCGTCCGACGGGGTCGCGATCCTCAACGCCGACGACGAGCGGGTCCGCCGGATGGCGACCCGGACGCGCGCGCGGGCGATGACCTACGGCTTCGCGCCGGACGCCGACGTGCGCGCGGAGGCGGTCGCGTCGCGCGGCGCGGACGGGATGGCCTTCGACGCTCGTCACGGCCGCGGGTCGGCATCCGGTCGTCGATCCCGACCCTCGGCCGGCTCGCTGTCCACAACGCGCTCGCGGCGACCGCGGCGGCGGGCTCGGCGGCCGGCCTGCTCGCTCGAGGCCGTCGTCGACGCGCTGGCGACAGGCTGGAGCGCGCCGCATCGCGCCGCAGCTCATCCGGGCGGGCGGCGTCACGATCGTCGACGACAGCTACAACGCCTCGCCCGGCGTCGGTCGAGCGCGGCGCTCGAGCTGCTGTCCGGGCTGCCGGGCCGGCGGATCGCGGTCCTCGGCGAGATGCTCGAGCTCGGCGACGGGCAGCGACGCCGGCCATCGTCGGGTCGGCGCGGCCGCCGCCGCGGTCGTCGACCGTCTCGTCGTCGTCGGCGACGGGCGCGGCGGAGATCGCCACAGGGGCGCTCGCCGCCGGCATGGCGCGGCCACGCGATCGTTCGACGGTCGCCGACCGCGACGCGGCTCGAGCCCACCTCCTCGAGAGCCTCGAGCCGGGCGACGTCGTCCTCGTCAAGGCGTCGCGCGGGATCGCTCTCGACGTCCTCGTCGACGAGCTGGTCGTCGGCCTCGGCGGGCCGGACGACGCCCGCCCGATGACCGTCGAGCTGATCCAGGGCCTGCTGCTCGCCTTCGCGATCGTCGTGATCCTGATGCCGCCGTACATCCGACTGCTCCGGGCGACGGGCTTCACGAAGCAGATCCGGATCGAGGAGCCGGGCAGCCACCACATCAAGCACGGGACGCCGACCGATGGGCGGCGCCCTGATCATCGCCGTCGTCCTCGCCCTCTACCTGCTCCTGCGCTGGCCGCCCGAGGGCGGCATCTTCGCGCCGCTCGGGGCGCTCGCCGGCGGTCGGCCTGCTCGGCGCCTTCGACGACTACCTGAACGCGAAGACCGGCGAGGGGATCCGCGTCCGCCAGAAGCTCCTCTGGCAGGTCGTGTTCGCCGTTCGCCGCCGCGTTCCTGATCCAGCGGACCTACCAGATCGACCAGATCGCGGTCCCGTTCGTCGGCGCGGTCCACATCGACCCGGTCGTCTACGTCCTGTTCGCGGCGTTCGCGATCATCGCCGCGAGCAACGGCGTGAACATCACCGACGGCCTCGACGGCCTCGCCGGCGGCACGCTCGTCTTCGCCTTCGTCGCGTTCCTGCTCGTCGGCACTCCTGAACGTCCCGGCCCAGCCGAACCTCGCGTTCCTCTGCGCGCTGATCATCGGCGCGCTGCTGGGGTTCCTCTGGTTCAACGTCCACCCGGCCCAGATCTTCATGGGCGACTCGGGATCGCTGTCGCTCGGGCGCCACGCTGGCCGTCATCGCCCTGATCACCGGCCAGATCCTCGTCCTGCCGCTGATCGGGCTGATCTTCGTGATCGAGACCGCGTCGGACATCATCCAGATCGGCTACTTCAAGCTCAGCGGCGGCAAGCGGATCTTCCGGATGGCGCCGCATCCACCACCACTTCGAGCTGGCCGGCTGGGACGAGGAGAAGATCACGCTCCGGTTCTGGATCATCGGGATCCTCGCCGGGCTCCTCGGCGTGACGCTGTTCCTCGCCTCGATCCAGAAGCTCGCGTGAGCGCGACGATGGCGACCGAGCGACCGATCGACCTCGATCGCCTGACGATCGACGCAGTCCGCGACGGCGCGCTGCGCGGCCGGCCGGTGACGGTCCTCGGGCTTCGCCCGGAGCGGGATCGCCCTCGCCCGGTTCCTCGCTCGACGCGGGCGCGGCCGTGACGATCTACGACGGCCGACCGGCCGATGAGCTGACCGACGCGATCGACGCCGCTCGAGGGTCGCTCGGTCCGGCTGGTCGCCGGGCCCGGACGTCGACCCGGCGACGGCCTGGGACGGCGCCGCGCTCGTCACGACCTCGCCCTCGATCAACCCGGACTACCCGACGACCGAGCCGCGTCTCCGCGACGCGCTGCGGGCGCTGGTTGCAGCGCGACGCGGCGGGCGACCCGGTCGGCACCGGCGCTCGTCTCGGAGGCGGACCTGTTCCTCCGCCTCTGCCCGGCGCCGACGATCGGCGTCACCGGGACGAAGGGCAAGACGACGACGTCGTCGCTGATCGCCGCGCTCCTCGCCGAGGACCCGACGCATCCGGCCGTGCTCGGCGGCAACATCGGGATCCCGCTCGTCGAGCGGCTGCCGGAGCTGACACCGGACCACCGCGTCGTGATCGAGCTGAGCGAGCTCCAGCTGCCGACGCTGTCGCGCGGCACCACGGTCGCGGTCTACACGAACGTCACGTCCGACCACCTCGACCGCCACGGCTCGCTCGAGGGCTACCGCGCGGCGAAGCGCCGGCTCGCGGAGCTCGTCGATCCGGCCGGCGCGCTGGTCCTCAACGCCGACGACCCGGTGGTCGCCGCCTACGCCGGCGATGCGAGGGCGCGCGTCGTCTGGTATGGGCTCGCTGCGCCGCGGTCGGGCGGCGTCGGCGTCGTCGACGGACGGATCGTCGCCGACGGACGGATCGACGTCATGGCGGCGTCGACGAGCTCGCGATCCCCGGCCGCCACAACGTCTCGAACGCCCTGGCCGCCGTGGCGACCGCCCGCCACTTCGGCATCGAACCCGCCGCGATCCGCCGGGCGGCGGCCGCCTTCACCGGCGTCGAGCACCGCCTCGAGACCGTCGCCGTCGTCGACGGCGTCCGCTTCGTCAACGACTCGCAGGGGACCCAGCCGGACGCGGTCATCGCCGCGCTCCGGGCGTTCGATCCGCCGGTCGTCCTGATCGCCGGCGGCCGCGACAAGGGCGTCGACCTGTCGGCGCTGCGGTCCCGTCGTCGCCGAGCGGGCGGTCGCCGCGGTGCTGATCGGCGAGAGCGGCCCGAACGCTCGCGGTCCGGTTCCGCGCCGCCGGTCTCGCCCGGACGCGAGCGGGCAACGACGCCTCGACGAGGCCGTCCGGGCCGCCGACGCGGATCGCCCGCGAGCGCCTCGCGGCTGGCGCGTCCCCGCCCGCGACCGTGCTCCTCAGCCCGGCCGCCGCCAGCTTCGACATGTTCGTCGACTACGCCGCCCGGGGACGGGCGTTCAAGGAGGCGGTCGCCGCGATCGCCGCCGAGCGAGAGCGAGAGCGAGGGAGGACTCGATGACCGACGCCCTTCGGCGACGCGCGCCCGTCGGCCTCGGTCGGCGCCGCGCGATCGAGGCGGATGACCGCGCGGAGCGGGTCGATCCCGCCGGGACGACTCCCCGGACGCCCGCCCGGCAGAAGGCCACCGCGCTCGTCCGGGAGCGGCACCAGGCGGACTACGCGATCCTCGTGATCGTCGTCGCCCTGACCGCGATCGGCATCCTGATGGTCTACTCGAGCTCGGCGATGAAGGCCTACCTCGCGACGGACGACACCCTCTCGATCGTCGGGCCGCAGATCGGCTGGGCGGCGCTCGGGCTGGTCGCGATGGCCGGGATGATGCGGGTCGACTACCGCTACCTCCGGTTCGTCTCGGTCCCGCTGTACGTCGATCGCCCTCGGCCTCCTCGCTCCTCGTCTTCGTCCCGAGCCTGAACATCGTCGTCGGCGGCTCCGCCCGATGGCTGAAGCTGCCGCTGCTCCCGGCCCTCCACCCGGCCGAGTTCGCGAAGCTCGCGCTGATCGTCTATCTCGCCCACTGGTTCGCGAAGCGCGGGACGCGGATCAAGGGCTTCTGGTCCGGGACGATCCCGTTCCTGATCATCCTCGCCCCGATCGTCGGCCCTCGTCTTCAAGGAGCCCGACCTCGGGACGACGATGGTCATCGGCCTGACCGGGCTGACGATGTTCTTCGTCGCCGGCGGGAGCCTGATCCACCTCGCGATCATGGGCGTCGTCGCGCTCGGCGCGATGATCGTGGTCGGCCTGCGGGGCTACCAGCTCGACCGGATCCGGACCTGGCTCGACCCGTGGTCCGACCCGCTCGGGACCGGCTTCCACACGATCCAGGGCCTGCTCGCGCTGGGTCTCGGGCGGGCTGCTCGGGGCCGGGCTCGGCGAGAGCCGCCTGGCCGGCGGCCTGTTCCTCCCGAACGCGAGCAACGACTACATCTTCGCGATCATCGGCGAGGAGTTCGGGCTCATCGGGGCCGGGATCGTGATCCTCCTGTTCGTCGCTCTGGCCTACTCTGGCATCCGCGTCTCGCTGGCGGCCCCCGACACGTTCGGGGCGCTGCTCGCGGCGGGCATCACGGCCTGGCTGTGCATCCAGGCCTTCATCAACATCGGCGTCGTCGTCGCGCTCATCCCCGTGACCGGCATCACCCTGCCGTTCATCAGCGCCGGCGGCTCGTCGCTGACCATCAGCCTCGCGGCCGTCGGCATCCTGCTGTCGATCTCGCGGGAGACCGTCGTACGAGGGACGTGGAACGATGCGGCTGCTGATCGCGGGGGGCGGAACGGGCGGGCACATCTACCCGGCCCTCGCCGTGGCCCGCTCGCTCCGCGAGCGACCCGATCGTCCGATCGCGCCTGACCTCGTCTGGCTCGGCGGGCATCGTGGTCTCGAGGCCGACCTCGTCCGCGGACGCGGGCATCCGCGTCCGGCGGCTGGCGCTGCGCTCGCTCCGGACGGTCGACCTGCTCGATCAACACGGTCCTCGATCCCGTCCGGCTCGCCGTGTCGGTCCCGCAGGCGGCGGCGATCCTCGCGGCCGAGCGGCCGGCGGCGATCCTGACGACCGGCGGCTACGTGGCGATGCCCGTCGCTCCTCGCCGCCGCGCCGCTCCGGATCCCGGTCGTCCTCTGGGAGGGCAACGCGATCCCCGGCCGGGCGGTCCGGGCCACGGCGCGTCTCGCCGACGCCCTCGCGGTCACCTACGAGGCGGCGGGCCGGGCACTCGCCGCGCGCCGGCGTCCGGACCTACGTGACCGGGACGCCGATCCGCGACGTCGGCGGCGATCAGCCGTGACGGCCGCCCGGGCCCGGCTCGAGATCCCGGCGGATCTCCCGACGGTCCTGATCTTCGGCGGCTCGCAGGCCGTCCGCCGCTTCAACGCCGCGGTGTCCGCGGCGCTGCCGCGGCTCGTCGAGCGGGTCCAGGTCCTCCACGTGGCCGGGCGAGAGCGGGCTACGCCGCCGCGCTCGCCGAGCGCGAGCGCCTGCCCGCCGATCAGCGTCCCCGCTACCGGCCGTTCCCGTTCCTCCGCGAGGACATGCTCGCCGCCCTCGTCGCCACCGACCTCGTCGTCGGCCGGGCCGGCTCGTCGACGCTCGCCGAGGTCACGGCGCTCGGCATCCCGTCGGTCATCGTCCCGTATCCGCACGCGGGCGCCCACCAGGGCGCGAACGCCCGAACGCTCGCCGAGGCCGGCGCCGCCCGGGTGATCCCGGACGAGGCGTTCGACGCGGACGCGCTCGTCGCGGCGACCGACCTGCTGTTCGACGAGCCGGTCCGCATGGCGATGGCGGCGGCGGCCCGCATCGCTGGGCCGGCCCGGCGCGGCCGACGCGGTCGCGGACCTGACCCTCGCCCTCGCGGAGCGCCGGCCGCCCCCGTCGATCGAGGCGATCGAGGCGATCGCCCGGGGCGCCGCGGCGTGACGGCGGATGCCCGCGTCGTTCGACGCCACCGCCGTCGGGACCGCGATCCAGCGCCGGATCGGCGTGAAGACGTCGCGCGACGAGCCGCTCGCGCGGTTCACGACGATGCGGGTCGGCGGGCCGGCCGACCTGTTCGCGACCGTCCACAACATCCACGAGCTGCGGGCCATCGTCCGCTACGCACGCGCGCAGGGGATCCCGCTGACGCTCCTCGGCCGGGGGAGCGACGTGGTGATCGCCGACGCGGGCATCCGCGGCCTCGTCGTCCAGAACCGGGCCGAGGGCTCGCGGATCGACGGCACTTCTACGTCGCGGAATCCGGCGTCCCGATGGCGCGTGCGGCGACCGAGACCCAGAAGGCCGGCCTGACCGGGCCTGGAGTTCGGCCTGGCGATCCCCGGCACGGTCGGGGGCGCCGTGTGGGCCAACGCCGGCGCCCACGACCGCGATGTCGCCGCGGTCCTCGAGTCGGCCCAGGTCCTCCTGGCCGACGGCAGCGAGGCCAGGCTCGACAGCCGCCGAGCTCGACCTCCGGTACCGCGACAGCCGGCTGAAGCACGCCGACGAGGTCGTCCTGTCGGCCACGTTCCGGCTGGAGGCCGCGGATCCGGCGGTCATCGCCGGGCGCCTCGACGAGATCCGTCGCTGGCGACGCGAGCACCAGCCGCTCGGGATCCCGTCGGCCGGCTCGACGTTCCGCAATCCGTCCGGGGACTCCGCCGGGCGGCTGATCGACGCGATCGGCTGGAAGGGCCGGACCCGCGGCGGCGCGACGGTCTCGGAGAAGCACGCCAACTTCATCGTCAACGACCGCAAGGGCACGGCGGCCGACGTCCGAGGCCTCGTCGACGAGGTCGCGGCCGCGGTCGAGGCCGCCGACGGGCGTGCGACTCGAGCCCGAGGTCGTCTTCCTCGGCGACTGGCAGCCGGGGGTCGCCTCGTGACGCGGGCTCGTCCCGCATCCGCCGATCGTCGTCCTGCTCGGCGGCCCGTCGGCCGAGCACGACGTCTCGATCGTGTCGGGGACGGCGATCGCCGACGCCCTCCGCGATCGCGGCGACGAGGTCCGCGAGGTGCTGATCGACCTCGACGGCCGGTGGTGGTGGCTGCCCGGCCGATCATCGACGCGGGGATCGGTCGCCGGCCGCCTACGACGATCCGTGCGTCCCTCGGCGCGGACGGACCGCTGACCGCCGGCGCGGCCCTCGACCGCCTCGCCGGCGCGGACCCGCTGCCGCTGGTGTTCATCGCCCTGCACGGTCCGTTCGGCGAGGACGGCACCGTCCAGGCGCTGCTGGAATCGGCCGGGCTGGCCTACACCGGATCCGGGGTCACGGCGTCGGCGATCGGCATGGACAAGGCGGTCTTCAAGCGCCTCGTCCGGGGGATCGGCCTGCCGGTCGTCGACTGGCTCGAGGTCCGGGCGGAGCGCTGGCGAAGCGCGACCCGACGCGGTCCGGGCGGAGCTCGAGGCGTTCGCGCGCGGGACGGAGACGCGGCCGGCTGATGGTCAAGCCGGCGAGCCTCGGCTCATCGGTCGGGATCACCCTCGTCCACGAACCGGCCGAGATCCCGGCGGCCCTCGACGAGGCGTTCCGCCACGACCGCGTCGCACTCGCGGAGGCATACCTTGCCGGTGCCCGCGACCTCGAGGTGAGCGTGATCGGCAACGACCACGCCCGGCTCGAGCTGTACGGACCCGGGCGAGATCCTCGCCGGCCACGAGTTCTACGACTACGCGGCGAAGTACACGCCGGGCCTGTCCGAGACGTCGACCGCGTGCCGAGATCCCGGCTCCGATGCGGGCCGCAATCCTGAAGATCGCCCGCGACACGTATCGGGCGATCGGCGCGGAGGGCTTCGCCCGGATCGACTTCCTCGTCCGCGGCGACGAGGTGTTCCTCTCGGAGATCAACACGATCCCGGGCTTCACGCCGATCAGCCTCTTCCCGACGATGCCCGCCGACGGCGGCTACACGTTCGGCGACGTCTGCGCCCGGGTCGTCGACCTCGCGCTCGAGCGCCACGCGGCCCGGGTCGGCGGCCGCCTACCGCCCGGCCGACCTGCCGCGATGACGACCGTCCCGACCGTGGACCACCGCGATGACCTCGCCCACGACCCGCCGCTACCGCTCGGCCGCCGGGACGCCGCGGCGCCGGCCCCGCGTCCGCCGTGCCTCGACGCGGCTGACGCCGATCCGGGCCGGCGCGATCCTCGCGATGCTCGATCGCCGCGGGGGCGATCTACGGGCTGGCGGCGACGTCCGCCGTCGGCTTCGACCGCCTCGAGATCAGCGGCAACGTCGTCACCCCGGCGGACACGATCCGCGACCAGGTCGCCGTCGACGCCCGGGACGAACCTCGTCGGGCTCGACGACCGAGCCGATCGTCGAGCGCCTCCTCGGGATCCCCTCGATCGGCGACGCGTCCGTCACCGTCGGGCTGCCGGACGTCCTGCGGGTCGGCGATCAAGGAGCGCAAGCCGGTCGTCGTCTGGGCCGTCGGGCGAGCATCGCTTCGCGGTCGACGACGGCGGGTTCGTCTTCGCCGACGTCGGCGACGAAGCCTCCCCGAGGGCGTCGCCGCCCTGCCGGTCGTCGACCGACCAGCGAGCCGCCGCGGCCGCGCTCGGGATCCGCTCGGTCCTCGATCCGGTCGACCTCGATGCGGCCACGCGGCTCGGCGTCGATCACCCCGGGCCAGATCGGCAGCCACGCCCCGAACGCTGCGGGTCGTGGTCACCGACGAGAACGGATTCACGCTCGACAGCGGCGCCGAAGGGCTGGTCGGCGGTCTTCGGCTTCTACGGCCGCAGCAGCGGACGCCCGGCCCTGATCCCCGGCCAGGTCCAGCTCCTCACGGCCCTCCTCGCCGGCCGCGAGGACACGATCCAGACGCGTCGTCCTCGGCGACGACCGCGACGGCACCTACATCCCGAAGCCAACACCAAAGCCAACCGCCCGCCCCGTCCATGAGGGAGCGACCGCGCCCGGCCGCAGGCTGCGCCAGAGGCGAGGCCTCGTCGTCGGCGCAGCCGGCGACGCCAGCCTCGCCGGCGGCGACGGCCGGAGGGCCGGGCGCGTGGCACAACGTGGCAGGCCGACCGCGCGTCGGGTAGCCTTGCCGAAACGCACCGGAGAGAGGGCGGCGAGGCGTGTTCCTACCCCTGGCGGGTCTCCTGCTGGGCGTGCTTGCCGGGCTCATCCTCAACGTCAACGTCGGCTTCGAGTTCACCCGATACGCGGGCGTGGCGATCCTCGCCGCGCTCGACTCGGTCCTCGGGGCCGTCCGGGCCGAGCTCGACGGCGTCTACGACAATCGGATCTTCATCAGCGGGTTCATCACGAATGCGATCGTGGCGGTCATCCTCACCTTCATCGGCGACCGCCTCAGCCTCGACCTCTACCTGGTGGCGCTGATCACCTTCGGGATCCGGATCTTCAACAACGTGGCGCTCATCCGGCGCCACTTCGTCTAACCAGGAGGCACGGACGACGAACGTGGAGAGAGAAGCGGTCCTCGTCGGGATCGACGTCGGCACGTCGAAGGTCTGCACGCTGATCGGCGAGGTCAGCCGCGACGGCCGGATGACGATCATGGGCCACGGGACCGTCCCCTCGTCCGGGCTGAAGAAGGGCGTCGTCGTCAACATCGACCAGACGGTCCGCTCGATCGCCGAGTCCGTCGAGCGGGCCGAGCGGCTGTCGGGCTGGAAGATCGACCGGGCCTTCGTCTCCGTCGGCGGACAGCACGTCGAGAGCCTGAACTCGCCCGGCCAGGTCGCCGTCAGCGGTCCCCGCAAGGAGGTCAGCCGCGAGGACGTCAACCGGGCGGTCGAGGTCGCCCGGGCGGTCTCGATCCCGTCGAGCCAGGTCGTCCTCCACGTCGAGCGGCGGGGCTTCAAGGTCGACGGCCAGGAGGGCGTGAAGGACCCGCTCGGGATGAGCGCCCTCCGGCTCGAGGTCGAGGTCCACATCGTCACCGGCGCCGCCACGGCGGTCCAGAACCTCTCGAAGTGCGTCAACGCGGCCGGCGTGAAGATCGACGAGCTCGTCGCCTCCGCCCTCGCCTCGGCCGACAGCGTCCTGTCCGAGACCGAGAAGGAGCTCGGGCGTCGCGGTCGCCGACATCGGCGCCGGGACGATCGATCTCGCGATGTTCGCCGACGGCTCGCCGTTCCGGACGGCGGTCCTGCCGATCGGCGGCAACAACGTGACGAACGACGTCGCGCTCGGCCTGAAGACGAGCCTCCAGGTCGCCGAGGAGCTGAAGATCTCGCACGGGACGTGCAACCTCGACGCGGTCGAGGACGACGAGGAGATCACCGTCACGGTCCTCGGCGAGGACGCCGGCCGGACGATCCGTCGCCGCGAGGTCGTGCGAGATCATCGAGGCCCGGATGCGCGAGACGTTCGAGCTGATGCGGGCCGAGATGGCCCGCGGCGGCGCCGGGATGCTGCCGGCCGGGATCATCCTGACCGGTGGCGGCGCGCAGCTCGCGGGCACCGCGGAGCTGGGTCGCGAGGTCCTCGGGATCCCCGTCCGGATCGCCGCCCCGACCGGCATCGGCGGGCTCGTCGACACGATCCTCAACCCGGGCTACTCGACAGCGGTCGGGCTGCTGCTCTGGGGCGCCTCGGCGATCGACGCCGACGAGCCGATGCGCTACGAGTCGGCGCCGGCATCGGGCGGGTTCGGCCGGCTCCGGGACGCGCTCCGGAGCATCTTCCCCTAGCGACGTGGCGTGCCGGAAGCGTCTTCCGTCGACTGGAGGGCGATCGCCGGCCTGACCCGGAGGTTCGCGCGCATGGTCCAGGATCGGTTCCCGATCGACCTGCTGCTCGAGCCGCCCGCGGACGTCCTGACCCCGCTGCTTGCCGGGTGGCTGGGGCTGTCCCGCGACCCACGCTCCGGGCCGCCGTCGATCCGTCTGCCGTCGACGCTCGCGGCCGGTCTCGCGACCCTCGCCGGCTGGCCCGGGGCGTTCCGCCAGAACCGGCTCCGGTCGATCGCGGAGGTCGATGCCGTGGCGGGTCTCGGCCGGTTCCTCGAGGATCGTCAGGGTCACGTGTTCTGGGGCTTCGCCCTCGCCGACGACGACCTGGCCGACCCGCGGGTGTGGGTCGAGAGCGACCTCGACGGCCGGCGCATCGCCGATCCGCGGCTGTCCCGCTTCCTCCTGAAGATGACCTTGCTCGAGCTCGTCCTCCAGGGCTGCGACCGGCGGGCCACCCCGGCGGAGCCGGGCCCGTTCACGCTGCCGTCCGATCCGCCGGTGCCACGCCCACCGACGGCGGACGACCTCGTGGGCGACCTGACCCGCCTGGTCGCCCTCGGGCCGCTGACCTGGCCGACGACCTGCTGGTTCTACGTGGGCCCGGGCGAGCTGGCGATGAGCATGGACGGGATCACCGGTCGCCGGGACTGGGCATGGCGGGCAGGGCGGCCGCAGGTTCCGGCGGCGATCGGGTGAGCCACGTCCGGCTGACCGTCCGGACCGGCACGGAACGGGGGTTCACCGATCTCACGGGCGCCTGTCGCCGGTTCGTCGCCGAGGCGTCCGACGGGCGGGATGGCCTGCTGTCGGTCTTCGTCCCGCACGCGACGGCCGGCGTCGTGATCCTCGAGCTCGGGGCCGGGTCCGACGACGACGCGCTCGACGCGCTCGACCGGCTCCTGCCGCGAGACGACCGCTGGCGGCACCGGCACGGGTCGGCCGGTCACGGCGCCGACCACGTCCTGCCCCTCGTGGCGTCGCCGTCGATCACCGTCCCGGTCATCGCCGGCGAGATCGGGCTGGGGACCTGGCAGTCGATCGCCCTCCTCGACCCGAATCCCGACAACCCCGACCGGACCGTGGTCCTGAGCTTCCTGCCGGGCTGAGCCGCGGCAACGCGACCCGGTCATCCGGACGGCCGGGTCAGTCGCGGCGCGCTCCGGGGCGCGGGACGAGCAGCAGGAAGGCCGCCACGAGGCCGACGACGAACCCGACGAGGAGTGCCGTGGCCAGGCGCTCCGACGGCCCCGCGTGAGCCGGCGGGTTCGTGTCGGTCGGCGGCGGGGTCACATGCGCGGCGGCGTGGGTCCCGGCCTCGGGGTGTGGCGTGGCCGTCGTTCCGCAGACCTCGCCGAGGACGGTCGTCGCCGCGACGAGGTCGATCGCCGGGAGTGCGGTGGTGCCCGCCGGCGTCAGGCTTCGCGAGTGCGCGACCGACACCCCGAGGGTCCGGCTGCAGGCCGCTCCGATGACCACGACCTGCGTGCCCGGTACGGTCCGGATCGTCAGGACCGCGGGCGCGTCGATCGCCTCCGACGAGGAGATCGACGCGGCGAACGACCCGTCGGCCGCGGTCACGACCTCGGAGCCGGTCGAGGCCGCCGTCCGGGGACACCTCCTCGGAGATCACCAGGCGGACGCCGGCCAGCGGCGTGCCGTGCGGCGTCGTGGAGGCTCCCGCTGAGCGCGACGGTCGCCGGCGGATCGACCGCGAGCACGGCCGACATGCCGGTCGTCCCCGCGGCGCCGATCGCCAGGGCGAGGAGCAGCACGGACGCAGCGGCCCGGGGTGCCCGTTCTCGAAGTCCCACGCGCGCTCTCCACCGGAGGTACCGAGGCCGGTACCGGGTCGGGCAGGCTGGCAGTCGGCCGGCGGGCACTGTCCATCGGGTGAATGCCGTATTGCGGCTTCCGGCAGCACGTGGCGACCGGGCGCACCGAGCTCTCGGCGCGGCACTCCCGATCGGGACAGGCCGGTGGTAGACTCCGGCAAATCCGACGGACCCTCGTGAGGCCTGCCCCCGGGCGAGGTTCGGCGGTCACCGCGCAGACCACCGACGGCCGCCCGCCGAGTCGGCCCGACCGTCACAACCGAACCACGACCAGCCCCGGAGGATGGCGATGCCGCTGCGGTCCGATTCCGAGAACTTCGCGCTGATCCGCGTCATCGGCGTCGGCGGCGGAGGAAGCAACGCCGTCAACCGGATGATCCGGGCCGAGATGATGGGCGTCGAGTTCATCGCCTGCAACACGGATGCGCAGGCGCTCCTCCAGTCGGACGCGCCGCACAAGATCCGGATCGGCGACAAGATCACCCGCGGCCTCGGGGCCGGCGGCGACAGCGCGATCGGTGCGCGCGCGGCGGAGGAGGACTCCGAGAAGATCGCCGAGGCCCTCGCCGACTCGGACATGGTCTTCATCACCGCGGGTCTCGGCGGCGGGACGGGCTCCGGCGCCGCCCCGATCGTCGCGCAGATCGCGAAGGAGGCCGGAGCGCTGACGATCGGCGTCGTGACGAAGCCGTTCGCCTTCGAGGGTGCCAAGCGCAAGCTCGTCGCCGAGAAGGCGGCCGAGGAGCTCAAGGGCCAGGTCGACACGCTGATCACGATCCCGAACGACCGGCTGAAGGACGTCGTCCAGAAGAACACCTCGATCATCGACGCCTTCCGCGTCGTCGACGACGTGCTCCGCCAGGGCGTCCAGGGGATCAGCGACATCATCACGATGCCCGGGCTGATCAACCTCGACTTCGCGGACGTGCGGGCGATCATGAAGGACGCCGGGTCGGCGCTGATGGGGATCGGCCGGGCGACCGGCGAGAACCGCGCCGTCGAGGCCGCCCGCCAGGCCATCGCCAGCCCGCTGCTCGAGGTCAACATCACCGGCGCGCAGGGGATCCTCTTCAACATCACCGGCTCCGCGAACCTCAGCCTGTTCGAGGTCACCGAGGCGGCGGAGGAGATCCGCGCGGCCGCGGACCCGGAGGCGAACATCATCTTCGGGACGAGCTTCAACGAGCGGCTCGGCGAAGAGGTGATGATCACCGTCATCGCCACCGGCTTCGACGGGAGCCGCAAGCGCGAGTCCACCCGCCACGCCCAGTCGGCCCAGCCGGCCGGCGCGGACGCGTCGATCCGGGCGCCGCGCGAGCGGGACTTCCTCGAGGAGCTCGAGCGCCAGCGCCAGGAGTCCGGTAACGGGTCGGCCGATCCCGGTCGCACGGACCAGGCCGCGGCCGCCGCGGTGATGGCGCCGTCCAGCGTCCAACGGACCGTCGGCGACGTCCCGCGCCGCCAAGCGCCCGACCACCTACGACGCGGACGATCTCGAGATCCCCTCGTTCCTTCGCCGGAAGTAGCGTCCGGCGGCGGGCCCGCCTGATCGACCCGGCTGACCTCGCCGCGATCCGAGCACGCGCGGGAGCACGTCCTCGAGCGGATCGCAGCACGCCTCCGCCCGGGCCGGTCGCGATGCGGCGGGGGTCACGCTCGTCGCGGTCACGAAGACCGTCCCGATCGAGCGGATTCGCGCCGCAGTCGCAGGCCGGGCTGACGATCCTCGGCGAGAACCGCGTCCAGGAGGCGGAGTCGAAGGCGCCCGAAGTCCCGGACGCCGCGTGGCACCTGGTCGGGCCGCTCCAGTCGAACAAGGCCCGGCGGGCGCTCCAGATCTTCAGCCTGATCGAGACGGTCGACTCGGTCGAGCTGGCGGAGCGCCTCGATCGCCTGGCCGGCGAGTCCGGTCCCGACCGCCGCGCTGCCGATCCTGCTCCAGGTCAACGTCGATCGCGACCCCGCGAAGTCCGGGTTCGTCCCCGAGGCGCTCGATTCGGCCGCCGCGGCGCTGCGCGGGCTCCAGCACCTCGAGGTGCGCGGCCTGATGACGGTCGGCCGCCTCGTCGAGCGACCCGACGACGCCCGGCCGACCTTCGCCGGCCTGCGCGAGCTGTCCGACCGTGTCCGCCGAAGCTGGACCGGGCTCGGAGCCGACCTGTCGATGGGCATGACGGACGACTTCGAGGTCGCGGTGGAGGAGGGCGCCACGATCGTCCGCGTCGGCCGCGCGCTGTTCGGCGAGCGCGCCCACGGGCACCCCCACTGACCCGGCGGCCCGCCGCAGGATCGCTGGTAGACTCGGGCCGTGGGTCTGTTCCTGGCGAACCTGATCCAGCTCGCGCTGCTGGCCTTCACGCTCCTGATCCTCGGACGCGTCGTCCTGTCCTGGGTCGATCCGGGCGGCCGCTCCCAGCTCACGTCCTTCGTCTTCCAGACGACCGAGCCGGTCCTCGCTCCGGTCCGACGCGCGCTCCCGTCCACGGGCGCGATCGACCTGTCGCCGATGATCGTGCTGATCGTCCTGACCGTTCTCCTGCGATTGATCTGAGTCCTGACTGACACCGACGTCCGCTTCGCCGTCCGATTGACACCTCGATCCGGGTCGGACCATGTCGACGGCGTGGTCGATGGCGTCCTCCGCGCCCATGTCGCGGCTCCGGCGATCGATGGGGCGGCGAACCAGTCGCTGCTGCGTCTCCTCGCGGAGGAGCTCGACGTCCCGCGTCGCGCCGTCCGGCTCGTCGCCGGCGCAACGGGGCGACAGAAGCTGGTGGTCGTGGACGGGGTCGCGCCCGAGGCCGTCATTGCCCGGTGGCCGGGCCTCCGCGTATGATCGACCGCGGTCGGCGGACCCTGAGCGGCCCTCCGCCGTTCGGGCGATTGGCTCAGTGGTTAGAGCACGCGGTTCACATCCGCGGGGTCACTGGTTCGAATCCAGTATCGCCCACCAGATCGATCCACGGACCCGGGCCGTCGTGCCCGGGTCTGTTGCCGTCCACGCCGCACCGCTCGACTACCGCGTGCGGGCGTGCCGCGCGGACTCTTCGGCAAGCGCCTCGATCTCGGCCAGGGCCTCGGCCGCATCGGTCTGCTGGCGCGCCCACCGGGGAAGGCTTCGTCGGAGCGACCGCCAGCGATCGACCGCGCGCCGATCCTCCCGCGCGGAGAGGGTCAGGCCGCCGTCACGGACGAGCGCATAGTCGGCCGCGAGCAGGTCGAGTCGCAGCGCCGGGGCGCCGCGCTCGCCGCAGACGGGCGGCATGCTCCATCGGGGTCTCGCCGGCCTCCCGCCGGACCGGCGGGTGACCGTCGAGCTCGGCGAGGAGCGCGACGTACGCGTCGACCGCCCCGTCCGGGTCGGTGCGTCGCCGGAACCGCAGCCGTCGGCGGAGCCCGAAGGCCTCCTCGGTCGTGCCACGGTCGACGACCCGCGTCTCGTCGAGGTCGTCGTCCTCGCGGCCGTGCGTTCGGCGCATCCACAGCGCGATCAGGACGAGGATGGTCGCGACGACGATCAGGACCAGCAGCGCCGCCGAGCCCGATCGTCAGCATCCGGTCGGCGTCCGGGTTCGCGCCATCCGGGATGCCCAGCGTCGGCGTCTGCGGTCGGCCTCGCCGCGGGTGCGTTGCCGCCGAGGAGCGACGCGGAGATCGAGGATCGCGACGATGAGCGCGAAGATCAGGAGGACCCGGCGGCCCTTCCGATCGAGGCCGTATGCCAGACCGAGGATCAGCATCGGGCCGAGAGCGAGCCCGACGAGGATCGGGATCGCGGTGCCGGCGACGACCGCGAGCGGCAGGGCCGCCGGCGATCGCCGCGATCAGCAGCAGGAGCGTCAGGCCGAGCCACGCCGGGTTGCGACGCCAGTCGATCCCGGCGTCGTCGCCGATCGCGCCGAGCCGGGCGAACGCGAGAGCGAGGACGGTCGAGCCGACGAACACGATCGAGGCGACGAGCGTGTCGGCGAGGAACCGCGACCGCGATACGGCTCGGCGATCATCCCGCCGAAGAGGGCGGCGAACGCGAGCCCGGGGACGCCGAGCGCGAGCAGTCGCGTCAGCGTGCCCTCGGCGAGTGGCAGGCGAGCGTGGGCGAACCCGCGGAGCATCGCGAGCCCGGCGAGGAGCCCGGCCGGGTGCGCGGCGAGCGCCGGCCCGATCCCGGCCGCGAGGCTTGCCCGCGCGGCGCCGGACGCGAGCGTCCCGAGCGAGACCGGCGACGATCACGAGTCCGAGGGCGACGGGCGGCCAGCGACGACCGAGACGCGGGATCAGGGCGTGGGCGAGCGATCGCGCCGCTGGCCACGACGAGCGCGAGCTCGGCGATCCCGAGCTGCGGATCGTGGAGCGTGAACTCCTGGATCAGCCCGCCCGACGACGGCGATCCAGGCCGCCTCGGCGACGATCACGAGACCGACGGGCGCCAGCTCCACGATCCGCGCGAGCGAGCTGCGCGGAACGGTCCGACGCGGTCATCCGCTCGTCCCTCGCGTGGCCCCGACGATCGACAGGTGCCCGGCCGTCTGCCACGGCCCGTCGAGCCGGCCGACCCGCGCGGCCAGTCCGGCGCCCGCGCGCGTGCCGCGTCGGCCTGCCGCGTTCGGGCCGCAGGCGACGACAGACGACCGGGCAGCCCGCTCGCTCGAGGCGGCGCAGGTGGGGCAGGTACGGGCGACGGATCGCGCGCGGTGACGACGACGATCGTCGTTCCCGGCCGGATCGTCCGGACGATGGCCGCGAGCAGCCGGTCGAACTCGGCCGACGGGTGTGACGACAGGCGGGCGAGCAGGTCGAGGATCCGCTCGAGCTGGCCGGGCGCCTCGGACGGCGGCGACGATCGCGAACCGGCTCTCCGCCCCGTGGTAGCCGGCCGCGGCGAGCCCGAACGACGCCCGCTCGGCCGCCAGCGACCGGGCGAGCGACGCGGCGACGACGAACAGCGACTCGACGTCCTCGTCGTCGGGCGTGGCGCGTCCCAGATCGGGCCCGGCGTGGGTCTGGACGTCGAGCGCGATCAGGACCTCCCGGTCGCGCGACGGCTCGAACACCTTCACGACCGGCCGGCCGAGGCGGGCGCTCGCCCGCGGCATGGACCCGCCGGACCGGATCGCCGGGCGCGTACTCGCGGACCCCGGCGAACCGCGACGGATCCTCGCTCAGGCCGGCCAGGGCGCGGTCGACGCCGCCCCAGCGATCGCGGCGCTGGAGGACGTCGGTCGCGACGGTCCGCGGCCGGACGAGGAAGCGGTCGACGTCCGGCCGGCGCTCGGCGGCCGCCTCGCGGGCGAACAGGTCGCCGACGACGAGATCGACCGGGCCGAGCTCGTACGAGCCGCGCCGCGTCGCGCCGAGGTGGAAGTGGCGGGTGACCCGCTCGAACGGCGCGAGCGTCCAGGCGTTCCGCAGGACCCGGTCCGCCGTCGTCGCCGATCGCGAGCGTCGCGCTCGCGGACGGTGACCCCGGCGCTCGCCGCGTCGCCGGCCGTGAGCCAGGCGAGCGGCAGGCCCTTGCGGTTCCAGACCTCGATCGGTCGTCGGGATCTCCTCGCCCCAGGTCATCCGGTGGCGGGACAGGGTCCGGCGTGTAGCGCAGGCCGCGCAGCCCGTTCGCGGCCCAGACCGCCGCGGACGACCTCGAGCAGGAGGATGACGATCGCGAGGATCGACCGCCACGGGACGACGGTGACGACGCCCGCGAGGAGGAGGAGGATCGCGAGGAGCGCGGTGCCGGTCATCGGCGGCGATGGCTCGGTCAGCCGGCCCGTCACCGGCGGCACGGGGACGCTCGGTCGAGGATCGCAGCTCAGCGCGGCCTCGGCCGACGCGCCGCGCAGGCTCCGGTCGAGGTCGACGACGAGCCGGTGGGCGAGGACCGGCCGGCGCGATCGCCTTCACGTCGTCCGGCAGGACGAACGCGCGCCCTGCGAGGAGCGCCGTCGCCTGGGCGGCGCGGTAGAGCGCGACCGTCGCCCGCGGGCTGGCCCCGAGCTGGAGGTCCGGGTGGGAGCGGGTCGCCCGGACGAGCGCGACGAGATAGGCCTCGACCTCGTCGGCGACGCGGACGCCGCGGACCTCGTCGCGGAGGGCGAGCAGCCGCGGGCGCGTCGGCGACCGGCTCGATCCGGTCGAGCGGCTCGGCGGCGGCCTGGTGGCGCCGGGCGATCGTGCGCTCGCGCGACCTCGTCGGGATAGCCGAGCCGGATCCGGACGAGGAACCGGTCGAGCTGGGCCTGGGGCAGGGCGAAGGTGCCCTCGAACTCGATCGGGTTCTGCGTCGCGAGGACGACGAACGGCTCGGGCAGCGGCCGGGTCGTGCCCTCGATCGAGACCTGCCGCTCCTGCATCGCCTCGAGCAGCGCGGCCTGGGTCCGCGGCGTGGCCCGGTTGATCTCGTCGACGAGGAGGATGTTCGTGAAGACCGGGCCCGGGCGCGAACCGGAGCGAGCCGCCCTCGTACAGGCTGGATCCCGTGACGTCGACCGGGAGGAGGTCCGGCGTGCCCTGGATCCGGTTCGTCCGGAGGTCCAGGGCCCGGGCGATCGCGCGGGCGAGGAGCGTCTTGCCGGTGCCCGGGACGTCCTCGACGAGGACGTGGCCGTCGGCGAGGAGCGCCGTCAGGACGAGGCGGACGGCTCGTCGGCGCCGACGACGGCCCGGCCGACGGCCGCCGATCAGGTCGTCGCGGAGCTGGCGCGCGTCGCACCGGCGTCGTCGAGCGTCCGAGGGCGTCCGGCGCGAGCGGTCCGGCGCCGGTCGGTGTCCGTCGTGGTGTCCGTGGTGCGGCTCCTCGGGCGCCGTCGGTCCGCCGACGGCGCTCGACAGGGATACACGGCGGGGGCGCCGTCGTTCAGGAAGCCTACGCGGTCCCGTTCGCTCGCGCGATCCGGCGGAGGACCGCCGGCAGGATCCCGCCGTGCTGGTAGTAGCCGACGTCGATCGGGCCGTCGAGCCGGGCGATCGCCGTCGAACCGCCGCTCCCTGCCACCGTCGGCCGGATCCGCCCGCGCGACGACCGTCAGCCGCTTCCGCGGCGTGAGAGTCCCTCGGCCGAGCCCGTGGATCGCGTACGTCTCGCGACCCGTGAGGCCCGAGCGACGAGGCGCTCTCGCCGGGCAGGAACTGGAGCGGCAGCACGCCCATCCCCACGAGGTTCGAGCGGTGGATCCGCTCGTAGCTCTCGGCGATCACCGCCCGGATCCCGAGCAGCATCGTCCCCTTCGCCGCCCAGTCGCGCGACGAGCCGCGAGCCGTACTCGCGGCCGGCGAGCGACGACGAGCGGCGTGCCCTCGGCGCCGGTAGCGCATCGCCGCGTCGTAGATGAACTGCTCCTCGCCGTCCGGGCAGGTGGACCGTGTACGGGCCCTCCTTGCCCGGGACGAGGGCGTTCCGGAGGCGGATGTTCGCGAACGTGCCGCGCATCATCACCTCGTGGTGGCCGCGCCGGGCGCCGTACGAGTTGAACTCGAGCGGGCCGACGTTGCGCTCCTGGAGCCACTCGCCCGCCGGCGACCACGGACGCGATCGAGCCGGCCGGCGAGATGTGGTCGGTCGTGATCGAGTCGCCGAGGACGACGAGCGCCCGGGCGCCGTCGATGTCCGTGACCGGCGCGGGCTCCGCCGCGAGGCCGTCGAAGAACGGCGGCTTGGCGATGTACGTCGAGCGGGGGTTCCAGTCGTACCGGTCGCCGGCGGGGATCGGCAGGGCCCGCCAGCGGTCGTCGCCGTCGAAGACGACCGCGTACGTGGCGCGGAACAGCTCCGGGTCGATCGCGCTGCCGATGACCGTGCGGATCTCGTCCGGCGACGGCCAGATGTCGCGCGAGCATGACCGGCCGGCCGTCCGATCCGGTGCCGAGCGGCTCGGTCGTCAGGTCGATGTCGACCCGCCCGGCGAGGGCGAACGCGACGACGAGCGGCGGCGAGGCGAGGTAGCTGGCCCGGGCGAGGGGATGGATCCGGCCCTCGAAGTTGCGGTTGCCCGAGAGGACGGCCGCGACGACGAGGTCGTTCTCCTCGATCGGCGTTCGCGATCGGCTCGTCGAGCGGGCCGGAGTTGCCGATGCACGTCGTGCAGCCGTAGCCGGCGAGGGCGAACCCGAGCCGCTCGAGCGGCGCCATCAGCCCGGCCGCCTCGAGATAGGCGGTGACGACCTTCGAGCCGGGCGCGAGCGACGTCTTGACCGTCGGCGGGACGGTCAGCCCGCGGGCGACGGCATTCCGGGCGAGCAGCCCGGCGCCGACCATCACCGTCGGGTTCGACGTGTTCGTGCACGACGTGATCGCGGCGATCGCGACGGAGCCGGTCCGGATCGTCGCCCGCCGACCGCCGACCTCGATCGTGACGCCGTGGTAGTACGGCGTCGTCGACCGCGCCCGTCCGGCCGGCGCGGCTCGAGCCGCCGGCGCGCCTCGTCCGGGCGTCGGTCGGCCGCGAACGACGGCGGATCGCTGGCCGGGAACGACTCGGCGGACGACTCCTCGACCTGGCCGCCCTCGGGCGTCGCGGGCCTCGACGCCGGCATCGTCGAGGGCGACGAGCCCGTTCGGGAAGTTGCGACCGGAAGTTCTCGCGGAGCGCCGGTCAGCGGCACGCGATCCTGGGGCCGCCGCGGCCCGGCGACCGACGGGTCGACGGTCGCGAGGTCGAGCTCGAGCGTCTCGTCGAAGTCCGGGCCCGGGCCCCGGCTCGCGCCACAGGCCCTGCTCCTTCGCGTAGCGCTCGACGAGGGCGATCGCGATCGGCCGTCCGGCCGGTCAGCCGCAGGTAGGCGAGCGTCTCGTCGTCGATCGGGAAGAGCGTCGACGTCGCCCCGAACTCGGGGCTCATGTTGCTGATCGTCGCCCGGTCGGCGAGGGCGAGGCCGGCCAGCCCGTCGCCGGCGAACTCGACGAACGCGCCGACGACGCCGTGGGCGCGGAGCAGCTGGGTCACGACGAGGACGAGGTCGGTCGCGGTCGAGCCCTGCGGCAGCTCGCCGTGGAGCCGGACGCCGACGATCCGCGGCATCGGCTGGTAGAGCGGCTGGCCGAGGAGGACCGCCTCCGCCTCGATCCCGCCGACGCCGTAGCCGAGCACGCCGAGGCCGTTGACCATCGTCGTGTGCGAGTCGGTCCCGACGAGCGTGTCCGGGTAGGCGATCCGGCCGCCGGCGCCGTCCGGGGCGTCGGTCACGACCGTCGCGAGGAACTCGAGGTTGACCTGGTGGACGATCCCGGTCCCGGGCGGCACGACCCGCAGGTCGCGGAACGCCGTCTGCGCCCAGCGCAGGAGCTGGTAGCGCTCGCCGTTGCGCTCGTACTCGCGCTCGACGTTGAAGGCGAACGCGGCCGGCGTCCCGAACCGGTCGACCTGGACCGAGTGGTCGATGACGAGGTCGGCCGGCACGAGCGGGTTGACGAGCGCCGGATCGCCGCCGAGGTCGGCCATCGCGTCGCGCATGACCGCGAGGTCGACGATCGCGGGCACGCCGGTGAAGTCCTGGAGGATCACCCGGGCGGGCATGAACGGGACCTCGGCCTCCGCCGCCACGCCCGGCCGCCACGAGGCGAGGGTCTCGACGTCGCGCGGCTCGACGATCCCGCCGCCGGCGTGGCGGAGGACGTTCTCGAGCAGGATCTTCAGCGTGACCGGCGCGCGATCGAGGTCGATCCGGTCGCCGAGCGCGGCCAGCCGGATAGGCATCGGGAAGGCCGGCGCCGAGGCTGCCTCGGGCGCCGAACGGATCGGAGCTCGGCACGGATCCTCCGTCGTGCGGTCGGTACACTCGCTGCGTGGAAGAGTACCGCCGACCGCCCGTCGACCGCCGCCGCCGGGCCCGGCGATGAAGGCATGGGGCGGCCGCGACCGCGACCGGCCGACGACCGCGAGCGAGACGCTCCGGGCGATCGAGGACGCCGGGCATCGATCTCGACCCGACCGGGCGACGCACGGCGACGACCCGGACCACGACGCACGAGCATCCGCACGACCACCCCCACAGCCAGAGCGCGCCGGGCGAGCCGCCGGTCATCGGGATCGTCGGGGCAGGGGCCGTCGGGACGGCCCTCGGCGTCGCCCTCGACCGGGCCGGCTGGCCGATCCACGCGGTCGCGAGCCGGGACGCCGGCCGGCGCGACCGGTTCCGGAGCCTCGTCCCCGGCGTCCGGGCCTTCGCCGATGCGACGCCGCTCGTCGAGGAGGTCGAGCTGATCATCCTCGCCGTCCCCGACGACGCGATCCGCCGGGTCGCCGGCGGTCTCCACATGTACGGCGGCCAGGCGATGGTCCACACGAGCGGCCTGCTCGGCGCCGACGCCCTCGCGGCGGCGATGGCCGCCGGCACGCAGGTCGGCTCGTTCCATCCCGCTCGTCGCGTTCGCCGATCTCGAGCGGGCCGTCGCGGCGCTCCACGGCGCCACGGTCGCGATCGAGGGCGACGACCAGCTCGCTCGACCTGCTCGCGCGGATGGCCGAGGCGATCGGCGCGACGCCGGTCCGCCTGGCGCCGGGCTCCAAGCCGGCCTACCACGCGGCCGCCGTCCTCGCGGCGGGCGGCTTCGACGCCCTCCTCGACGCGATCGCCGAGCTCGGCCGGCTCGCCGGGCTCGACGAGGCGGGCAGCCTCGCGATCTACGGCCCGCTGATCGAGCAGACGCTGGCGCAACGCCCGGGCCCTCGGGATCGACGCCGGCGCTGACCGGTCCGGCGACCCGCGGCGACCGGGGGACGATCGTCGCCCACCTCGCCGAGCTGGAGCGCCCGGGCGCCCGACGTCGCCGCGCTGTACGCCCGCCTCGCGGAGCGCGAGATCGCGCATCGCCGAACGGCGGCGCACCCTGACACCGGAAGCCGCGGCGACGCTCCTGACGGCGACGCATCCGGCGCTTGCAACGCCGGACTGACGCGCTACCATTGCCGCCCATGGAGCGAAGCATCGCCGCACGCTATGCGGCCCGTCCGGCCGCGCAGTTCGTCCGGCCGTCGGCCGCGGGCGCGGGAGCGCCGGCTGGGCCTCCACGGCGACGGCTCGTTCCACGCCGCATCCGCCCGCCTGACGATCCTCCGTCGTCCCGACGACGGCATCCTCGCCCAGCTCCGCGGCGACTGGCGCGCCGTGACCGCCGCCCGACCGCGACGCTGCCCCGGACGGCCGGCCGCGCCCCGCCGGTCGCCTTCCGATGGACGGGGTCGACCGCCGTCGGGCTCGACGCGCCGCTCCAGCGCCGCCACGGCGCCGTGGCGCGGCTGAGGACCGGCACCGCCACTTCGGCCGGCGGCATCGTCGTCCGCTTCGACGACGGAGTTCCCTCGCTCGTCGTCGGCGGGCGCCGTCGCGACCGCGACCTCCTGACCTGGACGCTGCCGAAGGGCACGCCGAACGCCGGCGAGACGCGCGAGCAGACGGCGCTCCGCGAGGTCGCCGAGGAGACCGGTCTCGAGGTCCGGATCACCGACGTCCTCGATTCGATCGAGTACTGGTTCGTCCAGCGCGGGACCCGGATCCACAAGACCGTCCACTACTTCCTGATGGAGCCGACCGGCGGCGATCTCTCGCGCCACGACCACGAGTTCGACCAGGTCCGCTGGATCCGGTTCGACCAGGCCCCGTCGCTGCTGACGTTCGAGACCGAGCGGGCCCTCGTCGCCCGGCGGCCGAGGTCGTCGATCCCGAGGCGGCCCGACGCTCGTCGTCGGCCGTCGTCCGGCCGGCCGCCGAAGCGCCGTTCGGCGGCGTCTGAGCCGCCGGCCCGATGGCGGACCCGCTGACCCTCAGCGCCCTCCACGAGACTCCGCTCCGCGACCGGCACGTCGCCCTCGGTGCGCGCCTGATCGACTTCGCCGGCTGGGAGATGCCGGTCCAGTACCGCGGCATCCTCGAGGAGCACCGGGCGGTCCGCGAGCGGGCCGGCCTGTTCGACCTGTCCCACATGGGCGAGCTGTTCGTCGAGGGCGCGGAGGCGGGCGCAGCGCTGGCCTACGCCCTCGTCACGAACCCGCCGGCCCTGGCCGACGGCCGCGCCCACTACTCGATGATCGTCGCCCCGAACGGCGGGATCCTCGACGACCTGATCGTCTACCGCCTCGGCCCGGAGCGGTTCCTCGTCGTCGCGAACGCGAGCAACGCCCAGGTCGTCAGCGACCTGCTCGCCGAGCGGCTCGAGGGCTTCAAGGCGGTCCTCGACGACCGCTCGCTGGCCACGGCGCTCGTGGCGATCCAGGGTCCGCGATCGGTCGAGATCCTCCGGCCGCTCACCGACGTCGACCTCGACGCGCTCCGCTACTACGCGATCGCCGAGGGGACGGTCGCCGGGATCCCGGCCCTCGTCGCGCGGACCGGCTACACCGGCGAGGACGGCTTCGAGGTCTTCGTCGACACCGGCCGGGCGGTGGAGCTGTGGGACGCCCTGATGACCGCCGGCGGCGACGACCTCCAGGCCGATCGGCCTCGGCGCCCGCGACACGCTCCGGCTCGAGGCCGGGCATGCCGCTCTACGGCAACGAGCTCGACGAGGCCACGAACCCGTTCGAGGCCGGCCTCGGCCGGGTCGTGAAGCTGGACAAGCCGGACGACTTCGTCGGCCGGGCGGCCCTCGAGCGGGTCGCCCGCGACGGGGTCGAGCGCAGGCTCGTCGGGCTGATCCTGCGCGGCCGCGGGATCGCCCGGCACGGCTATCCCGCTCTACGCCGGCGACCGCCCGACCGGCGTCGTCACGAGCGGCACCCAGTCGCCGACGCCTCGGCGAGGCCGATCGCGATGGGCTACGTCGCGACGGCCGAGCCGAGCCGGGTACGATGATCGACGTCGAGATCCGCGATCAGCGGGTCCCCGCCGAGGTCGTCGCCCTGCCGTTCTACCGCCGGGCCCGCTGACGCGGGAGACCGAGCCGCCCGCGACCGCGACCCGCACGCCAGAGTGCGTCCGATCCCGCCCGCTCGAGGAGGAGAGAGCACGCGATGGTCCCCGCGGAGCTGCGCTACACGAAGGACCACGAGTGGGTCCGCGTCGACGGTGACGAGGCGACGGTCGGGATCACGGCCTACGCGGCCGACCAGCTCGGCGACATCGTCTTCGTCGAGCTGCCCGAGCGCCGGCCGCGCCCTGACCCAGTTCGCGGCCTTCGGCGTCGTCGAGTCCGTCAAGGCCGTCAGCGACCTGTTCGCCCCGCTGACCGGCGAGGTCACGGCCGACGAACGACGCCCTGACCGGATCGCCGGAGCTCGTCAACAGCGATCCGTACGGCGAGGGCTGGATGGTCCGCATCCGGCTCGCCGAACCCGGGCGAGGTGGACGAGCTCCTCGACGCGTCGGCCTACGACGCGCTGATCGCCGCCGGCTGAGCCGATGCCCTACGGTCCGCACACCGCCGGCGACCGCGAGCGGATGCTCGCGGCGCTCGGGCATCGACGAGCGTCGACGAGCTCTTCGCCGACATCCCCGAGGCGCTCCGGGCGAGCCGCCTGGACCTGCCCGAGCCCGGAGCCGGAGCTGGAGCTCGCCGCCCGCCTCCAGGGCGCTCGCGGGCCGGAACCGGACGGACCTCGCGTCGTTCCTCGGGCGCCGGCGTCTATCGCCACTGGTCGCCCGCCGGCGGTCGACCAGATCCTCCTCCGCGGCGAGTGGTACACGGCCTACACGCCGTACCAGCCGGAGATCAGCCAGGGCACGCTCCAGAGCATCTACGAGTACGAGTCGCTCCTCGCCGAGCTCGTCGACCTCGACGTCGTCAGCGCCTCCCACTACGACGGCGCCGCGGCGACGGCCGAGGCCGCCCTGATGACCTGCCGGGCGACGCGCCGCGAGCGGGTCCTCGTCAGCGCCGCGGTCCATCCCGCACTACCGCCAGACGCTCGAGACGTACTTCGGCGGCGGGCTCGAGCTCGAGACGATCCCGCTCGTCGCCGACGGCGCCGCGGCCGGGACGACGGACCTCGCGGCCCTCGAGCGGCTGCTGGCCGACGGGAACCCGGTCGCCGGCGTGGTCGCCGCCCAGCCGAACTTCCTCGGCCTGCTCGAGCCGATGGCCGAGATCGGCCGGCTCGCCCACGCGGCCGGCGCCCTGTTCGTCAGCGTGATCGAGCCGGTCTCGCTCGCGGTCCTCGCGCCGCCCGGCGCCTACGGCGCCGACATCGCCGCCGGCGAGGGCCAGCCGCTCGGGATCCCGCCGCAGTACGGCGGCCCGTACCTCGGGATCCTCGCCTCGACGGACGCGCTCGTCCGCCAGATCCCGGGCCGGCTCGTCGGGATGACGACCGACGTCCGCGGCCAGCGGGCCTTCGTGATGACCCTTCGCGCGCGCGAGCAGGACATCCGGCGCGACAAGGCCGCCAGCAACATCTGCACGAACCAGGCGCTCCTCGCCCTCGCCGCGAGCATCTACCTCGCGACGATCGGGCCGCACGGGCTCCGCGACGTCGCCGCCCAGGGCGCCGCCCGGGCCGCCCGCCTCGAGGCCGCGCTCGCGGCCGTCGGCGCGGAGCGGGTCCATCCCGGGCCCGTACCTCAACGAGTTCGCCGTCCGCGTCCCGGACGCCCGCGGCCGTCCATCGCCGGCTGATCGACCGGGGCGATCCTCGCCGGGCTCGTCCTCGCCGACGTCATGCCCGACGAGCCGCGCCTCGCCGACGCGCTCCTCGTCTGCGCGACCGAGGTCACGACCGACGACGAGATCGCCCGGTTCGCGGCCGCCCTCGGGGCCGAGCTGGCGCGCCCGAACGCTCCGCGGCGACACCCGGTCCGCCGGCACGGCTCGCTCGGCGGGCCGCGACCCGAGCGTCGCGGTGGAGACGGCCCGATGACCGTCGTCGGCGAGAAGCTCCAGCCGACGCTCTTCGAGCGGTCGCGGCCGGGCCGCGGCGACGGCAAGATCCCGCATCCGCCGAAGGACGCCCTCGACCGGATCCCGGCCGCCGCGCGGCGCGTGACGCCGCCCGCCCTGCCGGAGCTGAACGAGCCCGAGGTCGTCCGCCACTACGTCAACCTGTCCCACCTGAACTACGCGATCGACACGGGCTTCTACCCGCTCGGGTCGTGCACGATGAAGTTCAACCCGAAGCTCAACGAGTGGGCGGCCCGCCTGCCCGGCTTCGCGTCGCTCCACCCGCTCGCGCCCGACGAGGTCGCCCAGGGCACGCTCCAGCTCCTCTGGGAGCTCGAGGGAGCGCTCGCCGAGATCAGCGGGATGCGGGCCGTGACGCTGCAGCCGGCGGCCGGCGCCCAGGGCGAGCTGACCGGGATCCTGATGATCCGGGCCTACCACCGGAGCTCGCGGCGAGACCGAGCGCGACGAGGTCCTCGTCCCGGACAGCTCGCACGGCACGAACCCCGCGACGGCGTCGATGGCCGGCTTCCGGACGATCACGATCCCGTCGGCCGCCGACGGCGGCGTGGACCTCGACGCGTTCCGCGCGGCGCTCGGCCCGCGGACCGCCGCCGTGATGATCACGAACCCCTCGACGCTCGGGCTGTTCGAGAAGCGGATCGGCGAGCTGCTCGACCTCGTCCACGAGGCGGGCGCGCTGGCCTACATGGACGGCGCGAACCTGAACGCGATCCTCGGCCGGTTCAAGCCGGGCGAGGCCGGCTTCGACGTCATGCACTTCAACGTCCACAAGACGTTCTCGACGCCGCACGGCGGCGGCGGTCCGGGCGCCGGTCCGGTCGGGGTGGGGGAGACGCTCCTGCCGTTCCTGCCGGCGCCGCGGGTCCTCCGCGAAACGACGACGGCACGTTCCGCCTCGAGCGGATCGACGAGCGCCCGACGTCGATCGGGCGCCTGCGGGCGTTCGTCGGCAACACCGGCGTCCTCGTGCGCGCGTACGCCTACATCCGCGCCCACGGCGGCTCGGGCCTGCACCAGGTGAGCGACGACGCCGTCCTCGCGGCGAACTACCTGCGCAAGCGCGTCGGCGAGGCCTACGACATCCCGTTCGACCGCGCCTGCAAGCACGAGTTCGTCGCGTCCGCGACCGGCGATCAAGAAGCGGACCGGCGTCCGGACCCTCGACATCGCCAAGCGGCTGATCGACAAGGGCTTCCACCCGCCGACGATCTACTTCCCGCTCACGGTCGACGAGGGGATGCTGATCGAGCCGACCGAGACCGAGTCGGTCGAGACGCTCGACGCCTTCGCCGATGCCCTGATCGAGATCGCCCGCGAGGCCGAGACCGACCCCGAGCTCGTCACAGTCGGCGCCCCACACCGCACCGGTCGGCCGGCTCGACGAGGCGACGGCGGCACGCCAGCCGAACCTCCGCTGGCGGCCGATGGCCGGCGCCGAGATGCCCTGCCCGGACTGAGGGAACGCGCCGGCGCCGCACGCCCCCGGCCGCGCCGGATCGGGATCGACGCGCCGGCGGCCGAACGGTCGCGAATCCTCCATGAACCTTTCCCCGGACAGGTGACGCGTATCTTGTCGGTAGACAGGATGGCCCGTGGGCCTCATCGCCTGCACGGAGAGCTGACGACGAACGACGCTGCGGGAGGCGCCACGTCGCGGACATACACAGGCCATGGATGCGGAGCTGCTGCGCCGCGTCCAGGCCGACGACCTCGATGCCTTCGAGGAGTTCTTCGCGCGCTATCGCACCTCGATCTATCGGACGGCGTACGGGCTGACGGGCGATCGCCAGGCCGCCGAGGAGATCCTCCAGGACACGTTCGCGCGGGCGTACCAGCGACGGCACACCCTGCACCCCGACGTCTCGCCGCTGCCGTGGCTCCACCGGGTGTCGCTCAACCTGTGCTACTCGCGGCTGTCGCGGCGTCGGCTGGCGACGGACCCGATCGACGAGGGCACCGAGTCGAGCCGCGCCGACGACGGCCCGCTGCCGTCCGACCAGGCCGAGCAGGCGGAGCTTCGGGCGATCGTCCGCGACGGGATCGCGGCCCTGCCGGAGAAGCACCGCAGCGTCGTCGTCCTCTACTACCTCCAGCGCCTGTCGCTCCAGGAGACGGCGGAGGTCCTCGGCATCCAGCTCGGGACGGTGAAGTCGCGGCTCCACTACGCCCTCCGCGGCCTGCGCGTCCACCTCGAGCGCGACCGCCGCTTCGGCGGCGCCTGACCGCGCCGACCGACGAGATCGATGGACGGCGATCGAGGCCAACGCGTCGTGATCGATCTCGGCCGCTCCTGCGCCCGTCATCGCCCCCTGCTGATCGACTTCGTCGACCGCGGCGAGATCCGGCCGGGCACGGGCGCCGCGCTCGCCCACCTCGACGGCTGCAGCCGCTGCACCGACGTGATCGAGTCGACGATGCTGACGATCACGGCGCTCCGCCGCCTCGGGGACGAGGTCGCCGCGGTCGAGCCTCGGGCCGACGCGTGGCCGCGGCTCCGGGCCCGGCTGTCGTCGTGGCGGTTCGATCGCGTGGCGTCGTCGATGCCCCTCGCGCGGGTCGTCCTGACCGTCAGCCTTGCGGCGCTGCTCGTCGTGCCGATCCGGCTCACGGACAAGCCCTGGGGGCAGGAAACGCTCGACTCCAACGACTCCTGGACGACATCGGCGCCGGTCTCTCAGCCGTCGAGCTCGCCGGCCGCCGTCGTCTACTCCGCCTCGGCCAGGCGGACCACCGATGCATCCGAACCCCCGCGACACCACGCCGCGGACGGGAATCCAGACCAGGATCACCTATCCGGACGCTGGCAGTCGTCCGGTCCAGAAGGAGGTGCCCCCCGCGCCATCACCAGGACGGCGCACCGAGGTCCGGTGAATGATCGAATCCTGCGAGCCAGACTCGATTTGACACGCTTCGTGTGCTCCAAGCATAGTACCGGCCAGTCCAGCAAGGCTGTTCAAGACCGGCCCGGACTCGTTCTGCATGCTCCGCGCCTGAGACCGCCTGTGGCGCTCCTCGTCCGCGGGTCATCGGCAGAGGGAGCCGGTATCCGGATCAGAACGCCAAGCGGAAATTGAGGAGGAGTACCTACATGCGGAATTGCTTGTTCAGCGTGGCCGCGGCGGGCATCATCGTCGTCGCCGGCTGTTCGCCGGCGGCGTCGCCTTCGCCCAGCGCCAGCACGGCAGCGCCCTCGGCCCCGGCCGCGTCCCAGGCAGCCGGATCCGGAGGTCCGTCCGCGGCCCCGTCGTCCGCGGCCGCCGTCGACATCACGGCCACGAAGTACAAGGCCGAGCCCGTCGGGAACAAGGGCGGCAACCTCGTCCTCGGGATGTCGGGTGACCCGAGCTCGATCTGGACGAACATCTACGACACGTTCGCGAATGACGCGGAAGCCTTCGGGCCGTCCTTCTGGAGCCTCTGGTCCAACACGATGGACCTGAAGTACTACCCGCAGCTGACCACCGAGGTCCCGACCGTCGCGAACGGCGACGTCGTCCAGACCGGCGACAAGGTGGACGTCAAGGTCAAGATGATCCCGGGCGCCATGTGGTCCGACGGTCAGCCGATCAACTGCGACGACGTCATCTACATGTGGAAGTGGCAGCTCGACCCGGCCCAGGCCGACCTCGGCAACGTCCAGGGCACGACCGGCTACGAGGACATCGAGAGCATCGACGGCGCCGGCACGACCGACTGCACGATCCACTTCAAGAAGGTCTACGAGCCCCTCCTGGGCCTGTTCTCGCCCCTTCTTCCGGCGCACTACCTGAAGACCGTGCCGATCGCGGACACGACCAAGAAGCTGTACGTCGACACGAAGCTGACCGAGGGTGTCTACAGCGGCCCGTACATCCCGACGGCGTGGGCCCATGACGCCCAGATCAACTACGTTCCCAACAAGCAGTTCTGGAGCACGATCAAGAAGGCCGATGCGCCGTTCGACGCGGTCACGATGAAGTTGTACGCGGACACGGACACCGAGATCGCCGGCTTCGCCAACAACGAGATCGACGCCGGACTCGAGTTCAACCAGAACCAGGTCGCCGCGATGGCCTCGCTCGACCAGGCCTCGGTCGACAAGGTCCTCGGCCCGACGTACGAGCAGCACAGCTGGAACATGGCCTCGCTGACGAAGAAGTTCGGCGACAAGGGCGCGAAGGCGCTCGTCGAGGCCCTCCACTACGCCTATGACAAGGACGCAATCAACACGACGATCACCGGTGGCGCCGTCACCCCGTCGTGCAACCAGATCTACCCGCAGGCGTGGTTCGCCGACAACAGCATCCAGTGCTACCCGCACGACGCTGCCAAGGCGGCCCAGATCCTCGCCGACGCCGGGTTCACCAAGGGCAGCGACGGCCTGCTGACCCTGAACGGGAACAAGGCGGAGTTCCTCGCCTGCGCCCGGGCAGACCGGCAGTACCGTCTCGACACCCTCAACCTCGTTGGCAGCCAGCTCCAGCCGCTCGGCATCAAGCTGGACGTCAAGGGCGTCCCGGCGGCCGACAGTCTTCGCCGGCTGGGGCGTGATCGCAGCTGACACCCCCTGCAACACGACCCACGGCAACTTCGACGTCGTCGAGTTCGCCTGGGTCGCCACGCCGGATCCCGGCTCGCTGTACGGCCTGTACCTCTCGACCAAGGACCCGTCGCAGGGCGATCACAGCGGTCAGAACTACATCCGTGTGAACATCCCGAGTCGTGGACCAGGACCTGACCACGGTGCAGACCAGCCTCGACACCACCAAGATCAAGACCGCCATGTTCGACTTCCAGAAGAACTACGTCGACCCGGCCAACGCCTTCCCGGAGATCGCGCTGTACAACTGGACGACGGTGATGCTGAAGTCACCGAAGCTCCACAACGTCGCGAACAACGGCAGCGCGACGGTCCAGACGTGGAACCTCGAGGACTGGTGGCGCGACCAGTAGTCTTCGACCGCTCGGCCTGACGGTCCGAGCACCCTTGGGCAACCGCGGGACTGCCGCTTCGGCGGCAGTCCCGCGGATCACATCTCAGAGGGCCGAACAGTGACCCGGTACATCATCCGCCGGATAATCGGAACGATCCCGACGCTGTTCGTCGTCTCCCTGCTGATCTACAGCATCCTGCTCGCCGCACCAGGCGGCCCGGAGCAGCGGTTCGCCCAGAACCCGAAGATGACGACGGCCCAGATCGACGCCTTCCGCCACCGCTGGGGCCTCGATCAGCCGATCCCCGTCCAGTACTGCCGCTGGGTCGGCATCTGCAACCCGGACAAGGACGGCCTGGCGCAGTTCCTCAGCAACCAGGGCTGGCCGAACTTCCTGCCGGACGGCCCTCGGCGGTGGCGACAACGGCGTCCTCCACGGCGATCTCGGCTACTCGTCGTCGAGCGGCTCGACCGTGGCGTCCCTGATCGGGGCGCGGATCCTGCCGACGTTCATCCTGGCCGGTGTGGCGCTGGTCGATCTGGGTCTCGATCGCGATCGTGACCGGGGTCCTCGCGGCGGTTCGCCAGTACAGCAAGACCGACACGGCGATCACCGTGTTCAACTACGTCGGCTTCGCCTTCCCGACGTTCTGGCTCGGCCTGATGCTGATCCTCATCTTCGCCCAGGCCCTGAAGGTCCTGCCGGCGGGCGGGATGTGGGACGCACGGACGGTCCCGATCTTCGGCAGCGCCGGAGTACTGGACCTACGTCGGCCACAACCCGGCCGGCGCGGCCGTGGACCTCGGTCGCCACCTGATCCTGCCGGTGATCACGCTCGTCGTCGTGAGCATCGCGGGCGACTCGCGGTTCGTCCGGGCGGCGATGATCGACGCCCTCAACCAGGACTTCGTCCGGACCGCCCGGGCCAAGGGCGTCGCCGAGCGAAGCGTCGTCTACCGCCACGCTCTCCGGAACGCGCTCCTGCCGGTGGTCACGAACATCGCCCTCGAGCTGCCGTTCCTGTTCGCCGGCGCGATCGCCACCGAGACGATCTTCAGCTGGCCGGGGATGGGCCTCGCCTACATCCAGGCGGTGAACAACTACGACTACCCGGTCCTGATGGGGATCCTGGTGATCACGGCCTTCGTCGTCATCTTCGCAACCTGCTCGCCGACATCCTCTACGCGATCGTCGACCCGAGGATCAGCTATGGCTGACGTCATCGTGCCCATCGATACGCCGGAACATCGACATCACCGAGCCGGACTACGACGTCCAGCTCGAGTCGCTCAACCAATGGCAGATCGCGTGGCGCCGCTTCAGGCGTCACCGGATGGCGATCGTCGGATCCATCATGTTCTTCGGGATGGTCCTGATCGGGATCCTCGGGCCGCTGATCCTGCCGTTCGACATCTACAAGGTCCCGACGCCGGACGTCCACGTCGTCGCGGGCCGGCCGCCGAGCCTCGCGCCACTTCTTCGGGCGAGACCGGCCGGCTCCAGTGGGATGTCCTGACGCTCGTCGTCAACGGTATCCGCTTCTCGCTGCTGATCGCGCTCATCGCCTCGGCGATCGCCGCGATCCTCGGAACGCTCGTGGGCGGGATCGCCGGCTACTTCGGCGGCTGGACGGACACGTTCCTCATGCGGATCGTCGACGCGCTCCTCGCCATTCCGCTGCTGTTCGTGATCCTCGTCTTCACGAAGTTCCTCGGCTCCGGCAGCTGGGTGAGCGTGGCGATCATCTTCGGCCTGTTCGGCTGGCTCTGGCATCGCCCGCCTCGTCCGGGCCTGTTCCTGCAGCCTCCGCGAGGAGGACTTCGTCGATGCCGCCCGGGCGGTCGGCGTCCGTGACCGACGGATCATCTTCCGGCACATCCTGCCCGAACGCCCTCTCGCCGATCATCGTCGCCACGACGCTCGCCGTCGCCGGGCGTCATCGTCGGCGAGGCGTTCGTCAGCTTCCTCGGATTCGGCGTCGACTTCGACGACGCCGACCTGGGGCAACGTCCTCAACGGCGCGCTCGGGTTCATCAACCAGGGCAACTGGTGGTGGGCGTTCTTCCCCGGGGCCGCGATCGTGATCACCGTGCTCGGGATCAACTTCATGGGTGACGGCCTGCGCGACGCGCTCGATCCGCGGTCGCGGAGATGACCCGAGGCGCTCGGCGCTCCGGAGCGACGCGAAGGGCGTCGGCGAGGTCCTCCTCGACGTCCGCGACCTCCAGACCTATTTCCACGTGATGGACGGGATCGTCAAGGCCGTCGACGGCGTGTCGTTCTCGATCCGCGCGGCGGGCGGCTGGCGCTCGTGGGCGAGTCCGGCTGCGGCAAGAGCGTCACCGCGCTCTCGATCATGCGGCTGATCGACACGCCGCCGGGCGAGTTCGCCGGCGGCGAGATCTTGTTCGACGGCAGGGACCTCCTGAAGCTCCGAGGAGGACGAGCTCCGGGAGATCCGCGGCGGCGAGATCGCGATGATCTTCCAGGAGCCGATGACGCGCCTGAACCCGGTGTTGACGGTCGGCGACCAGATCATGGAGGCGGTCCTGCTCCACCAGAAGGTCGACCAGAAGGCGCGCCCGCGAGGTCGCCGCGCAGGCCCTGACGCGACGTCGGCATGGCCGACCCGAGCGCCGCGTCGAAGCAGTACCCGCACGAGCTGTCGGGCGGCATGCGGCAGCGCGTCATGATCGCGATGGCGCTGAGCTGCAACCCCAAGCTGCTCATCGCCGACGAGCCCACGACCGCCCTCGACGTCACGATCCAGCGCCAGATCCTCGAGCTGATCAAGACGATCCAGGAGCGGACCGGGCGCGGCGCTGCTGCTGATCACCCACGACCTCGGGGTCGTCGCCGAGACCGTCGACGACGTGGCCGTCATGTATGCGGGCCGCGTCGTCGAGACGGGCACCGTCGAGGAGGTCCTGCTGGATCGCCCGCGACCCCTACACGCGCGGGCTCCTCGAGTCGATCCCGTCGCAGGCGCAAGCGCGGCCAGCGGCTGTCGGCGATCAAGGGCATCGGTCCCGAACCCGTTCCGGATGCCGCCCGGCTGCAAGTTCGAGCCCGCGCTGCCCGTACGTCTGGGAGACCTGCAGCGAGTCCGAGCCGGAGCTCGTCCAGATCGGTGCGGATCGGACGGCCCGCTGCTGGCTCAATGACGCGAGGTTCGGCGGCCGCCTCGACGCGTACCTGGCGAGCAGGCGGCGAGAGCCACGGGTGATGGAAGCCGAGTCGACGGACGCGGCGATCGACAGGATCCCGACGACGACGGAAACGGGCCAGGCCGAGGCCGAGGCCGCCGCGGCGGCCGCGAAGGCGGCGTTGAAGCACGACGGCGAGACCCTGATCGAGATCCAGAACGTCAAGACGTACTACCCGATCCGGGCCGGGATCCTGCGCCGCGTGGTCGGCAACGTCCGGGCCGTCGACGACGTGTCGTTCGAGATCCGTCGAGGTGAGGTCTTCGGTCTCGTGGGCGAGTCCGGCTGCGGCAAGACGACGCTCGGCCGGACCCTCCTCCGCCTCGAGAGGCCGACCGCCGGCAAGGCGATCGTTCGAGGGCGCCGACATCTTCAAGCTGCAACGGCGACGATCTCAAGAACATGCGCCGGCGGATGCAGGTCATCTTCCAGGACCCGGTCGGGTCGTTGAACCCCCGGATGCCGGTGAGCGACATCATCGGCGAGGGCCTGCTGGCCCAGGCGACGCCGAGAACGGCTGGGGCGACCGCAAGGTCCGCGACAAGCGCGTCGGCGACTACCTCGAGGAGGTCGGGCTCCGCCGCGACTACACCCGCCGCTACCCGCACGAGTTCTCCGGTGGCCAGCGCCAGCGCATCGGCATCGCCCGCGCCCTCGCCCTGTCACCCGAGTTCATCTTCGCGACGAGCCGGTCTCCGCGCTCGACGTCTCGATCCAGTCGCAGATCCTCAACCTGCTCCTCGACCTGCGCGAGCGGTTCAACCTGACCTTCCTGTTCGTCGCCCACAACCTCTCGGTCGTCCAGTACATCAGCGACCGGGTCGGGGTCATGTACCTCGGCAAGCTCGTGGAGCTCGCGCGACGTCGGCGACGCTCTACGCCAACCCCCGCCACCCGTACACGATCGCCCTCCTGTCGGCCGTGCCCAACGCCGACCCGCGGATCCGCAAGAACGGCGCCTCGTCCTCAAGGGCGACGTGCCGTCGCCGGCGGCGCCGCCGTCCGGCTGCCGGTTCCACACCCGCTGCTGGCTGTGCGAGCAGCTCGGCAAGCCCGAACGATGCACGACCGAAGACCCCGAGCTCCGGGTGCTGTCCGCGAGCGGCCACCGTGCGGCCTGCCACTTCGAGGACCGGGTCGGCGAGCCGGCCGTTCGCGAGACGATCGCCACCCAGGACGTCATCGAGACCGCGGAGGCCATCGTCGTGGAGCCGGTTGCGTCCGAGGCGCCACCCGCGGACCTCGTCCACTAGGCGCCGTACCGATCAGCCGGATGCGGCCGCCGCACCCCGGAAGTGACAGGCGACGAAGTGCTCGTCGCCGGCGTCGAGGAGCGGCGGCTCGTCGGTCGTGCAGATCACCGGGCCGCCGAGCTCCGCCCGGAGCTGGCAGCGCGGGTTGAAGTGGCAGCCGCTTCGGCGGGTTGACCGGCGAGGGCACGTCGCCGCGGAGGATGATCCGCTTCCGCCGCAGCTCCGGGTCCGGGACCGGGATCGCCGACATCAGCGCCTGCGTGTACGGATGCTCGGGCGAGCGGAACATCTCGCGGCGGTCGGCTGAGCTCGACGACCTTGCCGAGGTACATCACCGCGACCCGGTCGCTGATGTGCTCGACGACGCCCATGTTGTGGGCGATGAACAGGTAGGTCAGCCCGAGCTCGCGCTGGAGGCTCTTCAGCTCGTTGAGCACCTGGGCCTGGATCGAGACGTCGAGGGCGGAGACCGGCTCGTCGCAGACGATCGAGGTCGGGCTCGAGGACGAGCGCCCGGGCGATGCCGATCCGCTGGCGCTGGCCGCCGGAGAACTCGTGCGGGTAGCGCCGGGCGTGGTACGGGGCGAGCCCGACGAGGTCCATGATCCGCTGGACCTTGGCGCGTCGCTCGGCCGACGTCCCGAGGTCGATGGATCCGGAGGCCCTCGCCGATGCTGTCGCCGATCGGCGTCCGCGGGTCGAGGGACGCGTACGGGTCCTGGAAGATGATCTGCATCCGGCGTCCGGTACGGCTTGAGCGCCGAGCCCTTGAGCGCGCGCGATGTCGACGCCGTCGAACACGATCGAGCCCGGACGTCGGGTCGATGAGCGCGGAGCAGGAGCCGCCCGACCGTCGTCTTGCCGCAGCCGGACTCGCCGACGAGCCCGAGCGTCTCGCCGCGACGGATCGTGAAGCTCACCCCGTCGACGGCCTGCACGTGGCGACCGGCCGCTGGAGGACGCCGCCCCGGATCGGGAAGTGCTTGACCAGGTCGCGGACCTCGACGAGCGGCGCACCGCCGTGACCAGGGCCGGATCGTCGGCGTCGGGCGCGCCGTCGCGGCGGCGGTCGCGCCGGCGCTCACGGACGCGGCTCCGGCGGCTCGAGCGCCTCGTACGAGCCGTGGTCGCGGGCTCCTGCTCGTCGCGGAGCAGGCCGATCGGGTCGGCCTCGACGCGCGGTCCCGGCGGCCAGCCCGTGATCGGCCACGGCACCCGTCGCGAGGACCTCCTCCGCGGCGACGTCGGTCCGCGGCACCCAGCCCTCCGGTCGCGGGATGGGCCGGCCGTCGACGTCGTGGTAGAGCCAGCAGCGGACCTCGTGGCCCGGCTCGAGCGGGTGCAGGCCCGGATGGGCGTCGAGCGCCATCGCGTTGTCCTCGGCCACCCGCGAGGCGCAGCGCGGCGCGAACCGGCAGCCCTTCGGCAGGTCGATCAGGTTCGGGACGTTGCCGGGGATGACGCTGAGCTCCTCGCGGACGTCGCCGACGAGCGGGATCGAGCCGATCAGGCCGCGGGTGTACGGATGGCGCGGCGTGCCGGAAGAGCGTCGTGACGTCGGCCTGCTCGACGATCTCGCCGGCGTACATGACCGCGACGCGATCGCACATCTCGGCGACGACGCCGAGGTCGTGGGTGATCAGGATGATCGCCGTCCCGGTCTGGTCGCGGAGGTTCCGCATCAGGTCGAGGATCTGGGCCTGGATCGTGACGTCGAGGGCCGTCGTCGGCTCGTCGGCGATCAGCAGCTCGGGCTCGCAGGCCAGGGCCATCGCGATCATCACGCGCTGGGCCATGCCGCCGGACATCTCGTGCGGGAAGGACTTCAGCCGCCGCTCCGGGTCCGGGATCCCGACCATCTGCAGGAGCTCGAGGGCCCGCTGTCGCGCCGGCCCCTTCTTCATCCCGCGGTGGAGCTCGAGGACCTCGCCGATCTGGCTCCCGACGTCATGGACCGGGTTCAGCGACGACTGCGGCTGCTGGAAGATCATGCTCAGATCCGGTCGCCACGGAGCTGGCGCATCTCGTCGGGCGTCAGCTTCAGCAGGTCCGCGTCCGTCGAACAGGATCTCGCCCGCCTCGACCCGGCCCGAGCCGGCCGACCAGGCCGCATGATCGAGAGCGACGTCACGCTCTTGCCGCAGCCGGACTCGCCGACGAGGCCCATGATCTCGCCGCGCTCGACCTGGAAGTCGATCCCGTCGACCGCGCGGACGATCCCGTCGCGCGTGTGGAACGACGTCCGCAGGCCGCTCGACCTCGAGCAGAGGCCCGCTCGGCCGGCTCGGCCGCGGCCGGCGCTGCGGACGCCGGGACGAGCTCCTCGACGATCGACGTCCTCGCGCTCGAGGCTCGATGTCGAGCGGCGTCGACGCGGCGCGGTCGTCGTGATCGACGGCTCGTCGCTCACCGGTTCAGCCGCGGATCGAGGGCGTCGCGGAGGCCGTCGCCGAGGAGGTTGAAGCCGAACACCGTCAGCGCCAGGAACGACGCCCGGGAAGAAGACGAGGTGCGGCGCCGTGAAGACGTAGCCGCGGTCCTGGCCGACCATCGAGCCCCATTCGGCGGTCGGCGGCTGGGCGCCGAGGCCGAGGAACGACAGGGCCGCGACGTCGAGGACGGCGCCCGCGATGCCCGAGCGTGCCGGCGACGATGATCGGCGTCAGGCTGTTCGGCAGGATCCGCCGGAAGCACGAGCCCGCGCGACTCTTCGCCGAGCGCCCGCGAGGCCGTCACGAAGTCGGCGCTCGCGGACGCCGAGCACAGAGGCGCGCATGATCCGGGCATAGATCGGGATCGCGACGATGCCGATCGCGAGCTGGGCGTTGATCAGACCCGGGCCGAGCGCCGAGACGATCGCGATCGCGAGGAGCAGGGCGGGGAAGACCAGCAGGACGTCCATCATCCGCATGATCACGGTGTCCAGCCAGCCGCCGACGTAGCCGGCGATCGAGCCCGAACAGCGCGCCGATCAGGATCGCGAACCCGACGGTGAGAATCCCGACCTGGAGCGAGATCCGGGCGCCGTGGAGGACGCGGCTGAACTCGTCCCGGCCGTTCGCATCGATGCCGAACAGGTGCTCCGGCTGGCGTCGCCGGACAGCCGAGCAGGTGGATGCACGGCGGGCTCAGCCGCTTGACGCCCTGCGTCGAACAGCACCTTGTCCGGGTCGTAGGGCGCGATCACGTCCGCGAAGATCGCGCACGAACAGCAGGCCGCCGAGGATCAGGAGCCCGATTCGACGCGTTGCGCTGCCGAAGGATGTTGCCGAGCGTGTCGCGCCAGATGCCGGCGGTCTTCGCCGGCGCGACAGGCTGGAGCAGGATGTCGGCAGAGGCGGCCTGGTGCTGGTCATGCGGTCGCTCAATGTCGGGCGGAGCCTCGGATCGAGGTAGGCGTAGCTGATGTCGACGATCAGGTTGACGAAGAGGAAGCTGATCGCGATCACGAGCACGAATCCCTGGATGACGGCGAAGTCGTGCGACGTGATCGCGTCGTAGGTCGCCTGCCCGACGCCCGGCAGGTTGAAGATCGTCTCGGTCAGGACGGCGCCCGAGAGCAGGCCGCCGATCTGGAGGCCGATGATCGTCACCATCGGCAGCATCGCGTTGCGGAGGGCGTGGCGGCGGACGACGGATCGCTCGGCCGAGGCCCTTCGCGCGCGCCGTCCGCACGTAGTCGTGGCCGAGCACGTCGAGCAGGCTCGAGCGGGTGATCCGGGCGATGATCGCGAGCGGGATCGTCCCGAGCACGACCGCCGGCAGGATCATGTGCCGGAAGGCGTCAATGAAGAGCCCCCATTGGGCCGAGAGCAGGCCGTTCACCGTGTAGATGTTCGAGACGAAGTCGAGGATCGCGCGGAGCGGGCCCTGCGGCGTCCCGGACATGCCCCAGCGGACGGCCAGCGGCACGACCGAGACGCCCGGGCGTCAGGCGCCCCGACGGCGGCAGGGCGAACGGCGTGTTCTTGAGCAGGATCGCGAACACGAACGCGGCGAGCAGCCCGAGGACGAAGACCGGGATCGAGACGCCGATGTTGGCGCCGGCCATCGTCAGCGAGTCCGACCGCCGAGTTGCGGCGGTAGGCCGAGAGGACGCCCAGGACGATCCCGACGATCGTCGCGAAGATCAGCGCGAACACCGCGAGCTCGAGGGTCATCGGCAGGCGCTGGACCAGCAGGTCCGAGACCGGCAGCGACGTCCGGAACGACGTCCCGAGATCGCCGCGCGAGAGCGCGACGAGGTAGGTCACGAACTGCTCGGGGATCGGGCGGTCCAGGCCGTGGGCGTGGTCGAAGGCCGCGCACGCGGCGTCGGTGGCGCGCTCGCCGAGCAGGATCCGGCAGGGGTCCCCGGCAGGAGCCGGGTGACGACGAACACGACGGCGATGACCCCGAACAGGACCGGGATGCTGATCAGCAACCGGCGCAGGACGTAGGTCGCCACCGTCGTTCCTCGAAACAGTCAGGCTGGGGCGCCCGGAGGGCGCCCCAGCCTGGGATTCACCGATGCGTGCGCGTCAGCTCGTCAGCCGCCGGGCTTCGAGACGGCGCAGGTCTGGGACCCGTCCTTGTCGAAGTTCGGGTTCAGGCACCCGCCGAACAGCGTCGGCCAGTACCAGTTCGACCCGAGGTTGCCGATGTGCTTCGGGCTCTTGACGTCCCACTGTGACCGCCATCGAGTCGACGACGTCGTTGGCGTCCAGGTCGCCGCCCTTCTGGAACTTGACGCCATCCCGAAGGTGGCACGTCCAGGTCTTGAGGTCGGTGCTGGGATCGCAGCTCGTGGCAAGGGCCGGTACCGGGTCGAGACCGGCGACCTTGTAGTTGTAGAGGGAGTCGAAGACCTGGGCGCAGATCCGGAGAGCGTCGCCGTCCGACTCGTCGCCGCAGTACAGGCCCGAGGGCTCACTGTTCTGCGACCACACGAGCTGCGGTGCGATCGCCCGGCGTCATGGTCGCGAAGTACTCGTTGCCGATCGGCGACGAGTGGGCGCCCTGGACGTCGGCCTTCCACGCGGTGGCGGAGCCACCGTGGACGAGCGGGACCATCGGGACGTGCTGGCGGACGAGGTTGTTCGCGGTGACGTAGTCCTGGGCCCGCTTCGTCTGGTCGCTCTCGGACGCGCCGGCCGTCAGTGCGGCGGTCAGATGCCGGCGAACTTCGGGCCGAAGCCGGAGTTCGCGCCGGTGCCGAAGTGGACGTCGAGGAAGTCCGTGACGTCCGGATAGTCGGCGCCCCAGCCGAGCAGGAACATCGGGAACTTGCCCGTCGCCTCGTCGCCGAGGAACGTGTCGTCCTTCTCGACGACGAGCTTGATGTTGATCCCGAGGTTGTCGTGCAGCTGGGACTGGATGTCCGTCGCCACCTGGGTCGGGCTCGGGAGGTAGCTCCGGACCTTCGTCCGGTAGTGGAAGTCGTACGTCTTCGAGAAGTCGAAGCCCGCATCCTGCAGCGCCTTCTTGGCCGCGGCAGCGTCGGTCGGATACCACTTGTCGCCGCCGCAGGCCAGCGGGATGGCGCACGGGGTGAAGTAGTCCGCCGCCTCGGAGCCGGCCGGGTAGAAGTTCTTGGCGATCCGGTCGCGGTCGATCCCCTGGGCGACGGCCTGGCGGACCTTCTCGTCGTTCCACGGAGCCTGGTTCACGTTGAAGCCGAGATAGAGGATGTTCAGCGCTTCGCGCGGCAGGAGCTGGAGGCTCGTGTCGGCCTGGACCGTGCCGAAGTCGTCCGGGGCGACGTTGTCGATGCCGTCGACGCTGCCGGCCTGGAGGTCCTGGAGGCGCTGGGTGGCCTCCTTCGACCACTTCACGACGACCGTCTGGGCCTTCGGGCTTGTCACCCCAGTAGTTCGGGTTGGCCTCGAGCGTGACGTGGTCGCCGGCGACCCACTCCTTGACCATGTAGGGCCCGGTGCCGTTGATCGCGTCGTGGACGATGCTCTTGTCCTGCCGCGTGGGCGGTCAGCCAGTCGCTGTCCTGGATGTTGTTCGACGAGAACGCGATCTTCGACAGGAAGGCCACGTCCGCCTGGCACAGGTCGAACTCGACGGTCAGGCGATCGACGGCCTTGATCTGGCTGAAGATGCCCGAGTACGTCGCGCTGTTCGCGCCGGACGTGTACTTCGGCAGGTTCGCGCAGTCGACCGCCGTGGCCGGGTACGCCTTGCCGGCGTAGGCGCGTCCGCTGGCTCGCGGCCGCCGTGCTCGGCGCGGCCTGGCTGGGCTGGCGCCGTGCTCGGAGCTGCGCGCTCGGGCTCGCGCTCGGCGTCGTCCCGGCGCAGGCGCTGAAGATGATCGCCGCCGAGGCCCAGCAGGGCGGCCAGTCGACGGCCCCTTGGTACGGGACATGCCCGAGACTCCTCCTCAAACGGCTCCCTGGCGGGGAGCGTCGCATTCGAGTCCGGCTCCGGAGCGTCCGTTCCGCGCGCGATCGGCCACGGGCCGCAGGTCGCGGGTGCCGGGAACAGTAGCACGCAGGCTCGGCGCGTTGCCATGCGGTCGGAACGCTCGGCATGGAGTACGTCCAGTGGGCCAGAATTGTCCAATTCGTGCGTGCGGCAGATGCGCTCTCCGTGCCTCGCGGCGGGCGTCGAGAGGGCGACGTCGCACGCAGCGTCTATGCTCGGGCCGTGCAGACGCTGACCGTCGCCCTGGCCCAGATCGCGCCGCAGCTCGGGCTGCTTCGAGGCGAACCTGGCCCGTCACCACGCGCTCATCGAGGAGGCCCGCGGGCGCGGCGCGGACCTCGTCGTCTTCCCGGAGCTGGGCCTCACGGGCTACCAGCTCCAGGACCTCGCCGCGGAGGTCTCGATCCGCCTCGACGACCCGCGCCTGGCGGGGCTCGCGGCCGCCACGCACGACCTGTCGGCGGTCGTGTCCTTCGTCGAGGAGTCGGCCGACCATCGCCTGTTCATCGCCGCGGCCCTGCTCGAGGACGGCCGAGATCCGGCACGTCCACCGGAAGCTCTTCCTCCCGACGTACGGGCTGTTCGACGAGCGGCGGTTCTTCGCCGCGGGCGATCTCCTGCGGGCGACGCCGTCGCGGCTCGGGGTCGGCATCGGGCTGGCGGTCTGCGAGGACTTCTGGCACCTCACGGTGCCGCAGCTCCTGGCCCTCGACGGGGCGCAGATCCTGATCAACGTCTCGTCGTCGCCCGGCCGCGACCTCGCGGCCACGAACGAGGTGGGGCTCGGGACCGCGACGTCGTGGCGGAACCTGATGCGGACCTACGCCCAGCTCACGACGTCGGTCGTCATGTTCTGCAATCGGGTCGGCGTCGACGAGTCGATCTCGTTCTGGGGCGGATCGGAGGTCATCGGGCCGAGCGGTCAGGCGATCTTCAGCGCCCCGTTGTTCGAGGAGGGCCTGTTCATCGCCGAGGTGCCGCTCGCCGACCTCCGCCGCGAGCGCCTGTCGCTGCCGCTGCTGCGCGATGAACGGCCCGAGCTCCAGGTCCGCGAGCTGACCCGGATCGTCGCCGAGCGGGCCGGGATGGCCCCGGACTCGACGGCCGACGACCTCGCCGAGGCGGGCCTCGACGTGGCTCCGGGCGACCCGATCCATGAGCCGATCGGGTTCCGCGAGGCGGCCGCCTCAGCCGAGGCGGCCGGGGAGGTCAGCCGATGACCGAGGCGACCGAGGCGACGGCTGCCGGCGCGCCCGAGCCGCTCTTCGAGCTGCCCGGGGAGCTCGCGATCGACACGGCCGTCGCCCGGCGCGTGATCGGCGAATTCATCCGCGGCCAGCTGCGGCAGGCCGGTTTCGAGCGGGCGGTGCTCGGCCTGTCGGGCGGGATCGACTCCGCGCTCGTGGCGTACCTCGTCGCGGAGGCGATCGGGGCCGATCGCCTGCTGTGCGTGCTGATGCCGTATCGCACGTCGTCCGACGCATCGCGAGGGAGACGCGACCGAGGTCGTCCGGCGGCTCGGCGCCGCCAGCGAGCTCGTCGACATCAGCCCGATGGTCGATGCCTTCTTCGCGTCGACACCGGATGCCTCGCCGATCCGGCGCGGGAACGTCATGGCACGTCAGCGGATGACCGTCCTGTACGACCGGTCGGTCACCTGGGGCGGGCTCGTCGTCGGCACGGGCAACAAGACCGAGTCGCTGATCGGCTACACGACCCTGTTCGGCGACTCGGCGTGCGCCTTCAACCCGATCGGCGACCTGTACAAGAGCCAGGTCCGCCAGGTGTCGGCCGCCATCGGCGTGCCGGAGCAGATCATCCGCAAGCCGCCGTCCGCCGACCTCTGGCCGGGCCAGACGGACGAGCAGGAGGCCGGATTCACCTACCCGGTGCTCGACCGGCTCCTGTACTGGCGGGTCGACCGGCGTCGCGACGACGAGGAGATGGCGGCGCTCGGCTTCGATCTCGATCTCGTCGCGCGCGTGGATCGGCTGATCGCGACGTCCGAGTTCAAGCGACAGGTCCCGCCGATCGCGAAGCTCGGCCCGCGGACCGCGGGAGTCGACTACCTCTACCCGCGGCGACGGCCGGGCTCCGCTCGGCAGTGACGGCGGCACCCACCGGCGTGGCTCCGGGCCGGCTGTACGTCGTCGCGACGCCGATCGGGAACCTCGCCGACATCACCCTGCGGGCCATCGAGGTCCTCCGCGCCGTCGACCTGATCGCGGCCGAGGACACCCGGCTGACGAAGCGGCTCCTCGACCGGCACGCGATCGCGACGCGGACGACGAGCTATCACGCCCGGAGTGGACCCGGCCGGACGCGCGAGCTGCTGGAGCGGCTGCGGGGCGGCGACGACGTCGCCCTCGTGACGGACGCCGGCACTCCCGGGGTCAGCGATCCGGGTGACGACCTCGTCGCGGCCTGGGCCGCCGAGGGCGGGACCGTCGTCCCGATCCCGGGCGCGTCGGCCGTCCTGGCGGCGGCGGCCGGATCGGGGGTGGCCGGTCCCCGCTGGTCGTTCGAGGGGTTCCTGCCCCGCTCGGGCCGCGAGCGCCGGGAGCGGCTCGCGAGGATCGCCGCCGACCCGCGTGGGACGGTGCTCTTCGAGGCTCCGGGCCGGGTCGCGGCGACGCTCCGTGACCTGGCGGACGCCTGCGGCGCCGGGCGGCCGGGCGCGGTCTGCCGGGAGCTGACGAAGCTCCACGAGGAGATCGTGCGGGCGCCGCTGGGCGAGCTCGCGGAACGGGCGCGGAACGGCGCAGCTGACCCTCCGCGGCGAGTTCGTGCTGGTCGTCGGCACGACGCGGGAGCCCGCCGGCGGCGAGCCCGCGGACGCGGCCGCCGCAGCTGCGCTCGCCGGCGCGCTGGCCGAGGTCGAGCGTCGGACGGCCGCGGGCACGTCGCGGGGCGAGGCGGCACGGCAGGTCGCTGCGGAGAGCGGGCTCCCGCGCCGGGGCCTGTACCGGCCGCCGGACCGCGAACCCGGGTCCGCCGATGACTGACGGGCGCCCGGCCGCGACGGGCCTCCCGATCCTCGGTTCGATGTCGCGGCTGGCGCGCGGCGTGCATGCTCTTCGTCCTCGCGATGGCGATCGTGACGATCGCCGGGAACGCCCTGAACCCGCACCTCGAGCCGACGCTCGTCTTCGCGCTGTCGGCCCTCTCGATCCTCGGCCTGGCCTGGCTGATCGGCCAGTCCACCGAGCGGCTCGGCGAGATCACCGGCCCGCAGGTCGGCGGGATCCTGAACGCGACGTTCGGCAACATCGCCGAGCTGATCATCGCGTTCTTCGCGCTCCAGGAAGGCCTGATCGACGTCGTGAAGGCCAGCCTGACCGGATCGATCATCGGCAACCTGTTGCTCGTCCTCGGGCTGAGCGTGCTGGTGGGCGGGATCAAGAACGGCCGGCAGACGTTCAGCCGCGAGGTCGCCGGCTCGAATGCCGCGCTCCTCGTCCTCGCGGCGATCGGCCTGCTGATCCCCGCGGTCCTCGCGTTCAGCACGCCGGCGAGCAGCGGCAGCGTCGTCGAGGACTCCGTCCTCGTCTCGATCTTCCTGATCGTGGGCTACGTCCTGTCGCTCGTGTACCAGTTCACGAACCCGGCCACGACGCTCGGCGGCCATGAGCCGCGCGGCGCGGTCGATCGCCGAGGCTGGTCCGGCAGGGAAGCCACGATCGTGCTCGTCGCCGCGGCCGTGCTCCTCGCGGTCCTCTCGGAGATCCTCGTCGGGGCGATCGAGCCGGTCGTCAACACCCTCGGGCCTCACCACGTTCTTCGTCGGGGTCGTGATCCTGCCCGTGATCGGCAACCTCGCCGAGCAGCTCGTCGCCGTCCAGCTCGCGTTCAAGAACAAGATGGAGTTCTCGATGGCCGTGTCCTACGGCGCGAGCCTCCAGGTCGCGCTGTTCGTCGCGCCGGTGCTCGTCCTCGTCGGCGTCGCTGACCGGCCACGAGATGAACCTGGTCTTCCTGCCGCTCGAGGTCGCCGCCGTGGCCGCCGCGGTCGGGATCAGCGCGCTCATCGCCCTCGACGGCGAGTCGAACTGGCTCGAGGGCGCGCTTCTGGTGATCGTCTACCTGATCCTCGCCGCGGCGTTCTACGAGCTCGTCTGAGTCCTGGGCACACGGGAGCGTCGACGGACGCGCCGTGGCGGAGCGGAAGGACCGGCGGCGGGAGGGGGACCGCCGCCGGTCCGTGGGAACGATCGTGATGGACCTTCAGGCGGCGACGACAGCCTCCGCCTCCTCACCCTCGGGGATCGGCTCGGCCGCGGCGTCGATCGCCGCCGCCTCGTCGTCGTCCTCGGCCGCGTCACCGTAGGCCGCTGCCTGCGCGGCCAGTCCGTTCGCCGCCGACTCCGCCGCGTAGTCCTTCTTCCGGCGACCCGACAGCATCTCGACGTGGCTCGCGACGATCTCCGTCTTCCAGTGCCGGACGCCACGATCGTCGTCCCAGCTGCGGGTCTGGATCCGGCCCTCGACGGCGACCTGCTGGCCCTTGCCGAGGAACTCCCCACACGTCTGGGCGAGACGGTCCCAGGTGACGACGTTGTGGTACTCCGCCTTCTCCTTGCCCTGGCCGATGTACTCGTTCGTGGCGATGCTGAACTGCGTCACGGCCTTGCCGCTCGACAGGCTGCGCATCTCCGGGTCGCGCGTGAGGCGACCGGTCAACAGGACCTTGTTCACGGTCCGCGTTCTCCTTCTCGGTCGACCGGCGATGGACCGGCGACCCTGCGTTCAACTTCGGCCGCTTCCGCGGCCGATCGGCGGCACGACGCGGCGGGTATCTGGCGGCGGGTATCTGGCGGCGGGGCATGGCTCGGCGGTGAGGAAAGGCGCCGGCCCCGGCGGTCGGGCCATCCGGCGAGTCGTCGGACCAACGGGTCGGCGGACCGTGGACGGAGTTCGCTCGGCGGAGCCGGCTGATGCCTGGCGGGCAATCGGACCCTAGCAGGAGGCCCTTCGCGGGCGGTCATCGGCGGCTCATCCGCCGCTCACCCGCGAGTCGACGACCCTCAGCCGGCGACGGACCCCGGTCTCACCGGTGGACGGTCGCCGCCGGCGCCGCCGATGGGCGACCTCGAGGACGGTCGGCGCCTCGGTGATCGCGAGGACCGTCGGATCCGGTGTCGGCGCCTCGTTGGCGAACAGGTCGCAGAACAGGCTGACGAGCTCGGGGTCGAACTGGGTGCCCGCGTGGCGCCGCAGCTCCTTGATCGCATCATCGTGGCCGATCGCCCGCTTGTACGGCCGATCGTGGGTCATCGCGTCGTAGGCGTCGGCGATGGCGACGATCCGCGCGCCGAGCGGGATGTCGTTGCCGCGCAGCCCGAACGGATAGCCGTGGCCCGAGTAGCGCTCGTGGTGGTGGAGGATGATCGGAACCGCCTCCTTGAGCGCGGCCGCCTGCTCGAGGATCACCTGGCCGATCCGGGGGTGCTGGACGACCGTCCGCCACTCGGTGCTCGTGAGCGCCGACGGCTTGTCGAGGATGTCCTGCGGCACCGCGACCTTGCCCAGGTCGTGGAGCAGGGCGGCGACGCGGATCCGGTCGACCTCGGCCTCCGGCAGGTCGAGGTTGCGGGCCATCAGCGTCACGATCGACGCGATGAGCGGCGAGGGCTGGCCACGGTAGTGGGGGAGCGGGGCGATCACCGATGTCAGGCTCGCCGTCGCGGCGTCCCGGGCGGCACGACCGACCTCGACCGCGAGCGCTCGGCCGGCCGGCGAGATCGGCGCCCTCGGGACCCGGGCGTCCTCGTCGGGCTCCGCGAACACGTACGTCTGGTTGCGTCCGAGGGACTTGGCCGAGTACATCGCGGCGTCCGCGTCGCGGACGAGGGTGTCGGTTCGGAGCAGCCCGCCGCCGCCGCCGCAGATCCCGATGGAGATCGTGACGCTGATCTCCTGGTCGGTCCCGATGGCGAAGCGCTGGCGGGCGACGAGGTTGCGGAGCTTCTCGGTGAGGACCGCGCCCTCCTCGATGTCGGTCTCGGTCAGGAGGAGCATGAACTCCTCGCCGCCGTAGCGGCCCACCGAGTCCGTCGTCCGGAGGTTGTTCTTGATCGTCTGGGCGACGCCCCGCAGGACGACGTCGCCGGCGGCGTGCCCGTAGGTGTCGTTGACCGCCTTGAAGTGGTCGATGTCGACGAACGCGACCGACAGCGGTCGCTGGTAGCGGTTCGACCGCTCGACCTCGGCGAAGAGCGACGCGAGCAGGGTCGCCCGGTTGCTGACGCCGGTGAGGCGGTCCATCGTCGCGGCGTCGGTCGTCTCGACGAGCGCGACCGACAGCCGGTCGAGCGCCCGGGCGAGGCGGCCCTCGAGCCCGCCGCCGCTCGGCTTTGAGCCGACCGAGACGTCGAGCTCCCCGTCGGCCATGCGCTCCGCGGCCTTCACGAGACGAGGCAGCCGGAACCGGGCGTAGATGAAGACGAGGAGCGCGGTCATCATCACGCCGACGAGCCCGGCGATCACGGCGGCCATGATCGAGCGGATCCCGCCGTCGAACCAGGAGTCCGTCGCCGTGGGCACGGCGACGAGGGCGGCGATCAGGCCGAACAAGGCAAGGAGAGCCAGGCCCCCCAGAAGGCGCGTCACGCCGATCAGGCTACTGGTCGGGCCCTTCCGGACGGCCCTGCCGGAAGTACTCCGCGGCGCCGACCGAACGTCCCATCGGTCATCGCCGGAGTGTCCCGACCGCCGGTCGGCTGCCCCCGGCGAGGCGGTCCCCGCTGCTATACTCGGCCGGTCCTCAGAACGACCGCGGGCCGCGCCCGCCAGAAGGAGAACGGCCGTTGCCCGAGGAAGGCGCGTGGCTCGTCCAGTGAGGCGACGACGGGTCTTCGAACCGCTCCGGCGTCGCATCGGCGACGCGACGCGGGAGACGTGTATCCAGACGGTCCCCGGCCCAACGGCCCGGGGCCTTTTTGTTGGGCACGTCGGGGCGGACGCCTGATGCCGGCGACGGTGGTCGTCGGGCTCCAGTGGGGCGACGAGGGCAAGGGCAAGACGACCGACTTCCTCGCCGAGCAGACCGCGCTCGTCGTCCGCTACCAGGGCGGCGACAACGCGGGCCACACCCTGATGCTCGGCGACGAGGTGTTCAAGCTCCACCTCGTCCCGTCGGGGATCCTCTACCCGCACATCGTCCCGGTCATCGGGCCGGGAGTCGTCGTCAACCCGGCGACGCTGATCGACGAGCTGGACGCCCTCGCCGCGCGCGGGATCGACGTCTCGCGGCTCCGGGCGAGCTTCGCATGCCACGTGATCCTGCCGTACCACCGGGCGCTCGACGTCGCCCGCGAGACGCGGCTCGCCGGGGCGAAGGTCGGGACGACGGGGCGGGGGATCGGTCCGGCCTACGAGGATCGCGCGTCCCGGGCCGGGGTCCGGCTCGAGGACCTCCTCGACGAGGCGGCCCTCCGGATCGAAGCTCGAGCGGACGGTGCCCGAGAAGAACGCGCTCCTCGCGGCGCTCGGGGCCGAGGCGCGGTTCGAGGTGGATGCGCTCGTGGAGCAGGCGCTGGCCTGGGGCAGCCGGCTGGCGCCGCATCTCGTCGACGTCACGTGGCTCGTCCAGGACGCCCTCGCGCGCGGCGACCACGTCCTGCTCGAGGGCGCCCAGGGCACGCTCCTCGACTCGACCACGGCTCCTACCCGTACGTGACCTCGTCCTCGCCGGTCGCCGGCGGGGCCTGCACCGGCGGCGGCATCGGGCCGCGCCAGGTCGACGAGGTCTTCGGGGTGATGAAGGCCTACGCGACGCGGGTCGGGTCCGGGCCGTTCCCGACGGAGCTCCACGACGAGGTCGGGGCCGGGATCGCGGCACGCGGCCACGAGGTCGGGACGACGACGGGCCGGCCGCGCCGGGTCGGCTGGTTCGATGCGGTCTCCGCCCGATACGCCGTCGGCGGTCAACAGCGTCAGCTCGATCATGCTGAACAAGCTCGACATCCTGTCCGGCGTCGACCCGATCCGGCTCTGCGTCGCCTACGAGCTCGACGGTCGTCGCGTCGACGCATGGCCGTCGTCGGCCGACCTCCTCGTCCCGCGTGACGCCGATCTACGAGGACTTCGACGGCTGGAGTCGAGCCGATCCACGACATCCGATCGCTGTCGCGGGCTGCCCGATGCGGCGCGCCGCTACGTCACGGCCCTGGAGGAGTACGCCGGCGCGCCGATCGTCCTCGTCTCGGTCGGGCCGGAGCGGACCCAGACGATCGAGCGCGCCTGGCGGCCGATCCGCCACCGGACGCCCCGCCGGCGGCCGCGGGATGAGGCGTGCGCCGATGACCCGGGCGACGCAGCCGACCCGGATCCTGATCGTCGGCGGCGGCGGGCGGGAGCACGCGCTGGCCTGGAAGCTGGCGTCCGACCCGGGCGTGAACGACGTGGCCGTCGCTGCCCGGCAGCGACGCGATCGCTTCGATCCCGCACGTGCGGAGCGTCCAGGGCGACCCGCTCGATCCGGCGGCGGTCGTCGGCCGCCGCGCGATCGTTCGCGGCGGAGCTGGTGGTCATCGGGCCGGAGGCGCCGCTCGCCGCCGGCGTCGCTGACGCGCTCGCTGGCCGCCGGGATCGCCGGTCTTCGGACCGACCGCCGCGGCGGCCCGGATCGAGAGCTCGAAGGCGTTCTGCCGTGAGTCGCCGAGGCCGCGGGCGTGCCGATGGCGGCGGGGCCGGGTGTTCGCTCAGACGGACCCGTCGGCGGCGCTCGCGTTCGCGATGGGGCTCGCCCCGGACGGAGCGGTCGTCGTCAAGGCCGATGGGCTTGCGGCGGGCAAGGGCGTCACGGTGTGCGGATCGCTGGACGAGGCCGCCGAGGCCATCGCATCTCAGCCGGGCACGATCGTGGTCGAGAAGCGTCTCGTCGGACGCGAGGCGAGCGTCATGGCGCTCTGCGATGGGCGCGATGCGGTCGCCCTGCCGATCTCGCGGGACCACAAGCGGCTCGGCGACGGCGACACGGGACCGAACACCGGCGGCATGGGCGCCGTATTCGCCGCTGCCGGACCTGGCGGACGACGATGCGGACGGCGATCCTCGACCGGTTCCACCGGCCGATCCTCGCCGAGCTGGCGCGCCGCGGGACGCCGTTCCGCGGGCGCTCTGTACGCCGGGCTGATGCTGACCGACGACGGGCCGCGCCTCCTCGAGTTCAACGCCCGCTTCGGCGATCCGGAGACGCAGGCGATCCTGCCCCGCGCTGGCGGGTCCCCTCGGGCCGGCGCTCGCGGCCGCCGCGACCGGTTCGCTTGTCGGGTTCGGCTCGAGGCTCGCGGCCCTGCGCGAGCGCGACGGTCGCGATCGTGATGGCGGCCGAGGGGTACCCGAGGCGCGCCGCGACTCGGCGATGAGATCGACGGCATCGAGGCGGCCGAGGCGACCGGCGCGCTCGTCTTCCACGCCGCCACGATCCGAACGGCCGCCGGCTGGACGACGAACGGCGGGCGGGTGCTGACGGTCGTGGGGCACGGGCCGACACATCCGACGAGGCGCGCCTGGCGGCCGAGGCGGCCGCGGACGAGATCCGCTGGCCGGGTCTCCAGCGGCGCCACGACATCGGCCGGACGGCTGCCGCCCTCGCGACGGGGGCGGCGTCGTGATCAAGCGCTACACGCTCCCGGAGATGGGCGCGATCTGGACGGAGCGCGCCCGGTTCGAGGCGATGCTCCGCGTCGAGCTCGCGGTCAGCCGCGCCCAGGCGGCCCGTGGCGCCGTCCCCGCCGACGCGCTCGCCGCGATCGAGGCGCGGGCAGCCGTCGATCCGGACCGGATCACCGAGATCGAGAAGACGACCGACCACGACGTCATCGCGTTCGTCAGCCAGGTCGCGGAGACGATCGGGCCGGAGGGCCGCTATCTCCATCTCGGCCTGACGAGCAGCGACGTCGTCGACACCGCGCTCGCCCTCCAGCTCCGCGACGCGGGGACGCTCCTCCTTCGCGACTGCGACCGCCTGATCGCGGCCCTGATCGTCCGAGCGCGGAGCGAGTCCGACACGCTGATGATGGGCAGGACCCACAGCGTCCACGCGGAGCCGATCACGCTCGGTCTGAAGCTCGCCGGCTGGGCGTTCGAGGTCGATCGCGGCCGCCGCCGCCTGGCCGAGGCCGTCGACGAGATCGCCACCGGCAAGATCTCGGGGCCGGTCGGGTCGTACAGCCACCTGGGCCCGGACGTCGAGGCCGAGGTCCTCGCGGAGCTCGACCTCCACGCCGATCCGGTGAGCACCCAGATCGTCCAGCGCGATCGCCACGCCGCGCTCCTGACCGCGATCGCCATCGTCGGCGGCTCGCTGGAGCGGTTCGCGACCGAGATCCGGAACCTCCAGCACACCGAGATCGGCGAGCTGATGGAGCCGTTCAAGGCGGGCCAGAAGGGCTCGAGCGCGATGCCCCACAAACGCAACCCGATCCTCGTCGGAGCGGATCGCGGGCCTCGCCCGGCTCCTCCGCGGCTATGCCGGCACGGCGCTGGAGGACCAGCCGCTCTGGCACGAGCGCGACATCAGCCACAGCAGCGCCGAGCGGGTGATCCTGCCCGACGCGACGATCGTCCTCGACTACATGCTCGTGCGGATGGCCGGCCTGGTCGAGGGCCTCGTCGTCCGTCGGGAGCGGATGCGCGAGAACATCGAGCGCGGGCTCGGCCTCCACGCGAGCAGCCGCGTCCTCGGCCTCCTCGTCGAGCGCGGCGGGATGAGCCGCGAGGCGGCCTACGCCGTCGTCCAGCGGGCCGCGCTCCGGGCCGCCGACGAGCGAGCGCCACTCCGCGACCTGCTCGCCGTCGATCCCGAGGTCGCGAAACGGGTGACGCTCACCCAGCTCGACGCCTGCTTCGACGACACCGCCGTCCTTCGCCACGTCCCTGCCGTCATCGCCCGTCTCGACACCCTGGAGGCCCAGCTCGATGCCGCTCGCTGACACGTTCCTTCGCTCCGGCAAGGTCCGCGACCTGTACGCCGTCTCGGACGACCGCCTGCTCCTCGTCGCGTCGGACCGCCTGAGCGCGTTCGACGTCGTCCTGCCGACCGCGATCCCGGACAAGGGTCGCGTCCTGACGGGGCTGTCGCGGTTCTGGTTCTCGCAGACCGGCGACCTCGTCGCGAACCACCTCGTCGGGGTCGCGCCGGAGGACATCCCGGGCGGTGCGCCCGGCGACGCCGACGAGCTCCGCGGCCGGATCATGCTCTGCCGCCGGGTCCAGCCGCTGCCGATCGAGGTGATCGTCCGCGGCTACCTCGCGGGCTCCGGCTGGAAGGACTACGGCCGGACGGGCGCGGTCTGCGGGATCCCGCTCCCGGCCGGGCTCCGCGAGAGCGATCGCCTGCCCGAGCCGCTCTTCACGCCGTCGACGAAGGCCGAGGAGGGCCACGACGAGAACATCTCGATCGACCAGGCGGCCGAGCTGGTCGGCCGCGGCGTGGCCGACAGGGTCGCGGAGGTGGCGATCGCGCTCTACCGTCGCGGTGCCGAGATCGCGGAACCGGCGGGGATCATCCTCGCGGACACGAAGTTCGAGTTCGGGACGGACCCGGCGACCGGTGAGCTGATCCTGATCGACGAGGTCCTGACGCCCGATTCCTCGCGGTTCTGGGATGCGGCGGACTACGAGCCGGGTCGAGCCCAGGCGAGCTACGACAAGCAGTACGTCCGCGACTGGCTCGAGACGCAGGACTGGGACAAGACGCCGCCCGGGCCCGAGCTGCCGGCGGAGGTCGTCGCCGGCACCCGTGCCCGGTACGTCGAGGCGTTCGAGCGGATCACGGGCGCGAGCTTCCAGCGCTATCTCGACGACGACGTGGTCGGCGGGTGACGCGGGCCGGCGATGGATGTCCGATTCGCGGTCAACGTCCGGCCGAAGCCCGGGATCCTCGATCCGCAGGGTCGGGCGGTCGAGGGCAGCCTCGGCCACCTCGGGATCGCCGGGGTCAGTGCCGTCCGGGTCGGGCGGCGCGTGGAGCTCACCGTCACCGCGGGATCCGAGGCGGAGGCGCGGGCGATCGTCGACCGGCTCGCGTCCGAGCTGCTGTCGAACCCGTTGATCGAGGCGTACGACATCGAGGCCCTCGAGGCGACGTCGTCGCTCGTCAGCGCCGCTGCCGGGGCCGACGCGTGACGGTCCGAATCGGCGTCGTCCTCTTCCCGGGATCGAACCGCGACATCGATGCGGTGAACGCCCTGGAGGTCGCGGGTGCGGAACCGGTGATCCTGTGGCACGAGGACGTGTCGCTCGACGGGGTCGCGGGCGTCCTCGTCCCCGGTGGGTTCGCCTACGGCGACTACCTCCGGGCCGGGGTGATCGCCCGCTTCAGCCCGATCGTCCGCGCCCTCACGGCGTTCGCCGACGACGGAGGCCCGGTCCTCGGGATCTGCAACGGCTTCCAGGTCCTGACGGAGGCCCACCTCCTGCCCGGCGCGCTGCTCCGGAACCGCGGCCTGCGGTTCGTGTCGCGAGAGATCGCGATCGCGCCGGAGCGGCTCGACACCCCGTTCACGCACGGGCTCGCCGAGCGGCGACCGCTGCGGATGCCCGTCGCCCACGGCGAGGGGGCGTTCTACGCAGACGATGAGACCCTCGACGAGCTGGAGGCCTCGGGTCAGGTCCTCTTCCGGTACGTCCGGCCGGACGGGACGCGGGCCGGCGGCGAGGATGACCGGGCGAACCCGAACGGCTCGCTCCGGGCGATCGCCGGCGTGATGAACGCGGCCGGCAACGTCGCCGGGCTCATGCCGCATCCGGAGACCGCGGTCGAGGCGGTCCTCGGCAGCGACGACGGCCTCGGGATCATCGCCTCGTTCGTGGCATCCGCGGCGGATCGCGAGCGCACCGGCGGCCCCGCCATCGTGGTTGCATCGGGGGCCGGCGCCCGATGAGCGTGGCGGAGCCGCCCGTGACGGCGGACGAGCCGCTCCACCGCCGACTCGGCGTCACCGACGAGGAGCTGGCGGCGATCCGCGATCGGCTCGGCGGCCGCGACCCGAACGACCTCGAGCTGGCGATGTTCAGCGTGATGTGGAGCGAGCACTGCTCGTACAAGAGCTCACGGCCGCTCCTCGGGACGCTCCCGACCGGGTCGGCGGCCGATGGGGTCGTCGCAGGCCCCGGCGAGAACGCGGGGGTGATCTCGATCGGCGACGGGCTCGCGGTCGCATTCAAGATCGAGTCCCACAACCACCCCAGCGCCGTCGAGCCGACCCAGGGCGCGGCGACGGGCGTCGGCGGCATCCTCCGAGACATCTTCACGATGGGCGCCCGCCCGATCGCGGTCCTCGATGCCCTCCGCTTCGGAGATCCGAGCGACCCGCGGACGCGGCACCTCGTCGAGGGCGTCGTGAAGGGCGTCGGCGGTTACGGCAACTGCGTCGGCGTCCCGACGGTCGGCGGCGAGCTCGTCTTCGACGCGTCCTATCAGGGCAACCCGCTCGTGAACGTGATGGCGATCGGCCTGCTCGACGAGCGGGACCTGACGCGTGCGGCCGCGCCGGGTCCGGGCAACCTCGTCGTCCTGTTCGGGTCGACGACCGGCCGTGACGGCATCGGCGGCGCCAGCGTGCTTGCCAGCGCGACCTTCGCCGACGATGACCCCTCGAAGAGGCCGTCCGTGCAGGTCGGCGACCCGTTCGCCGAGAAGCTCCTCATCGAGGCATCCCTCGAGCTGATCCGGGCAGGCCTCGTGGTGGGCCTCCAGGATCTCGGCGCCGGCGGCGTCACGTGCGCGACCTCAGAGACCGCCGACCGGGCCGGGACGGGGATGCGGATCGAGCTAGCCGCGATCCCGCGCCGGGAGCCCGGGATGGCGCCGTTCGAGGTGATGATCAGCGAGTCCCAGGAGCGGATGCTGGCGATCGTGGAGCCGGCTCGCTGGGACGCCGTCCGGGCCGTCTGCGAACGATGGGGCCTGCCGGTTGCGGTGATCGGCCGGGTGACGGCCGACGGCGACATCGCGATCGTCGGCGACGCGGGCGCAGAGCTGGCCCGCATCCCGGCCGCGGCGCTGACGAGCGATGCGATCGTCCATCAGCGGGTGGCGGCGCCACCGGTCCGTCGCCGGCTCGCCCCGGCGCCGGGCGCGCCGGCCATCGCCTCGGACGGGCTTCCGGAGCGCGGGATGGACCCGGGCGCCGTCCTCGTCGCCCTGCTCGGCTCGGCCAACCTCGCGAGCCGCCGGGCGGTCTTCGAGCAGTACGACTCGACGGTGCAGGCGAACACGGTCGAGGGACCCGGCCACGGCGCCGCCGTGATCCGGATCAAGGGCACGACGAAGGCCCTCGTCGCCGCGACCGATGCCAATCAGGCCGTCGGGGCCCTGGATCCCTGGCTCGGGGCGGCGCTGAGCGTCGCCGAGGCGACCCGCAACGTCTCGATCACGGGGGCCCGTCCACTCGGCGTCACGAACTGCCTGAACTACGGCGATCCGACCAGGCCCGAGGCATTCTGGCAGCTCAGCGAGGGCGTCCGCGGCCTGGCCGACGCGTGCCGCGCCCTCGGCCTGCCCGTCACCGGCGGCAACGTGTCGCTCTACAACGAATCGCCCGCCGGGGCGATCGCCCCCACGCCGGAGATCGGGGTCGTCGGGCTCCTCGACGATGTCGCCGCCCTCGTCCGGCCGGGCTGGCGGACGACCGGTGACCGGATCCTCCTCGTCGGCGAGGCGACGCCGGGCCTCGCGGGGAGCGCGTATGCGGACCTCGCCGGGATCGCGGCGGAGGACGGGCCGCCGACGCTCGACCTGGATCGGGAACGTCGTCTCCAGGCATTCGTCCGTGACGCCGCCGGTCGCGCGCTCCTGGCCTCCGCCCAGGACGTCTCCGGCGGCGGTCTCGCGGTCGCCATCGCGGAGTGCTGCCTCTGGGCAGACCGCGATCGGGGCATCGGGGCGTTCGTGCGGCTGCCCGTCGCCAGCTCGCCGGCCGTCGACCTGTACGGCGAGAGCCCGTCCAGGATCGTCGTCTCCGCCGCGCCGCGGCACGTGCCCGCCCTCGTCCTGCTCGCCCGCCAGCACGGGCTGCCGATCGTCGAGATCGGCGAGGTCGACGCGTGACGCGGCGCGGCGACGACGCCTGCCCGCCTCGTGATCGAGCTGCACGGGTCCGGCGCGACCGGCGCATCGGAGGACCGCGGCAGCCGCGTCGCCGACGCCCTGATCGTCCGTCTCGACGAGCTGCGCCACGCGTGGGACGGCGGTCTCGCTCGCGCCCTCGGCTGGGAGTCGCACTGATGTGCGGCGTCTTCGGGGTCGTGCATGCCGCCCGGTCGGCGATCCGGGCGCTGCGGCGGTCGCCTCGCTCGGCCTGTTCGCCCTCCAGCACCGGGGCCAGGAGTCGGCCGGCGTCGCCGTCAGCGACGGCGAGCAGCTGATGCTCTACAAGGACCTCGGGATGATCGCGTCCGTCCTCGACGAGCGCCGCCTGCCGTCGCTGAAGGGCGAGCTCGCGATCGCCCACTGCCGCTACTCGACCACCGGCTCGACCGTCTGGGAGAACGCCCAGCCGACGTTCCGTCTCGGGCCGCGGCGGGCGCTCGCGATCGGCCACAACGGCAACCTCGTCAACACCCGCGAGCTGCTCGGCCAGCTGAGCGGCGGACGCAGCCGGCTGCCGGCCTCGACGGACACCGAGCTCCTGACCGCCCTGCTCGCCGACGAGCCGGCCGCCGACACGGTGGACGCGCTCGTCCGCGTCCTGCCCCGCGTCCGCGGCGCCTACAGCCTCGTGATCCTCGACGAACGACGGGTGATCGGCGTCCGCGACGCGTTCGGCTTCCGGCCGCTCGTCCTCGGCCGGCTGCCGGGTCCGGACCGCGCGGTGAACATCGACGACACCGGTCGCATCCCGGGCCTGTGGACGGATCCGGCCGACGACGAGCCGCTCCGGCTGGGTCCTCGCGAGCGAGACGACCGCCCTCGACATCGTCGGCGCCGACTACGTCCGGGACGTCGAGCCGGGCGAGATCGTCGTCCTCGAGGCCGGCCGGGCACCGCGATCGGTCCGGTTCGCCCCGGTCGGGCCAGCACGCGCTGTGCGTGTTCGAGCTGATCTACTTCGCCCGCCCCGACTCGTACATGGAAGGTCGCAACCTCTACGAGGCCCGGCGGCCGGATGGGGGAGGAGCTCGCGCGCGAGCAGCCGACCGAGACCGACCTCGTGATGCCGGTCCCCGATACGGGCGCGCCGGCCGCGGCCGGCTTCGCGGAGGTGTCCGGCATCCCGTTCCGCGAGGGCCTGATCCGCAACCGCTACACGGGCCGGACGTTCATCCAGCCGAGCCAGACGATGCGCCATCGGGGCGTGACCCTGAAGCTGAATCCCCTCCGCGAGGTCGTCCGCGGCAAGCGCCTGACGGTCGTCGACGACTCGATCGTCCGGGGGACGACGACGAAGCAGATCGTCTCGCTCCTCCGGCGCGCCGGCGCGGAGGAGGTCCACGTCCGGATCAGCGCCCCGCCGATCTACCACCCGTGCTTCTACGGGATCGACACCCAGGTCGAGACGGAGCTGATCGCCGCGACGCACTCCGTCGACGAGATCCGCGACTTCATCGGCGCCGATCCCTCGGCTACCTCTCGATCCGCGGCGTCCTCGCCGCGCTCGACCTGCCGTACGACCGGTTCTGCTTCGCCTGCTTCGACGGGCGTCTACCCGGAGCCCGTCCCGTACGACATCGTCGTCGCGGAAGTTCCTCCTCGAGGAGGAGGCGCTCGTCGCGGAGCCGTGGCTGACACGAGGGCGGCCTACACGCGCCGCCGGGGTCGACGTCGCCGCCGGCGAACGGGCGGTCGACCTGATGCGCGCCGGCGGTCGAGGCGACGCAGCCGCCCGGAGGTGCTCGGCGGCTTCGGCGGGCTTCGGCTCCGCCGTCGCGATCCCGCCCGGCTACCGCTCGCCGGTCCTCGTCTCCTCGACGGACGGCGTGGGCACGAAGACCGCGATCGCCGCCGCGGTCGGCCGCTACGACACGATCGGTCGCGACCTCGTCGCGATGTGCGCCGACGACGTCGCCTGCAGCGGCGCGGAGCCGCTCTTCTTCCTCGACTACGTCGCGGTCGGTGTGCTCGACCCGGAGCAGGTCGCGGAGCTCGTCGGCGGGATCGCCGACGGCTGCCGCGAGGCCGGCTGTGCCCTGGTCGGCGGCGAGACCGCGGAGCATCCCGGGCTGATGCAGCCGGGCGAGTTCGACCTCGCCGGGTTCTGCGTCGGGGTCGTCGAGGCGGACGAGCGGCATCGACGGGAGCGCCATCCGCGCGGGCGACGCGATCCTCGGGCTGCCGTCGAGCGGGCTCCACAGCAACGGCTACTCGCTCGTCCGGTCCCTGATCGCGAGCTGGGACCTGGACCTCGCCCGGCCATACCAGGAGCAGCTCCGGCGGACGCTCGGGGCGGAGGCCGCGACGGAGGCGCTCGCCGCCGAGCCCGAGCACGGACTCGCGACGCTCGGCGAGGTGCTCCTGACCCCGACGACGATCTACGCCGGAGCGCCTGATCCGGGCGCGGCGCGGCCCTGCGGGACGCCGGGGCGACGATCTGCGCGGTCTCGCCCACGTGACGGGCGGCGGCCTGCCCGGCGAACGTCCCGCGCGCGCTGCCTGCGAGGACCTCGCCGCGCGGCTCGATCCCACGACGTGGCGGGTGCCGTCGATCGTCCGCCTGATCGCCGCCCTCGGCGGGCCTCGACGACGTCGAGATGCGGGCGACGTTCAACGCCGGGATCGGGATGGTCGCCGTCGTCGGCCCGGAGGCGATCGACGGCCGCCATGGCCGCGTTCCGGGCCGTCGGACTCGAGCGCGATCGTCATCGGCGAGGTCGTCCCGCGCGACGGCGACGATGGGCCGCGCTACCTCGAGGGCCGCGCTGGACGGCCGACCGGTGAGCGGACGGATCGCCGTCGCGGTCTCCGGGACCGGCTCGAACCTCCGGGCGCTCCACGCCGCGGCACGCCGCGGCGAGCTCGGCGGCGAGATCGTGCTCGTCGTCGCCGACCGGCCGTGTCCCGCGCTCGACTGGGCGGCGGAGCAGGGGATCGATGCCGCGCTCGTCCCGGGCGGAGCGGACGACGCCGTGCTCGACGCCCTCGCCGGCGCCCGTCCCGATGTCGTCGCGCTCGCCGGCTATCTGCGGATCGTCGGGCCCGCGGTCCTCGCCGCGTTCGCCGGCCGGATCCTCAACACCCATCCGAGCCTCCTGCCGGCGTTCCCCGGAGCGCACGCGGTTCGCGACGCCCTGGCCCACGGGGTGAAGGTGACGGGGGCGACCGTGCACCTCGTCGATGCGACCCTCGACGGCGGTCCGATCGTCGCCCAGGAGGCCGTCCCGATCCTGGCCGGTGACGACGAGGCGAGCCTCCACGAGCGGATCAAGGCGGTCGAGCATCGCCTGCTGCCGCGGGCGGTCGCGCTGTTGCTCGCCGGGGCCGGTCGCGGCGCCCGCGCCGGGCCGGCCGGATCGGTCGCGATCGACGTCGACATCGCCGAGCGACGGCTCGCCCGTCCCGCGCCGGGCGCTCCTGTCCGTCTCGGACAAGACCGGGCTCATCGAGCTCGGGCGAGGACTGGTCGATGCGGGCTTCGAGCTCGTCTCCACCGGTGGCACCGCGCGGACCCTGCGCGAGGCCGGCCTGCCGGTCACGGACGTCGCCGCGGTCACCGGCGCGCCGGAGATGCTCGACGGGCGGGTGAAGACGCTCCACCCGCGGATCCACGCCGGCATCCTCGCCGACCGCCGGCTCGTCGAGCATCGCCGCCAGCTCGTCGCCGCCGCGATCGCCCCGTTCGAGCTCGTCGTCGTGAACCTCTACCCGTTCGCGGCCGCCGCCGAGCGACCCGGGATCACGTTCGATGACCTCGTCGAGGAGATCGACATCGGCGGGCCGTCGATGGTCCGGGCCGCCGCGAAGAACCACGCGAGCGTCGCGATCGTGACGTCGCCGGACGCGCTATGCGGCGATCCTCGACGCGGTCGCCGGCGGCGGAGCCGGTGCCCGACGGCCTCCGGGCCGCGCTCGCGATCGAGGCGTTCCGCCACACGGCGGCCTACGACGCGCGGATCGCGGCCGAGCTGCCCGAGCGGATGGCCGGCGCCGGCGTCGACCTGCCGGACGAGCCCGGCCTGCCCGGCGCGAGCGATCCGTTCCCGGCGAGCCTGACGATCGGGCTGGAGAAGGTCGAGACCCTGCGCTACGGCGAGAACCCGCATCAGCCGGCGGCACGCTACCGGCGGCCCGGGCCGGCTGCGGGGCACGGCCCGTTCGCGGCGGGCGACGCACCGCTCCAGGGCAAGGCGCTCAGCTACAACAACGTCCTCGACGCGTCTGCGGCGGCGGCGATCGGACGGTCCCTCCGGGGACCCGCCTGCGTGATCGTCAAGCACACGAACCCGTGCGGCGCGGCGGAGCGGGCGACGCTGCCGCGAGGCGTGGGACGCCGCGCTCGCGGGTGACCCCGTCTCGGCGTTCGGCGGGGTCGTCGCGCTGACCCGTCCGGTGGACGGCGCCACCGCGGAGGGGCTGACGAGCCTGTTCCTCGAGGTCGTCGTCGCGCCCGGGTTCGACGCCGACGCCGCGCTGGAGCTGCTGGCCGCGAAGCCGAACCTGCGTCTGATCGTGGATCCGTTGCTCGCCGTCGACGAGGCCGACGGCGACCCCGGACCCGCTCGGCGCGATCCGGACGGCCGGCGGCGCGGTCCTCGTCGGGGCCCCGGATACCGCGCCAGACCTGGCGACCGGCTGGCAGACCGCCACGCGTCGGGAGCCGACCGCCACCGAGCGCCGCGATCTGGATCTCGGCTGGCGGCTCGTCCGCGGGGTGACGTCGAACGCGATCGTCCTCGTCCGCGGACGGGCGGCTGATCGGGTTCGGGTCCGGCCAGACGTCGCGGGTCGATGCGGCCCGGCAGGCGGTCGACAAGGCCGTGTCGATCGCGGGCGCCGATGTGCGTCCAGGGGGCCGCCTGCGCCTCGGACGCCTTCTATCCCTTCGCCGACGCCGTCGAGGTCTGCCTCGCCGCCGGCGTCACCGCGTTCGTCCAGCCAGGCGGCTCGAAGAACGACGCCGACGTGATCGCCGTCGCCGATGCGGCCGGCGCGACGATGCTCCTCACCGGGGTCCGCCACTTCCGGCACTGACCCTCAGCGCGATCCACGTCGGGGGCGCGCACGGTGGTCGGCGTCGCGTTCGCGGCGCATGCTCGGCCTGGACGTCGAAAGCACACTCGTGGAGGACGCTCGTGTCGGATTTCGTGGCCATCACCTTCGCGACCGAGGACGCCGCGACCGCGGCCCTCGCATCGATCCGATCGCTCGAGAAGGAAGGCCAGATCGGCCTCGAGGACACCGCCGTCGTGACCAAGGACGCCGACGGCAAGGTCCACGTCAAGAACGAGATGGCGAGCGGCACGGAGACGGGCGCCCTGGCGGGCGCCCTGATCGGCAGCCTCCTGTTCGTCGTGTTCCCGGTCGGCGCGATCGTCGGCGGGGCGGTGGTCGGGGGCCTGATCGGCCGTGCCGCGAAGCCCGGCATCGACAATTCGTTCGTGAAGCAGGTCGAGGAAGGCTCGCGCCGGGTGGCTCGGCGATCTTCCTCCTGACGAAGGGCGGCAGCCCCGGCCTCCTGATCGCCGCGATGCGTCCGCACCAGGGCACGGTCGTCCAGACGACTCTCGACGACGAGGAGGAGCAGGCCTCCGCGACGCGCTGAAGTAGTCGAGCGCTTGACCCATCGTCCACGGCTCCGCCATGATCGGCCCGTGGACCGGCTCGGGAGCCTGATGGCGATGCCCCGGCGGCCCCGCTCGCGACAGGCCTGATCCAGCGCCTGCCGGCCGAGCGTCGGCCGCCGAACTCCGTGGCGCGCCCGCCGCGCCGCCACCGTCCACGACCGCTCGCCCCTCCCGAGGAATCCCATGGCCGACGACCCACGCCCGCGGCTTCTACCTGACGACCGCGATCGCCTACGCCAACAGCCAGCCCGGCGTCCACACCCTGTACGAGGTGATCGGTGCGGACGCGATCGCCCGCTGGCACCGGATGCTCGGTGACGACACGCGCTTCCTGACCGGGACGGACGAGCACTCCGTGAACATCGCGATGCGCTCCGCGGAGGAGGGCAAGGACCCGCGGGCGTTCGTCGACGAGAAAGTCGCTCTGTTCAAGCACGCGGAGGACCTCCTCGGCATCCGCCCGGACCGGTTCATCCGGACGACCGATCCGGACCACGTCCGGACCGCCCAGGAGCTCGTCCGGCGGGCCTACGCGAAGGGCGACATCTATCTCGGCACCTACGAGGGCTGGTACTGCCCGAACGAGGGATTCCGGAACGCGACGGACGTCGTCGAGACGGCGCGCGGCACGATCTGCCCGAACCACCCCGACGTCCCGCTCCAGTGGCTGAAGGAGCAGAACTGGTTCTTCCGCCTGTCGGCCTACCAGGAGCGCCTGGAGCGCCACTTCCTGGAGCATCCCGGAGTTCGTCCAGCCCGACTACCGCCGGAACGAGATGCTCGGGTTCATCCGCCAGGGCCTCGAGGACTTCTCGATCAGCCGGGCCGGCGCCGGTTGGGGGATCCCGTTCCCGATCGCCGAGAACGGCGAGACCGCCCAGCGCGAGGACGGTTCGTGGGACCCGGAGGCCGGGCACGATCTACGTCTGGTTCGACGCGCTGATCAACTACGTGACCGGCGCCGGCTTCGACTGCGGACCCCGAGGCGTTCGCCCGCTACTGGCCGGCCGACCTCCACGTCATCGGCAAGGACATCCTCCGGTTCCACACGATCTTCTGGCCGGCGATGCTCTGGAGCGCCGGGCTCGAGGCGCCCCGCAAGGTCTGGGCCCACGGCTGGCTGCTCGCGTCGGGCGGCGAGCGGATGAGCAAGAGCCGCGGCAACTTCCTCGACCCCGAGGACTTCGTGGCCGCGTTCGGGACGGATGGCGCGCGCTACGTCGCCCTCCGCGAGGTCCCGTTCGACAAGGACGCCGAGGTGTCGTGGGACGGCTTCGTCCGCCGCTACAACGCCGACCTCGCCAACGACTTCGGCAACCTCGTGAACCGGACCGTGTCGATGGCCAACCGCTACCTCGACGGCGAGCGGCCGGACCCCGCGGCCGGCCGCCGCCGCCGACGCGGCCTGGACCTGGACGAGCCGCGTCCCGAGCGCGTCCGGGCGGCGATCGACGGCTGCCTGCTCCACGAGGCGCTCGCGGCGATCTGGGACGTCGTCGGGGAGGCGAACCGGTTTGTCGACGCGGAGAAGCCGTGGGAGCTGAACGAAGGCCGCGAAGGCCGGTGACGAGGCGGCGGGTGCCCGGCTGCGCGTCGTCCTCGGCGATCTCGTCGAGGTCTGCCGGCTGATCGCCCTCGCGGCAGCGCCGTTCCTGCCGACGACGGCGCCGCGGGTCCTCGCCCAGCTCGGGTTCGCCTGGCCATACGGGCCCGACGGGAACGGCGGTCCGCCGCTGCTCGAGGAGCTGCGCTGGGGGGCCCACGCCGGCGAGGCCGGCCGGCTCGACGACGGCGGAGCCGCTGTTCCCGCGCCTCGAAACGGAAACCGCGTCAGACTGACGGCCGGCTTGGTCGCGGCCGCCCGATCCGGCGGCCCACAGGGGAGGAGCACAGCCATGGCTCACGGCGAGATCAACCACATCGAGTTCCCGGCCGACGACCCCGAGCGAGCGATGGCGTTCTACAAGGCCGTCGCCGGCTGGGAGTTCGCGGCGATGGACGGGCATGCCCGACTACTGGGTCTTCCGCTCGGGTGAGGGATACGGCGGCGGCATCGGCAAGCGCGGGCGTGACCACCGGCCAGGTCGTCCGTGACTACATCACGGTCGACTCGATCGAGGACGCGCTGGCCGCTGCCGAGCGGACCGGCGGCACGATCAAGGAGCCGAAGTCGGAGATCCCGGGCATGGGCTGGTTCGCGGTCGTGATCGATCCGGAAGGCTCCGAGGTCGGGCTGTTCCAGGGCAGCGCTCCCGGCTGAACGCCGTCCCGTCCGATGCGTCTGGTCGACAGCCACTGCCATCTCCAGGCCGACCGATTCGACGACGACGTCGACGAGGTGATCGAGGCCGCGCAAGCGGCCGGCGTCGAGCGGATCCTCGTTCCCGGCTGGAATGCCTGGTCCTGCGAGGCGGCGCTGCGGCTCGTCGGCGACGTCATGCCTGGCTGGATGCGGCCGTCGGCGTCCATCCCCACGACGCCGCGAAGGTCGACCGACGAGGAGTGGGCCGCGATCGTCGGCGTCGGCGCGCGACCCGCGGGTCCTCGCGATCGGCGAGACCGGGCTCGACTACGACCGGGTCTTCTCGCCGATCCTCGCCCAGCTGTCCAACCTGCGGCGGAACCTCGCGCTCGCGGTCGAGACGGCAAGCCCGTGATCCTCCACTGCCGATCGCAGGTCGGGGAGCGAGAGGCCCAGGACGCGTTGCTGCCGGAGCTCCGGGCGTTCGGGTCGGAGCGGCCGCGCATCGTCGTCCACTCGTTCAGCGGACCCGGTCGACTATGCGGAGGCGATGCTCGAGCTCGGCGCCGTGATCTCGATCTCGGGTCTCGCGTTTCGCGACGGGGAGGAGGCGACCGCGGACGTGGTCCGGATCGCCCCGTCGGACCGGCTCCTCGTCGAGACCGATTCGCCGTTCCTCTCGCCGCCCGGCGGCCCGCGCGGCCGGAATGCTCCGGAGTGGGTCGGAGTGACCGCCGCATGGGTCGCCGACCGGCGCGGCGAAGACCCCGAGACCTCGGGGAGGCCTTGTCGCGACCTACGACCGGACCTTCGCCCGCCGTGGCGAGGCTCGCTCCTGACGCGGCGTTCCCGACGACCCGAGCATCTCAGGGTTGACATCCGAATGAGCGTGCGACTACAGTGTTAGCACTCTCGCATCGAGAGTGCTAAGCGCGGCCCGCCGAGACCAAGGAGGGGGCGCCCGTCCACCCCGAGGCTGCGGCCCAGGGACCAACGAGACGGCCCGCCCGCGGACCCGGCGTCGGCCCGTCGCGGCACTCACCACATCGTCCGGGGACACGGTCGGCGCTGCCCGACACTCCCCAGCCCATCGAGCAGCGACGCCGGCACCGGCCGTCGTCCCAGGAGGAATGCACGTTGGCCACCGCCACCGCTTCCACGACGAAGCTTCGCCCGCTGGGCGATCGGGTCGTGATCCAGCCCACCCCGCGTGAGGACATGACCAAGAGCGGCATCGTCCTGCCGGACACCGCCAAGGAGAAGCCCCAGGAGGGCAAGGTCATCGCCGCCGGCCCGGGCAGGATCCTCGACGACGGCAAGCGCGAGGCCATGGACATCAAGAAGGGCGACAAGGTCCTGTACGCGAAGTACGCCGGGACCGAGTTCAAGATCGACGGCGACGAGCTCCTCATCGTCAGCCAGAAGGACATCCTCGCGATCGTCGAGGACTGACGTCCTCGCCGCTCACGACCCGACACACCCCACGAGTCTCCAGGAGGGACACCGACTTGGCTAAGCAGCTGATCTTCGACGAGACCGCTCGTCGAAGTCTCAAGAAGGGCATCGACAAGCTCGCCGATGCGGTCAAGGTCACGATCGGCCCGAAGGGCCGCAACGTCGTCCTCGACAAGAAGTTCGGCTCGCCGACGATCACCAACGACGGCGTCACGATCGCTCGCGACATCGAGCTCGACGACCCGTTCGAGAACATGGGCGCCCAGCTCCTCAAGGAAGTCGCGACGAAGACGGACGACGTCGCCGGCGACGGCACGACCACCGCGGTCGTCCTCGGCCAGGCGCTGGTCAACGAGGGCCTCCGGGTCGTCACGGCCGGCGCCAACCCGATGGTCGTCAAGCGCGGCATCGAGCAGGCGGTCGCGACCGTCGTGGCCGAGCTCGAGAAGCACAAGGTCGACGTCAGCAGCCGCGAGCAGATCGCGGCCGTCGCGGCGATCTCGGCCGCGGATCCGGAAGTCGGCGAGATCATCGCCGAGGTGATGGACAAGGTCGGCAAGGACGGCGTCATCACCGTCGAGGAGGGCCAGTCGCTCGGCCTCGAGAAGGAATACACCGAGGGCATGCAGTTCGACCGGGGCTACCTCTCGGCGTACTTCGTGACCAACCCCGATCGGATGGAGGCGGTCCTCGAGAACCCGCTCATCCTGATCACCGACAAGAAGATCTCCAGCGTCCAGGACATGCTCCCGGCGCTCGAGAAGGCGCGTCCAGCAGGGCAAGCCCACCCTGATCATCGCCGAGGACATCGACGGTGAGGCGCTCGCGACGCTCGTCGTGAACAAGCTCCGCGGCACCGTCTCGGTCCTGGCCGTCAAGGCCCCGGGCTTCGGCGATCGCCGCAAGGAGATGCTCCGCGACATCGCCGACGCTGACCGGCGGCACCGTCATCAGCGAGGAGGTCGGGCGCAAGCTCGACTCCGTCGACGTTCGAGGACTTCGGCTCGGCTCGCCGCGTCGTCGCCACGAAGGACGACACGACGATCATCGACGGGGCCGGCTCGGCCGACCAGATCAAGGCCCGGATGAGCCAGATCAAGGCCCAGATCGAGGACACGACCTCCGACTACGACAAGGAGAAGCTCCAGGAGCGTCTCGCCAAGCTGTCGGGCGGCGTCGCGGTCATCAAGGTCGGCGCGGCCACCGAGGTCGAGCTGAAGGAGAAGAAGCACCGCATCGAGGATGCGCTCTCGACGACCCGTGCGGCCGTCGAGGAGGGCCTCGTCGCCGGCGGCGGCACCGCGCTCCTGCAGGCCATCCCGTCGCTCGACAAGCTCAAGCTCGAAGGCGACGCCCAGGTCGGCGTCGACATCGTGCGCAAGGCCCTCGAGGCTCCCGCCCGCCAGATCGCGGACAACGCCGGCCAGTCCGGCGAGGTCGTGATCAACGCGGTCCGGAACGCCAAGATCGGCCATGGCTACGACGCCCTCAAGGGCGAGTACGGGGACATGTTCAAGAAGGGGATCGTGGACGCCCGCAAGGTGACCCGGTCCGCCCTCCAGAACGCGGCCTCGATCGCGGCGATGGTCCTGACGACGGAGACGCTGATCACGGACCTTCCGGAGAAGCAGGCTGCGGCCGCCGGCGGTGGCCACGGCCACGGCGGCGGAGACATGGACTTCTAGGGAGTGCGATCGCGTCCACTGGCGTTCGCGTCGGTGGACATCACGCTCGAATTGTGAAGAGAGCCGGGTCGCCCGTCCGCGGGTGCCCGGCTCTCGTCCTGACCGAGATGGCGCTTCCCACGGCAGGACCGCCGTGACGCCCGAGCGACCGTCGCCGCTCGTGCGCGTGAGTCAGGGCGTGCAGGCGCGAGGCAGCGTCCCTGGATCCACGGCCGCAAGGGTGTAGGTCTGGCTGTACGAGTAGCCTCCACCACCGGGCAACGTGACGTGCAGCGTCACGGTCTGCGGTGGACCGTTCGATGGGTTCAGGACGCCCTGGAGCCGCGACTCGCCGACGAGGTCGAACGCCTCGCCGGGACGGACGAGCACGACGTACTTGCTCGTCGCGGGGGCATTCATCTGAGCGACGAGATTGCCGAGCGTGATCTTGAAGCTGGGATTCCCGAACGACAGCACCGCCCACATCCCGGACAGGTCGCTCGTGCACGAGACGGCGCCGACGGGCGCCTGGATCTTCGGGTTGCCATAGGGCGTCTGGTACGTGCCGGCGAACGCGACCACGGACCCCCCGACGGTGAACTCGACGGTCTTCTTGCCGATGCCACGCTTGCCGGTCTGGGTGAGCCCGATCGTTCCCTTGTCTCCCTGTGTGGTCCCGGCGGCGAAGTCGAAGGCTGCCGGTGGCGCGACCGGCGTGTCCGTCGGCTGGAGCGACGCCTTCCCGCTGAAGGCGGCCGTGATGGGCGCCTTGATCTCCTGGCCGTCGAAGCGGCCGGTCGCGTCGACCGTGAGATGGATCGCCTCGTTCGGGTCGACGGCGCGCGTGTCGTCGCTCGGCTTCAGGTTGATGCACTTGCCGGCGCGCCAGAACTTCTCCGTCTCCGTCGCGATCTGCTGGAGATAGGACTCGGCGCTTCGTCGCCCGTTGACGGCACCGTCGATCTGGCTCGGGGTCGCGTTGCCGTCGCTCTTCCAGGTACCGCCGTTGAGGGTGACCGTTCCGGAGGGAGCGATGACCTCGGGGATCGTCGCGCTCACCGTCCAGTCGAACGGCCCACCCGGATCGCCACCGGGCGTCCCGGGTCCTTTGGCGTTCTTGTCGATCTGGACATCTGTCTCGATGCGGACGAGGTGAGCGTCATCGCCGTCGATGAGGCGGAAGGGCGCCTTGACGTCCTTTTCGCTCTTGGCATTCGGGCTGCCCGGTCGGACGAGCTCCTCATGGAGCCTCAGCTCGTAGGACCCTTCTGCCACGCCGTTCGTGTCCGGACACGCGTTGACATCGAGGTGACCGTGGGCGGTCCCCTGGAGCTGGGCGATCTGCTTGTTGGTCGCCTGTTCGGTCAGGCTGTCGACCGACGCAATGTCCAGGTCCAGGCCGACATGGCCGCCGCCAACCGTCATCGTGATGTTGGTGATGATCGTGATCGATTCGGCGATCCCGTCGTGCGGTGTCGGGGTATAGGTCTCGGTCTCGTCGACCGCTTTCGCCGTGCCGGACTGCGTCGAATTCGGCGAGATTGGCGATCCCGGCCGGCAGGAGGGCCATGACCATCGTCGCCGTCGCCGAGATCTCGCCGAGCAGGCTGCCCGTCCAGTCTGCAGGGGCGTTGGGCGTGGGTGGCAGCAGGGTTCCCGCGTCGGCGATCTGGATCGGCGGAATGACCGCCGAGGTCAATCGGACGCCGAGCTTGTCGGCGACGTCCGGCAATGTCTTCTGGCCGTATTGGACCTTCGCCGCATCAACGTTCGCGAGGACCGTCGAGCCACCAGGGCCGATCAGCGCCGCGAAGCCGGCCTCCTGGTCAAGCCGATGGACTTCGTCGATCTCCGCCTGGGCGGCGTCAACCGCGGTCGCCTGCTCGTTCGGTGTCAGCGACGGCACGACGAGTCCTGAGGGCGCGGCCGCCACGCCCGACGGCGGCGGACCGGACTGGCCGCCGGGCGCCGGCGCGGGGCCGCTGGGCGCCGGCGCGGCCTGGCTGCACGATGCCAGCACGAGAGCGACGATGGCGAGTGCCGACCGCACCCGACCCCGAGATCTCATCCGTCTCACCCTTTCCGAGACCGTGAGTCCGCGCGTCGATCAAGACGATACCCAACCGTGAACGCCGCTGCGAGCCAGGCTGACGGCTCGGTGGCGTCCTCCTGGGATTGATGTTCTCCTGTGCGCATTCCGGCCGCGGCTCGGCTGCCGCCGTGTCAGGATGGCGGTGGCTCGTCGCCGACACTCGCGAGCCGTCCGGAGGGTGATGCTCATGCGACGCCTGATCGCGCTCGTCGTGTCAACGTTGGTCCTGGCCATGGCGAGCCTCGGTGGTGCCGCGCCTGCCCTGGCGGCCGTGTGCGACGGCTCGACCAACGCCCTCGGGAACGGCGGTTTCGAGGCACCGCCTGTCACCGCGGACACCTTCACGCTGTTCCCGGCCGCCTCGGTGCCGCCCTGGCAGACGACCGACTCGGCGGGGCAGATCGAGATCTGGGGAACGGGCTTCCTCGGAGTCCCGGCCGGCGCGGGCAACGCGTTCGCCGAGATCAACGCGAACAGCGCGGGCACGCTCTACCAGGACGTGGTCACGACCCCCGGCGCCACGATGAGCTGGTCCCTCCTGCACCGGGCCCGGGTGGGCACGGACGTCATGCAGGTGCTGATCGGCGACGCGAACACGGCCAATGTCAACGGAACGACCGGCTGGAACTTCACCTCGCCGGATCTGTCGGACGATACGAGCGCCTGGGGACCGCACGGTGCGGACTACGTCGTCCCGGCTGGGCAGACCTGCACCCGCTTCGCCTTCAGGGCGGTGAGTGCCGGATCGGGCGACGATTCGGTCGGCAACTTCCTCGATGAGGTCGGCTTCACGGTCTCGATCCCGGCGGCACCGACTCCGACGCCGACGCCGGCCTCTACCGTCTCGGTGACGGTTCCCCCGACGGACGTCGAGGTAGTCCCGGATCCACCGAGCAGCCTCGATGGCCTGCTCGGCGGCGCGCTCCTCGTCACCTCGGCCGTCGCGGGTGCCTTCCTGGCCCTGGTCCGCACGCAGCGTCGGCGCCCCCGCGCCTGACCTCCCGCCCGCGCTCGATCGAACGGGCCCCCGACGGCGGGCAGGCCCTTCGTCCGTGCGATGCAATCCCATACTCGACGTCGAGGGGATCGAGGAGAGGGAGGCGTCATGCGGCTGTTCTGGATCGCCCTGTTCGGGTTGGCTGCGCTGGTGGCCGCGTGCGGAGGGACGAGCGTGGCGACCCCTGTACCGTCCGCGACCCAGACCGCCAAGCCGGTGCCGAGCGCCCCGGAGGTGTCCGACGCGGCGCAGGCCTGGTGCATCAACCACACCGGTGGGCCGAGCGATGACGGGTTCCGGGTCGAGGACACGGCCATCGCACTCGGGGACATCGCGGGCGCGAGGACCCGCGACGATGTGGCCGGCCGATGGGCCGGTCGGTCCATGGCCGATTTCCGCCTCGAGTGGACGTACGCAAGGGCATGCCTGGCCGCGTACGCGGCGTCGTCTGCCGCTCCGAGCTAACGGTTGGTCAGCGCCGGCATCCGACGCCCGGCCACTGATCCGGATCTCGACTGAGATCGGGTTCCCCCGCGCTCGATCGAACGCATTCTGGCGCCAATCGCACCCGCACGGCCCCGAAGCGATCCGCGACTCGGATGTCGGCCTGTTCCTGGGCGTGTGGGACCCGGCCGGGTCGCCCGTCTGCGGGTGCCCGGCTCTCACGCTATCAGGCTGCGAGATCGCAACGAGCCGATGCGTGATGGGTCACGCGCTCCCGTCAACCCGCCGTCCTAGCCAAGCAACGGGCAGACATCGACCTGGTGACCGACGTCCTGGAAGCTGATCGAGTCGCCGAGATGCAGCTTGAACAACCCGAAGTTCAGGATAAATAGAGGTTGGCCGCCAGTTGCCTCGGCTCCCAAGAACGAGAGCGACGGGCCGGCCAGACGGACGTCGAGCGAGCCGTCGGCATTGGCCGTGATCATCGTCGGACCCGACACGTTGATCGGAAGCGTCGAGCTGGTGTCCGCGTTGGTCAGCGTCCCGATGAGCCGACCGGTAATCAGCGAGGTCGTCGTCCCATCCGGAGCGGTCTTCACGACGCGAACCTGCTGCCACGACGTGAAGTCGACAGCGACATCGAAGGTGCAGAACCCGGTCAGGGTGAACGTCACCCGGGTGCCGTCCGGTCTGGCGGCCATCGCTGGGACGGCCAGACCGAGCACCATGGCGATCGCGAGCATCGTCGCCCACACGTTCCTCATGTCCCTCACCTCGTGACGATGCAGTCCGTGGTCTGCGGACGTTGCAAATCGTCTGAGTCGGCTCCCGGGTTGAACGTTCAACTATTCCGCTCGTGTCGGCCACCCGCCCGAGCTCCCCTATCGTCCGAACCGAACCGTCCCCAGGAACCGGAGGAAGTCGAGCCGATCGGCGACATGGTCGTCCAGGGCGCTCGTCCAGACGATGGCGACCGGTCCCCCCTCGCGGACGAGCACCGCAGCCAGCGTGAAGTCCCGGACGCTCCCTTCGACGAGGGGTTCGTTCCACGTCTCCATCAGCACCGCCGGCGTCCCGGCCACAAGGAGATGCTCGGTCGAGGGGTCCGGCTTCGCGCCGCAACAGTGCTCGATAAAGCGACCGTAGGCTGACTCGAGCTCGTCGACACCAGAGCCGCGCAAGCTCACGCAGCGAGTGGCATCCGGGGGGCCGCCAATCGGACCGCATGGCATCGTCGCGGCGGACGTCGCGGTTCCGAACGAGACGAAGATGACCGCATCGCGGTCGTTTGCCGCGAACGCGAGGATGGGGGGCCGGCCATCGCGGAAATAATCCGGGGCTGCGCGCCACGTCGCCGGATAGGCGACCGAAAACGCGGGCTGGGGTGACACGTAGGAGACCCAAGGACCACCCATCCCGGTAACAGGAGTCGTGCTCGGTCGCGCAGACCCGATGTTGGCTGCAGGGGCCGACGAAACAGGACCGGCCTGGGCCGGCCCAGCCGGTGCCCGGCCCGCGAGGCCACCGACGCTCGCCACCGCGACGATGAGCGCCGCGACAATGGCGCCGCCAAGGAGTCTTGTTCCGCGGAACCCAAAGGTCCGTCGGACCGCTGCAGACTCACTCGACGTCGCGAGAACGCTCTCAAGGATGGCCTCGATCAGACGGTCGCTCGCTTCCGTCGGGCCGTCCGACAGCCATTGGGCGATCAGGGCGTCGGTCCGGTCGCCGCCGCTCATGTGGCCTTTCCAGTCACGATGGTGGCGGCGTCGCCCGGGTCTCGGCCGTCCGCTTCGAGAGCCGCGCGGAGGACCCGTGTGGCGTAGTGAAGGCGAGACCGAGCCGTGCCGGGAGGGACCCCGACCGCATCCGCGATCTCGATCAACGGCATGCCGGCGTAGTGGTGCAGGACCAGGATGGCACGGTGTTCCGGTGACAACCGGCGAAACGCGCGCTCGAGCTGGTCCCGGTTGGCAATCGACGTGGCTTCGTCATCCGACCGCTCGTCGACCGATGCCAGCTTCCGGATGTGCCCCCAATGCCGTCGGCGGTCGCGAGCCTCCCGAAATGAGGCGTTGAGAAGCAACCGGTACAGCCAGGCATCGAAGCGATCCACTTCACGTAGGTGGGGCAGCTCCCGCCAGGCGTTCGCGAAGGCCTGCTGGACAGCATCCTCTGCGAGCTCGGGATCGCGCAGGACGCGGTAGGCGATCGCCAGCAGCTCGCCTGCTTTTTCGCGAACGATCAGGGCAAACGCGTCGCCGTCCCCGTCACGGGCAGATTCGATGACTGTGGTGTCCATGCGGTCCCTGTCCGCCGGTCACTTCCTCCGGTCACTGTGGTGCGACCAGCCACACGACTATTAGATCCCACGGGCCGTCGAAACGTTCAATAGGCGTCCACGCTGGCGGCAGCCTGACAAATCGCCTCCGAATTCATGCGGCCCAGAATGGGACCCGACCGGGACGTTCGGACGTTTGACAGGCTGCTCGTCCGAGGTGAGGCTTCCCCGGTCAACCCATCAGCAGGGGGTCTTCGTGTCCCGTCGTCCCATCGTCCTCCCGATCCTCGCCCTCATCGCGATCTTCGCGGTCGTCCTCGGCTGCGTGCTCGTCAACGCCCGCGGCGCCCGCGCTCACTGATCCCAAGGACATCCTCACGAAGCCGTCACGTCCCTGAAGGACGTCAAGACGTTCGAGTTCACGGGCGCCTTCACGGGCTCCGTCAAGGCCGAGCAGCTCGGCACCGTCGATCTCTCGACGATCACGCTCAACGGCGCGGTGGACATCCCGAACAAGAAGGCCAAGGTCAGCCTCGACGCCCCGAGCCTGATGGGCACCAAGATCGACGCCCTGCTGGTCGACATGACGGCGCTATTACAAGATCGCCGGCCCACTGGCGGTCGCGCTCGGCGGGTCCGCGGACAAGTGGACCAAGGTCGAGGTGCCCGAGCGCCTCGACGAGCCCGGCCGGGGACGTCACGGACCCGCAGGCCGCCGTCAAGCAGCTCCAGGACGCGCCTCGCCAAGCTGCCGTCGGCGCCGGTCAAGCAGCCCGACGAGAAGTGCGGCGACCAGGATTGCTATCACGTCACGATCACGGTCACCGCGGCGGACATGAAGACGATCGATCCGACGAGCTCCGTCAACGGCGACGTCAAGGTCGACATCTGGACCCACAAGAGCGACTACCGCCCGGCGAAGATCGCCGTGAGCGTCACGTCGGTCGACATGGGGACGTTCGGGGTGACGATCGACATCAAGTACGACGTGGCGGTCTCGGTCGAGGCTCCGCCCGCCGACCAGGTGGTCAGCCAGTAGGCACCGCCTTCGCGCCGCGACCAGCGAGGCCCGGATCGTCGATCCGGGCCTCTCGATTCCGCGGCGCGGATGGGTCCCGGGAGAGGGCCCCGACCTACAATGGCCGGGTGAGCCCCACCACCCGCCGCGCCCCCGACGGCCCCGCGTCGGACGACGCCCAGCAGGTCGGGACGACCGTCGCCGACGCCACGGGCGATCACGATGCGCCCACCGAGGAGCCCGCCTGGCTCGTCGACGCGCCTGGACCGATCGAGGCGCCATGGGACCGCCTCACGCCCGAGGAGCGCGCTGCCCGCGACGCGGCAGCGACGCAGGCCACCGCCGCGACGCGCCAGCGCCGGATCGAGGAGATCGTCCGCGCCCTGAACCCGGAGCAGGCGCGGGCCGTCACGACGACGGACGGGCCGCTTCTGATCCTCGCCGGTGCCGGATCTGGCAAGACCCGGGTCCTCGCTCATCGCGTCGCCTACCTCGTCGGCGTCAAGGCCGTCAGGCCGTGGCAGATCCTCGCGGTGACCTTCACGAACCGAGCGGCGGGTGAGCTGCGGGAGCGGATCATCAGCCTGGTCGGCGAGCCGGGTCGCGACGTCCAGGCCGGAACGTTCCACTCGCTCTGTGCCCGGGTCCTGCGCCGCGACGGGGAGGCGATCGGGATCGATCGACGGTTCGTCGTCTACGACACGGAGGACCAGCAGAGCCTGATGAAGCAGCTCCTCCGCGAGGAGGACCTGCCGCTGACGGGTGAGTTCCGCGCGAGCGCGGTGCTCGGCGCGATCTCCCGGGCAAAGAACGAAATGCTCGACGCGGCCTTCCTCCGCGACAACGCCGTCAACCACCGTGAGCGGACGATCGCGAAGCTCGCGGTCCGCTACGAGGAGCGGCTCCGGAAGGTCGGCGCGCTCGACTTCGACGATCTCCTGCTGAAGGCAGTCGAGCTGTTCGAGGCGGCGCCACCGATCCTCGAGCGCTACCAGGATCGCTGGCGCTACCTCCACGTCGACGAGTACCAGGACACGAACCGGCCGCAGTACCTGTGGATCCGGGCGCTCGCCGCGAAGCACCGCAACCTCGCGGTCGTCGGCGACGACGACCAGTCGATCTACCGCTGGCGCGGCGCCGACATCCGGAACATCCTCGACTTCGAGCGCGACTACCCGGACGCGACGGTCGTCAAGCTCGAGCGGAACTACCGCTCGACGCAGCTGATCCTCGACGCCGCCCACGCGGTCGTCTCGCGCAACACCGAGCGCACGGACAAGAAGCTCTGGACCGACCGGACCGGCGGAGCGAAGATCCAGCAATTCGAGGCCTACAACGAGGAGGAGGAGGCCGAGTGGATCGCCCGCCAGGTGGAGGGCCTGGTCGGTGGCCGCGGCTCGATCCTGACGCGACGGGCCGACGACGACGACGCCGGCACGCTCCGCGCCCGCGACATCGCGGTCATGTACCGGATGAACGCCCAGTCCCGGGCGATCGAGGAATCGTTCCTCCGCTACGGGATCCGCTACCAGCTCGTCGGCGGCACGCGGTTCTACAGCCGGCGTGAGGTCAAGGACGCGCTCGCCTACCTCCGGGTCCTGCGGAGCGACACGGACAGCGTCAGCTTCGAGCGGATCATCAACGTGCCGGCGCGGGCGATCGGGGAGAAGACGATCGAGGTGATCCGGGGCGCGTCGCTCCGTGGCGGGATCACGACCTGGGAGGCCATCGAACGGGCCGGACGGAGCGAGGTCGAGGGGCTCCAGCCCCGGGCCCGCGCGAACCTGGCGGACTTTGCGGCTCTCGTGCGGCGTCTCCGGTCCCGCGTCGGCGTCCTGAACCTGCCGGAGCTGCTCGACGAGACGCTCGAAGCGTCGGGCTATCGGGCGATGCTCGCCGACGGGTCGGAGGACGGCGAGGAGCGCTGGGCGAACCTCCTCGAGCTGCGCTCGGTCACGACGCGCTACGACGACCTGGAGCCGATCGACGCGCTGGACCGGCTGCTCGAGGAGACGGCCCTCGTGGCCGACCAGGACACGTATGAGGGCGACGCCGACGCGGTGACGCTGATCACGCTCCACGCGGCGAAGGGTCTCGAGTTCCCGGTCGTATTCATCGCCGGGCTGGAGGAGGGCGTCTTCCCGCACAGCCGGGCGCTCGACGACGAGAAGGAGCTGGAGGAGGAGCGCCGGCTCGCCTATGTCGGCATGACCCGGGCGATGCGCCGGCTGTACCTGTCCCACGCCTGGCGACGCGCCACGTGGGGGATGGGCCAGGCCTCGATGCCGTCCCGGTTCCTCCTCGAGATTCCGGCGGAGCTGATGATCGGCCCGGATCTGACGACGGGCGGGGCGGGGCTGGACGTCGACCTGGACCTCGCGTTCGGGGCGCGCGGGACGACGCGATTCGGCCGCCCGCTCGGCGGCGCCGGTCGGTCGGCCGCGCAGCCCGCCTACCGCGAGACGATCGGTCGGCCGGGTGGACCGGCGCCCGGCGAGACGTTCCGCCCGTCGCGTGACCTCGCCGCGAAGCGGGACGCGTACGAGGCGGGGGCTCCGTCCGGGACGCTGGGTCGGCCCGGTCCCGCGCCGACCGCCGGGACGCGTCCGCCGCGCCCGATCATCCCGGGCGAGCGCCAGTACCGCGACGGCGATCGCGTGCGGCACGCGCGGTGGGGCGACGGAATCGTCGTCACGAGCAAGCTGACCCGGAGCGACGAGGAGATCACGGTCGCGTTCAAGGACCCGGCGATCGGCCGCAAGACGATGCTCGCGAGCCTCGCCAACCTCGATCTGCTCGGCTAGGCTCGGCCCGTGACCGCGGTGCTCCCTCCGACCGATCTGGCCGCGATCGTCCGCGTCTCGGAGTTCGAGCCGCTGGCTCGCGCGACGATGGACCCCGGCGCCTTCGACTACGTCGCGGGGGGTGCATGGGACGAGCTGTCGCTCGCCGAGGCCGAGGAGGCGTGGCGTCGCCGCCGGCTCCGCCCGCGGGTGCTCGTCGACGTCAGCCGGATCGATCCCACGGCGACGATGGCCGGCAGCCCGGTCGCGCTCCCGATCGGCATCGCCCCGATGGCCGCGCACGGGCTCGCCCACCCGGACGGCGAGCTGGCGACGGCCCGAGCGGCCGCCGCGGCGGGAGTCCCCTTCACGCTCTCGACGATGTCGACGGCGTCGATCGAGGAGGTGGCCGCTGCCGCACCGGGCGCGATCCGCTGGTTCCAGCTCTACACCCAGGCCGACCCGGCTCGGACCCGGAGCCTCGTTGAGCGAGCCGAGGCCGCCGGCTACGGCGCGATCCTCGTGACCGTCGACCTGCCGGTCCTCGGCTACCGCGAACGTGACCTCCGGAGCGGCTTCGACCTGGCGGTCCGCCACGGCAACTTCCCGGATGCAGGACCCGACCACGCGAGCCATGACGGATCGACCGACGGTGGCTACGACATCATCGTGGACACGTTCGATCAGGGCCTCCGGTGGTCCGACCTGGCGACGATCCGCGGCTGGACGTCGCTCCCGATCTTCCTCAAGGGGATCCTCACGGCTGAGGACACCCGCCTCGCGGTCGAGCGCGGCGTCGATGGGCTCATCGTCTCCAACCACGGAGCGCGCCAGCTGGATCGGACCGTCGCGACCGCCGATGCCCTCGAGGCCGTTGTCGACGCCGCCGACGGCCGGCTGGAGGTGTGGGTCGACGGCGGGATCCGCCGCGGCCTCGACGTCGTCACGGCGCTGGCTCTCGGCGCCCGCGGGGTGCTGGTGGGAAGGCCTTTCCTGTGGGCGCTCGCCGCGGCCGGCGAGGCCGGCGTCGCTCGGGCCCTGGAGATCCTCCGCACGGAGACCGTCCTCGCCATGACCCTGCTCGGCACGCCGACGGTGGCCGACATCCAGCGGGCGCACGTCGCCGGCTGAGCGCGGCGCCTCCGGTCGGACACGCGCCGCTCGCTCAGCGCGCGGGACGGGTCAGCTGATCCAGGTGCTCGTCGTAGTGCTCGTCCGCCGTTCGCCCGGAACCAGTCCGCGAACGGGTCGCCATCGGTCCAGGCGAAGTGCTTCGGATCGAAGAGCTCCTCGTCCGACGCGCCGTCCAGTGCGGCGAGCATCGCCTCGTACGCGCCACGCTCGCTCGAGCGGACGTCGGCGAGCGGCCGGTCCCGATCGCGGGCGTGGAGACGGGCATTGAGGGCGTCGGTCTCCTCGTCGGCGTCGATCGGGCCGCCGGACCGGAGGCGATCGAACAGCCGCGTGAGCCGGCGCTCCCACGCCTCGACGTGGGCGACGACGTCCTTGCGCGTCCAGTCGTCGTCGATCCGGTCGAGCATCTGCGCGTCGCTGAAGCCGGCAAGGGCGTCATCGAACCGGCCGCGGCCGGCCTCGATCTCGTGGCGGAGCGTCCGTCGATCCATGCCGGAGATCATCGACGGCGTCCCGGACAGGCCCTGTCAGGTTTGGCCGATCTCGCCGCGCGTGAAGGCGATCCGCACGACCAGCTCCAGGGTGTCGCCCGCGCCGAGGAGTGCCAGCCCACCCGGCTCCCCGTTCAGGACGCGGCGGATCCCGGCCGGGGCATGCGTCTGCGGTTCGACGGCGACCGCGTCGATCGCAGCCGGGCTGGCGGCGGTCACGAACCGGGTCGGCGCATCGAACGTGATGACCGCACCGAGACCCGACGCCGGCCAGGCGAGCCGGATCGGCGGCTCGCCGATGTCGACCCAGGTCCCGTCGAGATCGTCCGGCATCGGTTCGAGGACGCGCCGGTCGAAGACGCCACCGACCGGGACGGGATCCCGTTCGGTCGCGAGGTTCGAGCGATGGATGGAGGTCGCCGCGATCGCAACGGACAGCGGCTTCCGGAACCACGGGTGGAACCCGATCCCGGCCGGCATCGCGTCGTCGGCGAGGTTCGTCAGGCGGAGCTCGAGGTCCAGACCGGCGTCAGTCGGGAAGAAGGCTTGCTCCACCTCGTACCGCCACGGCCAGCCGTCGCCACCGGCCCGGATCCGGAACGTCCCCTCATCCACCTGGCGCCACGACGCCTGGGCGACCTGGCCGTGGATCGCGGTCCCGTCGGGGAAGTTCGGCGCGAGGTCCAGGTCGTGGCCGGCGACGCGCGTCCGGCCGGGGTCGATCCGATTGCACCACGGGGCCATCGGGTAGCTGCCCCAGAACCACGGATCGTCGAGGTGACGCGTGGGGTCGGCCGGCGTCCGGATGATGTCGTGGCCGTCGACGACCAGCCGATGGATCCGGGCGCCGACTTCGGGGAGGACCTCCAGCATGACGCGATCATTGCCGAGCCGGACGACCGGCCCGACCGTGCGTGCGACGTTCACGCGTGGACCAGCGACGCGCGGGCCGACCGATCCAGCGCGACGAGCGTGGAGATCGTCCCGCGGCTGAACGCGAGATCGACCCGCGGCCGCGCTCCGTCGAGGATCGCCGCCTGGAGGTTGTCCACCTCGGACCGACAGTCGTCGACCGATGGCACGTCGACCGCGTGAACGGTCCATGGGGCGTGGAGGTGGTTCGGCAGCGCGACATACACGACGTCGACGTCGGGATCGGCCAACAGGGCGTCGTAGTCGTCGTGCACCCGAACGGCTCCGTGGGCCTCGCCGAACGCGCGCGCCCGCTCCGGGTCGCGACTCGCGACGGCGTGGAGCTCGCCGCGTGGGTTGTCCGAAAGGGCCCGGGCGATCGGGGAGCGATCCGCCCGGGTCCAGGATTCCCCACCGCAGTCGCCTCATTCGCGCTCGGAGCCTCCTCGGCCAGCGTCGAGCGCGGCCGTCCGGACGGGTGAGCGCCTTGACACTGCAACGGTCACGACAGCACGCTAGCACAACGCATTTGGGCAAGAGGTTGACAAACCCGGTGACCCTTCGTCCGGACCACGTCGGCCAGCGATCGGAGACCGTTCGGCGCGGCAACCTGAGCGCGATCGTGCGCGAGATGCACGTCCGCGGTCCGCAGTCGCGCTCCGAGCTTGTCGCCCGCACGGGCCTGACCCGGAGCGCCATCCGCGGGCTGGTCCAGGAGCTTTCGGCCGCCGGCCTCGTGACGGAGGAGCGAGCCGTGCCGCTCGGGGTGCCGGGGCGGCCCTCGCCGGTCGTCCGGCTGCAGCCGGGCCGAATCGTCGTGCTCGCCCTCGACATCGCCGTGGATTCCCTCACGGCAGCCGTCGTCGGGCCGGGTGGCCAGATCCTGCGTGAGCATCGGATCGGGCGTCCGCGCGACCACCGCTCCGTCGCCCGCATCGTTGCCGACCTGACCGAGCTGGGCCAGCGGGTCCTCGCCGGATCGCCGGGCCGCGACGCACTGACCGCGGTCGGCGTCGCCGTGGCCGGGGTCGTCCGGCGTTCGGATGGCTTCGTCTGGATGGCCCCGAACCTCGGCTGGACCGAGGCGGCCCTCGGCGACGAGCTGGCCTCGGCGCTGGACGTGACCGTGCCGATCCGCGTGGCCAACGAGGCCGACCTCGGTGCGCTGGCGGAGGCTCGTCGCGGCGCGGCCCGCGGTGCCGACCAGGTCCTCTACCTCACCGGCGAGGTCGGCGTCGGCGGCGGGATCCTCGTCGACGGCCAGCTGCTGACCGGCGTGGCGGGCTACGGCGGCGAGCTCGGGCACATCCCGGTGAATCCGGCGGGGATGGTGTGCGGCTGCGGATCGACTGGCTGCTGGGAGACGGAGATCGGGGCGGCAGCCCTGCTCCGGAAGGCCGGGCGCCCCGCCGATGAGGGGACGGCGGGCGTCGAGGCCGTCGTGCGCGATGCCGCCGCCGGGGATGCGCCGGCACTGGCGGCGCTCGCTGACGTCGGCCGCTGGATCGGACGCGGGCTGGCCGGCCTCGTGAACGCCCTCAATCCGCGCCTCGTCGTGTTCGGCGGCCTGTTCGAGCAGCTGTACCCATTCATCGAGGATGTGGTCGCAGAGGAGCTCGGGAGATGTGCGCTCCGCGCGTCGCTCGACGTCCTGACCCTGGCTCCGGCGGCGCTGGGTGACGACGCCCGAATCCTCGGAGCCGCGGAGCTCGCCTTCGAACCCTTCCTGTCCGACCCGGCACGCTGGCTGCGGCCGCGGATCGCAGAGTTGCAGCGGGCGACTGCCTGACGAGCGTCGCGGTCGCTGGCGATCGACCAGCGGGCGCCCCGACCTAAGAGCCGTGGAAGGTCGGGGCCAGGGCGGGGTAGAGCTCGCGGTAGCGCGTGTGGCTCACGCGATACGCGCCGACGTCCGGCCCCGGCACGGCGGCAACGGTCGTCGTCACCCAGGCCCCGGTCGCCGCGGGTACCGTCGGGAACCAGCCCGCACCCACAGCGGCGAGCACGCCCGCCCCGTAGGCCGCGCCTTCGGTCGTGGCCACCGTCGCGATCTCGGCCTCGAGGACATCGGCGAGGATCTGTCGCCAGACCTGGCTGGCGGTCCCGCCGCCGGACGCCCGGATCGTCGCCGGCGCCGGCATCCCCGCGGCGATCATCAGGTCGAGGCCGTCGCGGAGCCCGAACGCGACGCCCTCCATCACCGCCCGCGTCAGGTGGCGCCGCTCGTGGCTGACGGTCAGGCCGACGAACGCGCCGCGGGCCAGCGGATCCGGGTGCGGGCTCCGCTCGCCGGTGAGATACGGCAGGAACAGCAACCCGTCGCTGCCGGCCGGGACCGATCCCGCCTCGTCGGTCAGCGCGCCGTAGGCCGTGCCCGGCGCGACCGTGTCCCGGTACCAGCGCAGGCTCCCGGCGGCCGACAGCATGACCGACATCAGGTGCCACCTTCCGGGCACGGCGTGGCAGAACGCGTGGACGCGTCCCTGGGGCTCGACGATCGGGCGGCTCGTCGGCGCGAACACGACGCCGGACGTTCCGAGGGACAGCACCGGAACGCCCTCGTCGACGGCACCGAGTCCGACGGCGTTCGCCGCCTGGTCGCCGCCGCCGGCGACGACCGGCGTCCCGCGCCGCAACCCGGTGGCTTCGGCCGCCGCCGCCGACACGACACCCGTGATCGCGGGTCCCTCGAAGACCTCCGGGAGCCACGCCGGATCGATGCCGAGCGCCTCGATGACCTCTGCCGACCAGCCGCGCGCGGCAAGGTCGAAGAGCAGGGTCCCGGCGCCATCGGCGACGTCGACGGCGTGGTCTCCGGTGAGGTACAGACGGACGTAATCCTTCGGCAGCAGGACGTGGGCGATCCTGCGCCAGACGTCCGGCTCCTCGTCGCGGACCCAGACGAGCTTCGGGGCGGTGAAGCCGGTCAGCGCATCGTTGCCCGTCACCGCGATCAGCCGCTCCCGGCCCACGGCGTCCCGGATCGCGTCACACGCCGCCGACGTGCGCTGGTCGTTCCACAGGATCGCGGGCCGGAGCACGCGGTCCGCGCCGTCGAGGACGACGAGGCCATGCATCTGGCCCGTGAGACCGATCGCGGCGATCTCCGCCGCGGGCACGGCCGTCGAAGCGAGCACGGACCCGATCGCGGCGATCGTGCCGTCCCACCAGAGCGCCGGATCCTGCTCGCTCCAGAGCGGGTGGGGGACCGCAACGTCGTACTCGGCCACGCCGGTTCCCCGGACGGTGCCGGACTCGTCGATCAGGACGGCCTTGGTCGCCGTCGTCGAGACGTCGATCCCAAGAACGACGGCCACGTTCGGTCCGGCGGCTCAGCGCGGGGCCGCGGACCCGACGCCCGCGCCGCGGTCCGCGGCCCAGAGCACCTGGTTCACCGCGTTCTCCAGCCGCTCCTGCCCACCGGACACCGGCCCGGGATCGATCTCGCCGGACGCGACTCTGGCCTCGAGCGAGGCGAGCGTCTCGCGTCCGGCGAGGATCGCCGTTCCGAGCGGACCATTCCAGCCCGCGTAGCGCTCGGCCAATGGCTTCGACAGGGTCTCGCCCTCGACGAGATCGGCCGCGACGAGCAGCGCCCGAGCCAGCGTGTCGATCCCGCCGACGTGCGCGTGGAAGAGGTCGGTCCGATCCGTGCTCTGGCGGCGCAGCTTGGCGTCGAAGTTGAAGCCGCCTGTCGTGAGTCCGCCTCCCCGGAGGATCTCGTAGATCGGCAGGGCCAGGTCCTCGACGGAGTTCGGAAACTGATCGGTGTCCCAGCCGTTCTGCGGGTCGCCCCGGTTCGCATCGATCGAGCCGAGGATCCCGTTCGCGACCGCGTACGCCACCTCGTGATGGAATGAGTGGCCCGCGAGCGTCGCATGGTTGGCCTCGATGTTGAGGCGGTACTCATCCTCGAGCCCGTTCCGCACGAGGAAGCCGTGGATCGTCGCCGAGTCGAAGTCGTACTGGTGCTTCGTCGGCTCCATCGGCTTGGGCTCGATCAGCAGCGTCCCCTCGAAGCCGATCCGGTGCTTGTGCTCGGCGACCAGGTGGAGGAATCGGGCCAGCTGGGCGGACTCTCGGCGGAGGTCCGTGTTGAGGAGCGTGTCGTAGCCCTCGCGGCCGCCCCACAGCACGTAGTTCGTGCCGCCCAGCCGCTGGGTGACCTCGAGCATGTGCTTGACCTGGGCCGCCGCGTAGGCGAAGACGTCCGGATCGGGGTTGGTCGCTGCGCCGCCCTGGTAGCGGGGGTGGGTGAACAGGTTCGCCGTGCCCCACAGGAGCGTGGCACCGGTTCGCTCCTGGTAGCCGAGCGCGTCGTCGGTGAGAGCGTCCAGGTTGTCCCGGAACTCCGCGAATGAAGCACCCTCGGGTGCCACGTCGCGATCGTGGAAGCAGTAGTACGGCATGCCGAGCTTCTCGATGAACTCGAACGCGACCGCCATCTTCTGGCGGGCGGCCGGCATCGGTTCGGCGGACGGGTCAAGCCACGGTCGGTCGAGCGTTCCGACGCCGAACATGTCGCGGCCGTCCCATGCGAACGAATGCCAGACGCACACACCGATCCGGAGGTGGTCGGCCATCCGCCGGCCGAGGACGAGCCGATCCGGCTCGTAGACCTTGAACGCGAGGGGATCGGTCGAATCAAGTCCGCCGAACGCGATCCGGCCGGGGACTTCGGAGAAGAAGGCGTCGCTCATCGCTGGATCCTCCGCTCCCGGCGACGCGATGGGCCGCCGGCATCCGCTCGTGGAAATTTGTTCGACCGTATCACAAACCCGCCGCGCCACGGACCCGGGCGGCCACGGCGATCGACGCGGCCGGACTTCGTATCCTGTCCACGATGACCGATCTGGACACCCCCGCGCTCGATGACGCGACGCTGCCCGTCGATCCCGCGCTGATTGCCGAGGCGGAGGCGCTCGACGAGACGGCCGCCGCCGCCCGCCACGCCGAGCTGTCGGGGGAGATCGAGGAGGCGAACCGGGCCTACTACGAGGCCGACGCACCCGTCATCACCGATGCGGAGTACGACCAGCTGTTCCGCGGGCTCGTTGCCCTCGAGGCGGCGCACCCGGCGCTCGTGACGCCGTCATCGCCGACCCAGCGCGTCGGGGTGCAGCTCGCCGGCACGTTCGACGAGGTCCGCCATCGGCGGCCGATGCTGTCGCTGTCGAACGCGTTCAGCCATGACGAGCTGCGGGCCTTCGACGCCCGGGTTCGTCGCGGGCTCGGCCTGCCGGCGGCGCCGGAGCCGGCGGAGGACCTCACCTACGGGGCCGAGCTGAAGATCGACGGCCTCGCGATCACGCTCCGATACGAGCGCGGCCGATTCGCGCAGGGCGCCACGCGCGGCGACGGGACGACCGGCGAGGACGTCACGGCGAACCTGCGGACGATCGCGACGGTCCCGGCACGGCTCCGCGAGGCCGTGTCGCTCGACGCCCGCGGCGAGGTCTACATGCCGAAGGCGGAGTTCGCGCGGATCAACGCCGAGCGAGAGGAGAAGGGCCTGCCGCTCTACGCGAACCCGCGCAACTCGGGCGCGGGCTCGCTCCGCCAGAAGGACGCCGCGGTGACGGCGAGCCGCCAGCTCAGCACGTGGTCGTACCAGCTGATCGAGGATGACCAGGCCGCGTCAGGCGTTGCCAGCCAATCGGCCGCCCTCGACCGCCTGGCGGCGCTCGGCTTCGCCGTCAACCCGAACCGAGATGTTGGCCTGGACATCGAGGGGGTGATCGCCTTCACCGAGGCGTGGAGCGAGAAGCGCCACGACCTGCCGTACGAGACGGACGGCGTCGTCGTGAAGGTGGACCGCTTCGACCAGCAGGAGCGGCTCGGGATGGTCAGCCGGGCGCCCCGCTGGGCGATCGCCTACAAGTTCCCGCCGGAACAGGTCGAGACGGTCCTCGAGGACATCGTCGCCTACGTCGGGCGGACCGGGACCCTGACTCCGGTGGCCCACCTGGCCGCCGTGAAGGTCGCCGGCTCGACGGTGACCCGGGCGACCCTCCACAACCTCGACGAGCTCCGCCGCAAGGACATCCGGATCGGCGACCACGTCGTGCTCCAGAAGGCGGGCGACGTGATCCCCGAGGTCGTCAGGCCGATCGTCGAGCGCCGGACCGGCGCCGAGCGCGAATGGGACATGCCCGAGCGCTGCCCGGTCTGCGACACCCCGATCGTCCGCGACGAAGGGGCGGTCCGCCACTACTGCCCGAACCCCGCCTGCCCGGCGCGCATCTCGCAGGAGTTCGGGCACTTCGTCGGGCGTGGCGGAATGGACGTCGAAGGCGCGGGCTGGAAGGTCCTCGAGCAGCTCCTCCAGACCGGCCTGGTCAAGCGACGCGGCGACTTCTTCCGGCTCAGCGTCGAGGACCTCGAGGGGCTCGAGCGGTTCGGCCGGAAAAGCGCGGAGAACCTCCACGCATCGATCCAGAAGGCGCGGCGGCGGCCGCTCGAGCGGATCCTCGCCGGTCTCGGCATCCCCCAGGTGGGCTGGACGACGGCGATCGAGCTGGCGCGCTGGATCGTCGCGGAGGTGCCACCGGAGGAAGGCCACGACGGTGATGCGGCCTGGATCCGCCGCGCCGCGGCGCACCTCCGCAGCGTGTCGGTCGAGGCGCCGGAGCGATTTGCCGAGGTCGAGGGCGTCGGGCCGACGGTATCGGCGGCGCTCGCGGCATGGTTCGGGCCCGACGGTCCGGGCCTCGAGGTCCTCGACGACCTCGCCGATGCGGGCGTGGAGGCAGAGCTGCCCGCGCCACGACCCGCCGGAGCGGCCGATACCGCCGCCACCGGGCCACTCGCGGGCAAGTCGGTCGTGGTCACCGGGACGATCGAGGGCTTCTCGCGCGAGGAGGCCGAGCAGGCCGTTCGGGACGCCGGCGGCAAGCCCGTGGGCTCGGTGTCGAAGAAGACCGATTACGTGGTCGCCGGCCCGGGCGCCGGCTCCAAGCTCGCGAAGGCCGAGGAGCTGGAGATCCCGATCCTCGACGCCGACGCCTTCCGCCGGCTCCTCGACGGCGACGCGCCGTGAACGAGGCCGAGGAGCAGTTCGCGGAGCGGCTGGCCGAGGACCTGGAGCGCGTGCTCGGGGTGGGCATCGCGATCGACGACATCGACCTCGAGGTCGGCGAACGCGGCGCGCGTGTCGTCGCGACGCTCCTCGTCGGCGAGCACGTGGAGACGATCGAGGCCGACGGGACCGAGATCGGCGCCCTGTACCGGCCGATCATCGAGCGTGCCGCGGAGCTCCGGTTGCGATCCGCGTTCTGGCGGATGGTCGGACCCACCTGAAGGGAGCTGGATTTCGATGCCCATCGTCGAGACGAGCACCCCGCCGAACACGCCACTCCCGATCGGGCCGTATCACCACATCGCGAAGGTCGGGTCCTCGATCACGATCGGCGCGAGCGCGGGCGTCGACCCGGCGACCGGCGAGCTGGCCGGACCCGACGTCGCGAGCCAGACCCGCCAGATCCTCGACAACGTTGCGGTGATGCTCGACTCGGTCGGGTCCGATCTCGGCCACGTCGTCCACGTCACCGTCTTCCTGCTCCACATGAGCGACTTCGAGGCGATGAACGGCGCCTACATCGAGCGGATGGGCGGTCATCGACCCGCCCGGACCGTGATCGGCGTCGCCGAGCTGCCGAAGCCCGGCGTGCTCCTGACGGTGAACGTGACCGCGGTGACCCGCGACTGAGCCACTGACAGGGCGACCTGCCCGCGCCCGACGCCACGGATGCCGCCTTCCGCCCGAACCGGCGCCCGGAATCTGTCATCCGACCTCCACACGGCCGTTCGTCAGCCAATTCCTGTCGGGCGACCATCAGGTGGCCGGACGACAGGTCCGGGTCAACGTTCCGAGCGTGGTGAGCCGTCGGGACGTCCTTGGGTCGTGACGAGCGACCTCATGGAGAGCGGATGACGGAAACGGGGGGCGATGGGGCGAAACGGGGTGCTGGAGGGCGCGATCAGTCGAAACGGGGCGCCACGGGCGCTACGGGCCGGGCCGCCCTCGCTCGGTGGGGCGCGACGGGCGGAGGCCCCGCGCCAGGGGCCACGGCGGCACGCAGGCCCGGGACCTAGCCCAGGGCCCCGTTGAACTGGCCCCAGATCCCGTTCGGATGCCAGTCGAGGGCCTCGCCGCGGAGCATCCGGACGCTGCCCATCTCCTCGGTCCAGCCCGCGGCCCGCAGCCGCGCCCGTCCCACGGCATTGCTCGCGAGGACGCCGGCGCCGGCCTTGCCGCTCAGCCCCGTCGTGTGCCGTCGTCGCTCGAGGAGCCGGAGCGCGTCGTCGGGATCCGGCGCGATCACCGCACCACCGCGCCACGGCGCCCGGGTGGCGTAGCCGCGGATCTCCCTGTCGGGCCCGAGGGCGACGGTCGTCGTCGTCGTGCCGACGAGGGCCCGGATGACGGCGCTCCGGTCCTCGCCCGTCACGGCGCGATCGAGGGCCACGATCGCATCGAGATCGCTGGGCGCGAACGGCCGGAGACGAGGATCGGCGGGCGTCTCGGCGGGTGAGAGGCCATCGATCGTGAACCGGACCTGGTTCTCGAGCGCCCGGAAGCCTTCGCGTTCGTAGATCGGACGGCCCAGGGGTGACGCGATGAGGACCATCGACCGGACACCGCTCGCCTCGAGGTGATCGATGACGACCTTCGTGATCCGACGTCCAAGTCCGCTTCCTCGGAGCGCGGAGTCCACGAAGATCACGCCGACCCAGCCGGCGGTGCCGTGGACGGACGCCACGCCGGTCCCGACGACCCGGCCGTCGTCCTCGGCGACGAACGACGTGATCGTCGGCTGCGTCATCGCCCACTGGAAGAACCCGAGACGCTCGCCGAAGTCGCCCCGGCGGAGCAGCTCGGCAGCCGGCTCCGGGTCCGACGCGGTCATGGGTCGGATCAGCTGGCTCGCGATGGTCATGGCCCCCTCGTCGTACGGTCCACGGCGGATGTCGGCCGGACCGTCGACGATGCGCTCGCGGTCAGGACGGCGCCTGACGGAGCGAGGTCGTGGGACCCGGGAATGACCATCAGGACGGACCAGCCGGGCAGCAGCGTCCGACCGGTCGACAGGGGAACGTCCCCAAATCTGGGTGCGGTTTTCGCGTGTCATCAAGTGGAACGACGTCCTGGCTCATTCGTCGGTGGCGTAGTGCTCCGCGCCGACCAGGTGGAGCGAGATGTACGGCTCGTTTCCGACGACCCAGCTGTCATGTGGGAGTGCCGGGATATGGAACGCCTCGCCGGCCCGCAGCTCGATGACCCGTCCATCCTCGAACGCCGCGGTCGCCGTGCCCGACAGCACGAGCCCGACATGCTCGACCGGGCAGCGGGTGAGCCCGAGACCCGGGCCGACGTGCTCCGACCAACGCCAACCGGGCTGGTAGGTCGCGCGGCCGATCGTCTGGCCGCCGAGCGTGATCAGCTCGAACCGGCCGAGCGGCATCTCGCGGACCTCGTCGGGATCCTCGAACCGCTTCAGGATGACGTCGCCGGTGTCGGGCATCGGGCAGGCTCCGAAGTGGGATCGAACGCACGGCGAGGGTATCAAGCGGGCGCGAACGTGGCCCGCCGTGCGATCATCGGCGCCATGTCCGGCCTGTCCCGTGGCGACGTCGAGCACGTCGCCCACCTCGCCCGCCTCGGCCTGTCCGACGATGAGCTGACGCTCCTCCAGGGCCAGCTGAACCACATCCTCGAGCAGTACGCGAAGCTCGCCGAGCTCGACACCGAGGCGATCGCGCCGACCGCCCAGACGATCGAGCTGGAGAACATCCTGCGAGACGATGTCGTGACGCCGTCCCTGCCCGTCGAGGAGGTCCTCCGGAACGCCTCCGAGGCGGCCGACGGGTACGTCGTGGTGCCGGCGATCCTCGGCGGCGAGTGACCGCCCGATGGGTGCCGGATGAGCGCCGGGTGAGCGCGGGATGAGCGCCGACCTGACGCGGCTCACCGCCCGCGCGATGGGCGAGCGCCTGCGCGCGGGCGACGTGACGTCGCGGGAGCTCACCGAGGCCCATCTCGACGCCGCGGAGGCGGGCAACCACGCCCTGAACGCCTGGCTGACGATCGACCGCGACGAGGCCCTCCGCCAGGCGGACGCCGCCGATGCCCGCCTCCGTGTCGCCGAGACCGACGCCCACCCGCTGCTCGGGATCCCGATCGCCCTCAAGGACCTGATCTCGGTCCGCGGCGGCCAGTGCACCGCCGGCTCGCGGATCCTCGAGGGCTACGTCGCGCCGTATGACGCCCACATCACCGAGCGCCTTCGCGCGGTCGGCGCCGTGATGCTCGGCAAGACGAACATGGACGAGTTCGCGATGGGCTCGTCCAACGAGCACAGCGCCTATGGCCCGGTCGCGAACCCGTGGGACCTGGAGACCGTCCCGGGTGGGAGCAGCGGCGGATCTGCGGTGGCGGTCGCCGCCTATCACGCGCCGCTGTCGATCGGGACCGACACCGGCGGCTCGATCCGGCAGCCCGCCGCCCTCACCGGGATCGTCGGGCTCAAGCCGACCTACGGCCGGGTGTCCCGCTACGGGATCGTCGCGTTCGCGAGCAGCCTCGATCAGATCGGTCCCTTCGCCCGCGACGTCCGCGACGCCGCCGCGCTGCTCCACGCGATCGCCGGGCGTGACGAGCGCGACTCGACGAGCGCCCCCGTCCCGGTGCCGGACGAGCTGCTCGGCCTCCCCGACAGCACGGACGAGGCCGCCGCCGGCCTGAAGGGCAAGCGTCTCGGGCTGCCGAAGGAGTACTTCGTCGCCGGGATGGAGCCCGACGCGCGACGCCGGATCGAGGAGGCGGTCACCGCGTTGACGTCCGCAGGCGCCACCGTCGAGGAGGTCAGCCTCCCGCACACGGACTACGGCCTCGCGACGTACTACATCGTGGCCCCGGCGGAGGCGTCGGCGAACCTCGCCCGCTACGACGGGATCCGCTTCGGGCCGGGACAGACCGACGGCGACGTCCTTGCCAACTACCTCGCGACGCGCGGCCGCGGGTTCGGTCCCGAGGTGAAGCGGCGGATCATGCTCGGGACGTACGCCCTGTCGGCCGGCTACTACGACGCCTTCTACGTGAAGGCCCAGAAGGTCCGGACGCTGATCAAGCGCGACTTCGACGCGCTGTTCGAGCAGGGCTTCGATGCCCTCGTGGCGCCGACCTCGCCGTCCGTCGCGTTCCGCTTCGGCGCGAAGATGGCGGACCCGGTAGCGATGTACCTGTCGGACGCCTGCACGCTGCCGGTCAACATGGCCGGGCTGCCGGGGATCTCGATCCCGTGCGGGCTGTCCGAGGGGATGCCGGTCGGGCTCCAGCTCATCGGGCCGGCGTGGTCGGAGGCACGCCTCTTCTCGCTCGCCCGCGGGTACGAGGCGCTGACGGCGACGGCGCCGTGGCGCGACCAGGAGCCGGCCCAGCTGTCACTCACGACCGATCCCGCGCAGCCGTCCCCGGTCGATCGGGCGGCGGCACTCGCCGCTCGCTGATCCCGGGCGCGGTCGGCGTCCCCGGCTGACGATCCGTCCGGGCCGGCAGGCCGGCGGTCCCACAGCCCGGTCGACCCGCCCGAAGGGGCCGTCCGGCACTCGTTCGACGGGCTGCATGACGGGATGATCGGGCGGCAAGGAGGTACGCCGATGCGACGTCGTGCAGTGGCGCTCGCCGCGGCAGGGACCACAACCGCAGTGGCGGCCGTCGCCGTCTACCGGGGGAGGGTCCGACCGTGGTACGCGCAATGGGGCGTGGAACCCGACGAGAAGGTGCGGCTGCTGCCGGGTGATGAGCTGGTGGGCGCACCCACGGGTGGCGAGACGCGCGGGATCACGATCGAGGCGCCGGAGGCCGCCATCTGGCCGTGGCTCGTGCAGATGGGCTACGGCCGAGCGGGCTGGTACAGCTACGACACGCTCGACATGCGTGGTCGGAGCGCGGACCGGATCGTGCCTGCGTGGCAGTCGATCGCCGCGGGCGATCGAATCCCGACGTGGCCCGGTGGCGGGTTCGAGGTCGCCCAGGTGGAGCCTGAGCACGCCCTGGTCCTGTTCATCGACGACACGATCGTGGCCCGCCAGGCGGAGGAGGCACGGGCGTCCGGCATCGTCCGAACCGGACGGGATTCGATGCCGCCGGGCCTGGCGACGTCGGCCGCGATCATGCGGACACAGCCGCAGCGATTCCGGGCGAGCTGGGCCTTCGTCCTCGAGCCGATCGATGGACAGCGCACTCGGCTGATCGAGCGCGTCCGGGTCGAATACCCGGAGGTGGCGGCCTGGGATCGGGTGACGGGTCGGCTGTTTGGGATGGGTGTATTCCTGATGATGCGCCGCCAGATGCTCGGACTCCGAACCCGAGCCGAGTCCTTGATCCGAGGTGGCCCGGTCAGACCGGTCGCGCAGGAGCGACCGGTCGAGCCCGACCGCCAGGAGCTCGTGCCCGCCTAGGGCGAGCTCCACGGGGCTCCGCGGAGAGATCGGCGGCCGGATCCCCCGGCAACGCGATCGCCGCGGAGCCCTTCGTTGCTCCCGCCAGTCCAGATCGGGCCGCCGGTTGCTAGTCTTGCGCAGATGGCCGCACGCATCCCCGCCGACGCTCCGCTCGACCGCGAATCCCCCGACCGTCTCCCGCTCGCCGAGCGCGCCCTCGCCGAACGCGTGCGCGCCGTGCCCCCGTCCGGGATCCGGCGCTTCTTCGACATCGCCGCGACGATGGACGACGTGATCAGCCTGGGGGTCGGGGAGCCGGACTTCGACACCCCGGAGCGGATCGTCGCCGCCGGCGTCCGGTCGCTCCACAACGGACGAACGCACTACACGAGCAACTACGGGACGATCGAGCTGCGGCGCGCCCTGGCGGCCCATCTCGAGCGCCGCTCCGGCGTCGCCTACGATCCGGCGACCGAGCTGCTGATCACGGTCGGCGCGTCCGAGGCGGTCGACCTGGCTCTGCGGGCGACAATCGATCCCGGTGACGAGGTCATCCTCCACGAGCCCTCGTACGTCGCCTACGTGCCGGCGGTCGTGTTCGCCGGCGGCGTCGTCCGCCACGTCGCCACCACGATGGACCGAGAGTTCGCCCTCGACCCCACGGCCGTCGAGGCGGCGATCACGCCACGGACGAAGGCGCTGTTCCTCGGCTACCCGTGCAACCCGACCGGGGCGGTCCTGCCGGACGAGGTCCAGGACGAGCTGGCGGCACTCGCCGAGCGTCACGACCTGCTCGTGTACAGCGACGAGATCTACGACCGGCTCGTGTACGGCTCGCACCGCCATCGCGCCTTCAGCTCGCTGCCGGGGATGCGCGACCGGACGATCCTCATGGGCGGTTTCAGCAAGGCCTACGCGATGACCGGCTGGCGGGTGGGCTGGCTCGCCGCGCCGGCGGGCATCCTCGAGGGGATCGTGAAGATCCACCAGTACGGGATCATGTCGGCCGGGACGACGGCGCAGGACGCAGCGTTGGAGGCGCTGACCGGCGGCGAGGCGGACGTCGAGCGGATGCGCGCCGAGTACGACCGACGCCGGCGGCTGGTCGTCGACGGGTTCAACGCGATGGGCCTGCCGACGTTCGAGCCGCGCGGCGCGTTCTATGCCTTCCCCGAGGTCACCACCGCCACCGGCCTCTCGTCGGAGGCGTTCGCCCAGGACCTGATCCAGGAGGAGCGGGTGGCGGTCGTCCCCGGCTCGGCATTCGGGCCGTCGGGCGAGGGCCACGTTCGCGCCTGCTACGCCGCCTCTGAGGAGCAGCTCGTGGAGGCGTTGAGCCGGATCGCCGCGTTCGTCGAGCGTCGGCGGGTCGCGGCTTCGTGACGCCTCGATGATCGAGCCCTCCGCGACGCAGACCCCAGGCGTCTCACCGGCGGTCCCATCGCCGATGACGGCATTCGGCCGGGCGGCGGACGGGTGGGCGACGGCGTCGAGCGGCGCCGTGTCGAGCTTCCTGATCACGGACATCGAGGGAAGCACGCGCCTGTGGGAGGAACGTGCCGCAGCGATGGCGGGCGCGCTCGCCCTCCACGACGCGTTGCTGCGCGCCGCCGTCGAGGGCAACGGGGGAGCCGTCATCAAGACGACCGGAGACGGCCTCCTCGCCGTGTTCGACGATCCGATCTCCGCGATCTCGGCGGCGCTCGACGGCCAGCGAGCCCTGCGGGACGCCGCCTGGGGTGAGACGGGCGCGCTCCGCGTCCGGATGGCGATTCACGCGGGAACCGCCGAGATCCGCGATGGCGACTACTTCGGCCCGGCGCTGAACCGATCGGCGCGGATCCTTGCGATCGGCCACGGCGGCCAGATCCTCGTATCCGCGATGGCCGCCGTGCTGCTCGGGGACCGCGCCGCCGACGGCGCGACCCTGCGTGACCTCGGGTCGCATCGCCTCCGGGACCTGGACCGGCCGGAGCAGGTCTTCCAGGTGTTGGTGGCCGACCTGCCGGGCGACTTCCCGCCGCTCCGTTCGCTCAGCACCCGCCGGACCAACCTCCCGGTCCAGCTCACGTCGTTCGTCGGGCGGGAACGGGAGCTCGCGGACCTCGAGGCGCTCGTCGCACGGCACCGGCTGGTGACGCTGATCGGAACGGGTGGCACGGGCAAGACCCGCCTGATGCTCGAGGCCGCGGGTCGCCTTGCGGATGGCTTCGCCGACGGCACCTGGCTGGCGGAGCTGGCTCCGCTCGGCGACCCGGCGCAGGTCGCCTCGGAGATCGCCCGCGCGCTCGGCGCGCCCGAGATGCCGGGTCAGCCGGCCCTGGCCACGTGTCAGGCGTTCCTCGCCGACAAGGAGCTGCTCCTCCTGCTCGACAACGCCGAGCATCTCGTCGACGCGGTCGCCGGGATCGTCGAGCGGCTCCTCGGTGCGGCGCCTCGCCTCCGGATCCTCACGACGAGCCGGGAAGCCCTCGCGATCTCGGGCGAGGCCGTGGTCCACCTCCAGTCGCTGTCGTGCCCGGTCTCGGCCACGCACAAGACGTCGGGCGGCGAGGACGAGCCCATCGACATCGCCGCGGCGGCGGGGACCGAGGCGGTCCGTCTCTTCCTCGACCGCGCGACCTCGGTCGACCCGGAGTTCACCCTCGGCGCGACCAACGTGTCGTCCATCTCGGAGATCTGTCGCCGTCTCGACGGGATCCCGCTCGCGATCGAGCTCGCGGCCGCGCGCGTGTCCGTGATGTCGCCCGACGACATCGCCCGGCGGCTCGGTGATCGGTTCCGGCTCCTCGCCGGCGGTCGACGCACCGCCGTCCCCCGCCAGCAGACGCTCCACGCCCTGATCGACTGGAGCTGGGACCTCCTGACCGAGGACGACCGACGGTTGCTCCGCCGGCTGTCGATCTTCGCGGGTGGTTGGACGGCCGAGACGGCTGCCCGGATCGTCGTCGACGACGCGGACATGGGCGACGAGGTCGAGCTCCTCGACCGCCTGACACGCCTCGTCGACCGGAGCCTCGTGATCGTCGACCGCGGACCGAGCACCCGCTTCCGGATGCTCGAGACCATCCGCCAGTACGCCCGCGAGAAGCTGATCGGTGCCCACGAGGTCGAAGGGCTGGCGGACCGCCACTTCTCGACCTTCGCCGCGTTGGCGGTCGCCGCCGAGCCCGAGCTGCGGGGACCCGCGATGGTCGACTGGCTCGACCGGATGGACGCCGACGCCGAGAACTTCGGGGCGGCGCTCGAGTGGGGGCTCGAGGCGCAGCCCTGGGCGGCCGTCCGGATGGCGAAGGCACTGCTCGCCTACTGGGCGGTCCGCGTCGCGTCGACCGACAGCGAGGCCCGCATCGTGGCCGCGATCGAGATCGCCCGTGCCCGGACGGTCGGGAACCCCGATGCGACGGCGGCGGATCAGGCCCTCGCGGCCTCTCTGCTCGGCGAGGCGGCCCGGATCTGGGCGATGGGTGGCCAGGCGCGGATCGCGCTCGAGTGGGCAAGGGACGCGCTGGCACTCGCGGACGCGAGCGGCGACATCGAGGCCGGGCTCGTTGCGCGAAGCGGCATCGCCGTGGCGTCGGTGTTCACCGGCGGTGACGAGAACATCCGGCAGTGGTTCGAGGAGAGCGTCGCCCTGGCCGAGCAGTCCGGGAACTGGTGGATGCTCGGCATGGCCAGCGGGTTCGCCGGCGCGGGCCTCGCCCACTTCGATCCGGTCGCCGCCGAGGCGCTGGTTATGCGAGCTGACGAGGCCGCCGATCGGTCCGGCAGCCCGTATGTGATCGGCGCGGTCGCGATCGCCCACGGTCGGATGCTCGGCGCGACCGGCCGCACCGACGAGGCAGTCGCCCGGTTCGCGATCGCGATCGCCCGCTTCTCCGAGATCGGCGACGTGCGGCTCGGTCTGGCGTCGAAGAGCGACCTCGCCCACGCCCTTCGGCGCGGCGGCCGGCGGGACGAGGCGCTCGCGGCATACCGGGAGACCATCAACGGCTGGGTCCACCTCGGCCATCGTGGCGCGGTGGCGAACCAGCTGGAGAACGTGGCCTACGTCGCGATCGATCAGGGTCGGCCGGATCGCGCGGCGCGCCTGCTCGGCGCCGCCGAGGCGATCCGGGAGGCCGCGGGCGCGCCGATGGCCTTCGACGAGCAGCCCGAGCTGGAAGGATTCATCGAGCGCTTGCGAGCGATGCTCCCGGCCGAGGCATTCGACGCTGCGTGGCGGGAGGGACGCGAGACGTCCTTGTTGGAGGCCGTGACGCTGGCCCGCAGCGAGTAGGACCCGTCCGTGGGGGACGCCGACGTTCGGCCGGACCCGGACGGCACGGGTCGCGTCAGACGACCACAGACCGCCGGAGCGCCTCCTCGATGGCCCAGATCGCGAGGGGCCGGAGGTAGATCGAGGCCCGGAAGTTCCCGTCCCGGTCATATGCCTCCGGGGTCCGGAACCAGAGACCCCTCTCGTACGTGGTCGCGACGACGCCGCGGGCCGTCTCCCAGCCCTCGCTCGCCAGCCCGCGGCCGATCATGAACGCGGCCAGTGCATAGGCCGTCCCGACCCAGACCTCCTCCGACTGCTCGCTGGAGGTGTCGATGGAGCCGTCCGGGCGCGTGCCGTTGACCGCCCCCATCCGCCCGTCGGCGAACCCGCACACGTTCGACCGGTGGATCGTCCGGAGGGCCGCGTCGACCCGCTCGCGCGGCAGGATGTCGCCGAGACCGGTCGCGTCGGCGTACCACTGGCCCGCGAGCTGGTCGGCCATGATGCTGTCCGAGCTCGGGCTGTCGCCGCCGTCGTAGGCGTAGTGATCGCCGCGCCAGAGCCGCCGGTCGAAGGCGACCTGGCCGCGTTCGAGCCAGCCCTCCCAGCGGGTCGCCGCCTCGACGAGTCCCTGCCGCCCGGCCATCGCCTCGGCGGCCGCGACGGCCGCCAGCCAGAGCGATCCCGCGTACGCCGACGGGCCGCGCATCGGCCACGTGTCGTAGGTCTGGTCCGGTCGAGCGTCGTGCTCGAGCAGGCCGTCGCCATCGCGGTCGAACGTCGACAGCCGTGTCAGGACCCCGTCGACGATCGGCCAGGCATCGCGGATCAGCGAATCGCCGGCCGGCCCCGCTGCAACGGCGTCGCGCCACGCCTGGAGGACGAACTTCGGGCCCAGGTCCTTCCAGTCGTTCACGTCCTGGAAGCGGTACAGGTTCGGCCGGACGAAGGGGTCGTCGCCCGGGCCGCCCACATCATGCGGGACCGTCCCGCCGACCTTCCGAGGGGCCCGCGCGCCCGAGGCTTCGATCGTCACGATCTCCGGATCGTCGACCGGGATCGCGGCCAGCAGGTCCCGGATGCCCCGCTGCTCGAGCTCGGGGAACAGCTCGAGCAGCGCGAACGAGGCGTAGAAGTCGACGTCGACCGTGTCGTAGAACGGGTAGTCGACGCACTCGAGCAGCGCGAACCGGCCGATGTCGTCGGAGGGTGGCTCGGGAGCCCCGACCTCGCCGTGCTCCCAGAACGAGCCACCGTCCACGAGGAAGTACAGCTCGTTGAAGAGCGCCATCACGTACCAGTCCGGGCGGGCCGGATCGGACAGGTACGGGGCCTGCCAGCCCTCGATCGCCCGGCGCCACGCGGGTGCCTCGGCGAGGGCGTGCCGGGCCAGGTCGACGGCGCGGCTGCCGCTCCGTCCCCACTGCCTGGTATAGCGTTTCCACCACCGCCGGCCCGCCCCGAACTCGACCTGGGGCAGGTCCCAGGCCAGGGCGAACCGGACGGAGCGGCGCTCGCCGGGGGCGAGGGCCAGAGTGGCCGCGAGCGCCGCTCCGCCGGGGGAGGAGGGAGGATTCAAGGATTGACCCGTCACGGGGTCGAGATCGGAGAGGCGTCCGTCCGCGGCGAAATCCGCCCAGAGATCGTGGTCAGCGACGGGGTCGAACCAGGCGCGAGCCGAGAGCTCGAGCCCGTCGCCCTCCAGCGCTGCGATCGCCAGGGAGCCACGAAGTCCGGCCGGCGCGTCCGGCGACGCATCGCCGAATGCGACGGCGAGCGCTCCAGGCTCACGGCGGACAGCATGTGGGCGCGCGACGGCCGGACCCGCGGCGCCCGGCGGATCGGCCCAGGTGAACAGCAGCCCGACCGTCAACGGGTCCGGTCCGGGGTTCTCCAGCCACCATTCGAAGACCCCCAGGGGCAGCGCGCTCCGCTCGAGATCGTGGGCGATGACAGGTGAGAGCTGCTCGCCGACCACACGGACGCCGCCGGTCGCCTCGGGCTCGAAGGTTTGCCACGCGCGGGGGAACAGCGCGCGGTATGTGCCACCGCCGACCGCCAGTCGGGAGCCCCAATCGGGCAGGTCCGCGGATCGGAGCGCCGACAGGACCACGGCCTGCGAGCCATCTGGTCTGCCGACGTACAGCGAGAACGCGTCCGCGGCCACGGGCTCGTGGCGGTGGGTCCCCGGCTCAAGGTGCCAGCGGGCGAAATCGCCCCGGTAGGTGCGGCCGATGCTGCCCGTCCCGAGTCCACCGATCGGGACGCCGGAGAACTCGCCGTCGTCGACCATCGGGAGTGAGACCCGGGGGTGGCCGACGTCGTCGCACGGGACGCCGATCCCGCGCCGCCAGGCCTGCCGGGGAACGGTCGGCCAGTCGACAGCCGGAGCGCCGGTCGCCGGACCGTCGTCGTGGAGCCGAGGCGCGGACCCGCCCGCCGACCTCATGGCTCGCGCCGGGTCACTTCTCGACCCCGGTCACGACCACGCCCCGCATGAACGCCCGCTGGGCGAGGAAGAAGACGACCACCGGGATCGCCATCGTCATCAGCGCCGACGCCTGGATCAGGTTCGGCTGCGTAACGTACAGGGCGTTGTACTGCTGGATGGCGACCGGGAGCGTCTGGAGCTCCGGCTTTCCCGACAGGTACAGCAACGGCAGGAAGAAGTCGTTCCACGAGTAGAAGAAGTGGAAGAGGCTCACCGCGGTGATCGCCGGGATGGACAGCGGCAGGATCACCGAGCGGAAGATGCGGAACGGGCTCGCGCCGTCGATGGTCGCCGCCTCGTCGAGATCGCGGGGGATCGACAGGAAGTACTGCCGCAGCAGGAAGACGTTGAAGGCGTTGGCGAAGAAGTGGGGGACGATCAGCGGCAGCCACGTCCCGTTCCAGCCGATCTTCGTGAATGCCGCGTAGGTCGGGATCAGCGTGACCTGGAAGGGCAGGATGATCGTCGCGATCAGGATCACGAAGAGGATGTTCTTGCCCGGGAACCGGAAGCGGGCGAAGCCATAGGCGACGAGCGCAGAAGACAGCACGGCCCCGACCGTGCTGAGGACGGCGACGGCGGCCGTGTTGAAGAGCAGCCTCGGAAAGCTGAGCTGCGACCAGACCGTCCCGAAGTTGGAAAGGTTCAGGTCGAAGCGCCACGATTGCTGGAGCGTCCGCCACGAGCCCTCCCAGCTGATCGGGGTCTGGCTCGGGTCGTTGGGATCGATGAACGTGCTCTCGTTGCGTCCCTTCTTCACGAGAAGGAGATCGCGGGTCGTGCCGTCGATCGGGACGGAATAGATGTCGTACGTCTCCCCCTGGTAGACGCCGGTCGCCGGCTTGGCCGGATAGATGGGTGATCCGGGCGTCGTCCGCTGGCTCGCGTCCTGGAGTGAAGAGGTGAGCATCGCCAGGAGGGGCAGCAGGAACATGCTGAGGACGAACACGGCGAGCAGCGTCACGGAGGCGCGACCGAGGAAGCGTCGGTACGTCCGGGCGACCGGCCCGCGGTCGCCGAAGGCGGGTAGCCGAGCGCTGTCGGCGGTCACGACGCGCCACCGGCGTAGTAGACGCGCTTCCGGCTGAAGGCGAACAGGGCCAGGGTCAGGGCCAGGACGATCACGAAGAGCAGCCAACCGATCGCCGAGGCGTAGCCCATCCGGTTCTGGACGAACGCCTCCCGGAAGAGCACGAGGTTGATGAAGAGCGTCGCGTTGTTCGGGTCACCCCGGCCATTCGTCATGACGTAGGCCTGGGTGAAGTACTGGAAGGTGACGATGAGCGAGATGACGAGGTTGTAGAGCAGGATCGGCGACATCATCGGGATCGTGATCCGGCGGAAGAGGCTCCATGCGCCGGCCCCATCGATCCGGGCGGCCTCGTACAGCTCGCTCGGCACCGACTGGAGGCCGGCGATGTTGATCAGCATGGCGTTGCCGATCCCCCACAGCCCGATCAGCGTCAGGGCCGGGTAGACCCAGTTCACGTCATTGGTCCAGTCCGGTCCCTTGACGCCGAAGACGCCCAGCAGCCCGTTCAGCCAGCCGGTCTCGGGATTCAGGAAGTTGAGCCAGACGATGGTGCCGGCGACGAGCGGGATCTGGATCGGCATGTAGAAGAGCGTCCGGAAGCCGCTGCGGCCGAGGAGCCGGGGGCTGTTCACGAGCAGCGCGAGGCCGAGACTGGCGATCATCGTCACCGGGATCGCGATGAGGGCGAACCGCGCGGTGACGATCAGGCCCTGGATGACGAGGGGGTCGGATGCCAGCCGGGCGTAGTTGTCGAGGCCGACGAACTGGATCGCCTCGGGCCGGACCAGGTTGAAGTCGGTGAAGGAGATGACGAGCGAGGCGATCAGCGGGCCGAGGGTGAAGACGAGGAACCCGATGATCCACGGCGACACGAAGACATAGCCCCAGAGGGCCTCACGCCGCGACTGCGTCAGGATGGCGCGCCGCGACCCCGACGATCGCATGGTGCTCGGGAGCTCGACGGACCTGTCACTCATCGGCCTGGGACCTGTGCCTCGTCGTGTGATTCGGCCCCCTCGGGCAGTGTGCCCGAGGGGGCCGTGGACGGTCTCCTGGAGCGCCGCCTACTGTGCGGCGTCGAAGATCCCCTGGAGCGTCGTCTGGAGCTTCGCCAGCTCCGCGTCGATGTTCAGGCCCTGCGTGGTCCGGTAGGTGTTGCCGAACTTCTGCATGGCGGTTCGCACTCCGGAGTAGTCAGGCACGTTCGACTGGTGGTTGGGGATGTCGGGGTAGGCGAGCATCGCCTTCGCGACGTCCCAGTTCAGCTTGAGGGTCGGGAACTGCTTGTTGATCGAGTCGAACCACGCCTGCTGCTTCGTCGAATCCGCCGGCATGGCGCCGTAGGTCGTCAGCAGATCGCCCGACGCGACCATGGCCGTGAGGGCCTTGAACGCGGCGTCCTGGTTCTTCGACCCCTTGAGGATGCTGAAGGTGTCCGCATGGAGCGGTGAGGTGATCGTGCCGTTCACGGTCGGCTGGACTGCGAGGTTCCATTTGAACGGCTTCTTGGGGGTCGGCGGGGTCACGCAGCAGGTGAACCACGTGTGCCCTTCGTTGATGGCGATGTTGCCCGATGCGAACTCGCTGCCGGCGGCGAGGAGGGAGCTCGCGACCTGGGCGGCCGTCGGGATGAAGTGATCCTTCCAGACGCCGTCGTTCCACCAGTGTGCGGCCGCCGCCATCTGAGCCGGGATCTGGGCCTTGCCGGAACCGTCGATCAGCGGGCCGGTGCCGAACCAGGCGGACTCGGCCCGGAGGTTGTAGTTGTCCATGAACTGGGACTCGAAGCCCCACTGCTCGATGTTCGCCGCGTCGAAGGCGGGGTCCGTGGCGTCCTTGCCGCTCTTGTCGACGGTGAGCTTCATCGCCAGGGTCCGAAGCGCGTCGAGGTCCCACGGCTTGCCGTCGTACGAATCACCGACCTTGGTCGGCGGGTACGGAAGCCCGGCCTCGTCGAACAGGTCCTGGTTGTAGAAGATCATCGACGGGTAGACGGCGAACGGCAGGCCGACGGTGGCGCCGTTCTGGCCGAGCGAGTTGATGAGGTCGACGATCTTCGGGTCGACGCCCGTCGACTGGTAGTTGTTCTTCGCGATCAGCGGCTTGAGGTCGAGCAGCTGGTCAGCGAAGGTATTGAGGCCCTCGACGCCCACCGGACCGATGATGTCCGGCGGGTTGCCGGCCGCGATCTCGGTCTTGAGGATCGTCGACGCCTGCGTGTTGTCGACGATCTCGTACTGGATGTAGACGTCCTTCTGGGAGTTGTTGTAGGCGGTGATGAACGCCTGCTCCGGCCCGATCTGGGCCGGCTGCGTGCCGGCGCCGAGGCCGATGAACCAGCGGACGACCGTGCCGCCGTTCGGGCCGGGGCCCGCGGCGACAGGCGCCGGGGTGATGAGCACCGTCGACGGCGACGGGAGCGGCGTCTGCGTGGCCGCCGCCGCCTGGCTCGCGGCCGCGTTCGACGCGTTGGGGCTGGGTGACGCCGAGCTGCCGCACGCCCCGACCAGGATGGCCGTGACGGCGAGACCTGCGAAGAGCTTCTTCGGTCCGGATCGTGTTTCGTGCATCGCTCTGATCTCCTCCTCTGTGCTTCCCTTGACTCCGATCGATGTGGTGCCTGGACTCCTGTGGACGAGATCCGCGCCGCCGAGCATCGGCGACGTCCTGCCGGGCGCCGGCCGGCTCAGGGCACGCGCCTCCCGGCGCTCGAGGCCCGACGAATGAGCTCCGTGGCGAGGATCACTCGCCGCTGGACGGAGTCCGTGCCCTCGACGGCATCGACCAGGAGGCGGGCCATCTCGTGGCCCATCTCCTCGATCGGCTGGCGGACGCTGGTGAGGCGGGGACGGACGGATGAGGCGACGGGCGAGTCGTCGTAGCCGACGACCGCGACGTCCTGGGGGATGCGGCGGTTCGCCGTCTCCAGGACGGCCATGGCGCCGGAGGCCATGAGGTCGGACGCGGCGAAGACCGCGTCGATGTCGGGGCGGGCGGCGAGCAGCCGCTCCATCGCGGCCGTGCCGCCTTCCAGGGTGAAGTCGCCCGTCGCCTCGAGGCTCGGGTCGACCGCGATCCCCGCGTCGCCGAGCGCCTCGCGATAGCCGGCGAGCCGGTCGACGCCGGCGCCCATGTCGACGGGGCCCGTGATGGTCGCGACGATCCGCCGACCGCCGGCGATCAGGTGCTCGACGGCGCTCCGGGCGCCGCCGCGGTTGTCGACGTCGACGAAGCTCGCGGCGGTGGTCCGCAGTGGCCGCCCGCCGACCACGAACGGGATGCCCGCCTTGGCGAGCCGGTCGGGGAGGGGGTCCTCGCCGTGGAGGCTGACGAGGAGCGTTCCGTCGACATGGCCGGCGGCGATGTAGTCCGCGGTCCGGTCTGTGTCCGTCGGGTTCTCCGGCATGAGCAGGACGAGCTGGAGATCGCGGGCGCTGAGGGCGCCGCTGATCCCCCGCAGGAGCCGTGGAAAGAACGGGTCGTTGAATAGCCGGCCGGGCGGCTCCGTGATCACGACGGCGATGGAACCGCTCCGCCGGGTGACCAGGCTGCGGGCCGCCCGATTGGGCACGTAGCCAAGCTCGCTGACCGCGGCCTCGACGGCGCGGCGGACATCCGGGCTGACCTTCGGCGAGCCGTTCACGACGCGAGAGACCGTGGCTCGCGAGACGCCGGCGCGCAGGGCGACCTCTTCGAGGGTCGTTCCGTTCCGTCGTGCTCGTGTGGCCAACCCCATGTCGATCGCGTCTCCTGTGAGAGCGCTCTCACGCTCAGGACACCACCATAACAGGGATTGTCAAGAGAGCGCTCTCACACATGATCTCGCGAGTTCACGGGCGGGGGTCGCCACCGTTTCAGGGCCGACCCATCGTTCGGGTCGAACGGCTCGCGCGCATCCCCCAGATGCATGAGATCTCGTGCGGGCGTGGCGGCCCCCCGTGCCGACTTCGCGCCCATGGCCCTGGGCCATCCACGGAGGTTCCCGGGCGCGCCAAACGGAACGCCGACGCACGGTCCGGTCCGCGCGCCAGGCCGGCCCGGGCCCGCACGCGGTCCGACGATGGCTCAGGCCCATCAGCGCGAAGGCTGACATCCCGCGACGGGACCCTGTGCGAAACTTCGGCGATGGTCGACGCCGCCGAGCCTGCCGCGACGGGAACCGATGCGCTCGACCGCTACGAGGCGGTCATCGGCATCGAGGTCCACTGCCAGCTGAAGACGGCCTCGAAGATGTTCTGCGGGTGCTCGAACGCCTATGCCGATGCGCCCCCCAACACGCACGTGTGTCCCGTCTGCCTCGGACTGCCCGGCACGCTGCCGACGATCAACCGGCGGGCGGTCGAGCATGTCCTTGCGACCGGGGTGGCGATCGGGGCGGAGACGCCGCCCGCGACGCGCTGGGACCGGAAGAACTACTTCTACCCGGACCTGCCGAAGGGCTATCAGATCAGCCAGTACGACCTGCCTCTCGCGGCCCATGGCCGGCTGACGTTCCAGACATCCGGCGGTGAGGTCACGATCGGGATCACCCGAGCCCACCTCGAGGAGGACACGGCGAAGCTCGTCCACGGGACGGATGCGACCGGCCGCCGCGTGAGCCTCGTCGACTTCAACCGGTCCGGTGCGCCGTTGATGGAGATCGTCACGGATCCTGACGTCCGGACCGCCGAGCAGGCACGCCGTTATGCCGAGGAGCTCCAGGCGGTCCTCCGGGCGATCGGGGCCAGCGACGCCGACATGGAACGCGGCCAGATGCGCGTGGAGGCGAACGTGTCCCTCCGCCCACGCGGGACGGAGCCGTTCGGGATCCGGGTCGAGGTCAAGAACATGAACTCGTTCCGGTCCGTGGAGCGGGCGATCGCCTACGAGATCGAGCGCCAGGCGGTTGCCCTCGACGCCGGCGAGACCTTGACCCAGGACACGCGTGGCTGGAACGAGGACCGCGGCACGACCTACGTGATGCGGTCGAAGGAGGACAGCCACGACTACCGCTATTTCCCGGAGCCCGACCTGCCGCCGCTCCGCGTCGACGCGGCATGGCTCGCGGCGATCCGCGACGCGCTGCCGGAGCTGCCGAGCGATCGGCGCGCGCGATACGAGCGGGACCTCGGGCTGTCGGCCTACGACGCCGCCGTGATCGTCGGCGAGCCAAAGGCGAGCGAGCTGTTCGAGGCCGCGCGGGCCGCGGCGCCGTCGCTCGACCCGAAGGCGCTCGCCAACTGGGTGACCGGGTCGTTTCTCGGGTTGCTGCGGGCCGATCCGGACGCGGCGGCGCGGGTGGACGCCGGGCAGCTCGCCGACCTCGTCGGCCGGGTCGCCGGTGGCGAGCTGTCCGGGACGAACGCCAAGGAGGTGTTTGCCGCGCACGCTGCCGACGGGTCGACGGTCGCGTCGATCGTGGATTCGCGGGGCCTGCGCCAGATCTCGGACGCGTCCGCTCTGGGCTCGGTCGTCGACGAGGTGATCGCCGCCAACCCCCGCGCGGTCGACGACTACCGGTCCGGCAAGCCCGTGCTCGGCTTCTTCGTCGGGCAGGTGATGAAGGCGACCCGCGGCCAGGCGAATGCCTCCCTGGTGCAGGAGGCGGTCCGCGCCCGGCTCGACAAGCTCGGCGGCTGATGGGCCTCGTCAACATCGCCCTCTGGCTCGGCGGCGTGGTCCTGGTGGCGCTCGGCTACAGCAGGGCGCGACGCCCGTGGGCGCGCTACCAGGCCCTGAAGGAGCAGGACGCCAACGCCGAGCGGTACAACGCCTGGCGCGGCGGGGTCCGGGACGACTCGAAGACCGGCGCGTCGGTGGCGATGGCGATCCTCCGCCGGCAGACCCAGCAATGGGGCCTGGTCGCGATCGCCGGCTTCGTCCTGATCTTCCTCGGGTTCCTGATCCGATAGGTCGCCTCGGCCACCGCGATCGAGTGCGAAGCTACCGACCGCGGATCCGGCGGTGCTCGATCGCGGTGCAGCGGTCCATGACGACCGCGAGCCCGCCGTCGTGGGCGATCCGGGCGGCCTCCCAATTGACGACGCCGAGCTGGAGCCACAGGCAGCGCGCCCCCATCTCGACCGCCTCGCGGGCGTGCGGCACGCAGAGCTCCGAGCGGCGGAACACGTCGACGATGTCGACCGGACCGCTCGCCTCGACCGCCTCGCGCAAGGTGCGGAACGCGGGGACGCCGAGGATCGACCGTTCGGCCGGGTTGACCGGGACGCATTCGTAGCCCTGGTGGAGCGAGGTACCGGAAGACCCCGAAGGAGGGACGCGACTCGTTCGACGACGCCCCGATGACCGCGATCCGCCGCGCGTCCCGCAGCAGCGTGCCCGCGGCTTCCCCGTCGAGCACCGGGACCGGCCCTCGGCCCTCCTCGAGATCGAGGTACGCGATCGCCCGGGCGCGCTCGACGGCGCGGCGTGCGGCTCGGTCGGCGGTCTCGTCGGTCATGCCCGGACCCGGATCGCCTCGAGCCCGCGGAGGACCCAGCGTGGCTTCCAGCGCGGCTCCTCGACGAGCTCCAGGCGGGGCATCGACTCGAGCATCTGGCGGAAGAGGATGTCGAACTCGACCTTGGCCAGCGGCGCCCCGAGGCAGTAGTGGATCCCCGCCCCGAACGACAGGTACGGATTCGGGCTGCGGTCGAGGACGATCTCGTCCGGCCGGTCGAACGCGGCCGGGTCCCGGTTCGCCGCGGCGAACTGGAGCGCCAGCTCCTCGCCACGCGGGATCGTGACGCCGTGGAGCTCGATGTCCTCGAGGACCCATCGCTCGAACATCGGGGCCGGCGTGTCGAACCTGAGGAGCTCCTCGATCGCGGTCGGGACGAGCGACGGCTCCGCCCGCAGTGCCGCGAGCGACCCGGGCTCCCGGAACAGGGCATACCAGGAGTTCGCGGCGCCGTTGACCGACGCCTCGTGCCCGGCGTTGAGGAGGAGGACTGCCGTTCCGATCAGCTCGCCCTCGGTCAGGCGGTCTCCGCCCGTCTCGACGACGGCGGCGAGCTCGCTGAGCAGGTCGTCACCCGGTCGCCGTCCCCGGGTCCGGACGAGATCCCGGAGATAGCGCTCGAAGGCGGCGCTGGCGTCGGTCGCCCGGCGCTGCATCTCGGGTGACGGGTTCAGCTCGAACATCAGGGTCATGTCGGCCGACCACGGCCGAAGCAGGTGGCGATCAGCCTCGGGGATCCCGAGCAGCTCCGCGATCACGGTGACGGGCACCAGCTCCATCAAGTCGGCGATCAGGTCGAACTCGCCCTGCTCCCGGGCGGAGGCGACGACGCGGGCGACGATCGTCTCGATCCGTGGCCGCAGGCCCTCGACCGTCCGCGGCGTGAACGCCTTCGTCACCAGCCGCCGGAGCCGGGTGTGGTCGGGCGGCTCCATGTCGATCATCTGGAGGTCGAGGAGGTCCCAGAACGGCGCCTGATCGAGCGGCGGAGCCGTCCGGCCCCACGCCTCGTGGGTCGCCACATGGCGGTACGTCCGCCCGAGACGGCGGTCCCGGAGCAGCGCGTTGACGTCCGCATGGCGCGACACGAGCCACTGGTTCGTCCGGTCGTCGTGAACGAGCGGTGCGTCGTCGCGGAGGCGGGCGAGCGCCGGGTACGGGTCGGCGACGAAGGCAGGATCCCACGGGTCGTAGCCGAGGCTCGCCGGGGTCGCGGAGCCGGGGGGTCCGAGGTCGGTGGGCATCGCGATGCGTTCCTGGCGGCCGCTCAGGCGGTCGCCTCTCGCTCGTACGGCTGGCCGTCCGCCGCCGGCGGGATGCTCCGACCGATCAGTCCCGCGACGACGATGATCGTGACGATGTAGGGCAGAGCGTCCCAGAACTGGCCCGGGATGGACACGAGGAGCTGGCCGAGCTGTCCCGATGGCGTGGCGAACGTGATCGATTGGGAGATCGTCTGGGACGAGGCGAAGAGGAGCGCGGCGCCGAATGCTCCGAGCGGTGTCCATCGGCCGATGATCATCGCGGCCAGGCCGATGAAGCCGCGCCCGGCGGTCATGCCCTCCTGGAACGAGTTCGTCAGCTCCATGCTCAGCGACGCGCCGCCGATCCCCGCGAGCATCCCGCCGATCACCACGTTCCGGTAGCGGACGTGGATGACGTCGATGCCGACCGTCTCGGCGGCCTTCGGATGCTCGCCGATGGCCCGCGTCCGCAGCCCCCAGCGCGATCGGAACAGCAGCACCTGGAGGATGACGACGATCACGAGGACCGACATCGTGATCGGACCCTGGTTCAGGAACATGTTGAACAGCCAGCCGACGAGCGGGATGTCCACGAGCCACGCCGGCGGCACGAACTGGGTGAAGGCGCCCGCGCTCGTCGGTGAGTTCCTCGAGATGAGCTCGTTCAGGTAGCCGGTGATGCCGAAGGCGGCGATGTTGATGATCGTGCCGCTGATGATCTGATCGGCCCGGACCGTGATCGATAGCCACGCGTGCAGCAGCGCGACCACCATCGCCGACACGAGGGCGGCAGCGAAGGCGATCAGCAGGGCCGGCGTGAACCCGAAGATCGGTGAGGGGTCCGCGGGGATCAGGGGGGCCACCGCGACGCCGACAACCCAGCCGACGAACGCCGCCACCAGCATCGTCCCCTCGATCCCGATGTTCACGACGCCCGACCGTTCGCAGACGACGCCGCACATGGCGGCCAGGGTGATCGGCGCCGCCACCCGCAGCATGATCGGCGCAACGATCGGCAGGACCCCGATCAGGTATCCGACGAACTCGAAGACGAGCCCGAGGACGGGGATCGAATAGAGGGCGTTGATGAGGACGTCCATCAGGCTGCGGGCGCCTCGCCGCTGCCGTAGGACTTGGTGAACGTCCCGGGCGCGTCGATCCCGGACTTCGCGCCACGGATCTTGAAGACGCGCTGGAGGACCGGCGTGGCGACCAGGAAGAGCAGGATCGTGGCCTGGAGGACGTCGACGAGCTGGGCCGGGATGCCGGCGTTGATCTGCATGAGCGGCGCACCGGACCGCATCGCCCCGAAGAGCAGGGCGGAGAACAGGATCCCGACTGGGTTCGAGCGCCCGAGGAGTGCGACCGCGATCGAGTCGAACCCGACCGTCGTGCCGTACGAGCTGGTCACGTGGTGCTGGACGCCGAGGACGTCGCCGGTGCCGGCGAGACCGGCCAATGCCCCACAGATCGTCATCGTGACGACGATCAGTTGCCTGGGTCGCATCCCCGCGTAGCGCGCCGCGTCCGGGTTGGCACCGGCCGTCCGGATCTCGAACCCGAACGTCGTCCGATACAGGATGAAGCTGACGATCCCGACCATCGCCAACGCGACGAGCAGACCGAAGTGGCCGTTCCGGCCGACGAGGATCGGGTAGGCGGAGTTGCCGACGTCCGGTGTGATCGGCGACGGCGCGCCGGGCACCGCCAGGACGCCCGCGACCACCGCCGCGAACAGGCTGATCGCGACGTAGTTCAGCATGATCGTCGTCACGACCTCGTGGGCGCCGGACACCGCTTTCAGGATCCCGGGGATGAACCCCCAGAACCCACCGGCCGCGGTTCCACCGAGGACCGCCAGCGGAATGGCGATGATCGGCGGCTGCCCACCGACGAGGACCGCCACGGAGACTGCGCCGAGCGCGCCCATGAGGAACTGGCCCTGCGCACCGATGTTGAACAGGCCGGCCTTGAACCCGAACCCGACCGACAACCCGCCCAGGATGAGGGGCGCCGTCGAGACCAGCGTGCTGACGATCGCGTTGAGGTTCGGCGGAATGCCGATCGCGCCGTCGAGGAGGGCCCCATACGCCTTCAGGGGCAGCAGCGGATCGAACGTCTGGCCGGGGATCACGAGCTCCGAGGCGAGGATCACGCCCGCGCCGACGATCAGGGCCAGGACGATCGACACGAGCGGCAGGGCGATCAGGGACCACAGGCGCGAGGCTGCGCTCCGCTGCGTCGGGACCGGACCGGGAGCGGCCGTGGGTGCGGCGGTCACGCGGAGGCCTCCTCGATCGGAGCGGCCGACCGGTCGCCACGGCCGCCAGTCGCCATCAACAGGCCGATCTCGTTCTTGTCGGCGGTTCGACCGTCGCGGATCGCGACCACCTGGCCGCGGTACATCACCGCGATGCGATCGGACAGCTCGAGGACCTCGTCCAGCTCGGCCGACACGAGGAGGATCGCTGCCCCGGCGTCGCGCTGGGCGATCGTCCGTCGGTGGATGAACTCGATGCTGCCGACATCCAGGCCGCGCGTCGGCTGGTCGAGGATCAGCAGGCTCAGCTTGCGATCGAACTCCCGACCCACGACGACCTTCTGCTGGTTCCCGCCCGACAGCGTATTCACGCGACTCCGGACCGAGGGTGTTCGGATGTCGAAGGCGCTGCTCGTGACCTTTGCGGCTTCCTCGATCGCGTCTTCGTTCCTGAGGATCCCGCGCGTGGCATAGGGCGATCGGTAGTAGCTCGTGAGGACGAGGTTGTCGGCGATGTCGAAGGACAGGACGAGGCCGAATCGGTGGCGGTCCGCCGGAACGAACGCCACCCCCGCCTCGTTGAGGTGGCGCGGGCCCTTGCCGGTGACGTCCTCGCCCTCGAGGACCACGCGGCCGCTCGTGGGCTTGCGCAGGCCGACGAGCGCCTCGACCAGCTCGTCCTGGCCGTTGCCGACAACGCCGGCAATCCCGAGGATCTCGCCCGCTCGGACCTCGAGATCGACGCCCCGGACGACCTCGGTGCCGCGATCGTCGGCGACCTTGAGGCCCTCCACGACGAGCGTGACCTCGGCCGGGTGCGACTCGCCACGGTCGACGATGAGCTGGACCTCTCGTCCGACCATGAGCTCCGCGAGATCGTCCTCGTCCGTCTCGGATGGCAGGCGCTGGCCGACGACCTTGCCCCGCCGGATCACCGTGATGCGATCGGCGATCTCGAGGACTTCGTAGAGCTTGTGGCTGATGAAGACGATGCTGTGGCCCGCCGCGGCAAGCCCTCGCAGCACCGCGAAGATCTCCTCTGTCTCCTGGGGCGTCAGGACCGCCGTCGGCTCGTCGAGGACGAGGATGCGGGCCTGGCGGTAGAGGGCCTTGAGGATCTCGACGCGCTGTTGCCAGCCCACAGACAGGGTGCCGACCTTCGCGTCCGGATCGATGTCGAAGTGGAAGCGTTGCCCGAGCTCGCGGATCCGCTTCCTGGCCTCTCGCTGGTCGATGAAGACCGGGTTGGCCATCGTCTCCTCGCCGAGGAGGATGTTGTCGGCGACGGTCAGGACCGGGACGAGCATGAAGTGCTGGTGAACCATGCTGATCCCGCGGGCGATCGCGTCCGAGGGGCCGCTGATCTGGACGGGCTCGCCGTCGAGGCGGATCTCTCCCTCATCCGGCCGGGCGAGGCCGTAGAGGATGTTCATCAGCGTCGTCTTGCCGGCGCCGTTCTCGCCGAGCAGGGCGTGGATCTCCCCCGGCCGGACGTCCAGGTCGATGTGATCGTTCGCCACCACACCCGGGTAGCGCTTCGTGATGCCGCGCATCTCGAGCGCCGGCGCGGTGATCGGCTCGATCGGGGCAGTCGGGGACTCGGTCACCATCGAGGCCTCGCGAGAATCAGGCGCGGAACAGTGACGAGCGGACCGGCCCGGAGGGCGCGGCCCGCTCGTCGAGGGTCACATGGAGTCGGCTACGACGCGCTTGGGCTGGGCGCCGCCGAGCCCGCGGGCGCCGGCGCGGCCAGCACTCCGCACTTCTCCGGGCAGGTCTTGAGCGACCCGTCCTTCATGCCGGCGAGAGCCGCGTCCAGCTTGGCCTGGAGGCCTGCCGGCATGATGCTCGCCTTGTCATGGAAGTCGGAGATCCCGATGCCCTGGTTCGCGGCATTCCACAGCTCGTCGCCGCCCTTGGAGGTGCCAGCCGCGATCTCGTTGATCGCCTTCTGGACCGTGTAGGTGAGCTTCTTCTCGGCGCTCGTGATGATGCACTTGTCGCCGTTCGGATACGAGAGGAACTGATCGACGTCCACGCCGATGGCGTAGATGCTCGCGTCGCACGCGGCGTCGATGACGCCGTTACCCGTCTTGCCGGCCACCTGGAAGAGCACGTCCGGCTTGTTCTGGCTGATGAACTGCTGGCCGAAGCTCTTGCCCGTGACCGGGTCGTTGAACGCCTTGTTCGAGAAGTCGTTCGTGACGTAGGTGCTGACGACCTTGATGTTGGGGTTGATCGACTTCGCGCCCAGCTCGTAGCCCTGGATGTAGCGAATGCACGGGCCGCACAGGCTCGTGCCGCCGATAGCCCCGATGACCCCGTTCTTGCTCACCGACGCGGCGACCATCCCGGCGAGATAGCCCGGCTGATCCTCCTGGTACTCGAGCGAGGTGTAGTTCGGGAGGAGCGTCTTCGCGTCGCCCTTGCAGGCGAACGTCGTGTCGAGCTTGCCCGTCGAGTCGACGCAGATCGGCGACTGGTCGACGCCGACGAAGAAGACCTTCGGGTTCACCTTCGCCTCACACGTCGTCGCCGAGGCGTTGTTGAACCCCGCCGTGACGATGATGTCGTAGTTCTGGTCGACGAAGGCCTGGATGTTCTTGATGTATTCGCTCGCGTCCTTCGGGACGACCGAGCTCGGCGCGGCGGCCTTCAGATCGGTGGCGCCGGCCTGCGCGCCCTTGAACGTGTACTCGTTGTAGTTCTTGTCGTCGAGGGTGCCGATGTCGGTCGCAACGCCGATCTTGGCTTTGCTCCAGTCCGTCGGCGCCGTATGGGCCGGGCCTGCCGCGGCGCCCGCGCATGGGTCAGGCGCGGCCGACGGCGCGGCCGAGCCGCCGCCCCCGCCAGAGCTCGAACACGCGGATAGCACGATGGCCATCGCCGCGAGAAGGGTGAATCCCGAGGAACGCGTGCGCATGCTTCTCCTCCACGAGAATTGGCCGCCGCGTCCCCTCGGGCTGGATCGCCCACAGATCGAGGTCGGCACGATCACGGGCCCCGTTCCGGGCGACCCTGCGGCGCATGCTAGCGACCGGGCGGGAGGTCGGCAACTCGATGGCGATTCGGGCACCCGTTCATGCACGCATCGGCGTACGGGACGCCCGCATACTCCTTCCATGGCCGACGCACCTGGCTCGCCGGCGGCCGGCGGGCTCACGCTCGATGGCATCGCGTTCGACGACGAGGGTTCGGGCAAGCCGGTCGTGCTCCTCCACGCGGGCGTCGCGGATCGGCGGATGTGGGCGCCGATCGTGCCCCCGATCGCGACACGGCACCGGGTCATCCGGCCGGACGCCCGCGGGTTCGGCGAGAGCCTGCCGCCGACCGGGCCGTGGTCGCATCACGTGGACGTGCTGGCGCTCCTCGACGGGCTCCTGATCCCGCGGGCACATCTGGTCGGCTCGTCGATGGGCGCCGGCATCGCGGTCGAGGTCGCGCTCGCCCGGCCCGATGTCGTCGCCTCGCTCATCCTCGCCGCGCCGGGCGGAGCGCTGTTCGGCGACCCGCCGCCGGAGCTTCGGCCGATCTGGGCGGCGGAGGTGGACGCGCTGGATCGTGGCGACCTCGACGCGGCGGTCGAGGTGAACCTGCGCGCCTGGGTCGATGGGCCGAACCGGGCCGCCGACGCGGTCGATCCCGACCTCCGGGCGTTCGTCGGCCGGATGCAGCGCGAAGCCTTCGAGCTGCCCCAGTGGGACGACGAGGCGGCACCGGAGCACGAGCTGTCGCCGTCGGCGTCGGGTCGCTTCGCGGAGTTGCGCTGCCCCGTCCTCGTCGTCGTGGGGGATGGGGACCAGCCGTCCGTCGTGGAGACCGCGGAGCGTCTCGCCGCCGAGGTCCCCAACGCCCGCATCGTCGCCTGGCGCGGTGTCGCCCACATGCTCACGAACGAGCGGCCCGACGACTTCGCCGCGCTCGTGGACGGGTTCCTGCGCGAGGTCGAGGCCGACCTCCCGTGACGGAGCCGGCGGCCGTAGGGCTGCGCTTTGTCGCCCTCGGCGACAGCTACACGATCGGGACGGCGACCCGCTCGCCGGAGGATCGGTGGCCGAACCAGCTCGTGGCCAAGCTGGGGCCGACGCCGCCGACCCTCCGGCTCGTCGCCAACCTCGGGGTCAACGGGTTCACGTCGCAGGACGTGATCGACGAGGAGCTGCCGGCGCTGGACGGCCTGCAGCCGCAGTTCGCGTCCCTCCTCGTCGGGGTCAATGACGTGGTCAGGGGCGTCCCCGCCGCGGCCTATCGATCGAACGCCGCGGCGATCCTCGACGATCTCCTGCGGCGGCTGCCGGCCGACCGAATCGTGACGGTCGCCACCCCCGACTACACCGTCACGCCCCAGGGCGCCGCCTACGGCGACCCGGCGACCCAGTCGGCGGCGATCCGGGCGTTCAACGACGTCCTGCGGGCGCTCTCGGACGCGCGCGGGATCGCCTGGGTGGACATCCACGACCTGTCGCTCCGGGCGGCGGGGGACCGGCGCCTCGTCGCCGACGACGGGCTCCACCCGTCCGGCGCCCAGTACACGCTGTGGGTGGAGCGGATCGCGCCCGTCGTCACGGAGCTGATCCGGCGGTAGGCGGGCGGCGGGCCCAGCCGGCCGGTCGGGTGGTCAGCCGCCCGCGTGGAGCTCCGAGAGCCGCTCGTCGCTGATCCCGAGGTGGTGGGCGATCTCGTGGAGCAGCGTCTCCTCGATCGCCTTCGTCAGGCGCTCATGGCCTGGATTGAACCGCGTGAGCGGGCCGCGGAACAGCGTGATCTTGCTCGGGATCGGGGCGTTGTCCACACCGAACCGAGTCCGGGGAACGCCCTGGTACAGCCCGAACAAGCCGCCGGCGTCCACGGATGCGAGCTGTTCGCTCGTCGGCTCGTCCTCGACGACAATCGCGACGGAGCCGAGCTGCTCGAGGAACGGGCCGGGCAGCCGGTCGAGGACGTCGTCGATCACGGCGTCGAAGTCGACCGGCTCTGGGCCGTCGGGTGGGAACACGGAGCCACGATACCGGGCGCGGCGCATACGGATCCGTGCCCGGATGTGGTGGCGGTCGTGGGCATCGACCACGCCGCGAACGTCCAGGTCCTGGACGAGACGATTCGCGCGCTACAAGCGGGGGATCGCCACACCTACCGGGGGGCCACTATCGGTCGTCCCCGGTGACGATCCCGATCCCGAACCACCAGGGGGTCTGATGTTGTTGGCGGACACTCACTGGTGTCGGCGACATCGGCCCGGATCGCGTCCGTAGCCAGATCAGTGCGACGAGTCCGTGCGGGGATTCGTCGCCGCGAAGATCGCAGCCGAGCCGACGATCTCCAGCTCCACGTGGTCGAATGATGCCGCGAGGATCTCGCGGAGCCCTTCCTCGGTGTCATCGAGGTTGTCGAAGCCACCCTGCCGGTTGAAGGCGGCAAGAAACCTCCGTGCCAGCCACGTGTGGTGCCCCGAGGTCCCGAGGACCGATGCACCGAAGAGCACGCCATCCGGCGCGAGGACCGCGGCCACGTTGGCGACGGCCATCGCCTTGCGCGTGAGCGGGCCAGGCAGGCAGTGGATGACCAGGTGCAGCGCGGCGGACTCGAACGGTCCGTTGACAGGAAGCGGCTTGAGAACGTCGGCCTCGACCGCCGTGATGTCCAGCTGCCCCAGGCGCTCGGAGACATGACGGAGGACGTTCGGGTTGGGATCCAGGATCGTCACCGGGCTGCCATCGGGGAGACCGGATCGCTCGAGGAAGTAGCCGGTGCCGGGACCCACATCCAGGTGGTGGCGGCGGATGCGCTGCCGATACCGCTCCAGGAGTCGGGTCGTCGGGCAGCGCCAGACGAACCTGGCGATGGGGCCGAGGACCAGGGGGTCGTACGCGTTCAGCAGCAGCCGCGTGTAGTCCCGCTGGCCCTTGTAGGCGGGATCGTCACGATCCATTGAACTCGAGTGGTCCTCCACCGTGGTCGGTGCCGGTTGGATCGGGCAGCATGACATGCGCGCCCCCGCTATGGTCGTCCCGCTTGGACCGTTGGCTCGCTTACCCAGCAGGGCTACCCCAATCGCGATCTCAGCCGGAAGGTGACCAGGGCCCCGACCTCGACTCGGCCTTCCGCCCTCCGTCGTCGAGCCTTGTTCGAGATGCCCGACTGTCTTCAGCCGTCGACGTAGCCATTCGCCGGTGCCTCGCGCCTTCCGCGCCGGTACCATTGACCCCCCGTGACGACCCTCGCCCCGAACGACTTCACGCAGCTCCGCGTGTCAATAGCTCCGAGTTTGCGAACGGGGACTCTGCGATGTCATGCCGCCGGACAAGCCGGAGGAGAGCCAGCGAGTGTCCGTCAGATCGTGAGCCGAGCTTCGGCGTTCCGCATTCCGACAAGACTGCCCTTCTGCGTGAAGAGTTCCAGGGCACGCTCGAATGTGCCGTCTGCCTCCTTGCTCCGGCCTGCCGTGCGCAGAATGTCGCCAAGGATCAGGGCAGTCTCTGCGTGGAAGGTGATGAGATCGGTGGCCGCGAAGTAGTCGACAGCGCTGCGGGCATTTCGCTCGGCCTCGTCAAGCTGCCCGGCGTTGCGTTGCGCACCCGCCATCGCCCCCTCCAGCAATGCGCGTGTCGCCTGACGTTTCTCGCTGGCCATCGCCCCGATGGCCTCGATGTCCACGGCGCGCCCGAGCGTGACCCGCGATAGGGCGAGGAACGCCTCGAGCATCGGATGCGGCTTGCCCATTGCTGCGAACTGATTGCATCCCTCCGCGATGATTCTCTCCGCGGCCTCGTGGTCCCCCGCGAGGGTTTCAACATCCCACGCGACCTCGGCGAGATGGGCCGCGTCGGCACGTTGCCCGCTTTCGACTGCGATCTCGCGGCAACGGACAGCCAGCGGCCGCGCCAGCTCGAAATGCCCAAGGCGCGCATGCAGGTGGGCCAGCGCATGCGACATCGCCATCTCGATACCCCGATCGTCTGGTGCATTGGCGAGGATCTCGTCGCAGCGTCGAATCGCATCCGGCACCGGCGTCGGGCCCAGGACAAGGCCCGCACTCAGACTGTTCGCGATCAAGGTCTCCTCGCGGTGGGCGCCGGCACGACGGGCGTGCTCGAGAGCCCGGGCCAGGGCGGCCTCATCGCCGGCCGCCTTCCCGTCCCTCCACGAGGCTTCGCCGCGCAGCCTCCAACACAGAGCCAGCCCCCGGTCGTCGGACAGGCGCTTGAAAACGGGTTCGCACGCATCCGCGACCTGGCGCCGGTCCTCCAGGGTGACATCGGAGATGAAGGCCAGGCATTGAAGGGCTCGAGCGTGGGCTAGCGTCCTCTCGTCTCCGGTCGTCTCCGACCGCTCGATCGCCTCTTCGAAGCAGGCCCGGGCTTCGTCGAAACGCCCGTTCGAGTCGAGTGCGCGACCCAGGTCGGGCAAGATCGCGAGACGGGCCGGATCGGCCGGATCCAGCACCGCCGTCGCGCGTCCGTACAGGTTCACCGTCGCCGCGATGTCAGAGCGCTCATACGCTCGGCGGCCGGCGGCGATCAACCGCGCGCCGGCGCGGGCGGCAAGCTCGCGCGCCCGATTATCGACCGGTGCCAGCTCCTCGCGAAAGCGGAAGGCCCGCTCCAGGTGGTAGCCCACGATCTCCTCCACCTCGCTGCTGCGATCGCCGGTATTCCGGTCCAGCCAGTCGGCGAACAGCTCGTGGAGCTCCGCGCGCTCCGCTTTCGGCAGCCGCTCGTAGGCGGCGTCGCGAATCAGCATGTGGCGGAATCGAAAGGCATCGACCTGGGCGAGCGGCGAACGATCGCGACGGATCAGTTCCTTTCGAACGAGCTCGTTGATGCTTCGCGGGATCTCGGGACGACCCTCGGCGGGCGACAGGGCCACGACGGAAGGAAGGTCGAAGACGCGTCCCACGACGGATGCGCGCTCGGCCACTGCCTGCTCGTCCGGGGCCAGTCGATCGAGCCGGGCCGAGAGCAACGCGGCGATCGTCGGCGGCACGGCGATCGATCGGAGGTCCCACGTCGCGGTCCAACCGTCGGCATCCGCCACCAGGGCACCCTCGTCGATGAGCATTCCGACAAACTCCTCGACGTACAAGGGATTGCCCTCTGCCGAGTCAGCGATCTGTGCCCGGACGGCGGGAGGCAGCGCGCCACCGGGCACGAGCGCGTCGATCAAGGCGAGGGCAGACCCGTCGGTCAGTGGTTCGAGGGGGATCGTCGTCGCGTTGAGCGTGCCGCCGCCCCAGGCCGGACGATCGTCGAAGAACTCTGGACGCGCCGGACAGACGAAGAGGATCGGTGAATCCCGGACCAGGTCGGCCACCGACTCGATCAGGTCCAGCAACGTCGGCTCGGCCCAGTGGATGTCGTCGATGAGGACGACAAGCGGCCGTTCGTCGGTGAGGTGCTCCAGTGAGCGGCGGAACGCCCAGACCAGCTCTTCCTTGGCCGCCGACGATCCGAGACCTACGAGGCCGATGAGGCCGCGCGCGATCGCGGCTGCCTCAGGCAGGCCAGCGACGAAGGCGTCGATTCGCCCCCGCTCCGTGTCGGCGGAATCGTCGTCTTCGATGCCCGTTGCCTGTCTGATGATCTCGGCAACGGCCCAGTAGGTGATGCCTTCGCCGTACGGCAGGCACCGGCCGCGGACGACGCCGGCGCGGTCGCGGACCGCCCTGAGGAATTCGGCGACAAGTCGGCTCTTACCCACACCGGCCGCGCCGAGGATGGTGGCGATCTGGCACGACCTGCTGGAGACGGCGCGTTCGAAGGCTTGACCAAGCGCATCGAGCTCGTGCTCCCGTCCGACCATCGGTGCATCCAGGCGACGACGGTGCCCCTCGACGGCTGCGCTGACCCGGAGGAGCCGGTAGGCGACCACGGGTTCGGACTTGCCCTTGAGATCCAGCCCTTCGGCCGGACCTACGTCGACTGCATCGCGTACGAGTGCCTGCGTGACGCTTCCGATGACGATCTCGCCGGACCCGGCGGCCGTCTGGAGCCGAGCGGCAACGTTGACTGCGTCACCGACGACGATCGCCTCCCCGGGTCCACCGGGTCCGACGACGATCGAGCCCGTATTGATGCCCGTTCTCGCTTCCAGGGAGACGCCGCGCTCCACACGCAGGTCCTCGTTGAGCCGAGTGAGGGCCTCGCGCATCTCCGCCGCCGCCCGCACGGCGCGGAGGGCGTCCTCATCGTGCGCAATGGGAACACCGAACACGGCCACCACGGCGTCGCCGATGTACTTCTCGACCGTTCCGCCGTGCCGCTCGATGACCTCACGCATGCTCGCGAAGTAGCGGCCCATGATGTAGCGCAGCGATTCCGGGTCGAGCCGCGAGCCAAGGGCCGTCGAGCCGGTGAGGTCCGTGAACAGGATGGTCACCGTCTTTCGCGTCCCGCGCGCGGGGGAATGTCGCGCGAGTGCCGCTCCGCAATATCCGCAGTGCCGAAAGCGCTCCGGATTTTCCTCGCCGCACGACGGGCAGCGGATCATGGGCGGAGTGTAGGGACGGCCGACGACCGTCGCCATGTCCCGCCTCGGCTGCGGCAATCGGGCCGCCCCCGATCGCGTGCCGCGCTGCGCATTGTGGCAATGCCGGCACCTTCTCCGGCCCGATCGGATCGCGACGATTTGGCTCGAGAACAACGAATGGATTCATCGTTCCGTCGTGCATGTCGGCGTTCCTCTGGATCGCTCATCGGGTCATGACCCAAGGTTGACCCCAAGGAGGTCGTCGCACGGCCGGCAGCGCCTCGGATTCCTCCTCATCTTCTTCAGGGAGTTGCCCACTCGTGCCCGGCGGGAACGTGGCGCAGGCCCTGCCGGACTACCATTGCCCTCCCGATGACGATCGCCCCGAACGACTTCACACCGCTCCACCTGTCAACAGGTGGGAGTTCAAGCACGGACCGTGGCGCGACGATTTCGAGCCGAGAACAGGGCGCGGCCGCCGGACTGTGATGCGGCCCTGACCATCGTCGGATGGACGGCGTGGACATCCGGACCAATGCTTCGCCCATGTGTTGGTCAAGGGACCGAGCTCGTGCGGGTTCGAGTCGCAGAGCCCGGCGGCGCCCGGGTTCACCGCGATGAAGCGTCACCGAGTCGCCCTTCTTCTGATCTCCCTGACGCTGTCTAGCTGCGCAACTGCGCCAGGGCCGTCCTTGCGCCCGGCCGCCAACCCGACCGCTGCGCCTCGGCTCCTCGTTCGCCTGAACCTCGGCGTCGGCGGCTGGCCGGGCTTCCCCGGCCAGCATGTCGCCGACTACCTCACTGACGGCACCGTCATCCGGGTGCACGGCGGGACCCTGGAGGTCAACCGATTGACCGAGACGGGCCTGGCCACCGTTCGCACGACCCTCGCCGCGGCCGCCGGCCTGTTGGCATCGCCGTTACGGATCGATGCGCGCGAGACCGTGCTCCCTGTCGACAGCACGAACCCCATGCCGGGGCTGCTCAGCGAACCCGTCAACACCTTCGTCCTGGAGCGGCCCGACGGGAGCCGCTATTCGGTCATCGCCCCCAGCCGTCCCCGCGTCGCCGGCGACCCGGCTCCCGACCTGACCGTCGAGGGTCTGACGGGCTTGGGAAGCGCGCTCGCAGACCCGGCTACCCTCGTCGGCTCAGGCGGTCTGGCCGGCCCCTGGGAGACCTACCAGCCCGCCAAGATGGCGGTCTTCCTCACCCTTGAGGTGATCGACCCCGTCGCCATCACCGACGGTGTCATCCCCCGGGTCGGTCCGACCGACTGGCCCTTCACGGGCGCGCCTGTGACCTTCGGGACCGTCTTCCAGGGGCCGGGCACGCACGTCACACGACGCTGCGCCTTGCTGCCGAGCGCCCAGGCCTCGACGGCCATCGCGAGCCTGTCGAAGTTCGGCGGGAGGTTCAGTGGGGACGGGGCGGCAAGCCAGATCGCGGCTGGGTTCACCTGGGGTGGCGACGGCCTGCTGTGGGTTGATGGGAGCCAGGCCACGTCGGTCTACCTGCAGGCGCAGGCGCTCATGCCCGAGGACGACGCGGTCTCCTGCATCGACGCGCTCTCCTACTGAGTCACCCACGCTGACCGACTGATCGCTCCCGTTGGTGAGCGGTGGGAGCCTCACGGCCGTCTCGTCGATGCTGACCCGGCTACCATTGACCACCCGTGACGACCCTCGCCCCGAACGACTTCACGCACCTCCACGTCCACTCGGAGTTCAGCCTCCTGGACGGGCTGGGGCGGATCACGGACCTTGTCGATTCGGCGGCCGCGCAGGGTTTCGACAGCCTCGCCCTGACCGACCACGGCGCGCTGTACGGCGCCGTTGCCTTCTACCAGGCGGCGAAGACGAAGGGGATCAAGCCGATCATCGGCGTCGAGACGTACGTCGCCCGGCGGTCGATGACCGAGAAGGAGGGCAAGGCGGACGCCCAGCCCTTCCACCTGATCCTCCTCGCCAAGGACCTCACCGGGTACCGGAACCTCTGCCGCCTCGTGACGGATGCCCACGTCGACGGCTACTACTACCGGCCGCGGATCGACCACGAGCACCTCGCCCGCTACGCCGAGGGGCTCGTCGGGCTGTCTGCGTGCCTGGGCGGCGAGATCCCGCGTGCCCTCGAGATCGACGACTGGGACGGCGCGCGGCGGCTCGCCGGGGAGTACCGGGACATCCTCGGCCCGGACAACTTCTTCCTGGAGCTCCAGGACCACGGCCTGCCCGAGCAGCGGGTCCTGAACGAGAAGCTCCTGCGCCTCGGACCCGAGACGGGGATCCCCCTCGTCGTCACGAACGACCTCCACTACGTCCACCAGCACCAGTCCGAGGCGCACGACGTCCTGCTCTGCGTCGGCACGGGCAACAACATCGACACGCCGGGACGGATGCGGTTCGAGACCGACGACTTCTGGCTGAAATCGGCCGCCCAGATGGCCGCGCTGTTCGCGGACCAGCCCGAGGCAATCCTCAACAGCCGCCGGATCGCCGAGATGACCGACCTCGAGCTGCCCCTCGGCCAGCTCCGGATCCCGCACTTCCCGGTGCCGGACGGCGAGACGGCCGAGACGTGGCTCCGGAAGGAGTGCGAGCGCGGCCTCGCCGAGCGCTACGGGACGGTGACGACGGAGCTCCAGCAGCGGCTGGACTACGAGCTCGGCGTGATCCTGACGATGGGCTACGCGGGCTACTTCCTGATCGTCGCCGACTTCGTCCGGTTCGCCCGCGAGCAGCGGATCCAGACGACCTGCCGCGGCTCGGCGCCGGGCAGCATCGTGACCTACACGCTCGGGATCACCCCGGTCGACCCGATCGCCTACGGCCTCCCGTTCGAGCGCTTCCTCAACCCCGACCGGGTGACGATGCCGGACATCGACGTCGACTTCGAGGACGAGCGCCGCGACGAGGTGATCTCGTATGTGTCTCGCAAATACGGCTCGGACCACGTCGCCCAGATCATCACGTTCGGAACGATGCTGGCCCGGGCCGCGATCCGCGACGTCGGCCGGGTCCTCGGCTACAGCTACGGCGAGGTCGACCGGGTCGCGAAGGCAGTCCCGAACCAGCTCGGGATCAAGCTCGACGAGGCCCTCGAGATGTCGCCGGACCTGAAGGGCCAGGTCGACGCGGACCCGGGCGTGAAACGGATGATCGACTTCGCTCGCCAGCTCGAGGGTGTCGCCCGGAACGCCTCGACCCACGCCGCGGGCGTCGTGATCAGCCGCGAGCCGCTCACGGAGCTGATGCCGCTCCAGAAGGCGACCAACTCCGACGCGCTGATGACCCAGTACGAGATGCACGGCATCGAGGCGCTCGGCCTCCTGAAGTTCGACTTCCTCGGCCTCTCGAACCTGACCATCCTCCGCCACGCGGTGGACCTGGTCCGCCAGGAGCGGGGGATCGAGATCGACCTCGACCACATCCCGCTCGACGACGCCGCGACCTTCGCGCTCCTCGCCTCGGGCGAGACGACGGGCATCTTCCAGCTCGAGTCGGCGGGGATGCGCCGCTACATCCGCGACCTGAAGCCGACCTCCGTCCTGGACCTAGCGGCGATGGTCGCGCTGTTCCGGCCGGGCCCGATGGACAACATTCCGGCCTACATCCGGCGGAAGCACGGCCAGGAGCCGGTGACCTACCTGCACCCGCTGCTCGAGCCGTACCTGGAGAAGACCTACGGGATCTTCGTCTACCAGGAGGACATCATGTCCGCGGCGATCGCGCTCGGCGGCTTCACGGGTCCCGAGGCCGACACGCTCGGCTACGCGATCCGGAAGAAGAAGTCGTCGGTCCTGCGGGCGCAACGGGAGAAGTTCGTCACCCAGGCCGCCGAGCGCGGCGTCGATGCCCGGGTCATCGACCAGGTCTTCGCCGCCTTCCAGCCGTTCGAGCGGTATGGCTTCAACAAGGCCCACGCGACCTGCTACGGGCTGATCGCCTACCAGACCGCCTACCTCAAGGCGAACTACACCGTCGAGTACATGACCGCGGTCCTGACGGCGTTCCGGTCGAACGAGGAGAAGGTCGCCGCCGCGGTCGCCGAGTGCCGCCGGATGGGGATCGAGGTCCTGCCGCCGGACGTCCACCGCTCCGACGTCGAGTTCACGGTCGAGGGGGCCTCGATCCGGTTCGGGCTCCTGGCGGTGAAGAACGTCGGCCAGGGCGCGATCGAGTCGATCGTCGCGGCTCGCAAGGCGGGTGGCGAATTCGCGTCCCTCCGCGACTTCTGCGAGCGGATCGACCTCCGGCTCGTCAACTCGCGGGTCATCGAGGCACTCGCCTGGGTCGGCGCCCTGTCGGCGTTCGGCCACCCCGTCCAGATCATCGATGCGCTGCCGACGATCCTGCCGTCGGCGCAGGCCGCCCAGCAGCAGCAGGCGACGGGGCAGCTGTCGGCGTTCGACCTGATGTTCGCGGAGGCGCCGGTCGAGGTGCTCCCGCCGCGCACGGAGGCACCGCGGCGCGAGCGACTCCGGAAGGAGAAGGAGCTGCTCGGGCTGTACCTGTCGGAGCACCCGATGGGGGAGGTGGCCGAGCAGGTCGGGGCGTTCGTCACCGCCTACAGCAGCGACCTGAAGGACGAGTCGCTCGACGGGCAGCGGGTCGTGATCGGCGGGATCGTGACGGGCTTCCGGACGGTGATCACGAAGTCGAAGTCGACGATGGGGATCGCGACGCTCGAGGACCTCCAGGGCACGATCGAGGTCGTCGTCTTCCCGCGGATGTACGAGACGACCGCCGGCGTCTGGACGGAGGGTTCGATCCTGCTCGTCGCCGGACGGGTCGACCATCGCGGAGACGACGTGTCGCTGCTGGCGGACCTCGCGACCGATTGGGACGATGCCGTCCGGCGCGGGCCCGAGGCCTTCGCCCGGGAGGTCGCGGCAGGGGAGCGCGGCCGCGGGTCGCGACGAGGCGGCAACGGCAACGGATATGGATCGGGGAATGGAGGCCGGAGCGGGCCGCCGCCGGGCGACGGCGGCGATCGGCAGCCGGTCGGGGTGATGGAGCCCGCGACGACTGCCATGGGGTCGCCCGTCGCTGTGGGTCCCGGTCCGGGTGCTGCCGATCCACCGCCCGCTCGACCCGACGAGGTCCGACCGGGGGTCCCGCGCGTCTCGCCGCTGCGCGCCGAGGCGCGGCCGCCCGCGACCGCCGACTCAACCGTCGAGCTGCCGGCGATCGCCCCCGCCGATCCGATCCCGACGTACGCCGAGCCGGAAAGCCTGTCGGCCGCGACCGGCGCGGACGAGATCGCCGACGAGCCCGCCCTGCCGGACGAGGCGCGGGACCGCGCCGCCCTGGCCTCCGCCGCACCGACGTCCCAGATCGAGAGCCAGCCCGACCAGGTCCTCCACGTCCGGTTCGGAGGCGCCGCCCCGGACCGCCTGATCCTCGCGATGGAGACGATCCGGACCGTGCTCCGCGAGCGCCCGGGCGGAACGCGCGTCGTCCTGCACGTTCCGGCCCCGAACGGGTCGTCGACGCTCCCGATGGAGCTGAGCCGCCGCGTCGCCTACGACTCCGACCTCCTGTCGGAGGTCCATCGCCGCCTCGGCGACGGCCTCGTCGACCTCCGTCTCGCCTGACCGTCGCGGGTCCTGCTCGGTCGGGGGCGCGTTCGCTACCCTTGCTTCCGTGAGCGAGCTCGTCGGCGCCGTCCTGACCCGTCCATCGGTCGACACGGACCGGGCCGCCGCCGTCCTCTGGGCGGAGTGGGAGATCGACGGCGCCCTGCGTCCGTTGCCGAGCGAGCGCGACCGGAACTGGGCGGTGACGGTCGACGGGATGGATCAGTACGTCCTCAAGGTGTCGAATGCCGCCGAGGACCGGTCGTTCCTCGAGCTCCAGCACGTGGCGATGCGACGGCTGGCCGACGCCGATGTCCCGTGTCAGCTCCCCGTCGCGACGCCTGATGGCCGAGACCTCGTCGACGTGACCGCCTCGAGCGGCGGTGCACCGCTCATCGGCCGGCTCCTGACCTGGCTCCCCGGCGGGCCGCTGGCGACGGTCCCGGCCGCCGTCCGGTCGCCGGAGCTCCTCGCCGATCTCGGCCGCGTCATGGGTCGGACGGTCCTGGCCCTCTCCGGATGGGACCACCCGGCGGCCCATCGCGTCTTCCAGTGGCAGGCCGAGCGCGGACTGCAGGTGATCGCGACGCACGCCGTTGCCGTGACTCGGCCCGACCGGGCGAAGCTCCTCGCTGCCTGGCAGCGCAGGCTCCTGCCACTCCGCGACGTCATGCCGCGACTGCGTCACGGGGTCATCCACAACGACGCCAACGACCACAACGTCCTCGTCGACGTGGAGTCGACGCGGATCACCGGCCTGCTCGACCTCGGGGACGCGGTGTGGTCCGTCATCGTCAACGAGCTCGCCGTCGCCGCGGCGTACGCGGCCCTCGACGCCCCGGACCCGCTGGCGTTCGTCGCCGCGATCCGGGGCGGGTTCGAGGAGATGACGCCGCTCACCGACGAGGAGCGCGGCGCGATCGTGGAGCTCGTGGCGTTGCGCCTGGCGACGAGCGTCGCGCTGAGCGCGCACCAGTCGCGCCTCGACCCCGAGGATCCCTACCTGACGATCTCCGAGGCGCCGGCCTGGGCGCTCCTCGAGCGCCTGCTGGCGATCGATCCTTCCGAGGCCAGGGCGCGCGTGGCGGCCGGCGCGTGACCACGGCGAACGACCTCCTCGCCGAACGCCGCCGTCTGCTCGGGCCGTCGCTGTCGGTCAGCTACCGGACGCCGCTCCACATCGTCCGCGGCGAGGGCGCCTACCTGTACGACGCGCGAGGGCCGCGCATACCTCGACTGCGTGAACAACGTCGCCCATGTCGGGCATGCCCACCCGCGGGTCGTCGACGCCGGCGTTGCCCAGATGCGGACCCTGAACACGAACACCCGGTATCTCCATGAGCTCGTCCTGCGCTATGCGGAGCGACTGACAGCGCTCCTGCCCGACCACCTCGAGGTCTGCTACTTCGTCAATTCCGGGAGCGAGGCAAATGAGCTGGGGCTGCGGCTCGCCCGGGCGGCGACCGGCCGTGCGGACGTCGCGACCGTCGACGTCGCCTACCACGGCAACACCCAGCGGCTCGTCGAGATCAGCCCGTACAAGTTCGCCGGGCCCGGCGGTGCGGGACAGCGCGACGACGTCCAGGTCGTGCCGTTGGCGGACCCGTATCGCGGCGCCCACCGTGGCGCCGAGCCGGGCGTCGCCGACGCGTACCTCGCGGAAGCTCGGACCGTGCTGGAAGGGTCCGCCGCCGCCGGCCGACCCGCGGGCGCCATGATCGCCGAGGCGATCCCTTCGGTGGCCGGCCAGGTCGTCCCGCCGCCGGGCTGGCTCGGCGGGCTCTTCGACGCCGCCCGGGCCGTGGGTGCCGTGCCGATCGCCGACGAGGTCCAGGTCGGCTTCGGGCGCGTGGGGGTCGACACCTGGGCGTTCGCGGCCCAGGGCGCAGTGCCCGACATCGTCACGATGGGCAAGCCGATCGGCAACGGCCATCCGCTCGGCGCCGTCGTCACGACGCGGGCGATCGCGGACGCGTTCGCGAACGGGATGGAGTACTTCAACACGTTCGGTGGCAACCCCGTGTCCGCGGCCATCGGGCTGGCGGTCCTCGACGTCGTCGAGGAGGAGCGGCTCCAGGAGCACGCCCGGGTCACCGGGGAGCGGCTCATCGGCGGCCTCCGCGGCCTGGCCGATCGGCACGAGGCAATCGGCGACGTCCGCGGGATGGGTCTGTTCATCGGGATCGACCTCGTGCGCGACCGCGTGACCCGCGAGCCTGCGACGGAGCTCGCCCGGGAGCTCGCGAACGTCGCGGCGGAGCGCGGCGTGCTCCTCAGCACGGACGGCCCATTCCACAACGTCATGAAGATCAAGCCGCCGCTCGTGTTCTCCGACGCCGACGCGGACCGGCTCATCGAGATGGTCGACACGGTCCTGAACGAGGCCAGCCCGGCCTGATCCGCCGCAACGGTGCCCGCCGGCGCCAGGATTTCGGCGCCGGCGGCGCACGTTCGTCCCGGTGAGGTATCGTCCCGCCATCGCGCCGAGGGGCTTCGGTGCGTGATCGGGCAATCATCCAGTTCGTGAGTTTCATCCCTTCATGGCGACCCATCGTGGCCGCGCCCGCGGGCTTTCTGTGCTCGCGGCCGCGGCGTTCCTCGCCCAGAGTCTCGTCGTTGCGGCGCCCGTCGCCGTGCCCGCCACCGCGCTGACCGCCGCCGCGGCCGGATCGCTGCCGTCGGGCTTCATCGACGAGACGCTGGTCACGGGCCTGACGAATCCCACCCAGGTCGCCTACGCGCCCGATGGGCGGGTCTTCGTGGCCGAGAAGCGCGGGACCGTCCAGACCTGGCCGAACGTCGCCGCCTTCAACTCGAACCAGACGCCCGTCCAGACCCTGGACATCCGGACCGACGTCATGAACTACTGGGATCGAGGGCTGCTCGGGCTGGCCGTGGATCCGAACTGGCCGGCGAGCAACTACATCTACCTGATGTACGCGTACGACGCGCTCCCGGGTGGGAGCGCCCCACGATGGGGCGCGCCGAACACGGACGGAGACACCTGTCCGACGCCCCCGGGCGGGACGAGCGATGGCTGCGTCGTCCAGAGCCGCCTCGAGCGGTTCACCGTGAACACGACGACGGGCGTGTCCTCGGCCCGCCTTGCGCTCCTGACCGGCTGGTGCCAGCAGTTCCCGAGCCACTCGGCGGGGACCGTCGCGTTCGGTCCCGACGGGAAGCTGTACGTCAGCGGCGGCGACGGAGCGAGCTTCAACGGCGGAGCCCAGGACTACGGACAGAAGGGCGGCAACCTGCCGAACACGACCAGCCCGATCACGCCGAAGAACCCATGCGGCGACCCGCCTGGATCGGTCGGCAGCTCGATGACGGCGCCGACGGCCGAGGGCGGCGCCCTGCGCTCGCAGAGCTTCCGCCGGCCCGTCGGCGAGGCGGCCGTTCTCAACGGCGCGGTCCTCCGGCTCGACAAGGCGACCGGTCTGCGCCGCGGCCGGACAACCCCGTTCACGGCGTCGACGCGATCCGCGATCGGATCATCGCCTACGGCCTCCGCAATCCGTTCCGCATGACGTTCCGGCCGGGGACGAGCGACCTCTACATCGGCGACGTCGGCTACTCGACCTGGGAAGAGGTGAACCGCCTCCCCGACCCCACCGGCGAGAGCGTGCCGGCCAACTACGGCTGGCCGTGTCACGAGGGTCCCCAGTCGGACACCTACTACACGACGACGACCCTCAACCTCTGCGCGACGCTGGATGACTCGTCGGTCACGGGCCCGCTCTACGACTACGCCCAGAGCGGCCACATGGCGAGCGGCGACGGCTGCCCGCCGGTCTCGCCGGCCACGACCGCCGGCGCGTCGGTGAGCGGTCTCGCCTTCGCCAAGACGAACAGCTACCCGGACCCCTACAAGAACGCGTTGTTCGCCGCCGACTACTCGCGGAACTGCATCGTCGTCCTGCCCGTCGACGGGAGCGGCGTTCCGACCGGCGCGTCGATCCCGTTCGAATCGGGCGCGGCGACGCCCGTGACGCTGACGACGGATCCGAGCGGCAACATCGTCTACGGCGAGTTCGGCACGGTCACGGGCACCGGAGCGATCCACCGGATCCGGTACGCGGCGCCGACGGCGTCGTTCACCGCGACGCCGTCATCCGGCATGGCGCCGCTCAGCGTGTCGTTCGACGGCTCCGGGTCCAGCGGCCCGGCAGCGATCTCGCAGTACGACTGGGACTTCGGCGACGGAGCGACGGCGCCCGACGGTGGCTCCACGACGAGCCATACCTACGCCTCCGGCACCTGGACCGCACGGCTCACCGTGACCGACACGAACGGGATGACGGCGACGACTTCGAAGACGATCGCGTCCGGCAACCCGCCGCCGGTCGCGACGATCGATCTGCCGACCTGCACGACGAATTGCTGGACGGTCGGCCAGGTCATCACGCTCACCGCGCATGCCACGGACGTGCCCGACGGCACCCTTCCTGCGTCCGCGTTCTCGTGGCACGTCGGGCTCCAGCACTGCCACACCCCGAGCGACTGCCACGAGCACGACCTCCTCGACGTGACCGGCGTGAAGACGACGACCTTCGTCGCGCCCGACCATGAGGCGGGGTCGTTCCTCCGGATCAGCGTGACCGTCAAGGACTCCGGCGGCCTGACCGACACGGAGACGATCGACGTCCATCCGAAGCAGTCGAACATGACCGTCGTGTCGAGCCCGGCAGGGCTCCCGGTCGCGCTCGAGGGCGTCGCCGGCACCGGATCCGTCGGGCCGATCGCGATGATCGTCGGCCACGCGGCAACGGTGGAGGCGCAGTCGACCGCCGCGATCGGCGAGGACATGTACGCGTTCTCGTCGTGGTCGGACGGCAAGGCCCTCGTCCATACGGCGACCGCGCCGCTGACGCGATAGCACCCTGACGGCCACCTACGTGCAGACCGGCAGCGACGCACCCGCGACCTGTGCCGCGGCTCCGGTCCAGAAGATCGGCAGCGCGGTTGGCGGCAAGTTCGGCTCGGCGAACGACGTCGACTGGGTGCGGTTCACCGTCGGAACGAAGGGCTGGTACCGGATCCTCCTCGGCGACCTGCCGGTCGACGGCGTCCTGGCGCTGTACTCCGGCTGCTCGACCCAGATCGTGTCGACGAACCAGCCGGGCACGCACTGGGAGGAGATCCTCGCGACCCTCAAGCCCGGGCACATACGCGCTGCGGATGTCGTCCGTCGGTGGAGCGTCGAGCAACGCGAGCTACCACTGGTCCGTGAAGGCGCTCAGCGGCACGACGCCGCTGCTCACGGCGACCTCGGCGCCGTCGGGCGGCCTTCGCTACGTCGGCGACGTCTTCAACACGGCGACCACGCCGCGGTCCGTGACGATCACCGCGAAGCTGTACTCGGCGTCCGGCAAGCTCCTCGGATCGGCATCCGACGCACCCGCTCGTCACGGTCATGGCGGGACGCACCCGGTCACCGTTCGTGATCAACGCGACGCGCCCGGCCGGCTTCGCCTACGTGAAGTTCTCGGTCACGAGCGCGTCCGCCTCGAAGGCGACCCGGCTCCTGGCCATCTCCGGCTCCGCCACGAGCCCGACCCCATCGACCTGGAAGATCGACGGCACGATCACGAACACCTCGTCGACCACGGCGACCAACGTGATCGACGTCCTCGAGATCTACGACGCGTTCGGCACGGTCGTGAACGCGACGACGAGCCATCCGCTCGCGTCGACCCTGGCGAAGGGAGCCTCGACGACGTTCACGTTCACGTTCTCCGGGCTCACCGCGCCGCCGACCGCGACGACCATCCGAGCCCGAGCGACCTGATCCGGCGGGCCCCGCCGACGAGGCTCAGGGCCCCCGTTCGAGGCTCAGGCGCCCGTTCCGCCCCCGGCCCGTCGCAGGGCCTGGACCGACGACAGCTGCTCGTGGAACTCGTCGCGGATCGCGTTGACCTCGTGGGGCTCGAGATCCAGCTCGCGCGCGATCTCGTTGGCGATCGACGCCTCCTCGGCGTTGATCAGGCCGTCCACGGCCTCCACGGCGAAGCAGCAGCGGACCAGCGCCAGGCGCTGCTCCGGCGTCGAGATCTCGCGGAACTCGCGCGTCACGACGTAGTCCTCGGTCTGCCCCTCGCTCCGGGCCTGGACCTTGGCCATCTCGACGACGAGGACCGCCTCGGACTCGTCGAGCTTGCCGTGCTCGATCACGAGCTGCTCCATCAGCGCCGTCTCCTCGTCGCTGATGTCCATGTCGGCGTTCGCGGCGCGGCTCAGCACGTACGCAAAGCTGGCCAGGTACCGCGCCTGCTCCGGCGGCAACGCCTCGAGGCGCGCGACGATCCGCCGCACCGTGGCGGTCTCTGCCGCGGAGCCCGCGGGCGGGGGAGCGGCGTCGCCGCCCGCGGCCGGGGCGGCCGGCGCGGTGGGGTTGGGCTGACCGAGCAACCGATGGAACATGACGCCTCCTACCAGCGATCGTAGGCCGGGTGACCCGGCTTGACGGCCACGAACGTTCCCCGACCGCTGGCCGTGACCACGCCGCCGGATGAGATCTCAGCTTCGACCGTTGCGCGGTCGGACGCATTCTCGACGACCCACGCCCGGAGCGCCAGCGCCGCATCCGACGGGGTCGGCTGGCGCATGCGGATGGCGTACTCGAGGGTCACCGTGGTCGGCGGGCGGTCGGCTCCGCGCTCGCGCATCAGGTGCCAGGCCGCGGTCCAGTTCGCGTGGCAATCCAGCAGGGTCCCGAGGATCCCGCCGTTGACGACGCCCGAGAACGCCTCGTGCTCCGGACGCGGACGGAACGCCGCGACGAGGATGTCCGGGGCGTCCGGGTCGGGGCGGCTCTCGACGTGGAGGCCTGCCGGGTTGGCGGGACCGCACCCGAAGCAGCGGCCTTCCGGGGCGAAGCGCGCCTGCAGGCTGGGCTCGCGGGGTGCTCCGGGCGGGTGATCGGACGCGGGCGACACGGCGCCGTCTCAGGACCGTCCGCGAACGAGCGTGAGTCCGACGACTCGCGAGATGACGAACGCGACGTACATGACACCAGCGAACTGCTCGAGCATCACGACCGATCGGGCATAGGACAGGACCGGCAGGATGTCGGAGAGGCCGACGCTCGTCAGGTTGCTGAACGAGAGGAACAGCAGGTCGAACCAGCTGCGGGCCTCGCCGGCGGCACCCAGCGTGAATGCGCCCGGCCACACGACCTGGACGGCCGCGAAGACGTAGGCGAACGCCCAGGCGATGACGGTGAACGTCGCGCCGGCGGTGAGGAGCGTGTCGGTCGTGACGGTCCGCTCCAGCAGGAGATACCGGATCAGGGCATAGCTGGTGTAGGCGTAGAAGACCGCGAGCAGCACCGACGCCCAGAACTCCCAGGCTGTGTGGGACGGATCGAGCACCTGGAGCGCGACCAGGACGACGATCGGGACGCCGAGCACCATCGAGATGCCGGTGATCGCCGGAGACGCCTGGACGGCCCGGACGGCGATCACGACGATGACGAGCCCGAACAGCTGGAGCGCCGACTGGCCCGCCGACTGCTCGAGGAACGGGAAGATGACGATGCCGACGAGCTGGACGGTCAGCAGGACGGCGGCTGGATGCCACGAGGGCGCGATCACGCGGCGCACGGGCCCAGTGTAGGGAGGCGTCCCGCGGCCGGCCGCCCGTCGATGACTGGTGCCGAAGCCGGGATTCGAACCCGGACGAGGTTGCCCTCAGCGGTGTTTGAGACCGCCGCGTCTGCCATTCCGCCACTTCGGCCCGAGCGCAAATCCTAACGGACTGCCCCGAACCGCCGAACGACGTGACGGCCGTCCATGACGTCACGACCGATGGAACCCGACCGTCGATCGAGGCGTCTGGCGCGGAAGCCGATGCTAGACTCGCCGCGCCTCACAATCGCCGTCCGGAGGGACCCCCTGGCCGTGGAGGACCTTCGCTCGACGACGGTCGCCGACGACCCCGTCCAGCGCCGTGACCTGATCCTGCTCGAGCGCGCGCGAAGCGGCGACCTCGACGCATTCAACGATCTCGTCGTCTGCTACCAGGACCAGCTCTTCTCGCTGATCGTCCGGATGGTGCCCGATCGGGACCAGGCCGCCGACTGCGTCCAGGAGGCGTTCTTCTCGGCCTACCGGAACCTGAAGGGGTTCCGTGGCGGGAGCGTCAGGTCGTGGCTGAATCGGATCGCCGTCAACGCGGCAATGGACATCCAGCGCGCCCGCAAGCGTCGGCCGTCCCAGCCGTACCCGGAGCTCGAGGACGAGAGCTGGCAGCCGCCCGCCGGGGAAGATGCCGACCCGGTCACGACCGCGCTCCAGACGGAGCGTCACCGGACCCTCAACGCCGCACTTGCGACGATCACCGACGATCAGCGTGCGGCGATCGTCCTGTTCGATGTCGAGGGCTATGACTATGCGGAGATCGCGTCGATGACGGGCGTCTCCCTCGGGACCGTGAAGTCCCGGATCCACCGCGGCCGCCTGGCGCTCCGCGAGCACCTGACAGAACGGATGGACCTCTTCCGTGGCTGACCGTCGCCATCGCTCGGGACGCGCGGAGCGGATCGAGTGGAACCGCATCGCGCCGGAGGTCGTCTGACGCCCATGTCCGACTCTCGCGACGACGCCGCGATGTTCCACGACCGCCACGACCCGATGCTCGTGGCCGCGCTCGCCGCCGGCGACCTCTCCGGCCCCGAACGCGACGAGGCGATCGCGCTCATCGATTCCTGCACGGAGTGCGCGACGCTCCACGCCGACCTCCAGGCGATCGCTCGCGCCACCGCGACGGTCGCGCCGCCATTCACGGCCCCGCAGCGCGACTTCCGGTTGAGCGCCGCACAGGCGGCGAGCCTCCGGCGGACCGGCTGGCGGCGCTTCGTGCCGGCCGGCGCGGCCCGATCGCCGTTGACGCGGCCGGTGGGGGTCGCCCTGGCGACGTTCGGGCTGGCCGGGCTCCTGATCGGGACGATCCCGTTGAACCTGGGGTCGGCGTCGGCCGGGGCCGCACCGGTTGCCGCGCCCGACACCCGGGAGTCCGTGACGAGCAACGGCGCCGGCGCAGGCAGCGACAGCTCGGTTGGCGGGCAGGCCCTCGGTGGGGCGATCGCCTCCGCCGCGGCCTCGCAGGCCGCGGCGCCCGCGCCACCGGCTCCGGCCCCGGCCGCCTCGGTCGTCGCCGGCGCAGCGTCACCGGGCGCCGAGGTCCTCCAGCCGGTCGCATCCGCCGCTCCAGGCGACTTCGGCACGGCCAAGGGACCGAGCACGGCGGCGGCCGGGGGCCAGACGACCGATCAGGTGCCGTCGGCGGGCGGCCAGCCGCCGGCCAGCTCGTCGAGCCCATCGGGCCCGTCGACGCTACGTGATCGTGTCGTTCGTCGCGATCCTCCTCGGGGCGGTCCTGATCGTCGTCGGTCGGGGGCGGGTGGACCGCTCCGCCTGACCCGGCGCGGCGGGCCACTGCCGAGGGACCCGCGGGTACACTCCGTCCGTGCCCACCGAACGCCTGATGCTGCTCGACGGCTATGGGCTGGTCTACCGCGGCTACTACGCGCTGCCGCCCCTCACGACGTCCCGCGGCGACCTCGTCAACGGGGCATTCGGCTTCGCCAGCATCGTCCTGCGCGGCCTCCAGGACCTCCAGCCGGACTACCTCGCCGTCTCGTTCGACCTGCCCGGTCCGACGTTCCGGCACGAGCAGTACGCCGAGTACAAGGCGACGCGCCAGCGGATGCCGGACGACCTTCGCGACCAGTTCCCGAAGGTCCGCGAGATCGTCAAGGCGCTCCGGATCCCCGTGTACGAGATGCAGGGCTACGAGGCCGACGACGTGATCGGCACGATCACGCAGCAGCTCGATCCGATCGAGAACCTCGAGACGACGATCGTCACCGTTGACCTCGACATGCTCCAGCTCGTGACGCCGCGGGTCCGGCTGATGACGACGCGCTCCGGCGTCGAGAACACCGTGATGTACGACGTCGCGAAGATCGACGAGCGGTTCGGGCTTCGGCCGGACCAGATGGTCGACTACAAGGCGCTGAAGGGCGACCCGACCGACAACATCCCGGGCGTCCCGGGCGTGGGCGAGAAGACCGCCGCGAAGCTGATCCGCGACTTCGGGACGCTGGACTCGCTCCTCGCCCGCCTCGACGAGGTGACCCCCGCGAAGCTGGGCGAGAAGCTGCGGGAGCACGTCGACCAGATCCACATGGGCCGCGACCTGTCGCGGATCGTCCGCGACCTGCCGATCCGGATCGACCTGGAGGCCGCCAGGCTCGGCGACTACGATCGGGACACGGTCGTGCGGCTGTTCCGCGAGTACGAGTTCCGGACGCTGATCGAGCGGCTGCCGCCGATGGCGGGCGAATCGGCGGAGCAACGCTCGGAGGCGCTTCGGACGGTCGCCGAGAGCGGCTACGTGCCGGCGGCACGCGTCGCCGGCCGGCCCGACGGCTGGGGAGCGTCACGTGCCCCGGTGCGGGAGAGCGGCGAGCTCCAGCTCCGCCTCGACTTCGACACGGTCGCGCGATCCGCTCCGACCGCGAGCGACGGTGTCGGTGACGGAGGGACCCCACGGCCCGCATCGGAGGACGGATCCGGTGCGATGCTCGAGGCTCCAGGGGACCTCCCGACGGCGCTCGCGGCCGCGATCGTCGACCCCGGGCGGATCGAGGTCCGCGGCCCGGATCGGATCGCGGAGCTGGCCGACTGGATCGCCGCGCAGCCCGTGCTCGGCGTGTCGCTCGTCGCCGACGATCCGCGACCCCGCCGCGGGACGCCCCTGGCACTCGCGGTGGCCGGCGCGGATGGTCGCGTCGTCGCCGCGGACGGCGCCGAGGCGGCGGACGCCCTCCGGCACCTCGTCGAGCGGGCCGGGATCCCGGTCGTCGGCCACGAGGTGAAGCCGGTCCTCGTCGCGCGGTTCGCCGACGACCTCGGCGGGCCGGCCACGCCGGTCGCCTTCGATACCCAGGTCGCCGCCTACATCCTGAACGCGGCCCTCCGGAGCCAGTCGATCGCCGACGTCGTCGCCGAGAACCTGGACCAGATCCTGCCGCCGGCGACGGAGCTGCCCGCAACCGCCCGGGCCGGCATCGAGGCGCTCTCGGCGCTGGCCGTCCGCGAGCCGCTCGAGCGGCGTCTCGGCGAAGTCGGGTTGGAGCGGCTGTTCCGCGACATCGAGCTGCCCCTGATCCCGGTCCTCGCCCGGATGGAGGCCGTCGGGGTCGCCCTGGACCGCGAGGCGCTCGCGATCCTCGACCGCGAGTTCGGCGCGGAGATCGATCGCCTCGAGCGCGAGATCTACGTGGACGTCGGGCACGAGTTCAACCTCGGCAGCCCGAAGCAGCTCGAGCAGGTCCTGTTCTTCGAGCTGAACCTGCCGAAGGGCAAGCGGACGAAGACCGGCTACTCGACCGACGCGTCCGTTCTCGAGGACCTCCGGCCGGCCCACCCGATGGTCGACAAGCTCCTCGAGTGGCGCGTCTATACGAAGCTCCGCTCGACCTACGTCGAGGCGCTCCCCAGCCTGATCGCGGAGGCCGACGGACGGCTCCACACGACGTTCCATCAGGCCGTCGCCGCCACGGGCCGCCTGTCGTCATCAGACCCCAACCTCCAGAACATCCCGATCCGGACGCCGCTCGGGCGGCGGATCCGCCGGGCGTTCGTCGCCGGTGAGCCGGACCTCACGCTCCTTGCGGCCGACTACTCCCAGATCGAGCTCCGGATCCTCGCCCACGTCTCGGGTGACGAGCACCTGAAGGATGCGTTCGCCCGGAACGCCGACATCCACCGCGAGACCGCTGCCCGCGTCCTTCACAAGGCCCCCGAGGACATCACCCACGGCGAGCGGTCGATGGCGAAGATGGTCAACTTCGGGCTCGCCTACGGGATGAGCGACTTCGGGCTCGCGTCGCGGGCGAACATCCCGCGCCAGGAGGCGCAGGAGTTCATCAGCTCGTACTTCGCGGCCTACTCCGGGATCAGCTACTACATGATGGCGATCAAGGAGCAGGCGAAGAACCAGGGGTTCGTCGAGACGCTCCTCGGGCGGAAGCGCCAGATCCCGGAGCTTCGGGCGTCGAACCCGGCGCTGCGCGGCGCGGGCGAGCGGATGGCGATCAACATGCCGATCCAGGGCACGGCGGCCGACATCCAGAAGATCGCGATGATCCGGTCGGCCGAGCGGGTCGCCGCCGAGGGACTCCGGGCCCGGCTCCTGCTCAGCGTCCACGACGAGCTCCTCTTCGAGGTCCCGCGGGACGAGGTCGACCGCCTGGCTGCCGTCGTCCGCGAGACGATGGAGGGCGCGCTGCCCCTCGACGTTCCGCTCACCGTCGACATCAAGGTCGGCGACGACTGGGAGGGGATGACCCCGCTCACGCGAGAGGACGCGATCGCGGCCGAGGCGGGCGAGCTCCCCGTGGAGGCGCCGCTCGCGCCGATCGCCGGGTAGGCTTCGGCGACGATGCCCGAGCTTCCCGAGGTCGAGACGGTTGCCCGCGACCTCCGACCGCTGATCACCGGCGCCACGATCGTCGACGCGACGACGTCATGGGCGCGCACGCTCCGCGGGATCACCCCGGAGGACTTCGCCGACGGGATCGCGGGCCGCCGGATCGAGGCGGTCGGGCGCCGCGGGAAGCAGCTCGTCATCGACCTGTCCGGCGGCGGGTTGCTGACGGTCCACCTGAAGATGACCGGACAGCTGTTCGTCGTGCCCCAGGGAGGCCGCGAGGACCCCTATGTCCGGCTCGTGCTGAGCCTGGACGACGGGCGTGAGATCCAATTCCGCGACATCCGGAAGTTCGGAAAGGTCGGGCTGTACCTCGCGGCAGAGGACCCGTTCGCGGCGATCGGTCCGGAGCCGCTGTCCGAGGCGTTCACGGTGGCTGCGTTCCGGAAGCGCCTCCGCGCCCGGAAGGGCCGGCTGAAGCCGCTCCTGCTCGACCAGACATTCGTGGCGGGCGTCGGCAACATCTACGCCGACGAGGCGCTCTGGGCGGCCCGGCTCCATCCACTGCGCACGGCGCGGACCCTCCGGCCGGCCGACGAGCGCCGGCTCTGGCTCGAGGTCCGACGGATCCTCACGGAGGCCGTGATCCGGCGCGGCTCGTCGATCGACGACTACACGGCACCCGACGGTGACGGCGAGATGCAGGATCACCTGATGGTCTACCAACGGACCGGTGAGCCCTGCCTGCGCTGCGGGCGGCCGATCCGACGGGTCGTGGTCGGTGGCCGGGCGACCCATTTCTGCTCGTGGTGCCAGCGGCTGCCGGCCGCGGATCGGGCCGGTGCCCGGGCGATCCTTCGGTCGATGTCCGAAGGGGACCGGCCGGGCCGGCGTTGGTCCGAGCTGCCGGGCGGGGAGGGGAGCGTCGGGCCGGCCCGCGACGCGGAGGCACGCGAGCGGATCCGGTCGACCCGCGCCGAGCGGACCCGCAGCGCCGCCGCGACTCGGCGAGCTGCCGCGCGCGCATCGGTCGGGGGCTGAGCGGTGTCGATCCTCCGCCTCGAGCGGGTCCGCCGCGAGGTCGGGACGTTCGTGATCCTCGACGACATCACGGCGGCGATCGCGATCGACGACCGGATCGGGCTCGTCGGACCGAACGGGGCGGGCAAGACCACGATGCTCCGGATCGCGGCTGGTCGCGACGAGCCGGACGGCGGCGCGGTGCACCGGAAGCGCGGGCTCTCGATCGGGCTGCTCGCCCAGGAATCGCACTTCGATGCGGCCTTCATGGCGGCACCGGACCTGCGGGCCGCCGTTCGCCATGGGGCGGCGCACCTCGAGGACATGGCCGTGCAGCTCGCCGAGCTGGAGGCGGCAGGGCGGGTCGAGGCGCCGCGGTACGCCGACCTCCAGCACCAGTTCGAGGTCCTCGGCGGCTACACCCTCGACCAGCGCGTCGACGAGGCGCTGTCCGGGCTCGGCTTCACCCGTGATGAGTGGGCCAGGCCGCCCACGGCGTTGTCGGGTGGCGAGCAGACCCGAGCGACCCTGGCGCGCCTCGTCGTCGCCCAGCCGGACCTGCTGCTCCTCGACGAGCCCACGAACCATCTCGACATCGGCGCGATCGAGTGGCTCGAGGAGCACCTCCGACGCCGCCACGGCGGGCTCCTCGTGGCATCGCACGACCGGGCCTTCCTCGACGCGACCGTCAGCCGCATCTGGGAGCTGCGCGATCGGCGGCTGACGGCGTTCCGCGGCGACTACAGCGCCTATCACCGCCAGCGCGTGGAGCGGGACGCCCGCGCGGCGAAGGACGCCGACAGCCAGGCCGAGTCCATCGAGCGCGAGAAGGAGCTCGTCCAGCGCTATCGGTCGCACCGGAAGTTCAGCAAGATGCACGAGCACGAGGCGCGCCTCGAGCGGCTCCTGGCGGATCGGATCGAGACCCCGAAGTCGAGTCGGAAGCTGCGGCTCCCGGCCGGGGCGCTCGCCGGCGGCGGTCCGTCCCGATCCGGCGAGATCGTCGTCCGAGCACAAGACCTCGTCGTGGGCTACCTGCCGGGTCGCGGCGCCCTGGATTCGGACGGCCGGCCGGCGATGGAGCCGAAGCGGGTCGCAACCGCTCCGTTCCTCGCTGCGCAGCGCGGCGATCGGATCGGGATCGTCGGGCCGAACGGGGCGGGCAAGACGACGCTCCTCCGGACGATCGCCGGGGACCTGCCGCCGCTCGACGGGATCCTCTCGTTCGGCAACGCGGTCCAGCCGGGCTACCTCGCCCAGCTCCGCGGCGCCGCGATCCCCGGGACGACCGTCCTCGACGCGCTGCTCGAGGCGATCCCGGTCACGCCCGGCGAGGCGCGCGCATTCCTCGCCCGGTTCCTGTTCCGGGGCGACGACGTCTTCAAGGAGGTGCGCTCGCTGTCCGGTGGCGAGCGGTCGCGCCTGGAGCTAGCGATGCTCGGGATCCTGCCGTCGAACCTGCTCCTCCTCGACGAGCCGACGAACCACCTCGACATCCCGGCACGGGAGGCGATCGAGACGTTCATGGTCGATTCACCCGCGACGCTCCTCGTCGTCTCCCACGACCGACGCCTGCTGGAGACGGTCTGCTCGACGCTGTGGGTCGTCGACGACGGGCTCGCGGTCCCGTTCGCCGGGGGCTGGAGGGAGTGGCGGGCCGCGGTCGCCGACGGCTGGACCGTCCGCGAGGCGGCCGAGCGTGAACGGCGCCGGCTGACCGGACCCGCGACGAGGTCCGCGCCGGTCGAGCTTGCGCCCGCGGTGCGCGAGCCCGCGCGGGTCGTGGCCTCGACCAACGGCGCGGCCGCGGCGACGGTCGTGCGCGGCGGCCGGCCGCGCGAGAAGCTGTCGAAGGACGCCTACCGCCGTCAGAAGGGGGCCGATGGACGCCGAGCTGACGCGGCTCGGGCTGCGGAAGACGCAGCTGGAGCTCTCGATGGGGTCGCCGACCGTCGCCTCGAACTTCGTGGAGATGCGCCGCGTCGCGAGCGAGCTCGCCGACGTCGACCAGGCGCTGGCGGCCGCGGAGGAAGCCTGGCTGGAGCTCGAGGAGCGAGCACCGTCGGGCGGATGGCGTCGCGGAGCTCCGCCTCCGACCTCCGGGGGCAGCGAGTGACTCAACAGGGAGACCTCAGTTCTCCGGAGCGTGCGCGGACCGTCCGGATCGGGTTGACTGGTCCGATCGGTTGCGGCAAGACGACCGTCGCGGGGTGGCTCGCCGATCGGGGGGCCGTCGTGATCGATGCCGACGTCGTCGCCCGGGAGCTGACGGCGCCCGGCCAACCGGCCCACGACGCGATCCTCGAGGTGTTCGGTGACGGCGTCCGCGCGAGGGACGACACCCTCGATCGCGCCGCGCTCGCCCGCGTCGTGTTCCGCGACCCGGATTACCTGGCCCAGCTCGAGGCCATCGTCCACCCGATCGTCCGGCCGCGGATCCTCGAGCTGATCGCCGCCGCCGAAGGGCAGGGGGCGCCGGCGATCGTCATCGAGGCGATCAAGCTCGTGGAGGGCGGGCTTGCCGGGATCTGCGACGAGGTCTGGCTCGTGACGTGCGCCAGCACGGTCCAGCGGGAACGGGTCATCGATCGCGGGCTCACGCCCGACGACGCCGACCAGCGGATCGCCGGTCAGGCCGGGATCGTCGAGCGGCTACGGCCGGCCGCCACCCGGGTGATCGACACCTCCGGGCCGACGGCCGACGCGCGGTCGCGGGTTGCGGCCGCGTGGGCGAGCGCGGTCGCCGCGCGCTAGTTGGTCAGCTTCAGGACGTACGTCCCGAGATAGCGCGGGCAGCCGTTGTTCGCGCACGAGGTCACCGACGTGGCGGCGCTCGTGAACGAGCTCAGGAAGTAGCCGTTGATGTGCTTGGACGAGCCACCGCTCGCGCTGTTCACGTGGAACGTCCCCCAACCCATGAAGTTGCCGCTGGCGTCGACAACTGGGACCGGCAGGTCCTTACCTGACAGGTAGGTGTCGACGTCGCTGAACAGGGCCGTGTGGTTGCCGTTGTTGTGCTGGCCGATGTATTCGCCATACGTCAGGGTGGCGTTGATCGTCGTGGACCCGTCGATGATCGATCGCACCTCGGAGGTGTTCACATTGCCGGTACCGTAGTTCGTCCACGCAATGTCGAGGTCGTTGATCGGGACATCGCCATTGCCGTCGCCGAAGTCCGTTGCGGTCTGGTATTTGGGCGTGCCGTCGTTGTTGAAGGCGCTGATCGAGAAGACGAAGGGCGCCGCTCCTGATGCCGAATCCGGGAAGCCGGCGAGGGCGGTGGCGCTCGTCGTCACGTTCCAGCTGCTCATGCCGATCGCGCCGAGGAACGAGTTCCGGTGGGGCGAGTTGATCGTCACCAGGACCTCGACGCCGTTGCTCGTGTCGATGGTGACTCCGACGGCGGTCGAGCCGCTGCCGTCAGTGAAGTCGTTGGTGGCCGCGACCGTCCGGGCCCGGGTCGTGGCCTGGGCCGAGTCGTTGCTCAGGAGGTAGTCGTTCGCAGCGGCGAGGGCCGACAGGTCGGCCGCGGTCTGCTGATCACGGCGCTGGGCGTAGGCCCCGCCGCCGTCGATCGCCAGCCCGACGATGCCGATGATCGCCACCATCGCGAGGACGAACACGACGAGGATCTGACCGCCATTCCCGTGACGGCCCGACGGGTGTCCGGACATGGTCGCTCCCTCTGATCACTGGATCTTGGCGCTGCTGGCGGTGGTGAACGTGAACGTCCCGAATGCACTGAGGATCGGGAGGATCGGCTGGAACGACGTCCGGACCGAGACCTTGACCCAGTTGCCCGGGGTGCAGCTCCCTGACACGCTGGCCCCGGCGATGTCGATGCAGGCGTAGGAGGTCACGCTCAGGCCGGGGACCAGGGCGCGCTCCGCGCCGACGGCATTCGTCGTCTCGGTGCTGCCGCCCAGCGTGGTCGTCCCGGGATGGACGCTCGTCACGCGCGCGATCTCGCGCGCCGCGTCGGACACGCCATTGAACAGCCACGCTGCGCGGGCGAGGTCGACGAGCCCGATCAGGATCGTCAGGAACACGGTGATCCCGAGGGCGAACTCGACGAGGCTCTGGCCGCGGGCACGCGATCGTCGCCGCCGCATCAATTCGTCACCGTCACGACGCGGCTGCGCGTCGCGTTACCGCCGAAGTTCGACACGACGAGCGTGATCGTGTAGTCGCCCTGGCTCTGGTACTGGTGGATCGGGTTCTGCAGCGTCGAGGTCGAGGAAGCGCCGGCGCCGTCGCCGAAGTTCCACGACCACGTCAGAGGACATTGAGCGGTGGTCGTCGACAGGTCCGTGAACTGGAAGTCGGTCTTCTTCTTCTTGCCGCTCGACGGCGAAAACGTGAAGTCAGCCGTCGGCGAGACGCAGAACGGCGTCGGGGTCGGGGTGGGAGCGAGAGTCGGCGTCGGGGTCGGGGTCGGCGCCCGGATCTGGCGTGGGCGTGGGCGTCGGGCGTCGGGCTCGGGGTCGGGAGTCGGCGTCGGGATAGGCGTGGGCGTCGGCGTCGGGGTCGGCGAGGCGCCGGAGATGTTCGGCCGGACGTCGATCTGGGCAGCCGCGCTCTGCGTCAACGTGATGGAGGTCCCGCCGAAGAACATCGACAGCAGGGGCGTCAGGAGCGTGAAGTGCCCGACGACGCGGACCTGGACGGTGTTGCCGAGACCTTCGGCGCACGGGGACGGGGTGCAGGCGAGCGTGACGTCGGACGGGGAGATCGAGAAGAACGACCCGCTGGACTCGGTCAGGACCGCGCACATCACCCGGTTCGTCGAGGCGTTGCAGGCCGCGCCGGAGGTGAACGAGGCCGGGTTGGCGGCCGCCTCGAGCGCCCCCGCGCGGGCGGCGCTCTCGATCGCCACCTGGGAGTGGAAGATCCGGGCGAGGTCCGCGCCCGCGGCAAACAGGACGAGGAGGACCGGCAGGATGACGGCCAGCTCGACGATCGCCTGGCCACGCGGACGGCCGGACGCGAACGGGCGTCGGAGCCCGCCGCGGCGGGGGGAGGCCGGGGAGTCAGTCAGGCGCACGTGTGAAGGCATCGACGGGGTTCATCTCGTCAAGTTGGTGCCAACACACCCTGGTCGGATGGTCAGGCATCAGGACTCTATGGCTCGACCGCGCCCTGGATAAGGGGGTCGGGCTGGGTCATTCGTACCAACGGCAGGCATCAACTTGCCGACCGGGGGGACGGCGGGTCCGGCGATGCCGCGCCGAACCCGGAGCGTCAAGGGGCTGCGGGGCTGCCGGACGCCGTGGGAGCGGTCGGGCTCGGGAACGGCGTCGGCGCGACGATCGGCGGTGCCGTCGGGATGGGTCCGTTCCCGACCGGATAGTTCTGCGGGATGGGCAGACCGTACTTCTGGATGATCCGGTTCGTCGTCTCGCCGAGGGCGGACGCATCGACCTCGCGACTGTCGGTGTCGGGCCGGAGGACCATGCTCATCGTCGCCGTTCCGACCGCCTGCAGATGGGCCAGCTCCTCGGCCATGCCGATCGGTGCTTTCACGATGTAGAAGGCGTCCTTGCGAGCGAGGAGCAGGACGTTCTGATAGACGATCTTCGTCGAGCGGTCGGTCGTGAACTTGCCCTGGAGGGCGATGTCCTGGGGGACGTTGACGACGGCCGTGACGAAGACGTCGACCGTCTCGCCGGCCTTCAGCAGCCCACCGACAGCGAGGTCGTCGGGGACCGTGATCGACACGGCACGCCAGGCCTCGCTGCCCGGCCCGACGGACTCCTCCGGCCCGAGGATCGAGAACCCGTCGCCGGCCTGCGAGGAGGCCAGCATGTTCTGCGTGACGGGCTGGTTCTGGAGGATCGTCACCGCCGGGATCCGGCCGATGACCTGGGCCGGGTCGGTCACGACGCCGTTCTCGTTCGTCGGATCGAGCGGGACGTCGCGGACGGCGACGTCCTCGGCGACGATCGCCTGGCGAGCGGGGATCGCACGGACCGCGACGACGATCGCCACCTTCTGGAGGTCACCCTGGCCTGCCTGCTGGTTGGCCTGGTTCACGAGGTAGAAGGCAGCGCCGCCGGCCACGACGGCCAGGACCAGCCCGATGACGATGATGAACTTTCCTCGGCGGCGATCGTCGTGGAATTCCAGATCAATGCCCGACCTTTCCCTTGCGACCGGCGGGCGCGGGTGTTTCCGCCCTGGGTCGACGATCGTTTCGCGAATCGCGTCCGGCACCACCCGTCGCGGAGACCGGGGTGTGGACGATGTGCACCGGGGATGCTCGCGCTCGTCCGGCGTCACCGGAATAGCCCGGTCGTCCCACCCGGTCCCAGCCGCAGGTCACCTGACCGCCGTCGACCGTTGCAGCGAACCGGAACATCTGTTCGAAATGGGCGGGGTCGTCTAGAATTCGACGATGCCCGACTTCCGTCTCGTCGCCCCGTTCCAACCGACCGGCGATCAGCCGCTCGCGATCGATCGCCTCGTGGACGGGCTCGCCGGCGGCCTGAAGCACCAGACGCTGCTCGGCGCGACCGGCACCGGCAAGACCTTCACGATCGCCTCCGCGATCGAGAAGCACAACAAGCCGACGCTCGTCCTGGCCCACAACAAGACGTTGGCCGCCCAGCTGTATGCCGAGTTCCGCGAGTTCTTCCCGGACAACGCGGTCGAGTACTTCGTGAGCTACTTCGACTACTACCAGCCGGAGGCCTACCTGCCGCGGAGTGACACGTACATCGAGAAGGACTCGTCACGGAACGACGAGATCGACCGGCTCCGGCACGCGGCAACCCATGCGCTCTTCGAGCGGCGCGACGTGATCATCGTGGCATCGGTCTCGTGCATCTACGGTCTCGGCGCCCCCGTCGACTACGGCGCCACCGTCCTCCGCCTCCGCCAGGGCGGGTCGTATCGCCGGGACACCGTGCTCCGCCAGCTCGTCGACCTCCAGTACCAGCGCAACGACCAGGCCCTCCAGCGAGCCCGCTTCCGGGTCCGCGGCGACACGCTCGAGTTCCAGCCGGCGTCGGAGGAGACCCTCGTCCGCGTGGAGTTCTTCGGCGACGAGGTCGAGCGGATCACGGAGGTCGACCCGCTGACCGGCGAGCTGCTCGCCGAGCGCCGCGAGGTCAACGTCTATCCGGCCAGCCACTACGTGACCCCTGCCGACAAGCTGAAGCTCGCGATCGTCGACATCGAGGCGGAGATGGAGGAGCGCGTGGGCCAGCTGGAGGTCGAGGGACGGGTCCTCGAGGGCGCACGGCTCCGGCAGCGGACGACCTTCGACCTCGAGATGATGCGGGAGCTCGGGTTCTGCACGGGCATCGAGAACTACTCGCGCCATCTGTCGCGGCGCGAGGCCGGCTCCCGGCCGTGGACCCTCCTCGACTACTTCCCGCCGGACTGGCTGCTCGTCGTGGACGAGTCGCACATGACGATCCCCCAGGTCGTCGGCATGTACAAGAACGACCGGACGCGGAAGGAGATCCTCGTCGACTTCGGGTTCCGCCTGCCGTCGGCGCTGGACAATCGGCCGCTGACGTTCGACGAGTTCGAGGGACACCTGAACCAGGTGGTCCACATGTCGGCGACCCCCGGCCCGTACGAGCACGAGCGAAGCCAGCGCATCGTCGAGCAGCTGATCCGGCCGACCGGCGTCGTCGACCCGCGGATCGAGGTCCGCCCGACGGATGGCCAGATCGACGACCTGATGGAGGAGATCCGCCAGCTCACCGAACGCGGCGAGCGCGCGCTGGTCACGACGCTGACGAAGAAGATGGCCGAGGACCTCGCCGACTACCTCAAGGAGCTCGGGGTCAAGGTCCAATACCTCCACAGCGAGGTGGACACGCTCGAGCGGGTCGCGATCCTCCGCGACCTCCGGCTCGGCGTCTTCGACGTCCTCGTCGGCATCAACCTCCTGCGCGAGGGGATCGACCTCCCGGAGGTGACCCTCGTCGCGATTCTCGACGCCGACAAGGAGGGCTTCCTCCGGAGCTCGTGGTCGCTCATCCAGATGATCGGACGGGCGGCCCGGAACATCGGCGGCAAGGTCGTGATGTACGCCGACCGGACGACCGAATCGATGGCGGCGGCGATCGACGAGACGGACCGCCGGCGCGGGATCCAGGAGGCCTACAACCGGAAGAACGGGATCGAGCCGACGACGATCGTCAAGGAGATCCACGACCTCAACGAGCGCCTCCGGTACGTCGCCGAGTCCACGGTCGTCTACACGTCCGAGCGCCAGGAGCTCGCCGGCCGGGCGCTGACGCTCGAGAACACCGCGGCGATCGAGAAGCTCGTCGCCAGGATGGAGACGGAGATGCGGTCCGCGGCCCGCGAGCTCGACTTCGAGCGCGCGGCGGCCCTCCGCGACGAGGTCCAGGCGATCCGGCTGCGGGTCCTCGAACAGGACGAATCGATCGTCGTCGGCCGGGCCGCGGAGCGAGCGGCGTCGACCCGGAGCGCCGGCCTTGTCGGCGCCGCGGATCGGAAGCGCACGGCCCGGGCCGGCGAGGCACGCGCCGAGCTGCCAGCCTTCGAGGTGACGAGCGTCACTGTGCTGCCGGCGGAGGAGGAGCCGTCGGACACGCTCGACGCCGATCCCCACGGCGACGCGGACGAAGAGACGGACCGGAACACGGCGAGCGACTGGCTGCCCGGGATCCGCGACGAGCACGAAGACGAGGGGCGCGGTGCGGCCTGGCGCGACCGGCCCACGTGGGACCGGTCCGTGACCCCGAACGTCCGTCGCCGGTCCGGATCCCGCCCAGCCCGCCGCCGCTGAGCCGGTCGACCAGCCGCCCCGTTCCGGCCCGTTCCCAGGTCTAGACTGGGTGAAAGCCCAGCGTGGCTCGGAGAGGGAAGGGGAGGTCCACCGATGTCCGCGATCCGCGTTCGTCTTGCATTCCTGGCCGTCATCGTCGTCGTGCTCGCCGCGTGCGGTGGTGCCGGCGGCGCGACGTCGGACCCCGCCAGCTCGGTCAAGGCCGCCTTCGACGCGGCCGCATCCGGTGGCCTGGCGAAGCTCGATGACTTCGCCTGCGCGGCACAGAAGGGCAAGCTCGCGGAGGCGTTCGGCGGCGCCGCCGGGGCCGGGCCCCTGGAGAGTGCGGGCGTGAACATGACCGACATGCTGAACGCGATGACCGTGAAGTTCGACAACGTCACGACGACGGAATCGAGCCGAACGGACACGAACGCGACCGTCCACGTCACCGGCAACATGACGATCACGGTGGACCCCGCGAAGTTCAAGCCGATCCTCAAGGCGATGATGGCCGCGCAGGGCGCACCGGTCGACGACGCGACGATCGACGCGGCGATGACTGCGATGTCGAGCACCCTCTCGAAATCCCAGCCCCTCGATCAGGACGTCAAGGTGGTCAACGAAGGCGGGAAGTGGCTGATCTGCGCGTGATCACCGGGGCCTGACCAGCCACGCCGCGGGACGGCCCCACCGCGCGATCGTGGTGCTGCGCCGCACCAGAAGGGGGCGCACCGCATTGCCCTTCTCCCCTCCGGACTGATACTGACCGCACAGGGCACGGAGTTCGGCGGGTGTGGGCGGACCCGCGGCCGCCCTCCGTGCAGGTCAGAGGGTCCGATGTCATCCATCCGGTACGTCGTCACCCGACCCAGCGAAGCTGCCCCACGACGGACGCCGCAGAACGCGGCGTTGATCCTCGCGGTCGTGACGGCCACGGCGGCCCAGTTGCTCGACCTCGGGACGTTCGTCCGGATGGTGTCGATGCACGGCGCGGAGGTCGAGGGCAACCCAATGGTCGCCCATCTCCTGTCGGAGCTCGGTGTGCCGTTCGTGGCCGTGATGAAGCTCGCGGGATTGAGCCTGGTCATCGCCGTGATCGCCGTTCTCGCCTCGGGCGACCGGCGACCATCGCATCTCCGGTTGGCCGCCGGGGTCGCAGCGTTCGCGATCGTCGCCGGCGTGTTCGGCGCCTGGACGAACGCCAGCGTCATCCTCTGAGTCCCCAGGCGGGGTCGGAGGCGACGAGTCGCTCCCGGAGCCGGCCGCGCGCACGACAGAGCAGGGCCCGGGTGGCCAGCTCCGTCCGTCCGAGACGGTCGCCGATCTCCTGAGCCCGGAAGCCCTGGGCAGCCAGCAGCATCGCCGTCCGGTCATCCCGAGACGCGCCTTCCAGCGCGTCCACCAGGGTTCGATCCCGCTCGCGGCGGACGATCGCGTCCTCGGTTGCGGGCATGACGTCGCGGTCTGCGAGGCGGTCGAGGGCCCGTTCGCTCACCGCGCGCCGCCGGGCGGCGCTCACGACGAGGTTATGGGCGACCCGGCGGATCCATGCGCCGGGTGCATCGGGCATCTGGCCGGCGCGGGCGACGACCATCAGCCGGACGAAGGCCTCCTGGCAGATGTCCGCGGCCTCGTCCGGATCGCGGACGAGGGACTGCACGTAGCGCTGGACCGAGGACGCCTCTGCCGCGTACCACTCCGCGACCAGCTGATCGGTCGTCTCGCAACGAGTCCCGGTGTCGAGCGTCTCCATCGAAACCTACCCCTCGAGTGGCCGCTCGGCGGCGGCCTGGGGCAGGTATCCGGCGCCCGATGTCCCGGGCACATCGGGCTGGTGTCCCGGTCACCCGGGCAGGACATCGGGCAGGTGCGGCGACGCCTCAGTCCGGGCCGGCGTCGCGACCGAGACCCGCCTCGCGAGCTCGGACGATCGCCTGCGACCGATCGGCGACACGCAGCTTGTTGAAGACGCTGGCGACGTGGTTGCGGACGGTCTTGTCGCTGATCCCGAGACGGGCGGCGATCTCGGCGTTCGACCGCCCCTGGGCGATCAGCTCGAGGACCTCGTCCTCGCGGGCCGTCAGCTCGGGGAACGGCTCCGTGGCCCGCTGCCTGGGCGCCGCGAAGAACGCCTGCAGGCGCGTCGCGATCGACTCGCCGAAGATCACGTCACCGACGGCGGCCGCCTCGATCGCCCGCAGCAGGTCGTCGCTGTCGGCGTCCTTCGGGAGATAGCCGCGGGCGCCTGCGCGCATCGCGCCGAACAGCGATTCGTCGTCCTCGGACATCGTCAGGATCAGGACCCGGGTGTCCGGCAGGTCGCGGAGGATCTCGCGGGTCGCCTCGATCCCGCTCATCTCGGGCATCCGGAGATCCATCAGCACGACATCCGGCGCGGTCGAGCGCACGACCTCGACCGCCTCGCGGCCGGTCGCCGCCTCGCCCACAAGCTCGAGCCTCGGTGACCGGGCGGCGAGCGCGCGGAGCCCGTCGCGGTAGAGCGGATGGTCGTCGGCGACGACGATCCGGATCGGTTGCCCGGTCGGGGACGTGGACACGGAGTCCGAAGTGGTCACTCGAGCGGCCTGCCGGTGGCGCCCGATGGCACGGTCGGAGCGGTCAAGCCGCCAACATCCGAAGGCTCGGGCAGCGACGTCACACGTCCGATCGGCAGGAGCGCGGTGACGTTGGTGCCGCCGGTGAAGCGCTGCTCGATCGTCAGCTCGCCGCCGACCTCCGCCGCGCGTTCGTACATCGCCCGGGTCCCGACGCCGATCGCGCGGTCATCGACGCCGATCCCGTCGTCGTCGACCTCGATCCGGAGCTGATCGTGATCGATCGTGAGCCAGACGACGACCGTCCGGGCACCGGCATGACGGATCACGTTCGTCACCGCCTCGATGACGATCCGATAGGCGGCGACCTCGATCCCGGCCGGGAGCTCCGGCAGGTCGTCGGCGATGAACTCGACGTCCGTCGGCCCGCCGACCGTCATCGACTCGACCTGTTGGCGCAGCCCCCCGACGAGCCCCAGCGTGTCGATCGCAGGTGGGCGCAGGTCCCGCGCCAGCCCCCGAACGTCCGTGAGGATCGCCCGGACGTCGCCGCGCATCTCGTCGAGGATCGCGGCGGCGGCCGCGGGGTGGTCACCCGTCGCCGCTGCACGCGCCGCGTCGATCTTCAGCCCGAGCGCCGCGAGCGTCGGGCCGATGCCGTCGTGCAGCTCCCGCCGGAGTCGGAGCCGCTCCTCCTCGCGGGCGGCAACGATCCGGGCACGGCTCGTGACGAGGAGGTCGACCTGGAACAGGCGATCCCGCAGCACCGCGAGCGCCAGGGCCGCGATCACGGGCAGGGCAAGGAGGGCGACGGCGCCGCGCGACGCGAGCGGCGGGCGACCGAGCGCGATCGGCAGGCTCGTGAGCAGGAGGATCGCCGCCGCGGCGACGAACAGCGTGACCGCGAGCAGCCGGACCTGCGAGCGTCGAGGGGCCGGCGTCCGCCGGTAGTCGGCGACGAGCGCGGCCAGGACCGCGACGATCATCGCCGAGACCAGCGCCGCGGTGAGCGGCCCGAGCCGCGCGAGCCAGGTCAGGGTATTGCCGCCGGCAAGCCATGCGACGACCGCCCCGAGCAGGAGGGCACCGAGCGGCACGCCGTACACCAGGCCGATCGCCCGCGGCTCCCGGACGAGCCACCGGGCACGGACCGGATAGATGAGGAGCAGGTGCAGCAGGGCGGCCCAGAAGATCAGGCTGAACACGGCGGCGAACCCGAACGCATACAGGAACGGGGTCCGCGCGACGAGGTCGGTCGGCTGGAGTCCCGTCTCCCACGCGACGATGTCCGCGATGTCGCAGGCCACGGCGATCGCGATCAGACGCAGCGCCATGACCCGCGGCCGGCGGGCGACCAGCGTCAGGGCCAGGAGGATCGCGCCGAAGGCGAAGGCGACGAGGGCCACCGGCGCGCCACCGAGGCGCGAGACCGACAGGGGCTGGAGCGATGCCGTGATGGTCACCGGCTGGCCGTCGCGCAGGACCTCGACCTCGGCTGTCGAACCGAGCGGTCGCGACCCGAGGAGCCAGGGCGGTTCGAGCGCCTCGGTGGCCCAGTCAGCGAGCGGCCGTCCATCGACGGCGACGACGACGTCGCCGAGGCGGAACGCCGACGCCGCGTCGAAGGGCTGGACGCCCACGCCGTCGGCCGTCCACGGCCAGGCCTCGCTCGAGATGCCGGCGTCCTCGTTCGGGATCAGGAACCGGCTCGCGGCCATCGTCGCGATCGACAGGATGGCCGCGCCGCAGACGAGGACGACCGCCAGCCAGGCCGGATCGCGGACCGAACCGCCGAGCCTCATCGTGCCGACGTGCCCCTCATGCGACGGACCGGAGCCAGCATACGGGCACGAGGTAGCGAATCCGCCGGCGAAAGTGCGTTAGAACGTCTGTGCGATTTCCCGCCGATCGCGTAGACTTGCGTCGAGATGCCCCAGGATCAGCTCGTCGTCCGCGGTGCCCGCGAACACAACCTGAAGGACGTCACCGTCGCATTCCCGCGCGATCGGCTCGTCGTCATCACGGGGTTGTCCGGGAGCGGCAAGTCCAGCCTCGCCTTCGACACGATCTACGCCGAGGGCCAGCGCCGCTACGTCGAGAGCCTGAGCGCGTACGCACGCCAGTTCCTCGGCCAGATGGAGAAGCCGGACGTCGACCAGATCGACGGGCTCTCGCCGGCGATCTCGATCGACCAGAAGGGCGCATCGCGCAACCCGCGCTCGACCGTCGGCACCGTCACCGAGATCTACGACTACCTGCGACTCCTGTTCGCGCGCGCGGGCCATCCGCACTGTCCGAACGGCCACCCGATCGAGCGGCAGAGCGTCCAGCAGATCGTCGACCAGGTGCTGGCTCTGCCCGAGGGGACGCGGCTCCTCGTTCTCGGCCCGCTGATCAAGGACCGCAAGACCGAGGGCGACCGCGTCTTCGACGGCGCCCGGCGCCAGGGCTTCGTCCGCGTCCGGGTCGACGGGGAGATGTACGAGCTGTCGGAAGCCCCGACCCTCGACAAGTACAAGCGGCACAGCATCGAGGTGGTCGTCGACCGCTACGTCGTCCGCCACGCCGACGCGCCGGACGGGGCGGATCGGGCGCCGGACGGCCGCCCGATCGATCCGGAGACCGGCGCGTCGATGCCGGACCCGGATGCGTCGCGCCTCGCCGACTCGATCGAAACCGCGCTCCGGCTGGGCGAGGGCGTCGTCCTGATCGCCCCGGCCCCCCGCGACGACGAGGGGCCGTCGTTCGAGGAGCGCCGCTACAGCGAACGGTTCACCTGCCCGTACGACGGGTTCACGATGGACGAGCTGGAGCCGCGCAACTTCTCGTTCAACTCACCGCACGGCGCGTGCCCCGCCTGTACGGGCCTCGGGACGCGGCTGGAGATCGACCCGGATCTCGTCATCCCGGACAGGACGAAGAGCCTGGCCCAGGGCGCCCTCGTGCCGTGGGCCAAGATGCCGAACGACGCGTCGTGGCGGCTGAAGATCCTCGAGGCGATCTGCCAGTCGCATGGCTGGGACTTCAAGAAGCCGGTCAAGGACCTGCCGCCGGAGGCGATCGAGTACCTCCTCCGTGCCCAGAAGGACGAGAAGGTCCTCGTCCGCTACCGGCACGAGCGCGGCGAGAACACGTACAAGGCGACGTTCGAGGGGATCGTCACGAACCTCGAGCGGCGCTATCGCGAGACGGATTCGGAGTACATCAAGACCGAGCTCGAGAAGTACATGGTCACGCGGCCCTGCCCGACGTGCGGCGGCAAGCGCCTGAAGCCGGAGGTGCTGGCGGTCACGGTCGACGCTCAGAGCATCTCGGACATCGCGACGCTGTCGATCACGGAGGCGATGGACTGGGTCGGGCGGCTGCCGAAGATCCTGACCGAGCGCGAGCGGACGATCGCCTACCAGGTCCTCAAGGAGATCTCGGCGCGGCTCGGGTTCCTCGTCGACGTCGGGCTCGATTACCTGACCCTGGACCGGGCGTCGATCACCCTCTCGGGCGGCGAGGCCCAACGGATCCGGCTCGCGACCCAGATCGGGACGACGCTGATGGGCGTCCTCTACATCCTCGACGAGCCATCGATCGGGCTCCACCAGCGGGACAACGCGAAGCTGATCGCGACCCTGACGCGGCTGCGTGACCTCGGCAACACGGTCCTCGTCGTCGAGCACGACGAGGAGACGATCCGGACGGCCGACTGGGTGGTCGACATCGGGCCCGGCGCCGGCGAGCACGGCGGCGAGATCATCGCCAACGGTCCCCTCGAAGCCGTCCTGGCCGAGCCCCGCTCGATCACCGGTGCCTATCTCCGTGGCGAGCGAGTGCGTCCCGGTGCCGGCGAGGCGACGCAAGGGCAACCTGAAGAAGCTCGTCGTCAAGGGCGCGAGCGAGCACAACCTCCGCGAGATCGACTTCACCGTCCCCCTCGGGACGTTCACCGCGATCACCGGCGTGTCGGGGAGCGGCAAGTCGACGCTCGTGACCGACGTCCTGTACCGGGCCCTCGCGCGCGAGCTCAACGGGTCGCGCGAGCCGGTGGGGGCCCACGCCTCGCTCAAGGGCGTCGAGCACATCGACAAGATCATCGAGATCGACCAGAGCCCGATCGGCCGCACGCCGCGCTCGAACCCCGCGACGTACACGGGCCTGTTCGGCCCGATCCGCGAGCTGTTCGCCGGCGTCCCGGAGGCCCGCGTCCGGGGCTACCAGCCCGGCCGCTTCAGCTTCAACGTGAAGGGCGGCCGCTGCGAGAACTGCAAGGGCGACGGGATCCTGAAGATCGAGATGCAGTTCCTCCCGGACGTCTACGTGACCTGCGAGGTGTGCAAGGGCAAGCGCTACAACCGCGAGGCGCTCGAGATCCACTTCAAGGGCCGCTCGATCGCGGACGTCCTCGAGATGACGATCGCCGAGGCGAACGACTTCTTCTCGGCCGTGCCGAACGTGAAGGTGAAGCTCCAGACGCTGACCGACGTGGGCCTGGGCTATGTGCACCTCGGCCAGCCGGCGACGACCCTCTCGGGTGGTGAGGCGCAGCGGGTCAAGCTCGCGACCGGAGCTATCGCGACGCGCGACGGGTCGGACGCTCTATGTCCTCGACGAGCCGACGACCGGCCTGCACTTCGCGGACGTGGAGAAGCTCCTCGAGGTGCTCCACCGCCTCGTCGACGGCGGGAACACGGTCCTCGTGATCGAGCACAACCTCGACGTGATCAAGACGGCCGACTGGATCGTGGACCTGGGGCCCGACGGCGGCGCCCGCGGCGGCCGGATCATCGCGGAGGGCACGCCGGAGACGGTGGCGAAGACCGCGGGCTCGGCGACCGGCGAGTACCTCGCGCGGGTGCTCCGCGGCGAGCCGCTCGTGCCGCTCTCGCACGTGACGTTCGCCGAGGAGGCGGGTCGGGGCAACGGGAGCGGCACGAACGGCCATGGCCCGGCCGTCCGGATCGCCCCGAGCCGGAAGCGCGCGGCAGCCGCGTCGAACCGCTAGGCGTCCACCGGTCTCGACGCCGGGCAATCGCCCGTCGATCGTCACCGGCTACGATGCCCGCGATGCCCGACATCGAGTTCGCCTTCCTCGCCGACGCCGCGGAGACCCAGCCCGGGCAGAAGTTCCACGTGCTGGGCGGCGGCGTCTCGAGGATCGGCGGGCGGACGTTCCCACTCCGCCACGCGCACCTCGCCCTCGTCCTGGGCCTGCTCGTCACGGCGCCCGAAGTCGACCACGAGCACCAGGTGCGGTTCGTCCTCCTCGACCCGGACGGCGCCGAGGTCGCCGGCGGCACGGGCAACCTCGTCGCCCGCGGCCACGGGGACGGGCGTGACGCGGTCCTGACGTTCTCGATCGACCTGTGGAACCTGACCTTCGCGACGCCCGGCGACTACTCGTTCCGGATCCTTGTCAACGGCTCGGAGCGGAAGCGGTTGCCGCTCCTGATCACGGCGCCGGATGCCTGACGACGCCCGCCCGACGACCCTCGTCCGCCGGACCGGCAGCCACGGCCCTCTCCGTCACGAGATGCCGGTCGTCGACGAGGCCGCCCTGACCGCCGCCCGACAGGTGGACCTCGTCATCGCCGCCGCCCGCGAGCGCGGCCAGGAGCGGTGGCTCGCCTACTTCGAGCCGATGGCTGACCGTCTTCGCGACGACGAGCCGCGCGGCCTCCGTCAGGTCGCGATGCGGGCCCGAGCCGCGTTCGGGCCGAAGGATTCCGTTCGCGACGTGCTGCCGGAATCGGTGACCGAGCCGTTCCTCGATTCGATCGACCGGCTGCTCAAGCAGCTGAACCGGCGGGAGATCGGCTAGTCGGCCAGCAACGTCGGCGGACGCGTCAGGCCGGCATGTCGTCGGGCGGCTGCGTCGCCTCCCACTCGCCGCGGAGGATCGACATCCGGAACAGGTCCCGGTAGCGACCGTGCCGGAAGATCGCGTGCCGGGATACGCCCTCATCGACGAACCCGACCCGCTGGTAGACGCGCCGCGCGCCCGGGTTGTAGTCGTAGACGTCGAGCCAGACCCGCTCGAGCCGCAGGTTGCCGAAGCTGAACTCGAGCAGCGCCCTCAGCATGTCCGACCCGTACCCGCGTCCCCGGTCGGCCGCCTGGCCGACGGAGATCCCGAGGCCCGCGCTGCCGTTCTGGAGGTCGAGATCGAACAACCCGATCGTGCCGATCGGCCGGTCGTCCTCCAGCAGGCATGCGACGAAGTGGTAGCCGCTCTTGCCCCTGCTCCGCGACGGCGTTCTCGAACCAGCGCTCCTCGATCGGGATCGACAGTGGCGAGCGGACGGCGAGGGTTCGCGACGTCGCATGGTCGTTGAACCAGCGGACGAACAACGGGATGTCCTCCCGTTCGGCCGGCCGGAGATAGACCGAGCCATGGGCGATCATCGGCTCGGTTCCGTCCCGTCGCGTGGGCATGCGGCAGTCTAGGCCCGCCCCTCCGCCGCCGGCAGGCCGAGCTCGTCCGGGTCGAAGGCCTCCAGCAGGAACCGTGACGGGGTCGTCGGGTCATAGACGAGCGTGAGCGATCGGCGGGCACGCGTCCAGGCGACGTAGGCGAGCCGGCGCTCCTCCTCGAGCGCGCGGTCGGGATCAGGCGCGTCGGCGAGCGAGCGAGCGCTCGGGAACCGACCGACATCGAGCCCGATCACCGCCACATGGTCGAACTCGAGCCCCTTGGTCGCGTGTGCGGTCGCGAACGTGAGCGACGCGTCGTCGCTGCACAGCCGCGCAAGGTCGGCCCGCCGCCCCTCGATCGCGATCCGCAGCTCTTCGAGGGTCGCGAACGGCGCGGCCCAGGCAAGGACGCTTCGGGCCACGTCAGCAGGGGTCGCGGCATCCGGATCGGCCGATGCGTCCGGAGGTGCCGAGGCCCAGCGAGCCCGCACCGCCTCGAGCCGGGCGAGGAGAGGCTCCGTCCCGCCGGCCGCGTCCGGGGCGACTTCCGCGAGGCAGGCATCGACATGCCGCGATCCCATCAGCAGCTCGATCGGCGGCGGACGGAACGGGACGCGCCAGCTCCAGCGCGACTGCGATCGCCGGAAGGAGCTCGCGGTTCGTCCGGGCGAGGATCGCGCGGGATCCGTCGTCGATGGGCCAGCGCTCGAGGACGCGCGCCATCCGGACCGGCTCGTCCGACCCGTCGCCCGCGAGGATGATCGAACCCGCCGCGTTCGGCCGCGACCGGACCGTCTTCGCGAACCGCGCGGCATTGTGCTCGATCAGCCGGACGGCCCGCTGGACGACCGTCGACGGACAGCGGTAGTTGACGATCAGGTCGACGCGTCGGAGTCCGGGAAGCGCGTCCGCGAGCGCAAGCACGCGCCGGACGTCGGCGAGCCGCCAGCCGTAGATCGACTGGTCGTCGTCGCCGACAAGGAAGATCCGGTTGGCGGGGGCGGCGAGGAGGAGCGCCAGCCGGAGCTGGGCCCGGTCCAGGTCCTGCGCCTCGTCGACGACGAGGTCGGTTGCTCGCGCCCGCCACCGGGAGAGCAACGTCTCGTCGGTCTCGAGCCGTCGAAGCGATCGGGCCACGAGATCGTCGAAGTCGAGGCCACCATCGGCGGCGAGCTCGGCCTCGTACGCGAGGAAGGCACGCGCGATCGCGCCGGGCTCGGGATCCGTCGAGACTTCCGCGGCGGTCACGCAGACGTCGAGCTTGAGTCGCGAGAAAGCCGTGTCGAGGTTGTGCCAGCCTGACGAGCCCAGGTCCGGCGCGATTCGGCGCAGCACCTCGAGCCGATCGATCAGCGGCTCGACCCGCTCGCCGGCGTCGCGAAGGATCTCCAATCCGAGCGCGTGGAAGGTTCGAACTCGAACCGCGCCGGCACGCAGTCCCAGCGGCGCGAGGGCCGCCGTCAGCCGCTCACCGAGCTCCTCGGCCGCTCGCCGGTTGAAGGTGATCGCGACAATCGCGTCCGGCGTCGCGGCGCCCGATGCGATCAGCCAGGCGACCCGCGCGACGAGCGTCGTCGTCTTTCCGGAGCCTGCCGGCGCGACGCACAGGATCGGCCCGGGCGACGCGGTAGCCGCGGCACGCTGATCGGGAGCGAGGCGATCGAGCCGGTCGGCGGCCGAAGGGTGGAGCTCCACTCGAACAACGATGCAGTGGCGCGCTGCACGGTGACTCATCGACGAGTCGATTGCGAGTCACCGGGAGACGGGACGCGGTGGTAGCCACAGCTCTGTTCAATCGCTCTGGCCGCCGCCGGTATTTCAGCCGTCGAAGATCGCGTCCCATCCGGCCATGTCCTCGGGGTAGAACCACCGCTCGACCTGCTGCCCGTCGCGAAAGTGGAACACGCTCGTCACTCTGATCTCGATTTCCACCCCTGGTCGCCGGGCGCCGATGCAGCTCAGAGCACAGACGTGCTCGTCGTTGCCGAGCACGTCGTGCTCCCGGATGGTGAAGCCGAGCTCGTTGAGTCGGCCGAGCCAGGTGACGAGCTCGTCGAGACCACGGATCTCTCCTGCCATCGAGTTCCGACCGGGCACATGCCAGACGACGTCCACGGCGACGAGCGACCGGATCGCGTCGAAATCTCGGTCGCGGAACGCATCGACCGTCCTCCGGTAGGCGGTCGCATTCGGATGCTCTCCGATGGTCATCGTCATTCTCCTGTCCGCGTTTGACGCGCAGCCATCTGTCCGATGCGACCGGACGCCTGCTGGACCGTAAGCCCTCGCCTGGTGGAGCCATCGTCGGTCGGGCGTGATACGACCAGATGGACGTCAAACGCAACCTCGGCTCATCGACAACTGGACGACGCCGCTGCCCGCATGCACCAGGGCATTCATTGCATCGCGCTCGGGAGCTGCCGAGGCATGTGGGGGACCCGAAGTCCCGCCGAGGTGGCTGGTAACGACCGGGCGGACTGCCGCGGTATGGGCGTGGACGCACCGGCGGGGCGGTACTCCTGGGCGGCGCACGGCGTCACCGAAATGGCCGAATCGGCCATCGACGGCCCGGACCCGGCACCCGACGATCCTGCTCCGGTCGCGCTGTGGCCGGACTCCGACTGCCTAGGAGTCGACGTCGATGCGTCTCACCCTCGCCAGACGAGCCATCGTGGCCGCGGCGGCAATCACCCTCCTCACCGTGCCCACCGTCGCCGCCGAAAGCGTCAGCGCCGACGGCGATGCCGCCACCATCGGGACCCAGGACACGATCGATCTCGGGACCGTCTCGCCCGGCGAGGACGTCCCGTACTACGTCTACTTCGTCGTGTCCTGTTCCGGGACGAACCATGTGGACGCGAACCAGTCGGTCCGGCTGTCGCCCGGCACCCGGTCCGTGCCGTCCGGTGGCGGATTTCAGCGTCGGGACCCTGAGCTTCCAGCTGCCGAGCGGCTGGCCGGTCGACGGCGCCGCCTGCCCGACCGACCTGGACCCCTACGTGGCCGGCCCGCTCTACATCGTCCTGACCGCGCCGATGACCGAGGGTCTCGACTACCACTACCGGTTCTCGTGGAACCGAGCGGTCACGCCGGCGAGCGCGAATGACTCCGGGCTCTTCTCCGGCACGAATCCGACGATCAACTTCGTCCTCGACGTCGCCACGCCGCCGCCGTCGAACACGCCGCCGTCGCTCCAGCTCCCGGCCGACTCGACGGTCGAGGGCAACACGACCGGCGGCGCCACCGCGGCCTACACGGTCGCCGCGACCGATCCCGAGGACGCCGTCGATCCGACGCCTGTCTGCAGCCCGGCCGTCGGGGCCCTCCTCCCGCTGGGGACGACGACCGTCAACTGCACCGCGACCGACAGCGGGTCGCTCAGCGCGAGCGGCTCCTTCGCGATCACCGTGGTCGACACGACCGCCCCGTCGCTGGCCGGGATGCCGGCCGACGTCAACCTGACGACGTCGGACTCGTCCGCGCCCCTGACCTACGTCTCACCCACCGCTTCGGACGTGGTCGACGCGTCGCCGACGGTCGGATGCCTCCCGGCGTCCGGATCGTCGGTGCCGGTGGGGGACACCACGGTGACCTGCACCGCACGCGACGCGAGCGGCAACAGCGCGTCGGCGTCGTTCATTGCGCACGTCGCCTTCGTCGCGCCGCCACCGCCTCCGGTCACGGATCCACCGCCTCCGGTCACGGACCCGCCTCCGGTCACGGACCCGCCCCCGCCCGTCGTCCCGCCGACCAATCCGCCGGTCGACCCGCCCGCGCCCGGTGCCGGACACGCCTGGTGGGAGCAGCCGATCCGCGGCACCGGAACTGTCGTCGTCCATGGCGCCCGGACCCTCCCGGTCAAAGTCCGGCTGACGCTCGACGGGAAGGCCGTGAAGAGCGGCCAGGTCGTCCTCACCGTCGCGCCGTGCGCGGGGGAGGCTCTCCGCGAACGCTGACGCTGCACCGTCAGGCCAACGGACGCTGGATGGGCCATCTCTGGCTCGGCGGCCTCAAGCCCGCGTGCTACCAGGCGGTCCTGACGGTGGATGGACAGGCCTTCGGCGGCTTCACGCTCGACGTTCGAGGGCACGGACCGTACAAGTCGGGGAAGGGCTCCCCGAAGCACTGAAGCATGCATCGGCGGCGGCCCGACGACGGGGACACGTCCGGCCGCCGCACTCAAGTGGGGGGATCGCGCCCTGTCCTCGGCACCGGTCGCAGGGCCGGCGTCGTGGCGCTTCCCCACATTCCTGCTTGCTCGCCGATGTTCCTGCCGCGCCCTGACGCAGCGTGCCCTAGCATCGAGGGGTGACCCCCGACCTCCAGGCGACCCTCCGCAAGCTTCCTGACCGACCCGGCGTCTACCTCATGCGCGATGCCCGAGGCGAGGTCGTCTACGTCGGCAAGGCGCAGAGCCTGAAGAACCGCGTCCGGAGCTACTGGCAGAAGGCGACGCCGATCGGGGAGCAGCACCGGATCCGCTCCGTCATCGACCGGATCGTGGATGTCGAGTACACCATCACCGACTCCGTGAGCGAGGCACTCCTCCTCGAAGCGAACCTCATCAAGCGGTACCGGCCGCGGTTCAACGTCCGCCTCAAGGACGACAAGAGCTACCCGTACATCAAGATCACGATGACCGACGACTTTCCGCGGGTCGAGCGGACGCGCAAGCTCGTCCAGGACGGGAGCCGGTACTTCGGGCCGTATGCCTCGGCGAGCTCCGTCGACGAATCGATGAACCTCGTCCGGCGCCTGTTCCCGTTCCGGACCTGCACGATCGACATCCGCGACGGCGAGCGGGCGCTCGCCCGGCCCTGTCTGCTCTTTCACATCAAGCGCTGCCAGGGCCCCTGCATCGAGGCCGTGTCGAAAGCCGACTACGGCACCCAGATCGAGCAGATCCAGCTGTTCCTCGAGGGCCGCCAGGAATCGGTCGTGCGCGCCCTGTCGAAGGAGATGCAAGCCGCATCCGAGCAGACGCAGTACGAGCGGGCGGCGACGATCCGGGACAAGATCCGGGCGATCGAGCGGACGATGGAGAGCCAGAAGATGGCCGCGTTCAAGCGTACCGAGCTGGACCTCGTCGGGCTGGCGCGGCAGGACAACCAGGCCGCGATCCAGCTGTTCGCGATCCGGAACGGGAAGATGATCGGGCGGGACGTGTTCCTCCTCGACGCGGTCCGCGAGGCGCCCGACGAGGAGGTCCTGTCGAGCTTCCTCGAGCAGTTCTACGCCCGCGCCACCTCTGTGCCGCCGTCCCTGCTCGTGCCCTTCGCCCTCCCGGACGCCACCGACCTGGAGGCGTTCCTCGCCTCTCGGCGCGGCGGCCCGGTCCACCTCGCTGTCCCGCAGCGCGGCGAGAAGCGCGAGCTGATGGCGCTCGCAACCCGGAATGCCGCCGAGACGCTTGCCCGGGAGCAGGCGCGATGGCTCGCCGACGAAGGGAAGACGCTGGGCGCCCTCGAGGAGCTCGCGGAGGCGCTTGGCCTGCCCGGACCGCCGCTCCGCATCGAGTGCTACGACATCTCGAACGTCCAGGGGTCGGACTCCGTCGGGAGCATGGTCGTGTTCGAGGAGGGCCGGCCTCGACCCGGCGAGTACCGACGCTTCAAGATCCGGACGGTCGTCGGCGCCAACGACTTCGCGTCGCACCAGGAGGTGCTGCGACGCCGGTTCCGCCGGGCGAAGGCCGGGGACGAGGGCGCGGAGGAGGCGCTCCGCTGGGCGATGCCGGACCTCGTGATCATCGACGGTGGTCGCGGGCAGGTGAGCGCCGCGAAGACGGTCCTCGACGAGCTGGGCCTCCATGACCTGCCGATGGCCGGGCTGGCTAAGGAGCGCGAGGAGCTGTTCCTGCCGGGGACGTCGGTGCCGATCGTGCTGCCGGCGACGTCGGCGGCGCTGTACCTGGTCCAGCGGTTGCGCGACGAAGCCCACCGGTTCGCGATCACCTATCACCGCGACCTGCGTGCGAAGCGCCAGACCCACTCCGCGTTCGACGACCTTCCGGGCGTCGGCCCGAAGCGCCGGCGCGCACTCCTCCGGGTGTTCGGGTCGGCCAAGCGGGTTCGGGACGCGCCGGTCGAGCAGATCGCGGCCGTCCCGGGGATCGGGCCGGCCCTCGCCGAGCGAATCAAGGCGACCCTCGAGGGCTAGATCATCACGATCCCGCTCCCGCGCGGCGCCTCGCGACGTCCGATCGCCGAGAGCACCTCTCGTCCCCGGAGGGGAACGCCGTCGCGAGCTCATCCGCAGCGGATCGAAGGACGCTCCGGTTGTGCCGCGTATCGGCGACGAGAAGGATCATCGTCTCAACGTTGCCGTCTCGCTGTTTGAGCGAGAACCGGCGGAGAAGAGCCTGGATGTCGCGTAACCGCGTTTCCGCCTCGACCGCCACCGCCCAGCCGGGACCCGTAACGACCGCATCCCAGGCACGAAGGTCGCCGGGAATCGAGAGAGGAACCTCCGGGCGCCAGCCGAGACCGGCCGGGAGCAGCGTCCGGAATCGTGCGAGCAGTCCGAGCTGCGCCGCGTCGCGGACTCGGTCGCCGTTCGGATACGCGCGAAGCGGGATGTCTAGTCCGAGGACGACGCCGAGCCGCACGAGCGTCTCGTATCGAACGTTGCGGACCCTGCCACGCTCGATCCGGCTCACGTGGGAGTGCGAGACCCCGACCAGCTGTCCGAGATCGCGCTGCGCGAGCCCGGCCTGGAGTCGCGCCTCACGCAACTCGTCACCCACGCCGGTGAGTGCGCGCTGGATCAATCGCTGGGCCCGATCGAGCCGCCGTTCGCGAGTCGCCATCGATGCAGGGTGCCAGCCTGCCCTGCACTGCGGCTCACCTGCATCTTGGTGCCCCCCAGGTGCACATGGAGCAGCCCGGCAGCGTTGGGCCGCCAGAAGCCACCCAAACTCGCCGGGTCGGTGCTCATGGGACACCGAGCGAGCAGATCCGGGGTCGATGGGCAGCAAACGCGCGCGATGTGTGCTGCCGCGGCACCAAGGCGGAGTGGGGGGCGGGGAACCTCGGGCGCCCCAGACCACGGTGGTGAACTCGCAAAGGAAAGTTCACCTCGGGGTCGCGGACCCTTCCTGTATCATCCGCCGCTGATGCGCAAAGCCGGCCCGATTCTGATCCTCGTCATCGGCGTTCTCGCCCTCATCGTGAACTTCGTTCCAGGTCTGACGCTCCCCGATTCGAGCGACACCGGGAGCCGTCCGATCGAGACGAAGCTCGGACTTGACCTGCAGGGCGGCCTCCGCGTCGAGTACCAGGCTCAGCAGGTCGGCGACAAGATCCCCGACGCGGCGGCCCTCGAGGTCATCCGCACGATCATCGAGAACCGGGTCAACGCGACCGGCGTGTCGGAGCCGCTCGTCACGACCCAGGGCAGCGACCGGATCGTGATCGAGCTGCCGGGCGTCTCGGACCCGGAGGCCATCCGCCGCCTCGTCGGCCAGACGGGCCGCCTCGACTTCGTGCCGCTCGGCCAGGTGTCGAAGCAGAAGGGCGACGTCATCGACGAGACGCAATTCCCGCCGCTGTTCTCCGGGGAGCAGCTCGCCAGTGCCGCGATCGGCAGCGACCAGCTCGGCAAGCGCGTCGTCACGTTCAACCTGAAGGATCAGGGCGCCAAGCTCTTCGCCGCCTACACGGCCGCCCACATCGGCGACTACTTCGCGATCGTCCTCGACGGCAAGGTGATCTCCGCGCCGGTCATCAACAGCGCGATCCCGGGCGGCAACGTCCAGATCAGCCAGGACAACAGCATCGGCGGCTATCCGCTCGCGGAGGCGACCAACCTCGTCACGGTCCTCCAGTTCGGCTCCCTGCCGTTCCCGGTCGTCGAGCTGTCGGCCCAGACGATCAGCGCGACCCTCGGTGAGCAGTTCTTCAGCCAGAGCCTCCTGGCCGGCGCCGTCGGCATCGCCCTCGTGATCATGTTCATGCTGATCTACTACCGGCTCCTCGGCGCGGTCGCGAGCTTCGCCCTGATCTACTACACGCTCGTCGTCCTCGCGATCTTCCGGCTCATCCCCGTCACCCTGACGCTCGCCGGCATCGCCGGTTTCGTCCTCTCGATCGGGATGGCGGTCGACGCCAACATCCTGATCTTCGAGCGGATGAAGGAGGAGCTGCGCGTCGGCAAGTCGCTGCCGGCCGCCGTCGAGGCCGGCTTCGGTCGGGCCTGGAACTCGATCCTCGACTCCAACGTGTCGAGCCTGATCACGGCCACGATCCTGTATCTCTTCGGCTCGTCGACGATCCGCGGCTTCGCCCTCGTCCTGATCATCGGCGTGCTCGTGTCGATGTTCAGCGCGATCGTCGTCTCGCGGACGATCCTCCGCTGGATCGTCGCCCAGAGCTGGTCGCGCAAGGCCAGCCTCTACGGCGTGAGCGAGGAGGAGTTCGTCGCCGCCGGTCTGCCGCAGGGCCGCGCTCGCCTCCGAGGAGAGGCCCGCTCGCGTGTATGACATCATCGGGAAGCGGCGCTGGTTCTTCCTCTTCTCCGCCATCATCACGATCCCGGGTCTGCTCTTCATCCTCCTGACCTTCTTCTCGGGCGGCCAGGCGGGCCTCCAGTTCACGATCGACTACACGGGCGGGACGACCTGGCAGATCCGCTTCGCGGACCCGAACGTCACCGCCGACCAGGTCGCAGCGGTCTTCAAGGAGAACGGCCTCCAGGCGGTCGTCGTCAAGCAGGGCGACGGGTTCATGGACATCAAGACCGACCCGATCGGCCTCCGCCCGCCTGCGCCATCCGCGACGCCGGTCCCGACCCTCGCCGCCAGCCCCAGCGCATCGACCGCGCCGTCGGCTCCCGCCTCGAGCCCGCCGGCGCCGTCCGCATCGGCGCCTCCGGCCTCCGGTTCCGCGCCGCCGGCCGCGTCGGGCTCACCCGCCGCGTCGGGCTCACCCGTCCCGTCGACTTCGCCATCGCCATCACCATCGCCCAGCCCGTCCGCGACACCGGCGCCCTCGGCCAGCCCGAGCGCGGCCCCGAGCGGCTCGCCGTCGGCCTCGGGGTCGCCGTCGCCGTCCGCGTCGATCGCGACCGGCAACACGGAGCTCCCGACCGACGGCAAGGGCGGCGAGATGGTCAAGGCGCTCGAGGCCGCTCTGGGCCCGATCGCCGAGCAGGCGTCGCTCACGACGATCGGACCGGTGGTCTCGTCCGACCTGATCCGCCAGGCGCTGATCCTCATCCTCGTCGGGTCGATCGGGATCCTGCTCTGGATCACCTACCGGTTCCAGGACGTGAAGTTCGGCGTGACCGCGCTCGTCGCCCTCGTCCACGACGTCATCGTCGTCGTCGGGACGTTCGCGATCCTCGGGACGTTCTTCCGGGTCGAGATCGATGCCCTGTTCGTCACGGCGATGCTGACCGTCATCGGCTTCAGCGTCCACGACACGATCGTCGTCTTCGACCGGATCCGCGAGAACCGGGCTCGGCACGCCGGGGAGCCGTTCGAGGAGATCGTCAACCACTCGATCCTGCAGACCTTCGCCCGGTCGATCATGACGAGCTTCACCGTCGTCCTGACCCTGCTCGCCCTGTACCTGTTCGGCGGCAGCGCGATCCGCAACTTCGTGCTGGCGCTCCTGATCGGGATCATCTCCGGGACGTATTCGTCGATCTTCAACGCCTCGCCGCTCCTGGTCGTATGGCACAACTGGGAGGCGAAACGCCTCGGTCGGACCGGCTCGTCTCGCGCTCCGCGAACCCGCCGCGCCGCGTCCTGACGCATCGTGCCGGCGCGGACGGGCCCGAGCGCCGGCGGTGAAGCGCGCGTGCATCCGACGTTGAGCCGGCGGTGAGCGTCGCGTGGCATCCTGACGCGGTGATCGAACCCCGCTTCGCCTGGCGGCTGGCCGAGCGCGTCCCGCCGTCCGCGGAGCTCGTCGCGGCCGGCTCACGACACGGCATCGGGACCCGGACGATCGGTTTGCTGGCAGGCCGGGGCATCACGACCGCGCCGGAGCTCGACGCCTTCCTCGCCGCGCCGACCGAGGGTCTGCACGACCCGCGCCTCCTGCCGGACGCGGAGGCATTCCGCGAGCGCATCGCCCGGGCCCGCGCGGCCGGCGAACGCCTGATGGTCTTCGGCGATTTCGACGCCGATGGGCTGACGGGCCTCGCGATCCTCGTCCGGACGTTCCGCCGCCTCGGGATCGACGCGATCCCGTATGTCCCGAGCCGGCTCGACGAGGGGCACGGGCTGTCGCGCAAGGCCGTCGCGGCGGCCGTCGAGGCCGGCGCGAGGGTCATCGTCACCGTCGACTGCGGCTCGACCAGCGGGCCCGAGATCGACGAGGCCCGACGGGCCGGGATCGACGTCCTCGTGACGGACCACCACCGCCTCCCGCCGGAGCTGCCGGCGGCGCTCGCGATCGTCAACCCACAGCGGTCCGACAGCCGGTATCCGGAGCTGCGGCTGGCCGGGAGCGGCGTGGCTTTCAAGCTCGCCCAGCTCCTGCTCGCCGACGAGCCCGGCGGCCCGGTCGCGGCTCTCGACCTCGCTGACCTCGCGACGATCGGGTCGATCGCCGACCTCGTGCCGATCCTCGGCGAGACCCGCTCGATCGTCCGGCTCGGGCTCGCCGCGATCGCCGCCGCGCCGCGGCCCGGCATCGCCGCACTCCTGGCCTCCGCCGCGACCGCCCCGTCGGCCGTCGACGCGGAGACCCTGTCGTTCGCCGTCGCGCCGCGGATCAATGCGGCGGGCCGCATCGGTGAGACGGCAGCCGCGCGCGGCCCTCCTCCTGACCGACGACCGCGCCGACGCCGATCGGCTGGCGGCGGAGCTGGAAGCGGCCAACAAGACCCGGCGCGACCTGACGAGCCAGGCAATCGGCGAGGCCCGGGCATCGATCGCCGCAACGGTGGCCGCCCAGGGAGCAGGCGACGCCGCCGACGCCGGCACCGCCGCGACGATCGTCCGCGGGCCGTGGCCGGTCGGGATTGTCGGGCTCGTGGCCGCGAAGCTCGTCGAGGACCACGGGCGACCGGCCGTCGTGGGCGCGGAGCTCGGTGATGTCATCCGCGCCTCGTGCCGGAGCGACGGCAGCCTCGATCTCGGGGCGACCCTCGAGGCGTGCTCGTCCCTGTTCCTCCGTCACGGCGGGCACGCCGGTGCCGCGGGCTTCGAGATCGCCACGGATCGCTGGGCCGAGTTCGTCACGGCGTTCGGAGCCCTGGCCGCGGCGGCGGCCCCGCCCGACCCGCGACGACCGCTCCTGATCGACCTGTCGCTGGCCGCCCTGGACGTCGACTACGCCCTCCAGCGCGACCTCGCGCGTCTCGCGCCGTGCGGTGTCGGCAACACGGAGCCGCTCCTGCTCGTCGAAGGCCTGACCGTGACACGCGTTCGCGCCGCCAGCGGCGGCCACAGCCAGCTGACCCTCCGCCGTCGCCTCGACGTGATCGACGGGATCGCCTTCGGTCGTTCGGACCTGGCCGAGACGGTCCACGAAGGCGACGTGGTGGATGTCGCCGCACGCCTCGTCACGAGGACGTTCGGCGGCTACGAATCGCTCCAGCTCGAAATCCGTGACGTGGCATCCGCGGGCCTCCAGCGTCCCGGACCGAACCGCCGACGACCCGGTGGGCGTGCCGCTGGCCGTGGCGTCGGTCGCCGGGAGCGCCGGGTGAGCGGCAAGCCGGCCGGCGGCCGCGCGCGGCCGCCTCGTGATCCGTACGGGATCGGACCCGTCACCGGCTATGTCGGCCCGGCGATCGCCATCGTCGGGCTCGTGCTGATCGCGGTGTTCACGTTCGGGCTGCTCGAACGGGAACCTCCCGTTCGTCAAGGCGACGACCGACACGAGCGACAACCAGGGCAACGGTCCCGCGATCACGCCGGCGCCGTCCAACGTCGTGATCATCGAACCGGACGTGGCCTTCCACGGCTCGATCGTGTACGCCAAGGCCGGCAACATCTGGGTCCAGACGGCCACGGACGTCCACCAGCTCACGAACAGTGGAACGGACTCGATGCCGGCGTATTCCGACGACGGCCAGTGGATCTACTTCATCCGCGAGACGGACGGTCGCGGCAGGTTCCCGGCGGGCGGCGGCGGCTCGCGGACGTGGTACGACCTGTCGACGCCCGCGCTCATGCGCGTCAAGCCGGACGGCTCCGGCACGGAGCGGCTCCTGAACGGCCGCTACCAGACGGGCGGCTCCACCTGGTTCTACTGGATGCGCGAGCCGACGCCCGACGCCGGACGGGAAGGCCGTCCTGTTGATCTCGGACGGGCCGAACCCGCTCCAGAGCGACATCGTCCTCAAGCGGTTCGACCTGACGACGAAGAAGCTCGACCTCGATGAACCTGCCGGAGTCCGCCCAGCTCGGACACCAGGATCCGGCGTGGCGATCCGACGGGCGCGTCCTGCTGTATGTGCGGAACGGCCGGGACGGCCCGCGCGGCGCGCCGCAGATCTACAAGTACGACCCGGTGACGAAGAAGACATCGCCGTTCACGGGGGCCGGCTACCTGTCCCCGGCGTACTCGCCTGACGGCCGATTTGTCGCCGCGACGAAGACCGACTCCTTCGGGACCGATGTCGTGATCCTCGACGCCTTCGGCAAGGAGATCCTGAGCGTCACGAACGACGATCACTCCTTCTCCCCGGTCTGGTCGCCGAGCGGCGACAGCATCGCGTTCCTCCACCTCGCGGGCACGATCGTCGACCTGAAGCTCGCGAAGCTCGACCAGTCGAGCGGCAGCTGGGTCGTCTCGGACACCCTGGACCTGACGAAGGTCTCTGGGCTCGACGGGGCGTCTCGGCCGAGCTGGTTCACCCCGCCGTCCGACCTTCCGGCGCCATCGTCAGGACCGAGCCAGGCGGGGAGTGCCACGCCGTCGACCCTCGCGCCGAGCACGTCCGCTTCGCCCGCTCCGTGACCTTCCTCGAGCGACTCGCGGCTCGGTCGGCAGCGACCGGCACGGTCCTCTGCCTGGGCCTCGATCCGGATCCCGCCTCCCTGCCGGACGGCTTCGCCCCGGATCTCGGCGGGGTGACCGCCTTCGCCGAGCTGATCCTCGACTGCGCCGCGCCGTCGGCCGCGGCGGTCAAGCCGAACCTCGCGTTCTTCGAGGCATTCGGCTCGGCCGGGATCGCCGCGCTCGAGCGACTCCGCGCCCGGCTCCCGGCAGACCTCCCGATCGTGATGGACGCCAAGCGTGGCGACATCGGCAGCACCGCGGGGCGTCAGGCTGTCGCGCTGTTCGACGTCCTCGGCGCCGATGCCGTCACGGTCAGTCCCTACCTCGGCGAGGAGGCGATCGCGCCGCTCCTGTCGCGCCCCGACCGGTTCGCCTATGTCCTGTGCCGGACGTCCAACCCGGGCGCCGCCGAGCTCCAGGGCCTGATCGTCGAAGCGGACCCGAACGCGGGCCACCCCGGCGAGCCGCTCTACGCCCGCGTCGCACGGCGGGTCGCGAGCTGGGGTCCCGGTGGGACGGCCGGACTCGTTGTCGGGCGCCACCGCGCCGCGCGAGCTGGCGGAGATCCGGGCGATCGCGCCGGAGCTCGCGTTCCTGGTCCCGGGCGTCGGCGCCCAGGGGGGTGACGAATCGGTCGTCCTGCACGAGGGTCGGGCGAAAGCGGGGCTCACCGGCAGGCGTCCGGGAGGCGGGCTGTTGGTCAACGTGTCACGGGGGATCGCGGGCGCCGCGACGAGCCCCGCGGGCGGCGCTCCAACGGACCTCGGCGAACGGCTCGCCGAAGCGGCCCGCGAATGGGCCGCACGACTGCCCGTGCTACCCTAGCCAGCGCGTCGGCACGCACGTCGCGGACGCTGCACGAGGAACAGACCGAAGCCATGCCGTTCGGAATCGGACCCGGAGAGCTCGTCCTGATCCTGTTGATCGCGCTCGTCGTGATCGGTCCGAGTCGATTGCCCGATGTCGGGGCAGCGCTGGGCAAGAGCATCAAGGAATTCCGCAAGGCGTCGTCGGACATCACCGAGGCGACGACCGTGGACGTGACCCCGCAGGCCGCGCCGGCCGCACCGGCGACCACGGCTGTGGCGGCGCCTGTCGCTCCGGCTCCCGCGCCGAACACGCTGGCCGAGGCGACGACGCCGAACACGCTCGCGCCAACGGCCGCCGCAGCGACGGTCGCGGCACCGGTCGCCGACTCGCAGGCCGCCGATGACGCGGCCGCGCCACCCGCCTGACCGCGCGACCGGCTGACGGCTGATGGCCGACGCCGACGCCGTCCGCGGGGCCGGCGTCCCGGCAAGCCCGAGCACCACACCGTCCGGGGCGGGCGGCGTGATGACGCTCGTCGATCACCTGACGGAGCTCCGAACCAGGATCGTCCGGTCGATCCTCGCGATCGTCGCCGGGTCGGTCGTCGGGTTCATCGCCGCCCCGCGCATCCAGCTGCTGCTCGTCTCCCCGCTTCCGGCATCGGCGCTGCCGCTCCAGGTCCTCGGACCCGGCGACGGGTTCGCCATCACGGTCCGCATCGCGCTCGTGGTCGGGATCGTCCTCGCGATGCCGGTCCTGCTCTACCAGCTCTGGGCGTTCGTCGCGCCGGGCCTGACCCCGACCGAGAAGCGGGCGCTTCGGCCGTGGATCCCGCTCGCCCTGTTCTTCTTCGTCCTCGGCGTCGCGATCGCCTGGATCATCCTCCCGTACGCGATCACATTCCTCCTCGCCTTCACGAACGACGTGATCGTCGCCCACCTCGCGGCACCGCCCTACTTCGACTTCGTCACGACGCTGTTCCTCGTCTTCGGCATCCTCATGGAGTTCCCGATCGTCCTGTACGCCCTGGCCCGGGTCGGGATCGTCAGCTCCGCCCGGCTCCGGAAGTCGCGGGGAGTCATCTTCCTGGGCATCTTCGTCTTCGCCACCATCGCGACGCCCGGTGGCGACCTCGTGAGCCCGACGGTCCTCGGCCTCACGATGTACGTCCTCTTCGAGCTCACGATCGTCGCGATCCGGCGCAGCGGCCGATGACGCGCCTCGAGGTCCACGTCACACGGTGACGACCGACCGGCTCCCGGATCCGGCGATCGAGCCCCGGCTCGCCACGCCGTCGCCGGATGCCGATGCCGACGACGACGCCGAGGTGCGGTCCCCGAACGCCGGCGGCAGGCAGCACGTCGTGATCCTCAGCGGGCTCTCCGGCGGCGGGAAGACGGCCGCCGCGAAGCTCTTCGAGGACCTCGGCTACGCCGTCGTCGACAACCTGCCCGGCGAGCTCCTCCCCGAGCTGGCCGAGCTCGTCTCGGACGAGCCGGACCGGTTCGACAAGATCGCGATCGTCCTGGACGTGCGCTCCGGCGACGCGCCGATGATGTTCGGGGCGATGCGGGGCGCCCTGGAGGGCCGCGGCATCCGGCCGCAGGTGTTCTTCCTCGAGGCTCGCGACGAGGTCCTGATCCGCCGGTTCTCGGAGACCCGCCATCGCCACCCGCTGTCCGACCAGCGCGGGATCGCCAGCTCCATCGCCGCGGAGCGGCGCCTCCTCGATCCGGTCCGGAGCGAGGCGGACGTCGTCATCGACACGAGCGACTTCTCCCTCCGCGAGCTGCGGGAGCGGATCTTCAGCCGCCTCGGCGAGAGCGCGGACCCGGACCGCCTCGCGATCCAGCTGATCAGCTTCGGCTTCAAGTACGGCGTGCCCCTCGAGGCCGACCTCGTCTTCGACGTGCGGTTCATGCAGAACCCGTACTACATCCCGGAGCTCCGTCAGCTGTCCGGCCTGACCGATGCGGTCCGATCGTTCGTCCTCGCCCAGCCCGTGGCCCAGGAGTTCCTCCGCTACCTCCACGAGTTCCTCGGCTTCGCCCTGCCCGCGTACGTCGGCGAGGGCAAGACCCGGCTGACGATCGCCCTTGGCTGCACGGGCGGCTACCACCGCTCGATCGCCCTCGCCGAGGAGCTGGCGACATGGATGCGCGAGCAGGATTTCGGACCTGTGGCGGTGTTCCACCGCGAGCTGGACCGCGCATGAACCTCCGCCGCTGGCTCACGCCGGGCATCGGGATCAAACGCTGGCTCCTGCTGACGTTCCTGGGCTGTCTCGTCCTGGCCCTCGGCGTCGCGCAGATCATCCGCCAGGTCACGCGCGACCTGGATCCGGGCGGCCTGGCCGGGACGATCCTCGACGCGGCGACCCTCCAGTTCCTCCCGTACCCGATCCGCGGGCTCCTCGTCGTGCTCATCGGGCTCGTCCTGATGGGCGTGGGTGCGTGGCGGGTCATCCGGGCCGTCACCGACCCGTTCATGCCGTCCGAGGGCGGCGGTCGTCTCGTCGAGCTGATCTACCAGAAGAAGTCGCTGGCCCGCGGTCCGCGGGTCGTCGTGATCGGCGGTGGGACGGGCCAGTCGACGCTCCTGCGCGGACTGAAGGAGCACACGAGCAACCTGACCGCGATCGTCGCGGTCGCCGACGATGGCGGCTCCTCGGGCGTGCTGCGAGAGGAGATGTCGATCCCGCCGGTCGGCGACATCCGACGCTGCCTGGCCGCCCTCGCCGATGACGAGACCTGGTCGGCGAGGTGCTCGAGCACCGGTTCGTCGGTTCCCCGACCGACGAGCGGCCCGAGGCCGGCGGACCGCTGGGCGGACACCCGCTCGGGAACATCCTCCTCGCGGCGATGACCCAGGTCCAGGACGGGGACTTCGAGGAAGCGGTCCGGCTCGCCAATCGTGTCCTCGCCATCCGCGGCCAGGTGCTCCCGGCGGCGGCCGCCCCGCTGACGATGCACGCCCGGCTCCACGATGGGACCGTTCGCGACGGCCAGTCCGTCATCACGAAGTCCGTGGGGATCGAGCGGGTGTGGATCACGCCGGAGGACCTCCCGGCCAGCGAGGACGCCCTCGCCGCGATCGCGGACGCGGAGCTGATCCTCATCGGGCCCGGCAGCCTCTACACGAGCCTCCTGCCGAGCCTGCTCCTGCCCCAGATCCAGGAGGCGATCGCCACCTCGTCCGCGTTGCGGGTCTTCGTCTGCAACGTCGCGACGCAGGTCGGCGAGACGACCGGGATGGACCTCGCCGACCACGTGAACGCCCTGTGTGCGCATACGGGGCCCGACATCGTCGACGTCGTCATCGCGAACAACCGACTGTTGCCTGCCGCCCTTCGAGCGCCGTCCGAGCCGGTCGGTCTGCGGTGGCCGCCCGACGCCGCCACGCGGCCGACCCTCGTCCTCGAGGACGTCGTGGATTCGACGGCGGCCCAGCGGCACGATTCGCGCAAGCTCGCGGCGGCGGTGATCAGGATCCTCGAACGCGAGGGGAGCGCCCGACGCCGCGCCACGGTGGCCCGGACCGCTTGACCCGCCTCGCCGAGGGCCGTCGATGAGCGGATCCGACCGCGACCTGGTCCTCGCCCTGCGCGCCGAGCTCGCGGCGATCGATCCGTCGCGACCCTGCGATCGGCGCGCAGAGGCGCTTGGCCTGGCACTCGCGTCCGAAGCGACGGGACGCGGCCGAACAGCGGCCAGGGACGCGCCGGTCGCCCGTCTCCTCGTCCGGCTCGGGCGCGATGGCCCGACCACCCTGGGAAGCGGCCGGACGGGCGTCGCTGCGTTCGACTGGGATGCGTCGCCCGAACATTGCCGGCTGGCCTGGCTGCGGGGCCTGTTCCTCGCTCGGGGCTCGCTCAGCCTGTCCGGTGGGCGGACGCATCTCGAGTTCGTCCTCGATCCGGACGACGCGCCGCTCCTCGCTCGACGGCTGGTCGGCTTCGACCTGCCGGCCTCGTGGCGGATCCGGCGCGGCCGAGGTGTCGTGACGTGGAAGAGCGGCGACACCGTCGGGCTGTTCCTCCGACGGATCGGCGCCAGCGGGGCGCTGCTCGAGGTCGAGGCACGACAGGTGTCGCGGGCACTCCGCGGCGACCTGAACCGGGTCCTGAACGCGGAGTCGGCCAACCTTCAGCGGGCCGTCGGGGCGGCGGGCCGACACGTCGCCGCGATCGAGGAGCTGACCGCGAGCGGAGAGCTGGCCCGTCAGCCGTACGTCGTCCGGACCGTGGCCGAGGCGAGGCGCGAGACACCCGAGGCGACCCTCGGCGAGCTGGCCGAGCGGCTCGAGATCCACCGCTCGGCCGTGCAGCGCGCCCTGGAGCGGATCGAGCGCCTGGTCGCGACGCCTCCGGAGGGTCCGTCGCCTCTGGCATGATTCGGGACCATGCGTCCCATCGTCATCGCCGCCAACTGGAAGATGAACACGACACCCGCCGATGCGGGCGAGCTTGCCCGCGAGATCGCCGGCCGGACCCGGGTCGAGGGCGTCACGCGGGTCATCTGTCCCCCGTTCGTCTGCCTCGGGGCCGTCCGGGACGCGCTGACCGGCGAGGACGTCGCCATCGGCGCCCAGAACGTCCATCACGAGCTGGCCGGGGCGTTCACCGGCGAGACCAGCGCAGCAATGCTGGCCGGCCTGGCGACGTGGGTGATCCTCGGCCACAGCGAGCGACGCCGCGACGCTGGGGAGACGGACGCGCTGATCGCCGCGAAGCTGGGACGGGCCCTGGTCTCCGGCCTCCGTCCGATCCTCTGCGTCGGCGAGTCCCTCGAGGTCCGCGACACGGGTGCGGATGCCGCGGCCGCCGTGGTGGCCGAACAGCTCCGCGGGGCGCTGCTGCCGAACGCCGGCGACGGGCTCGCGACCGGCGGGCTCGTGATCGCCTATGAGCCGGTCTGGGCGATCGGGACCGGCCGGAATGCGAGCGGTCGCGATGCTGCCGCGATGACCCATGAGATCCGCCGCGTGCTGTCGGCGGTGCCGGGGCTGGGGACGGGTCAGGACGTGCCGATCCTCTATGGCGGCAGCGTCACCGCCGCGAACATCGGCGAATTCCTCGCGGAGCCCTCGATCGACGGCGCGCTCGTCGGCGGCGCGTCCCTCAAGCCGGACGAGATGGCCGGGATCGTGGGACGCGCCGGGGTCACGGCCGCCGCACGCCTCGCGACGACAGCGTGACCGACGGCGGGAATTCGACCGCGGCGACTGCGTCCGGGCCCATCGATCGGCCACGACCGATCGTCCTCATCGTGATCGACGGGTTCGGGATCGGGCCGGACCCGGCGGACGACGCGATCGCCTCGGCGACGATGCCGGTCTGGCGCGGGCTCCTGGCTCGGTGGCCCCACGCCGTCCTGCGTGCGTCCGAGGACGCGGTCGGGCTGCCGGCCGGACAGATGGGCAACTCCGAGGTCGGCCACCTGAACATCGGCGCGGGGCGGCCGGTGCTCCAGGACCTCCCCCGGATCGATGCCGCGATCGCCGACGGCTCGTTCTTCACCAGGCCGGCCCTGCTCGCCGCCTGCGACCGGGCGGCGCACGAGGAAGGGCGGCTCCACATCGTGAGCCTGATCGGCCCGGGCGGCGTCCATGCGAACGACCGCCACCTCGTCGCCCTGGCGGAGCTCGCCGCCCGGCGCGGGGTGCCGCACGTCCGGGTCCACGCGCTGCTCGACGGCCGGGATACGCCGCCCCGCTCGGCGCTCGAGTTCATGGCCGACCTCGAGGGCAGGCTGGCGGCCGCCCACCCCGATGCCCGTATCGCGACGGTCGGCGGTCGCTACTTCGCAATGGACCGTGACCAGCGCTGGGAGCGCGTCGCGGCGGGCTACGAGGCGATCGTCCACGGCGTGGGGGAGCACGCGCCGTCGGCGACGGCAGCGATCGAGGCGGCCTACACCCGCGGCGAGAACGACGAGTTCGTCGCGCCGACCGTGATCGACGGCCTGGACGGTCGCGTCCGGGACGGCGACCCGATCATCCACGCCAACTTCCGAGCGGATCGGGCGCGCCAGCTGACCCACGCCCTCGCCGATGGCGAGACATTCAGCGCGTTCGATCGGTCCGCCGTCGCCCCGCGCCCCCGCGATGTGCTCGTGGTGACGATGACGGAGTACCAGTCCGGGCTTCCGGTCGAGGTGGCGTTCCCCCCGAAGAGGTGTGGTCGATGGCTCACGCCGCGTCCGAGGCCGGCTGGCGCCAGTTCCACGTCGCCGAGACGGAGAAGTACGCCCACGTCACGTACTTCTTCAACGGCGGACGGGAAGCACCCCTGCCGGGCGAGGTCCGCCGGCTGGTCCCGAGCCCGAAGGTCGCGACCTACGACCTCCAGCCGGCGATGAGCGCCAGCGGCGTCGCCGACGCGCTGATCGAGGCGATCGATGTCGACGCCTACGACCTGATCGTCGCCAACTTCGCCAACCCGGACATGGTCGGCCACACGGGCGTGTGGACCGCGACGGTCGAAGCGGCGGAGACGGTCGATCTGTGCCTCGGACGGATCGTCGGTGCGCTCGCGGCCCGGGACGCAGCGCGACCCGGCGAACCGGGCTCGCTCCTCGCGATCACGGCGGACCACGGCAACGCCGACCAGATGCGCGACCCGAACGGGAACCCGGTGACGGCGCACTCCCTCAATGTCGTCCCGTTCCTGCTCGCCGGCCGGTCCGTGGATGGCCGGACGCTCCACGACGGCGTCCTGGCGGACGTCGCGCCGACCCTGTGCGAGCTGGCAGGGCTCCGACGGTGGGACGGGATGACCGGAACGTCGCTGCTCGGCCCGTCGGGCGGCGGCTGAGGTGGCTGTGTGAGGGGGTTCCTCTGGTCGGCCGTGCTATCATCCCGGCCGTTCCAAGACGGAGGTCGTCCCGAGTGAATCCGTTCCTGGCCGTGGGCCAGATCATCGTCAGCATCGCGTTGGTCGTCGCGATCCTGCTCCAGGCCCGGGGCACCGGCCTGTCGGGGACCTTCGGCGGAGACTCCGCGGTCTACCGCAGCCGTCGCGGCATCGAGCGCCGGCTGTGGCAGTTCACGATCGTCCTCCTCATCCTCTTCGTCTGCTTCTCCCTGGCGTCGTTCATCTTCGCCCCGACGTCGGTCTGAGAGAACGCTCGCCCGCGGGGGCCCGACGCCGCAGGCACCCCGTCACTCCTCCATGAACCGCCTCGACCGACTGATCATCGCCGGCCTCGTGCTCGTGGTCGCCGCGGCCGCCTTCGCCATCGGCGGCCCGGCCATCGGCCCGAAGCCAACCCAGAGCGCGACGCCCTCGTCCGCCGCGACCCTCGCCGCCTATCGCGAAGGCGTGCTCGGCCGGCCGACCTCGGTCAACCCGCTCGCCGCTCGCACGCAGGCCGACCGTGACCTCGTCGCCCTCGTCTTCGAAGGCCTCGTCACGACGGATCCGGACGGCGCCCCGCGACCCGCCCTTGCCCAGTCGTGGGACACCTCCGCGGACGGTGCGACGTGGACGTTCCATCTCCGGCCGGACGCCCGCTGGCACGACGGCGAGCCTGTCACCGCGGATGACGTCGTGTTCACCGTGGCCACCCTGAAGGACCCCGACTACCACGGCCCCGGAGCCGGTTCCTGGTCCGGCGTCACGCCGACGCGCGTCGATGCGACCACGGTCCGCTTCGACCTGGACCCGCCGATCGCCGGGTTCCCGGCGCTCGCGACGCAGGCCATCGCCCCGGCTCACCTCCTTGCCGACACCCCGGCGAGCGGGATGGCCGACGATCCGTTCGGTGCGCAGCCGGTGGGCTCCGGGGCGTACGCGATCGTGGAGCTCGATCGGGACCACGCGGTCCTCGAGCCCGCGAGCACGGTCGCCGCTCCGGCCGATGGACCGCTCGCGTCACGCCCGCCGTCGATCGACCCGCTCGCGACGATGGGGGTGTCCTCGAACGGCGGCGGGGCGATCGAGCCCGCGATCGACCGGATCGAGCTGCAGTTCTTCGACGACGCCGACGCCCTCGCCGGCGCATTCCGGGCCGGCCGGCTGGACGCCGTCTCGGGCCTCGATCCCGCGGCTGCGGCGGCCCTGAGCGACGTCCCCGGCAGCCGGCTGCTCCGCGAGCCGTCGACGACCCTGACGGCCGTGGCGCTGAACCTGCGGCCGAGCCACCCGGAGCTGAGTGACTCCCGGACCCGCACCGCGCTCCTCGAGGCGATCGACCGCGCCCGGCTGATGACCGTGGCGTACGGCGGCATGGCCAGCAACGCCACGGGTCTCGTCCCACCGTCGTCGTGGGCATTCGACGCGAAGGCCAGCCCACCGATCCCACACGACCTGAAGGCGGCCGCCAGGGACCTGACCGCCGCCGGCTGGACGAAGGCGAAGGATGGCTGGCACGCGGGGAAGGCGAAGGACCCGCAGCGGCTGGAGCTGATCGTCCCGGATCGGGCGAAGAGCCCGGTCCTCGCGGCCGTCGGCGCGCAGGTCGCCGCGGACTGGACCGCCCTGGGGTTCACGGTGACCGTGGTCGGGGCCGATCCCGCGGTCATCGCCGCGGATCGGCTGCGAACCGGCGACTTCACGACCGCGATCATGACGGTCGCGATCGGCCACGACCCGGATCTGTACCCGCTGCTCGCCTCGTCGCAGACCCGAACGGGCGGGGCGAACATCTTCGGCCTCCAGGATCCGGACCTCGACGACCTCCTCGTGGCGGCCCGGAAGCCGGGTCCGCTGGACGCCCGGATGACCGCCTTCAGCGCGATCCAGAAGCACCTCGCGGATGAGTCCTACGTGCTCCCGATCGCCTGGCCGGACACCGTCGTCGTGCTCGGTTCGCGCGTCCAGGGACCGGTGAATCGGGAGGTCGCCGACGGGTCGGAGCAATTCTGGGATGTGCTAACATGGCGCCTCGCTGACGACCGGTGAGCCTTGGCGACCCGGCCGACGGGTCGACGCCGAGGTGGCGAAATTGGCAGACGCGCTAGCTTCAGGAGCTAGTGCCCGCAAGGGCGTATGGGTTCAAGTCCCTTCCTCGGTACCACCTCACCCCTCCCGACCTGTCACGAGCGCTGGCACACCTGCCCAGGTGGCGGAATTGGTATACGCGTACGTTTGAGGGGCGTATGAGGCAACTCATCCGGGTTCAAGTCCCGGCCTGGGCACCATTCCCCGTCGACTGACCCGACCGCCGGACCACCGGCGGTCGTTGTGTGTCCGGCGCCATGTCGTACCCTCAGCGGCGGGCGGTTAGCTCAGTTGGTCAGAGCGTCTCGTTTACACCGAGGTGGTCGGGGGTTCGAGTCCCTCACCGCCCACCACCTTTCACGCACGAAATGACCCCTTCCGGGCCGTTCCCGGAAGGGGTCATCGACGTTTGCTAACCGATTGCTAACGGGGCGACCTCGAGCGGCTCGGCGAGGATGGCGTCGAGCGCCTCCGCTGCAGCCGCCTGCAATCCGGGCAAGACGTGCGAGTAGGTATCGAGCGTGATGCTCACGCTGGCATGGCCCAGCCGTACGGAGACCACCTTCGGGTGGACGCCCTGTCCGAGCATGAGGGTCGCGTGCGCGTGCCTCAAGTCATGGATCCGCAGTCCGGGAACGCCCGCAGCTCGAAGTGATGCCGAGCCACGACCGTCGAAGGTTGCCGGGTTCGATTGGCGTTCCGATGCCGGTTGCGAACACGAGGTCCCGATCCTGGTACGCCGGGCCGGCGAGGAGTCGCCCTTCGGCCTGAACCCGGCGGTGGGAGCGCAGGACACCCCAACGCATCCGACGACAGCGCGACCGCCCGGCGGGACGGACGCGTATTCGGCTAACGGAGAGAACGATGCCCTGACCCGCGATCCTCAGCCCGGCATGGGGCTCGCCTGTCGCCTTCAGTCTTGAGATCGCTCTATAGCCGAAAGCTGCGCCTTCAGCGAGCGCGCTCCTCGAGCCACGGCCGCGCCTGGTCCCAGTAGGCCCGCTCGAGGCGCTGTGAGACCGCGGTCCTCGGCCTCGAGCGCCCACGCGGCCATCAGCTCGTCGACGCGGGCCGGCAAAAGGCCAAGACCTCCTAGCCAGGCGTGAGTGCCCGCCTCCCACGCGGCTGCGATGCGGTCGGGCGTCGAGCTGCGAGACATGGGCGACCTCCTGCGATGGGGTCGCGCGCCGGTACTCGGCAACCGAGGATGACGCCCGGCGCGACGGCGGGGGAGGCCACGCGCCGGGTTGGCGACGATGCTACGCCTCCTCAGTCGAGCCTCGAGGCGTTATGGGACATGCGGGCCGGCCGTCACACGGTGCCATGCCGATCCGGGAAACGAAACGCTGTACATCCAGCCGAGATCGCTGCTGCATTGGCCGGTGCAACTCGCAGGCACGACAGGCTCGAACATGAGCGCATCACCGGAGATCGCGTACGAGAACGTCGAATTGCCGATCGTCAGCATGCGCTCGCCGATGATCACCCATCGGTCGTCATCGACCTGGTTGCCGCGCTCGTCATACGAGTTGAAGGTGCCATCGGCCCAGAACGTGTGCGAGTGGGGTGTCGGTGGCAGCGCGTCGGCGCACGGTCGTGTCGGATCCCAACGGGAAGGGACGACGCCATCCACGTTGCCCGCGACAAGCTCGCCGGCGTCCTGCCGGATGAGCTCCGGATGGCCCGCCTTCGTGAGGGCGGTGACGATTGCCTGACAGGTCCGATCGAGTTCCCACTGGCCCACGATGTCGGGACGGGGGCTCGTGGTCGGCGCGCTCCCGGACGACCCTGGGATGGTGGGAGCCGTACCAACGACGATCGGTGACGACGCAGGTCCGCCACCGGCGGTGGAGGAGCCCGGCGAGGCAGGAGTCGCACTGCATCCCGAGACCACCGCCATCACCAGCGAACCGGCGCAGAGGAGTGCTCCAGTCCTCACGGCGAGGAACCTACCTCGCAGCCATTGCCCCGGCGTTGGCGATCCCAGGGAGCGGGTAAGTGCTGCGTAAAGGGTGACTCGCTGAATCTCCGCCCGGCCCGCCGCTCCGCGCGTCGGCCACGTCCGCGACGCTAGACCGACGGCGTAGGCGGGCCGCGTGCGCTAGCCCCGTTTGGCCGAGCATCCACGCCCAGCAGGCCAGGTAGTACACGTCGCTTGGAGCGCCCACTCGCCGGGCGGTCGCCCTGATCTGGTGGCTCGGCTCGCCAAGAGGCGCTGCCGCGTGGCCTCACGGCGAGCTTGGCCCGCCGTGGCCCACCTGACCTCGGCTCTGGACTGAGCGTTGCGAAGCCGGCGTCAAGGGTCCGGCACGGATCGCACGGTTTGCACGCTACTCGACGCGATCGCCCGCGAAGTGCGCGATGGCCTCCTCGAGGTCGTCTGCTCGGTACGCGCACGGGCACTTACACCTGCCGGTGGCGTGGTCAGAGTCGTGCCCGTCCTCCTGCCTGTTCCACTCGGCGATCAGGAACCGGAGCCGCTGGATGAGCGGGTCGACTTCTTCTGGCATCGCATCCTCCTCTGATACGGCCCCGTAGGAACGGCTGTGATCGGCGAGACATCGGGCGACCTCCTGCGATTGGGTCGCGCGCTGGTACTCCGGGACGGAGAACTCAGGCCCCGGCGCGAAGATGGGGGGAAACCTTCGCTCCAGGGCTGGCGAGAACGTTACGCCTCCGTATCTACCCCGAATAGCGCGGGTGATCGAAGCGCGAAAGACTCCGTTCACCCGCCGTTCCGCGCCGGCTCCGTCCTCCGACCGGACACTAGCCGGCCGTGTGCCGGCGGCGGTATTCCTCCAGCGCGAACTGGTAGGCGAGATGCCAGAAGTCCGGAGCCGCCCAGAAGTCCACCAGCATCTCGGTGCTCCGAAGCCACTCTTCCACGAGCGGCTCCGCGGTCCTTGACGGCATGCCGTCGCGAACGAGCCGCTCAACGACGCGCGCTCGAGCGGTGGCGAACCCCCGTCGGGCGCGATCGCGAGCAACCGCGGGATGCACGCCTGATTGGGACATGGTCCGCGATGTTGGCGGAGCGACCTTGCGCTCGCCATAACAGAGTGTTCGCGCAGGTAAGCGCCGGGTGAGTACGGCAGCACGTGGACTTCAGTGTGCCTATCGGGCCTGCGGTGAATCGAGACCCAGCCACACTGCGGAACAGGACCCGACCACCGACCGTCCTGTTGGTGTCCGTCCGTCTCGATTGAGAGCCGTCATGCACCCCAACCTGATCGTCCTCTCCGCCGTGATCGCTGTCGCGGCCTGCAATAGCACGCCAATCCCGACCGCCAGTCCCAAGCCGTCCCCATCAAGCACTGCGTCCCCGATTTCGTCGCCGACCCCGAGCGCATCGCCAATCGCCTCTCCGTCGCCGTCTCCGACGGCGTCCGTGATCACCGAACAGGTCGGTCTCCTGACCGTGACCCACCCGGTCGCCTGGCGGTTGGTCACAGGCCCCAAGGACATCCCCGGTCGGCCCGTTCCGCTGTTCTACCTGAGCAACGCGCCGCTCACCGTCGGCGCGTGCCCGACGCCCGATCCGAAGAGTGGCGAGTTCCAGGGCTGCCCGGAGCCACTGGCCGCGCTTCCGTCCGGCGGGGTGCTCGTCACCGTCAATCCGAACCTCGGCCTCCCCGCGATGAACCCGCCGCAGGTAACGTTCGACAACAAGACCAAGGCGTGCCACGCGATCGGCGGCGAAGCCGAAATGTGGTCAGTCGTGGGCGGCACGGTCCTGTCTGCCTGCCTACGAGGCCCAGACCTTGTGGCCCACGAAGCCGAGGTCCGCGCCGTCATCGCCTCGCTGAAGCCTGCCGCCTGACCGCCAGCCTCGTTGCGTGCCACATTCGACTCGAGTCGACCGCCGACCTGGGTCAAAGGTTGTGGCTCGGATAGGCACACCGGAGGTCCACTTGCTGCCGTACTCGGCGCCGGGTAAGCCGCGGTCGCAATCGTCAATTGGCCCGCAGCTCCGCGCGTCGGCTACGGGTGGCAGCTAGACCGACGGCGACGGCGGGCCGCTATCGTCCGATCGATGGACCGTTCGTCTCAGCCCCGACCCAGGCGACTCTCCGGCGCCCTGCTCGCGGGCGCGGTTGGCATCGTCTGCTCCTGGGCGGTCCTCCAGTCCCTGGTCAATCACTCGGGCTGGCAGCTCGCCCCATGGCTCGTCGCCGCCGTCATCCTCGGAGGATTGCTCTGTCCAGTCGCTCTCAGCATGACCGGTCTGCCACAGCGTCTCGCCCAGCCGAGCGCGGAATTCTGGGGAGGCGGAGCATCCACCCGGGGGATCGCGGCCGCATCGGTCTATGCCTGTGCCAGCCTCGCGTGGGGCATAGCCGTCGTGGTGCTGTTCGGAACCCCGCCGGCCGCGCAGTGAGACGGCGCTCCGCGCGCCGGCTACGTGTGACAGCTAGACCGGCGGCGACGGCGGGCTATCCCGCAGAATCCGTCGAACGGCACCGAATGCCGTCAGGGGAGCCCGCCATGACTGAACCGCACTGGCATCTCGCCCAGCTCAATGTGGGCCGGATGCTCGGACCGATCGACGCTCCGGAGATCGCTGACTTCGTGGCCAATCTCGAGCCGATCAACGCGATCGCAGACACGGCATTGGGCTTTGTCTGGCGTCTTCAGACCGACGACGGCAACGCGACGAGCATCCACGCGTTCGACGATCCCCTGCTGCTCCTGAACATGTCCGTCTGGGAGTCGATCGAGGCGCTCCGCACGTTCACCTACTCGTCGGACCACACCGCGATCCTCAGCCGCCGGCGCGAGTGGTTCGAGAGGATGGCATCCGCCCACCTGGTGCTGTGGTGGGTGCCCGCCGGGCACATCCCGACGGTCGAGGAGGCGATCGAGCGCCTCGAGCTCCTCCGTCGGGACGGCCCGACGCCCGCGGCGTTCACGTTCCGCTCGCCGTTCACGGCGGATGCCGCCGGACCAGGCGAGCCGCTGGTCGACGCCCGGTTCTGCTGGCCGGAGGCACTCGCCGTCTAACCCGCGCCGCCGCCGCAGCGGCCACCGGGGCCAAAGGGCAAGTAGCCCCGACGCACCCGATCGCTAGAGCCGCTGGGCAAGCATCCACGCCCAGCCGGCGTCCCACCATCGCCCGTCTCGCTCGAGGCCGTCCTGAGCCGTCTGGCGCTCCCATGCGGCGACGAGGGCCTCGGCCCGATCCGGGAGCTCACGGGAGACCCAGCCTAGAGGACACCCTCAGGCACGCTGTAGATCAGGCAGAACTCATTGCCCTGCGGATCCGCCATGCGTCGCCAAGACCAGCCAGGCTCGACGATCGGCGCTGGCATCGGTTCGGCATTGTGAAAGTCGTGGTCGTCCCTCCGTCGGCCTCCGATGGCCTCGATCCGGGCGCAGGCATCGTCCACGTCCTCGACAAGGAGGTCGAAGTGGAGCCGGTTCTTGATCGTCTTCGGCTCAGGCACTCTCTGAAACACGATCTGCGGCCCACCGGGCTCCGCCGAGGTGAGGGCCGTGTACTGGAACGGGGGCTGGTCGCCGTCGGCCGGAGCGTCGACCTCGACGCCGAGGACCGCCGACCAGAACGCGACAAGCGGATCAGGGTCCGGCGTGTCGATCTCGATCCAACGCAAGCGCGCGATCGGGTGGCTGTCTCGCGATCTCGTCATCGAAGCCCTCCGGCCTTTCCGCCCGAATCGGTCGCCGTGAACCCAACGGAAGTGTAACCGGGTCCTGCGGCCGGAAAGGGGTTGGAGAACCCGACGGCATCAGCCCGCCAGATCAAGGTTTCGTGCGCAAAGCCACTTAAGTGCCCGATAAGCGCCTTGCGACAGACTCGCCGCCGCCCGCCGCTCCGCGCGTCGGCTACGTGTGACAGCTGGACCGACGGCGACGGCGCGTAGCCTCTAGCGCTCTTGCGCGAGCATTCACGCCCAGCAAATCCGTCGACCAAGCTTGAACCTTTGGGCGACCGTCACCCTCTTTAGTCTCTGAAGCGCCGATGTGTGGCGCAGCCGAGAGGTCGCTCAGTGCGAACGAGGCTGGTCGAGCAGGCGATGCGGGGCGACGAACGCGCCTTCGCGGACCTGGTCGACCTCGACGGTGACCGCTGCTACGCCATCGCCTATCGGATCCTGCGCGATGTCGAGCGGACCCAGGACGCCGTCCAGCAGGCGTTCCTCCTCGCCTGGCGCGAGCTCCCGCGGCTCCGCGACCCGGAGCGCTTCGAGGTCTGGCTCCATCGCCTCGTGGTCAATGCCTGCTACGAGGAGTTCCGGCGGTACCGCCAGTGGAGCGCCAACGTCCGGACGCTGCCGATTGACGGACCGGCAGCCCCGGACGAAACCGCATCCATCGACGAACGCGATGCCCTGGAGCGGGCCTTCCGGACCCTATCCCCGAGCATCGGGCCGTCGTCGTCCTGCATCACCACGTCGGGATGCCGCTCACCTCGATCGCAGAGGTGACCGGCGTCCCGCTCGGAACCGTCAAATCGAGGCTCCACTACGCCACCCGGATTCTCCGCGGTGCCCTCGCGACCGATCGGGTCGAGAGCCGAAAGGTGCGACCCGCATGACCGGCACGAACGAGACCCGCGATCCCGATTCCATCCTGGCGGCGTGGCTCGACGAGGGCCCGACCGATCTCCCGGACGTCACGCGCCGGGCAATCCTGACTGCCCTCCCCACGACTCCACAGGCCCGGCGCGGCCTTCTCGCGCCATGGAGGTCCACGCGCATGAACATGTTCGCCCGTGGGGCGGCGGTGCTTGTCGTCGCGGTCATCGCGATCGGCGCGCTGGCGCTCTTCGCCGGCCCGAGAGGTGGCGTGGGCGGGCCGAGCCCGTCCTCCGTCCCGAGCCCGGCCCCCTCGTCCGCGAGCTCGACGCCGAGCGCACCCGCATCAGCACCGCCGCTCCCGACGCTCGACGCCACCTTCGTATCGCCCTCGTACGGCTATCAGGTCAAGTACCCGACCGGCTGGACCGTCACCCCGGGGACGGCGCCATGGCCACCCGACTCCGCCCGCTATCCCGGCGACCCCATCAGCGACTCGATCGTCAGGCCTGCCGGTGGCGACCGGGTTCGGCTCTCCGGCGCCTCGATCGCCCTACCCAGCGGCATGACGATGGACCAGTTCCGGGCCTTCGCCAGCCCCCTCTCAGCCCCATTCAATTCCGACCCGTGCACCCCGGTCGCGCCGCTGCCGGTTCCGGTGACGATCGACTCCCAGGCGCGTCCCGGGGCGAGCCCGCAGCCGGTCGAGGCCGTGGTCAGCATCAATGGCTGTGGCGCGCTCGCCGAGTTCGGCGGGTACATCTACGACGTGGACGTCATCGCCGGGGGACGCGGCTATACCTTCACGATCGACGGCCACATCACCACGGCGGACGCGCTGGCCTGGCTCGCCACCATCACGCTCGAACCCGCGAGCGCCCCAACGGGGAGCGCGGTGCCGAGTCCGTCGGCCTCCAAGTAGTCGAGGAGTGTCAGCGATGAAGCATCTGACTCGTGCGCTGGTCGCACTGGTGGCGGCCGCAGCGTTTGTCGGTTTGACCGCAGCCCCGAGCCGCGCAGCCGGAGTGTCACCGGACAAATTGGCACAGGCAGGCTGGACGTGCGTGCAGCCGATGGCCGACCCGACGCGGGAAATCTGCGCGCCGCCTGGTCAAGGATTGCCTCCGCTTTCCGGAAGTCCCGGTCTTGCGGACCGCGGACCGTCGTACGAGCTTCTGGTCTTCCAGTTCGCGACCGGCGACTTCATCGGAGTCCAACACCTCCTGCGGCCGGACGTCTACCTCCTTGGAACGCCACCGTGCCCGCAGCAGTCGAACGGGGCTTACATCTACATCTCACGAAACGACACCTGGAGCTGCCTCCGCAGTCCTTCCAGGTAACGAGATCGCCCGGACCTGGGGCCTTGGTCAATGATCGATCGATACGCAGCGTCCCAGTCCAGCTCGTCACGACGATGGCCCGCTGCGGCCATCGTGGCCTCCCACAGTGCAAGCGCGGCGTCGGCACGCTGACGCGGGAGGCCGGCGCTCACCGATCCGCTCGAGCGTCCCGGCGCGATGCGCCTGGTAGATGCGTTCGGGATCCGGGCGACGAGACATCGGGCGACCTCCTGCGATGGGGTCGCGGCCGGTACTCGGCGACTCCGGCCCGCATCGTGTCCCGCTGGTCGTTCGCGGCGGTCCGGCGACAGCGGAACTGATGAACGAACGCAGGCTCGTGTCGTCGAGGGCATGTCGGCGAGTTGACACGGACCGGCAGTTACAACGGATCCCCACGTACGTCTACCTCACGACGATGCCGGACATTCCAAGTGGCAGGCCGGCCTCGTCGCCACGATCGGACAGGAAACTGCCGACGGGCTGTGCCGGCACCTTCACCGGCGACATCGACGGAGATCAGCATGAATGTCCAGCGGGTTCTCCTTGTCGCCATCTGCCTGATGCTCTGGGCGTGCGCCGGCTCTCCAACAGGTCGGGTGGCTCCATCGTCGGCGCCGAGGGCATCCGATGCCCCGATCGTCGCGCAGTCATCGCCGACAGGGGTCCCGACCGCCAGTCCCTCAACGACGCCCAGTGTCCCGACCGCCCCGCTGGCGGCTGACTGCGTCACTCCGAAAACAGACATCAACATGCTCATCGACATGGAGAGGGCAGGACCCCAGGATCCCGGTGGCGACCCCGTCGCCTGCTACGGCGATGCCCCGTTGACCTTCGATGCGACCTGGCTCGGCGGGGGCGAGGTCGACTGCCCGGCTGCCCCGGAGCCGGCCTGGCTCGCGTGCTCGCCGTTCAGCCTGCAGGCACCGGGAGATACGCGGAAGGTGGGGCCGCCTGAACTGTTCGTGGCCATCCATCCGTCGGCAAGCCGGTCGGTCGCTTTCGAGCCGTACGCGCAAGTCCGGGTCACCGGCCATTTCGATGACCCGGCCGCAAAGACCTGCCGCGAGACCCAGCTCGGCGATGCCGCAACGCTCGCGCCGGCGTCAGAAACGATTGAACGCTGCCGCAGAGAGTTCGTCGTCACCAAAGCCGTGGCTTTGTAGCCATGGGCAGTCAGTCTAGGTACCTTCAGCTCGCCGGCATTGACACCGCTCACGGGATGCCTTGACCGACGTCAGTCAGATCGGTTGCGCCTCGCCCGCCGCTCCGCGCTCCCGGCTTCGTGTGACAGCAAGACCAGGAGGCGACGGCGGGCCGCATCATGTTCGCGCCCGCTCCTCCAGCCACGGCCGCGCCTGATCCCAGTAGGCCCGCTCGAGCCCCAGTAGGCCGCGGTCCTCGGCCTCGAGAGCCCACGCCGCTATGAGTCGTCGACGCGGGCCGGCGGGAGCCCGAGCCCACCGAGTCAGGCGCGGGTCCCAGCCTCCCAAGCGGCTGCGATGCGGTCTGGATTGGATCGGCGGGCCATGGCGGCCTCCTCGAGCTGATCGAGGTCGACGTCCGGTGCTCCGGCGACCGATGGCGTGGCCCCAGCGCGACGGGCGGGGGGAGCTCGCGCGGACGGAGGACATCGGGGTCCGCTGCGATCCGAGTCAGTCGCCAGTCGAGCTGGGCGAAGATCGCGCCGAGGAGGGGCTCCGCCTGGCCCGCCCCGGATGCTTCCGGGTTCGGCGTCGATGAGGACCGCAGTTACGTCCGGGCCCATCCACCGGCTGACCGAATTACCCCGAATTCCGCGAAAGGCAACGCGCCATCGCGAATAGGCGATCAGCATCGAGATCGAGGACGTAGGCGTCGAGTTGCTCTTGCCTGCTCATGGACACGTCGCCGATGCACCCCGCCTCACGGAATCGCGCAGCGAGATCGGGATCGGTCCAGAGCTTCCCGAGCTCCGCCCGAAGGTAGGTCTCAGCGTGGAGGCGGGTCATCGGTCAATCGTAGGGTTCGGCCGCGGCCGACAGGCTGACCGGATCCACCGACTTTGCTAACGGCTTTGCTAACGGACCCATTGGGACGGGTGGCCATCAGCGGGGACGAATGCCCACTCGGTGCGACGGTTTCACGTTCGGAAGGGGCATAGACGGTACCTATCGGCACTCATCGTCAGGGTCCAGATCTCGTTTACACCGAGGAAGTCACTGGTTCGAGTCCAGTACCGCCCACCATCGAGCGCCGCGGCCTCAGGGACGAAGCGCCGCGAACTCGTCGACGAACCGGCTCATGCAGCGCGCGGCCGCGGCCGCCATGTCCAGCCGGTAGTTCTCGTCCGGTGCGTGGGCCCGACAGTCCGCGTGCGCCGCGCCGATCGCCGTCAGCGGAACCTGGTACGGGGCGCAGATGGGGTACATCGGGATCGTCCCGGGCGATGCCACGTACTGCACCGTCGGCTTGCCGAAGACGGCCGACGACGCACGGGTGGCCGCTCCATGGATCGGGTCGTCCGGGGCCGTCCAATACGCCCGCATGGACGTCGACGAGACGATCTCGACATCGTCGAAGCCGCCGCGGTCGAGGTGCCTCCGGACGATCGCGAGGATCTCGTCCGGGTCCTGGTCCGGCACGAGCCGGATGTCGATCCGAGCGTTGGCCTCGGCCGGGATGATCGTCTTGCCGAGCGGCCCGGTGTGGCCGGACCAGACCGACTGGAGGTTGAATGTCGGCTCGAAGGTCATCGCAAGCAGCGCGTCGCGACCCGCTCGGCCGGCCAGGAAGATGTCGACGCCGAACTCGGGCCCGAGGGCCTCGATGGATGCGACCGACGTCGCGTCCAGGACGGCCAGCTGGGCGGCGGTGGGTGGGATGGCGCCGGCACCCAGGTCGATTGCCGGGAGCCCGTCGGGTCGCCAGAACGAAGCGAGCGCCTGCGCCAGCCGGACCGCCGCATTCGGCAGGAGCATGGCGAGAGAGGAATGGGCGTCGTAGTCGATGGTTCGGGCCCGCAGATCGAGCACCAGCATGCCGCGGCCGCCGCCGTCGATCTCGGGTCGCCCATCGGGGTCGACGCCGCCCGCTTCGCTCAGGGCCCCGTCCGCCCGACGGATGTCGGGGATGAGGTCGAGCAGGCGATCCAGGTTCGGGCTGCCGTGCTCCTCCTCGCCCTCGACGATGAACCGGACCCGGCAGGGCAGGGGGCCGACGACCGCGAGGTACGCCTCGACGCCCCACACGCGCGCCAGAAACTCGCCCTTGTTGTCGCACGCCCCGCGGGCGTACAGCCGGCCGTCACGCACCTCGGGGTCGTACGGCGGCGACGTCCAGAGCTCGACCGGTGCCGCCGGTTGGACGTCGTAGTGCTGGACGGCGAGGAGCGTCCGTCCCGTCCCGATCGTGCCGACCACCAGGGGGGCAACGTCGGGCAGCGTCGCGACGTCGACGGTCGCCCCCAGTCGCGCGAGGCGGTCGCGGGTCCAGTCCGCGGCCGCGCGCCTGGCGTCCAGGTCTCCCTCCTCGGACGGGATGGCGCAGAGGTCGCGGAGCTCGTCCGTCCAGGCCGGCATCCGTGCGTCGATATAGGCGTCGATGGCGCCGACGTCGATTCCGGTCGCCGGCACGCCCTCGTCTTCACCCACGTTCGGGACTATACGAGCCGGGTCGGTTGCCGGCCTGCCTGTTTCGATGGGGCTGACGCGCTCGGCTGCTAGACTGATCGGACGGGGAATACCGCCGTCACTCCTGTCCGGAGGGCATGCATGAACTGGCCGCTGATCATCCTGATCGCGATCGTCGTGATCCTGGTGATCTTCGTCATCAGCCTCTACAACGGGCTCGTCCAGAAGCGCCTGCGGGTCGATGAGGCATTCGCCCAGATCGACGTCCAGCTCAAGCGCCGCCACGACCTGATCCCGAACCTCGTCGAGGCCGTCAAGGGCTACATGGGGTTCGAGCAGAAGGTCCTGACGGACGTGACGAACGCCCGCGCCGCGGCCGTCTCGGCCGGAGCCCAGGGACCCGCGGCCCAGGCCCAGGCGGAGAACGCCCTGACGGGGACCCTCCGCTCGCTGTTCGCCGTCGTCGAGAACTACCCCGAGCTGAAGGCCAACCAGAACGTCCTGGCGCTCCAGGAGTCGCTGACGACGACCGAGAACCAGATCGCGTTCAGCCGCCAGCACTACAACGCGAGCGTCCTCGACTACAACACGGGGATCCAGACCTTCCCGGCCGCGTTGATCGCCGGCATGTTCGGCTTCATCAAGCGTGAGTTCTTCGAGGCCGAGCCGGAGGCGGCGGCGGTCCCGCAGGTCAACCTGAACCTGTCCTAGGCACGGCTCGCCGGGTCGCCGTCACCGGCGCCGCGCGCGCCGGCACCTGATCGCCGCGCAGGATCCGAATGGCCGAGACCTTCTACACCCAGATCGGCGCGAACCGCCGCAACTCCGTGTTCCTCGTCCTCATCGTGGTCGCGCTGTTCGGCGTGCTCGGGTTCACGATCGGCTATGCGATCGGCGGAAGCCGGACGAGCGCGATCGCGGCGACGGGCCTGGCCCTGGTGTTCGGCGGGCTGATCTCGGCGGGCTCGTACTTCGGTGGCGACTCCCTCGTCCTGACCGCGTCCGGGGCGAAGGAGGTGGACGAGACCTCCGCACCCCAGCTCATCAACGTGATCCGCGAGCTGACCGTGGCCGCGAACATCCCGATGCCGAAGGTCTACACGATCGACGACACCGCTCCGAATGCGTTCGCGACGGGGCGCGACCCGCAGCACGCCTCGGTCGCGATCACGACGGGGCTGCTCGAGAAGCTCGACCGCGAGGAGCTCCAGGGCGTCATGGGCCACGAGCTGTCGCACGTCCGAAACTACGATATCCGGTTCTCGCTCCTCGTCGGCGTGCTCGTCGGGTCCATCGCTCTCCTGTCCGACTTCTTCCTGCGGTTCAGCTTCTGGGGCGGGATGCGCCGCTCGCGCAGCAACAACGACAGCGGCGGCGGCGGGGCTCCAGGCGGTGATGTTCGTCGTCGCCCTCGTCTTCTCGATCCTGGCCCCGATCGTCGCCCGCCTGGTCCAGCTCGCGGTCAACCGCCAGCGCGAGTACCTCGCGGATGCCTCATCAGTGGAGCTGACCCGGAACCCGTACGGGATCGAGCGGGCGCTCGCGAAGATCTCCACGGACCAGGAGGTGCTCGAGGTCGCCAACCGAGCGACCCAGCATATGTACTTCACGAACCCGATCAAGAAGGTCGAGGAGCGATCGAGCGGGCTCTTCTCGACCCATCCGCCCACGCTCGACCGGATCAACCGGCTCCGGCAGCTGACGGGCGACGCGCCGCTCGGTGGAGCCGAGGCCACCCAGCTGACCGGTCTCGACTGAGAGTGGGCGCCGATCCGCCCGAGCCGATCTACTTCGCGACGGTGGACGAGCTTCGAGAGTGGTTCGATGCGAACCATGCGACGGCCGAAGAGCTCTGGCTGGGCTACTACAAGCGGGCAACGGGCCGGCCGACCGTGAGCTGGTCGGATTCGGTGGACGAGGCGCTGTGCGTCGGCTGGATCGACAGCGTTCGTCACTCGGTCGATGCCGAACGGACGCGCCAGCGCTTCACGCCCCGCCGCAAGGGCAGCAACTGGAGCGCCGTGAACGTCGCCAAGATCGAGCGGCTCGCGGCCGAGGGCCGGATGCGGCCGGCCGGGCTCGCGGCATTCGCCCGGCGGACCGAGGCTCGCACCGCGATCTACTCGTACGAGCGGCGTCACGAGGCGGCCCTGACCGCCGACGAGGAGGCGCGCTTCCGCGCCGACGAGGCCGCATGGACCTGGTTCGAAGCACGACCGAGGTCCTACCGGACGGCCGCCGTGTGGTGGATCGTGAGCGCGAAACGCCCCGAGACGCGCGACCGCCGGCTTTCGATGCTGGTCGAGGCGTCCGCCGCCGGCCTCACCCCGAAGGCCCTGACGCCGCCCGGTCGCGAGCCGGATGGGACACCCACCCGTCGTTGAAGGCCCGTCGGGCCTCGTGCTATCCTCGGCCCCGCCGACGGGTGACCGAGCCTGGTTGGCCATCGGGCCGAGATAGCTCAGTTGGTAGAGCACGCGACTGAAAATCGCGGTGTCGCCAGTTCGATCCTGGCTCTCGGCACCATCGCTTCGGCGATGGTCGCGTCATCGAGCGGAAGTGGCTCAGTTGGTAGAGCATCACCTTGCCAAGGTGAGGGTCGCGGGTTCGAGTCCCGTCTTCCGCTCCATTTTCTTGCCCGGGAAGCGCCGGGAGCCGCTCGAGGACACCGCCCGCTGCCCCTTCGTCTAGTGGTAGGACAGCGGACTTTGGATCCGTGAACCGAGGTTCGAATCCTCGAGGGGCAGCCAGATCGATCCAGCCCGTGGCCGTCCGACGGCCACCCAGGGGCGACGTGGTGAAGTGGTTCAACACGGGGGTCTGCAAAACCCCTACTCACCGGTTCGAATCCGGTCGTCGCCTCCATCCACTCCCCGGAGATGACCGTGTCGCCATCGGTTGAGCGCGACCCCGAGTCCGCGGCCTCGATCGAGCGGCTCGTCTTCTTCTCGGATGCGGTGTTCGCGATCTCGATCACGCTGCTGGCCCTCGATCTCCGGATCCCGGAGACACTGGCCGTCGCCGGCGATCGCGGGTTGATCGATGCGCTCCTCGACCTGGCCCCTTCGTTTGCCGCGTTCGTCCTGAGCTTCACGGTCATCGCGGCGTTCTGGATCGGTCACTTCCGCACCTTCCGGGTGATCGTCCGGATCGACACACGCCTGCTCGTCGTCAACCTGGCGTTCCTCGCGGCCGTGGCGTTGATCCCGTTTCCGACATCAGTCGTGGCCCAGCACGGCGAGCTGACGTCCGCGGCGATCTTCTACGCCGTCTTCCAGATCATCGCGTCGCTTCTGTCGACGCTCACCTGGGTCTATCCCGCGCAGATCGGCCACCTCGTGTCGGATTCCGTCACGCCCAGGCTTGCCCGGGCGATCACCGAACGTGCGCTGGTCGTTCCGCTGATCTTCGCGGTGTCGATCCCGGTCGCCTTCGTGTCGCCGATCGCGGCCGAGATCCTGTGGTTCACGGCGTTCCCGGCCCAGGCCCTGATCGCGCGGCGGCTGGGCATCCAGGGGATCCTGGCGATGGCGCAGGCCACGCCACCGACCAGGTCCGAGTGAGGCCGGATGTCGCCCGGTGACGCAATCGCGATCTACTTGAAGACGAGCGTCCCCTGGTCGTTGAGCGTGATGGTCAGAACGCCACTTGCGATGGCATAGCTGGCCGAGTTGCCGAGACCCAGGACGTAGAGGTCGCCCATCGAGCCCTCCGGGCAGGCGACCCGAGTCGACGGACCCGGGACAATCGTGAGATCGCCCGACGCGGCAGTGGCATCGGCCGTCTTGAACGTTCCCGACACCATGTTGCAGTCCGCTTTCGCCGAGAACGTGCCGTCCGAAGCGAACTCGATGGTGTAGTTGGCCTGCTGGGCATCCGGGATGACGCCCTGGAAGGCGGGCGTCTGTTCGGTGATCGCCGTCAACTGCCAGGCCTTGCCCGTCAGACCGGTCGCGGGGCCAGGCGCCGCCGATGCTCCCGGTGAATTGCCCGGAGCCGTGGTCGGCTTCGTGGTGGGGGCAGCCGTGGGCTTGGCCGTCGGCTTGGCCGTCGGCGCCGCCGAGGGCTTGACGGAAGCGGAGGCCGCGGCGGCGGACGAAGCCGTCGTGGCCGCCGGCGCAGGCGACAGGGCTGCGGCGGGGACGAACGCCATCGTGCCCTGATCATCGAGCGTGATCGTCAGGTTGTCACCCGAGATCGCATAGCTGGCCGCACGGCTCAACCCATGGACGAAGAGGTCGCCGAACGAGGCGTCGCCGCAGAACACCAGCGTCGACGGACCGGGCGTGATCGTCAGCCCGTTCGAGCCGCTTGTCTTGTACGTGCCGGCGGTCTGGTTGCAGTCCGCGGTCGCGTTGAACGTCCCGTCCGTGTTGAACGTGATGACGTATTTCGACTGATCGGCGGCCGGGATGACGCCCTGGAATGCCGGTACCTTCTCGGTGATCGCCGTCAGCTCCCACGCCTTGCCGGTCAGGCCGCTGGCGCCGCTCGAGCCGCAGGCGGCGAGGACCGCCATCGCGCCGAGCACGAAGATCAGGAGTTGTCGCATCGTGGCCCCCCTCCGGGAATGTGCGAGCAGGACGGTCCGACAGTCGGACGTCTCCTCTGCGCGGTCGGACCATGCCTGCGTTGGTGCACGGAGGCGCAGAACGGCGCGACGGAAAGGGTATCCGGTGGTCGCCGACGGGATCAGGCTGATCATCGCGAGGGCGCCGGATGCACCGACCAGAATTGGCGATCGTTGAACGACCGCGGGAACGGTGTTCTTGCCGGGTGACTGCGGCCGACGCGCCCCGAAGTGGCGTACGCTTGGGGTCTGATCATTGGAGTTGACGGAGCCGCGTGCCCGCCCACACGCCGACCCCTTCGCCGCGACCAGGCATGGGCGCGCTGCCGCACAACGGCGGGATGACCTTCCGGGTGTGGGCTCCCCACGCGACCGCGGTCGCCGTCGTGGGCACGTTCAACGACTGGGACGCGGCTCGCCATCCTCTCGCGCGCGACGCCGACGGGGCCGCCGAGACCTGGTCGACCGAGGTCGCGGACGCCCGGCCCGGCGACGAGTACCGCTTCGTCCTCCAGACCCCGGCCGGGGAGCGCAACCGGATCGATCCGCGAGCGCGGCGGCTCACGAACTCCGTCGGCAACGCCATCGCCTACGACCCGGCGGCCTTCGCCTGGGGTGACGCCGAGTTCCACCAGCCGCCCTGGAACGACCTCGTCATCTACGAGCTGCACGTCGGAACCTTCAGCGAGGGCGCCCACGGCCGGCCCGGAACGCTCGACGGAGTCCGGCGCCGCCTGCCGTACCTCCGCGAGCTCGGGGTCGGGGCGATCCAGCTGATGCCGCCGTTCGAGTTCGCCGGCGACCGGTCGTGGGGCTACAACACCGCCTACCCGTTCGCGGTGGAAAGCACGTACGGCGCGCCCGACGACCTCAAGGCTCTCGTCCGCGATGCGCACGCCGCCGGGATCGCCGTGATCCTCGACGTCGTCTACAACCACCTCGGACCGTCGGACCTCGACATCTGGCAGTTCGACGGGTGGTCGCAGGACGGCAAGGGCGGCATCTACTTCTACGAGGATGGTCGCTCGACGACCCCGTGGGGCGACACCCGCCCGGACTACGGACGGGGAGAGGTCCGGGCGTTCCTCCGCGACAGCGCGATCCAATGGCTGGATGAGTTCCGGGTCGACGGCCTGCGCTGGGACGCGACGGCCTGGATCTCGAGCATCAGCGGCGCCGGCCACCACGGGCCCGACCGGATCGACGACGGCTGGCGGTTCATGGCCGCGGTCAACGCCGAGATCGTGGAGCGGTTCCCGGGCCGGCTCACGATCGCGGAGGACCTCCGGGCCGATGTCGACGTCGTAAGCCCGCCGGCCGACGGTGGTGCCGGGTTCGGGTCCCAGTGGGATGGCGGGTTCGTCCACCACGTGCGCGCGGCCCTGATCGCATCGGACGACGCCCAGCGGGACATCGCGTCCGTTGCGTCCGTGATCGAGGGTGAGGCGGGGGAGGGGTTCCGCCGGGTCATCTACACGGAGTCGCACGACGAGGACGCGAACGGCTCAGCTCGCGTGCCCGAGGAGATCTGGCCCGGCTACGCCGACTCGTGGGCCTCGAAGAAGCGCGCGACGCTCGGCAGCGCGATCGTCCTGACGAGCCCCGGGATCCCGATGCTGTTCCAGGGGCAGGAGGTCGTCGAGGGCTCCTGGTTCGACGACGAGGACGGGCTGGACTGGACGCTCCGCCATCGCCACGCCGGGCTGCTCCGCCTCCACCGCGACCTGATCGCGTTGCGTCGCAACACGGCGGATGTCTCGCGGGGGCTCCGCGGCGAGCACGTCCAGGTCCATCACGTCAACGAGGACGCTCGCGTCCTGGGCTGGCACCGCTGGCTGGAGGGGGGCCCGCGCGACGACGTGATCGTCCTCGCGAGCTTCTCGGCGAACGCCTACCCCGATTACCACGTGGGCGTTCCGCGGGCGGGCCGCTGGCGGGTCCGGTTCAACAGCGACTGGGATGGCTACGACCCGGAGTTCGAGACGATCGACTCCCTCGATGCCGACAGCGAGCCGACGGAGCACGACGGAATGGCTCAGCGGATTGCCGTCGGCCTCGGGCCATATTCGGTGGTGATCCTCAGCCAGGACGGGTAGGCACATCGATCGCGGCCCACGGCAAGCGCCGCGCGGCGATCGGTCGTTGTCCACGCAACGACCCTGTACCATGGCGACATGCCCATCCCTCCGTCCGAAGTCGACTGGAACGAGACCCATCTGGCGGATTTCCGCGCTCACGGCGGGCAGATCACCCAGGGTCCGCTCAAGGGCGCGAACGTGCTGCTGATGACCTCGACCGGGGCCCGGTCCGGCGAGCCACGGGTGACGCCGCTCGGGTTCACGCGGGACGGCGATCGGTGGGTCGTCGTGGGTTCCAACAGCGGCTACGCCCACGATCCAGCGTGGGTGGCGAACCTCCGCGCCGATCCCCAGGTCATCGTCGAGGTCGGGACCGAGGCGTTTCCGGCGCTCGCCCGGATCACGTCCGGCGAGGAGCGCGAACGGCTCTGGACAGCCCACAAGACCGCCCTGCCCGTCTTCGCCCGCTACGAGACGATGACGGACCGCGAGCTCCCGGTGGTCACGCTCGAACGGGTCTAGCGGCCTCGCTCGTCCTCGGTCGCCCGCATCGCGGCGGCCGTCGCAAGCGAGCGTGGATCACCGACCGACTCGAGCCCGTCGATCGCGCCCTCGACATCGGCCTTCGACCGGTTCTGGCTGAGCTTCACCTTGGCCTCGACCCGGCCGATGACGACCTCGACGCCGACGATCGCCCGGAGCTGGCCCTCGATGTACTCGACCGGGGCGTCGTCGACCGACCACGGCGCCGGTCGGCGGCCCTCGTGACGCTCGACGAGGGCGCGGACATTCCGCTCGATCCAGTCGCGGTCGTCGTGGACGAGGAACCGGCCATGGATGTGGGCGGTGATGTAGTTCCAGGTCGGGACGACCCGGCCGTGCTCCCGCTTCGTCGGATACCAGGCCGGGGAGATGTAGGCCTCCGGTCCGCGGACGATGACGAGCGCCTCGCCGGTCGGCGGCGTCTTCCACTGACGGTTGTTGCGCGCGACGTGGCCCATCAGGCGTCCGTTCGGGCCGGAGTCAGGGGACGCACCGGGTGGTTCGAAGATGAGCGGCAGAAACGTCGCGAGGAGCCCCTCGTCCGTTGGGACGATCAGGTCGGCCGCATCGAGGGTGGAAAGGAGCTGGCGGACGTCTTCGTCGGTGGGACGGAAGTGGTCGGGGACGTACACCGCGTCAGGATGCCACGCGGGGCGGGCGGCGGCCGCCACGGGGCGGCCGCTACGATGACCGCCGAGCCGGAGTGGCGGAACAGGCAGACGCGGCGGTCTTAAACACCGCCGGGAGCAATCCCTTGCGAGTTCGAATCTCGCCTCCGGCACCAGGATTGGCAGCGCCGCGGCAGGTCGGTCGACGTCCGCTACGTTCCTAGGGCTTGGGGCTCTTGCTGTGACCCTGGCCGTTGCCGTGGCCCATGATCCAGCCGATGCCCGGACCGATCGAGAGAGCAAGCTCGTGCTTGATCTGACCCCAGCCCTTGCCGGCCTGGAACATCGCCAGGATCTGCGCGGGTGTCTTGCCGCTGGCATGAGCGAAAGCGAGGACCCGGACCGAGCCACCAACCCCGACCTTGCCGGCGAGGTCCTCGACCTGGGCTGCCGTCGCGATGATCCCGGCATCCTTGAGCCGACCCACGATCCGCGCGATCTCATCGGCCGAAGGCGGGCCATCGGGGGTCTCCGCGGCCTCTGGACCCTCGGGTGACTCAGACGCCTCGGGTGACTCCGACGCTTCGGGTGACTCCGGGTGCCTCGACGCCTCAGGAGACGCCTCCTCGTTCGACCGCTCGGGCGCACTCGCCGATGCTGACGCACCGGCCGAGATGCCGGCGGAAGCGCTTTCCGACAGGGACGTCCCGGCGGAACCTGTCGACGTGGCCGATGCTCCAGGGCTGGCGTCGGGAGCCGCAGACGGATCGGCCGCGAGAACGGTGCCGGCGAGGAGGACCAATGCTGCGAGGGCACCCGCGCCCCGTGCCGCGTTGGATCGGATCCTCATCGCGTCAGACCTCCGCTGCGATTATGGGACGGCCACCCGGGCAGGATTGGCCGACCTGCCCGAAAACGGTGCGAGCCTGCACCTGTCGAAGCGACCGCGGGTCCGGTGAGCCGACCCCGTCCGGGCGCCGGACGTGGGCCAGGGGCGAGGTCAGTGGCGACGGAACGCGAAGCGGCCGGCCTTCTTGTCGACGGTCGGCGCGGGCAACGAGACGAGGTCGCCGCCGAACGCCGCCAGGGACAGCGCGATCAGGCGCTCGGCGGGGGCCGATCGCGGCGCGCCGAGGATGAGGGGAATGCCGGCGTTCACGGACTTCAGGTAGAGGAACGCGTCGTACGGCAGCTCCATCGCGATCCTGGTCCCGAGCGCCTGCTCCACATCCCGCGCTCGGACGATCTCCCGCGCGAAGAGGTTGTTCAGGACGAACATCGACTTGGCCGCGACCGTTCCGGCCTCGTTCAGGTACTCGATCAGGGCGTTGACGGCCTTGAGGCCCGAGATCTCCGGGTTCACGACGAACATCACGTTCTCGGCATGCTCGAACGCGGTCATCGTCCGCTCGTCCAGCCAGGATCCAGTGTCGATCACGACCTGATCGTAGGACTCGAGGAGGGTCGTCAGGATTCGGTCGACGTGGCTCGCATCGATCAGCTCGGCAAGCTCGGGCCCGATCGGAGCCGCCAGGACGTGGAGCCCGCCGTCGTGCCGCGTCGCATACGTTCGGAGGAGCTCCGGCTCGCGCATCGCCGAATCATCCCGGACGACGTCGGCCAGCGTCTGGCGAGGCTCGATGTTCAGGTAGGTCGCGACCTGGCCGAACTGGAGATCGAGGTCGACGATGACGACCCGATCCGGCTTCCGCTGGGCGGCGGCCATCGCGATGTTGACCGCAACGGTCGAGGTACCAACCCCGCCCTTCGGGCTGTGGACGGCGACCGTTCGGCGGGTTCGGACCACGCTGATGCCGTCGGGCGAGATCGAGGAGCCGAGATCCTTGGATCGCTGGAAGCGGAGGAGCAGCGCCTCGACGCGCGCCTCCAGCTCACGACCGTCGAACGGCCGGGCCATGACGTCGTCGGCGCCGGCCTCGAGGAACCGGATCCGCTCCTCCACGTCGTCGCTCTGGCCGACGCACAGGATCGGGATCGACGCCATCGTGGGCGTGCTCCGGATCTCGCGGCAGACGTCGACGGCTGACCGCTCCCCGCCGATGACATCGACGATCACTAGCTGGTGCTCGGAGATCTTCGGGAAGGCATCGGCCGGATCCGGCGAGAGCGTGACCGTGTAGCCGACGCCCGACAGGGCCGTCGAGATCAACTGGGCGGACGCCGCGTCGGCGTCGATGACGAGGATGGTGCTGGCGGGCACGACGCCTCCGCGGGGGCAGGTTGAGACCCGTGGTTCCGGATGATGGGTCGGCGACCGATCGCCGTGAGAATACAACGGCGTCCGGGCCCGGATCGGTCGGGGAGCGGAGATTGCACCCGCTCGTCGAAGCGGTCGGGTGAGGCCGACATGCTAGACTCCGGGCTGTTTCCTTTCGGTCCCGCGCCGGCCTCGTTGCCGTCATCGGGACGTTTCCCATTGGAAGGAGTGTCCTGGCGCATGCGCCGATACGAACTCATGCTGGTCCTGCGTCCCGACGTGGCGGACGACAAGGCCCAGGCGGTCATCGACCGCACCACCCGCGCGATCGTGGCGAGCGGTGGCCAGATCGTGAAGGTCGCCCCGTGGGGCCGACGCCGTCTCGCCTACCAGATCGATCGCTACCGCGAAGGCTCGTACCACATCGTCCTCTTCGAGGCACCCGGGGATGCGATCGCCGAGATGGAGCGGACGCTCCTGATCACCGAAGAGGTCCTCCGCCATCTCGTGACCCGTGACGAGCGACCGGCCCGCCCGGCCCGCCAGGACGGCTCCGAGGAGGGCGGCGACGAGATCGACGACGTCGACCTGCCGTCCGCGTCCGACGAGGACGAGGACGAGGACGACGTGACTGAGCGGATCGACGAATCCGAGACCGAAGCGGCACCGGCCGCGATCGACTGAGGAGCGCGACGATGGCCTTCAGCAAGGTGATGATCATCGGGAACCTGGGACGGGATCCCGAGATGCGGTACACCCCGAACGGCCGCCAGGTGACCGAGTTCAGCGTCGCCGTGACCCATCGGGGTCGCGATCCGCAGAGCGGCGAATGGGCCGACCTCGGCACCGACTGGTTCCGCGTCACGATCTGGGGCGATCGCGCCGAACGCGCCGCGGAGGAATTCCGGAAGGGCAACCGTGTCTTCGTCGAGGGCCGGTTCCGGACGCGCGAGTACGACGCCAAGGACGGCACCCACCGGACGTCGCTCGAGATCACGGCGGACAACGTGATCGCCCTCGAGCGCAAGGGTCGCGAGGACGGGGACGGCGAGTTCGCCGCCGCCGCGCCGGCCCGCACGCCGGCCGCCGCGGGCGCAGGCGGTGGCGCCGGCGCCACCGGCGGCGCAACCGCGCCGCGCGGTGGCTTCGACGACACCGAGCTCGACGACCTGCCCTTCTGACCGGCCCCGAACCCCGACCGCTGACCGACCGATCCCGCGCGGCCTGACCGCGCCTCCAGGAGAACCCGAATGCCGCCCACCCGCTCGAAGAAGCGCGACGACTACTACCGCGACCGACGTCGCCGGAAGGTCTGTGCGTTCTGCGCCGACAAGACCGTCTCGATCGACTACAAGGAGGTCAACCGCCTCCGCCGCTACCTGTCGGAGCGCGCGAAGATCGAGCCACGCCGCAAGACCGGCACCTGCGCCGCACATCAGCGCGAGCTGGCCGTGGCCCTCAAGCGGGCCCGCATCGTCGCCCTGCTGCCGTACGCACCGCAGCACCTCCGCCCCTAGGCTCGGCCTGACGGCCGGGCCGCGGCGGCTCAGGATCGTGGCCGGCGCCGGCGTGCGCGACTGAGGTGGGCGCCGGACTGCTCCTGCTCGCCGGCGGCGCGGCCGCCGGCCTGTTCGGGTCGCTGCTCGGGCTGGGCGGCGGGATCCTCATCGTCCCACTGCTCACCCTGGCGTTCGGGCTGCCGCTGATCACGGCGGTCGGCGTGAGCCTCGTCTGCGTGATCATGACGAGCGGTGCGGCGGCCGGGGTCTACCTCGAGCGGCGCGTCGCGAACCTCAGGCTCGGGATGACCCTGGAGCTGTTCACCGCGATCGGCGCGCTGTTCGGCGGCTTGATCGCATTCCTCCTCCCGGAGCGGGCCCTCGAGCTGATCTTCGCCGGGCTCCTGATCTACGTCGCGGTCTCGATGGCCCGAAGACGCGAGGCCCCGACATTGCCGACGGCCGACGAGGCACCCGCGGTCGTGCCCTCGGCGGTGGAACCCGAGGCCGACGTGTCACCAGCTGACGCGGTGCGCGCGGTCGTCGATGCCCCGACCGATCCCGGCGATTTCCTGGGCACCCTGTCCGGACCCGGATACCGCGTCCACCGGATGGGTCCGGGGATCCTCGGGAGCCTCGGGGCCGGCGTGTCGTCCGCCCTCCTCGGGATCGGTGGCGGCCTGATCAAGGTCCCGGTCATGCACGTCGTCATGGGCGTGCCGCTGCGCGTCGCGACCGCCACGAGCAACCTGATGATCGGGATCACGGCCTCGGCGAGCGCGATCATCTACCTGATCCGCGGGAGCATCGACGCCTATGCGGCCGCCCCGACCGCGATCGGCGTCTTCATCGGCGCGAGCGTCGGGTCGCGGGTCGCCCATCGGATCGACCTTCGGATCCTGCGAGGGCTCTTCGTCGTGATCCTGCTCTACACTGCGTGGCAGATGCTGCAGCGAGCGATCGCGTGACGCAGGCGGGCGTCGGCGAGCCAGGAGACCCGTCGGGCGTGCGCCTCGAACGCTCGATCGCGCGGCTCATCACCATCGGGACGTACACCTCCATCGCGCTCCTCGCGATCGGATTCGTCCTGATGCTGGCGTCCGGGATCAGCCCACTGGAAGGGGCCCCGCCGTTCGACGCGCGGGCCATCCCGGCCGACATCCTCGCCCTCCGCCCGACCGGCTTCCTGTGGCTCGGGCTCATCGTCGTGGTGGCCACGCCCGCGGCGCGTGTCGCGGCATCGCTCGTCGGCTACCTGCGATCGGGCGAGCGGCGGATGGCCGTCATCGCGGTCGCCATCCTCGCCGTGATCGCCCTGAGCGTGATCCTCGCGTCCGACCTCGAAGGCTGACGTGGATCTCGTCGTCCTGCTGATCGCCTTCGTCGTCATCCTGCTCGGGGCGGAGCTGTTCACGAACAGCATCGAGTGGTTCGGGCGCAAGCTCGAGCTGGCCGAGGGAGCGGTCGGCTCGGTCCTCGCCGCCGTCGGGACGGCGCTGCCCGAGACGATGATCCCGATCATCGCGATCCTCACCGGGGCCGGCTCGGAGGCGTCGCACGGTATCGGCGTCGGGGCGATCCTCGGTGCGCCGTTCATGCTCTCGACCCTCGCGATGTTCGTCACCGGCGTTGCGGTCCTGATGGCTGCAAAGCGCCGCGCGCGGCGCGACGACATGCCGGTCGACACGAAGGTTCTTGCCCATGACATGCGCTATTTCGCGATTGCCTACGCCATCGCGATCGCCGCCGCGTTCCTGCCCATCGATCCCGCTTGGCCGAAGTGGATCGTCGCGGTCGGCCTGATCGCGATCTACGGGTGGTACGTGAAGGGCCACTTCGAGGCCGACCCGAACGTCGATGCCGAGGACCTCCGTCCGCTTCGGTTCCACCGCCTAGACCGCCCGGGGCGAACCGCCGATCCCGCCGTCCCCCGCCTGCGGGTGATCAACCTGCAGGTCCTGGTCGCGCTCGGCCTGATCGTGGCCGGCGCGTTCTTCTTCGTCGAGGCGGTCGAGCACATCTCGCTGACGTTCGGCCTCGACGCGGTCATCGTCGCCCTTGTCGTCGCGCCGATCGCCACCGAGCTCCCGGAGAAGTTCAACTCGGTGATCTGGGTCCGTCAGGACAAGGACACGCTGGCGATGGGCAACATCACCGGGGCCATGGTCTTCCAGTCGACAATCCCGACGGTCGTCGCCCTGCTGTTCGCGGCCGATGCCTGGCACATCAGCGACGAGAGCCGCCTCGCGTTCCTGTCCGCCGGGATCGCGTTCCTGTCGTCCGCCGTGATCTTCATCCCGATGGCGCGCTCCGGACACCTGTTCGGACGGCGGCTCCTCGTCGGAGGGGCGTTCTACGGGCTCTACCTCGGGCTCGTCGCGGCGTCGGTCATCGGCGGGATCTGACGACCCGGAGGCCTCCGGACTGCGGCGGAGGATGCCTCGAGAGCCCGTGTTATCCTCGGGCGACCGTCCGAATTCACGACCGGCGCCACGCGATGCGACCCGTCGCCGCGCCGCAGATCCGCGCAGGAGCGTCCGCATGCTGACCCAGAAGTCGAGCCCCGTCGGAGGCGCGACGACGGCGTCGTCGCCGGCACCAACCCCGGATCCCCACGCCGCGGCGCCGGCGGCGCGCGACCTCGGGAGCGTCATCTGCTACTTCGAGGGCGACTTCGTCCCGATGCGCGACGCGAAGGTCAGCATCATGACCCACGCGTTCATGTACGGGACCGCGACGTTCGAGGGCATCCGCGGCTACTGGAACTCCGAGCAGGGCAAGCTCTTCGGGTTGAAGCTGCGCGAGCACGTCGAGCGGATCCGCCAGTCGTGCCGGATCCTGCTGATGGAGAACGTGCCATCGGTCGACGAGCTGACCGGGCTGATCGTCGAGACGGTCGCCCGCAACGACTTCCACGAGGACGTCTACATCCGGCCGTCGTTCTACAAGTCGACGAAGGCGATCGGCGTCCGCCTCCATCACCTCGACAATGAGCTCTACATCATCGCGATCCCGTTCGGGAACTACATCGACACCGACAGCGGGATCCGGGTGATGACGTCGACCTGGCGGCGGAACGCGGACGAGGCACTCCCCGCGCGGGGCAAGATCGTCGGCGGCTACGTGAACATGGCGTTCCAGAAGTCCGAAGCCGAGATGAACGGCTACGACGAGGCGGTCGTCCTGACGGCCGACGGCCACGTGAATGAGGCCTCGGCGGCCAACCTGTTCATCGTCCGTGACGGCGTGGCGCTCACTCCCCCAGTGAACGATGACCTGCTCGAGGGAGTCACCCGCTTGGCGATGCTCGAGCTCCTCCGGGACGCGAAGATCCCAGTCGAGATCCGCTCGATCGACCGCTCCGAGCTGTACGTCGCCGACGAGATGTTCCTGTGTGGGACCGGGGTCCAGATCTCGCCGGTCATCGAGATCGACCATCGTCCGATCGGCTCGGGTGAGGTCGGCCCGATCTCGAAGCTGATCCGCGACCAGTACTTCAACGCGGTGCGCGGGCGGTTGCCGGCGTATCGCCACTGGCTGACAGAGATCCCCGGGAATTAGTCCGTCGCGCGGCTGATCTCTGACGGAGATCGTTTCGGCGGCTTCCAGCGTCGCGGCGTCCGGCCAGTTTGGAGCTCCGTGGGAGATCACACCAAGGGACGCATCCTTCACGTCCGTCGAGTGAAAGATCGCCACCCGCGGGTCGTGCCGCCGGCTCAGGTGTCGGCAGAGCGGTACACGCGCTCAAGCTCGCGCCGGAGACGCTTGCTGGGCCGGCCCTCCCCGCGGATGGGCTTGATCTCCGGCCCGGGCTGAGCCACGACCGGCGGGCTGTGGTCCACGTAGCAGGTCGAGGCGACGGGGGCTCCGACCCGAGACTCGATCGGCCGCACGACCTCGACCACGCGATCACGATCCGCGATGCGGGCTACCACCCGGTCGCCAGCGCGAACCCTCGTGGACGGCTTCGCCGGCGATCCGTTGACCAGGATGTGACCGCCCTCGCACAACCGCGTTGCTTCGGGGCGGGTCTTCACGAGGCGCACCGCGCACAGCCAGCGATCGATGCGCGTCTCGCTGGGAGCGAGGGTGTTCGTCACGCGTAGCAGGATCGCACGGTGGGGACCTCTCGTCGCGAAGGTCGACGACGGCTAGCGAGCCAAGGCGGTGCGGGTGGGGATCAACACCTATCGGGTACACCTCTCGGAATCCAGCGCCTCAAGAGTCCCGCACACGGGTGACATTGCCGGACCCTTTACGAGGAATGGGCAACATTTCAGGGAGGTACAGCGTCAGCGCTCCGAGGAGGTCCGAGTGCGAGGGTCTGACCGATGAAAGCCACGGCGGCGGTCGCGCTCCCTGTCCTTGCCGTCGCTCTTGCTGGCTGCGTGTCCGCTGGGACGGTTGTCACCGAGCCGCCGCACTCGACGACCTCGCCGACAAATCGGCCCGTTGCATCGCTCGCGCTGGTCGCAACGCCCGACAGCGGCGCTCCCGCCCTTGCAGCTGTATCCGCCTCACATCCCGACGCCGAAGCTGCTGCCATCTTCGCGACATGCCGCATCGGCGAGTTCATCCCGTTCAACGAGGTCGCCGGCATGGCAAAGCTGACGGCCGCAAGCGACTTGCCGCATTACGTTGCGTTGACCGGGCGTGAGCCGCTCCTTGTGGAGCCTGGGCCCGTCTGGGTGATCCAGATCAAGGGCGACGTGCCGCAACAAGGCGGTGGTTCGCCGGCTCCGGGCGGTGAGATCTGGACGAACCCGATCTGCTTCGTGACCAGCTCCGATTTCGGCTATTTGGGCACCGGACCGATCACCAACACGACCACCGGAAAAACGACTCAACCGGGAGCGCCGGCCGTCGCTCCGGATCGAACGCTTCCGCCCTTGGCGCCGTAACTCGTCTGGGTAGACGACGTGTGCCCTCGCCGTGGTCGCGGCGCCTGGCCGGGAGTACGACGACGACGTTCCCCTCTGATCGTCGCGAGTCGACACAACGCCCGCAAAGGCCGTGTGACATTCGCGTACGCATTGCGACCAATGCGCCTCGAGGCTGGATGGCTCGTTTCTGCGCGCGCCGCAGCCTCGCTTCTTGCGGTGACCGGCTCCGAACTGATCAGACCTGCACCCGCGGACCACTAGGGCACGCATCGAGCCCTTCGATGCCACGGTGAGACCCTGAGTTAGCCGTCCGTGACTGACGCCGGCCTGTCCAGGAGTCGCCGACGTGCGGCCAGCTCGCATTACGGTCCGCGAGTGCACGCATGGCGAGGTTGGGGATGAGGTCGGGGCCAGACCGCCGAGCCGGCAACGGCGGCGCACGGCCGGGCCTAGCTCGTCGGCGGCGGCGTCAGCGTCTTCGTTCGGCTCGTCGTGGTGATGACGATGTCGACCGGAACCGTTGGATCGTCCTTCAGGATCGCCTTCGTCCCGAACGTGTCCTCGAGGAACGAGATCGTCTGGGTCAGGTCCGTCTCGGCGCCGTTGTAGACGACGATCTGAGTCCCGGTCAGGCCGGTCGTGTTCGCCCTGGTGTTCGGAGCCGAGGCATTCACGCCGTAGTAGGCGAGGTAGCCGACCAGGCTCTGGGCCTGGCCGGTGCGGCCGCTGCCGTTGAGGATCCAGATGGAGGCGTTCTCGTCGGCCATGGCCGAGCGGGTGTCCTCGAGCTGCGGGTCCACCTTGAAGGCGTTGGCGACGGTCGTCCGGATCTTCGTGACGTCCGGCAGGTACTCGTAGATCGGGGCGAGGACCTGCGTGCCGTATCGCGGATACGAGAACACGTACGAGCGGATGTTCTTCGTGTCGACCGTGCTCGCCAGCCCGGCCAGCTTCGCCAGCTGGTCCTGCGGGATGTCCGTCTTCACGGTCGACTTGACCGCGGCGAGCAGCTCCGGGATCCGCGGGATCAGCTGGGCCACGTTGGCCTGCTCGCGGAGCGATGTGAGGACCCGCTGCTGACGGGCACCGCGGTCGAAGTCGTCCGAGCCGTGCCGTGAGCGGGCGTAGACCAGGGCCTCGGCCCCCGTCATGTGCTGGATGCCCGCGGGGATGTAGACGCGTGCGGAGCGCCCGGTATCGCTCGGGTAGTTGTCGTCGAGGACCGGGACCTGGACGTTGATCGTCACCCCGCCCATCGCGTCGACGACCCTCTTGAAGCCGGTGAAGTTGACCTCGACGAAGTACTTGATGTCGAGGCGGTAGAGGTTGCCGAGGACCATCTTCAGCGCGTTGTAGCCGCGCGTCCGGCTCGTGCCGGGGACGAGGTCGCCGCGGTTGCGGGTGGCCGTGAACAGCGAGTTGATCTTCCTGGGGTAGACCCCGCCGTATGCGTTCGCGAGCGGGCCGGGTGGCAGCGGGATGTTCGTCGAGTCGCGCGGGAGGCTGAACATCGCGACCTGCTTCGTCGTGGGGTCGATCGACACGACGATCAGCGTGTCCGTGTTGTAGGTCCCGTCGCCGGGCCGCTGATCCGAGCCGATGAGCAGGATGTTCAGGCGATCCGTGCCGTCCCACGGTGGGATGGTCGCGTCGGGCAGGTCCGAGCCCTGGACCGGGGGCGGCGTGTCCGTCGGCGATGGCGAGTCGATCGGCTCGTCGGTCGGCTGGGCCGAGGTCGAGCCCGAATCCGACGGGGAGGCCGAGTCGGCCGAGCAGGTGTCGGGCGTCTGGTCGCTGACGAAGACGCACGGGTCGTTGAGGGCACCGAGCGCCATCAGGTCGTAGCGGGCGACGACGACGTGGGCGCCGGACATCACGAGCAGGACCGCGAACAGGCCGGCGAGCGACAGCGGATGGAACACGAGCCGCGGCCGGCCGAGCCGTCCGCCGCCATTCGCGGCGACGGCGTTCAGCCAGACGGTCACGCGATAGGCGTCGACGATCGCCACCAGCCGATAGAGGAGCAGGAAGAGGTTCAGGACGAACACCCCGGGCAGGACCCACGGGGTCAGGACAAAGGCGATCAGCTGCGGCGGGCTCATCCGAAGGACGACCCCGGCGAGGAAGGCCGCCCCGAGGATCAGCGGCGCGGCGAAGCCCAGCGCACGCTGGTAGGCGCCGGCATAGGCATGTCCGAGACCCGGGAAGAGGAGGGAGAGGAACGCGGCGAAGAACGGGGACTTCGCCCGCGGCCGCGACTCCTGCGCGTGCTGCATCGCGGGTAGGATACCCGGACACCCGGCAACCGTCGCCGGGACCCGCCGGGCGCCGTCCGGATCATTGGGACATGGCCGGCCGGCTCCCGTCGACTGATCGGCCGTTCAACGTCCCGACCCCGGTGCCGCCCCAGTCCGAGGCCCGATGTTCCGACCCGTCAGCGCGAAGCCCGACCTTGTCGCCCAGGAGCACGCGATCCTCGCCGACTGGCGCGAGCGGCGGACGTTCGAGCGGCTTCGGGCCCAGAACGCGAGCGGGCCGCACTGGAGCTTCCTTGACGGCCCGATCACGGCCAACAACCCGATGGGCGTCCATCACGCGTGGGGCCGCGCCTACAAGGACCTCTACCAGCGCTTCCACGCGATGCTCGGCGAGAACCAGCGCTGGCAGAACGGGTTCGACTGCCAGGGGCTGTGGGTCGAGGTCAACGTCGAGCGCGACCTCGGCTTCACGAGCAAGCGGGACATCGAGGAGCACGGGATCGCGGAGTTCGTCTCGCTCTGCAAGCAGCGCGTCCTGACGTTCGCCGCGCGCCAGACCGAGCAGAGCATCCGGCTCGGGATGTGGATGGACTGGAACGACCCCGACGAGCTGACTCGGCTGCGCGATCTGCTCGCCGCTGATCCGGCCGCCATCGCCACGATCCAGGGCCCGAGCGGACCCGTCACCGACACGATCGAGATGCTCGTCGGGCGGCTCGGGATGCCGGATGTCGGTGGCAGCTACTTCACGTTCAGCAACGAGAACAACGATCTGATCTGGGGCTTCCTGAAGGAATGCCACCGACGCGGCTGGCTCTACAAGGGCCATGACACGATGCCGTGGTGCGCCCGCTGCGGGACGGGCATCTCGCAGATGGAGATGAACGAGGGCTACGCGGATCGCGAGGACCCGGGCCTCACGGTCCGGTTGCCGCTCGTCGACCGGCCGGGGGAGGACCTGCTCGTCTGGACGACGACGCCGTGGACCCTCACCTCGAACGTGGCGGCGGCTGTCGGCGAGGAGCTCCGGTACGTCAAGGTCCGCCAGGGCGATTCGATCCACTGGCTCGGCAAGGGGACGCTCAAGCAGGCCCTGAGCGGTCCGTTCGAGATCCTCGAGGAACGCCCCGGATCGGATCTCGCCGGCTGGCGCTACGCGGGTCCGTTCGACGACCTCGCGGCGGTCCGCAAGGCCTTCGCCGCGGGCGCCTCACCGATCGCCGCTGATGCGCCGTACGAGCACCGCGTCGTCGCCTGGGACCAGGTCGGCGAGGAGGAAGGGACCGGGATCGTCCACATCGCCCCCGGTTGCGGTGCGGAGGACCATGCACTCGGCAAGGCCCTCGGGCTGCCGATGATCGCCCCGCTCGACGACAGCGGGATCGTCGTGGAGGGGTTCGGGTCGCTGACCGGCCGCGACGTGCGCGACGTCACCGACCCGATCGTCGAGCACCTGAAGCGCGAGGACCGCTTCTACCGGCTCGAGCCGTACCTGCATCGCTATCCGCACTGCTGGCGCTGCGAGACGCCCCTCGTCTTCCGTCTCGTCGACGAGTGGTATATCTCGATGGGGCCGGTGTACGACAGGCCGCGCGCGGCGCTGACCCCCGCCGAGGTCGATGCCAGCCTCCGCTACCAGATCATGGAGGTCGTCGACCAGATCCGGTGGATCCCCGGATTCGGCTACGACCGCGAGCTCGACTGGCTCCTGAACATGCACGACTGGATGATCAGCAAGAAGCGCTACTGGGGCCTGGCGCTGCCGATCTACGACTGCAAGCGGTGCGGGACGTTCGACGTCGTCGGCGGCCGCGACGAGCTCCATGAGCGGGCCGTCGCCGGCTGGGAGGCGCTGGAGGGCCATACGCCACACCGGCCGCACGTCGACGCGGTGACGATCGCGTGTCAATCGTGCGGCGAGCCCGTCGAGCGGATCAAGGACGTCGGCAACCCGTGGCTCGACGCCGGGATCGTTCCGTTCTCCACCGTCCACTTCCGCGAGGATCCGGACTACTGGCGGGAGTGGTTCCCCGCGGATTTCATCACCGAGAGCTTCCCGGGCCAGTTCCGCAACTGGTTCTACTCGATGCTCGCGATGTCCACGGTCCTCCGGCGCGAACCGCCGTTCAGGACGATCTTCGGCTACGCCCTCGTCTTCGGCGAGGACGGCCGGCCGATGCACAAGAGCTGGGGCAATGCGATCGACTTCGACGAGGCGGCCGAACGGATGGGCGTCGACGTCATGCGCTGGCTGTTCCTCAAGTCGCGTCCCGAGGAGAACATCAACTTCGGCTGGCACGCCGCCGACGAGGCCCGCCGCGAGCTTCTCGTGCTCTGGAACGTCTACGCGTTCTTCGTGACATATGCCAGGCTGGCCGGCTGGTCGCCTGGGGGGTCGGCCATGGCTGCTTCGGCGGTCGGGCAGGGAAGGGGCACCGTCCTCGACCGGTGGATCAGGTCGCGCGCGGCGGCGACGGCCGCGATCGCCCGCGATCGCCTCGCGGACGTCGATGCGGTCGGTGCCACCCGGGCGATCTCGACGTTCATCGACGACCTCTCCACGTGGTACCTCCGCCTGTCGCGGAAGCGGTTCTCGCGGAACGACGATGCGGCGGATCGAGCGGCTGCGTTCGCGACGCTCCACACGGCCCTCCTGGCGCTCGCCCGGATTGCTGCGCCGATCCTCCCCTTCGTCACCGACTCGATCTACGGCAACCTCGCCGCCGACGTCGCCGGCGCGCCGGACTCCGTCCACCTGACGCGGTGGCCGGCTGACGAGCTCGCGTCCGCCCGCGACGAGTCGCTGGAGCGCGCGATGGAGACAACGCGGACGGCGGTCGAGCTGGCGCGGACGCTTCGGGGCTCGGCCGGCATCCGCACGCGGCAGCCGCTCGCGCGGCTGTGGCTCGCATTGCCCGGCGGCGACCTCACGGATCGGGATGCCCTGATCGCGCTGATCCGCGACGAGGTCAACGTCCGTTCGGTCGAGCTGATCGGCGACGAGTCGGAGCTCGTTGAGCGCCGCGTCAAGCCGCTCCTGCCCAGGATCGGCAAGAAGCACGGGGCGGCGATCCCCGCGATCATGGCCGCCGCCCGTGAGAACGCCGTGGACTACCACCCCGACGGGTCGGTGACGCTGGCCGGCATCACCCTCGCGCCGGACGAGGTCGAGATCCTCGCCAGCCCGCGGCCCGGGACGGCCGTTGCCCACGACGAGGGCCTCGTTGTCGTCATCGACACCCAGCTGACCGACGAGCTGCGGGCCGAGGGAGACGCCCGGGAGCTCCAGCGAGCCATCCAGGATCTCCGCAAGGACGCCGGCCTCGCGCTGGACGATCGGATCGAGCTGTGGGTCGAGGGCCTGACCGACGAGGTTGCCGTCCACCTCGACTCGGTCGCCGAAGACACGCTCGCCGCTGCCGTCCATCGATCCGCCGCTCCTCCGACCGCGGCGGAGGCCGCGGCAACCGTCGAGCTGTCGGCGGCGCCGGTCACGATCGCGATCCGCCGTGTCGCCGGATCGGGCTCGGGATCGTGACCGAGTCGATGACCTCCACGCCCGTCCCGCCGGCGGTCGCGAAGGAGACGACCCGGTCGTTCGGACCCGGCGCCCGCTGGGTCGTGTTCTTCGGGCTCGCCGCCGGCGTGGTCGTGGTCGATCAGCTCGCCAAGCTCGCGGTCACCTCCAACCTCGACCCGGGCGAGTCGATCCGGGTGATCGGCGACTACCTCCGGATCGTCTTCGGGCAGAACACCGGGGCGCTCTTCGGCCTGTTCAAGGACAACGCGTTGATGTTCGGGATCGTGTCGATCGCGGTCATCGCCCTGATCGTGATCTACCACGCCCGATCGGGCGGGAACGTCTATCTGACGATCACCCTGGGCCTGCTCCTCGGCGGGGCAGTCGGCAACATGCTGGATCGCCTGCGCCTGGGTTACGTCGTCGACTTCGTCGACGTCGGCATCGGCGACGCCCGGTTCTACACGTTCAACGTCGCGGACAGCGCGATCAGCCTGGCGATCCTGCTGCTGTTCATCGCGGCCCTCCGGCCGTCGCTCGTGGACGGCGCCCCGCCGGCCGCGTCCCGCCCGGGGGAGCGCTCGACGAGACCGCTCCGGGACGGCGAGGAGGACCCCTGGGATGAGGACGACCCGGCTGCCGCCGCCGACCCGGTCGCCGCGGCCGGCGCGGTGGCCGCGTCCGACCGCCCGGAGGGCCCGCCATGACGGGACCCGGCACCCACACCCTCGAGGTTCCGCCCGGCGCCGCGCTCCAGCGCGTGGATCGCTACGTCGCCGACGTCACGGGCCTCTCCCGAAGCCACGTCCAGAAGCTGATCTCCGCGGGCAACCTGACCGCCGCCGGGCTGCCGTTGAAGGCGAACGCGGTCATCGGGCCGGGCGCGGAGCTGCGGCTCGTCGTGCCCGAGCCGGTCCCGCTCGAGCTCGCTCCCGCTCCGGAGATCCCGGTCACGGTCGTCCACGAGGACGCCGACCTGCTGATCGTCGACAAGCCCGCCGGGCTGGTCGTCCATCCGTCGCACGGCCACGCCGGCGGCACGCTCGTCAACGCGCTCCTCGCCCACGCCGGGCCGGGAGGCTTCGGCGGCATCGCGGGCGTCCAGCGGCCCGGAATCGTCCATCGCCTCGATCGCGACACGAGCGGTCTGCTGATGGTGGCCCGCACCGACGCCGCGCAGCACTCGCTGATGGCCCAGCTGAAGGCGCGGCGGATCAAGAAGACCTATCTCGCCCTCGTTCTTGGCGAGGTCGCCGCGGAGGTCGGCCGGATCGAGGCGCCGATCGGTCGCGACGCGAAGCACCGGACGCGGATGGCGGTCGTGCCGGACGGTCGCGCGTCGACGACCGGCTACCGCGTCCGCGAGCGGTTCGCGGGTTGGACGCTCCTCGAGCTCGATCTCGTCACCGGCCGGACGCACCAGATCCGGGTCCATCTCGAGGCGATCGGTCATCCGGTCGCGGGCGACCCGGTCTACGGGACGGGGACATCGCGGAAGGGACCGCGACCCGGGCCGGGCGGGGCGCCGCTCGAGCGGCTGTTCCTCCACGCCTGGCGCCTCCAGCTCACGTCGCCGAGCGACGGCAGCCTCATCCGCGCCGAGGCGCCGCTCCCCGTCGAGCTGGAGCGCGTGCTCGACGGCCTGCGTGCCGGCGACAACGACCTGGCCGGGCCGGAGGGACGCCGATGAGCGACGAGCCCTTCGACATCCAGCGGGACCCCGGGCGACCGGACTTCGTCGTCGACGGCGCACCCGGGGCCATGCTCGTGATCATCTCGGGCCCATCCGGGGTCGGCAAGGACACGATCATCCAGGCGCTCCGCGGGTTGGAGCGATCGAGCGGCCGTGATGGCGACCGGCATTACGTGGTCACCTGCACGACCCGCCGGCCACGAAACGGCGAGACCGACGGCGTGGACTACCACTTCGTGGACCGCGACGAATTCATCCGGATCTACAAGGCGCGAGGCTTCCTCGAGGCCGCCGACGTCCATCAGAACTGGTACGGCTCGCCGCGCATGGAGGTGCGCGAAGCGCTCGTCGCCGGTCGCGACGTGATCCTGAAGATCGACGTGCAGGGCGCCAAGGTCGTCAAGGAACAGGTCTCGGAGGCGTTGCTGATCTTCGTCGTCCCGCCGTCGCAGGAAGAGCTCTTCGAGCGGCTCCGCAGTCGCGCCACCGAGACGGCCGAGGAGCTCGAGGTCCGCCAGCGCGATGCGGCGATCGAGCTCGCGCGGGCCGGCGACTACGACCACGTCGTGACGAACGAGACGGGTCAGGTCGAGCAGACCGCGGCAACGATCGACGAGATCATCGCCGACGAACACCGTCTCCACCCGACGCGCCGCGTCCGCGTCTGAGTCGAGACGCGTGGACGCCCTGCTCGACGTCCCGGCGTCGGCCGCGCGTCACGTCGCCGTCGCCATCGATGCGGCCGGGGGAGGTGGGATCCGCCGGTACACGTATCTCGTGCCGGCGGAGCTCGCCGATCTCGAGGCCGGCGAGGCGGTCCTCGTCGAGTTCGGGCGCCGGCAGGCCGTTGCCGTCGTCCTCGGCGACGCACCGCCACCGGACGGGATCAACGCGAAGCCCATTGCGTCGCGCGTTCGCGCCGACGGGCCGCTGCTCCCACCGCTGTCGCTCCGCCTCGGCGGCTGGATCGCCGACCACTATCTCGCACCGCCGGCGATCGTCGTCCGGGCGATGCTGCCGCCGGGGCTGCTGGAGCGGCTGGAGCTCGTCGCGGAGCGCACCGAAGCCGACGCGCCATCGGATCTCGCTCCCGGTGACCGCGACCTCCTCGACCAGCTCGCACGCGGCGAGCGACCCGTCCGCGACCTCGTGTCGGCCGAGGGTCGGGCGGGCCTGATCCGACGGCTCCGAGCACTGGCGGACCGCGATCTCGTCTCCCTCGACTGGACGCTCCTCGCGGCGGGCGCCGGCCCGCGCTACGAACGCTGGATCCGCGTCACGCCGAACGGCCTGGCGGCCGCGGAGGCGGTTGCGGGCGGATCGCCCGTCGTGGGGCGGCCCCTCGGTCCCCGGCAACGCGCGGCGCTCGTCGAGCTCCTCGACGGCGCGCCGGACTCGACGGGTCCCGGCCTCCCGGGCGCTCCCCTCGGAGATCGCCATGGGACGGCGACGATCGCGTCCCTCGTGCGACGCGGCCTCGTCGAGGTGGACGTCCGCGAGCGACCGCGCCGTCCGCTCGCGACGCGGCCGGTCGGGCTCCGAGGCGGCCGCCCGGCTGGCAGCACCTGGACCGCAGCCCAGGCCGAGGCCGTTGCCGTGATCCGAGACGCGATCGGCGCGGGCGATCCGCGGCCCGTCCTGCTCGATGGGGTCACCGGCGGAGGCAAGACCGCGATCTACGTGGAGGCGATCGTCGCGTCCCTGGAGCGCGGCCGGCCGGCCCTGGTCCTCGTCCCGGAGATCGCCCTTGCCCTCCCCCTGGTCGATCGGCTCCGGGCGGACCTGGACGTCCGGGTCGCGCTGCTCCACTCAGCGTTGGGCGACGGCGAGCGGGCCGACGAATGGCGGCGGATCCGGAGCGGCGACGCCGACGTCGTCGTCGGGACGCGGCTGGCGGTCGCGGCGCCGCTCGCGGACGTCGGGCTGATCGTCGTCGACGAGGAGCACGACGCCGCCTACAAGAGCGATCGGACGCCGCGGCTGCAGGCTCGCGACACGGCGATTCGGCTGGCCGAGCTCGCGGGCGCGGCGATCGTCCTCGGCAGCGCGACGCCGGCGGTCGAATCGATCGGGCGCGCCCGCGAGGGGCGCTACCGGCGCGTCGTGCTGCCGTCGCGGCCCACCGGCGCGCGTCCGCGCGTTGAGGTCGTGGACCTTCGCGAGGAGCTGAAGGCAGGCAACCGCGGCCTGCTGTCCGACCGCCTGGTCGAGACGATCACGGCGCTGGACCAGGGCGCCGGCGACCAGGCGATCCTCACGATCAACCGACGGGGGACGGCGTCGGTCGTGCTGTGCCGCGACTGCGGCCACGTCCAGACCTGCCCGGAATGCGAGCGCCCGCTCGTCTATCACCAGGCCGGCACGACGCTCCGGTGCCACCACTGCGGCCGGGCGACCCCGATCGCGACCCGGTGCCCGAACTGCGGCTCGCCGCGGATCCGCTACCTGGGCGGCGGCACGCAGCGCGTCGAGGAGGAGGTCAGGAAGCGGTTCCCGGAGCTGCGTGTCGGGCGGCTGGACCGCGACGTCGTCGAGCGTCGTGGCGCCGGGGAGCGGGTCATCGACGCCTTCTCGAGCGGCTCGCTGGACATCCTCGTCGGGACGAGCCTCGTCACGAAGGGCCTCGACATCCCCGCGGTGACCCTCGTGGGTGTCGTGTCGGCCGACGTCGCCCTGAACCTGCCGGACGAGCGGGCGGCCGAGCGGACCTACCAGCTCCTCGCCCAGGCGGCGGGCCGCGCAGGTCGCGGCGACCGGCCCGGGCTCGCGATCATCCAGTCCTATCAGCCGGATCATCCGGCGATCCAGGCCGTAGCGACGGACGACGCGGCCACGTTCTACGACAGCGAGCTCGACCTCCGTCGTCGGTTCGGCTCGCCGCCATTCGGCGCGCTCGTGAAGCTCACGGTCGGCCTGCCCGACCGTGACGCGGCCGAGCGCGAGGCCTCCGCGATGGCCGATCGGCTGCGCGAGCGAGCGGCGGAGCGTGGGAGCGACAGCGTCGTCCTCGGGCCGGCGCCCGCCTACATCGCGCGACGGGCCGACCGCTGGCGCTGGAACCTGGTCCTGCGCGGCTCCGACCCGAGCGCCCTGCTCGACGGCGGGCTGGAGCCGCCGTGGTCCGTGGACGTGGACCCCGACAGCCTGCTCTGACGGACCCTGTCACGCCGTTCGGCACCAGCGGCCGATCCGGAGGACAATGCATTCGACCAAGAGGAGGGCGCCATGGACGACATCAACGACGCGACGAACGAGATCAAGAGTCACGCAGCCGACGCAGCGGGCGAGATTGACGCCAAGGCCGGTGATGCCGAGGCGGCGGTGGCGGATGCCGTCGCCGGCGGGGCGGAGACGATCGGGAACGTGTCGGACGAGACATTCGGCTGGACGAGCGACGACCAGCCGGGGAGCGCGGACGCGAAGGCGACCGGCGAGAAGATGCTCAGCCAGCTCCAGTCGATGATCGATTCGGTCGCGACCCAGGCTGCGCCGGTTGCCCGACAGGTCGGGGCGAAGGCCGCCGAGCTCGCCGCGGCTGCCGCCGATCGAGCCGGTCCGTTCGCGGTCCGGGCCGCCGATGCGACCGCCGACGCGAGCGAGAAGCTCGCCGCCAAGTCACGCCACTGGGCGGCCGAGCTCCGCGCGAAATCCGCCGAGGAAGACAACGGATCGAACGGTCACGACGCCGGTGGCGGCGTGGCGGTGGCCGATGCCGAGGAGGCGATCGACCAGGTCGTCGACAAGGCCAAGGACGAGATCTCGCCCAACTGATCGACGCCCGGTCCGCCGGGCCGGCACACGTCCGGACCCTCCACCCTGGTCGCGGCGTGCCACCGTCCAGGCGGCGCGGGCCACCGCGGGTCCGCGGATATACTCTCCGGCCATGAGTGTCCGCCCGATCGTCCTCCTTGGTGACCCGCGCCTCCGCCTGAGGGGGCAGCCGGTCGACAGCTTCGGCAAGTTCCTCCACGGCCTGCTCGACGACATGACCGAGACGATGCGCAATGCGCCCGGCGTCGGACTGGCCGCGCCGCAGGTCGGCGAGGCGCTCCAGGCCTGCGTGATCGAGGTGGCAGACCAGCTGTACGAGCTGATCAACCCGCGGATCGTCCGGACGGCGGGCGACGATCGCGACCTGGAAGGCTGCCTGTCGCTGCCCGGGTACTACGCCTACGTGACGCGCCGCGAGAAGGTCTGGGTCGTGGCCCAGAACCGCAACGGCAAGAAGATCAAGGTCGCGGGGTCCGGGCTGCTGGGGCGCGCGCTGCAGCACGAGCTGGACCATCTCGACGGCAAGCTGTTCATCGACTACCTCGAGTCGATGGACGAGCTCATCCCGATCGGCGCGGACGACGATGAGCACGCCGACGACGACGGGTGGCAGCACGTCGACACCGACAAGGCGGCGCGGGCCCTCGCGTGACGTGGCCGACGGCCGGGAATGCCGAGGGGCGTCCTGCGCGCGACGGCGACCGACCCGTTCGGACGATCTTCCTCGGCAGCGGTCGTTTTGCGCAGCCCACCCTCGGACGCCTCGCGGCCCACGCATCGATCGAGATCGTTGCGGTCGTGACCGCGCCGCCGCGGCCGATCGGACGACGCCAGATCAAGACGCGGACACCCATCCACACGCAGGCCCGTGAGCTCGGCCTCCCGGTCACGACCCCCGAGCGGCTCCGGGACCCCGCGTCGATCGGCGACCTGCTCGGCCTCGATCCAGAGCTCGTCGTCCTCGCCGACTACGGACAGATCGTGCCGAAAGAGCTCCTCGACGCACCCTTCGGGGCGCTGAACCTCCACCCGTCGCTGCTGCCGCGCCACCGCGGGGCGACGCCGATCCCGGGCGCGATCCTTGCGGGCGACACGGAGACGGGCGTCACCCTGATCCGGATGGACGCCGGCGTCGACACGGGCCCGATCGTCGCGAGCGAGCGATCCACCCTCGGCGGCGATGAGACGGCGCCTGCGCTGGAAGCCCGGCTCGCGATCGCCGCTTCCGGCGTCCTCGCCCGGGCGCTGGATCCGTGGCTGGATGGGGCCCTGCCGGCACGGCCCCAGCCCGCGGAGGGCGCCACGCTGACGAGGCCGCTGCACCGCTCAGATGGCCGACTGGACCCGCGCAGCCCCGCATGGCTGCTCGAGCGACAAGTCCGGGCGTACCTCCCGTGGCCCGGCACGTTCCTCGAGACCGACGGGCTGCGGCTCGTGGTCCTCTCGGGCGCGGTGGTCCCCTCGGATGCGGACGATGAGCCCGGGCGGATCGTTCCGGATGAAGCCGGACTGGCGCTTGCGACGGCCGACGGCCGGCTCGTCCTCGTCGACGTCCAGCCGGCCGGCGGACGGCCGATGTCCGGCGAGGCGTTCCTCCGTGGCCGTCCCTCGATCCTCGGCCGGACGATCGCGACCGCCGGCCGCGCCGTCGGGTCCGCGTAGACTCGGCGGGTGGGCATGACTCCCGCCGATCTCGGGCTGCCGGTCATCTCGGCGGGCGATCCGCGGCCCGGCCTGTCGGGGGTCCTCCCCGACGACCTCGCCGCCTGGCTGACTGAACGCGGCCACCCGGCGTACCGCGCACGGCAGGTCGCGGACGCGGTCTGGCGGAGCCCGGCGACGAGCCTCGACGACGTCCACCCCCTGCCGGCGGGCCTCCGCTCCGAGCTCGAGGCGGCCTTCCGCTTCGACACGGTCGGCACGTCCGAGGTCCGCCTGTCCGACGGCGGATTGACCGAGAAGGCGCTCCACCGGCTGTCGGACGGCGCGCTCGTCGAATCCGTCCTGATGCGCTACCCGGCGCGCGGCTCGCAGCGGGAGCGGCACACGCTCTGCATCTCGAGCCAGGCCGGGTGCGCGGTCGGCTGCCCGTTCTGCGCGACCGGCGAGCTGGGGTTCACCCGCGACCTCGAGACGGCCGAGATCGTCGACCAGGTCCGTCACGCGGCCCGCCGCCTGGCGTCGACCGGGCGGCGCCTGACGAACGTGGTCTACATGGGCATGGGCGAGCCACTCCTGAACCTCGATCGAGTCCTGGCGTCCGTCGACGCGCTCAACGACCGTGCGCGGTTCGGGCTCGGCGCACGGCACATCACCGTCTCGACATCCGGCGTGGTCCCGGGCATCCGCCGGCTGACCGCCCTCGGGCCGCAGTTCACGCTCGCGGTTTCCCTCCATGCGGCCCGCGATCCTCTGCGCGACGTGCTCGTGCCGTTGAACCGCCGCTGGCCGATCGCCGAGGTCGTCGCCGCGGCCCGCGACCACGCCGCCGCAACCGGCCGCCGCGTCACCTACGAGACGACCATGATCGGCGGGATCAACGACACGCTGGAGGACGCACGGGCCATGGCGGAGCTCCTCCGCGGCGACCACGCGCATGTCAACCTGATCCCGATGAACCCGGTCGCCCACACTCCGTGGAGCGCGTCACCCGACGCGGTGATCGAGGCGTTCGCCGCCACCCTGGCCGCGGCCGGGGTCACCGCGACGATCCGACGGAACCGCGGCCAGGAGATCGGCGCGGCCTGCGGCCAGCTCGCTGCGGAGCGCGCCGGCGAGCCGCCGCCCGCAGCGGTCGCCCGCCGTCGCGCCCGGCTGGTCGATGAGAGCGCCCATGCCCTTCGTGGCGAGCGCAGCCACGAGCCGGTTCCGTCCGGGGTGGGGGAGTAGCCGTGGCCGGAGGACGGGCCCGAGTCGCGGTCAGCATCCTCGACGCGGACCACTCGAACATGGCGCACGCGGTCCGGCGGGCCGAGAAGGAAGGGGCGGACCGCTTCCACATCGACATCATGGACGGCCACTTCGTCCCGAACCTCACCTTCGGGCCGAAGATGATCGAGGGAATCCGGCCGCGGACAGAGCTGCCGCTCGACGCGCACCTGATGATCAGCGACCCACTCCAGTACGTGGACGACTTCCTCGCGGCCGGCTGCGACTCGATCACGTTCCACGTCGAGGTGGACGCGGATCAGATCGAGCCGGCGCTCCTCGCCATCCGGAAGGCCGGCCGGGCAGCCGGGCTCGCCGTCAAGCCGAAGACGCCGCTGTCGGCGCTGGAGCCGTACCGGCACCTGCTCGACATCGTCCTCGTCATGACCGTCGAGCCGGGCTTCGGTGGCCAGGTGTTCATGAAGGACGTGGCGGCCGAGAAGATCCTCGCCGCCCGCGAGTACCTGTCGCACAAGCCCGTCGGCGCCGAGGTCCACGTCGACGGCGGCGTCAACCGCGAGTCCGCCGAGTTCGTCGGCGGACTGGGCGTCGACATCCTCGTCGTCGGCTCCGTCCTCTGGATCAGGGGCCGCGACATGGGCCGCGAGATCCGCCTGGTCCGGGCCCTCGCCGACGAGGGCTACCAGTACCGCCTGAACGACGGCAAGCCGCCGATCCCGCGCGATGCGATGGTCACGTTCACCCAGCTCCCGAAACATCTCGCGTGGCGGTTCATGGCGGACATCGAGGCCGGGGGCATCCCGGTGATCCCGCTCCGCGGATCGGGCGGCTTCAATCCCGACGGCATCCGTGACTACGACCTGCTCGTCCCGGCGTCTGCCGAGACGCTGACCGTCGAACGGCATGCCGCCGACCGAACGCGATATCTCGAGGAAGCCGATCGCTGGCGCGAGGCGTACATCGCCGAGCACGGCGTTCAGTCGCCGTCGACCCAGCGGCCGGGCCTCGGCGACGGCGACGTCGTGGCGCGTTCCCGGACAGGCGACTCCGGCCACGCGCGATCGACCCGACCTCGCGGCGGCTGAGGCGTGCGGGCGTTGCTCCAGCGGACGTCGGGCGCGCGCGTCCGGGTCGACGGGGAGACGGTCGGGGAGATCGGCGCCGGGCTCGTGGTGCTGCTCGGTGTCGGCCCGGACGACGACGAGGCGACCGCGGACGCGCTCGCGCGTCGGTGCACCGAGCTGCGGATCTTCGACGACCCGGACGGGAAGACGAACCTGTCGTTGACCGACGTCGGCGGCGAGGTCCTGGTGGTCAGCCAGTTCACGCTCTACGCCGACACGCGACGTGGACGCCGGCCCGGGTTCACCGGCGCCGCGCCGCCCGAGCAGGCGGAGCGGCTCTACGCGCAGTTCGCGTCAGCCCTCCGGGACCTCGGCGTCCGGGTCGCGACCGGCCGCTTCGGTGCAGTGATGGCCGTGGAGCTGGTGAACGACGGCCCGTTCACGATCTGGCTGGACACGGCCGATCGCTGACGCGTCTCGACGAGCCGCTCACCGTTTCGGGCATCCGGGTGGTCGGGGTCCGGACACGGAAACGCCCGGCGGTGAGGCCGGGCGTCGGTTCGTCGAGCGGGCCGCGCGGGCCCGGGCGTTACTTCGCGGACTTCAGGGCGGTCCGGCGGCAGCGGGTGCAGACGAGCGCCTTGACCTCGGTGCCCTTCTCGCGAATCGTGAAGGGCTGGAGGTTCGGCTGGTAGCGGCGGTGGGCGCGGACGCGGTTCATCCCCGACGACTGCGGGTTGAATCCGCCCATCGACACCTTGCCGCAGATCGCACAGGAGCGGGCCATCGTGGTCCTCGAACGAAGTGGAAGCGGGTTGATCGGGCTCGAGTCCGGACGCGGACGCACGGACGGGCTCGGCTGGAAGGCGCGAGCGGGGCGGTATGATAGCACCCGCTTCGCGCTCGAGGCCAGCGCGCGTCCACGACCCAGCCTGAGGGAGGATGCCCGCGGCGTGCCGACCGACCCGCCCACCCCCACACCCGGCCGATCGCTCGTCAGCCGCCGCGCGCTGACCGATCTCGTCCGCGCGGCGACGCTCGGCTCGTACGGGGTCACCGGGTTCGCGGGAGACCGCTGGGTCGACCGGATCGGCGGGTGGCTCGGGATCGCTCCACGCGGGATCCGGGTCGGGCTCGGGAGCGAGTTGACGGTCGACCTCGACCTGACGATCGCCCACGGCCTGCCGGTCGCGGAGGTCGCCCGCCAGGTGGACTCCGCGGTCCGCTACACGATCCGGCGCTCCCTCGGGCGCGAGGTCGCGCGCCTCACGATCCACGTCGACGGCCTGCGAACCGGCCCGCTCGAAGCGCTCCCGGGTGGTCCTGTCGACGCTCGAGCCGGACAGCCGGACGGCATCGCCCCGGACGACCTTGCCGCCAGCGGGACCGACGTCGCCTGATGGCACGCAGCCACTGCACCGGGGCCGGCCTCCTCGAGGCCATCCGCAGCGCCGTCGCCCAGCTCGAGGCGAACGTCGACGAGATCAACGCCCTGAACGTCTTCCCGGTCCCGGATGGGGACACGGGCACGAACATGCTCGCGACCGTTCGCGCCGCGCTCGAGGAGGCCGAGGCGGCGGGTCGCGATGCTCCGGCCGAGCGGATCGCGGCCGCGGTCAGCCACGGCGCGCTGATGGGCGCGCGCGGGAACTCGGGCGTGATCACGAGCCAGATCCTTCGCGGCGTCGCCGAGGGGCTGGCCGGAAAGCGGCGGTTCAACGGCCTGGATCTCGCCAACGCGCTGACGATCGGCACGAAGACGGCCTACGGCGCGGTCGGCAAGCCGGTCGAGGGCACGATCCTGACCGTGATCCGCGAAGCGTCGGTGGCGGCCGTGGAGGCCGCCGAGCGGGACGACGGCATGCAATCGGTCCTCACGGCAACCGTCGAGGGTGCCAGGCGATCCGTCGCGAAGACACCCTCGCTCCTGCCGATCCTTCGTGAGGCCGGCGTCGTCGACTCCGGCGGGGAGGGGCTCTTCCGACTCTTCGAGGGGGCGCTGCTCAGCGTCCAGGGCCGGCCGGTCCATGGGTCGGCCGGCATCGGTGGGGCCGCCGCCCAGCATGCGGAGGAACGCCACGCCGTCGCCCCGGCCTTCCGCTCAGGGATCGCCGCGCTCGAGGCGGATGCGTTCGGCTACGAGACGGTCTTCATCCTGACCGCGACCCCGGACACCGCGCTCGACGTCACGGCGATCCAGGCCCGCCTCGAGGCGATCGGCAACTCCGTCCTCGTCGGTGGTGATCGGCGGATGGTCAAGGTCCATGTCCACAACGAGCGGCCGGACGAGGTGATCGCCTACGGCCTCTCACTCGGGACGCTGACCCGGATCACGGTCGAGAACCTCGACACGATGGCCGACGACGTCCGCGAGGCCCGGGCCTCGGAGTTCGTCGGCGACCGCGGGAGCGATCGGCCGGCGGGCGACCCGGTAGCGAAGGCGAGCGGGTCGATCGCGGTGGTCGCGAAGACAGCGAAGGCGGCGGTCGGGGTCCCGACGAAACGGGTCGCGACGGACGACCTGGCCGAGCCATCCGGAAACGGAGCGCACGGTCCGACGCCTGTCGAGATCGATCCGGCCCTGGGTCCCGCGATCGTCGCTGTCGTCGCCGGCGACGGCCTGGAGAAGCTGTTCCGCGACTTCGGCGTCGCCCACATCGTCCGTGGCGGCCAGACCGCGAACCCGAGCACCGGCGAGCTCCTGAAGATCGCCCGGCTCGCGCGCTCGCGCGAGGTGATCCTGCTGCCGAACAACCCGAATGTCCGCCTCGCCGCGGAGCAGGCGGCGCGGATCTGCGAGGATCGGCGGCTCGTCGTCGTCCCGACCCGGAATGCAGCCGAGGGCGTGGCGGCGCTGCTCGCATTCGATCCGGACGGCGACGCGGCCGCGAACGTCGAGCCGATGACGGCCGCCGGCCGCGGCCTCGCAACGGTCCAGATCACCGAGGCCGTCCGCGACGCGAAGATCGGCGGGATGAAGGTGAAGAAGGGCCAGACGATCGCGCTCGATCCGGACGACGGCCTCGTCGCGGCCGACAAGGACCGCGACCGGGCCGTGCTCAAGGCGGTCGAGTCGTTCCCGGCCGGGACCGAGCTCATCACCCTCTACTACGGCGAGGATGCGACCCTGCTCGAGGCGGAGGCGATCGCTCGCAAGATCGGCGACCACGTCGGCGCCGAGTTCGAGGTCGTGCACGGTGGCCAGCCGCACTACCGCTACCTGATCGCGGCCGAGTAGGGGAGTGACCGGCCCGACTCCGAGACGCCCGAAGCGGCCTGCCCCGAGCCGCACGGCGCGCCGTCCGGCCACGCCTCCGCCGCCGACCGATCCCGCGGAGCTCCTCGACACGATGCTCAAGGACTCCGGGCTCGGTGCGGCCAACCTCCTCCAGCGGGCCGGCCGCCGGCTCGACTTCCTGACCGTTCGCCAGCTCCTGTTCCACTTGCCGCGGCGCTACGACGACCTCCGCGAGATGAAGCAGCTCGGTGAGCTCGTCTGGGTCGAGGAGGGAACGGTGGTCAGCGCCCGGGTGCAGGTCGCCGACGTCCGGGTCGAGCCGTCGTTCCGGCGGCGGATCCAGCGGACGATCGCGGTCCTCGAGGACGCCACCGGCACGATCGACGCGACCTGGTTCGGCCGTCGCTACATCGAGCGGCGCCTCTTCCCGGGCGCCGAGATCATCGTCTCCGGCAAGCTCAAGCGGTTCGGTCGGAAGCTGACTCTCGACAACCCCGACTTCCAGCCCGTCGGGCGGGATGACGAGATGCTCCACGTCGGGCGGATCGTCCCGGTCTACCGGCTCACCGCGGGCCTGACTGCCGCGCGTCTTCGCGTCGCGATGCGCGAGGCTCTCGACCGCGCCGGCAGCGGCTACGAGGAGTACCTGCCCGACCCGATCCGCGAGACGGAGGGGCTCGCCGGCATCGTCGGTGCGCTGGAGGAGGCGCACTACCCCGCCTCGTTCGAGGGTCGCGATGGCGCGCTCCGGCGCCTCGCGTTCGACGAGCTCCTCGCGCTCCAGCTCGGCATGGTCGGCCGGCGTCGCCAGCGCGGCCGCGATGCCGCCGAGCCGATCGACGTGGACGACGCCGCCGATGCCGGCCTCCGATCGTCGGTCGTCGACTCGATCCGCCGCAAGCTCGACCAGGCCGTCGACCTCACGGTCGACCAGGACGTCGCGATCGCGGCGATCCGGACCGACCTCGCCCGGCCGACGCCGATGCTCCGACTGCTCCAGGGAGACGTCGGCAGCGGCAAGACGGCGGTGGCGGCGTGGGCGCTCGGTGCGGCCGCGCTCGCCGGCCGGCAGGGCGCCCTCCTCGCGCCGACGGACCTCCTCGCCCGCCAGCACCATGCGACGCTCGCCGGACTGCTCGAGGACGCAGGGATCGCCGTCGAGCTGCTGACGGGCTCCCAGACCGCGGCCGTCGCGACCCGCGTCCGCGAGCTGGTGAAGTCCGGCCAGGCCCAGGTCGTCGTCGGCACGCATGCGCTGATCCAGGAGCGCGTCGAGTTCGCCCATCTCGGTGTCGTCGTCATCGACGAGCAGCACCGGTTCGGCGTGGAGCAGCGCGGCCAGCTGGAGGCAAAGGCCGGCGGGCATGCCCCGCACGTTCTGCTGATGACCGCGACGCCGATCCCTCGCACGCTCGGCCAGGTGCTCTACGCCGACCTCGACGTCTCCGACCTGCGGACGCCGCCCGCCGGCCGCATCCCGATCCGGACGGGGATCCGCCAGCCGGACCAGCTGGCGTCGACGTGGGATCGCGTCCGCCAGGAGGCGGCCGCCGGTCATCGGACGTTCGTCGTCGTCCCGCTGATCGACGAGGCGGAGCCGGACGAGGACGCCGCCGCGAATCCGACGATCTTCGACTCGTCCGCGCCGGCGGCCGAGGCCGAGGCGGTGCGGCTCCGCGACCTGCTGGCGCCGCTTCGCGTCGGGATGGTCCATGGCCGGATCAAGGCCGCGGACCGCGACGCCGAAATGGCCCGCTTCCGCGACGGCGAGCTCGACGTGCTCGTCGGGACGACCGTCGTCGAGGTCGGGGTCGACGTCCCCGAGGCGACGATGATGGTCATCGAGGGCGCCGATCGGTTCGGCCTGGCCCAGCTCCACCAGCTCCGTGGCCGCGTCGGGCGGGGGACGGCGGAGAGCTTCTGCGTCCTCGTGTCGGACTCCACGGACGAGACCGCCCAGGCCCGCCTCAAGGCCGTGACGGAGATCCGCGACGGCTTCGAGCTCGCGGAGAAGGACTTCGAGCTCCGACGGGAGGGCGACGTCCTCGGCCTCGCCCAGTCGGGACTGCCGCGGCTGCGAGTGGCCTCGCTCCAGAATCGCGAACACGTCGCCCTCGCGAAGGTTGCCCGCGACCACGCGGAGGCCCTCCTCGATCCCGCCGGCAGGCTCTCCCCGGAGGCGGCGATGCTCCGCCGCGAGCTGGAGCGGGGCTGGCTGGAGCGCGTGTGGGCGGGCGACCCGGCCAGCGGCGCATGACCGGTCGTCATGGCTGACGCCGGGCGGGTCATCGCAGGTTCGGCGAAGGGCATCCGCCTCCGGGCCCCGGGACCCGGCACGCGACCGTTCGCGGATCGCGTGAAGCAGACCCTCTTCGCGATCCTCGAGCCGGATCTCGAGGGCGCCCGCGTCCTGGACCTGTTCGCGGGCAGTGGCGCGGCCGGGATCGAGGGCCTCTCCCGGGGCGCGGCCGCGGCGACGTTCGTCGAGAAGGACTCCGGCGCCGCGGCGGTCATCGACGTGAACCTCCGGGCGACCCATCTCGACGGCCCGCGGGCGGTCGTGATCCGGACGGACGCCCTCCGCTGGCTCGACGGCGGCCCGTTCGACGCCCCGTTCGACGTCGTCGTCGTCGATCCGCCGTATGCCGACACCGAGGTCCTCCGGCGCGTGCTGGCGATCCTCGGGGCGCCGGACGCACCGCTCGCGACGAACGCCCGCGTCGTCGCCAAGCATTTCTGGCGCGATCGGCCACCCGAGCGGCTCGGTATGCTGGCGGTCGAACGCGATCGCCGCTTCGGCGAGACGGCGCTCACCTTCTACCGACGCACGGAGGGCGGCGAGCCACGATGACGATCGCGGTGTATCCGGGCTCGTTCGACCCGATCACGAACGGACACCTGGACGTCATCGGCCGGGCCGCGGGCGTCTTCGACCATGTGATCGTCGGCGTCCTGGCCAACCCGCGGAAGCAGCCGCTCCTGACGGCCGACGAACGCGTCTCCATCATCCATGCCTCGCTCGCGGAGGAGGCTGGCCTCGACCCAGCGAAGATCACCGTCGACACGTTCGACGGGCTGACCGTCGACTTCTGCCGCCGGTCCGGGGCGGCCATCATCGTCCGCGGCCTGCGGGCGATCAGTGACTTCGAGACCGAGATGCAGCTCGCCCACAACAACCGCCGCCTCGCGCCGGCGGTCGACACGGTGTTCTTCATGACGGCCGTCGAGCACGGCTACGTCTCGTCGTCCCTCGTCAAGGAAATCGCATCGTTCGGCGGCGACGTATCAGAGATGGTTCCGTCGGCGGCGATGGCCGGGCTGTCCCGCGCACTGAGGCGGGGCTGAGGCTCCGGGACCGGCGCGAGGGGGCGCGGATGGTCATCGAGACGCGAGGGCTCGTCAAGGACTTCTCCGAAGCCCGCGCGGTGGCCGGCATCGATCTCGACGTGCCGGCCGGCGGTGTCTACGGCTTCCTGGGCCCGAATGGCGCGGGCAAGACGACGACGATCCGGATCCTGTCCGGCCTGCTGTGGCCCACCCGCGGGACGTGCCGGATCTTCGGGGAGCAGGTCGCGCCCGGGGCGACGGTCCTCGAGCGGGTCGGTTCGCTGATCGAGCGCCCGGCCCTCTACCCGTACCTGTCGGCACTCGACAACCTCCGCGTGTTCGGCACCGCGCACGGCCTGGATGCCAACGCGCTGGCCGCGCGGGCCCCGGAAGCGCTCGAACGGGTGGGACTCACGAGCGTCGCCCGACGCAAGGCCGGCGGATTCTCGACCGGGATGCGCCAGCGGCTGGCGCTCGCGACGGCCCTGATCGGGCGGCCCGAGCTCGTGATCCTCGACGAGCCCACGAACGGACTCGACCCGAACGGCGTCGTCGACGTCCGGGAGCTGATCGCCGGCCTTGCGGCCGACGGAACCACGGTCTTCCTCTCGAGCCACGTTCTTCCGGAAGTCGAGCAGCTCTGCGCGAGGGTCGCGATCCTCCGCGAGGGCAGGATCGTGGCCGAGGGACCCACGACGAACCTGCTGGCCGGTCGTGAGCGGATCGTCGTCCGGTTCGACACGCCGGCAGAAGCGATCCGGGCGGTGGCGGTCCTCGGTCCCGACCGCGCAACCCTCGATCCGGCGTCCCCGGCCGCCGACGCCGTCGTGGTCGATGCGCCATCGAGCGACGCGTCCCGGATCAATCGAGACCTGGGCGAAGCCGGCTGCTATCCGGCCGAGCTCGGGATCCTCAGGCAGTCCCTCGAGTCGGTCTTCCGCGAGCTCACCGCCGATCACGATCAATCCGCGGTCGCGGGGGAGCCCGCCGCCGCCCCGGCGGCGAGCTCGGACCGATGAGGGCGCTCCTCCGGGCCGACTGGCTCCGTCTCCGCCGGCGTATCGATCTCTGGATCATCGTCATCGGCGTGCTGGTGATCGCCGGCGCATCGTTCCTCAACGGCTACGCGGGCGACGTCCAGGACCCACCGCCCTTCGATCGCGCGGCATACACGAAGGAGCTGGTCGACTCCGGGATGTTCGTCGGGCTGACCCAGGCTGAGCAAGACGAGCAGCTGCGGCAGCTCATCGCGGACGCGCAGGCGGGTGCCGAGGCCGGGAACGCACAGCACGAGACCGACCAGGCCGTGGCCCTCCAGCGCTACGGCATGCCGCAGGCCCCGCTGACCGTCCTGTCGTCGTCGCTGTTCGCGCTCATCGCCCTGGCCCTGATCGCGTCGCTCGCGGTCGGCGACGAGTTCCGGTTCGGGACCCTTCGGACGTCGTTGCTCGCGGCAGCCGACCGGCGCCGGTTCCTCGCGGCCCGGATGATCAGCCTGCTGCTGGTCACGCTCGGGATGTTCCTCGCCTTGATGCTGGTCGCGATCGTCCTGTCCGCGGGGCTGGCCGTGGTCGGCGCGGAGCTTCCGGTGGCCGCCCCGATCGATCTGCCGGCCGCGATCGGGCTCGTCCTTGCCGACATCCTTGCCGCCTCCGTCGTCATCCTGCTCACGGCGCTCCTGAGCCTGCTCATGCGGTCGGGCGCCCTGGCGTTCCTTGTCGCGTTGCTCGTCCTGCTGCTGGATTTGTTCCTCTCGCAGCTGTCGGCCTTCCGGGCCCTGGGATCGGACACGCCACTCGCGGCCGTCCCACAGCTCTCGCTGGCGAACTCGATGCGGACCCTGCAGGCGGTGCTCGGCCACGCCGCCGGCGGTCTTGCGTTCGCGGATGTTCCCGTGTCCAACGGACCACTCGATCTCGGGCCCGGGGCGCTCGCCCTGATCGTGGCGGGCTGGGGCGTCGTCTTCCTGTTCGTCGCCGATCGCCGGATCCGGCGGATGGACGTCGTCGAGTAGCACGGGGCTCCCGGTGGAGGCTCCGGAGCCCTTCCGCCGTGCCATAATCCGGGAGACGCCCTGGCGCGCGGGCGCGGCCCGTCGCCGGCGATCGATCGACGCCACGGAGGGCCCTCCGATCGACATCATCTTCCTCGTCGAGCGCCTCGAGTCGATCATCGCGAACGGCAAGAAGCTGCCTCTGACGAACAACGTCGTCGTCGACCAGGCGGCGGCGCTCGGACTGATCGACGAATTGCGGGTCGCCGTGCCCGAGGAGGTCCGTGCCGCGAAGCGGATCAACTCCGAGGGCGAGCGGATCATCGAGAAGGCCCAGGAGGAAGCCGAGCGAATCGTCGCCCGTGCCCAGGAGCAGGCCGCGTTCCTGATCGACGAGCGCGGTCTCACCCAGCAGGCCGAGGCCGACAGCAAGCGGATCATCAGCGAGGCCGAGTCGGACTCGGAGGACGTCCGGCGCGGCGCCGACGAGTACGCGGTCAACGTCCTGGTCGGTCTGGAGGGTGACGTCGTCCGGACGCTCCAGAGCATCAAGAAGGGCATCGAGCTGCTCGACACCCGCCGCGCCGATCTCCGGGCCGACGAGCAGAACGGGGTCGGCCTCGACGACGGCTTCGACGACGGGATCCCGGTCGACATCGACGCGGACGAGGGCGCGACCGTCACCGCTCGACGATGACCGGCGGGGATCGCCCGGCCCGTACCCGGGCGATCGACGACCAGCCCCTCGTCTGGAACGTCGCCGGCCTCCTCGGGGAGGGCCCGGGAGCCGTCCGCGACTACGCCTTCGACGGTGTCACGATCGATCCCGGCGACGACCTCCGGCTGGCAGCGCCCGTCTCGGGCCGCCTCCATCTCGCCCGGACGAACCGCGGCCTCCTCGTGTCCGCGGATGTCTCCGTCGTCCTCGCGACCGAGTGTGCCCGGTGCCTGCGGGCGATGACCGTTCCGCTCGAGCTCGAGATCGAGGACGAGGCGCTGCCGACGATCGACATCCACTCCGGCAAGCCGACGACGATCAGCCCCGAGGACGAGGAAGCCGGGGTGCTGCGGCTGTCGGATCACCACGAGTTCGACCTCGAGCCGGCGATCCGCGAGGCGATCCTGCTGAACGAGCCGATCGCGCCGCTCGACCGCGACGACTGTCCTGGGCTCTGTGTCGTCTGTGGCCTGCCCCTGGACGAGGGTGCCCACGACCACCCCGATGAGGACATCGACCCGCGACTGGAGGCGCTGAAGGCATTCCTCCCGGCGAGCGAGGACTGACCACCCCCGACGCCGGGTGCGTGGCGAGTTGTCGGCGGCGCGCACGGTCGCGGATGGGCGATCCATCGGGTACACTCCGCGCTCGACCCGCCGAGCGGCGGGCATCTCGGCGCGTCCCGGACCCTAGGCCGCCCGACCAGACGACTCCGATCACCGACATCGAAGGAGACGACGGACCGTGGGTGTTCCGAAGCGACGCGTCTCGCACGCCCGGCAGGGCGAGCGCCGCGCGCACCTGGCGCTGAGCGTGCCACATCTCGTGGAGTGCGACCACTGCCACGAGCCGAAGCTGGCGCATCACGTCTGCCCGAACTGCGGCTGGTACCAGGGCCGCCAGGCGATCGAGCTCAAGCAGACCGCGACCGACACCGCCTCCTGAGGTGGTCGCCGCGCTCGATCGGCCGAACCCGTCGCCCGCCGGAGCCGCCTCCGACGATGGGCACGGCGTCACGATTGCCGTCGACGCGATGGGCGGCGACCACGGCCCGACCGAGGTCGTGCCCGGCGCCATCGATCATGCCCGTTCGCATCCCGAGGATCGCCTGATCCTCGTCGGCGACGAGCCGACTGTCCGCGGCATCGCGGGGGAGCTGCCCGCCAACGTCTCGATCGTCCACGCGTCCGAGGTCGTCGGGATGGACGAGCATCCCGCGATGGCCCTCCGTGAGAAGAAGGACTCGACGATCCTCGTCGCGATGGACCTCGTGAAGCGCGGCGAGGCGGACGCCCTCGTGACGGCCGGTCACACGGGCGCCGGGATGGCTGCGGCGGTCCTCCGGCTCGGCAGGCTTCCGGGCGTCGATCGACCCGCTCTCGCCGTCCAGATGATCACCGACAGCGGGACCCTCGTCCTCCTGGACATCGGGGCGAACCCGGACTCGAGCGCGGAGAACCTCGCCCAGTACGCCCGGATGGGCTCGATCTTCAGCCAGCGAGTCCTCGGCGTGCCGACGCCTCGGGTCGCCCTCCTCTCGATCGGCGAAGAGAAGGGCAAGGGCGACCTCCGGATCCAGCAGGCGACCGAGCTCCTGGATCAGACGGACCTGAACTTCATCGGCAACGTCGAGGGCAAGGACCTGACCCGCCACCAGGCCGACGTCGTCGTCTGCGATGCGGTCGTGGGCAACGTCGTGATCAAGTTCTTCGAGGGGCTGTCCGGCTACATCTTCGACCTGTTCCGGCGCGAGTTCCGAGGGTCGATCCGCGGCAAGATCGCCGGGCTGCTCATGCGCCCGAGCATCGAGCGGATCCGCGGCGTGTTCGACTACGAGCGGGTCGGGGGCTCGCCGCTCCTCGGCGTCCGCGGGACGGTGATCATCACCCACGGTCGCGCCCGTCGGCGGATGGTCGGCTACGGCGTGGGAGTGGCGGCGACCATGGCCCGGACGCGCGTGCCGGAGATGATCGGCGAGGCGCTCCGCCCGTCCGCCGGAGCCATGACGCCCGCCCCGGTCGAGGCCGTGGGGCCCGCGACATGAGCGGCCCGGAGCTGTCGGTGAACCGGGGCGTCGTCGACGAGATCGTCCGGCTCGCCGCGCTCGAGATTCCGGGAGTCGCCCGCGTGTCGCGTGGCGGACCGCCGTGGCGAACGCTCCTCGCCGGGCCCCCGGTCGTCACCCACTGCTCGGACCAGGGCGTCCGGGTCCGCGTCTGGATCGTCGCCCGGCCGGGCCAGGCATTCGGGGACCTCGTCGAGCAGGTGCGGGTGGCCGTCGGCGCGGCCGTCGAGCGACTCCTCGGCCTCCGGCTGGAGTCGGTCACGGTGACGGTCGATGGCGTCGGAGCCTAAGCCGGGCTCGGATCGGGTCCGGGCGCTCCGGTCCGGTCGCCGCCTGGCGCTCTCAGCGGTCTTCGAGGCGGACTTCGGCCAGCGGACCGCGACGGCGATCCTCGAGCGTCATCTCACCGAGGTCGAGGGCGATCCACGGGCCGCCGATCTCGCGCGTCGGCTGGTCGCCGCGGTCGTCGATCATCGGGACACGATCGACGCCGAGATCACCCGGACGGCGCCCCAATATCCGGTCGGCGGACTGGCTCCGATGGACCGTTCCCTGCTCCGTTGCGCCATCGGTGAGGTGCTACACTCGCCGACGCCGGCCCGGGTGGCCATCGCCGAATGGGTCGAGCTCGCCCGCACCTACAGTGGAGACCCGATGCGGCGCCTCATGAACGGCGTTCTCGGGCGGATCGCCAGCACGGTCGGCCGGTAGCCGGCTCCAGCTCCGAGGAGGGAGTCTCAGTGTCCACCACGTACGACCGGCTGAAGAAGCTCGTGGTCGAGCAGCTTGGCGTCGAGGAAGACGAAGTCAAGCCCGAGGCATCGTTCGTTGACGACCTGAACGCCGACTCATTGGACCTCGTCGAGCTGATCATGAGCCTCGAAGAGGAGTTCGGGACCGAGATCTCGGACGAGGACGCGGAGAAGATCCGCACCGTCCAGGACGCGGTCGACTACATCGACGAGCGGTCCACCTAGGACCGCGCAGCTCCCGGGAGCCATGCGACCCGCCGCTGCGCTCGCGGAACGGCTGGGTCTCCCCGTCGGCGATTCGGACCTCATCACCCAGGCGCTCGTCCACACGAGCTGGCTGCACGAACACCCGGACGACGCAGCCGGCCACAACGAACGGCTCGAGTTCCTCGGCGATGCGGTCGTCAACCTGGCGATCTCGGACGGGCTCTTCGCAGCCCATCCCGCCGACGACGAGGGGATCCTCAGCGCCCGCCGCGCATCCATCGTCTCGACCGTCGGTCTGGCGCGTCTCGCGCATCGGATCGACCTCGGCACCCTCCTGTACCTGGGCGAAGGGGAGGCCCAGCGCGGCGGCCGTCGCCGGCCGTCGATCCTCGCCTCGGCGTTCGAGGCGCTCGCCGGCGCGCTCTATCTCGTGATCGGCTTCGACGAGACGCGGGCCTGGCTCACCGAGCTGGCAGCTCCGGAGATCGCGATGGACGCGCCGGTCTCCACGCTGAAGAGCCCGAAGAGCCGGCTCCAGGAGTTCACCCAGCGGCGGACAGGATCGCGCCCCGAGTACCGGGTCGTCGACGCGACGGGTCCCGACCACGAGAAGGAGTTCCAGGTCGAGGTCCTCGTTGACGGGCGGGCGCTGGGCGTCGGCAGCGGGCCGTCCCGCCGGGTCGCGGAGACCGCGGCCGCCCAGCGGGCGATCGAGGCCATCCGCAGCGAATCGGCTGCGACCGGATCCGCCGCGGCGGGCGACCTCGGAGCGTCGACTGCGGCCGTGTCCGCCGGTGGCCCTGACGAGTCGGCCACGGTCGAGGAGCGCCCCGCACCGGCAACGGCCGGGACAACGTCAGCAGGTCCCGCCGGACGGCGCCGCCGATGACCGCCCCCGCCCGGCTCCTCGCGCTCCGCCTCCAGGGCTTCAAGTCGTTCGCCGAGCGGACGGTCGTGGAGTTCGGGCCCGGGATCAGCGCCGTCGTGGGGCCGAACGGCTCCGGCAAGAGCAACCTCGCCGACGCGCTGCGCTGGTCGCTGGGCGAACAGGGTCGCGCGCTCCGGAGCCGGAAGTCGGAGGACGTGATCTTCGCCGGCTCGGAGACGCGCTCCGCTCTCGGCATGGCCGATGTCACCCTCGTGCTCGACAACGCCGACGGCCTGCTGCCGGTGGACTTCACGGTGCTGGAGCTGGGCCGGCGGCTGTACCGCAGCGGCGAGAACGACTACCTGCTGAACAAGCAGCGGATCCGGTTGCGGGACCTGGTCGACCTCCTCGACGGAGCGCATCTCGCGGACAACGCGTTCCTGTTCATCGGCCAGGGCATGGTCGACCAGGCGCTCGCCCTCCGACCCGAGGAACGGCGCCCGCTCTTCGAGGAGGTGGCAGGCGTTCGCCGGCACGAGCGGCGCCGGCGGAAGGCCGAGGAGCAGCTGACCGAGTCCGAGACGAACCTCGCCCGGGTCGAGGACATCCTCGCCGAGCTCCGGCCGCAGGCGAGGCGGCTCGCCGCGCAGGCCGAGCAGCAGACCACCCGGCTCACTGCCGGCGACGAGCTTGCGACCGCCCTGCTCGCCGTCGCGCACGCTCGGTGGCACGAGGCCGCGGGGCAGGCCGCTGTGGCCGCGGCCCGGGTCGACCGCGAGCGAGTGGACGCCGACCGCGCGATGGCCGAGCTCCAGGCGGCCGAGGAGGCCGCTGCCGCGATTGCCGGCGAGCTCGGCGAGCGCGCGGCCACGGAGCGGGAGCGCCTGGCCGTCCACGAAGCCGCGCGCTCGGCGGTGACCGAGCTCCGCCTGCGCGAATCGCGCACGGCCGGCGATCTCGAGGCGATCGAGCGCGATCGTCTGCGACTGGTCGGCGAGCGGGAGGCCGCCGAGGCGTCGCTCGCGGTGCAGCGGCGTGGCCTGGCTTTGCCGGTTCCGCCACGAGACCTGGACCTCGATGCCGCCGTGGCCGAGTCCGATCGGCTGCTTGCCGAAGCGAACGGCGAGCTCGCCGGGCTTCGTGCGGCAAGCCGGGCGCGGGGCGAGGAAGTGGCCGCGATCCGACGCGCCGAGTCCGCCCGTCAATCCGAGGCCGAGACGGCCCGGCGCCGCCTCGCGGACGCGGTGCGCCGTCTGGAGGCCGAGCGAGCGGCAGCCGAGAGCGTCGTCGCTCGCCGCGCGGAGCTCGAAGACCAGATGGCAGCCGCGCGTGCCGGCCTGGACGGGGCGACCGCGTCCGCGGAGGCAGCCGGTCGGGAGCTCGAAATGGCGCGGACCGCGGCCGGCGAGGCCGATGCTCGTCGACGATCCGCGGAGGAGCGCGAAGCCGGGACGGCCGCCGCCCTCGCGGCCCAGCAGGCCCGCCTCGAAGCCGTCGACGCGCGCCTCCGCGAGGACGAGGAACGCGGCATCGCCCGCGCAGCCCGGCGCCGTGGCGGCCGGCGCCTCGACGACGAGCTCCAGGTCGAGCCGGTGCTCCGCGCCGCGGTCGAATCGACCCTCGACGAGCTGGCGCGGGCCTATCTCGTCGACGCTTCGGCGGCCATCGCCCTCGGCGGCGAGCGCGGGGTGCTCGTGGTCCGGGAACGGGCGAGCGGCGAGGCCTCGCAGGCCGTGCAGACGGCGGCGGAGCGGCGGTTCCTCGAACGGCTGATCGCGGCCGGGGGCTCCCTGCTCGCCGACGCGATCCGGCGCGACCCGACCCACTCGATGGGCCGCGTCCTCGCGAGGGCGGCCGTCGTCGACGACCTGCCGACGGCCGTCGGTCTCCAGGCCGAGCTGCCGGCGGGCTGGTCCATCGTGACCCGCGACGGCACCGCGATCGTGACCGAGCTGTCCGTCCGGCTCGGGCGCGGCGACGCGCCGCTCGAGCGTCGCGCAGAGGCGGATCGGATCCGCTCCGACGTCACCCGACTGGCGTCCGAGGCCACGGCCGCGGCGACCGACGCCGCGGCGGCCCGTCAGCATGGGGAGACGACGCGCGCGACGGCCGACGCGGCCGCGACCGCGGAGACGCGCGCGGCGGTGGATCGACGGCGTGCGGAAGACGTCGAACGGACGGCCGCCCGCGAGCTCGAAGCGGTCGCGCGGGAGGCGGGCTGGCACGCCGCGCAGATCACCCGTCTCGAGGCGGACGTGGATCGCGCCCGCGAGGCCTTGACCGTGCTCGAGGGCGCCGGCCTGTGGGGCTCGGAGCCCCCCGTCGATTCGGCCGTAGCTCCGGTCGCATCGCCCCGGCCCGCTGAAGACGAGGCCGCGGCGATCGCGACATGGGAGGCTCGAGCCGCGGATCTTCGCGCACGCCGCGATCGCCTCGCCGCCGACCAGGCGGCGGTCGATGCGACCCGGCGAGATGCCGAGGGGCGTCGCGCGCGGGCCGAGGCGACCGTCTCCATGGACGAGGAGCGAATCGTCCGCGCGGAGCGCGACCTCGCCGGCCTTGCCGAGCGGATCGAGCAGATCGTCGCGGCGCGCCAGGCAATGACGATCGAGCTGGCGACCATGGCCGAGCGCGAGGAGCGGGCCGCGGCAGCCCTGGCCGAGACACGCGCCGCCGATGCAGCCGATCGCGACCGCCTCGGCCGTGCCGAGCGCGAGGCCGCGGCCGCGCGCGACCGGCTCCGGGCCGCCGACGAACGGCTCCGCGCCGCGGATCGGGCGGACCTGGAGGCACGTCTCGGCCGCGACGGGCTCCGGGAGCAGCTGCTCGTCGAGCTGGCCGGGATGGGCGAGCTCGGCCGCCGCCGGCTCGAGGCGGAAGCCGGCGTCGTCCCCGTCGCGGTCGGGCCGGGGCTCGACGACGCGCGGCCTGACGAGGCGCAGGCGTCGGACGGCAATTCAGACGCCGGTGATGAGCCCGATGAAGCCGCCGCCCTCGAGGCAGCACTCGACGCCGTCGCGGGGCGCTGGGCGTCGGAGGCCCCGACCGCCGATGTGCCGGGTCCGGGTCGTCTGGCGACCCTTCGCCGACGCTATCACGAGCTCGGTGCCGCGAATCCGTTCGCGGTGGAGGAATACCACGAGCTGCGGGAGCGCCTCGAGACCCTGGAGACCCAGCAGATCGACCTCCGCTCCGCGATCGACAAGACGCGCCAGCTGATCGCCGAGCTGAACGCGATGATCGCTGACCAGTTCCGGACGACCTTCGCCGCGCTGGAGACCGCGTTCGACGCCCGCTTCCAGCAGCTGTTCGGCGGCGGCTTCGCGCGGCTCTCGCTGACGGACCCGGACGACCTCTCGTCCACGGGCGTCGAGATCGTCGCCCGCCCGCCCGGCAAGAAGGCCCAGGCCCTCGCGATGCTGTCCGGCGGCGAGCGTGCGCTCACGGCGGTCGCCCTGCTGTTCGCGATGCTCGAGGTCCGGCCCGTGCCGTTCTGCGTTCTCGACGAGGTCGACGCCGCCCTGGACGAGGCCAATGTCGGGCGGTTCTCGGAGGCCCTCCGTGGCCTCGCCGATCGGACCCAGTTCGTCGTGATCACCCACAACCGCGGCACGATCGAGGCTGCCGACGCCCTGTACGGCGTCACGGTCGGCGACGACTCGGTCAGCCGCGTCATCAGCCTGCGGCTGGACGAGGCGCGTGCGATCGCCGACCGCCAGCGTGGCGCCCGCGTCGACGAGGCGTCGCCGTCCACGAACGGCAACGGAGCCGCGATCGCGTCCGACGAGCTCGCCGAGGTCGGCTGATGTTCTGGCGCCGCAAGCGCGACGAGCCGGACGTCGAGCCGGCCGAGTCGCCGGAGATCGACCTCGACGCCCCCGAGCCGGATCCGGCCGACTTCGGTCCCGACGTAGACGAGGTTGAATCCGCGCCATCGGATGCCGCCTTCACACCCCCGCCGCTCGCCGCATCCGACCCGGCATCGGAGGCCTTGAGCCCACTCGCGCGGGCGGCCGCCTTCAAACCGCTCTTCGCCGATACAGAGGAGGAGATCGAGGAGGCCCTCGAGCAGGGGCTCGAGCGGACCCGCGGTGGGTTCATGACCCGTCTTCGCGGCGCGCTGTCCGGTGGGCCCGACGGTCCGTCGTGGGACGATGTCGAGGAGACCCTGATCGCCGGCGACGTCGGCGCGGCCCTGGCGATGGACGTGGTCGAGAGTGCCCGGCGACGGCGCGATCCCGCCGGGGCGGAGGCGGGGATCCGGGCGGAGCTGGCAGGCATGCTCGTGCCCCGCGACGGGCTCCAGTGGGAGCCGCGACCGGCCGGGGCCGGTCAGCCTGCCGTCGTCCTGGTGGTCGGCGTCAATGGCACCGGCAAGACAACGACGATCGGCAAGCTCGCGACGCGCTACTCCCATGAAGGACGAACCGTGCTGCTGGCCGCAGCCGACACCTTCCGCGCGGCGGCCATCGACCAGCTCCTGATCTGGGCCGACCGGGCTGGTGTGCCCGTCGTGTCACACGCGCCCGGCGCCGATCCGGGCGCCGTCGTCTACGACGCCCTGGACGCCGCCGTCGCCCGAGGCATCGACATCGTCATCGCCGACACGGCCGGCCGCCTCCATACGAAGTCCAACCTGATGGACGAGCTGACGAAGATCCGGCGGATCGTCGACAAGCGCCTTCCCGGCGGCGAGCCGGAGACCCTGTTCGTGCTCGACGCGACGACCGGCCAGAACGGCCTCCAGCAGGCCAAGGCGTTCCACGAGGCCGTCGGGCTCACGGGGATCGTCCTCACGAAGCTCGACTCGACGGCCAAGGGCGGGATCGTGTTCGCGATCGAGCACGACCTCGGCATCCCCGTCCGGTTCGTCGGGGTGGGGGAGCAGGCCGGCGACCTCCTGCCGTTCGATCCGGACGCGTTCGTGGCGGCACTCTTCGCCTGACGGCCAGGGACGAAGGTCCCACTCGGCCTCCGACGGGGCTTGCGCTACACTTCGGCCGCCTCGGTGCGTCAGAACTCGCGCACCACCCGGACGACGACGCATCCGCGCGTCGACGACCGGTCCTCCATCTCGACGGAGTCCGAGCCGAACCGTGTTCGACAGCCTGAGCGAGCGCCTGCGCAAGACCCTCGCCGACCTGACCGGCCGCGGCCGCGTCAGCGAGGCCGATGTCGATGCCGCGATGCGCGAGATCCGGCTGTCGCTGCTCGAGGCCGACGTCAACTTCAAGGTCGTCAAGGACTTCGTGGCCCGCGTCCGTGAGCAGGCGGTCGGGGCCGACATCCTCCAGAGCCTCACGGCCGGCCAGCAGATCGTGAAGATCGTCCACGACGAGCTGGTGGCCCTGCTCGGCGCCGGCGACCGGACGTTCCACCTGAGCGGCAACCCGGCGGTCGTCGCGATGGTCGGCCTCCAGGGCTCGGGCAAGACGACCTCGTCGGCGAAGCTCGCCCGCTACCTCGTCCGGCAGGGACGCCGGCCGCTCCTCGTCGCCGCGGATCCGTACCGGCCCGCCGCTGCGGACCAGCTCGAGACGCTCGGCAAGGCCCTCGACATCCCCGTCCATCGCGCGCCCGTCGGGACGCCCGTCGTCGACATCGCGCGCGGCGGCGTGGAGGCAGCACGACGGCTCGCCCGGGACGTCGTCATCCTCGACACCGCCGGGCGCCTCTCGATCGACCAGGCGCTGATGGACGAGATCGCCGGCGTCGATGCCGCCGTCCACCCGGTCGAGACGCTCCTCGTCGTCGACGCGATGACCGGCCAGGAGGCCGTCACCGTCGCCCAGGCCTTCCGCGACACCGTGCCCGTGACCGGGCTCGTCCTGACGAAGATCGACGGCGATGCCCGCGGCGGCGCGGCGCTGTCGATCGGCGCGGTCACCGGGCTCGCCGTGAAGTTCATGGGCACCGGCGAGAAGACCGACGCCCTCGAGGTCTTCCACCCGGACCGCCTCGCCGGCCGGATCCTCGGCATGGGCGACGTGATGACCCTGGTCGAGCGGGCCCAGGAGCACGTCGACGCGGACCAGGCCGCGAAGATGGAAGAGAAGCTCCGCAAGTCCCAGTTCACGCTCGAGGACTTCCTCGAGCAGATCCAGCAGGTCCAGAAGATGGGCCCGATGGGCCAGCTCATGGGGATGATCCCGGGCATGGGCGGGATGGCGAAGCAGGCCCAGGAGGCCGTCGATCGCGGCGACCTGCGCCGGGTCGAGGCGATCATCCAGTCGATGACGCCGCGCGAGCGGCGCGACCCCGCGGTCATCAACGGCTCGCGCCGTCGGCGGATCGCCGCCGGCGCCGGGACGGACCTCACCGAGGTCAATCGATTGATCAAGCAGCACGCCGAGCTCTCGAAGCTCATGAAGCAGTTCAGTGGCGCAGGCGGCCGCAAGGCCGCGATGTCCGGCCTGATGGGCCGGCGCTAGAGGGAAGGAACGTCATCCGATGACCGAGCCGCTCAGGCCGGACGCCGAGACCACGATCGAGGACATCCCGTCACCGACGTGGGACCAGACCGTGCCGGTCGCGAACCAGCTGTCCACGACGGCGCCCGAGGGGTCCGTCGCCGCCGCGCCGCGCCGGCGCGGCCGGACCGGCCTGCGCTGGCTGGTGGCCCTCGTCGGGGTCGCCGTCGTCGCGGGTGCGAGCGTCGCCGTCGTGTCCCTGGCGGCCGGTCGGCCGACGCCGTCGATCGCCATGGGCTACATGCCCGCATCGACCGTCATGTACGTCGAGGCCCGTCTCGACCTCCCCGGCGACCAGCGGCAGAAGCTCGGCGAGTTCCTCAAGGGCGCCCTGCCGGGCTTCGATGACCAGGCCCAGCTCGACACGAAGCTCAACGACGTCCTCGACCGGCTCGTGAAGTCGGCGTCGAAGGACAAGCAGACCTGGACGACGGACATCGAGCCGTGGTTCGGCGGCCAGGTGGCCGTCGGGATCGGCATGCCCGATCCGAAGGCCCTCGGTGCGTCGACGGGCGGCGTCCTCAACGCCGTCGGTGCGGGCGTCACGGCGAACGGCAGCGGCTCGCCGGACACGTCCGGCATGGTCGACTCGCCGGCCACGGCGGGGATGGACAACAGCCTCGCCGCCGTCACGATCAAGGATCGGGCCAAGGCGGGGGCCTGGCTGGTCTCCGTCGGTGCCGCCGACGCAGGCAGCCGCACGACCTACAACGGCGCGGATCTCTACGTGAAGGCCGACGGGTCGCACGCCGGCGCGGCCATCGCGATCACCGACAAGGTCATGCTCGCCGGCACCGAGACCGCCGTGAAGGCGGCCGTCGACACGAACGGCAACAGCGCGTTCGCGGCGAACGACGACGTGAAGGCCGCCCTCGCGACGATCGACCACGACAACGTCGGGTTGAGCCTGATCCGGACGAAGGCGTACCTCGACCAGACGCTCGCGATGGTCGGGTCGGTCGCGGCCGGCTCCCTCGACGGCACGAAGATCGACGAGACGCTCCTCGCGATGATCCCGGCGTGGCAGGCCTCGACGGTCCGCTTCGAGAGCGATGCCCTCGCCTTCTCGAGCGCCAGCCCGGCCTGGAACATCGGCTACGACGCGACGAACCGGAAGAGCTCGCTCCTCGGGCACGTCCCCGCGAAGACCGTCGCGTATGCCGAGGCCCACGACGTCGGCCCGGTCCTCAACGCGATCCTCGGCAAGCTCCGCGCCCTGCCGGAGACGAAGGCCGCGTTCGACCAGTTCGACCAGGCGATGTCGCTCCTCGGCGGCTTCGACGGCGTCTTCGGCTGGTGGGGCGACGCCGGTCTCGCCGTCACCCCGATGGCCGATGGCACGATCGGCGGCGGGCTGCTCGTCCAGCCGAAGGACCCGGCCGCCGCGAAGCGGCTCCTCGGCGTCCTGACGGGCGACCTCCAGCTGGCGGGAGCCACGGCCGGCGTGACGATCCGGACGGAGGATCACAACGGCACGACGATCACGATCGCCGACCTCAGCGGCGTGTCGGGCTTCAAGGCCGATGCGCTGCCCGCCGGCTACAAGCCGGAGATCGCATGGGCGTCGAACGACAGCATCGCCGTCGTCGGCTACGGCCGGGACTTCGTCGCCGCCGTCCTCGATGCCGGGCCGGGCAACTCGCTCGGCGACGACGCCCGGTTCAAGAGCCTGCTCGACCGCGTCGGGGCGGAGAACACGTCCTCGTCGTTCGTCGACATCAGCGGGATCCGGGCGCTCGTCGAGCCACTCCTCCAGAAGCAGCTTCCGGCCGAGCAGTGGGCGAAGTACCAGGAGTACAAGCCCTACTTCGAGCACTTCGACGCGCTGATCAGTGCCGTCCACAAGGACGGCGGCATCAACGACGGGTCGAGCCAGCTGACGGTGAAGTAGCCACCGTCCCCATCATGCCCAGCCAGCCGGCGCCCCAGACGCCGGCGGTTCACCAGGAGGATCGAATCGCACATGGCAGTCCGTATCCGGCTGACGCGCGTTGGCGCGACGAAGCAGCCGACCTATCGCGTCGTCGTGGCCGACGCCCGATCCGCCCGCGACAGCCGGGCGATCGAGACGATCGGTCACTACAACCCCCGGACGGAGCCCGTCGAGCTGAGCATCGACGCCGAGAAGGCCACCGCGTGGATGGCCAAGGGCGCCCAGCCGTCCGACACCGTCGCCCGTCTGTTCCGGTCCGCCGGCATCCTGCCGGCCGAGAAGAAGTAGGGATCCGATGGCAGCAGCCGATCTCGTCGAATACGTCGCCAAGTCCCTCGTCGACGACCCCGAGGCCGTCAAGGTCGAGGTGGTCCAGGACCAGGGCGGAACCGTCATCGAGCTCCATGTCGCGGAGGACGACATGGGCAAGGTCATCGGCCGGAACGGCAGCGTCGCGAAGGCGCTCCGAACGCTCCTGAAGGTGACCGCGGCCCGCGACGGCGAGCCGGTCTCGCTCGAGATCCTCTAGGGGCGCGGCTCCGTGGCCGAACCGGCCAACGCACCCGCCGAGCGCCTGGTCGTCGCCCTCGTTCGGGGCGCCCACGGGCTGCGCGGCGCCGTGCGGATCGAGATCCTCACGGACCGGCCGGAGGACCGCTATGCCGTCGGCTCCGTGCTGCACCGCGAAGGCAGCGACGCGCCCCTGACCGTGGCCTGGTCGTCGGCGGTCGCCGACGGACCGGGCTGGCGGCTCCAGTTCGCCGAGGTCGGGGACCGCGCCGCGGCCGAGGCCCTCGTCGGTGCCTACCTCGAGATCGAGGCCGGGCCGGGCGCGGTGCTGCCCCGCGGCTCGTACTTCTGGCACGAGGTCGTCGGCACGACGGTGACGTCGACGACGGGCGAGGTCCTCGGCACCGTTCGCGACGTCTACCGCTCGGGCGGCGCGGAGGTCTACCTGGTCGACGGCGGGCCGTACGGCGAGTTCGACGTGCCGGGGGTCCGCGACTTCGTCCGGATCTTCGCGCCACGCCGCGGAGAGATCGTCGTCGACACGGTGGCGCTGGACCTCGTGCCGGTGCGTCCGGCAAGGGCGTCCGAGGCGGCGCGACCGCGCGCCCCGCGCCGCCGGCCCGGTTCCCGTCGTGGTGCATCCAGTCCGGAGGGCGGGCCCACCGACGGCGTGTCCGACCCGCCGTCATGACGCTCGAGATCGACGTCCTGACGCTCTTTCCGGAGATGGTCGAGGGCCCGTTGTCCGCGAGCATCCCGGGTCGGATCCAGGAGCAGGGGATCGCGACGATCCGGACCCACGATCTCCGGCAGTGGGGCCTCGGGCGGCATCGCAGCGTCGACGACGCACCGTACGGCGGTGGAGCCGGCATGGTGATGCGGCCCGAGCCGATCGCTGCGGGCATCGACATGGTCCGCCGCGACGACTCCCTCGTGATCCTGCTCGATCCTGCCGGTGAGGTCTTCGGCCAGACCCGCGCCCACGACCTCGCCGCGCGCCGCCATCTCGTCCTCGTCTGCGCCCGCTACGAAGGCGTCGACGAGCGGGTGCGCTCCCTCGTCGATCTCGAGCTGTCGATCGGCGATTACGTCCTGACCGGCGGCGAGCTACCCGCGCTCGTCGTGATCGACGCCGTGATCCGGTTGCTGCCGGGTGCGATCGACGACGCGTCCACGACCGAGGAGTCGTTCGCCGACGGGCTCCTGGAATACCCGCAGTACACCCGGCCGCCGACGTTCCGCGGGATGGACGTGCCCGCGATCCTGACGTCCGGCGACCACGGCGCCGTCGCGCGCTGGCGCGACGAGCAGGCACGGACCCGCACGCGGGATCGGCGACCGGACCTGCTCCCGGACTGAGGGGAAAGCGACCGCGGCGCCACGAGTCCGCCACCGAGCCCCGGGAATGGCTCCTCCTCCGGCGGGCGGGCGCACGCGGTCGCCATGCTATACTCCGCCGCCGGTCGATCGGTTCGACCCGACCCCGTCTCCACACGCAGCTTCGGGCTGCCGACGAACGCAAGGAACACCCAGTGAACGTGCTCGATGAGATCGTCTCCGACCAGATCCGCACGGACCTCCCCGAGCTCGCCTCGGGCGACACGGTCAAGGTGTCGGCGAAGGTCATCGAGGGCAACCGCGAGCGGATCCAGGTCTTCGAGGGCATCGTGATGCGCCTTCGCGGCGGCGGGATCACTCGCTCGATCACGGTCCGTCGGATCGCCAGCGGCGTCGGCGTCGAGCGGACCTTCAAGATCAACAGCCCCCGGATCGAGAAGATCGAGGTCGTCCGTCACGGCCAGGTGCGCCGGGCCCAGCTCTACTTCCTGCGCGATCGCGTCGGCAAGGCCGCGACGCTCCGTGAGCGTCGAACCGCCCGCTGAGGGCCGCTCGCCGAACCCGCCCTGACCCCGGCATCCGCCGGGGTCGTTCGAATTCTCGGCCCGGGGTCGCTCTCGGGCGGTGTCGGCCGGCCAATTCGTCACCGGGCGACGACTAGTGGGCCGGATCCGCCTGATTCGCTGACAGATCGACACCGGGTGTCGACGAGGCAGCGTCGGGACGGGGTTTCGGGTGTTCGGGCGAGGCCATCACGCACGGCGCGAAGGGCGTCGGGCCCGGTTCGGGCAGCTGGTTCGCGCCCAGTCGACGCCCCACGACGATCTGTCACCCGATCGGCCGGGATGCGCGGTTGTCGTCACGGGGCGTCGATCTGGCGGGAACGACCCGGGCTCCGGCCGGGCGGCAGCGGGCCCGACGGGGCCCGGCCGGGCGGCACCCAGCCCGACCGGCTACCCTGACGGTCGATGGCCGTGATCGTCCCGACCCTGCGCCACGAACGGATGCTCTGGAACGACGGCCAGACCCGCGTCGCGGGCGTCGACGAGGTCGGCGTGGCTCCGACGTGCGGGGCGGTCGTCGCGGCGGCGGTGATCATGAAGCCCGGTTGCCATCGGATCCCTGGCGTCCGCGACTCCAAGACGCTGTCGATGGCCCAGCGCGAGCGGCTCGCTCCGCTGATCCGCGCGCGAGCCGTCGCGGTCGGCGTGGGAGCCGCGTCCGTTCGCGAGATCGACCAGCTGAACATCTATCACGCGACCCACCTTGCGATGCGTCGCGCGATCGCCCGCCTCGGGGGTCACGACCACGTCCTCGTCGACGGCAATCGGATCGTCGGGTTCGAGCACAAGGTGGGGCCGTACACGAACATCGTCGACGGCGACGCCAAGGTGTACTCGATCGCCTGCGCGAGCGTCGTCGCAAAGGTCGTCCGTGATCGGATGATGGCGCTCCTCGCCGTCCGCTATCCGGGCTACGGCTGGGAGCACAACCAGGGCTATGCGACGCAGGACCACCGAGACGCGATCCGCCGGATGGGCCTGACGCCGTTCCATCGCCGGTCGTTCCTCGCCCTGCAGCGGACGCTCGCGGGCGACCAGCTCGCCTTCGACCTCCTTGCCGATCCGAACGCCTCGGCCGAGACCGTCGAGATCCTGGAGCGCGAGGCGATCCCGGTCATGGCCGACGACGCGATGCTCGATGCCGACGATCTCGTCCTCCTCGAGGTCGGCGCTGGCGCCTGACACCGGGCCGCTTGCCGCGTCGGTTCGCGATCACGCAAGAACCACGGAACGCTGGTCTGGTACCAGTTCGAGGTCGAGAACGATCGGGACGTCTTCGGAGCAGAAGACTCGACCGACCAGATCGTGAGATCACCATGGAATACCGGTTCAACACAAACTCGGCCTGGACCAGCTGACGGTGACGTCGACGGTGACCTGAAGCCTGGGCTGCGCAGCTTGCTGTTCGAACCTCATGGCAGGACGCCGCCACCTCGTCGAACGGAACGAGCCCATCGACCTTCAGCGGGCGGACGGAAGCCCACTAAAGACGGGCAGCCCGCTCGGATCAAGCGGAAAGTCGCGAGTGTCGGCAACACGGGCGATCACGGCGCCCAGAAAGCACAACCAAGAACCGGCACTTCATCACAACCCCAGGTCACTCGCTTCACCGGTTCAGCTAGGCACGCAGGTATGGAACGTATCAGGCCATGGCTCCTGGAACGCGACGGCAGAACGACCACCTGGACCTCGGCGCCCGGGCGATCGTGGTTGGCTCGTCGATGGTTGAGCGCGTCAACTAGTGCATGTGGTGCGGAGTCCTGATCTTTCGCAAAGGTGAGCCCCCGATAAGCACGCAATGATCCGGTCGGCCTGGCCGGTTGATGGTGCGATACGCGACGCGACGCATGCTGCGCCGATGGCCGATCGCGTCCGGACACCCGCCCAGGTGATCGGTGACGCCGCGGAGGCGCTCGTTGCGCGCTCCCTGACGGCAGCCGGCTGGACGATCGTGGCCCGCAACGTCCGCGTCGGCCGAGGGGAGCTCGACCTGGTGACGATCGATCCCGGGCCGCCGGAGACGCTCGTCTTCGTCGAGGTTCGCTGGCGCGCCGGTCGAGCGTTCGGGGTCGTGGAGGAGTCCGTCCACCACCGGAAGCGCCGGACCCTCCACGAGGCGGCCTGGCGTTGGCTGGCGGAGACTTCGGATCCGTCGCGCCTTCCGATCCGGTTCGACCTGGTCGTCGTCGAGCCTGGTGACGCTCGTGCGGCCGGCGGCCACCCCTCGGAGCCGCGAATCCGTCATCACCGAGCGGCGTTCTGATACCGGACCTGCCCATCCGGTCATGGACGGACGGTTGGATCGGCATCGGAGTCGCCGGGGCGCCTTGCCGGGCGCGGACACACACATGGTCACCCATGGCCGTGTCCGTCAGACCCGAAACGACGCTGCTCGACGAACGCGAATGGTCCCCGGGTGACCGTCTGGGCAACTACAGGGTGAGGCGGGCGTGGGCGAGGCGTGCGTGGGCGAGGTCTGCGTGGGCGGCAAGGCTTCGAGCCGGCACGAGGGCCCCGCCGGGGCATCTCGGACCCCGTGCTACACTCCGGCGCGCTGCGGGCCCGCCCGTGGCACCCACCCGGCACCGACGTGGCGCCGGAGATCACACGCGGACCGTTCCGACCGGGACGGTGCCGGCCCCCACCCGCGGCGACGCGAGCGTGCGGACCGGAAACCCGGCGACGAGGTCCGCGGAGGTACGAAACCGAACAGGAGGTCTCGCCCCGTGCCGTCCGTCTCGATGCGGCAGCTGCT
>CAWFND010000018.1:0-25693 GCA_963817095.1 uncultured Chloroflexia bacterium
CCTATGCGCCCGCCGATCCCCGGAATCGGCCGTGAGCCCGGAGCGTGCGGCCGCGACCCGCGGCGACGCGTCCGCGGCGACCGATCCGGCGACCGACGCAGGAGGACCCCCGATCACCGCCAGCGAATCCTTCCGTGGCTCGCGGATCCTCGTCACCGGTGGCTCCGGGACGATCGGGGCGCGGCTCGTCGACCAGCTCCTCGATCACGATCCGGCGGTCATCCGGGTCTTCGGTCGCGACGAGACCAAGCAGTTCTACCAGCGACAGCGCCTGGGCGACCGGCAGAATGTCCGCTTCCTCGTCGGTGACATCCGCGACCGCGACCGGCTCCTCCGGGCCATGGACGGGATCGACACGGTCTTCCACTGCGCGGCGCTGAAGCACGTCGAATCCGGCGAGTACAACCCGTTCGAGGCGACCCAGACGAATGTCGTCGGGACGCAGAACGTCATCGACGCCTGCCTCGCCGCCGACGTCGGGACGATGATCCTCACCTCGTCCGACAAGGCGGCCAACCCGACCTCCGTCATGGGCGCGTCGAAGCTCCTCGCGGAGAAGCTCGTCAGCGCCGCGACGAACTACCGCGGGTCGCATCCGACGCGGTTCGCGAGCGTCCGGTTCGGCAACGTCCTCGGCGTCGCGCGGGTCGGCGCTGGAGCTGTTCTTCCGCCAGATCGCGGCCGGCGGCCCGGTGACCGTGACGGACCCGACGATGACGCGCTTCGTGATGACGACCGATCGGGCGGTCGAGCTGGCGATCCGGGCCGCCGACGTCGCCCGCGGCGGCGAGGTCTTCGTGTTCAAGATGCCGGCCGCCCGGCTCGCGGACCTCGTCCGGGCGGCGATCGACGTCGTCGCCCCGGCCACCGGTCGAGACCCCTCGACGATCCTGACGCGGGCGATCGAGCCACGCCCGGGCGAGAAGCCATACGAGGAGCTGATGACCGAGGACGAATCGACCCGCGCCCACGACATCGGCGAGATGTTCGCGGTGCTGCCGTCGATCGAGGCGGCGGTCGAGGTGGTCGAGGCCTATCGCGACGCACTCCCCGCGCCGGTCGGTGCGTTCCGCTCGGACGGCGTGGAGCCGCTCGACGCGGCCGAGGTGCTCGACCTGGTCCGACGCACCTATGTCGGCGACGCCGCGGACCTGGCCGGGGTCGGTCACGGATGAGGGTCCTCGTCACCGGGGCGGCCGGGTTCATCGGCCGCTGGGTCGTCGGCGAGCTGCTCGAGCGCGGCCACGTGGTCCTGCCGATCGACAGCCTCGTCGCCGGCGACGAGGAGAACCTTGCCGAGTTCGCCGGCCACCCGAACCTCCAGCGCGTTCGAGCTGGGCGACGTGCGGGACGAGGCCGCCTGCCGGCGCTGGACCGCCCGCGTCGATGCGGTCGCCCACCTCGCCGCCTCGATCTCCGTCCAGGACTCCATCGACGACCCGGCCACGACGTTCGAGAACGACGTCGTCGGGACGTTCCGCCTGCTCGAGGGCGCCCGCGCCTCCGGGGCGCGGTTCCTGTTCATGAGCACGTGCATGGTCTACGACCGGGCGTCGACGCCGGAGGGCATCGCCGAGACGCACCCGACGAAGCCGGCCTCGCCCTACGCGGCGTCGAAGCTGAGCGGCGAGGCGCTGACGATGTCCTACTTCCATGCCTACGGCCTGCCGACGACCGTCGTCCGCCCGTTCAACACGTACGGGCCGTTCCAGCGATCCGTGGGCGAGGGCGGCGTCGTCGCGATCTTCACGCGTCTGGCGTTGCGCGGCGAGGCCCTCCGGATCTACGGCGACGGGACGCAGACCCGGGACCTCCTCTACGCGTCGGACTGCGCACGGTTCGTCTGCGACGCCATGCTTTCGGACGCGGCGACCGGCCGGATCCTCAACGCCGGGACCGGGCGAGGACGTGAGCGTCAACCGGCTCGCCGGCCTGATCGAGACGGACCCGTCGCGGATCGTCCACGTCGAGCACATCCATCCCCAGAGCGAGATCGCCGTGCTCCGCTGTGACGCCCGCGAGGCCGGGCGGGTCCTCGGCTGGCGCCCGGCCGTGTCTCTCGAGGATGGGCTGGGCCGCGTCCGCGACTGGATGGCCGGTCGAATCGAAGCCGGCGTGGCCGTCCGGTGAGCACCGACGCACGCGCGACGTCCAGCCTTGCGATCGACGGCGGTGACCCGATCCGCTCGACGATGCTGCCGTACGCCCGGCAGTCGATCTCCGACGAGGACGTCGCGGCGGTCGTCGCCGCCCTCCGATCCGACTGGCTGACGACCGGCCCGCGGGTCCCGGCCTTCGAGGAGTCCCTGGCGGCGTTCGCGGGCGTGCGCCACGCGGTCGCTTTCAGCTCCGGCACGGCGGCGCTCCATGGGGCGGCAGTCGCCGCGGGGCTCGGTCCGGGCGACGAGGCGATCACCACGCCGATGACGTTCGCCGCGACCGCGAACTGCGTCCTGTACACCGGCGCCGAGCCGCGCTTCGCGGACGTCGACCCGGGCACCCTCCTCATCCGCCCGGATCTCGTCGCGGCCGCGATCACGCCGCGGACGCGGGCGCTCCTCCCGGTGGACTACGCCGGCCAGCCGGCGGACTACCCGGCCCTGCGTGCCGTCGCCGACGCCGCGCCGGGCGGACCGTTGACGATCATCGCCGACGCGTCGCATTCGCTCGGGGCGACGTTCGAGGGCCGCGCCGTCGGGACGCTCGCCGACCTGACCGTGCTCAGCCTGCATCCCGCGAAGATCCTGACGACCGGTGAGGGCGGCGCCGTCCTGACCGATCGGGACGACCTCGCGGCGCGACTCCGGCGGTTCCGCAACCACGGGATCGCGACCGAGCTCGCGGCGCGCCGCGACTGGACCTACGACATGGTCGAGCTGGGGTACAACTACCGGCTCACGGACATCGGCGCGGCGCTCGGCTCGAGCCAGCTGGCCCGCGTTCCGGCCTTTCTCGCGCGGCGACGCGAGCTCGCCGCGCACTACCTCCGCCGCCTCGCCGGCCATGAGCTCCTGGATCCGCCCGTCGTCGACCCGCGGGCCGACCCGGCCTGGCACTTCGCCTTCGTCCAGCTCCGACTGGATCGGCTTTCCGTCGACCGCGGAGCCGTGTTCCGGGCGCTCCGAGCGGAGGGGATCGGGGTCAACGTCCACTACATCCCCGTCCATCACCACTCGTTCTATCGGGCGCGCTACCCGGACGTGTCGATGCCCGTCGCCGAGGCCGCCTACGAGCGGCTCCTGACCGTGCCGCTGTTTGCCGCGATGACGACCGCCGACGTCGACGACGTGGTCGCCGCCCTCGACAAGGTGACGACCGCCTACCGGGCGCCGGGGGTATGACGCAGCTCGGGTCGGACTACGCGGCCGACCAATCGAAGATCGCAACCCGCACAACGGTCCTGCGAGAGGCAGGGATCCGCGTGGCCCCGCTGGTGATTGCCGCGGCGATCACGGCACTCGCGTGGCCGATCGCCGCCGGTCCGGCGCGTGGGACGGTCGAGAGCAGCTGGCAGGTGGCGCTCCACCTCGCGGCGATGCTGAACTTGCAGCACGGCATCGAGTTCGTCTGGACGTACGGCCCGCTCGGGTTCCTCGGCTTTCAGCAGCCATACCTGGGCGCGACCAGCTCGCTGGCATTCGTGGCTTCATGTGGCATCTACCTTGCGGTCATCGGGACGATGCTCGTCGAGGCCAGGCGTTTGCTACCGGTTGGACTCGCCGTCATCGTCACGCTCCTCGCCGCTCGAACACTGGCGGTGCTGCCGCCGTTCGAAGCTTTCCAGGCCCTGGTTGCCATCCTCTGCATCGAGGCGCTGGCAGGCCGGATCCCGTTCAGGAGCGCGGCGATCGCCGCCGTTCTTGGGGTGCTAACGGCCGTGGCAGTGCTCGGCAAGATCAACGTCGGGATCTTCGTGAGCCTGATGGCCGCGATCACGGTCGCTTCGATCAGCCGGCCTCCGTGGAGGGGCTTGCTCACCCAGTTGGCAGTAGCCGTTGCGACTGGTCTGGTCATCTGGGTGGCCAGCGGCCAGCAGCTCACGACGATCGGCCCCTACGTCACGCAGGCGTACCAGATCGTCTCGGGCTACAACGACGCCATGACCACCGAGGTGGACCCGAACCGCGCCTGGGTCGATCTCGCGTTCGTCGTGACGACCGTCATCCTCCTTTGGTCCGGCTGGGTGACCAGCCGTGACTGGCCGAGCCGTCGGCGCGTCGGGCTGGCTGCGGTCGGCGTCGTCCTGGGTTTCGCGATGTGGAAGACGCTGATCGTCCGGGAGCACGGTGAATACGTCTTCGCGACGTGCCTCATCGTCCTGTTCGCCCTCGGGTCGAGGATCGACCGTCGAACATGGCTTGCATCCGCGGCCGCGATCGGAATCGCCGTCCTTGCGGCATCTGAGGTCACGCCGGCCGGCTATGCGGACGTTGTCGGGTCGGTGCGCTCTTTTGCCGGCGAGGCAGCCGATGCGCTTGTCCCCGCACGATCGAGTCGAGCGGTCGACCGGACGCTGGATCAATTGCGGAAGTCGTACGCGATCCAGCCCGAGATCCTGGCGGCCGTCGGGGCGGGTTCGGTCCACATCGATCCGTATTTCACGTCGGTTGCGGCCGCATACCCCGAGCTGAGGTGGACGCCGCTTCCCGTCTTCCAATCGTATTTGGCGTATACACCTGAGCTCGACGGCCTCAACGCCGCCGTCCTGCGCTCCGACGCGGCACCCGACAGGATCCTGCGAAGCTTCCGAGCGGCGCCGGTATCCGACCTTCTTCAGCGGTGGATCGGACGACCGTTGCGCGCTGGCGAGGTGCTGCCAGCCATGGTCGATGGCCGGTTCCGCTGGTTCGAGGCACCGGTTTCCACCCTGGAGACCTTCTGCCGGTACTCCGAGATCGCGGTCTCGGAGACCTGGCAGGTCCTGGCACGATCGGCCAACACCTGCGGAACACCGGAACCGATCACGACGGTGACCGCACGCGCCGGCGACTCCGTCCAGGTCCCGACCGACCCGCGCGCGGACCGGTTCACGATCGTCCGGATCCATGGCCTGGCGCCATCGTTCCTCGGCACGATCGGGCAGGCGCTGACCACGGCGCCGACGTGGTACATCGTCGTCGACGACACGCGCTATCGACTCATTCCGGGAACGGCGTCCGAAGGCCTCCTGGTCGCCGTTCCCGATGGCGCGGACGGCACTGGAAGGTTCGCGTTCGGACCGCCGATCCGGACGTTGACCGTGAAGCAGGGGCAAACGGGTCGCGGGTCGCGGCAATCGCTGACGTTCGAATTCCTGAGCGTTCCATGGCTCCGGGCGCCATGACGACGATCGCGGTAGTTCAGGCGCGGATGGGCTCGACCCGGCTGCCCGGCAAGGTCCTGGAGCTGATCCGCGGCCGGCCGTTGATCCTCTGGACGATCGCGGCGGTGACCGCGACGACCGGCGTCGACGACGTGACGATCGCGACCTCGAAGGAGCCGAACGACGACCCGCTCGTCGCGCTCCTGGTCGGCGAAGGTCTGCGCGTCCATCGCGGACCCACCCACGACGTGCTCCGTCGCGTGGTCGACGCGGCCGCGCCGATGGCCCCGGACGTCGTCCTCCGCCAGACCGGCGACAATCCGTTCCCGGATCCCGACGTCATGGCGGCCCAGCTGGCGACGCTGGCACGCGGGCCGTTCGAGTACGTCGGGATCGTCGGGCTGCCGCTCGGGATCGGCGCCGAGGTCGTCCGCTGGGACGCGCTCGCGAGCGCGGACCGCGAGGCGACCGATCCCGCCGACCGCGAGCACGTCCTGCCGTTCGTCTATGCTCGGCCGGAGCGCTTCGCGATCGGCAGGCTGGCCGACGTCCCGCCCTGGCGTCACCCTCGGTATACCGTCGACCGGCCGGCCGACCTCGCGTTCGCCCGGGCGCTTGCGGACCGCCTGTCCGGCGACGGCCCGCCGCGACTCGCGGACCTCGAGGCGATCGTCGCTGCCGATCCGGGGCTCGCGACGATGAACCCGGATGTCGAGCAGCGCGATCACCGGACGGCCGAACTGGCGGTCGGGCAGGAGGACGGTTGATGGACGTGGTCCGGATCGGCGATCGACCCGTCGGGGGCGGCGCGCCCGTCTACGTGATCGCCGAGGCCGGCTCGAACCACGATCGGAACCTCGACCAGGCGAAGCGGCTGATCGACGTCGCCGCGGCCGCCGGGGCGGACGCCGTGAAGTTCCAGACGTTCGCGTCGGATCGGATCGTCGCTGAGACGACAGTCCGCGCGAAGTACCTCGACGACCTCCTGTCTCCGGACAAGTCGATGTCCGACCTGTTCCGCGAGCTCGAGCTGCCGCGGGAGTGGCATGCCGAGCTGTTCCGGCACGCGGTGGACGCGGGCCTCGACTTCCTGTCGACACCATTCGACCACGAGGCGGTCGACCTCCTCGACGACCTCGGCGTGAAGGCGTTCAAGGTCGCGTCCTACGAGCTGTGGCACCTGCCGCTGATCCGGGACGTCGCGTCGCGCGGCAAGCCGATCATCTGCTCGACCGGGATGGCCAACCTCGCGGACGTCCAGGACGCGGTCGACACGGTCGCCGCGACCGGGAACGACCAGCTGATCCTCCTCCATTGCGTCGTCAACTACCCACCGCCGTTCCGCGACCTCAACCTCCGGGCGATCGAGACGCTGCGGACGGCCTTCCACGTGCCGGTCGGGTACAGCGACCACAGCCCGGGGCTCACGGCGCCGATCGTCGCGACGGCCCTCGGGGCGTCCGTCATCGAGAAGCACTTCACGCTGAGCCGGGACCTGCCCGGTCCGGACCATCGCTTCGCGATCGAGCCGGACGAGCTGACGACGATGGTCCGGGCGATCCGCGACGCGCACGATGCTCTCGGCACCGGCGTCAAGCGCATGGCACCCGCCGAGGCGGACCTCTTCGTGACCGCCCGCCGGTCGTTGTTCGCGGCCCGCGACATCGCCGCGGGAACCGTGATCGGCGAGGACGACGTCGCGATCCTTCGGCCGGGAACCGGGATCGAAGTGCGGGACCTCTCGAAGGTCGTCGGACGGACGGCCCGCCGGGCGATCGCCCGCCACGAGCCGCTCGCCTGGGACCTGCTCTGAGTGTCCCGATCGATCCGTCCGGACGCGCGGATGAGCACGCCGAGGATCCTGGTCATCACGAGCGGCCACGAGACCGAGGGTCGCGGGCATCTCTCGCGGATGATCACGCTGGCGGACGCCCTGGCTCGCGATGGTGCATCCGTCCGAGTCGAGGTCCTGCGCGGCAACCTGACGGCGGCGCAGGCGTACACGCTCGAGCGGGCCGGCGTCTCCGTGACACCAGACGACGCCGAGGTCGCCGATCCCGATGCCGTCGTGGTCGATCTCCCGGACCCGAACGAGGGTGCGGTCGGACGAGCCGAGTCGCGGCTCGTCGTGTTCGACGACACGGAATCGTTCCGAGGCTCGGCCGCGATCGTGGTCCAGCCGTCCCAGGCCTCGTGGAGCGGCCCAGGCCGGGCGGACCGTGTCCTGGCCGGCTCCGCGTTCGCCCCGATCCGAAGCGGGCTCCGTCGCCTCGCCGCGGATCCGCCGCCGCCCGCCGACCCTGCGGAGATCGTGGTCTGCTTCGGCGGGAGCGATCCGGCAGACGTCTCCGGCCGGCTCGTCCCGGCCATCGCCGATGCCGTCGCGGGATCCGTGGATCCGCGCCGGGCCACGATCGTCGCCATCGTCGGACCCGGCTACGGCGGGACGCTCGGATCGGACGATCGGTGGACCCTGCTCCGCGACCCGGCCGATCTCGACGAGCGGCTCGCTCGGGCGACGATCGCGGTCGTCGGTGGCGGGACGATGAAGGCCGAGGTCGCCCACCTCGGTGTGCCGGCGCTGATCGTCGCCGTCTCGGGCGACCAGCTGCCCGTGGCGCCGACATTCGCGGCGACGGGGGCGGCGAGGTATCTCGGCGACGGTCGGACGATCGATCCGGGTGACGTGGGCGTGGCCGTGACCTCGCTCCTCGCGGACACTCCCACGCGACGGACGATGGCGCGAGCCGGCCGGGCCGCGGTCGACGGTCGTGGTGCCGAACGGGTCGCCGCCGCGGTCCTGGCCGTCGCCCGGTCGCGATGACGGCGGCCCGCGAGGCCGATCCTGCGGGCGGTCGCCGCCTGCTCCTGCTGTACCCGGTCCTCGCATTCCTCGCGTTCCCGACGTTCGGCGTGCTCCTCGCCGGAACCGGTGCCTGGATGGAGACGCTCGACGTCTTCGACGACGGTGGCGGCCTGCCCCGCCTGGCGATGGTGGTCCGGGACTGGACCGCGCATGGGCTGACACTCTGGAACCCGTCCCTCACGAGCGGCAACGCGTTCCTCGGGCAATTCGCGTTGTCGCCCCTCGCCCCGGACACGGCGCTCGCGTTCCTGATCGGGCCGTATCCGGCCTTCGCGGTCAGCGTCTGGGTCACGGCGACGATCGCCGGCATCGGCATGCACCTGTTCCTGCGGGACGGGCTCCGCCTTGCGACGCCGGCCGCCGTCGGGGGCGCGATCTTCGCGGTCTTCTGCTTCTGGCACCCGATCTACGGGATCTCGATCGCCGTGTTCCCGTTGATCCTCTGGCTTGGCGATCGGGCGAGCGACCGGTCGCGCGGAGCCGGTCGTCGATGGCCGGCCGTCGCCGCCGTGCTCGTCGGCGCCCTCAGCCTGTACGCGGGACAGATCCAGATCGTGGTCTTCGTGGTGGCGATCCAGCTCGCCTGGATCGTCATGACCCGCGACCGCCCGGATCGCCTCGAGGGGATCCGCGTCTGGCTCGTGACCTGGGTCCTCGCCTTCGCACTCTACGGGCCGGTCCTGCTGACCCAGCTCCTGCTCGTCGGCCTGTCCGAGCGACAGATCTGGGACCTCGGATACCTGTTCGGCGGGACAGTGTCCGATGCCATCGGGACGGTCATCGACCATTACGGGCGGCTGCTCGTCGGCGTGCCGGTCGGGAACGTCGGGCCGAGCACGATCCGATACGGGACGATCTTCCTCGGCGGGCTCGGGCTGCCGCTCGCGGTCATCGGCATCGTCGCCGGCCGACGGACCCGCGCCACGCGGTTCGTCCTCCTCCTGCTCGTCGCCATCCCGATCCTCGACGCGGCCGCGATCGTCGCCACGTCGCTCCAGGAGCACCTCGGCATCCTTCGCTCGTTCCAGGGCGTCCGGATCCGCCACTTCTTCCCGTTCGCGCTCGACGCCGCGGTCGCGCTCGGCATCGACGCACTCGTCCGCCTCCGCGTCGACGCGCCGGATAACCGGCTCCGAGCGGGATCGCGAACCCGCCGGATCGCGATGATCGGTGCCGCGCTCGCGCTCGTCCCGGTGGCGATCCAGCTCGTCCCGGCGGCCCAGCATGCGTGGACGGAGATCCGCGCCCGCCGGATCGACGGGCCGGTGGACGTCGGCTGGGTCCTCGGCGCCGCGGGCCTCGGCCTCGGCCTGCTGGCCGGCCTGGGGCTGCTCGTGGTCCTTCGGCGCGGGGGGCGCCGTCTGGTCGGTTCGCTGCTCATCGCCGCCTTCGCGGTCCTCATCGGCGAGCGCGCTCTCCTCTCGAACGGCAGCCCGCTCTTCGGCAACGACATCGGGACGTTCGACGACCATCTTGCGCTGACGCCGGCCCAGTCCTTCCTGCTGGCACAGCCCGGGATCGCCGGCCAGCGGGTGCTGACGTTCGGGGACGACGCGAACCGGATGGCGTTCCAGGGGCTGCGCCAGGTCGACGGCTACCAGGCGATCTTCCCGCTGGCCTACCACGGCTTCTTCGGCGCGCTGATCGGCCCGGGCCTTGCGCTCGACGCGGATCTGGCGCGCTACTACGGGTCCTGGGGCGCCCGCGCCTACGCCTTCCGGCCCGAGGTGGATCCCGAGCTCGTCGACCTCGTCGGGACGCGCTGGCTGTACGTCCGTGACGGCACGACGCCGACCGTGCCCGATCTCGTCGAGCGGTTCCGCGATGACCAGGTGACGGTCTTCGAGAACCCGGGTGCGTTCCCGCGGGCGTTCCTCGTCGGTGCGATCGACAGCCGCCCCGACCAGGACGCGGTGCTCGCCGCCCTCTCGGCTGCGAGCGTCGGCGACCTCCGGGGCGCGGCGATCCTCACGCCGGGCGACCTCGCCCGGCTGGGGGACGGCGGCGCGTCGATCCCCACGGCCGTCACGGGCGGATCCGCGCCCGTGGCCTCCGCGGATGCCGGTGCCCAGCCGTTCGCGGGCTCGGCCACGATCTCGCGCGACGATCCGGACACGATCACGATCGACATCCAGCCGACCGCTCCGGCCGTCCTCGTCCTGACCGATGTCTGGTCTCCTGGCTGGGTCGCCAAGGTCGACGGCCGAAGCGTCCCGATCGCCCAGGTCGACGCCGCCTTCCGGGGCATCGCCGTCGATCCCTCGAGCCGGCAGGTCACCCTCCGCTACGAGCCCGGCTTCACCGCGATCGGGCTGCTGGGGGCGATCGGCGGTGTCGTCCTCCTCGCCGGCTGGGGCTGGTGGATCGGCCGGGCAGGACGGCGCGACGCCCCGGCGCCGGGCGACGCAAGCGCCCTGGACGACGCAACGGCACCGGACGACACAACGGCCGGCGTTCCGGGCTAGGCTGTCCTCGCCTGCCCGCCCGCACTCACAGGAGACTCCCCATGCCGGACTCGACCCGGGCCGAAGCGACGAGGCTCGAGGAGCTGTGGGCCGGCGAATTCGGCTCGGCGTACATCGACCGCAACCGCGTCGTCGACGACCGACGGGCGCCGTTCTGGAGCCGGCTCCTGGGCGCGTACGCCATCCGGTCGGTCCTCGAGATCGGCTGCGGCCAGGGCGGCAATCTCCGGCCGATCTCGCGAGTGCTCGAGCCGGCGAACGTCTGGGGCATCGACGTGAACGAGCGGGCGGTCGAGATCGCCCGGGCCGGCGCGCCCGGGATCAACGTCGTCACGAGCGTGGCTCGCCAGCTGCCGTTCCGGGACGGCTTCGCCGACCTCACGTTCACCGTGGGCGTCCTGATCCATCAGCCGGACGCCACGCTCCCCCTCGTGATCGCCGAGACCGTCCGGTGCTCGGGCGGGTACGTCCTCTGGGCCGAGTACCACGCCCCGACGACCGAGGAGGTTCCGTACCACGGCGTTGCCGGGAGCCTCTTCCGCCGCGACTACGGGTCGATCTACCACGAGCTGTTCCCGGAGCTGACCGTCCGCGACGAGGGCTTCCTCGATGCCGAGGACGGGTTCGACCGGGTCACGTGGCAGCTGCTCGAGAAGCCCCGGCGCGGCGGATCGACGGGCCCGGACGGGAGCGCGCGGCTAGCGGTCGTCCAGCAGGAGCTCGAGGGGGGCGTCCGCGGCCGCGGACGGGATCGCGGCGGAACGGCACGAAGCCGGCCGAGCCGAAGAGCGCGATCGACGCGCGGTTGTCCGCGCGGACCCAGGCCCGGAAGCCCGCGGGACGCAGCTCCGTACGTGCCGCGTCCAGGCCCTCGCGGAGGAGCCCGCGGCCGATTCCGTGACCGCGGGCGGCCGCGTCGACGGCGATGCTGACGACCGCTCGTCCGTCGGCGTCGATCTCGAAGCGGACGACGCCGCGCGGCACGCCACCGGTCGAGCCGATCCAGATCCGGCAGGTCGGCGCGGCGAGCCGAGCCGCGAGCCAGGCGACGTGCGTCGGACGATCGATCGGGGCGCGCGTCAGCGACGCCGCGCGCGCGGCGGGATCGTTGGCCCAGGCGAGGAGCAGGTCCGCGTCGTCGAGGGTTGCCGGTCGGAGCTCGACGGGCGCACCGGCCAGGCCGGCGTCGGGTGGTCCCGCGTCGGTCCGCTCCGCGTCGGTCAGCTCGCGACTCCCCAGCCGGCACCCAGCCGGAGGACCCCACGAGGCCGCGCCGCGCGGCCGGCGGAGCTGTTGACGGTGTCGACGATCAGCGGTGCCTCGCCGTAGACCCGATCCCAGTCGACCGCGCGATGGGCGGCGAGGACGACGATCACGTCGGATCCGGACAGCAGCTCGTCGATCCCGACCGACGACCGCTCGACGCCGTCGGTGGCGCGGAACGCCGGCACGTGCGGGTCGTGGAAGGCGACCTCGGCACCCCGCTCCGCGAGGAGGGCGATCACGTCGGCGGCCGGCGAGTTGCGGGCGTCGCGGACGTTCGGCTTGAAGGCGACGCCGACGATCCCGACCCGCGCCCCGCGGATCGCCCGGCCGTGCTCGTTCAACGCCTCCGCCACGAGCTCCACGACGTGGCGCGGCATCGCGAAGTTGATGTCCCCGGCGAGCTCGACGAACCGGTCGACGAAGTCGAACTCGCGCGCCCGCCAGGCGAGGTAGTACGGGTCGACGGGGATGCAGTGCCCGCCGACGCCCGGACCGGGCGTGAACTTCATGAACCCGAACGGCTTCGTCGCCGCGGCGTCGATGACCTCCCAGACGTCAAGGCCCATCCGCTCGCACAGCAGCGCGAGCTGGTTGACAAAGGCGATGTTGATGTTCCGGAAGACGTTCTCGAGGAGCTTCGCCAGCTCCGCGGCGTCCGGCGACGACAGCTCGCGGACGTCGTCGTTGATGTGGCGGAGCAGCGTCGCGGCACGGGCGGTGGCCTGCGGCGTCGTCGCGCCGACCAGCCGCGGCACCCCCTTCGACGCCGACGCCGGGTCGCCGGGGTTCACCCGCTCCGGGGCGAACGCCAGGTCGAAATCGCGGCCGGCGACGAGGCCGCCCCCTTCGAGGATCGCCCGGAACGGGCCGGTCGTCGTGCCGGGGAAGGTCGTCGACTGGAGGACGACGAGCTGGCCGGCCCGCAGTCCGGTGGCGATGAGCTCCGCCGCGGAGATGACCGGCGAGAGGTCCGGGACCTTGGCCCTGTCGATCGGGGTCGGAACGCAGACGACGATCACGTCCGCGTCGCCCAGCCGCGCCTCGGCCGGCCCGACGATCCGGAGGCCATGGTCGATGGCGGCCTGGAGGCGGAGATCGTCGATGTCGTCGATCGGGGATCGACCGGCAGCGAGCTCCGCGACGCGCGTCGTGCTGGCGTCGACGCCGGTCACGGCGAGGCCGGCCTCGATGAAGGTGACCGCGAGCGGCAGGCCGACATAGCCCAGGCCGATGATCGCGACCGTCCGATCGGTCGTCACGACTCCTCCAGGGTTCCCTCGGGATGGCCGGCCGGGTCGACCGACGGCTCGGCTGCTGAGAATAGCCCGTCGTTCGTGGCACGCCGGCCCGTGCCGCCGCGTCGGCGAGCCGCGAGCCGCTCGACCAGCGCGAGGTAGTCGCGGGACGACCGCTCCCAGGCGAGCTCGGCGACGAGCCGCGACGTCGCGGTCACCCGCCGCTCGCGGTCCGCCGGGTCGTCGACGAGGTGGAGGATCGCCCGCGCGAGATCGTCCGCATCGCCTGGCTGGTACGTGGCGACGGCGTCGTTCCCGAACGTCCGCTCGACGAGTGGCAGCCGGGTCGCGACGACGGGTCGGGCCATCGCCCCGTATTCGAAGATCTTCGTCGAGAGGCTGTACCGGGTGTAGCTGTCGAGATGGGTCGGTGCGAGACCGACGTCCGCTGCCGCGATCGCCGCGGGCACGGCCTCGAACGGGATCCGGCCGTGGAACGACACCGAATCCGCGAGGCCCAGGCCCACCACCTCTGCCTCGAGCGGGCCCTCGCTGTCGCCGCGGCCGAAGACGTCGAGACGGACGGGGACGTCGGGTCGGAGCTCCCGGATCCGCGCCACCGCGCGGACCGCGACGTCGAGCTCGTAGACGGGCGTCAGGGCTCCCGCGTACACGAGCCGGAGGACGCCGTCCTCGCGGAAGGCCCGGGCGGTCGTCGTCGCCGGGTCGAACCGCCGGACGGACGGGTGGTTCGGGACGACCGTCACCTTGCCCGCCGGGACCCCGATCGCGACGAGTCGGTCGCGGAGGGCGTCGTTGACGGTGATCGCATGCGTCGCGGCGAGGATCGACAGTCGCTCCTGCCAGCGCAGGAGGCGGCGCGCGGCCGGGCTGGCGGCCCGGGGGAACCGAATCGGGAAGAACTCCGGCATTGCCTCGTGGAGGTCGAGGAGGAGGGGCACACCGGCGAGCCTGAGGGGGAGACCGGCGAACGCCAGGAAGTCCGGCATCGTGTGGACCTGGACGAGCGCGAACCGCCGGCGGCGATGGTCGCGCGTGGCGGCCGCCCCGGCGCGGGCCAGGAACGACAGGTACTCCCGGACGTACGTCGTGACGCCCGCGCCCTGATGACGCTGGACGTCGAGCCGGCGGATGTCCACGCCGTCGAGCGTGCCGTCTCGGGGATCGCCCGGCCGGCGGAGGCCGTAGACGACGACCGGGCGGCCGGCCTCGACGAGGGCCTCCGCCTCGCGCCGGACGCGCGGATCCTCCTCGTAATAGCTGTGCGTGAGCATCGCGACGGGCCGGCGATCGACCGGACCGGGGGTGGGCGCCACGGGGCCATCGTACCGGCCGTGTCGGTCCGGCCGATCGGCCGGGCTCACGTCCCCAGCCACTCGAGGAGGTCCGCCGCGATCCGGGCGCTCGCATCGCCGGGTCGGAACTGATCGGCGAGGAATGCCGCGCGTGCCGCGTCGTCCGGCGCGGGCGGCGGCTCGTCCAGCGCCGCGAGCAGGTCGCCGCCGTCGCGGACCGGCCGCGCGACGCCGCGGTCGACGTAATCGAGGAGGTCGCTGCCCGGGAACCCGACCACGACGAGGTTCCGGACGCCGGCGACGACCGCGTCGGAGAGGACCGTGGAGTGGATCCCCAGGTGAGCCTCGGCAGCGCCGAGCAGCGTGAACAGGTCGACGTCGCGGATGACGCTGATCGGTGGCGGGTCGAACCCGCCGGCCGCGGCCAGGCCGGCGGCGAGCCGCTCGTAGAGGTCGTGCGGCGCCTCGGCCGGGTGGAGCTTGACCACGAGACGGACGCCGGGCAGCGGGCGGTCGAGGATCCCCTCGAGCGCCGGCGCGACCACGAGACGGCGGATGTCGGCGTTGTTCGTCGACGAGAACACGACGAGCCGCTCCCCCGCTCGGGCCCCGAGCCGGGTCCGCAGCGCCTCTCGGTCGCCGGCTGCGGCGTCGGCCGTCCGGCCGGCGTCGCGTCGTGCGAGCAGGTCGAGACGCGGCGAGCCGCCGATCCGGACCTCGTCGTCGCGGTAGACACCGCTCGTCAGGAGCCGCTGCTCGAACGGGCCGAACACGTACGTCCGGTCCGCCAGGGCGAGGGCCGGCGACCGCCCGGGCAGGACGTAGCCCGCGTGCCGTCGGTGGATGAGGCCGTGCTGGACCGCGGCGACCGGGATGCCCTGGCGGCGGGCGGCGGACAGCCACTCGGGCCGGCCGTATTCGTTGACGAGGAGGATCCCGGCCGGCCGATGACCCGCGAGGAATGCCTCGATCCGTGCCCGGGCGAGGAGCCACGGACCAATCCCGTCGCGGGCGAACGATCGCTCCGCGTCGAGCAGGAGCGGACCCACGTCGATCCCGTCCAGGTCGACCGACGCCCGCGCCGTCCCGAGCCGGGCGCTGGCGGCAGCCGCAGCGGCCTCGGCGCCGGATCGCTCGGCGGGATCGTCCGCCACGCTCGTGATCGCGCGGACTGGCACGGAACGATCGGCGGTGGCCGCACCGGCGGCGTTGGACAGGTCGACGAGAACCGGGTCGACTTGCGTCCCACGCAGCGCCTCGACGATCGGGCCGAGGAACGGATCGAGCCGGCGCGGCCCATCAGGCGTGTCGACCACCTGGTGAACGGCGGAGTCGGTCAGGACGAGCAACGGCCGGCGCTCGCCCGAGAACCATCCGTCGAGGCGCTGTCGCTCGGCCGCGTACGGGCCAGCCGGTGGCGTGGGGGCGGCCACGGGCGGTCGCGCGACCGCCCGACCGCGCCGGAGCAGACGGCGCGCCAGCGATGGTGCAGGACTCGTGGAGAACCGGACGGTCGACGACGGGTCGGCAACCTGAGGCTTCGGAGCCATGAGGCCGAGGAGGTCGCGGAGGGCATCGGGTGGATCGCCGGCCACGGTCTCCCCTGGCCGGATCCCGAGCTCGGCGACGATCGCCCGCCACAGGATCAGGTCGTGGAGCCGTCGCCACGCCACGAGCCGTCGCCGTGGCCAGAGGGTCACATCGCCGACGGTCAGAGCCTCGTCGAGTCCCGCCTGCGCGCCCAGCTGGTCCGCCAGGGCCAGGGCCTCGCCGTGCGGGTCGTGGCCGGCCAGCACCCGCCGGGCGATCGGCCGGATCGGGATCGGGTCAGCCATCGGGTCCAGACCGGACTCCGCGCCGCGGTCGGGCGTCCATGCCGGATCGACGACCACCGTCCGCGTCTCGATCGCGTCGTCGTCGCCCGCCTCGGCGTCGATCCCGGCCGGCGGATGGTCGATCAGCCGCCACATCGTCGACGAATCGCTCATCCGGGCGGCTGCAGGATGCGGCGAGCGACGGCGTCGCCGATGACCCGCCAGTCGTACTCGGCCTCGGCCACCCGGCGGCCGTTCGCTCCCAGCTCCGCGCCCGAGCGACGGGTGATCGAGGATCCGCGACACCTCGGCTGCGACGCTGTCGGCGCCGTCGCTGGCCACGAGACCGCAGCGCGGCGTCGCGGACGACGCGGACCGTCTGGGTCCGAGGCGTCACGACGACGGGCCGGCCGGCCGCCATCGCGTCGAGGAGCTTGATCGGCAGCGCGGACGTCGAGGTAGTCGCCCGGCGGGTGGGGAATCACGATCACGCTCGCCCGGCCGAGCTCGTCGGCCATCCGGTCGTACGGCGCCGACCCGATCTCGATCCACGCCTCGTCGGCCAGCCTCGCCCTCAGGCCCTCGAGGTAGGCGTGGCTGTCGCTCCCGGTGGCGACGAGCCACAGGAGCAGCTGGAGGTCCGGCTGCCCCTCCCGGACGATCCGGGCGGCCTCGACGAGGAGCTCGATCCCGCGGCCCGCGGCCGCTCCCGAGGCGAACCCGATCGCGGGGCGGTCCGGCAACGGTCGCGGCGTGATCGTCGTCGTGTCCGTTCCGTTCGGGGCGACGATCGTCCGTTCCGGCGGCAGCCCGGCGAGATTCGCGAACGATGCCGTCGGGGCGAGCAGCCACTCGAAGGCGTCGCGGTTCCGCGCGGCGCGCTCCACCAGCTCCTGCCGGCGCGCCTCGCCCGGGTCGACGCCGAGCGCCGCGAGCTGGGCGATCGGGTCGTCGTGGACGTCGAGCACCGTCGGATGCGTCCGCCGCACCACGTCCTTCAACGTGTCCACGTCCAGGGCCTCGACCGACGCGAGCCGCGGCCGGGGCCCGCGCCGCCAGATCGGGCCGCCGCCGGCCCCGGCGCGATCGAGCGCCTCGGCGACGGCCGCCTTCGTCCAGCCGGCGGTCGTCGCGCCGGTCTGCTCGGCGAGCGGGCGCAGGATGCTCGCCCGGCGGAGGTCGCCGCCGAAGCGCCGCCGCGTCTCCTCCTGGAGGACGATCCAGGCGATCGCTCACGACGCGACGACGGTCGGCGCCGGGGCCGGAGCCCTCGTCGCGAGGTCCGCGTAGAGCTCGACGAGCTTCGCGCCCTCGCGCTCCCAGCTCCACCGCTCGTGGGCCGCCCGGAGGCAGCGCGCGCGCAGCGCCGCCCGATCCGCCGGCGGTGCGTCGAGGATCGAGGCGATCGCTGTGGCGATCGAGGCGGGGTCCGCCGGGTCGCACGCCGCACCGAGCGGCCCGTTCGGGATCCTCGAGGACGATCCGGCGCCGCACGGGCAGGTCGCTCGTCACGACCGGGACGCCGGCCGCCAGGCTCTCGAACAGCTTGTTCGGGCTGCTCAGCCGGCTGTTCTCGTCCACCGCGGGGATCGCCATGACGTCGACGTCGGCGCCGGCGATCCAGTCGAGGAGGACATCGGGCGGGACCGGATCGAGGACATGGACGCGGCCGGCGAGCCGCGGGTCGGCCTGGATCGGCTCGACGACGCGGCGGCCATAGCCGAGGAACACGAGGTGGGCGGCGGCAAGCTCCGGTCGGGCCAGCGCCTCGGCCGTCTCCTCGAGCCCACGGTTCGCCTGGAGGTTGCCGTGGCACAGGACGATCGGCTCGCCCGCGGGGATGCCCGTCGCCGGCGGAGGTGGCCCGGATCCGGCTCCGGCGGCGTCCAGCGTCGGGGGGCAGTTGTACAGGACCGTGATCCGCGGCGGCCGAAGCGTCCGGGTCAGGACGGCGGCGATCTCGTCGTTCACGGTGATCATGGCGGCCACTGATCGGACCAGCCGGCGTTCCCAGCGGGCGAACCAGGCCCGGAGCCAGCGGGGCTGGGCGAGGAGCGGTCCCCAGCCCACGAAGATCTCGTGGCTGTCGTAGACGACGCGGCCGCCGTCACGCCGAGCGCCTGCGACCGCGGCGGGCAACGCCTCGAGGTCGTGGGCGTGATGGACGTCCGATCGTGGGGCGATCGCTGCCGCCCGCCGCGCCCAGGTCCTGCGGCGGCCGAGCCACGTCGCGGCATAGCCGAGCCAGCCGGGTCGCGGCGTCGCCCGGCCGACCGCCGCCCGCGTGCCGACCCACGCTCCACGGATCAGGAGCCACGGCAGCGACAGGACCATCACGATCGCCGTCGCGATCGCCGCCGGGACGCCGGCGGGGAACCGTCGGACGCCGCCCAGCACGGTCGTCGTCGCCCGGGTCCGCAGGGTCCACGGCCGGTCGGCCCAGACGACGACCGCCGGCGTGCGCGACCGTTCGGAGACGCGCACGATCGTGACGTCGCCGACGCGCTCGGGGCCCGCGGCCGACCGGATCCGACGTCCCCCGCCCCACTTGACCCGACGATCGTGACGCGATGGCCCGCCCCGGCCAGCGTCGCTGCCTCGCGGAGGACGCGCGAGTCGTGCCGGACGTCGTTCATCACGTACATCGTCACGTTCATGCGCGGATCGTCCGGTGCGCCGGGGGTCGCATCCGTCGCCATCGTATCCGCCGGCCGGAGGCGGCGACCCGTGATACCCTCCCTCCGGCCCATGACGACGTCCACCCTGGTCTACGACACGAGCGTCCGGCCGGGGGCGTTCGGCCTGATCGCGGAGGGGTTCCGCGAGCTCTGGTCGCGCCGCCGGCTGATCGGCTATCTCGTCCGCGCCGACATGAAGCGGAAGGGCGCCGACACCCTCCTCGGGAACCTCTGGTGGGTGATCGACCCGCTCCTCCAGATGCTCGTCTACGTCGTGCTCGTGACCGTCATCCGCGGCGGCCAGACGACGCCCGACTACCCGCTGTTCATCTTCTCGGCGATCCTGCCGTGGAAGTGGTTCTCGAGCTCGGTCGGCGACGGCGTCACGTCCGTGACCGGCCAGGAAGCGCTGATCAAGCAGGTCCAGTTCCCGAAGATCATCCTGCCGTTCGCGGCGGTCCTCGCCGGCATCGTCAGCTTCGCGTTCGGGCTGATCCCGCTGGCGGCGATCCTCATCCTGCTGTACCCGGACCGGATCAGCGCCACGCTCCTCCTGATCCCGGTCGTCGCGGCCGTCCAGTTCGTGTTCACGATGGCGATGGCCGTGTTCGTCTCGGCGGCGAATGTCTTCTTCCGCGACGTCGGCAACGTCGCCCGCCACCTCCTCCGCCTGTGGTTCTACCTGTCGCCCGCGCTGTACAGCGCCTCGGAGCTGGAGTCGCTCCTGAAGCGGCAGGGCCCGGTCAGCATCATCCTGAACCTGAACCCGTTCACGGCGCTGTTCGAGTCGTACCGGAACGTCATCTACTACGGCACCATGCCGGAGTGGGTCGGGCTCTTCCGGGTCCTCGGCGTGTCGGTCGTCCTCGTGCTCCTGGCCGTGCTGCTGTTCAAGCGGCTCGAGCCCTCGTTCGCGAAGGTCCTGTGACGAGCGACCCGGGCACTGCCTCGGTCTCGACCCTGCCTCCCACCGGCACGACCCGCGACGACGACGTCCTGTCGGTCGACCAGGCCCGGACGGCGGCGCACGAGGAAGGCGTCGCGACCGACTTCTCGTTCGGCAGCACCGTCATCGACGTCCGGGACCTCGGCGTCCGGTACAGCCTCCGGCTCACCCGCAAGAACACCGTCCGCCAGACCTTCCGCGACCTCCTGAAGCGGAAGGACGGCCCGAAGGACTTCTGGGCGCTACGGGATGTCTCATTCCGGCTCGTGTCCGGCGAATCGCTGGCGATCATCGGTCCGAACGGCGCCGGCAAGAGCACGCTCCTCCAGGTCCTCGCCGGGATCATCACCCCGTCCGCCGGGGCCATCTCCGTCCGCGGCCGGATCTCGAGCCTGCTGACGCTCGGCGCGGGCTTCGACCCCGAGCTGTCGGGGCGCGAGAACATCCTTCTCGCCGGCGCGTTCATGGGGATGAGCCACGAGGAGCTCAAGGAGCGGGTCGAGCGGATCGTTGCGTTCGCCGACATCGGCGAGTTCATCGACGCCTCGATCAGGACGTACTCGTCAGGGATGCGCGCCCGGCTCGGGTTCGCGATCGCGACGTCGGTCGACCCCGACGTGCTGCTCCTCGACGAGGTCCTCGCGACCGGTGACCAGGTGTTCCGGGCGAAGAGCAAGGCCCGGGTCGGGGAGCTCGTGAAGCAGGCCAAGGGCATCGTGCTCGTCACCCACGACATGACCTGGGTGACCGAATACTGCAACCGGGCGATCCTGCTCGAGAAGGGCCACAAGATCATCGAGGGCGATCCGGTCGATGTCGTCGCCGTCCATCAGGAGCACTCGGCGGCGGCGAAGGCGAAGGCCGCCGAGGAGATCGCGCGGTACGGGGGCACCGTCAAGCGCCCGTAGACGGATCCTCCGGCGCGGGCCGTCTCACCGTGCCACTCTCGACCGCCTCGTCCCACGTGTCCGCGAGCCAGCGCAGGCCTCCGGCCGCGAGATCGACCGCGTCTCCGAGGAACGGCTCGACCGCGACGAGATCGTCCGCATCGAGCGGCAGCACGACGAGGCGCCGTTTGCCTCCACCGGCGTGGCCGGCGATCCAGATCGCGACCGCCTCCCGGCGCTCCGCCAGGCGGACGCGATGTCGGTCGCGTGCGATCCGGCGCCGGCGAACGGCCGCGATCGGATGCCGGACGACCCAGGCCGTCCGGCCCGGAGCCCGGCCGTCGGCGGCATGGGAAGGCGTTCGAGGGCGTCGCGGATCGCCCGGTCGTCGTCGACCTCCGTCCAGGTCGCGGGCACGCTCGCCGACGCACCCGCGGTCGGGACTCCGGCCGGCGTCGTCAGGACCGGCAGCCGATCCCGGAGGTCCGGCGCGAGTCCCACGAACCGCTGGTCCAGGGTCCGACGGCGGAAGCCGACGATCAACGGCGGCTCGAACGACGTCGGCGTCGACGGGGTTCGTTCCTCCGACCTCGCGACGGCCGGACGCCCCGTCATCGGGCTCGTCGTCCCGAGGAGCCGGGCGTCGATCGCGAGGATCCGGTCGGCGACCCGGTCCGCAGCGAAGCGCTCCACGATCGACCGGCGCATCCGAACGGGATCCAGGCTCGTCCGACGCGCCAGGAGGCGCTCGATCGCGACCGCCAGGGCGGGTGCCGTCAGATCGGTCGCGATCTCGCCGAGGCTGCCGTCCGTTCCGACGATCTCCTCGACACCACCCGACGGCGCGGTGGCGACCGGCAGCCCCGTCGCCAGCGCCTCCGCGGCGACGATCCCGAACGTCTCGAACGGGCTCGGATGCACGAACAGGCCCGCGTGGCCCATCGCCGTCGCGACGGCGGCTCGGTCGGCTGGCGTCTCGAACCGAACCGAGTCCCCGAGACCGATCCCGAGCGCGAGCCGCCGCCACGTCTCGGCATCGTCCGGTCCGGACTTGCCCATCAGCCGGAGGCGGAGCCCGGGGCGCGTGCGACGAACGATCCCGAACGCCTCGATCAGCGCGGCGATCCCCTTGTCCGCGCGGAGACGACCCACGAACAGCAGCTCGTCCGGGTCGCGGCCCGCCTGATCGGCGAGCGGGAAGGCATCGACGTCGACCGGGTTCGGGACGACCTCGATCCCGGCCGGATCCACCTCGAGCGCCGTCGCGAGCCGGCGGCCGAGGGTCGAGCTGACCGCGACCAGCGCGCGGCGGTCGCCGAGGAGCTCGGCGTACCGTCCGCGGACGTCCGCATCGGCGATCCGACCCACGACCTTGCTGTCGTGCTCGATCGTGACGAGCGGGACGGCGAGCGCCTCCGCGAGGGCCCGTGCGGCGATGCCGTCCGGGAGGCCCGTGTGGGCGTGGATCACGTCGACCGGCCATCGACGATGGAGGTCGCGGCCGAAGGCGATGAGCGGGTCCGTCTGCGCCCGCGCCTGGTCGAGGAGGTCGCGGGTCGGGTCGTGGCGCGGACCGGCCACGGCGCGCAGCCGCGCCACCGGCGTCGCGGGGGCACCCCAGCGTTGCGGCGTGGCGACGGGCGCGCGATCGGTCGCCGCGTCGATCCAGCGCCGGGCCAGCCGGGCCGGCCGTCGCCGGCTCACCGGCGAACCGCGCGAGGTGCTCCCACGACGCGACCCGGATGTCCACCCCGCGGCCGGCGAGCGCGGCGCAGTGGTCGGCGACGAAGATCCCCGCCGCCGGGTCGTCGTAGGCGGGATACCAGCGGGCGACGACGAGGACGTGGAGCGGGCGCGTCCCGAGCGTGCCGTGGGCCGGATCAGCCATCGGACGGCCGATCGCGCAGGCCGCGGACGACCGCTGCGTAGCGTTCCGCGGCGACGGGCCAGCTGAACTCGGTTGCGGCGACCCCTGCGATCCGGCGACGGCGGGCGGCGGCCACCTCCGGGGCGACATCGAGGACCGATCGGATCGCGCTGGCGAGGTCGGACGGCTCGAGCGACGCGGCGATCACCCCGAGCTCGTGACGCCGGACGAGGCCCGCCATCACCGGCAGCCCCGGTCCGACCACGACGGGCGTCCCGGCCGCGATCGACTCCCAGAGCTTGTTCGGGGTCGCGGCGCGCTGGTTGGCCGAGACCGGCGGCAACGGGATGACCGAGACGTCCGCCGACGCCGTCCACTCCACGAGCTCGTCGGGGTGGACGGCGGGCAGCGTGACGTGCCGGCCGGCGAAGCGTGGATCGGCGTCGCGCTCGCGACTCCGGTCGAACCACCGCCCGAACCCGATCAGCACCAGGACCGCGTCCGGGACGAGGAGGATCGCCTCCGCGGCCTCGTCGAGCCCGAGGTTGGGACCGAGCCGGCCCTGGAAGACGACGACCCGCGTCGAAGGCGGCAGGCCGATCGTGGCTCGAATCCGGTCGGGCGACGCCGGCAGCGGGCGAGGCTCCGGCCAGTTGGGGATGACGGTCGGTCGGTCGGCGATCCCCCAGCGGCGAGCGAGCCGGGCGGCCAGCTCGTCGTTGACGGTCAGGCGGGCGTCGGCCGAACGCGCCCAGCCGCGCTCCCGACGGCCCAGCCACCAGCGGACGAGGCGCGGCATGCCGAGGACGTTGTTCGAGCCCATCACGTCGTCGATCGCGTCGTAGACGACGACCGATCGGCGGCCGGCCTTCCGATCCCGCCGGCGGGCCGCCAGAGCCGTGGCCACCGTCAGGCTGCCGCAGGCGTGGTAGAGGTCCGCAGGCGGGAGCTCGCGGTCGAGCGTCGCCCACCAGCCCCGGACCGTGTGCGGCCAGAGCAGCCAGCGTCGGACGGTGACCGCGGCCTTCGTCGCGACGCGGACGATCCGCCAGCCCCGCCATCCGGCCGGCCGAGCCCGGGAGGCGTCGGCAGCAGCCGGTGCCGCCGCCGTGCCGGCGGCGTGGGAGGCGCCGAGGCGAGCCCAGGGCCCGCTCGGTCGGTAGCGCCGGGTGACGATCGGCCCATCGGTCTCGGTCGCCGGCGCGTCATCACCCGCGATCGCGGCGATCTCGACCGCGTCGCCGAGGCCCGCGAGCACGCGGGCCATCCGCAACCCGCGCGAGTACGGATGCGCCGGGTTGCCGACGAGGACGACCGATCGGCGGGTCGTGGCCGCTTCATCGCCGGTCGCCGTCGACGAGGTCATCGCGCTCGCGCGGGGGCGCCCGAGAGGAGCCGGTCGTACAGCGCGAGGAGCGTCCCGACCTGCGACTCCCAGTTGTACCGATCCCGGGCGGCGGCCAGGCAGCCCGACCGGAGGGCGGCCCGTTCCTCCGGCGGTGCATCGAGCAGCCCGCGGATCGCGGCCGCGATCGACGACGGCGACGTCGGGTCGCACAGGACCCCGCAGCCCGTCGCGCGGACGATCGTCGCCATGCCGGGCAGGTTGCTCGCGACGACGGGCACGCCGGCCGCCATCGCCTCGAACAGCTTGTTGGGCGTCGTGTGGCGGTGGTTGAGCGAGCTCGGCTGGATCGCCATGACCATGACGTCCGCCGATGCCGTCCAGGTGAGGAGCTCGGCCGGCGGCACGGCATCGAGGAGGAAAACCCTCCCGCGATACGGGTCGCGAGCGACGATCTCCGCGAGTGACGCCTGCAGCCGGCCGTAGCCCAGGAGGACGAGGACGGCGTCCGGGACCTCGAGGATCGCGTCCATCGACTGCTCGATCCCGCGCTCGCTGAACAGGCCGCCCTGGTAGAGGACGACGCTGGTGCCGGGCGCGATCCCGAGCGCCTCCCGGATCCGGTCCGGCCGCGGCTCGGGCGGGGTCCAGCGGGCGGGACAGTTCATCACGACGGCGGGCAGGGGAACGCGGAGCTGCCGCTGGAGGATCGCCGCGTACTCGTCGTTCACGGTGAGCACGGCGTCGCAGGCGTGGGCCCACCGACGCTCGGCCGTCTCGAACAGCCGGCGCCGCAGACCGCCGACGCGAGCCAGCTCCCGGGCGTGCATGTAGATGTCGCGGCTGTCGTAGACCGCCGCGCCGCCGGTGCGTCGCTTGCGGCGGACGACGGCGGGCAACCCCTGGATCGACATGCCGTGCCACAGGTCGGCCGGCTCGGCGACCTGATCGAGGGCGATCGCGAACGCCCGGAGGGACGCCGGGAAGAGGAGCCAGCGACGGGGCAGGCGGGCGAGATCCCGGACTCGCCGCAGCGGCTCGAACAGCCAGGTCCCTCGCGCGGCGCGGCGCACACGACCGGTCAGGCCGCGGGCGGGCGGGGTCGCTGCCAGGGGTCCGACCGCGCGCGGATCGGCGGCGGGCGTCGCGGTTGGACGCGGCGCGACGCCCACGATGGGCGCGGCCGGCGCCGCCCCGGCGGCGGCTTCCGACGCCGCCACCTGCGCGGCCAGTCGACGACGCGCCCGCCCCGCGAGCCCGGGGATCGCCATCCGCGTGTCGACGGGGACGCGAACGAGTCGATAGCCGTCGCGCTCTTCGATCAACGGCAGTCCGGGCTCCCAGCGCGCATAGGCCACGACGTCGTGGCCCGCATCGAGGACGGACCGGGCCATCCGCTCGGTCCGCGAGTCGTAGGCGCCTGTCGAGAACGAGACGAACGCGATCCGTCGCCGCCGGGCCGGTCCGGTCACCGAGCCGGCTCGCGGGAGAGGCGGTCGACGATCGCGAGCGCCGCGCCCGAGGGAGCGACCGAGAGGCTCGAAGCTCGATGCGCGGCGTCGGCGGCGGCCGACGCGGCCGGTGCCAGCCGTGACAGCTCTGCCGCGGCCCGGTCCGCATCGAGGCCGACGACGACCATCCGCCCACCGGAAGTGGCGACGGCCTCGAGCCATTCGGTGCGGTCGCGGAGGATGAGGCACGGGACG
>CAWFND010000019.1:0-164179 GCA_963817095.1 uncultured Chloroflexia bacterium
TGTATCGCTATGCGACCGGGGACCCGGTCAATCTGACCGACCCGACTGGTCTGTACCCGTGGACGTGCTCCGGGCTCTACTGCGAGGGCCAGAAGAATCCCGGGACCGGCGTGGCCACCGTCTGCGCCCTCGCGAGCTGCGGCAACGGGACCAAGGTGTTCAACTGCATCGGCCTCTGGTGTCACGGCACCACCGGCTCGGGCTGCATCTTCGGCTCCTGCTCGAACAACAACGCTGGCTTCACGTGCAACGCCCTCTACTGCCAGAACCCAGGCGGCGGCCATGACGGCTTCTGCTACTGGTGCACGGTGGGTGATCCGCACCTGATGTCCGCTGGCTCGCATTTCGACTTCCAGGCCGCCGGCGAGTTCCTGGCGGCGAGGTCGCCGATCGGCTCGCTGGAGATCCAGGCGCGCCAGGAGCCCGTCTTGGGTGGGACCGTCGTGACGTTCACGACGGCTCTGGCGGCGAATGTCGACGGAGACCGGATCGGCATATATGCGGACGAGCCGTCGTTCCTGATGGTCAATGGCAGGTCGTCGGACGCGTCCAACCTGGCGACGCAGCTGCCGCACGGGGGCCGTCTCGAACACCATGGCAGTCTGGTCACCGTCACCTGGGCTGACGGGAGCCGCATGGTGCTGACCCGACGTGGCAAGGCCCTCGATTACAACCTGACGCCAAGCTCGGCGATCCAGCCGACGCTCCGCGGCCTTCTCGCGAACGACGGGCAAGGCCCCGCGAGCACGCTGAGCGGCCGAGATGGAGAAGTACTGAACGTCTCCGATCCGGTTTTCCACGAGAAGCTCTACGGGCAGTTCGGGAACAGCTGGCGGGTTAGCCAGGCCGAGTCGTTGTTCGACTACCAACCTGGCGAAAGCACGCGACGTTGCAGAAGCCCGACATCCCCTCCGCGGAGGCGACCGTGGCCTCGCTGAGCCCCGACGTCCGCGCGAAAGCCAGCGCGACGTGCGAAGCCTTCGGGGTCCCGGGCCAACCGCTGCTTGATGACTGCACGCTCGACGTCGGGATGTCCGGCGACGCCTCGTTCGCCGCCGACACGGCTGCCGTTGCGGCCTCGGGTGCGGACGTCGCGTCGACGACGGCGACGCCGGCAGACGTCACGCCGATCTCGATCGGTCAGACTCCGTCACCGGGTCGATCGCCAGCTCGACCCAAATGGACGACTACACGTTCACGGGCGTCAAGGACGAAACCGTGTACCTCCAATCGAAGGCGACCTGCTCGGGGTCTCTCCAATGGGCGCTGCTCGGTCCGGATGGCACGCCGCTCGACGGCAGCGTCGTGTGCAACGACCTTTTGCGCCAGGTGCTGCATCCGAGGGGGACGTACACGGTCCGGATCAACGCCGATCGGAATGCGATGGGCGCGTACGGCTTCTCCCTGCTGTCGGTTCCGACCACGGTCGTCACGCCGATCTCACTCGGGCAGGGCGTGAACGGGTCGCTCTCTGCTGCCGGCCAATGGCAGGACTTCCACCTTCGATGGGTCCGCGCACGCGGTGGTTTATGGGCAACGCGTCGGCGACTGCACGAGCCACCTGCTGTGGACGCTGCTCAGCCCCGCCGGGACACGCATCGGTGACACGCAGACCTGCAATGACCTCGGGCGGATGGAGCTTCCCAGCGGCGGGCACCTACACGGTACGGATCCACGGCGACCGCGCGACCACCGGCGGCTACGCGTTGCGCGGGTCCTCCCTGTGCCCGCAACGACCACGACGTCGATCTCGGTCGGTCGAGCCGGTCGCCGGGTCTGTGGGCCGGATCGGGCAGGAGGCGCTCTACACGTTCGATGCGGTGGCTGGGTCCACGATCACCGCCCACGCCACCGGCGCCTGCGTCGACGGGCTGCTCTGGGAGCTGCTTCGCCCGGACGGCCAGCCCGTCGCTGGGACGGGCACCTGCCACGATCTCAGCGGCGTCGCGAGCCAGCGCGGCACGTACACAATTAGCCGTCCACGGGAACCAGACGGCGACCGGCGCCTACGCCTTCACGCTCCAAGCGAACGAGTAGGAAGGACCTGGAGCCGACACTCGGATTTGAACCGAGGACCTGCTGTTTACGAAACAGCTGCTCTACCGCTGAGCTATGTCGGCCCGGACCGGGAGTATAGGCGATCGTTTCCGTCCCTCAGTTTGTCGTCGCCCACGAACAGGGGCATCGCGGGCGGGCGCTTTCGAACCCCAACGTCAGCAAATCCAAGCTCAGCGACGGCGTCCGGGTCGGCGTTCGGCGTGGGCCGCGGCGCTCCTGCCGGCTACCCCTCGACCCGCAGCGTCCGCTCGACGCCCCGCTCGGAAAGGTCGATCACATAGCCGCGGAGGATTCCCATGGAGGACTCGGACCCCGCGTTCACGCACACCGTCGATCCGATCTTCCGCTCACCACCCGACTCGTGAATATGGCCATGCACGCCGAGCACCGGCTTGAATGCCTCGATCGCGCGACGCACGCCCGTCGAGCCGACCGGCCCGCGCAGCAGGTCACCAGCGGTCGCCGTCGGCCGCAGGTCCGGCGACAGGAGCGGCGCGGTGTCGAGGCCGGAGTCATACGGCGGGACATGGGTCATCACGACGGTCTTGCGCGAGTCACGGACGCCCGCCATCAGGCCCGAAAGCCGGTCGAGAAATGCCTCCTCGGGGAGCTCTCGCGGCGTCGACCACGGGGTGGGCGACGACCAACCCATGCTCACCAGCTGGTGCCATGGCGTGAGCTCGACGACACGCTCGTTGACGTTCTGGCAGTAGGGTGACTCGGCGAGGATCGGGTCGATCTCGAAGTCGTCGTCGTTGCCGGGCATCAGGTAGACCGGGACCCCGGAGCCTTCGAGCCGCTCCGCAGCGAGCGTCATCCACTCCCGCACCCGGGCAGTGATCCGCTCGTCGAACAGCCGACGCACGAGAGCGGGGTCCGCCTCCATCGCGGCCCGCTCCTCGGGCGACACGCGGACCGCGTAGTAGCCCAGGTCGGCAATCGAGCGCTCGAGGTCGGCGAGCTCCTGCTCGGTCCGGGCGACCTTCCGCTGGCCGAGCACGGTCGCGGTCCACTCCTCGCCGCCCTGCTCGCCCTTGACGACGGCGATGATCGCCTTGCCCGTGAGGTCACCGGCGATCAGTGCCGCATCTGCCTTGTAGACGTTCGCCTTCATCGCGTTGAGGAACTTGCGCCATGTCCGCTCCGACGCGTGGATGTCGCTGCAGATGTAGAGCCGGAACGGCTTGGCCATGGCGTTACGCGTGCACCGATGGCAGCCGATCGGCCCACGGCCGTGCCGCCTCGACCTGCCCGGCCAGCCGGTACAGCGTCGACTCGTCCCCGAACCGCCCGAACAGCAGCACCCCCACCGGCAGCCCGTCGGCGGTCCAATGGAGCGGGATCGAGGCCGCCGGCTGGCCGGTCATGTTCGCGATCGGATTCCATGGGTTGAAGCGGCAGTCGAACGTCCACCATTCGATGGCGCCGCCCTGGGACCGGTTGAGCACACCGAGCCGCTCGGGCGGCCGGGCGAGCGTCGGCGTGAGCCACGCGTCGTAGCGCTCGAAGAAGGGCGCGATCGCGCGCGATGCGGTCGCCAGCTCGCCGAGCGCGTCGAGGAGACCCACGGCGTCGAACCGGCGTGCGTAGTCGACCAGCTCCCAGGTCGTCGTCTCCAACTCGTCCGACTCGGGCTCGCGGCCGAGGAACCGTGTCGCTTCGTGGTAGGCCTCGAGGTTCGCGATCGCCCAGATGCGCCCGAACGGCTCGAGCAGGACCTCGCCGTGGAACGCTGGCCGGTCCTCGATCACCTCATGCCCGAGCGACTCGAGAAGCGCGGCCGCGTCGCGAACTGCGCCGGCGCACTCGGGGTCGACCGGAGTCTCGAAGGGCGGCGCCGCGGTCCAGGCGATCCGCAGTCGGCCGGGGGGAAGCCCGACCTCTTGGTGGAACGGTCGCGCCGGGATCGGGGCCACGTACGGATCACCGGCGACGCCGCCGGACGTGACATCGAGGAGAAGCGCGCTGTCGCCGACCGAGCGTGTGATCGAATGCTCGACGGCGAGCCCGACCATCGCGTCGCCGGAGGGCGCCCACGAGTTCCGGCCCCGCGTCGGCTTCAGTCCGAAGACGCCACAGCACGACGCCGGGATCCGGATCGAACCCGCACCGTCGTTGCCGTGCGCCGCTGCAACCATTCGCGAGGCGACGGCCGCCGCCGACCCACCAGACGAGCCCCCGGTCGTCCGGTCGAGCGCCCACGGGTTCCGCGCGGGACCAAACAGCGCGGGCTCCGTCGTCGAGTGATTGCCGAACTCCGGCGTGCTCGTCTTGCCGACGACGATCGCCCCGGCGGCCCGGAGCCGCGCGGTGAGCGCGCTGTCGACGAGACTGACGCGCTTCGCGAACGCTCGCGAGCCCGATGTCTGCCGGACCCCTGCCATCGTCGCGCCCAGGTCCTTGAGAAGGTACGGGATGCCGCGCAGCGGACCATCGGGGAGGTCGGCGGACGCCGCCTCATCGCGAGCCTGTTCATACGACGCCGTGACAACCGCGTTCAGCGTGGGGTTGAGCGCCTCGATCCGCTCGATCGCGGCATCGACGAGCTCGAGTGGCGTCACCTCACCTCGTCGGACGAGGTCCGCCTGGCCTGCGAGGTCGACGCCGGCCATCTCGGTGGCGAGAGCCGTCATCCGGGAACGACCTCGAGGCCGGCGTCCTCGTGCACCGCGTCGCCTTCGACGAGCGTCAGGACGACCGTTGCGTCGCCGATCGGGCCGCTTGCGGGATCGAGCACATCGCGGTCGATCACCACGAGGTCGGCGAGCTTCCCGGGCTCGATCGAACCGGTCACGTCGTCGAGGTGGTTCACGTAGGCCGTTCCGATGGTGAACGCGGCGAAGGCATCGATGGGGTCGAGCGCCTCGGCCGGTAGGAACGGAGGCAGCGTCCGGTCCTCGACGTACCGGCGGGTGACCGCGGTCTCGACCTCCTTGAGCACGTCGGGCGTGCTGACCGTCCAGTCGCTGCCGCCGACGAGGACCGCACCCGCCTGAAGGAGCGAGCGGAATGGGTACTGGAGGGCCGCGCGCTCGGGTGCCAGGAACGGGAGGGTGAGCTCGGTCATCTGCGCGTCGTTGCAGGCCCAGTAGGGCTGGATGTTCGCGGTCGCGCCGAGCGGCGCGAAGCGCAGGACGTCGACGGGATCGACCAGCTGGAGATGCGCGAGATGGGGTCGCGTGTCGCTCATTCCGTTGGCCGAGCGGGCTGCCTCGACGGCGTCGAGCGCGACGCGGACGGCCCGATCGCCGAGGGCGTGGAAGTGGACCTGGAAGCCGAGGGAGTCGAGGCGCGTCGCGTGCTCCTTGAGCGCCTGCGGCTCGACGAACGTCAGTCCCCGGTTCGTCGTCGGCAACCCGTCGGCGCCGAGATACGGCTCGAGCACCGCCGCCGTGTAGTTCTCGCAAACGCCATCGACCATGATCTTGACGGTGTTGGCCCGGAGTCGGCCAACCCCGTCGCCGCGAGCCCGGCGCTCGACGAACGCGTCGATCTGTTCACTGCCTTGCGTCCGCTCCCACCAGTGGCAGGCAGTCGCTCGTGCCACGAGCTCGCCGCGCTGGGCGAGGAGGAGGTACGCCTCGAACTCCTCCTCGCCGACCCAGGCGTCCTGCCACGCCGTGACGCCAAGGCGCAACAGGTAGGTCTGCGCGAGCTCGAGGCCTCGGGCCCGTTCCTCCCGCGTCGGCTCCGGCACCAGCGGCTTGAACCGCTCCATCGCCCCCTCGTGGAGTGTCCCGCTGGGTGTCCCGTCGCGCTCCCGTTCGATGCGGCCGTCAGGCGGGTCGGGCGTGTCGCGGTCGAGACCGGCGAGCTCGAGGGCGCGGCTGTTGACCCACGCCCCGTGCCCGTCGCGGTTGATGAAGAATGCCGGACGGTCGGGGACGACGCGATCGAGGTCCCGGCGGGACGGCGTGCCGCCCGGGAATGCCTCCATGTACCAGCCGTCGCCGAGCACCCACTGGGCGTCCGGGGCTCCGCGCGCATACGTGTCGATGGCCTGGAGATACGCGTCCAGGGTGCGCGGCACGCTGTGCAACGGGCATCGCAGCAGGCCGATGCCCGCCATCGACGGATGGGCGTGCGCGTCCTGGAACGACGGCATGACCGTTCGTCCCTCGAGCTCGATGCGCCGGGTGCCGGGTCCGACGAGGGCGTCGACATCGGCGGAGGCGCCGACCAGGACGATCCGGCCGTCCCGGATTCCGACCGCCGCCGCCGTGCGTCGAGCAGGATCCATCGTGACGACCGAACCGCCGATGAGCGCGAGATCGAGGGGCGCATCCCCGGAGTGGACGAATCGCATGAAAGCGTTCCGAGATGATCGGGCGCGGTGCCCGGCAGGCGGCCGCGCCCGATCCTGTGGTCAGTCGGGCGGCAGCATCTGGTACATGAGGTGCGTCTCGATTCCCCGCTGGCGGTTCCGCCACGACTGGATTCCGTACCAGACCGCGCCGATCACGAAAACGATCAGGACGAACGACACACCCGAGCTGTTCAGGTAGGCCAGGGCCTGCTGGCCACCGGAGATCGCGTTGTAGATCGGACCGACGCCTGCAAACCAGTACAGGACGAGGGTGAAGACCAGCCAGACGGCACCCAGCCAGGGCAGCACCCGCAGGTACGGCGCGTCCTTGACGAGGTCGCTTCGGGTCCGCTTCGCGAGCAGGGCATTGATGCCGGGCATGATCCAGCTCAGCGAGGACGCCAGGATGGTGAACCAGGCCGACGCGGCGAGGTTCAGCTTGCCGTCGAGCGCGGGATCCGCGCTTGGGGCGAGAGCCCCGAGCCCGACCCACTTCAACACCGGGAAGGCCCACAGGAACAGGAACACGACGGCCATCGCCAGCGTGGCGAAGATCGCATTGGCGGGGGCGTGGATCCGCTCGTTCACCGCGCCGAGCCACTCGGGCACCTGGCGATCGAGGCTCCAAGCCAAGGCGATCCGGCTGATGAAGATCACGTAGACCGCCATGAGCAGGAACGGGAACAGCGTCGAGGCCGCACCGACGATCGTCCAGATGATCCAGAGGCCCGGTTGGGCGACGACACCCATCAGCTGGAAGTAGTTCGGCGCGTTCATCGGGAGCGCGACGGTTGTGGTTGGAATGTAGCCCCACCAGATCGCGCTCCACCCGGTCTGGGCGTCCATTCCGAGCTTGCGACCGAGTGACTCGGCGTAGATCGAGTTCATCAGGACGGCCATTGCGAGGGCGCCCAGGACGGCGATGAGGATGCCTCGCTGGACGTTGCCGCGCACCTCACCGGAGATGTAGGCGCTGTACTGGAATCCGATGAACTGGAACAGCATCACGCCGGCCATCAGCATCAATGGCCAGGTCGTGAGGTTCGTCGGCCCGAAGCTGAAGCCGCTGGTGAGCCCGGCGTCCGATGCGGCCTTTGCCAGCTGGTCGGTCGTGATCCCGTTGGCGTAGGTCGGGAGGTTCGCCGAGAACTGATCGGCGTTGAAGAACAGCAGTCCGAACAGCGCCATCAGCGCCCACCCGACGATGCCGATGATCGTGAGCCAGGTGACGATCCGGTGGAATCTGCGGGTCGGCTGGAGGACGATCCAGCCGACGAGCGCCAGCACGATAAGTGCCGGGACCAGACCCGCGAGCCCGGTCACGTCGCCGGTGCTGCCGTCGGTGAACCAGCCGCTGGCGTTGTTGAAGAAGTCGCTGCCGGTTCCGATGCCGATGATCCGGCCCTCGACCTGGATGCTCCGGAGGACCTGCACCGTCTCGAACTGGAGCAGCGCGATCGAGGCGAAGACCAGGCCCCAGCTCTCGAGCCAGCCCAGGAGCGGTCCGACCCTCGGAACGATCCGGCTCGAGAAGACATAGTCGCCGCCGGATCGCGGCATCACGCTCGTGAGCGACGCGAAGATGTACGCGAGGAGGATGCAGAGCCCACCGACGAGGAAGGCCGTCCACGACCAGTTGGTGAAGACGGCAGTCACGACGACCGGGACGCCCGCCAGGACTGCGATCTGGTAGGCGCCCCCAAGCGTTCCGCCGATGAAGGCGGAGGTGTTGAAGAAGAGGGCGTTGGTGACGCTCACCTCGCGCACGAGTCCCGACGACTGACGCGTGAAGAGCGTCCGACCGCCTGCCGCCATGTCGACCTCCCTGGTGGTGGTCTCTCCGGCTGCGTTGCGAGCGCAAAGGCGGCCGCTGGTGGTCGCCTCCACCAGCGCCCTTCGCAGCCCCGTCGAAGGCAACGCGAGTATAGTGGCGCGCACCGTGGAGCCGCACGCCCCCGACGTATCCCAGGGGTCCGTCGCGCCCGATCTGCAGCCGCCGGTCGCCGGAGCGGTCGCCGGCGGCGTCCCGGGATCGTCATCGGACGCCCCGGTCGGGGCGGCGCAACAGCCCGAGACATCCGGTCGCGGCTCACAGACGCTTCGGGATCCCCTTGCGGAAGCTCTGCGCCTGATCGAGCTGGGAGACCGTCGCGGCATCGAGATCCGCCTCATGGGTGGTCTCGCCTTCCACGCCCTCGTGACGTCGTGGACTGCCCGGATCGATCGCGACGGCCGTGACATGGACCTTGCCACGCGAAGCCGCGATCGCAAAGCGGTCCAGCAATTACTCGCCGAAGAGGGCTATGTGCCCGATCGGCAGTACAACGCGCTCTATGGGCACAAGCAGCTCTACTTCGTGGACCCTGAATGGAATCGACCGGTCGATGTGCTCGTCGACCGGCTCGAGATGTGTCACGCCTTTTCGTTTGACGAGCGCCTGGCGATCTGCGACCCGACGCTTCCGCCGGCCGATCTGCTTCTGTCGAAGCTCCAGGTTGTGAAGATCAACCGCAAGGACGTCCTCGACGCGCTCGCCCTCCTCGCCGAGTACCCGCTGGCGGGCGATGACGTCGCGGGACGAGCGATCTCCGTCGTGCGGATCACGGACCTGACGTCGAGCGACTGGGGTTGGTGGCGGACGCTCACAGGCAACCTCGCCAAGCTCACCTCGTTCCTCGTGGAGGACGTCCGCCCCGGCGACCTCGACTTTGGGCGCGAGAGTCGGTTCGACGCCGCAGCCCAGGTGGAGGAGCTCCGGGTCGCGATCGACGCAGCCCCGAAGTCGACGCGATGGAAGATGCGTTCCCGGCTCGGCGACCGGGTGCCCTGGTACCAGGAGCCGGAAGAGGTCGGACACGGCCGCTGAGGAAACAATGGAGCATCGGAACGCGCAGCTGCTACGGCGCGCGTGGGCGGCCTATGACCGCGGCGACGTCGAGGCATTTGCCTCCTGCCTCACAGATGACTGGCGTGAGTACGGCCCCGAGGGCGAGGCCGGCGGGTTCGCGACGCTCGAGGACGAGCGCCCGACCATGGAGGCCCACCGATTGGCATTCCCCGACAAGCACACCGAGATCGTCCAGGTCGTTGCCGACGACGGAATGGTGGGCGCATCGATATCCACGAAAGACTGGGGACGAAGCCTGCACTCGAACCGTTCAGCTTGTCCCAGGTAGGTGACGAGGGCCTCGCTGGTGAGCCGACGCAGGACGGACTCGGTCAACGGCTTGCTCATCGACGACGGATAGTACGAGGATCGACTGGTGGAGGAGGGGCGTTTGGAACCGCGAGACATCGTCCAGGCCGCAATCGACCTGACTCGGGCGGGATGATGCGATCCGCCGTCTGATCACTCAGCAGAGCCGACGCGGCAAAGAGGGCAGCCCTTCGACCAGAGACGATCCTCACGTCCTTGCACTGGCCAGCCATTCCGGCCTCCATTCGTTCGGTCCAGGTCGGGTGAGTCCGGTCCCCCGGTACCGAGACGATGGCTCGCCGCCCGGCTCATGCTATCGAGACCGGTAGGGAGGCCCTAATGCCCAGCCATCTGACAGGACAGCAGCCGCAGAAGGCTGATGGAACGTCACGCTTGACAGGCGAGGCTTGACCGTGCCCTAGGCCGTATCAACAGCAGATAACTTGGGCGATTTCGCTCGGGATGGTTCTCGTGAAGCACAGCGCTCACTGCGGGAGACTTACGAAACAGCTGCTCTACCGCTGAGCTATGTCGGCGCCGTCGAAGTATAGGTGCTGCCTGCTGAGTCAGCTCCGTCGGCTTCCGATGCAGGCAATCGGCGCGCGTCAGCCGGCGCCGTTCGCACCCCACTTGGTGCGCTTTCGCGCCCGATACCAGGCGAGGTACTCGAGCAGCTCGTCCCGCTCATCCTCGGTGAGGTCGGCGAACAGCGCCCCGCTGACCGTGCTCGTGGTGGAGTCGTCCGGTTCGTTGGGCAGCGGGTACCCGCTGAGGCGGAGCAGATCGGCGTACGGCACCTGCAGTGCCTCGCTCAGCTGATGCAGCACGTGCGGGGAGGGCTTCTTGACCGCGTCGTTCTCGAGCCGGTTCAGGTAGGCAGGCGAGATTCCGGCCGCGCGTGACGCGTCACCGGCCGACAGCTGGCGCACCTCCCGCGCCTGCCTCAGGACGACGCCGATCGTCGGTGTCACGACGCACCTCTCCTACAGTGGATGATGAAACCTACAGTTGACAATAGCACCCGCCGATGGTTCAATGCAAGCGCGGTAGTGGCCGGTGCGTCGCCCGGCGTGGCCATGATGGCCTCGCTTCTCCGGATGCCTCAGCGCAAAGGAGAAGGCCTTGGCCATCGATCAAGTCGACCAGACGGTCGTCACCCAGGAACCCGCCGGGCCGGCGGGACAACAGACCGTGCGGACGGATCGCCATCGCACCGCCACGAGTGGCGCCGGCGGCTCCGAGATGACCCGCCGCATCGTCGTGCTCGTGTTCGGGCTCATCCAGGTCGTCATCGGAGCGCGGATCGTCCTGCTCCTGCTCGACGCCAGGGAGGCCAACGCCCTCGTGTCCGCCATCCTCAACATCAGCCAGGTGTTCGTGGCGCCGTTCGACGGGATCCTCCGGACCGACGCCCTTCACGCGGGCGGTTCCACGCTCGATGTCACCGCGATCGTCGCATTCGTCGGCTGGACGATCCTCGAGCTGATCGTGCTCTGGGCGGTCGGGATCTTCCGGCGCGAGCCGGCGTCCGCCTGACGGACTAGTTGACCGCGTCGCGGTTCCCTGTGGGCGGGGCTTCGCCCACGGATAGCGCCGAACCCAGCATGGGACCGCGGCGCGCATTCGGAAGGAAACGAGTTCGATGGGTTTCATTGCATGGATCGTGGTCGGCGCGATCGCCGGCTTCCTCTGCAATCTGGTCATGGGCTCTCGTCAGGGCTTGCTGATGATGGTCGTGCTCGGCATCGTCGGCGGGCTGGTGGGCGGATTCGTCGCCACGAGCGTCCTCAAGATCGGGTCCGTGAACGGCATCAACGTCGAGAGCATCCTCATCGCCACGGTCGGCGCGATCGCCGTCGTCTTCCTGGCGAGGTTGGCCACCGGTTCGCGCGGCCTCAGCCGCAGCTGAGCGATGGATCGGCCCGAGGGTCGATCCATGGTGACGATCCCGCTTCGCAGGGCCGCCCCGATCAGGAGCGGCCTTGCCTGGCGGCCCATCAATCACCCGACGGACAGGAGTTGCACATGAACGCGAACCTCGAGGCCCAGCCGTCCCCCATCCCGCTGTCGACGCGTCGATCATCGAGCCGACGGGCGACGACGACCGTGGCGATCACGAGGCTGGTCGGCATGGGACGCGCGACCGCGGCCGCGCTGGCTTCGCGTCTGCCCGGGACGATGCATGCAACCAGGGTCGGCGCCAGCGCGACGACCACCGGACTCCAGCTGCTGCCCGACTCGGCTCTGCAGGGGCTGGCGGCGACCTCGGTCGGCCTCGGTGCCGGGTTCTACATCGCCGGCCTTCCCCGGCTGGTGACTGCGCTTGCGGTCGCGCCCGCGATGGTCATCGGCGCGGCGATCGCGCTGCGTCCGGTCAGGCCGTTCGACCCAGCATTCCCTGGACGACCGTGACCGCATCGTCCAGCGAGCCGGGCAACAGGATGGACTCCGCCGCCTCGGCCAGCTCGTGAGCGCGCGGGCCACCGACGGCGGCAGCCAGCGGGCGTGACGTCCGGCGCAACGCGGCGACGACCTCGGCGGTGGCCGCGACGTCGGGCAGTGCGACCACGCCAAGGATGGCAACGGCGGCGGAGGTCGACTCCGCGGCGCTGAGCCAGCCAGTCAGCGGGACATCGGCGCCCAGGTAGAGGACGTTCACGCCGCGCCGGCGGGCGGCGACGGCGAAGGCGAGCGCACCGAGCTCGTGACGACCCCCGGGCGGCAGTCCGACGATCACATCCGGGGCGTCCGTCGAGGAGATCGCCTCGTAGAAGCGGGCCAGCCGACGCCGGACGGTCTCGCTCGCGGCGTGCTCCATCGCGACGTCGATCGAGCCGGCGGCCCAGGCATCGCCCACGGCACGCATCGCCGGGAACACGACGTGCTCCATGGTCGACTCGAATCGCTCGGAGGCGAACGAGTCATCGAGGATGCGCTCCATGGCGGAGATGTCGAGTCGCCCGGCGGCGGCGACGAAGGCATCGATCTCCGCGCCGGCGCGCGCCACCGCCGCGGTGGGGTCGATCGGTCCCGTCGCGGCAACGTCGTCGATGGCCTTCGCCCGGCGGACCAGCTCATCGAGGTTCGTCCCCGCGGCCAGCACCTGGGTGGCCGCCTGTCTCGGCCGCAGGCCTTCGCGTTCGACGAGGTAGTGCATCGCGATCAGGCGATCGACGGATGCGTCGTCGTACAGCCGATAGCCGGACGCCGTCCGCTCCGGATGGACCACGCCATAGCGCTGCTCCCAGACCCGGACCGTCGCGATCGGCAGGCGGCTGCGGGCCGCGGCTTCCTTGATCGTGTACATGGTTTGTCCATAGTAACCGAGCGCCACAACGCTTGACAATGCCATGAACAGAGACAGTACAGTCGGGCCCTGAACCTAATCAAAGGCTCAACAGACGTCCGAAACGGCTGGCGCACAGGGCGGCCGGCCAGGAGTTCCATTGAACGCTCAACAGCTCATCGACGACGCGCTCGAGATCGCGGTCGTCCCGAGCTTCTCGCGCATCGGCTACGCCGTCCGGCGGCGTCTCTACGGATGGCTGCCGCCGGCCCCCGATGCGCTGCGCGGCCGAACGGCGCTCGTGACCGGCCCGACGTCCGGTCTCGGCCGAGCGACGGCCGATGGCCTTGCCGCCGCGGGCGCGCGCGTGATCCTCGTTGGCCGCTCGGAGGAGCGCCTGGTTGCCGTCCGCGACGATCTCGTGCGGAGTCATGGCGAGGACCGCTTCCGAACGATCGTCGCCGACCTGGCCTCGCTCGCATCCGTCCGGAGCGCGGCCGCCCGGATTCTCGTGACGGAGCCCCGTCTCGACGTCGTCGTCGACAACGCGGGCGCCATCTTCGCGGAGCGATCGGAGAGCGTTGATGGGATCGAGACGACGCTCGCCACGATGGTCGTCGGTCCCTTCACCCTGACGTCCGCGCTGCTGCCGCTCCTGCAGTCGACTGGCGGCGCCCGGGTCGTCGCCGTGACCTCCGGCGGCATGTACGCGCAGCGTCTCGACCTTGACGACCTGCAGTGGGAGGACCGCCCGTATCACGGCACGCGCGCGTACGCGCAGGCCAAGCGCGCGCAGGTCTGCCTGGTCCGGGAGTGGGCGCGAAGCATCCCCGCGGCCGAGGTCACGTTCAACGCGATGCACCCGGGCTGGGCGGACACGCCCGGCATCTCGGCCTCGCTGCCCGGCTTCCACGGCCTGATGAGTCCGATCCTGCGGAGCCCAGCGGAAGGCGTGGATACGACGGTCTGGCTCGCCACCGATCCCGCCGTGGCGACGGTGACCGGCCGCCTCTTCCTCGATCGACGCCCGCGGCCGTTCGACCGGTGGCCCGGGACTCGCGTCTCCGGCGCTGAACGACGCGCGCTCTGGGACATCGTCACGCATCTCGGCAACGGAGCACCCTCATGACACGCATCCGCGAGCGGATCGAGACGGACCTGCCCGTCGACGACGCGTTCGACTTCATCGCCGACTTCGCCAACGCCCAGGTCTGGGACCCGGGAACCGTGTCGTCGCGTTCCCATGGAGACGAGCCACCGGGGCCCGGCGCGTGCTACGACCTGGAGGTCCGGATGGGCGGCCGGGTCGCGCCGATGGAGTACCGCGTCCACGAATACCAGCGTCCCCATCGCGTCGTCCTCGTTGGCAAGGGCGCCAACGTCGATGCGGTCGACGAGATCCGGTTCGGACGCGTCGGCGACCGGACGGTCATCGAGTACACCGCCGACATTCGGCTCGGCGGCTGGCTGCGGCTCGTCGAGCCGTTCCTCGGCGGGACCTTCGCGAAGATCGGACGCGACGCGGCGGCCGGCATGGAGCGAACCCTCGAGGCGCGTCGCGGCTCGCTCCGTCGCGGCGGACTCCTGATGCGTGTCGCGATCATCGGCGGCGGGATCAGCGGGCTGAGCGCCGCGTACGCCCTGCACCGAGAGCACGAGGTCCGGCTGTACGACGCCGAATCGCCCGTCGGCGGTCATGTCAAGACGGAAGCGGTCGACACGCCGGACGGCGCGCGATCCGTCGACATGGGGTTCATCGTCCACAACGACGTCACGTACCCGCGATTCCTGGAGCTGTTGGAGGAGCTCGGCGTCGAGACCCAGGCGAGCGACATGTCGCTCAGCTCGGCCTGTCGCCGCTGCGACCTCGAGTTCAGCTCCCGGGGCGTGGGCGGCTGGCTGGCCCAACCCACCACGGCGCTGCGGCCGGGCTCACTGGCGGATGTTCGCGGACATCCTGCGGTTCTACCGCGATGCGCGGCGGCGGCTCGACGCGCGACAGACCTCGCGAGCGACGCTCGGGGACTACCTCGACGACCTCGGGTTCGGGGCGGGATTTCGCGACCATTTCCTGGTCCCGATCACGTCCGCCGTCTGGTCCACGGCGTCCGACCGCGTCCTCGACTTCCCGATCGACTACCTCCTGCGATTCCTCGACCACCACGGGCTGATCGGCGTCGGTCGTGCCCTCCAGTGGCGGACGATCACGGGCGGGTCGATGACCTACGTCGAACGGATCGTCGAGCGTCTTGGACCGGGCGCAGTCCGGGCAGGGGATCCGGTCGTGGACGTCGTGCGGACCGGCGCGGACGTGACGGTGCGAACCGCGACCGGATCGTGTGACACGTTCGACGCGGTGGTCGTGGCCGCCCACGCCGACGACGCGCTCCGGATCCTGCGCGACGCCGACGATCGAGAACGGGCTGCCCTCGGGCGCCTTCGACTACTCGACGAACCGCGTCGTGCTCCACACCGATGCCGGCCTGCTGCCGCGGCGACCACGAGCGCGGGCGTCCTGGAACGTCGAGCAGGCGGACTGTCGACGTCCCGGCGAGGCCCTGACGATGACCTACCACATGAACCGTCTCCAGTCGCTGCCCGGCCCGACCGAGTTCTGCGTGTCGGTCAACCCCGATGCGCGCCTGGACCCGGCGACGATCCTCGCGGACCGCGCGATGCGCCACCCGCTGTACACGTTCGAGACGCTGGACGGGCAGGCCCGGATCGACGCACTGCAGGGCTGGCGTCGAACGTTCTACGCGGGCGCCCACCTCGGATACGGGTTCCACGAGGACGGCTGTCGCTCCGGGTTCGACGCCGCGCAGCGGATCGTCGATCTCGCGGGAGCGTCGGGCCGCATGGCCGACGAGCAGGCGGCATGAGGTCGCACCTGCTGTCCGGTGTCGTCCGGCATCGACGCACGACGCCGTTCGTCTACGCCCTCGAGCACGCCGTGACCTACCTCGCCGCTCGACCTGGACGAGCTCGACGACGGTCGCTCGCTCGTCGCGGCTGCTGCGGCGGAACCGTCGAGCCGTCATCGAGGTGCGCGACGACGACCATCTCGATCCGCCGGCGGGCGACCTCCGGGCCGCGTTCCTCGACCACCTGCGGTCGGAGGGATTGGACCCCGCGGGCTGGCGGGTGACCCTCGTGACGAACCCGCGCATCCTCGGCTACGTCTTCAACCCGGCCAGCTTCTATCTCTGTCGCGATGCGGCGGACGTGCTCCGGGTCGTCGTCGTCGAGGTCCACAACACCCACGGCGAACGGCACTGCTACACCCTCCGTCAGCCCGCCGGTTCGACCGCGTTCGTCGCGACGATGAGCAAGGCATTCGACGTGTCGCCGTTCATCGAGATCCGCGGCGGCTACACCGTGCGGGTCCGCGACGAGGACGCGCGCCTCCGGATCACGATCAACCAGGAGCAGCCGGAAGGGCTGTTGCTCCACACGAGCCTGGACCTGGTGCGGCGGCCGCTGACGGACCGAGCCCTCCTGCGAATGCTGCTGCGACATCCATTCGTGACCCACCGGACGATCCTGCTGATCCACTGGCACGCTCTGCAGCTGTGGCTGCGTGGCGCGCGATTCCACCGCCATCGGGAGACCGTGCGATGACCTCGCCCACCATCACCACCCAACGATCACCGGCGCTGGGCTCGATCCTGGAGCGGACCGCCCTCCGCGTCGGGCTTGCCACCGCCCAACGCATCCGGGTCGGACGGCTGACCGTGGTCCTGCCGGATGGCTCCGCGATGACGTTCGGCGACCCTGCCTCGTCGGAGACGGCCGAGATCCGGATCCACGACGGGCAGGCGCTGATCCGGTTCCTGCTGCATGGGGAGACCGGCGCGGGCGAGGCATACATGGACGGGCTCTGGTCGAGCCCGGACCTGGCCTCGCTGCTGCGGCTCGCGGCGCGCAACCGCGAGGCGCTGGCGCTGGCCGCCGGTTGGTTCCGGGCGCCGGCCCAGCTCGTGCGGACGCTGGCCCATCGGATGCGACGGAACACGCGCGACGGGAGCCGGCGCAACATCGCGGCCCACTACGACCTGGGGAACGACTTCTACCGGCTGTTCCTCGACGAGACCCTGACCTATTCGAGCGCGGTCTTCGATGACGCCGGGCCAGGACCTCGCCGATGCCCAGCGAACCAAGTACCGAATGATGGCCGCCAACGCCGGCCTGCGAGCCGGGCCAGCACGTCCTCGAGATCGGGACTGGCTGGGGTGGCTTCGCCCTGTACGCCGCCGGCGAGCTCGGCTGCCGGGTCACCTCGGTGACGATCTCGCGCGAGCAGTTCGAGCTTGCGCGCGAGCGCGTCCGGGCCGCCGGACTCGACGACCTCGTCGACATCCAGCTGCGCGACTACCGCGACATGGAGGGCACGTACGACGCGATCGTCTCGATCGAGATGCTCGAAGCGGTCGGGGCCGAGTACTTCGACACGTTCTTCGGTGTCTGCGATCGCGTGCTGCGGCCCGGTGGGCGGCTGAGCCTCCAGTCGATCACGTTTCCGGACGCGGCCTACGAGCGGCAGCGCCGCGGCGCGAACTGGATCCAGACCTACATCTTCCCGGGCGGCCTCTGTCCGTCGCTCGCGGTCATCGAGCGCTCGACCCGCGAACACGCGCCTCCTGATCACCGGCGTCACCGACATCGCGGCCTCGTACGTGCTCACCCTCCGGGCATGGCGCGAGCGGTTCCTCGCGCGGCTCGACGACGTCCGCGCCATGGGCTTCGACGAGCGCTTCATCCGGATGTGGGAGTACTACCTGGCACTGAGCGAGGCGGGGTTCGCGACCGGGATCAGCCAGGACCTCCAGATCGTCCTGGAGAAGGGGAGCGGCGTCCGCGTCTGACGCGTCGTCGCGCGGCTGATCAGACGGGGACGGGCAGCCCCTCGTCGTCGCGGCCCGACACGTGGACCGCGGGCGATGCGCAGACCCGTTCGATGACCTCGCTGAAGCTGGCCGTCGCGAGCGCCGATGACGCTGTCCGCCGCGCCGTAGTACAGGTGGAGCCGGTCGCGTCGCCTCGTCGTGGACCCAGCCGCATGGGAACACGACCCGGCCGACGTCGCCGGTGATCTCGTAGGGCGCCTCGGGCCCGAACACCCAGGTGTCGGTCCGATGGAGCAGCAGGCCCGGGTCGTCGAGGTCGAGCAGGCCGAGACCCACCCGGTAGATCGGACCGTCGGACGTCGTGCGGACGCCGTGGTACATCACGAGCCAGCCCTGGGACGTCTCGAGCGGCGGCGGACCCAGGCCGATCTTCCCGGCATCCCACCAGGCGCCGTCGCGCGCCTCGAGGAGCAGCCTGTGGTCGCCCCAGTGGCGCAGGTCCGGTGAGTACGACAGCCACATGTGGGCGCCGCCGCGGAGCGGCGACGGGCGGTGGATCATCGCCCAGCGACCGTCGAAGCGACGCGGGAAGAGGGCGGCGTCCTTGTCCTCGGGCGGCATGACCGGCCCCAGGCGATGGACGCTCCGGAAGTCGCGGGTCGTCGCGAGCCCGACGAGCGGCCCGCGGCGGCTGTAGGCGGTGTAGGCGATCGCCCACTCTTCGCGCTCGGGCAACCAGGTGATGCGCGGATCCTCGCAGCCCCAGGTCTCCTCGGGATCGTGATCGACGTCGGCCTGGAGGAGCGGCTCGGGATCGAATCGCCAGTCCGTGACGCCGTCCTGGCTGCGGGCGACGTGGAGCTGGGAGATCCCGCGGAGGTCCTCGACGCGGACGAGGAGGATCGTCTCGTCGCCGACGCGGGCGGCGGCGGGATTGAAGACGGAGTTCGCGGGATACGGGACGTCGGCGGCCGACAGGATGGGGTTCGCGGCGTCGCGCCGGAAGAGCGGCTCGGGTCGGGTCACCGGGCGACATCGCCAGCAGCTCGGCGCCGGCGCGCGACTCGGCGGCTGCGCATCGCGGACGGCCCGGATGTGCTCGGCGGCGATCAGCCACATCAGCGTCGACTCGGCTCCCTCGTTCATGTTGACCCCGGTCGGGGTGAGGCCGTCGCGGCACGCGCCGCGCGCCGGGTCGGCCATCGTCGAGGCCGAGGTCGTTGGCGCCGAGGAACCACGCGTACGAGCGCTCCATCGCCGCCACGTAGCGTGCATCGCCGGTCACCGCATGGGCGGCTTCGGCGGCGAGGAGCAGCGCCGTCGCCTCGATCGGCTGCTGGTCGAAGTGCGACATCTCGCCGCCTCGCGGCCACCAGCCGTTCCCGATCGGCGAGAGGTGCCCGTCGGGCGCGGTCTGGGCGTCGATGAGCCAGTCGAGCGTGCGAAGGCCGGCTGCGACCATCGGCGTCCGAGTCGAGACCCGGCCGGCGACGATCAGCGCCCGCGGGAGCAGGGCGTTCTCGTAGGTCACCGACATCTTCCGGCCAGGGCCAGTCGGGCGTCGCGCGGCGCCGGAACCGCTCGTGCAGTCGAGTCGCGAGGAGCTCGAGCATGGCCGCCGGCGTGCCGCCCGAGGCGCGAATCCGAGCGATCGCGGCGCAGCCCAGGACGACCGATGCCTCGGCGCGGGGCGAGGTGAGCTCGCGGGCCGCCGGCAGCGCCGCGATCGAAGAGCGTCGCCGCCGGCGTCGACCAATCGGCGATCGGGTGCGGTCGCGATCGCGTCGCCCAGGGCGAGCATCGCCCGCCCGTAGCTGTCGTCCGAGCCGAGGCCGCCGATCCACGAGCCATCGATCGAGCGGAAGTTCCGGAAGCGGCCGCTGGACGCGTCGAAGGCGTCGCCGAGGAATCGAAGTCCTCGCCCGGCGCTCTGCGCGACCGCCGCCCAGCCCAGCGCTCTCCCGTGGAGCAGGTCGACCTGGAGCGCCCGGGCCACGTCGTCGACGCAGTACCCGTGGGCCGGGTCGGGCCGCGACCCGATCGCGTGCTGCATGATCCCGACGCCGTCGGTCATGACCTCGAGATGCTGCCGGCTGATCGGATGGAGCGGCGCCAGGTCAGACACCGACGGCCGCCAGCAGCCGCCGGGCGCTACGGCGTCGCGCTTCGGCGCCGGCGACCCGGGCGAAGAGATCGCCGATACTCGGCCCCGACCGCTGACCAGACCATCCGACGGCTGTGGGCATAGGCGCGGCTGCCGATGGCCGCCCGCAGCGCGGGATCGGCCGAGGAGCTCGTTCAGCGCCGCAGCCAGCGCGCCGGGGACGCCGGCGGCACGAGGACGCCGCGGCCATCGGCCAGGAGCTCGCTCGCATAGGCGTACGGCGTGGAGACGATGGCGCGGCCGGCGCCCATCGCGTATGACATGGTCCCGGACACGATCTGGTCGAGGTTGGGATACGGCGTGACGAAGACGTCCGCCGCCTCGAGCCATTTCGTCAGCTCGACCCGGCCGACGAAGCGATCGACGAACCGAACATGGTCCTCGAGCCCAAGCCTGTCGACGGTGGCGATCAGGCTCTCGCGGTAGGCCTCGCCCTGGCTGCGGACGAGGTCCGGGTGGGTCGCGCCGACGACGACGTACAGCACCGATGGATGGGCCGCGACGACGTCGGGCAGCGCGGCGAGCGCGAGCTCGTAGCCCTTGCCGGGGCCGAGGAGACCGAAGCTCAGGATGACCTCGCGGCCCTCGACGCCCAGGGCCGGCTTGACCGTGACCGGATCGACGAGCGGGAGATCCGGGACGCCGTGCGGGATGACGTGCAGGCGGTCCGGTCGACGCCGTAGGCGCTTGTCAGCAGATCCGCCGCGGATTGCGACATGACGACGGTGGCGTCGGTCAGCTGCCACGAGCTCGGAGAGGACGGCCCGCTGACCGCGGCGTCGGGTGCTGCAGGACGGTGTGAAGCGTGGTGACCGACGGGACGTCGAGCGCCCGGACGAAGTCGAGGACGTGCGCGCCGTCCTCGCCGCCCCAGATCCCGTACTCGTGCTGGATCGAGACGACGTCGACGCACTGCGCAGAGCTCCGGGCCGTCCGGAGGTAGTCGCCGGGCTCGTCCTTGCGGATCCGATGGTGGACTTCGATCGGATAGCGCCGACGCCTGCTCGGGCGGATGGAGGGCCACGACCTCGCGATTGTTGGTGTTCGCCGCGAGGTCGTTGGTGAAGGAGGCGATCCCGCAATGTCGCGGCGGATACGTGGAAACAAAGGCAGTGCGAACGATGGCGTGGCTCCTCGTGGGCGTCGTCGGGCGCTCCGGAGGACGGCGCGGGCTGCAGGTCGACGACGGAGCCGGATGCGACGGGTCGCCGATGAGGGACGCGGCCCGCCGCGCTGGGCGTCGGCCCGCCAGTGACGGCGCGCCGGGACGCTAGGCGGATCGCACCTGGGTCGCGCGCGGGCCCTTGGGGCTCGTCTCGATCTCGAACTGGACGTGCTCGCCGCCGACGAGGCGATCGAAGTCGAGCGAGGAGTCGAGCGCGCCGCGATGGAAGAAGTATTCCTTCTCATCCTCGGCGGCGATGAAGCCGAAGCCGCGGTCGGCGACGACCTTCTTGATGGTTCCGGTGGTCATGAGGACCTCCAAGACTTCCCGAACACGGATGAGCAGAGCGCACGGTCCGTTCGAAAAGGGGTCGACCACGCGGAGCCGTTGCTAGCACGGCAACGACCACAAGCCTAGCACAAATGTTCGATGAAGGGGCGTGAGACCCCGGTCAGAGGTGGTGCCATTCGCCTGCGAACGGGGTGGCTCCCTGGCAGGGGTGGCTACGGCGATCGGGTTCCTGCTGCCCGTCGTGAACAATCCGCCGTCCTGACGATCATGGCCCTCGCGGGCTCGACCGGCAGGACGGCGAAGCCGGCCGTCAGGCCGAAGGCGGGCCCGGGTCCACGGGCGGGGGCGGCGCGACGGGAGCCGGTGCTGCGGCGGTCGCTGCGGCCGGCGCGGAGGCAGCCGTGGCGCGCATCATCGCGTCCTGGGCGGCCTGCATCTGCGCCATGGCTTCCTTCTGGGCCGGCGTCAGCAGCGACATCTCGTGCTCCACGAACGCGTTACGGACCCCCGGGTAGTTCAGGTACATGAACACGACGATCGCCAGCAGCCAGCCGACCGTCTCGGACTCCATCGTCCCCGCGTTGCCGATCAGGGCGAAGAAGCCAAAGATGATCGTGAAGATGCTGATGAAGTTGCCGAACGACCAGGCGTAGGCGCGGACGTTCCAGAAGCCGGAAGCGACCCAGAACCAGATCGCCGCGAGGATGGCCGCCCAGATGGCGTAGCCCCATTGAGGATTTCCCGAGAACGAGACGCTCTTGCCGACGAAGGTGAAGCTGGCGATCCCGAGAAAGACCAGGATCCGCCAGATCTGGAAGAGGCCGGCCAGCCCCGCCAGGACCGCGAGGACTGTGACGCCAAGGGGTCGGTGCATTCTGCGTGCGCCTCCGTCATGTTTCGACCCCGGGCAGGGGCAATGCTCCCGATAGCATACCGACCCTCGACAAGGCGTTTGACGCGGCCGCGCGGGATCCGCGAGCACGGGCGGTCAGGATGACCCGGCCAGGTTCCTGAGCCCGACACGTCGCAGGGATGAACGGCGGACCGTCGGGTAGGCTGGGTCGACCACCGCGGGTCGCGGAGCCGTCGCTGCCGGAGACCCATGCCGAACCTCGTGGAGCTCGCCGAGATCACGCCGATCCAGGTCTGGGAGGGCGTCGTCGCGCGTCGCGTCCAGGGCGATCGATCGACCCTGGCCGTCGTCGAGCTGGCGGCGGACTCCGTCGTGCCGGAGCATCGCCATCCGAACGAGCAGTGCGGGATCGTCATCACGGGCGAGGTGACGTTCCGGATCGGTGACGAGGTCCGACGGATCGGGCCGGGCGGGACGTGGCGGATCCTGGGCGATGTGCCGCACGAGGTACACACCGGCCCGGAGGGCGCCGTCGTCATCGACGTGTTCGCCCCGGCACGCGAGGACTGGGACGATCGGCCGATTGTCGGCTCCGCGGACGACCCTGCGATCCCGGTGTGGCCACACCGCTGAACTCCACCGTCTCGTCGGCGGTCGGGGAACTGATCCCGTGCGATGATCGTCGCGGCGTCATGAACCGACTCTCGCGACCCCTCCTGGCTGTCCTGCTCCTCGCGTCGACGCTCGCAGCCTGCTCGAGCGCGTCCGCCCCGGGCGCCGTGCCCTCGGCCGATCTGTTGGCGAGTCCGAGCAGCGCGCCGTCCAGCGCGGGGGCGCCCAGTGCTGCGGCCCCGAGCGGACCCGCCGGCCCCGAGCCGACCCCCGAGCAGGCGGTTGCGGCGGTCGTCGCCTTCGATCCCCGTTTCGCGAATGTCCAGCCCTACAACCCGGACATGATCGGCCAGTGCTGCTTCTCGAAGGTCGCGACGACCGCGGATGGCTGGACCGTGACGATCGAGTACGGCTGGGGTGATTGCCCGGCCGGCTGCATCGCGCGGCACCAATGGACGTTCGCGGTCACGCCGTCCGGGGTCGTGACGCTGACGGCGAAATCGGGTCCGCCCGTTCCATCCGGCGTCCCCGGCGCTTGACCGAATCTCCTCCGGAGAGCGAACGGCTCCCGGTCCAGGTACGAATGGGCGATGGCTTCCGGGACGAGGGGCGTTCAACCTTCACGCCATGAAGAAGCGCCTGCTCGTGTCGGCCCTCTGGTTCTTCGCGATGTGGAACGCCGGTGCGTTGATCGCGGACCTGTTCGGCTTCTCGCAGGCTCTCGCACCGATTCTCGGATTCGCCGCCGCGCTGATCATCGGCGTCGACCCGCGCGGAATCCTCTGGAACCAGTCCGGGAAGGAACCATCCAAGCATCAGCAGGCCCGGATCGAGACGATCCAGCCGCAGACCTGAGTGAGCGGAGGAGCGGCACGTCCATGACGAAACGAGCCCTTGCGGCGATCCTCTGGTTCTTCGCCGGCTGGTACGCGGGCGCGCTCATCGCCTTGCTGCTCGGCATGTCGCCGTACTTCGGGCCGGTTCTTGGCACCGTCGCCGCAGCGCTGATCGCGGGAGACCCGTTCCACCTGATCTGGGTGCGGCGCCAGCCTCCGCGTTCCGAGGATGCTCAAGCCGTCGCCACCGCGCGCGAAGCTGTTCAGACGACCCCCTCAAAGACGACGATCTAGGGCCGCCTGGGCTGTCGAGGTCTCTCAGCGAAACGAAACGGGCCGACGCCCTGGTGGGTGTAGGCCCGTGGTTCCAATCAGCGCATTAAGGCCAGGTCGGGGCTCATGGCTGCTTCGCGCCCGCGAAGGTTCGGCGCGAGAACGCAGTAGGCCCGCGTGCTCCTCATCGGACCAGCTGAATTGCCCCTCGAGTAGTTCAGCAATAGGTTTGGATCGGGAGAGTCGTACGGCTTACCCGTGGCCGGATCCAGTCCCAGTCGCAGGACCCCTTCAATGTCTTTGCCGCCTTTGATATGGACGATTTCGAACGCCGAGTAACCAACGATGTGGTAGTAACCGTTGCTGCCGTTCCCGTTGGCGAAGTCCCAGATCGGTACCCAGACCCAGAGGTTGTTTGTTTCTGCATAGTTGACGCCAGGAGTGCCATCGTTGACAGACGCCTTGTTCCCCGGAAGGCTGCCGATGTCATTGCCGTTCCAGCGGCCGCGGATGCACTCACGCTGGTGCAACAACCGAAGGTCTCGGGGGATCGGCGGAGTCCCCCACTCGGTATCGAGGAACGGCTTACTGTTCGCGCACCCACCGTTCGAAGCGGGAGGGACCTGGCCGAGACCGAATGGTTTGCCATTGGCGTCCGGTCCCTGGCACCCGAACTTGAGCCACCCGAATCCACCCGGGACATTCAGCCCTCCAGGAGTCAGATGCTTCGTTCCGCAAGACTCGGCCGTCTGAGCGGCGGCGCATTGAGGAAATGCTCCGCCACCCGACACCGAAGACAGGCTCACGCCAAATGGCACGACACCACCACCGCCGTTGACGGATGGGGTGATCGCAACCGCGTTTGCTGAGGCAGACCAGTTGTTTGCACCGATGACCCCCGAGAAAGAAGGGGCGCCACGTCGTCTGCGCAACCATAGAAACGCCTTGTGCAGTGGCGGGGATCAGACCGCCAAGCGCAGCGTCCCCGACGTAGGTGAGCCTGTTGCCCGTCCGATCTACGTATCGAGGCCCCGTGGCCGCATCAAAGGTGATCGGCTGCGCGTGATTGGCGGCGAGCACGGCCTGGATCGCGGCCGCCACGTTGGCGTCGGTCCCGTTCACGCTGTCACCGATCCGCGCTCGGCAACGATCCTCGTTCCGGCAATCGCCGCGAAGTCGGCAGCATTCTGGGCGGTACGCCGCTGGGCGAAGGCGAACCCGCCGTCGACCACCAGGCCGACCACGAGGACGATCGCGATGAGGGAAAGGGCGAACAGCACGATCATCTGTCCCGATCGCCGATCGGCCGGTCGGAGCATCTCCGCGCACCTCATCTAATTGATGGTCATGGACGTGGCCGAGGACCGGTTCACGGATCCGATTATCGTCCGGCGATCGGGGTCAGAGGTCGATATGAAACGACAACCGGACAGAGACGATGTCTCCGGCTTTCATCGCGCCGCAGGTGGCGGAGCCGCAGTCCAACTCCAGTCGGCGCCGTTCCCGTATCGCACGAAGGTCGACGGTCGAGATGGTCCCGACGCCTGCTGTCATCCGGTTCGCCGCGGCCATGACATCGTTAAGAAGCTGGGTCGTTGTCGCCGGGCAGACATGTGCGCCGGGATTGACCGCCGGGTTGATGGAGCCGGAACAGGACGCAACTGGATCGCTCGCGGCTTTCCCGACCCATGGCGCCTCGACAGCCGCGACCCGTGCGCCTTCGCGAGCAGCTTGGGACAGGACGCTGTCCGTGAAGACAAAGCGAGCGCGGTCAATAGGCCCGAAGAGAAGAGGAGAGAAAGAGTGGCAGGACTAACGCCGTTTCGACCAGGGCCTGACCACATGGGCGGCCTAGGCCGCTGAGCGATCGGCCGGGAGATACGCTCGCATCGTCAATTCGTCAGGGTCAGGACGACTGCTGGAAGATCGCGGGCGCGCACCGCCGGTCGTCACTCTGCAGCGTCACGATGTGGGTCTTGCCCCAGGCTCCCGAGCCATTTCCGTAGTCTTTACTCGTCGTCGGAGACCGGTGAGATTCAGTCTGTGTCGTACGTTCCGTCCGGTGGCGTCGTGTCATCGGAGTTCCACGAGTATTTCGTGATCGCACAGCCGCCGGACTGAGGCGTCGAATCGGCCGGCATCGAACGGCGCCGAGCTGTTCTTTCCGGCCTGGCTGAATGTGGAATCGGCTGACAGGGCGCAAGGGTCGGGCGTCGGCGTCGGCGCTGGCGGCGGCGGCGGCGCGTTGTATACGACGGGCGATGTAGCCGACGCAGTCATCGTCAATGTGCCGAAGAATCCGCCGATTACTGGCGTCAGGAAGGTAAACGGCCGGCTCACCTGGATCGTGACCTGGTTGCCGGTCCCGGCCTTGTTCGTCGCCGCGGTCGAGCAACTGACGGCCACTGGCGGCGTCGCCGCGGTCTGGCATGTCGGCGCGCTCACCGTCAGCGCGCCTGTTTCCCCGACTTGCGACTGGGTGTTCGCCTCTTGACCGGCTCGAGTATTGATGCTCGACTGCGAAACCGTGGGTCTGCCGCGACGAAGGCAGCTGCTCGCGCGCGGCGTTGTTGACCTGGACGTAGGTGAAGAACAGCCGCCCGAAGTCGAGGGCGACCGCGAGAGAGCAGGATCAGGACCGGAGGGATGAGCGCGAACTCGACCAGCGCCTGGCCGCGCGTTCGCGGTCGGAGACGGCGGAGGACGCGATGCGCCGGTCGGCTGCGACCTTCGGCGCGGCCCGGCGGCAGGCGGTCGACGGCGAGGCGAATGCATGGGTCGACCCCGGTGGGCTGAAGTGCAGACGAGGATGAGTCCGGTGGCGGATGATCGGATGGCAGACCTTGCATGGAGCCTTGCAACGGCGCACCCGTGCACCGATCGGCGGGACCTTCGGTGGCGCAGGACGGAACGGAAGTCCTACTCGGGCTCCTGCGTCCTCCTCGGGCGGCTCGCCCGGCAGGTAGACGCTGAAGGCGGCGCCCCGATCCGGCGCGGCCGGCTCGAGGACGAGGTCGCCGTCCATCGCCCGGCACAGCTCGCGCGAGACGTAGAGCCCCAGGCCGCTGCCGTCGTCCGCCGTCCGCTCGGCCCCGCGCTCGAACCGCCGGAACAGGCGGGCCCGGTCGGCCTCGCGTCACGCCGGCCCGTGGTCGGCGATCGTCAGCCGGATCGCGTGGGCTCGTGCCGCGATCGAGTCCGGCGCGATCTCGACGTCGATCGGCGTCCGCCGCCGTACTTCACGGCGTTGTCGAGGAGCGCCCACAGGACCTGGTCGAGCTGGTCGGGTCGGCGACGGCGAGCCAGCCGGCGGACCGGTCGTCGACGGTGAACGGGACGCCGTCGGCGGCGAGCGCCTCCCACGCCCGGCGGACCCGCGGCTGGCCAGGGCGACGACCTCGCGGCCGCGGCCGGAGGGCGCCGGACTCCAGCCGGGTGACCGTCAACAGCTGGCGGACCATCCGCGACAGGCGGTCGGTCTGCTCGACGATGATCCCGAGGCGGCGATCGGGCCGGTCGCGGGCCGAGCTGGTCGGCGGTGGCCCGGATGCTCGTGAGCGGCGTCTGGAGGTTGTGGCTGACGCCGCGCAGGAAGTCGTCCTTCGCCGCGTCCAGCTCGAGCAGCTGGGCGTTCTGCGACTCGACCTGGGCGAACAGCTGCGGCGTTGCGGATCGGCGACCGCGATCTCGCTCGCGAACAGCTCGAGGAGGTCCTGGTCGGCCCGGTCCCACGTCCGGGTCGCCGGCAGGTGGCCGACCAGGACGCCCGAGCTCGTCGGCGCCGATCTGGAGCGTCGCCCGGACCGGCAGCGACTCGCCGGGGATCCGCTCCTCGACGGGCGACCGTCGCCGGGTCGACGAGGAGGACCGTAGGCGTCGATCATCCCGAACGCGCGTCCGGGCGTCGGTGGCGGCCCGGCCCGCGATGAACTCCGGGCTGTCGCGCGGCGAGCCGCTCTCGATCGCCTGGAGGATCCGGCCGAGCTCCCGGTTGCGCCGCTCGAGATCCGCGGCGAGGCGGTTGTGCGAGTCGGCGAGCCGGGCGAGCTCGTCCTCGCCCGGGACGACGATCGGCGTCGACAGGTCGCCGGCCGAGGTCCGCTCGACGGCCGCCGCGATCGCCCGGAGCGGCGCGTCAGGTCCGCCGCGAGGAGGTAGGCGAGGAGGACCGCGATCATCGCCGCGAAGACGAGGACGAGCAGCAGCAGCCGCCCGACCGTGGCCGCGTCGAAGTCGGTGACGAGGAAGACGACCGCCGCCGAACAGCGACGAGCGGCACCATCGCCGCGGCGATCAGCCCGATGAGCAGGCGCGTCCGGAACGACAGATTGATCCCGAGGGACCGGCCCGGCCCGGTGCCCGGCTCGTCGGCGCGGCGCGGCCGAGCACCTCGTCGGTCACGTCCGGGAAGACGAGTCCCTCGTCGCCGGGGCGATCGCGCGTTGAACGCCTGGCCCTGGTCAGGCATCGGTCGGCGCGTCCGCGTCGCCGGCCGCGGTCGCTGACGGCATCGCGTCGGCCGGTCCCGCCGGACCCGGCACCCTGTGCGGCAACCAGCCGGTAGCCGACGCCGCGGACCGTCTGGACGTGGACCGGCCGGTTCGGGTCGACCTCGACCTTCTGGCGCAGCCGGCGCATCGTGACCCAGACGTAGGACGGGTCCGCGTCCTCGGTCTCGGCCCAGCCGCGGGCGAGGAGGGTCTCGGTCGTGACGGTCTGGCCGAGGTTCGCGGCGAGCGCGTAGAGGAGGCGCGACTCGGTCGGCGTCAGCTGGACGATCTCGGTGCCGACGGTCGCCTCGCGGCGGTGGAGGTCGAGCGTCAGGTCCGGCCCGAGGACGAGGCTCTGGCGCGGCACCTTGTCGCCGAGCCGGCGGAGGACGCGGATTGATCCGGGCCCGCAGCTCCGGGTAGTGGTAGGGCTTCGTGACGTAGTCCTCGGCGACCTCCTCGAGCAGGTCGGCCTTGGAGTCGCCGGCGTCGATCGCGGACAGGACGATGATCGGCAGGTCCGCCCGGCCCTTGATCTCGCGGGCGAGGGTCAGGCCGTCCATCCGCGGCATCATCATGTCGATGATCAGCAGGTCCGGCCAGCCGCTCCGGAGCCGCCGGAGCGCCTCGTCGCCGTCCCGTGCCGTCTGGATCTCGAAGCCGTCCGACCGGAGCTGGTCCGCCAGGAGGACGAGCAGGTTCGGGTCGTCGTCGACGATCAGGATCCGGGGAGCCGCCTGACCGGATCCGCCGCTCAGCATGGCGCGAGGATAGCGGACGCCGATCGGCCACCGCGCGCGGGACCGGACCCGGCGCCGCGGCGTGCGATCGACCGTGCGACCGTGGCACCGGATGGTTCAGTGCCCGTACAATCGCGCATGCACTGCCCGGCCCGCCGGGCCGACACGCACCGCCGGGGACCCAGAGAGATGCCAGTCCATGGCAGCGGGACCGCGCTCGGCGTGCGGCCGTACCACCGCGCGACCGTGACCGAGCCGCGCCGCGTCCTGCTCGTCGTCGACGGCGACCCTGCCCGGTCTGATGCTGCTCGCCGACCGGCTGCGGAGCGACGGCTACGACGTGCCGCGGCCGCGACCCAGGATCGGCGTGCATCGAGGCGCTCGAGGAGACGCCGCCGGACCTGGCGATCCTCGGCCCCTCGATCGCGGCCCGGACGAGGCGATCGGTCGCCGGATGGATCCGCGCGCGCGTGAGCACGCCCGATCCTCGAGCTCCGCGAACGGAGTCGACCGAGCGGTCCCCGGACGGGGGCCGCGAGTCCGTCCTCGTCGATCGGACGCTCGTCGGCGCCCTTCGTCCACGCGGACGTGCTCGCGGCGATCGAACAGCTCCTCGGCCGCTCGACGACGCCGCTCGTCCCGGAACGGGAGCCGTCGATCAGCCTCGACGCCGACGTCGGGCGTGGTCCGGGTCGGCTCGCCGGACCGTCCAGCTCTCGCCGCTGGAGACGCCGGCTCATGGCCGCCCTCCTCGCCGAGCCGGGGGTCGCCGTGACGACGGCTCCGTCTGCTCGCCGAGGTCTGGCCCGACGATCGCAACGCGGAACCGTCGGCGATGTGGATCCTCGTCTGGCGAGTCCGCCAGAAGATCGAGCTGGACCCGAAGCAGCCCAGGACTCCTGGTCAGCGTGCCCGGCTCCGGCTATCGCCTGGAGCTCGAGGCTCTCTGAGCGTTCGCGCCCGCGGTCGCGGCGCGCGCCAGGCTCGGACCATCGGCTCAGGACCATCGTCCTATGCGCCCGGGCGCTTTGCAATGGAACGTGCAAGGAGCGTCCCATACGGTCGGGTTCGTCGGTTCATCTGACCCGGAGAAGCCAACCGTGAGGGGTCCCTTCCATCGGTCCGACGCACGCGCCGGATCCCGCCCTGCACGTCGCCGAGGACGATCTTCGGCGCGCCGTGCCCGCGAACCGTCGCGGACGCCGCGGGCGTCGCTCGGGCCAGTCGCTCGTCGAGTTCGCCCTGGTCGTCCCGATCTTCTTCACGCTCCTGATCGGCATCATCGAGTTCTCCCTCGCCCTCAACGCCGTGCTCGCGGTGAACTTCGCGAGCCGCGACGCCTCCCTGATCGCGTCGGAGGGCGGCAACTCCGTCGGCGCCGACTGCGCGGTCCTGCGGACCATTCAGGACCGCATCGGGCCGCCCGCGGACGACGACAAGATCATCGACGTCACGATCTACCGGTCGAACACCGTCGGCCAGGCGGTCCCGGTCGGGTCGCCCGACCAGAACGTCTACGCCCGCGGCGGCTCGATGGTCTGCGCGCTCCCGGGCGATCCCGACGTCGACGATCGCGTTCCACCTCGTCGGCACGGCCGGCTACCCGGAGACGTCGCGCTGCAACATCCTCGCCGGCTGCGGCAGCGGGCGGACCCTCGACCACGTCGGCGTCGACATCCGCTACACGTACGAGTGGCACACGCCGCTCAAGGCGTTCATCGGGCTGTCCGGCAACGGCTACACCGTCGACAAGTCCAACTCGATGCGGATGGAGCCGATCCTGTGACCCGCCTGTCGATCGTCCCTCCGATGTCCGCTCGCCGTCGCGCGCCGGAGCCGCGGGCAGTCGCTCGTCGAGTTCGCGATCGGCGTCCCGCTGTTCCTGCTCCTCCTCCTCGGGCATGGTCGAGTTCGGGTTCATCTTCACCCACCACATCGGCCTCGAGTACGCCACCCGTGAGGGCGCCCGGATGGGCTCCGCACTCGCGTCCGGGACCGCCACGATCGCGTGCACGGACGTCGACAACAACATCATCGCCGCCCTCCAGCGCGTCGTGACGTCGCCGGGCTCGCAGATCAACGTCGGGAACATCAGCCAGATCCAGATCTACAGCGCCAACGCGAGCGGCGACCCGGTCGGGTCGTTGATCAACACCTGGGCCCCGGGCACGGGTCCGACGGTCGACGGCGTCGCCCTCAAGTTCCACAACACGGGCGTCGGCTGGCCGGCCTGCCCGACGGGCAACCGGAACAACGGCTCATCGCCCGACTCGATCGGCGTCAGCCTGACCTACACGTACGACTTCGTCACCCCGCTGGGCAATTTCGTCGCCGCCTTCGGGACCAGCCACCTGACTCATGACCGACAAGACGGTCATGGCCCTCAATCCGAGCTGAGTGACCATGCCTGAGACCGCCGTCCGTCACCACCGCCGCCAGCGCCTCGGCGACCGCCGACGAAGCGGCCGCGCTCGCGCGGCCAGATCGTCGTCATGCTGGCGATGTCGATCATCGTCCTCTGCGGCATGGTCGCCCTCGTCATCGACGTCGCCTGGTACTGGTCGTCGTCGCTCCGCGTCCAGCGCGCCGCCGACGCCGCCGCCCTCGCCGGCGTCGTCTGGCTGCCCGGCAACCCGACGACGGCCTACACGCGTCGCGGACGCCGAGGCGACGAAGAACGGCTTCACCGAACGGGACCGCGGGCACGACGATCACGACGCTCAAGGACCCGTCGAACGACCGCCGCCTGAACGTCACGATCAGCACGCCGGTCAGCACGTTCTTCATGCGCGTGTTCGGCATCACGTCGATCCCGGCCGACCCGCTCGTCGAAGGCCGAGTTCGTCCTGCCGGTGCCGATGGGCAGCCCGCAGAACTACTACGGCGTCGGGTTCTACGAGGGCCTGACCGGCGGGCGCGAGCCAGACCACCGGCCCGAACCTGCCGACATCGAGCCTCATCGAGCGGCTCGTTCGCCCAGTTCACGAACCGGACGAACGGCTATACGAGCAACAACCAGTACGCGACCGGGACGGTCGGCCAGGGCGACGGCCGGCCAGACCCAGGCATACGGCACGTTCGGCCTGAACGTGCCCGGGACGAACACGATCAGCGGCATCGAGGTCCACGTCGAGGCCAAGGCGAACGATCCCGCCGGGCTGCAAGCTCGCCGTCGAGCTCTCGAAGGACAACGGGACGACATGGACGTCGACGAACAAGATGATCGACCTGACCGGCAGCGACCCGGCGTCGCCGTGGCCGCTCCTCGGCGGCTCGAGCGACCTGTGGGGCGGGACCTGGACGCCGGCCGACTTCGCCGACGGCAAGTTCCTCGTCCGTCTCCGCGCCTTCGACCCGGAGGCGACCACCGACGCGACGAACAGCAACGCTGCACGCCTGCAACAACACCGCGACGGTCTCGGTCGACGCCCTGAACGTGACCGTCTACACGAAGACGGCGCGGGTCAAGTCGCTCCTCAACGTCAACGACCCGCTCAGCGGCACGCCGCTGACGCCGCAGAACATCTGGGGCGCGACCTTCACCTCCGGCGGCGTCCGCGAGAACGGCGACCAGTACGACCCGATGTACCTCGGCAACGGCGACCAGCGGCGCGAAGGGCGACCCGAACCCGAACTACGACCCGAACGGCGTCGACTACACCGTCGAGTTCAGCGGCGGCGCGACCGGCGGCCAGGTCCAGCTGTTCGACCCGATGTTCTGCGCGACCGGCGACAACGGCCACGGCGGCTCGTTCGGCGCCGGCGACCACTGGACCGACCACCCGCCGTCCCAGGTCACCGCGCCCGTCGCGGTCACCTACCGCCTGTACGACATGCACGGCACGCCGCTCGACACGAGCGACGACGGGGCCCCGATCGCGACCCTCCATTACGACCCGGGCACGAAGACGATGGGCGACTTCAGCGGCGACTTCGGGACGCCGGCGAACTCGACCGACCCGAACGGCCAGGACTGCTCGACGAACCCGGCCCACAACCACTGGGTCCCGCTCGCCAGCGGGCTCGGCCAGGGCATGTACCGGGTCAACGTCAACACGACCGTCGACGCGGGCAACGCCAACGTCGGTGCCGAGAACCTGTTCTCGATCTACGTCAACGCGACGGGTGGCAAGGCGCGCGTCTACGGCGGCGGGCGGATGGTCGCCTACGCCAACATGGACGCCGCGACCGAGCTAGTTCTACTTCGCCCAGATCGAGGCGGTCCACGCCGGCAAGACGATGGTCATCTCGATCTTCGACCCGGGCGAGTCGTCCGGCGACGCGTTCCTCCGGATCAAGAGCCCGGACGGCAACGCCTACAACAACGTCAACTTCAACTGGAGCGTCCGACGACGGCCGGACCGGGTCCGGGACCCAGATCCAGACCTCGATCGGCGGCGCCGCCCAGTTCAACAACCACCTGGTGACGATCACGATCCCGCTGCCGTCGACGTATGGCTCGACGGGCCTCACGCCACCCGGTGAGACCGAGCCCGGCTGGTGGAAGATCGAGTACCAGATGAACGGCGCCAACGACACGACGACGTGGGGCGTCAACATCAACGGCAACCCGGTCCACCTGATCATCCCCTGACCTGACGATCGTCGGCCGACACCCGACTGCCACTCACGAGGCCCGCCCCGAACCGGCACCGATGGTGCCGGTTCGGACGTTCAGGGCGCCTTCGGGTCGACGAACCGGCAGCGATCCCGGATCGGGCAGAGCTCGTGCTTCGGGCTGCGTGCCTGGCAGATCGCCCGGCCGTGGTGGATCAGCAGGACGTGGGTCTCGTACGAGCGATCCGGCGTGTCCGCGAGCATCGCGAGGAACGCGTCGTGGGCCAGGTCCGGCAGCGCCTTCGCGGGCAGGAGCCCGATCCGCTTGGCGACGCGCTCGACGTGCCGGTCCACCGGCATCAGCGGCTGGCCGAAGCAGAAGAGCAGGAGGACCGACGCGGTCTTCTTGCCGATCCCGGGGATCGCCGTCAGCCAGTCACGGGCGGCGAGCGGCGCCAGGTCACCGAGGAACTCGAGCGAGTAGTCGCCGCGCTCCTCGCGGATCGTGCGGAGCGTGGCCTGGATCCGCGGCGCCTTCTGGTTGGCGAGGCCGCCCGGCCGGATGACGTCGACCAGCTCCTCGATCGGTGCGGACTCGACGGCCGCCCAGTCGGGCGGCGCGCCGTCGGGAAGGCCTTCGCCGCCCCAGCCGACGCCCGGCTCGTGATGCTCGGCCGCAAGCCCCGACGGGTACGCGGCGCGGAGGGCGACGAACGCGGTCTCGGCGTTGATGTCCGCGGTGTTCTGGGTGAGGATCGTGAGGATCAGCTCGGACGTCGGGTCGAGGCGGCGCTGCCAGACCTGCGGTCCGTAGAGCTCGGCCGAGACGGTCGAGGGTGTCGTCGAGGAGGCGGGGGCGAGTCCGCGCCAGGCGACGCGCCCAGGCGATCGCGGGATCCGGCTTCGCTCGCTTGCGCTTCTTCGGCTTGGCCCGGGGCTTCGTGCGTGCCCGGAGCCGGGCGAGTGGGGCTCACGACCCGGATGATGCGGCAGCGAGCGCGCCGATGGCGACCAGCCGGGCGATCCGCTCGCCGCAGCGCTCGACGGGCACGGCGCCGGCGGCCATCGCCTCCTCGACGGTCTGCGGGTGCTCCGTGACCGGTACGGTCACCGCATCGACGGCCGCCAGGGCCTCGATCCCGTCCGGCTCGACGCCGCCGCCGACCGCGATGCAGGCGACGCCGGCCGCCTGGGCCCGTCGGGCGACGCCGAGCGCCGTCTTGCCGAACGCGGTCTGCGCGTCGATCCGCCCCTCGCCCGTGATCACGAGATCCGCCCGGGCCAGCTTGGCGTCGAAGTCGGTCGGCCGCCATGACGAGGTCCACGCCGGGTCGAAGGCGAAGGGATCGGAAGCGGTCCGTCAGGCACAGGAGGCCGAAGCCGGTCCCGCCCGCGGCGCCCGCGTCCGGGTGTGTCCCGCTCGCGCCGGCCGGTCGCACGCTCGAGGCGGTCGGCCCAGGCGGCCAGCCGCTGGTCGAGCTCGACGACCTGCTCGCGGGCTGGCGCCCTTCTGCGGCCCGTAGGTCGCCGCCGCGCCCGTCGGGCCGAGGAGCGGGTTCGTCACGTCGCAGGCGATCTCGAGGTCCACCTCCGCGAGCCGCCGTCGAGGCCGGCCAGGTCGACCTGCGTCGCCGTCGTCGCGCGCGCCGAGCGCCTCCAGGATGCCCGCGGCCGCCGTCGGTCGTGGCGCTGCCGCCGATCCCGAGGATGATCCGGCGGATGCCGCCCGCGATCGCCTTCTCGATCAGGCGACCCGTGCCGCGTGTCGACGCGCCGAGCGGATCGTGGGCTCCGGGCGCGACGCGCGACAGACCGGACGCCTCGGCCAGCTCGATGAAGGCGCGCTGTCCGTCGTCCGAGCGAAGCCAGCCGGCGTTGACGTCGAGATCCGAGCGGGCCCGGCGACGGTCGCCTGGATCCATTCCCAGCCGCCCGGCGAACGCGATGGCGTGGATCGAACCTTCCCCGCCGTCGCCGAGCGGCGCGTGCTCGACGACGATCGGTCCGGCCGTCGCTCGCGACCAGCCGGCCGCGAGCGCCCGCGCCGACCTCGACGGAGGTCAGCGAGCCCTTGAACGAGTCGGGCGCGAACAGCACCGTGAGCGGCCGTCGACGTCACCCGGAGGTCCTTGAAGAAGTACGTCGTGTCCGACAGGTCGCCGGCGGCGCGTCAGCGCGTGGTTCGGCACCTCGCCGAACGGCACCCAGCCGAGCCGGCGGTACAGCCGGTCCGCGTCGCTCCCGGTCGTCGTGTCGAGGATCAGGAGCCAGCGGCCGTCGGCGCGGGCGAGGTCCTCGACGGCGGCCATGAGCCCGGCCCCGATGCCCCGGTGGCGGGCGCGACGATGGACGAGGACCTTGGCGACCTCCGCGCGATGCGGGCGAGTTCGGATTCCGGGACGGGACGAGGCAGCACGCAGCCGACGACCGCGCCGTCCGGGCGCGCGCGACGATCGGCCGGATCGATCCCTGCCGCGACCTCGGCGGCACTGGACCGCTCCAGTACGCGATCCCGTCGGCGACCCCGAACGGCCGGAGGAAGTTGACCGAGGCGCCGGAGTCGACGGCGTCGGCGAGGAGCTCGGCGAGAGCCGGGACGATCGCTCGGGAACGTCGCTGCGTCGACGACCTCGTCCGCCTGACCCGCGCGCCGGCCGCCGGGCCGGCCATCACCGCCCGACGGGTTCGAGCGTCTCGGCGCCCGAGGCCGAGGCCGCCGTGGCCGCTCGCGCCGTTCGATCCGTCCTGCCCGCGCCGCCGCTCGAGGTACTCCGGGATCCGGATCATCGGCGGCCGCTCCTGGTCGGCCAGCTCGATCACCTCGAGCGACAGCCGGCCGCGCCCGGACCGCGGCAGCTTCATCGTCGAGCCGAGCTCCGCGAACAGGCGGGCCTTGCGCCGCTCCTCCAGCCGCTTCATCACCGCCTGGAGGATGACGAACGACATCCGCGACAGGCCCTCGAGCTCCTGGTTGCGGTGGACCCGACGCTCCAGGTCGACCTGGCCGAGGCCCTCGATCCCGACCCGCTCCGCCGCATCGATCAGGTGTCCGATCTCGACCGCGTAGCCGGTGAAGAACGGGATGCATCTCGAGCAGCGCTCGTCGTCCGGCGTACTCGCCGGACAGGGGCTGGATCATCCCCGACAGCTCCGGGAAGAACAGGTTGATCAGTGGCCGGGCGACGAGCTCCGTGACCCGGCCGCCGCCGCCCTCCTTCAGGATCCCGCCCTCCACGATCGGGCGCTGGTAGTAGCCCTTGACGTACTGGAGGCGCGGCTCGTGAAGCAGCGGGCCGAGCGTCCCGTAGACCATCCGCGGGTGCCAGTTCCGGACGTCCGTGTCGGCCCAGACGACGATGTCGCCGCTCGTCTCGTAGAGCGACTTCCAGAGCGCCTCGCCCTTGCCCCGGAACGACCCGTATCGCGACAGGACGTCGGGGTGCTGGATGACGCGGGCGCCTTCGGCCTCGGCGATCTCGCGGGTCCGGTCCGTCGACGCGGAGTCGATGACGAGGATCTCGTCGAGGAGCGGGACGCGGCCCATCATCTCCCGGATCGCCCGGCGGACGATCGGCCCGATCGTCTCCTCCTCGTCGAGCGTCGGCAGGACCAGCGAGACGGCGACGCCCTGCTTCTCCTTGAGCTGGACGAGGCGCCGGAGGTCGGAGAACTCGGCGTGGTGGAAGTTCGACTCGCCGAACCAGCGCTCGACGCGGATCGGGACGGCGCGGGCCTCCTCGGCGGCGCGATCGGCGGCGGCGAGCGTCTCGGCGCGGGACGCGAGCTGCTCGAACGTCGCCCGGCCGATGACCTCGCGGGTCTTCACGACGATGACGGTCGGTTGCGCCCGGGTGGCGATCGCCTCCGGCAGCGCACCGAACAGGTAGGACTCGCCATCGGAGCCCGGCCGGCTGGGCGGACGCGCCCATGACGACGAGGTCGGCCCGCTCGGCCTCGCGGAGGATCGCGTTCCGGACGTTCGCCGCCTCCCGCACGATGCCCTCGCCCCGACCCTTCAGGTGCTGCCGGATGAACTGGGCCAGGGCGTGCTCCGCCTGCGCCCGGACGGCGAGGGTGATCCCGGGCGGCACGAAGTGGAGGACGCTGACCGTGGCGCCCGTTCGCTACGGCGATCGCGTTCGCGTAGCGGACGGCGAGCTCGGCATGGGGGCCGCCGCGGACCGGCACGACGATCCGCCGGATCTCCTTGCTGCCGCGCTGCTTCACGACCGCGATGTCGGCGGGCGCGTCGCGGACGACCTCGTCGATCGTCGGCGAGATGACCGATCCGCCCTCGCGGCCGGCCGGCGCCTTGCCGCCCCAGCCGAAGATGATCAGGTCGGCCTCCTGCTCGGCGGACGCCTCGATGATCCCCTCGGCGGCGTGTCGGCCGATCCGGACGATCGGGTGGATCGCCGTCCCGTCCGGCGCGAAGTCGAGGACCCGCTGGAGGAGGCGTCGGGCGTGCCGGGCCCGGGTCGCGCCCTCGCTCAGCGGCATCCCCTCGGGGACCTCGACGATCCCGAGCGCGGTCAGCTCGCCGGCCCGCGGGTCGAGGAGGGCGGCACCGAGCCGGATCAGCTCCTCGGCCGTGGCCGGGTTCGCGACCGGGATCAGGATCCGGGCGGGGAGGGGCCCGCGTGCGGCCGCGTTCATCGGCTCCGCCGCCGCCCCGGTCGGCGACGATCCCACGGCGGCCTCCGTGCCGTTGGCCGGCGCGGAGGCCTCCTCCCAGCGCTCGACGAGGTACGGCTTGAGCAGCTCGAACTCGCGGGCCTGGCGCTCGACCCGATCCTCGGCCTGATCGGTCGTCTGGTGCCGGTTCTCGATGACGAAGCTGCCGACCCGCCCGAAGTAGATCGGGACGAGCGCGGCGACCAGCTGCTCGATCGGCGGCTCGCTCGAGCGGGCCGCGATCACGAGGTCGTAGATCAGGCGGGCCCAGAGGTCGTCCGGGAAGTGGAACGCCGACAGCGCCTCGGCCATCTCGGCGGTCGTCGCGGTCGTCGAGATGCCGTCGCCGGCGATCCCGAGCCGGGCCCGCGCCGCGTCCACGAGCGTGCCGGCCTCCGGCGGCGAGGACGAGGACGGTGTCGGCGTTCGACCTCGCGAACATCCCGCGCCACGTGTCGGCGAGGGTCAGGGACCCGGCGTGGAACTCGGTCAGGAGGCGGAGCGTGTTCACCTCGAGCGGCGGCGGGTCGATGATCCGCTCGAACCCGTAGGCGGGGACGTCGTGGCTCGCCGTGGATCGGCAGCCAGTTCTCCGGGTGGCTCGCGGCGAGGCGGAGGATCGTCCCGACGACCTGGCGGAACATCGGGCCGAGGTCGGCGCCGGGGTCCTTCGGGTCGTGGACCTTCGCCCCGAGCCGGGCCTGGCAGACCGCGAACCCGCCGGTCAGCGCCGACGTCGTCATCCAGATGTCGATCCCGAACCGGCTGATGTCCTCGGTCCAGTCGTCGAGCTCGAGATAGTGCTGGACGAGGTCGCCGCTGACGCCGAAGTCGCCGCCGATCGGCTGGCGGATCCGGTTGCCGTAGAGCGCCCGCGTCAGCGGGTAGGTGACGGTGTTCGTGATCGTCCCGTCGTACTTGTAGCGGGCGTAGAGCGGCGCCACGTAGTCGTAGCCGCCCTTGACGATCGGGCCGGCGAGGAGCTCGATCCACTCGGGGATGATCGAGCGCAGGTCGCTGTCGACGACGACGAGCGCCTGGACCTCCAGGGCCGCGGCGATCTCGAAGATCGTCCGGAGGGCGGCGCCCTTGCCGCCGACGCCGTCGATCTCGGGATAGGTCAGGCTGACCCGCGACAGCTTGTTCGTCGGGCGGACGAGGAGGATCTGCTCGACGTAGTCGGGCGGCTCGGTCTCGACGACGACGCGGCCGGTGCCGTCGGGCGAGCCGGCGTCGCTGTTGACGAGGACGGGCCGGAGGTCGGGGAAGTACTGGACGAGCCCGGCCTGCGCCGCGCGGACGACGTAGCCGATCGTCGCGGCGTTCTTGAAGCTCGGGATGCCGACCATGATGTCCGCGTGGCCGAGCCGCGCGATCTCGTCGCGGATCGGCGGGCGTCAGACCACGGGTGGGCACTGTGGACCCTACCACCGGGGCGCCGCGGCGCCGCGTGCGCGGGCCGTCTCGCGACGCCGGTCGAGCCTGCGTGCGTCTCGATGCGGCTAGCGCCCTCGGCGTCCCGGCGCGACAGCCGCCCTTAGCGGTGGGGGATCTCGGCGATGGCCCAGTCGGGGTTCTTGGCGCCCGGGACATAGCGGCTGTTCGCGGCCTTGAATGCGAGGCGGCTGAATCCGACCGCTGCGCCAGCCGCCGAGCCATCGGTCGATCGGCGGCTTCACGAAGACGCCGACCCGGACGAGCTGCGACTCCGTGAGCACGGACTCCAGCAGCCGGCGCCGTTCGAGCAGCGGCACGTCGCAGATCGACTCGTCGTCGAGCCAGAGCAGGTCGACGGCGACGAGCGCGACCAGGATGAACGGGTTGTCCCGCATCCGCCGTCCTGCGATTGACCTCCTCGACGCTGGTCCGCACGAGCCGGTCCTTCCTGTGGCCCCGCGTCGCCGACGACCATCAGGTCGTCATCGAACGTGCTCGGTCTTGGGCATCGACGCAGCCGTCTCGCGGGCCGCGAGATCGGCCGGGCCCTGGAGCGGTTCGGGCGTGAGGGCGGCCTCGATGAGGAGCGTCGAGCCGCCGCGGCCGCGACGAGCTGCTCCCGGATGTCGTCGAGCGCCTCGATCGGGTCGCCGTCGATGTCCGTGAGCCGGGTCTCCGCCGCCGGAGACGTAGGCGAGGATCCGCGGGCCCGTCCAGAGCGGCTCGACGATCGGGTTGACGACGTTCGCCGCCCGACGGTCCCCGAACAGCTGGGGCCGCCACGTCGACGCGGCGGTGAGGGCATCGTTCGCGATCATCTCGGTTGGCCATGATACGCGTGCACTGGCCGTGCCTATGATCCGCGCGTGACGGCGACCGATGTCCCCGTCGAGGCGGGCGGCGGTGCGGCAGGCGGCACCCGGATCGGCCGTGCGCTCGGTGCCATGACCCCGTCGGGCCGGGCCTCCGTCCCGCTCAGCTGGGCGCTCTACGACTTCGCCAGGCGCCGATGACCGCGCCGATCGAGCCGCGCTGATGTCCGGCCAGCGGCCGCCCGGCGTCCGGGTCGATCGCTTCATGCGCTCGTTGTTGCCGTTGGGCGTTGTGTACGCCGTCCTGGTCGCGATCGAGGTCGGTGCGACCGTGATCGACACGGACGCGGTGACGGCCCTCCGCGTCATCACCATCCTCGTCCACGTGGGCTCGGCAGTCGTCCTGATCCTGAGCGGGATCCATCTGGCGGCGCGAGCATCGCGGAGGCGGCGCCTAGGCTCGCGCCGGTCTAGGAGACGCGCGACCCGGTCGCCGGATCCAGGTGCCGGCGGCGCCACTCCCAGGCGGAACCGATCATCTCCTCCAGGGACGGCCGGGCGGCCGTCCAGCCGAGCTCGCTCGCCGCGCGATCCACGGCGGCGACGAGCACCGGCGGGTCGCCGGCGCGGCGGGGCCCGGTCGTCGAAGGGATCGACCGGCCGACGACCGCCTCGCACGCGGCGACGACCTCCCGGACGCTGAATCCGCGGCCGATGCCGAGGTTGTAGGCCGCGGCCGGTGCGGCGCCGTCCTTCGCGGCGTCGCCGGTCGCCTCGAGCGCCCGCAGGTGCGCGTCGGCCAGGTCGGCGACGTGGATGTAGTCGCGGATGCAGGTCCCGTCGGGCGTCGGATAGTCCGCGCCGAAGATGGTGAACGGCCGGTCCGGTCTCGACGGCTCGGAGGACGTTCGGGATCAGGTGCGTCTCGGGATCGTGGAGCTCGCCGTTCCGCTCGGTCGCGCCGGCGACGTTGAAGTAGCGGAGCGACACGCTGCGCAGGCCGTACGCCTCGCCGTAGAAGCGGAGCGCGCCCTCGAACCCGCGCTTCGTCTCGCCGTAGGGATTGATCGGGGCGAGCGGCGCCGTCTCGGGGATCGGCGTGGTCGCCGGGATGCCGTACGTCGCGGCGGTCGAGCTGAAGACGAGCCGCGTCGACGCCAGCCGCGCGCGCGGCATCGAGGAGCGACGAGGCCACCCACGACGTTCTCGCGGTAGTAGCGCGCCGGCTCGCGGACGGACTCGCCGACGAGCGAGCGGGCGCGCGCAGTGGAGGATCGCGTCGACCCCGGCGCCCTCGAGGAGGCGGCCCATCTCGACGGGGTCGCCGTAGCTGCCGACCGCGAGCGAGGCCACGTCCGGCACGGACTCGCGGTGACCGGTCGACAGGTCGTCGAGGACGACGACCTCGTGACCGGCCTCGACGAGCCGCTCGACCGAGACGGAGCCGACATAGCCGGCGCCGCCGGTCACCAGGACGCGCATCGGGCGTTCCTCCCCGGGCTGGGCGTGGGCGACGTCATCATCGACGACGCCGGAAGAGGCGGTCGACAAGGCCGGCCGGCGGGTCGCCCCGTCCGACGCGCTCGATCGCGCGGCCGGTTCGGGCGCACCGGTCCGGCCGTCACGTGCGGCACCTCCGGCAGCCTCTCGCCTCGGCCCCGCATGATCTCGGCCATCCGCATCGCGAGATGGCTCGCCGCCGGGTTGTCGGGATCGAGCGCGAGCGCCCGGCGCGCCTCGAGGTAGGTGGTCCGCTCGTCGCCCCGCTCGAGCGAGACGCGCGCGAGCCCGACGATCGCGATCGCGTTGTTCGGGTCCGCCGCGAGCACCTGCCGGTACAGCCGCTCGGCCTGGTCCAGCAGCCCGACGGCGAGCGCCCGCTCCGCCTCGAGCATCATCTCGATCACGACGAGAGCGTGGCCTGCCAGCGGGTCCCAGTCGTCGGGCAGCGGATCCGCCCGGCGGACGCGGCTCTCGACGGCCACCCACTCGCCGGATCGGGTCGCGTCGCCGATGGATGCCATCGACGTCGAGGACGTGGTAGGCGAGGGTCCCATCGGCGCGGTGCGGTCGACCCGAACGGATCGCCCGGGCCATCTCGAGGACGCCGGTCCCGCGCGCCCGAGCGCTCGACGGTCGTCACGAGCGTCGTCGGCTCCTTCGCGCCCCGGCGTTGGACCTGGATCGCCCCGTCGAACTCGTTCGGGTCCGGCGACGATCATCGTTCCCTCGGTTCCGTTGATCTCGAGCAGGGTCCGGATCACCGCGGAGTCGAACGAGAAGATCGCCTGGGCCGACGATCCCGACGCGAACTCGAGCAGCGCGCCGACGTGGCTCGGCGCCGTGACCTCGAACGCGCTCGCCCTTCCGCGGCCCGGAGCCGACGACCCGCGTCGGCTGACCGGTGGAGGCGAGCGCGCCGACCCGTGCGATCGGCCCGAGCGCCTGGACGAGCGCGGTCAGGTAGTACGGCCCGAGGTCGAACAGCGGACCCGCCCCGACCTGGAACAGGAACGCCGGGTTCGGATGCCACGCGTCCGGCCCCGGCGACTGGAACAGCGCGAGCCCCGACAGCGGCCGACCGATCGCCCCCGCGTCGATGGACCGTCGCATCGCCTGGAGTCCCTCACCGAGGAACGTGTCCGGGCGCGCAGCCCACCCGCGACGCCGGCGTCCGCGGCGGCATCGAGGAGGCGCCGGCCGCGCTGACCCGGTCGAGCGCGAGTGGCTTCTCGTTCCAGACGTGCTTGCCGGTCGCGATGGCCGCCTCGCCGACCTCCGCGTGTGCCGCGGGGATCGTCAGGTTCACGACGATCTCGACGTCGGGATGGTCCGAGCACGACGTCGACGTCGCCCGCATGCGCGACCCCGTGCTTCGCCGCCTGCGCCCGGGCGACGTCCGGGAGTCGGTCGCCGATCGCGAGCACGGTCGTGTCCGGAAAGGCGCGTGAGGCTCGACGAGGTACTCGGAGCTGATGTTGCCCGCCCCGATGATCCCGATCCCGACGGGCCCGGTCCCGGCCGCGTCAGGCACCCGCGAGCTCCAGCAGGAAGCGACGGCTCTCCCGGACGGCCTCGAGCAGGTCGCCGGCCGTGTCGTCGAGCTCGACGACGTGCAGCGCCGCCGGGGCCGCCTCGACGATCTCGCGGATCGGCAGCGCCCCGCGTCCGGCCGCGACCTGGCGGGTCGTGTCGAGCGTGCCGTCGCCGTCCTTCACGTGGATCGCGGCGACCCGCCCGCCGAGCCGCGCGAGCAGCGCCGGGACATCGGCGCCGCCCGCGAACGCCCAGTAGGTGTCGACCTCGAGGACGACGCCCGGCTCGAGGTGGTCGGCAAGGACCTCGAGCGCGTGTCGCCCGTCGAACCGACGTCTCCAGCTCGAAGTGGTGGTTGTGGTAGCCGACCCGGAGGCCCATCGTCGACGCCCGGTCGGCCGCCGTGTTCAGCTCGTCGGCGATCGCCCGGACCTCGTCCTCGGTCGCTGCCATCGGGCCGGGTCCACCCACGGCTGGACGACCGTCCCGATCCCGAGCGCCGCGGCCGCGTCGAAGACCGGCGCCGGGATCGGTCGTCAGGACGTCGGCGTGGGTGGTCGGGGCGGACAGGCCATGCTGCGGCAGCGCGTCGCGGAGACGGTCGGCGTGCTCCGCGAGCTGGAACGGCTCGACGAGCCGGAAGCCCATCCCGGCGAGCGCGCCGAGCGTTCCGTCGACGTCCGCCGCCAGCGCGGCGCGGACCGTGTAGAGCTGGACCGACAGCTCGGTCGGAGTCGGGCATGCGTCCTCCAGTGCGGGCGCCGAGCGGCCGGTGGGCACCGGCGCCGTCGGCGTGCGCAGGCTCATTCTCGCGGATCGGCGGGCTCGTCCGGGGACGCAGGATCCCGACGGGCGGCGCTCGGGCGGCATCCGCGTGCGCTGGCGAGGTCGCGCGCCAGCGAGCAGCAGTCGCGGCCGCATCGTTGAGCTGCGGATCCTCGACGACCCGCTCGAAGAGCTCGCCGAGGATCCGCCCGAGCTCCGGGCCCTCGTCGAGGCCCAGCTCGGCGATCAGGTCGCGAGCCGTCGATCGCGAGCGCCGGACCGGTCGAGCAGCGGGCCCGCCGCGAGCTCCGCCGCGACCCGCTCGCGGAGGACGGCGAGGTCGTCGGCGTCCGGCGGCCACCCCGCTGCCGATGTTGTCGGCCTCGCGCAGGGCGAACAGGTCCTCGATCGCCGCCGGTCCGATCTTCGCCGATGAACCGCCGGACCGCGCTGTCGCCCCAGTTCGGCTCGTAGCGGAACATGTGCTGGCGGACGAGATGGACGACCCGATCCGACGGGTCGCGCGGGCGCGCGTGCAGGCGCTCGAGGACGCCGCGGGCGATGCTCCGCCCCGACCGACTCGTGGCGGTAGAAGTGGCCGTCGGCCGCGGTCGCCGGCTTGCCGATGTCGTGGAGCAGCGCCGCCCAGCGCGGACGTCCGGCCGGTCGACGGCGCGCGTCGACCGTCCGGAGCGTGTGATCCCAGAGGTCCTCGCCCGGGATCTTGTTCTGGCGCCACGCCGCGCTGGAGCGCCGAGCTCCGGGCGAGATCGCGGCGAGCACGCCCGGTGTCGGCGAGGAGCCGGAGCCCGACCGACGGGCGCTCCGCGGCGAGGATCCGGGTCAGCTCCGTCGCGACCCGCTCGCCGGAGAGGTGGGCGACGAGCGGGGCCGTGCGCGCGGATCGCGGCGAGCGTCGCCGGCTCGATCGTGAACCCGAGGGTCGTGGCGAACCGGATCGCCCGGACGATCCGGAGCGCGTCCTCCTCGAACCGGGCTCGCGGCTCGCCGACGGCCCGGATCGAGCGCGCGGCGATGTCCGCGCGGCCGCCGTGGGGATCGACCAGGCGAGGCGCCGCCTCGCCGCGCCGATCGCGCCCCACGCGATCGCGTTGATCGTGAAGTCGCGCCGGGCGAGGTCGGCCTCGATCGAGCCGGTGAACTCGACGCGGTGCGGCCGCCGGAAGTCGGCGTAGTCGTGGTCGCTCCGGAACGTCGTGATCTCGTGGTCGACGCCGTCGCGCCGGACCACGACCGTCCCGAACCCGTTCTCGTAGACCGCGTCGGCGAAGAGCGCCGCCGTCTGCTCGGGCGAGCGCGGACGTCGCGAGGTCCCAGCTCCGCGACGGCGGCCGGCCCGATCAGGACGTCGCGCGGCCCGCCGCCGACGACGTACGCCGCGTGGCCCGCTCGACCAGAGGGTCTCGAGGATCGCGTGGACCGCGTCGGGGATCGCCTCGGCGAGCGACCGCCTCGTCGTCCCGGACGCCGTCGCTCAGTTGCGACCCAGGAACAGGTACGTCCGCCACGCCTCGTTCCGCTCGTCGGCGAGGTACGGCGTGAACATCGAGTAGACGTCGCTGCGCGGCTCGAACGGCGGCCGGTGCAGGCGGAACCGCGCCTCCTCGAGCGTCTTGCCGCCCTTCCGGTGGTTGCACGCCTTGCAGGCCGTGACGAGGTTCTCCCACGTGTGCCCGCCGCCGCGATGGCGCGGGACGATGTGGTCGAGCGTCAGGTCGTGGCTCTGGCGGCCGCAGTACTGGCAGGTGTGGCGGTCGCGGGCGAAGATCTCGCGCCGGCTCAGCTTGACCCGCGGCCGCGGCCGCCGGACCTGGTACTGGAGCCGGATCACGGACGGCGCGTGGTACTCGGTCCGCGGCGTCCGGATGACCTGGTGGTCGTACTCGATGACCTCGGCCTTCTCGCCGAACACGAGCCGGAACGCGCGCGGCAGGTTGCACACGTTCAGCGGCTCGTAGTTCTGGTTCAGGACGAGCACGACGCCGTTCATCTCGGCGCGCACGATACCAAGAACGGCCGATCGTGCTGACGCGGCCCGGCAGGCCGGCTCGAGCGGCGTCAGGCGCGACCGGTCGCGGCTCCCGTCGCGGGATCCCAGCCGCCGGCCTGGCCGACCTTCGTCGCCAGCGGCTTGCCGAGCGCCTCGGCGATGAACCGCGCGGCGCGCGAGGACGCCGTCCAGCGTCGACGCCGTGGTCGAGCCCGATCGCGTCGAGGAGGTAGACGAGGTCCTCGGTGGCGAGGTTGCCGGCCGCGCCGGGCGCGTAGGGCAGCCGCCCGTGCCGCCGGTCGAGGCGTCGAAGCAGCGGACGCCGGCGGACAGGCCCGGCCGCGACGTTGGCGAGCGCCGTGCCGCGCGTGTCGTGGAAGTGGAACGCGATCCGCTCGAGCGGGATCCCGGCGTCCGCGGCCCGGGCGACGATCGCGCGGACCTGCGGCGGGACGCCGACGCCGATCGTGTCGCCGAAGCAGACCTCGTCGAGCCCGAGGGCCAGGAGGCGGACGGCGACGTCGACCGCCCGCTCCGCGGAGACGGCGCCGGAGTACGGGCAGCCGAAGGCGGTCGAGACGTAGCCGCGCCGCCACCAGCCGAGCTCGCCGGCGCGCGCGAGGACCGGCGCGAACGCCACGAGCGACTCGTCGACCGTCATCCGGATGTTGCGGGTCGTGAACGCGTCGGTCGCGGCGGTGAAGACGGCGATCGCGTCGGCGCCGGCCGCCTCGGCTCGGGCGAGGCCGCGGACGTTCGGGACGAGGACCGGGTAGCGGACGCCGGGCCGTCGGGGGAGGGCGGCCATCAGCTCGTCGGCGTCGGCGAGCTGGGGGATCGCGGACGGCGCGACGAACGACGTCGCCTCGATCTCGCGGAGGCCCGCGTCGGCGAGCAGCTCCAGGTAGCGGAGCTTCGTCTCGAGCGGGACGGGCGCGGCTTCGTTCTGGAGGCCGTCGCGCGGCCCGACTTCGTAGATCCGGACGCGATCGGCCGGTGACGACGCGGTCACCGGTGGTCAGCCGCGGGGCGGGATCGGCCGAGCGGTCGACGTCGGCGATCCGGATCTCGATCCGGGCGAGCTCGTCCATCGCGGCCCGGTAGGCCTCGCTGCCGAGCGCGGCGGACGCGCCCGGCGGCCGCGCCTCGGCGTGGAGGGCGATCAGCTTGTCGCGGTCCGTCGGCGAGGCTCTTGTCGATCCGGGCCGGCCGGCCGTGAGCGGCAGCGGCATGGTGCTGGCCGCCGGCGGCTCGGTCGCCGCCTCGTGGGCGCTTCCGGCCTTGTCGCCGCCCGGTGCCGCCTTCCCGCTCTGCTTGTCCTTGGCCATCGGCCCTCCTGCCCGAAGCGTAGCGCAGCGCGCGGTCAGCCTTCGATGGTCGCGAGCATCTGGCCGCGGGCCACCTGGTCGCCCGGCCGCGGACGCGGACCTCGACCACCGAGCCCGACGACGCGGCGACGACGGCGTGCTCCATCTTCATCGCCTCGAGGGTCGCGATCGGATCGCCCGGCGCGACGACCTGGTCGCCGCGCGTCACGTGGACCGCGAGGACGGCACCCGGCATCGGCGCGACGACGTCCGCGGAGCCGCCGCCGCGGGCGTGGGCCGCCGCGGCCCGGGCGGCCCGGTCGACGTCCGGCGGCGGGGCGATCCGGAACGCCACGGACCGGCCGTCGACGTCGACGTGCACGACGTCTCGCCGACCCGGACGAAGGCGAGCGATGCGCCGTCGGTCGGCGCCGTCGTCCGCGACGGTCCACGGATCGGACGATCTCGCCGAGCCCGTCGTCGGCGACGAGGCGGGCCACGGGCGGGGCCGTTCAGCCGCCAGCCGCCGGCGTCGAGGGCTCGCGCTGCCTCCTGCCCAGGCGGCGTCCGGGATCCGCTCGCGACCGGCTCCTGGTCCGACGCCGGCGGCCAGATCGCGTCGAGCGTGTCGATCCGGGCCTGGCCGCGGCGGACCGCCGGCTGGCGGACGAGCCAGCGCAGGAACGCGGAGGTTCGTCGTCAGGCCGAGGACCACGGTCTCGTCGAGCGCCGCGGTCAGTCTGGCGAGGGCCTCGGCGCGGTCGGCGCCGTGGGCGACGATCTTCGCCAGCATCGGGTCGAACCGGCCCGTCACCTCGTCGCCGGCGGCGATCCCGGCATCGACGCGGATGCCCGTCGCCGGCCGGCCAGCGCAGCGCCATCGACGCGGCCCGGTCGCCGGCAGGAACCCGGCCTCCGCGTCCTCGGCGTAGAGGCGGACCTCGATCGCGTGGCCGCGCGAGCCGGACGTCGCGCCTGCCCGAACCCGAGCGGCTCGCCGGCCGCGATCCGGATCTGGTCGGCGACGAGGTCGCGGCCGGTGACGAGCTCCGTGACGGGGTGCTCGACCTGGAGCCGGGTGTTCATCTCGAGGAAGAAGACCTCGCCGCGGTCGTCGAGGAGGAACTCGCAGGTGCCGGCGCTCTCGTAGCCGACCGCCGCGGCGATCGCGAGGGCGGCCTCGGTCAGGCGGCGGCGCATCGCCGGGCCGGACGGCGGGTGACGGCGTCTCCTCGAGGACCTTCTGGTGGCGCCGCTGGATCGAGCAGTCGCGCTCGCCGAGATGGACGCCGTTCGCCGTGCCGATCGAAGAGGACCTGGACCTCGACGTGACGCGGACCCTCGACGAGCCGCTCGAGGATCAGTCGCTCGTCGCCGAACGCCGCCTGCGCCTCGCGGCGGGCGGCGGCGAGCTGGTCGCGCAGCTCGGCGGGCGCGCGGACCGTCCGCATGCCCTTGCCGCCGCCGCCGGCGGCGGGCTTGACGAGGATCGGATAGCCGATCCGGCGCGCGGCGCGGACCAGGGCGGCGTCGTCCTGCGCGTCGCCGTCGTAGCCGGGGACGACCGGGATGCCGAGCGTCCCGGGCGAGCCGGCGCGCGGCGGCCTTGTCGCCCATCGCCCGGATCGCGGCCGGCGGCGGCCCGATCCAGCGGATCCCGGCGGCTCGACGGCCTCGGCGAACGCGGCGTTCTCGGCGAGGAAGCCGAAGCCCGGGTGGATGGCATCGGCTGCGGCTCGTCGAGCCGCCGCGGCGACGACGGCGTCGATGTCGAGCAGGTCGAGGGCAGCGGGGCCGTCGGTCGGCGGGACGATCGGCTGACGATCCCGAGGCGCGTCGCAGGTGCGCTGGATTCGGGCGCGCGATCTCGCCGCGGTTCGCGACGAAGACGCGACGGATCGCAGGACTCGGTGACGGACGCGCGCGGACGCGCGGGTTCTCGGCCGCCACGAACGCGTCCAACGCGTCAGACGCGACACGCCATCGACCGCCGACCCGGCGCGCCGGGAGCCGACCGGCGGCGATCCAGCGCTGGACGAGCCGCGTCGTCGCGCCGATCCGCGCGGCGGCCTGGCTCGGGCTCAGCTCGTCGGACATCGTTGTCGCGATTGTCGCGTCCGACGCCGACGCGCGCAAGGCGCTCACGCGAGCGGCCGGATGCAGGCCGTGCAATCCCTCCCGATCAGGATCACCCCGAACACGACAAACGCGACCGTCGCGCCGATCCGGATCGCCCGCTCCGGCAGTCGCTGGCCGAGGAGCTTTCCCGACGCCGATCGCGATCGCGTCGGCGGCGACCATCCCGGCGGTCGACCCGAGCCACGTCCCGAGGGCGTCCTCGTGCGTCGCCAGCGTCACCGTCGCGAGCATCGTCTTGTCGCCGAGCTCGGCGAGGAAGAACGCCATGCCGACGGTCAGGATGACCGAGCCCGTCGTCTGACGGCTCGCCCGCGCCTCGTCCTTCTCGCCGAGGATGTCGCCGCGCCAGGTCCATGATCGCGAAGGCGAAGAAGGCGAGCCCGGCCACGATCGAGACGACGTTGGCCGGGATCAGCGCGGCCGACGGTCGCGCCGAGCGCCACCGACCCGAGATGGACGATCGCGGTCGCGATCGAGATCGCGATCAGCACCGACATCGCCGGGTAGCGCGTCGCGAAGGTCAGCGCCATCAGCTGGCTCTTGTCGCCGAGCTCGGCGATGAAGATCACGCCGAACGACAGGAGGAAGGCGTCCATCAGGCGAACCGGGCGATGAGCTCGTCGGTGCGGGTCCGGACGGCCGGGTGATGATCGGACCAGGCGCCCCAGGCCGCGTCGATCCACGCTTCGACGAGCTCCGCCGCCCGCGGACCGTCGCCCGCTGCGACCCCTCGCAAGACGTCGACGACGGTGACCTCGCCCATCGAGTGCGGCCGCTCGAGCCAGGGCCAGCCGTCGAACGCGTCGGCGCCGACGCGCCGAAGGCGGACCGCCTGCTCGACCGGCCAGCCGCCCTCGATCACGCAGCGGAGCGTGACCAGGTGGATCCAGACCGACGGGGTCGACTGCGGCCCGGGGACGCCCGGATGGGTCACCGCATAGGCATCCACGCTCAGTGGCGAACGCGGCGTTCGCGGGAGGGATCCCGCGCCGAGCTCCGTGTAGATCCGCCAACAGCCCGGTGACGCCGTCATGTAGCGGTGGATCGGCCCGTCCTCGTCCGGCACGAGCCCTCGGCACCCGACGCAGGTCACATGGCCCACGCCCGGTGCCGGGCCGTCAGGCATCCGGGTCGGGTGCCCAGGCCGGTCGGCGTTTCTCGACGAATGCGCGGAAGCCTTCCTGGGCTTCCTCCGAGACCCGCTGCCGCGCGATCACTCGGGCCGTGTGCCACTTCGCCGATCCGTGCCCCAGACCGCGCACCTCGCGAACGATCGACTTGGCGGCCCGGACTGCCGTCGGCCCGGAGGCAAGGATGTCGCCGACCGCGGCATCGACCGCGGCATCGAGCGCCTCCGTGCCCTCGACCACCTCGTGGACCAGCCCGATCCGCTGTGCCCGGATCGCGTCGAAGCGGCGGCCGCCGGGGAACAGCGCCCGGGCATGTGTCTCGCCGATCCGCGCGACGACGAACGGCGAGATCACCGCCGGCAGGATCCCGAGACGGGTCTCGGTGAACCCGAACTTCGCGCCCGCTTCCGCGATCACGAGGTCGGCGACCGCGCACAGCCCGGCGCCGCCGCCGAGCGCCCCGCCGTGAACCCGGGCGATCACGGGCACGGGGCACGTGTCGATCGTCTCGAGCATGTCGGCCATCGCCATCGCGTCCTGCTCGTTCGCCTCGACATCGAGCTGGACCGCAGCGCGCATCCAGTCGATGTCGGCACCCGCGCAGAACGTCGGGCCGTCGCCGGCGATGACGACGGCTCGGAGCTGCATCGGTCCCTCGCGAGCCAGGCCGGCGAACGCTGACGCGGAGGTCCGCGATCAGCGAGGCGTTGAAGGCGTTGTGGAACTCGGGCCGCGTGAGGATGACGCGGGCGACGGCGTCGTTCGGTCCGGTCCGCTCGATGCGCAGAAGGTCGGTCACGCGGGGATCGTAGTCGCGTCGACGGCCCCGTTGTGGCGGTCGAGGCGGTACCGGCCGCGCGCCCAGATCCGCCGCAGGCCCGAGCGCCTCCAGGTTCGCCGCCGACACCGACGTCGACGTCGGCGGTCGCCATGACCGTCAGGCAGCCGGCGTCCGCCGCCCGAACGATCCGGTCCGCGATGAGGGCACGCTGGATGCCGCGACCGCGCGCCTCCGGGAGGACCGTGCCGCCGCCCAGCCACCCGACCCGGCGGCGGGTGAACAACGCCGAGCCACGCGACGTCGCGGCCATCGAGGCTGGCGATGAACTCGTGCTCGCCCTTCGACGCGGCGAGGAATGGATTGGACCGTCGCGCGACGTCCGCCTCGTGCGCCTCGAGCGAGAAGCCGGCGACGAACAGCTCGGCCCAGCGGTCGACATCGGCCCGGTCGGCCGGGTCGACGGCCCGGATCGTCAGCCCTCGGGCCATGCGATCCGTGCGGCCCGCAGCCAGGGCGTCGTCGATCTCGGCGACGTGGACGCCGCCGACGGCGTCGGCGATCGCGCCGGGCCAGGGTGGGTCGTCGAGATCCGCGAGGACCCAGCCATCGGTGCCGGCAGCGGCGAAGAACGCCCGGATCTCCGGCAGGACGATCGGGATCTGGCGCATCCCGAACGCCCGGTTGTGATCGTCGCCGGGCAGGTTCGGCGCAGCGGCCGCCACGAGCTCGCCGCGCGTCGAGGATCCGGATGTCCTCGCCCGCGGCCGCTGCCGCGCGCCACGACGTCTATCCACGCCTCGCGATCGACGCTGTCGAGCAGGTCGAGCTCGCGCTGGATCGCGGCCGTGGATCCGTCGGCGGGCGGCAGGACGCGGATGTCGTCGCCCTCCCGGACGACGCCCTCGATGAGGACCCGGGCGTACATCCGCGAATCGGCTGGGTGGAGCAGGATCGAGATCCTGCCGGACTTGCCCCGGACGAAGACGTCCTTGATGACGTCGCAGGGGTTGGCGGGCGACGACAGCTCGAGGAGCACCTCGTCGCCGATCGCGAGCCGCGTCCCGACCGGCAGGAGGGACAGCTCGATGCCACTCGTCGTCAGGTTCTCGCCGACGGCGCCCGGCTCGATCGGGTGTCCGTCGGCCTGGACCCGCTCGATCGCCTCGATGGCGAGCAGGCAGACGGCGCGATGCGGCCCGCCGTGGACGTGGTGGTGGTGGTGGGCGTCGCCGTCGAGGCCCATGCCGCCCGATCCGTGCCGCCTCCACGGGGAGCTTCGGGACGCCGCCGGGCGAGATGTTGACCTGGAGGATGCGCCCGTCGGCCGCGGTGCGCTCGTCCATCACATCCGGAAGACGCCGAACCGGGTGTCGGGGATCGGCGCGTGGAGGGCGGCCTCGATCCCGAGCGACAGGACGCGCCGCGTGTCGAGCGGGTCGATCACGCCGTCGTCCCAGAGCCGGGCCGTCGCGAAGTACGGCGAGCCCTCGTGCTCGTAGGTCTCGAGGATCGGCGCCTCGAAGGCGTCGCGGTCAGCGTCGTCGTCGAACGGCCCGCCGACGGTCGAGAGGACGCGCGCGGCCTGCTGGCCGCCCATCACGCGAGATCCGGCTGTTCGGCCACGTCCAGAGGAACCGTGGCTGGTACGCGCGCCCGGCCATCGCGTAGTTCCCGGCACCGAAGCTCCCGCCGATGAGGATCGTGAACTTCGGGACCTCGGCGCAGGCGACTGCGGTGACCATCTTCGCCCCGTCCTTCGCGATCCCGCCGGCCTCGTACTCGCGCCCGACCATGAACCCGGTGATGTTCTGGAGGAACACGAGCGGGATCTTCCGCTGGGCGCACAGCTCGACGAAGTGGGCGCCTTTCAGCGCGGACTGGCTGAACAGGATCCCGTCGTTGGCGACGATCCCCACGGGCCAGCCGTCGACGTGGGCGAAGCCGGTGACGAGCGTCTCGCCGTAGCGCGGCTTGAAGTCGTGGAAGCGGCTGCCGTCGACGAGCCGGGCGATGATCTCGCGGACCTCGACCGGGCGGCGCGGGTCGGCCGAGACGGCCGCATACAGGTCGGCGGCGTCGGCGACCCGCACGGATCGACCGCGGGCGGCTCGGGCTCCCGGCGGTCCCACGGCGGGGCCGGCGGCTGCCGGTTGAGGTTCGCGACGATCGACCGGCCGAGCGCGATCGCGTGCTCGTCGTCGAGCGCGAGGTGATCGGCGACGCCGGAGACGGCGGTGTGGACGTCGCCGCCGCCGAGGTCCTCGGCGCTGACCTCCTCGCCGGTCGCGGCCTTCACGAGCGGCGGCCCGCCGAGGAAGATCGTGCCGGTGCCCTTGACGATGACCGTCTCGTCGCTCATCGCCGGGACGTAGGCGCCGCCGGCGGTGCGAGGAGCCCATGACGAGCGCGACCTGCGGGATCCGAGCCGCCGACATCCGGGCCTGGTTGTAGAAGATCCGGCCGAAGTGGTCGCGGTCCGGGAACACGTCCGCCTGGAGCGGGAGGAAGGCCCCGCCGCTGTCGACGAGGTAGACGCACGGCAGCCGGTTCTCGAGGGCGATCTCCTGGGCGCGGAGGTGCTTCTTCACGGTCATCGGGTAGTAGGTGCCGCCCTTGACGGTCGCGTCGTTGGCGACGATCACGACGGTCGTGCCCTCGATCGTCCCGATCCCGGTGACGATCCCGGCGCTCGGGGCGTCGCCGTCGTACAGGCCGTCGGCGGCAAGCGGGCTCAGCTCGAGGAAGGGCGAGCCGGGGTCGAGCAGGCGGTCGATCCGCTCGCGGACGGGGAGCTTGCCGCGCTCGCGGTGGCGGGCGATCGAGCGGTCGTCGCCGCCGGCGCCGCGGGCGGCGACGGCGGCCTGGCGGTCGCGCAGCTCCGCGACGAGGGCGGCCATCGCGTCGTGGTTCGCCCGGGTCTCCGGCGCGGCGGGATCAAGGCGGCTGCGCAGGACGGACATGGCCGCAAGGATAGGCCGGAACGGTGCGGGTTCCGCTGTCGTCAGGCCGCGGCGGCTGACGCGCCGTCAGGCGGCCGGCCGTCGGACCGAAGCGGGACGGATTTGTCGACCCGAGGACCCGGCCGACGATGCCCACGACCGCCAGGGCCGTTGGTGCCGCGATCAGGACCACGCTCAGGTCGAGGCCCGATCCGATCGCCGGTGCGGCGGCGGAGGCGACCGCGACCTGCACGATCAGCGCGAGACCGACGCCCGCCGAGAGTGCCAGGATCGGCCACCAGCGACCCCCGATGAGCGTGACGACCGCCACCGAGATCGACGTCCACCACCATCCGACGACCGGCGTCGCGTCGACATCGATCGCCACGCCGACGAGGGTCGCGGCCGTCACGAGGATCCAGCCGGCTGCACATAGCCACAGCACGCCGACCGCGAACCCGAGCAGCCGGCGCGCGCGAGCCGTCACCGAAGCGCGTCTTCCATCGCGGGACGCAGCTCCATCCACCGGAACCGGTAGCCGAGCTCGATCGCCCGGACGGGAACCGCCCGCACCGTCCCGAGGACCAGCGTCGAGACCTCGCCCATCGCGAGGCGGATGAACGGTGCCGGAACTGGCAGCCACGAACGCCGGCCGAGCACGTCCCCGATGACGCCGGCGACGTCCGCCTCGTGCACGGGCTCCGGAGAGACGGCATTGAACGGCCCGCGCGCTCGTTCATCGTCGACGGCCATCGTCATGATGCCGACGACGTCGTCGATGTGGACCCAGCTCATCCACTGCCGTCCGGAGCCGAGCGTCCCGCCGAGATGCAGCCGGAAGGGGAGCGCCAGGAGCTGCAATGCCTTCGCTCCCGGTCCGATCACGAACCCGTTCCTGACGATCGCGACGCGGACATCAAGCGCCTCGGCCGACCGGGCGGCCGCCTCCCAGTCTCGACACAGGTCGGCGAGGAAGCCCTGGCTGAATGTCGACGTCTCCGTCGCCGGAACGCGATCCAGGCCCTGATAGCCGTCCGTGCCCGAGACGTTGACGAGCACGCCCGGCCGGCGATCGGCGGCCAGCCGGCGCATCGCGTCGACGATGGCATTCGTCGGGCCCACGCGGCTGTCGCGGATGGCCCGTCGCCGGCCGCGCGTCCACGGTCTCGGTCCAACCGGCACGCCGGTCACGTTCACGACCGCGTCGACGCCGTCGAGGTGCCCCGCGAGACCGCCGATATCGTCGATCGACCATGGCACGAGACGACCGTTGACCGCCCCACGCCCGAGCACGCGCTCCGGATCGCGGCTGAGGATCACCGCGTCATCGCCCCGAGCGACCAGCGCGGCCGCCAGGTGCTGCCCGATGTAGCCGCTCCCGCCGACGATCACGACTCGCAGCGTCATGACGCGACCACCGTGCAGTCGGCGATACCGCCGCGGATTCGAGACATGATCGGCCGTTCCTTCCGTGCTACTCTGACATAGCAAGTTATGACAGCCGAACTCGCTACTGTCAAATCGCACGTTTCCGGGGACGGTGACGCTGCACGCCGGGATCCGTCGGCGCCGGCAGAGGAGTTGCGCCTCCGCTTCGCCGAGGCGTGGGGCGAGATGAGCGCGTCGTGGGGCGTCGCGCCGGCGATCGGGCGCGTCCATGCCTACCTGATGGTGAGGAGCGAGCCGCTGACGGAGCGGGAGATCCGCGAGGCGCTCGGGCTGTCACATCGGGCGGCGAGCCTGGCCCTGACCGACGCGGAGGCCTGGGGGATCGTCGAGCGCGTCGCCGAGCCGCGGCGGGTGGGCCGGCGCGGGCCGGCGGGCACCGCCTACGTCGCGGTCGGGGATCACTGGCAGTGGTTCACCCGGGTCATCGCCGAACGGAAGGTGCGCGAGGGCGACCCGATCGTCGAGGTCATCGCCCGGACCGCCGAAGAGGCAGGCGACCTCGCGGCCGAGCATCCGGGAGACGGCGAGCTGGCCGATCTCCGGGACTGGCTGGCGACCTTCAACGCCTTCGTGCGGCTCTTCGATCGTGCGGTCGGGCTGATCCCGAAGCTGGCGCCGCGGGAGCTCGAGCGCGGGATGCGGCTCCTCGGCCAGGTGCCGGACGAGACCGTCCTCCGCCTCGTCCACCTGCTCGGCGGTCTGCCCGACGACGACGTCCTCGACCTGATCGATGCCTTGAGCCGCCTCTCCCCGTCGGCCGCCCGCCGGGCGACAAAGCTCATGTCCGGGGTCGTCCGCACGGTCTCGCGCTAGCGCCAACGTCAGGGTGTCGCCGCGAGGAGCTCCTCGGCCACCAGCTCGAACGGCTCGAGGCTCCGCTCCGCCCGGCTGACCGACGACCGCGCCCTCGCTCGCCGCGACGACGGTCGTCGCCAGTCGAGCTCGCGGCGGCGCCGCTCCATGCCGCCGAGCTGACGTAGAGCTCGGCGAGGCGCCCGCGCCAGGCCCGGAAGATCGAGGCGGCGTGATCGAGGAGGTCCGGGCGAGTCGGTCGCGACGGTCACCGCCAGCACCGCGCACCCGGCCCGCAGGTCCGACCGGACGAGCACCTCGCGCCAGAGGTCCAGGAAGAAGCCGGGTCACCTCCCTGGGCGGCGCGCCCTCGACCGCATCGAGGACGCGCGAGCGCGCGATCGCCGGCGAGCTCGATCGCGGCATCGACGAGCTGATCCTTGCCCTCCGGGAAGTGGTGATAGATCGAGCCGCGCGGCGCGCCGGAACGCGTCGAGGACGTCGCTGAACGACGTGCCCTGCAGGCCCGCGCGTGGCGAGCAGGGTCACGGCGCTCTCGATCATCTTCCGGCGGGCGTCGCTCGGCACGGCTCCTCGCTCCTCTTGACTATGACGATCGTCATAGTCGATGCTTGGCTATGACGACCAGCATAGTCTGGAGGACCACCGCCATGCCGATGATCGACATCTACGCCCCGGCCGGGACGTTCCCCGACCCCCACGCGCTCGCCGCGGCCGCGGCGGCGACCGTGATGCGCGATCGAGGCGGTGCCGGAGATCCCGATGTTCCGCGAGAACACCGCGGCATTCGTCCACGAGCTGCCGGCCGCGGCCATCTCGGACGTCAACGGTGGCGTCGAGCCACGTCCGGGTCCAGGTGCTGACGAACGCCGGCGCGCTCGACCGGGACAAGCAGCTCGCCGTCGTCGAGCAGCTGACGGCGCTGGTCGTGGAGGCCGCCGGCGACCCGACGCTCGCTCGCCGGACGTGGGTGCTGCTGACCGAGGCGGCGCCGGGCGGCTGGGGCCTCTGGGGTCATGCCCACACGAACGAGGAGCTGGTCACGGCCGCCCGCGCGGAGATCGCGTCGCTCCGAGAAGGCGCTGAACCGAGGCGTTCGTCCTGCGCGCCACGGTCGGGCCGCCAACGTCCGGAACGCAACCAGCGACGACCGGATGCACCCGCGTCGAGAGGGACCCCGGAACGCTCCCGCTTGCGGTTCGGGCCAGATCGGGTGGTTTCCGCGTTCTGCGGCTGCGGAACGCCACCACCATTTGCGTTCCGGACCCGGGGCAGATGACGCGTGGGTGGCGGCTCGTCGAGCCGGCCCGGCCCGGCCCTCCTGCGAACGTTGTCGATTGCCGCCCCAGCGGGCGCTCCGCGTCGGCGACCGGTCGGAACGCCTGGATCGCCGCCCCACGCGTCGCTGAACGAGGAATCCAGGTGGATCGGCGCCTGGCGAACCCGGAGTGCTCGCAGGTGCGGCATTACACAAGGCGCCGCGGCGCCGCGGCGCCGGGGCGCCGGGGCGCCGGGGCGCCGGGCGCCGGTCGCACAGCGGAGACCCGCCCAGCGGCACACACGAACGGCAGATGCGAGCGGCGGATCGGGCCATGGCGGAGGCGTCGGGGGTCCGTGCGATAATCCGGAGCGCGCGAGGCGGCTCGGCCGACTCGAACGGGCGACGACCCCGCGGCAAGCCCGGCCGGCAGACCCGCGCGATCAACCGGAGCACACATCCGTCATGGCAGTCGAAACCTCCACGTGGGCGACGAAGAAGGGTCTCGCCCAGATGCTCAAGGGCGGCGTCATCATGGACGTCGTCACGCCCGATCAGGCGAAGATCGCCGAGGATGCCGGCGCGGTCGCGGTCATGGCCCTGGAGCGCGTTCCCGCCGACATCCGTGCCGCCGGCGGCGTCGCCCGGATGAGCGACCCGGCGATGATCGAGGGGATCATGAGCGCCGTGACGATCCCGGTCATGGCGAAGGCCAGGATCGGCCATTTCGTCGAGGCCCAGGTCCTCGAGGCGCTCGGCGTCGACTACATCGACGAGTCCGAGGTCCTCACCCCGGCCGACGAGACGAACCACATCGACAAGCACGCGTTCAAGGTCCCGTTCGTCTGCGGCTGCCGGAACCTCGGCGAGGCCCTCCGTCGGATCAACGAGGGCGCGGCGATGATGCGGACGAAGGGCGAGGCCGGGACCGGCAACGTCGTCGAGGCCGTGCGCCAGCTGCGCGACGTCCTCAGCGAGATCCGCAAGCTCCAGGGGATGCGCGAGGACGAGCTGTTCGTCGCGGCCAAGGAGCTCCAGGCGCCGTACGAGCTGGTGAGGCAGGTCGCGGCCGACGGGAAGCTGCCGGTCGTGAACTTCGTCGCCGGCGGGATCTCGACGCCGTCCGACGCAGCCCTCGTCATGCAGCTCGGCTCCGAGGGCGTGTTCGTCGGCTCCGGGATCTTCAAGAGCGAGGATCCGGCCCGGATGGCGAACGCGATCGTCCAGGCGACGACCCACTTCGACAACCCCGCGATCATCGCCGACGTCTCGAAGGGACTGGGGGCGCCGATGCGCGGCATCGCGATGGAAGCCATCCCGGAGCAGGAACGCCTCGCGGTCCGCGGCTGGTAGGGCAGCGCGCCACGCGCGCCGAGGCCGCCGGCCGATGAAGATCGGAGTCCTGGCGCTCCAGGGCGCCTTCCGCGAGCATCTCCAGACCCTCGATGCCATCGGCGTCGAGGGCGTTCCGGTGCGCCTGCCCAACGACCTCGCCGGGGTCTCCGGGCTGATCCTGCCCGGCGGTGAGAGCACGACGATGCGGCACCTGATCCAGCGCTGGGGGCTCGCCGCACCGATCATGGCGCCTGGCGGCCACGGGCGCCCCCCTGTTCGGGACCTGTGCCGGGATGATCGTCCTCTCGAGCCAGATCGCCGGCGGTGAGGAGCCGATCCTGCCGCTGCTGGACGTGACGGTCGAGCGGAACGCGTTCGGCCGCCAGCTCGACTCGTTCGAGGCGGAGCTCCAGGTGCCCGATCCTCGGCGATCGGCCGGTCCACGCCGTCTTCATCCGGGCGCCGGTGATCGAGGCGGTCGGGCCGGACGTCGACGTCCTCGCCCGCCTCGACGACGGCCGGATCGTCGCCGTCCGCGAGCGGAACGTGATCGCGACCTCGTTCCACCCGGAGCTCGCCGGGGAGACGCGCTTCCACCGCCTCGTCGCCGACGATGGCCGCCGAGCACGACGATCCCGGCGAGGGCTCGGGCCGCCGTCCGCATCCCACCCGCCGCGCGCGGAACGCCTCGTGACGCAGGCACGCGCGCGCCGAAGACCGCCGCAGATCGGCAAGGTGCGCGTCGCGCGCCTGACCGACCTCGCCGCGCTCGGCGAGCTGTCGCGGCTCTGCCAGGACATCAGCGCGGCGACCCGCTCGCTCGGGCTGCCGGTCAGCGGCCGGCCGATCGGCGTGTTCAGCCTGTTCCGCCTCCCGCTCGGCGCCTTCCAGCCGCACGACCTGATGTACGTCTACGAGGAGTCGGGCCGCCTGTCCGGCCTGATCCGCGTGGAGCGCGACTCGGTCCGCGACGAGTGGACGATCGTGGAGCTCGACGGGATCGGCTCCGGCCAGGCCGGCGACATCCGGTTCCGCCTGGTCAACCAGGTCCTCCGCGAGGCGTCCAAGCGCGGGCCCGTCGCGGCTCCACGTCGCGTGCGCCGACCGGGACGGCAACGTCGAGCTGTTCATGCAGGCGGGGTTCGCCCGGTACGGCGACGAGCGCATCCTCCACCGCGACGGCGACCTGGACCTGCCCGAGACGTGGACGGACGAGCAGGCGAAGGACTGCCGGATCCGACCGGCCGCGCCGCTCGACGCGCTGCCGCTGTCGCGGCTTTACGCGGCGGCGACGCCGCAGCCGGTCCAGCGACTCGAGGGGATCCGGCTGCCGGACTGGGAGCGCCAGGGCACGAACTGGCGGGTCCCCCGCTCCAGCCTCGCGCCGATCCTCCGTTTCGCCGACGTCGAGGCGTTCGTCCAGGAGAGCGCGGCGCGGCGGCAAGGACGGCACCGGGCTCGACGGCTTCGTCCAGATCGGCGTCGCCAAGGAGGACCAGCCGCACTACCTGAAGCTGCTCGTCCGGCCCGGACGCGGACGCGACGGCCCTCACCACGTTCGCGCTCGGGGTCATCCGGGCCCGGACCGAGAAGGCGGGCCGGCCGCGAGCACGGCGTGATCGCGCCGGTCCGGACCTACGAGTCGCCGATCGACCGGCGGCTCGAGGACGCGGGCTTCGGTACGATCGCGACCGTGACCCTGCTTGATGAAGGACACGCTCGTGCGTGTCGCGGAGCCGGCACTCGTGCCGGCCGGGGTCCGTTGACCCCGAAGGAGGCCCGGTTGACCGCTGACCGGCGACGCGAATCGATCGACGACCTCGACGCGCTCCTGGCCGCGCTGCCGGCCGAGATCGTCGACGCCGTCCACGCGCTCCCCGAGAAGGAGGCGTTGATCGAGGTCGTCCTGGACCTGGGTCGCCGGCCCGAGGCCCGCTTCCCGGATTCCGAGGTCATGCTCCTCGATCGCGAGATCGACGAGACGGACATCGCCCATGTCGTCGAGCACATCGGCAGCTTCGGCGACGACAACCGGGCGGGGATCGAGCGGACCCTCCACCGGATCAGCGCGATCCGCAACCGCGCCGGCAAGATCGTCGGCCTGACGCTGCCGGATCGGCCGCGCGGTCTACGGGACGATCGAGATCATCGACGACTTCGTCGAGAGCGGGAAGTCGATCCTGATCATGGGCCGGCCGGGCATCGGCAAGACGACGATGCTCCGCGAGGCCGCCCGGGTCCTCGCCGACGACCTCGGCAAGCGCGTCGTCGTCGTCGACACCTCGCAACGAGATCGCCGGCGACGGCGACATCCCGCATCCGGCGATCGGCAAGGCGCGCCGGATGCAGGTCCGGACGCCGTCGCTGCAGCACGAGGTGATGATCGAGGCGGTCGAGAACCACATGCCCCAGGTCATCGTCATCGACGAGATCGGGACCGAGCTGGAGGCCCAGGCCGCCCGGACGATCGCCGAGCGCGGCGTCCAGCTGATCGGGACCGCCCACGGCAACAACCTCGACAACCTGATGCTCAACCCGACGCTGTCCGACCTGATCGGCGGGATCCAGAGCGTGACCCTCGGCGACGAGGAGGCGCGCCGCCGGCGGACTCAGAAGAGCGTCCTCGAGCGGAAGGCGCCGCCGACGTTCGACGTGATCATCGAGATCCAGGATCGCGAGCGGGTGACCGTCCACGCCGACGTCGCCGACACCGTCGACTCGCTGCTCCGCGGCGACGCCGGTCGCGCCGGAGCTCCGCTGGCGCGACGAGGAGGGCGTCCATCGCTCGCAGGCCCGGCCGCGGCCGTCGCCGCGCGAGCAGATCGGCGCCGAGCGGTTCGCCGGGCTCGTCGGCTCGGGCCAGCCGTGGCGGATGGAGCCGGGCTGGCGCGGCGAGGGGTCGTACCGGGGCGGCGGCTATCGCGACGCCGGCACTGCGGGCGCCGCCGGGTTCCGCTCCGGCTACCGGCCGGGCGCGAGCGGCGGCTGGCGCCAGACGCGCGGCGGCTCCGCGCGGGAGTCCGCGCCGCGCGGGTCGCAGATCGGAGGGCGGCCAAGGCGGCCCATCCGAGGTGATGCCCGGCGAGCGGTTCGCCGTCCCGCCGAACGGCCGGGCCGGGCCGCGCCCGGACGATGCCCCGTTCGTCAGCGGCGAGATCGCCGACCGCGGGCCGCTGGAGCGCGGCGCGCCGTCGCTGCCGGACACCCGCGCCCGGGACGCGCGCGAGCTCGACCGCCAGAAGGCCTGGCGCGACCAGGCGAAGCGGGCGATGACCGCGCTCCGGGCCGAGGAGGGAACGGCGCCCGGTCAACGCCGACGACCTCGAGCCGGACGACGAGGACGACGGCCCGCTCGGGATCGAGGAAGGGCGACGACGGCGGAGGCCATCCTCGTGCCCGGCGGCGCGCCGCTGCCGACGCTCCGGGTCCTGCCCCAGGGGATCAGCCGCAAGCGGCTCGAGCAGGCGATCCGCGACCTCCAGCTGCCCGTCCAGATCGCCCGCGACGTCGACGAGGCGGACGTCGTCATGACGCTCCGCAACGAGTACAAGCAGAAGACGCCGATGCTCCGCGAGGCGGAGGATCGGGCGCTCCCGATCTACGTCCTGAAGTCGAACACCGTGCCCCAGATGCAGTCGAGCCTGACCTCGATCTTCTCGCTGGAGATCGACCCGCGCGAGGCCGCGCTGCGCGAGACCGAGGAGGCGATCGGGCTCGTCCTGAACGGCTCCGACGCCGTCGAGCTGTCGCCCCAGAACGCCTACATCCGGCGGCTCCAGCACCAGATGGCGGAACGGGCGAACCTCGTCTCGCGGTCGCGCGGCCGCGAGCCCTACCGGCGCGTGCGGCTCTATCCGGATGCTGCGCGGTCGGCCTGGCGGTGATCATCGATCCCGGCCGCGCGTCGCGGCTGCCACTCCTCGCGAAGATCCTGATCGGCTACGGGATCGCCGGCCTGATCGCCGCCGTCATCGCCGCGCTCCTGTTGGTCCTCGCATTCGGGCGTGTCAGCGCGCTGTCCAGCCAGCTGAAGGACAACGCCGGTGGCGTGTCCGCCGTGCTCGACAAGACCGCAACCGCGCTCGATGACGCGTCCGCCAGCGCTGCCAGCTTCGCGACGACGATGGACACGACGTCGGCCGCCGTCGCTCCAGGCGACGGCCGACATGCGCCAGATCGTGCCGCGGCTCCGCGACCTCGAGACCGCCGCCAATGGGGTGACGATCCTCGGAGCGCAGCCGCTCGGCCGGCTGGGCACCCTCTTCGGGGAGATCGCCGATTACCTGACCGACATCTCCGGCCAGGTCGACGGCATCGCGACGAGCCTGGTGGGCAACCGCTCGGCGCTCGAGCGGAACGCGTCGTCGCTGGCTGCGGTGGCAACGGAGGTCCGGACCCTGTCCGCGACGCTGGCGGGCGACCAGCTGGCGGCGGCGATCGACAGCGTCCGCTGGCTGATCCTCGCGTTGCTCGTCATCGCCGCGATCGGCGCGGCCGTGCCGGCCGCAGGCGCGCTCGCGACCGGGTGGTGGCTTCGTGGGTGGCTTCGGGCGCCCGGCGCGCCGGCGCAGCCGCCTAGCGGAGGTCGCGGCGCAGCGCCGAACGGGCCGCGTGGTAGCCGGCCATCCCATGGACGCCGCCGCCGGGCGGGGTCGACGCCGAACAGAGGTAGAGCCCCGGCGCGCCGGTCCAGTACGGGTCGAGGCTGACGCCGGGCCGGAACACGAGCTGGCGGATGTCCTGGATCCCGGCGTTGATGTCGCCGCCGACGTCGTTCGGGTTCTTCGCCTCCATCGCGGCCGGGTCGCGTCGTCGCCCGGGCCAGGATCCGATCGCGGAAGCCGGGCGCGAAGCGCTCGACCTGGGCCTCGATCCGGTCGGTCATGTCGACCGACGAGCCGGCCGGGACGTGGCAGTAGGCCCAGGCAGTGCCTTGGCCCGCCGGCGCCCGGGTCGGATCCCAGGGCAGCGTACTGGGCGAGCAGCACGAACGGCCGATCCGGGTGGCCGCCGCGAGCGACCGTCCGCTCCGCCGCCGCGATCTCCGGCATCGTGCCGCCGAGGTGGACCGTGGCTGCCCGCCGGGGCCCGTCGGCGGTCCACGGGATCGGGCCATCGAGGGCCCAATCGACCTTGAAGACGCCGGAGCCATAGCGGAACCGCTCGTATGCGCGTCGGGTCCGCGCCGGCAACCGGTTGCCCGCGATCGACAGCGCGGCGCGCGGCGTCACGTCGAGGAGGACGACCCGGCTCGGTGGCAGGTCCGCGAGTGTCGTCACCTGATGATCGGTCTCGATCTGGCCGCCGAGCGCGGCGAGCTCCGCCGCGAGCGCGTCGGCGATCCCGACGAGCCACCGCGGACCATCGGCCAGCCAGCAGCGTGGGCGTACAGCCCCAGCACGAGCCCGAACGACGACGTCAGCGGGCGCGTCAGGTCGAGCATCGAGTGGGCCGCGAGGCCCGCGAAGGCCGCTCGAGCGGCCTCGCCGGCGAAGTGCGGCCGAGCGATGCGCGTCGCGGGCAGCAGCGCCGGGAGCCCGAAGCGGGCGAGGGCGAGCGGGATGCCGCGGCAGGTGGACGACCGGACCGAGCAGCTCCTCGCCCAGCTTGTCCGCGTCGCGGACGAGCGGGCCGAAGAGACGCCGCCACATCTCGCCGTCCGATCCGCGGCCGATTCGCCGGACGCAGACCGTCCGCCGTGCCGGCGACGGACCGCTCGATGACCGCGGCCCGTCCGCCGTCGAGTGGATGGGCGACCGGCGCATCGGGTTGGACGAGCTCCGCGCCGCGCGCAGCCAGGTCGATCGTCCGGAAGAACGGCGACGCGAGCGTCAGCGGCAGGATCGTCGAGCAGACGTCGTGGCGGAACCCGGGAAGCGTCAGCTCCTCGGTCCGCGTCCCACCGCCGATCGTCGCGGCGGCCTCGTACACCACGACGGAGCGGCCGGCCCGGGCGAGGGTGATCGCCGCGGCGAGCCCGTTCGGGCCGGCTCCGACGATGACCGCGTCCGGTCCGGACGCGGTCATGACGCCAGTGCCGGCCGCGCGGTCAGGTAAGGCGCCGGCGTCGGAGCCAGCGGACCGGGGCCGTCACCGTCCCGACGGCCATGATCACCGCCGCGCTGTGGCGGAGGTTCAGGACGCCCCGCCACTGGCGATGCCGGTCGACGCAGATCTTGTCCGCCCGGATCTCCGGTGCGACGACGCCGACAGAGCGAGCCAGATTCTCGAGGGTCTGCTCCCAGAACCGGTCCTGCGTCCTGCTCGCGCCCAGCTTGTAGCTCAGCTCGATGAACGGGTCGCTCGTCCGCTCCAGGGCCTGGGCCTGGGCGACCGTCGTCCCACCGTCCTTGAACGCGGAAAACGTGATCCATGCGGAGAGTGCGTGTCCCTCGGGCGTCATGAACGTGAACGATTCACGGTCAGCGTAGATGACCAACACGCCGGTCGACATCTTGATCGGCGCGCCCGGGACGGGCTGGACCTCGAGGAGGGCGACCTCGCCGGGCTTGATCCCCGACAGCGGCGCATAGAAGCGGCTGCCCTTCGGCCAGAAGGTCGGGAAGCGCTCCTTCCAGTGGGCGACCAGCTGCTGAGGGTCCAGGTTGACGCCCTCGAGCCGGACGCTGAACGTCTTCTGCCACATCTGGCCGAAGCCCTGGATCGGCCCGGCGACGCGCCGACCTGTAACGGTGTCGATGTCGGCGCCCGTCGCCGTCGTCGTCAGGCGGTCCACGGGGTGTGCCCATGAGTCGCCGTCGCGGTGCGAACGAGGTTCGGTGGCAGTCATGTCGGTTCTCCTCGCGTCACGATGGGGGCGACATTCAGACGGCCGCCGTGAGGGCTGCGTCCTCGGTGTCGTGGATGCCGATCGCCTCGTCCAATCGAGTCAGGGAGAAGATCTGGCGGTAGTGCTCGTTGAGGCCGACGGCCATCAGCCGCTTGCCCTGTCGCTGGGCCCGAACGAGGAGCGTCACCAGCAGGCCGATTCCACCGCTGTTCATGTAGTCGAGCCCGCCGAAATCGAGGATGACCGTGCGCGCGCCGCCTTCGACGGCGCGGGCGTATGCGTCCATCAGCGGCTTCTCGCTGCCCGACGTGATCTCTCCCTCGATCCACAGGAGGGCGGCATCTGCCGCTTCGGTCGACCTGACGTCAACCCGGGTGCCGTCGGTCATCGTGTGCCTCCTTCGTGCTGCGGTTCGGGGCTTGACCCGTCGTCCTCGAGGACGATGAAGTCGGACAGGCGAGTGATCCGGAAGATCTCCCGGTAGTGGTCTGACAGGCCGCTCGCCCGGACGGGTCTGCCATCGCGCCGCGCCTCGGCCAGAAACCGGACGATCAGCGCGATCCCCGTGCTGTTGATGTAGTCCGTCGCCGCGAAGTCGAGGACGATCGGGCCTGACCCGGTCCCCCGGACCGCGGCGTACGCCGCGGTCATCGCCTGGTCGCCGTCGCGGTCGATCCGGCCGGTCAGGGTCGATTCGAGCGCCGTCCGCCCCGGTGCGGACGCTCGCCTCAAGTGGGCTGGCCATCGCCGGCGCCTCCGAGCTCAAGGGTCAGGACGACCGTCTGCCGCTGGCCCTCGCGGACGACGTCGACCCGGTCGACCATCTGCTGGATCAGAACAGGCCCCAGCCGCGGGGCTTCTGCAGGCCGGCGAGCTTGGCGTCCAGATCCGGAACCTCGGCTTCGGCAGGGCACGGGATGGCCCCGCCCAGGCCGGCGTCGGCGATCCGGATCTCGAGAGCCGCCGGCTGGCGCTCGACCCGGACGCGGACTGGCACATCCGGATTGCCCTGGGATCCGTACTCGATCGCATTCATCGCGGTCTCGCTGACCGCGGTCTTGAGGCGTTCGAGACGGGCCGGTTCAAGACCGAGCGTCGCCACGGCCGCGGCTACTCGCTCCATCGCGAGTCGCTCGTTCCCGAGGGCGCCGGGGAGCTCGAAATCGGCCAGGACGTCGGGGGTGGTGACGGCCCCGCCGGCTCCGACGGCCGCGGCGGCTGCGATCCCACCGCCGCCACCCGGCGAGCGGCGGAGGGCGACCAAGGTGATGTCGTCCTCCTGCTCCCAGCCGCGGCCGGTGAACGCGTGGAGGCGCTCGAGCAGCTCGTCGAGGAAGGCGCTTCCTGCGAGCTGGGTGGCCATGTCTGCCTTCAGCCGGGGGAATCCGTACATCTCGCCGGCAGGATCGTGGGCCTCGATGATTCCATCGGAGTAGAGCAGGACGCTGTCGCCTCGGCCGATCTCCGACGTCTTCTCCTCGTAGGTCAGGCCTGGCAGGAGCCCGAGCGGCATTCCCGTGGCTCGGAATTCCACGACTCCATGCGCGGTTCGAACGTAGGGGAGGTTGTGCCCGGCGTTCGCGTAGACCACGCGGCCGGTCCCGGGCTCGAGGACCATGTACAAGCACGTGACGAACATCTTCTCGGGCATCTCGGCCGAGAGGAGGTCGTTCGCCCGGGCGAGGACAGCGCCGGGGGCGACGAGTCGCGGCGCCTCTGCGCGAAGGATTGAGTGGGTGCGAGCCATGACCAGGGCGGCGGGTACGCCCTTGTCGGTGACATCGCCGACCACGATCCCGATCCGGCCCTCTCCGAGGTCCATGAAGTCGTAGAAGTCGCCGCCGACCACCCGGGCCGGTCCGTAGTACGCGGCGACCTGCCATTCGGGAAGCTTCGGCAACTCGCGCGGCAGGAACTGCTGCTGGATGAGCTGGGCGACCTCGAGCTCCTGCTCGTAGCGCTCGCGCTCAGCGGCCTCGGCGGCCTGCTCCCGGACGAATTGTGCGACCCGGATCGCCGGCGCCGCCTGGGCCCCCAGCGTGGCGAGGAGGCGCTTGTCGTCCGACGAGTAGTCCTGCTCGGACAGGCGCGGGCCGAGATTCAACGTCCCGATCAGCTCGCCCTGGGTGACCAGCGGGACGACGAGCGCGACCCCGGCCGTGCGGAGCTGCTCCAGCGCCGGAGAGGCGAGCTCGAGCCGGGTCAGGTCGACCGGTCCCGGCGCCGCCTGGAGGTACGCGAACAGCGCATCCGTCTCGGGGATGTCGACCGCGACGCCCGGCTGCTCGGTCAGACTGGCAGGCACCGGCAGCGGCTCAGCGGCGACCAGCGAAGGATCGGGTGGCCTCCGGCCGAGGAGGCGGCGGATGGGGCGGGAGAGTGCGGTCATTGGCGGCATCCTCCCGGACGAGCGTCCGGGCATCGTTACGAAACGGTCGGTTCTCGAGGGTCCAGGGCGTTCCGAAGCCAGACGGCGGCGCTCGACGGCCGAACAGCACCGTCGGCGCTGGCCACGAGCGAGCCTCGCAGCCTGACGAGATCGACTTCATTGCGAACCTGTTCGACGAACGCGTCGACCGTGAGTTGGGCGTTGTACCTGGCGCGATCGAAGCGGCGGTCGACAGCGGATTGGACACGGCGACGAACCGGCTGGAAGAGCGCGAACGCCGCCACCGTCGACGCGGCCACGGCGACGGTCTGGCCTTGTGTGAAGCCTTCCAGGACTCCCTGGAGCGCGATGACGACTCCGACGAATACCGTCAGGAGGATGCCCGTGACCAGCGCCCAGCCGACCGTCCGGCTGATGATCCGGTCGATCTCGTACAGGCGGTACCGCAGGATCGCGATCGCAATCACGATCGGGAGCGCAAAGAGAGCGAGGGCCGCGACGGTGCTCAGGGCGTTGCTCAGCGCCGGGTACAGGCTGAAGGTGAGGAGCGAGGCCAGAAGGATCAACGCCCCCAGGCCGACGATGGCCACGAGCCACTTGACCTGTTGACGCTGCACGGGATTGCCGCGACGGAATCGGATCGTGATGGCGACCACGGCACCGCCGAAGCTGACCACGGTCGAAACGAGGACGAACATCTCGATGATCCCGGTGAAGAGCTCGAGCGCCGCGCCGCCGGGGATTGCCCCTTCGGCCGCGTTCGGCGGTGCTCCGAGGCTCGCGCCGAGAGCCCAAGCCACCATATTGGCGATCGCGATCCAGACCACCCATTCGAAGCGGCGTGACGGCAGATGTCCGTCCGGGAAGACGAGCGGGACCCCGATGAAGGCAATGACGAAGGGGTAGATGCCCATGGCATTCCCGACGATCCTCGCCAGGTCAGACGCGGGCCATGGTGGCACCCGGAGCGTGCCGAGGTCGGCGTATGTCCCGAGGACCACGGTCAGGACGAGCACGCTTCCGGCGGCGAGCAGCAGGACTCCGACGGGGTTCCCCGGGACCCGCGTGCACAGGAGGGCTCCGACCGTCGTGAACGAAGCGATTCCGAGTGCCATGGGTAGGGCGGCCTCGAGGTCGACGCCCGGTCGGATCAGGCTGGCCACGAGGAACGCGACGATGTCGAGGCAAGCGATCCCCGCCGCGACGCGGCTCCGCCTCATCCGCCGACCCTCCGTGGTCGGAGCCAGATGGTGAGCGACGTCGGAGCGACCGTGGAGCTGGTGGTGCGAGCCACGTCGCCGAGGACGGTGTCCATGTCCGTCTCATCGCGCAGCCGCTGGGCGAATGCCGTCGCCGTCCGCTCGCCGTCGAAGCGTGCCCGGTCGAACCGCCGATCGACCAGGGCCTGGACACGCCGACGGACCGGCTGGAAGAGCGCCAGCGCCGCCAGCGTGGACGTGGCGACGGCAAGCGTCTGTCCCTGGGTGAAGCGAGCCAAGGGTCCCTGGAGCGCGACGACCGCGCCGCCGAACACCGCGACAAGCGTGCCGGTCACGATCGTCCAGCCGATGGTGCGGCTGATGATCCGGTCGATCTCGAACAGCCGGTAGCGCATGACGGCGATGCCGATTGCCAGAGGAATGGCCGGGTACGCGATGATCGCGGGTGTCCAGGCCGCAACCCCGATCCCGTCGCCGAAGACGGCCAGCAAGACCAGGCCGGTCAGGAGGCCGACACAGACGAGCGTCACGGCCGCGCCCAGCCAGCGGAGCTGGAGTCGCTCGACCCCCTTCGATGCCCGGTATCGAAGCACCATCCGCACTGCGCCGATCACGAGCACAGCGATCAGGGTCGGGAAGATCGCGTCCTGGATGGGGATGGCGGACCAGAGCGGCAGGTCCGGCAGCACCGCGACGGGGTTCGGAATCGGGATCGTGGTCACGCCGTCGGCGTTGAGGCTGATCGTCGGGGCTACGGCCGACAGGACGACGTCCGCGACGCCGACGGCAAGCAGGATGATGGCCATGCCGCGGCCCTTAGCCTGAGGGAGGCGGCCGCTCGGCACCACGATTGTCAGGGCCAGGAGCGCGACGTACGTGGCCCACCCGCTCCAACCGGCGATCCACGTGGTGACTGTGTCTCGAGGCGTGGCATGGCCGCCGATCAACGCCGCGGCGTCCACGTCCGGCGGGGGCGACGTCGCGATGAAGCCGAACGCGATGCCAAGCAGCAACCAGCCGATGACGTTGCGGGGCCGTCGGAACACGAGGTACGCGCCGACGAGCGAATAGGTCTCGAAGAACAACACGTTGAGCGGGTTGGCGGCCGCCATGATCGTTCCCGCGACCAGGATCCCGACGAGCGCCAGTCGACCGCTCATACCCAGCGGCTGATCGCGGTCAACTCCTGTCATCGGTTGGCCCTCGCTCGGACGCGCGACCCGTTTGGCGGAGTGCTGGAACCGCATGCATCACCGCGAACCGTGCCGGTCGATCGTCCGGCGAACGTTACGGGACCGGGGACGGCATTCGCGGCGTGATCGAGCAAGAAGTTGAACCAGCGTTACGAAAACACTGATGACCAGCGGTACCGATGACCAGCGGTACCGTAGCGAGATGCAGCGTGGCAACGTTCCACCGCCATTCGCCCCGCCTGAACGGGGCCTCGCGATCCGGGTCATCGGACCGCTCGAGGTGCGGGCGGACGGCCTCGCCGTCATCGTCGATACGCGAAAGGCGCTCGCGATCCTCGCCATCACCGCTGTCGAGCGACGACCGATCGCGCGCGACGAGCTGGCGGCAATGTTCTGGCCGGAGGCGGACGACGAGGCTGCCCGGGGCGCCCTTCGCCGAACGTTGTCGACGCTTCGAGCCTCTCTCGGCGGGCGCTGGTTCACCGCCGATCGGAACCGGGTGGAGCTCCGCGGCGACGACGTCTGGGTCGATGCCTGGGTTGCCGACGAACGCGGGGCCCTCGACGCGCCCACCGATCTCGCCGCGACCGCTGCCCTCTACCGGGGCGAGTTCCTCGCCGGTTTCGGCCTGCGCGACAGCCCGACCTTCGACGACTGGCTGGCGACCCGGGCGGAGGAACGACGACGAGTCCTCGGCGATCTGCTCGACCGTCTCGGCCGCGTCCGAGAAGCCGACGGCGACCTGGCCGGCGCAACGGCCGCGGCCGCACGTCGGCTCCAGCTGGACTCCCTCGACGAGGCCGGGCATCGGCGGATGATGGAGCTCCTCGCGCGTGCCGGCGACCGAGCGGGCGCGATCCGTCAATACCGTCAATGCGTGAACGTCCTCGAGCGAGAGCTCGGGGTCGCTCCCGTGGACCGGACGTCGCTGCTCTATGAGGCCATCCGCGAGGGTCGCCTGGCTCCGACCCGGCCCACGCTCCCGACAGCCGCTGATTCGCCGCTGAGTGACGTGACCCCGTCAGGCTCGGCGCGCCCGTCGTCGACCGTGGTGATCCGGGCCGAGTTGCCCATGGTCGGCCGAGAGGCCGATGTCGAGCGGCTCGAGGCCGCCTGGCGCACATCGGCGCCGGATGGGCGCCTCGCCATCCTCGTGGGCGAAGCCGGCATCGGAAAGACGCGACTCGCTGGCGCCATCGCCGAGGCCGCGGGCGCACGGGGCGGCGTGGTCCTCGCCGCGCGGTCGTATCGGAGCGAGTCGGCGATCCCGTTCGGGGCGATCGGGAAGCTGCTCCGGGCCGGCCTGGCTCGACCGGACGCTGGCGAACGACTCGCACGGCTCCCGTCCGACGCGCTGGCCCAGGCCGCTCGTCTCGTCCCGCACATCCGGTCGATGATCTCGATATCAACAAGCGAGGAATTGCTCGCGCAGCCTGCGGCCCGGTTGCGGCTGGTGGATGGCCTCGTGACCACGATCGTCGGTCTCGCGGCAGGAGCCCAACCGGGCCTGGTATGGCTCGACGATCTGGCTTGGGCCGACGCATCCTCGCTCGAAGTCATCGCGTACCTCGCGCACCGGTTGGAAGGTCGGTCGCTTCTGCTTCTCGCGACCTGGCGTCGCGAGGACGTCGCAGGCCCTCTCGAGGCACTCGTGGACGGTGCGGAGCGACAGGGTCGGGCAACCGTCGTGGCGCTCGAGCGCCTCGACCGTGAGGCGATCGCTGCGCTGATCCGGGCGGTGCCGGAGCGAACTGTTGACGCCGGTGCGCTTGCAGCGGAGTCCGAAGGCCTGCCCCTGTACGTCGTCGAGCTCCTGACCTCGGTCGACGAGCCGACTGGGAGCATTCCGCGCGGCGTCCGCGCCGTTCTGGCTGGCCGGATCGCCGACATCGACGGCGCGGCCGCACAGGTGCTCGCTGCGGCGGCCGTCGTCGGCCGGTCGTTCGATTTCGAGCTCGTTCGTCAGACCAGCGGCCGAGTCGCCGAGGAGGCCGTCGACGGCCTCGAGCTCCTCGTCAGACGGGGGATCCTCCGGGAGCTCCCGTCCGTTGGCCACGCGCCGGTGGGGTACGACTTCGTGCACGGACGTCTCCGAGACCTGGCCTACGAGGGGGTCTCGCTCGCCCGCCGCCGGCTGCTCCATGCCCGGGCCGCCGATGCGATCCGGGCAAGTCACGCTCCGGGCATCGGGGAGGCCGCAAGGATGGCGCTCGTCGGCAACCACGAGCGGGAGGCGGGCCGGTTCGGCCTCGCCGCCGAGGCGTTCGGATCCGCCGGCCGGGCTGCCGCCGCCATCCACGCGCCGGTCGAGGCGCTGGCGCACCTCCAGGCTGCCCTCGCGCTTGGACACCCGGATGCGCTGGCGATCCGCACGGCGATCGGTGATGCCCGGATCCAGCTCGGCGACTACGCGGGCGCGATCGAGGTGCTTGAGGCCGCGGCCGCGGACGTGACGGATCCTGCGTCCCTGGCATCGATCGAGCACCGGCTGGGCACCGTGCATGCGCGACGGGGCGATCTGACCGCCGCCGACAGCCACCTTTCCGCGGCGCTGGAGCTCCTCGTCGGCTCCGATGATCTCCCGTCCCGCGTCGGCGACCTCGAGCATGCCCGCTCCCGGGTCCTCGCCGACCGGGCCCTCGTCGCGCACCGTCTCGGTGATGAGACACGGGCCCTATCTCTGGCACAGCTCGCTCTGGCCGGCATCGTTCCGAAGGTCGCCCCCGAGACTCCCGGTCCCGACAACGATCGCGCCGCGGCCGTCGCCCGGGCGCGGCCCCTCCAGGTGCTCGGGCTCGTGGCCCTGGTCCGCGGTGACCTGGCACGGGCGACGGCCCACCTCGAACAGGCACTCGTCTACGCCGTCGGGGTCGACCTCCCGGTCGCGGTCGCGTCGCGCCACGCGCTGGCCCAGGTTGCCATCCGCTCAGGAGACGTCGCGAGGGCCACTGCGCTGGCTGAAGCCGCACTCGTCGACGGGCGCCGGCTCGGGGACCGGCACGTCGAGGCGGCGCTCGAGAATACGCTCGCCGACGTCCTGCACACGGCCGGCCGCGAGGACGAATTCGATGGTTCATCTCAAGGCGGCCGTCTCGCTGTTCGCCGAAATCGGAGGCCGAGGCGAGGAGCTGGAGCCGGAGATCTGGAAGCTCGTCGAGTGGTAGCGACCGGCGGCAACGCTGCCGGTCAGCCGCCGAGTGGCCCGCGATCGAACCAGATCCGCTCCCCGGAGAACCGATCCGTCGCGGGTCCCACGGGAACAGGATCAGGACCTGGAGGGCGACGGGCGGCCGCTCGGCGGTGCGCAGCCCACGGGCCCCGTTGAGCCGGGATCAGTGCTCGGTGGCGCCCGTGAACGTCCAGCCCTCGATCCGGACCGGCGGCACGAGGACGCCGCCGAAGTCGCCGCGGATCGTCCGCCGCTCGCTGCCCACCGCCACCGTCCCGGCGAGGGCCGCGAGGTAGCTCTGGGTGAAGCGCAGGTTCCGGACCGGCCCGACGATCCGGCCGCCCTCGACGAGGAACGTTCCGTCGCGGGTCATCCCGGTCACGATCGCGAGCTTCGGGTGGACCGGGTTCGTGTAGTGGAAGCGCGTCACGAGCAGGCCGCGCTCCATCTCCCCGACGAGCTCGGCGCGCGTCGTCGATCCGGGCGACATCACCAGGTTCAGCGGGAACGGCCCGTACGAGTTCGGGGCCGGCAGGCCGTGGCCGGACGACTGCCGCCCGGCGCGTGCCGCCGTCTGCTGGTCCCAGACCACGTCCCGGCAGACGCCGCGCTCGACGAGCGACGACCCGTTGCTTGGCGACGCCCTCGTAGTCGAAGGCCATCGGCATCGCGCCCGGCTCCGTGGCGTCGTCGACGATCGTCACGAGCTCGCTGCCGATCACCCTGCCGGGCTCGGCGAACGACCGCTCCTCCTGGACCGCGAGCGCGCTGAAGCCCATGAACGCGAGCATCGACAGGAGGTCGACGACCGCGTACTCCTCGAGGACGACCGTCCAGTCGCCCGGCTCGACCGCGACCGGGTTGGCCGTCGCCCGGGCCTTGTCGGCCGCCTCGCGGCCGACGGCCGCCGCGTCGATCGATCCGAGGTCGACCCCCGCCTGCTCGGCGTAGCCGGAGCCGCCGTCCGCGGCCATCATCACCGTCAGGAGCTGGGCGGCGGTCCGATCGCTGGATCGCGCGGACGCCGTGCGAGTTGGCGACGGCGAGGTGCTCGGCGCTCGTCGAGAAGGATCCGAAGGCCCGGACGCCGGCCGCGTCTGCCGCGGCGATCACGGCGCGAACGCCCTCGGCCCGCTCTTCGGGCGTCGCGCCGGCCGTGTCCTCGGACCAGCCGGCCGGCAGCTCCGTGATCGGCGTCGGCTCGGGCAGGCCGCCCCAGTCCTCGAGCTCCGCGGAGTTGCGGGCGATCGCGACGGCGGTCTCGGCCAGGCGCCGCAGGCCCTCGTCGTCGAGCCGGTTCGACGACGCGACGCCGACCCGCTTCCCGATCGCGACCCGGAGGTTCAGCGCTGCCGTTCGTCTCGGCGACGTTCTGGTGGATCTCGCTGTTCGCGAAGCGGGTCAGCTGCGCGTCGGTCGGCGGAGACGAGGCCCTCGGCCTCGGTCGGCGCCGGCGCCGTCGCGAGCCCGACGACGCGCTCGGCCGGCCGCGCGAGCGGATCGATCGCACGTCCGGCTCGCTCACCACTTGCCGACCCCGACCTGGACGTCGCGGAACCGGGCGCCCGAGCAGGCGTGGCCGACGTGGGCGCCCTGGCCGGCTCGCCCTTGCCGCAGTTCGGCGTTCCGAGCATCACGTAGCTCGACTTCGTCGCCGACCGCGTCGCACGACCGCCAGAACTCGTAGGTGATCCCGGTGTACGTCGGGTTCTTGAAGAGCCGGCCCTTCTTGCCGCCCTTGATCTCGTAGGCGATCTCGGTCGCGAACTGGAAGTTCAGGCGGCGGTCGTCGATCGACCAGGACCGGTTCGAGGCGAGGTAGAGGCCGTCGTCCGTGTCGGCGACGATGTCGTCGAGGCTCATGCCGGGCCGCGGCAGCAGGTTGACGTTCGTCATCCGGATCAGCGGGATCCGGTTCCAGCCGTCGGCCCGCATCGCGCCGCCGGACTGGCCGCCCGATCCGCGGCGCGGTCTCGCGCGACGAGAGGTAGCCGACGAAGATCCCGTCCTGGACGAGCGGCACGGCCTGCGCCGCGACGCCCTCGTCGTCCCAGCCGAACGTCCCCATGCCGCCCGGCGCCGTCGCGTCGGCGACGATCGTGACGAGGTCGCTGCCGTAGCGGAAGCCCTCGTCGAGCTTGTCGGTCGTCAGGAAGCTCGTGCCCGGCGTAGCTCGCCTCGGTGCCGAAGACCCGGTCGAGCTCGGTCGGGTGGCCGCAGCTCTCGTGGATCTGCATGTAGAGCTGCGACGGGTCGAGGACGACGGTGAAGCGGCCCGACGGGCACTGCGGCGCGCTGAGCAGCGCGACGGCCTCCTCCGCGAGCGGGCCCGGCGCGGTCGGCGAGGTCGAGCCCGCGGACGTACTCGTAGCCGGCCGCCGTGGAACGGGCCGCCGTCGGCGTCGGGATAGCTCCGTCGCTGGTGCTCGTCGCCCTCGATCGCGTTCGCCTCGACGCCCGCGCCGACGTGGGTGAACGTCTGCTCGGTCCAGCTGCCGTCGGTCGCGGCGAAGGTCTTCGTCTCGCGCAGCGGCGTCGTAGCGGGCCTCGACGAACGCGACGCCGTCGACGCGGCGGGCGGCCTCGTCCGCGGCGAGGAGGTGGCCGATCTTCTCCTCCAGCGGGACGGCGAACGGATCCTCCTCGACCGGCGTCTCGTAGGTGCCGTGGGCCGGCGGCCGGTCGTCGAGGCGGACCCGGTCGCGGAGCGCGGTCGCGGACGCGCTGGCGATGCGGACGGCCTCGCCGGCGACGCGGTCGGCCTCGGCGGCGGTGAGGACGCTGCGAGCTGGCGAAGCCCCAGCCACCGTCGACGAGGACGCGGACGCCGAAGCCCTCGCTCTCGCCGGAGGCGACGCCTTCGACGCGGCCGGTCTTGACGCGATCGATTCGTCCTGTCGATGGACGACCCGGACGTCGGCGTATGAGGCGCCGAGCTGGACGGCGGTATCGAGGGCGCGGTCGCTCAGGTCTCGCATCGGGAGCCGGAGGGTATCAAACGACCCGGCCGCGGTCGGTGGGGCGTTGTCCCTATTCCGGACCGCGGGCGTCTGGTCCGGCGGGCGGTCAGAGGACGGGGCGACCGGCGACGGCCGGACCAGGTCAGGACGACGCCGAGGGACAGCACGGCGACCGAGGCAATGAGCGGCGCCGCCGTCGCCAGGCGGCCGAGGGCGGAGCGGCTCGGCATCCGGTCGAGGCGGCCGCGGGCGAGGACCATCAACAGCCCGACGCCCGTCATCACCGCGGCCATCCCGAGGCCGAACGCGACGACGAGCACGAGTCCGAACGCCGGCCGGCCGGCCGCGATCGAGCCGAGCAGGATGAGCAGGGCCGAGGTCGACGGGATCAGGCCGCCGGCGAGACCGAGGACGAAGAGGCCTGCGCCACGAGAGCGTCGACCCGCCGGCGGCAGGTGGCTGTGGCGGCGGCCGCCATGCTCGTGCTCGAGCGCGTCGGCAGGGTCGACCGGTCGGCCGCGTGCTCGTGGGGATGGGCGTGATCGTGCGGGTGCGGCGTGCTCGTGCTCGTGCTGCGGGCGCGTGCTCGATGTGGCGGGCTCGCAGGCCGCGGCCGCCGCGGCGGCGACGGACCTCGCCGAGGAGCATCCAGCCGCCGATCGCCGCGATCGAGACGGCGGCGATCACCGGCGTCGCGCGGACGACCAGGTCCGGTGGGAGCACGCCCTGGGCACCGATGATCAGGATCGCCAGGGCCACGATCCCGAGCGTGTGGGAGACCGCGACGGACAGGCCCAGCCCGACCGCATGGACGGCCGTCCCGCGGGATCCCACGAGGTACGCCGCCATCAGCGTCTTGCCGTGGCCCGGGCGTCAGGGCGTGCCATGCGCCGAGCGCCACCGCCGCGGCGAGCGAGAGCGAGCAGCACGAACGGCGTCAGGTTCGTCGACTGGAAGATCGACAGGCAGCTCGCCGGCGACGCCGCCCGGGACGGCGCCGACCGGGGCGTCGTTGCCCGGGCCCGCCGCCGAGCCCGGGTCCGCGGGCCCGGCACCCGCGGCAGCGTGCGCCGGTCGCGGCCGAGGCGGTCGGCGTGGCCTGTTCGACGCCGCCGGGTCCGGGCGGACCCCGATCGTGGCCGACCGGATGTCGAGGGGCTGGGCGATCATGTCGGCCGGGGTACGCCGTCAACTTCTGGCTCGGGCTCGTCGCGCGGCAGCCCGTGCGTGTCCAGGAGGACGCCGGATCGCCGTCGCGACGATCTCGCGCCAGCCGATCCGTTCGGCATAGGAGCCGTCGTTGAACGTCAGCGTCGTCGGTCCGGCGAGCGGCGGCCGCAAGCGGGGCGTGGTAGGCACACTCGAGACGGAGCGTCGAGAGGCCGCCCGCGCCCGGCGGGAAGGCCACCGAATGACCGTCCGCCACCGGCGTCACCGTGACCGGCGCACCGTCGCGGGCGAGGTGGAGATCGGCGACCAGGGAGTCGCAGGCCGTTGCCGACCAGGCCACGCCCTCGTCGTCGCTGACGCTGCCGTCCCCGTCGGCGTCCATCGCCTGCCGCTCCTGGAAGGCGGGGATCTCCGCCATGTCGACGACGATCTCGAGGTCGACCGCGTCGCGGGCGATGGCCAGGCCGGCGTAGTGGTTGATCGTGAAGTTGCCGAGGGGATGGGCGCTCGCGGTGGCCGGAAGGGCGGCACGTGCCGCCATCGCGCCGAGGCAGGCCGCCGCGACGACGAGCCCGCGAAGGCGTCGACGACGATCGGGATCGAAGGGGGAGCGGCCCATGTCGACGAGGGTACGACGGCTCGCGCCGGGCGGATGACAGGGCGTCGAGAACGGGGCGATTCGAGGGCCGCACCGTACACTCCGGCCGTGACTCGCCCAATCACGCCCACCGGCCGGGGCCGGTTCATCTCGTTCGAGGGTCCCGAGGGATCCGGCAAGACGACACAGGCCGCGCGCCTCGGCGGCGACCCTCCGCGAGCGCGGCGTCCCGATCGTCTCGACCCGCGAGCCGGGTGGCACCGTCCTCGGGGAGCGGATCCGCGAGATCCTCCTCGCCCAGAGCGACGTCGCCCGTCGATCCTCTCGCCGATGCCCTGATGTTCAACGCCGCCCGCCGTCAGCTCGTCACGGAGGTGATCGAGCCCGCGCTCGCGGCCGGCACGACGGTCGTCTGCGCCCGGTTCGCCGACTCGACCCGTGCCTACCAGGGCTACGGCGAGGGTCTGCCCCTCGCCGAGCTGGACCGGCTCGAGGCGATCGCGACCGGCGGCCTCCGGCCGGACCGGACGATCCTCCTCGACCTGCCCGTGGAGATCGGCCTGGCCCGCAAGGCACCCGTCGACCAGACCCGCTTCGAGACGGGCTTCGATCTCGCGTTCCACCAGCGGGTGCGGAGCGGGTTCATGAAGATGGCCGCCGCCGACCCGGCCCGATTCGTGGTCATCGACGCCGGTGCCGATGCCGACGACGTCGCCCGACGGGTGGTGCGCGCGGTCGACCCGGTCTTCGCGTCGGACCCGGACCTCGATGAACCGAAACGGACGGACGTGCGCATTTCCGGATGAACGAGACCCGGACGGGCCAGCGCGGACGCACGGCGTCGTCTTCCGACGACGCCGATCGGGCCGTCCTCGCCCTCGTCACCGCCGGACAGCTCGACGCCCTCGAGGAGCTCTACGACCGCTACCGTGTCATGGCCTACTCGATCGCCCTCCGCATCACGACGGACGCCTCACTCGCCGAGGATGTCGTCCAGGACGCCTTCCTCGGCGTCTGGCGCAACGCGGGCCGCTACGTGGAGGGCAAGGGCAGCGTGAAGACCTGGCTGCTCTCGATCGTCCATCACCGGGCGGTCGACGCCGTCCGGCGCCGCAAGCCCACGACGGTGCTCCCGGAGCGCGAGGACGTGCCGCCGCCCCAGCTGACGTTGCCGGATATCTGGCACGACGTCGCGGCCGGCCTCGACCGCGGCGAGATCGCCATCGCGATGGCGACGCTGACGGACGTCCAGCGCGAGGCGATCGAGCTGGCCTACTGGGGCGGGCTGACGCAGCAGGAGATCGCCGAACGGACGGGTGCCCCGCTGGGCACGGTGAAGAGCCGGGTCCGGCTGGGCCTCCTTGCGCTGCGGCGCGCCCTGACCGGCGACGAGGGATCCGCCGATGGGATGGCCGACAGCCTCGTCGGGGATGGCGGGCGATGACGGAGCCGCGCATGACGCACGCCGAGGCGCTCGACCTCGCCCCGGGCTATGTCCTCGCGGCGCTGGAGCCCGCCGAGGAGGCCGCCGTGCGCGAGCATCTCGCGACGTGCGCGCTGGATCACGCCGAGTTCGAGGAGCTGGGCGGCGTCGTCCCCGCACTCCTCGAGCTGGAGGCGTCGGAGCTCGTCGAGCCGCCGGCGGCGCTCGGCAGCCGGATCATGGCTGCCGCTGCGGCGGACCTCGCCGAGCGGACCCGCGTCGCCGATCCGGCCACATCGTCGGCCGCGCCGGCGGTGGGCGCCGCGGTCGCCGCGCCGGCCGAACCGGTCGCGGCGCCCATCGCGTTTCCGACCGCCGACGAGCGGACGACCAGGGCCGAGCGCACGCGGACGAGCCGGCTCGACTGGGTGCTCCGGATCGCCGCCGTCGTCGCGATCGTCGCGCTCGGGGCGTGGGGACTGAACCTCCAGCGCCAGCTCGACGCGGCCAAGGGTTTCGACGCCGCCGTGGCGAACGTGCTCCAGGCCGCGAGCCAGCCGGGCGCCAAGGTCGCCGTCCTCGCCCCGGTCAAGGATCAGCAGGGAAGCGGCATCGCCGCGGTCCAGGCCGACGGGTCGATCGTCATGGCGATGCACGACCTGCCCGCGAACGCCGGCACGCAGGTCTACACCGCCTGGGTGATCGTGGGCGACACGCCCACGTCCGTCGGCGACTTCTCGGTGGGCTCGACCGGGGTGCAGGCGTTCACGACGCGCCCGGCCCCGACCCCCGAGGGGGCCACGATTGCCGTCACCCGCGAGCCGAACCCCGGTAACACCGCGCCGCAGGGCCCGGCCGTGATGGCCGGCGTGGCGGCCGCGCCTCCGGGAGCAAGCGGCTAGCCGACGCCTTCATCCATCCGTCGTCGTCCTGCGAACGCCTGACGACGCCCGCAGGAACGCGGGAAGCGACCGGGCCCGAAGGCCCGCTCGTGGAGGTGGAGGACCCAGCCTATCGAAACGCTGCCGGGCGACGTCGCGCGCCCTGAATTCGCTTGGGACGCAGCCCTGTCGTCCGGTCTCCGGACGGTTCTCCCTGTACCTGGAGGTCGCAAGACCCTCATGCACGCATCACGACGGATGGCCGGTTACGCGGGCATCCTCGGCATCGTCGGCGTCGTCGCCGCGATCGGCAGCGGGCCGATCCTGGTCGGCGCGGCCGACCATCTCGACGCCCCCACCGCCAAGCACGACCCCCGGATCGACATCACGGACCTGTACGCCTTCAAGTCCGGATCCGGCACGGCGCTCGTCCTGAACGTCAACCCGCTGACCTCGCCGGCCAACTCGCCCACGGCGCGGTTCTCCACGTCGGCGCTCTACGAGATCAAGATCGACACGAACGGCGACGCGGTGGCCGACATCGCGTATCGCATCCGGTTCAATCACACGCGGACCGTCAACGGCACGGTCTTCCAGGACTACGCAATCCGCCGGGCGACCGGCGCCGCGGCCCGCGTCAACGAGTGGAGCGGGCGGCTGATCGGCGTCGGCGGGACGACCGGCTATCACCGCAACCCCCGCGTCTACGGGACGCTCATCGGCGGCAAGTCGTTCGCCGGCGTCCGCGACGATCCGTTCTTCTTCGACCTGCCCGGGCTTCGTCCAGTTCAAGTCGGAGCTGCTCAAGGGCACGACGACGCTCGGCTCGCCGGGCGGCGGCGCCGGCAGCCTGCTCGGCGGCTTCACCGGCACCGACACGTTCGCCGGCACGAATGTCAGCAGCATCGCCCTCTGGGTTCCGAACGCGTTCATCGGTGGAACCGGGCGCCACGTCGGCATCTGGGCCACCACGTCGACCGCGTCCTCCACCGGGCTACGTCCAGGTCGACCGCATCGGCCGTCCGGCGATCAACACCGTCTTCAACGGCCTTCACCTCCCGACCTCGAGCAAGTTGAACAACGCCGAGAAGGAAGCGTTCAACCGGCTCAGCCCGCGGAGTGACCGGGCCGTCGCGACGGACAACGTCGAGGCCGTCCTCAACGCCATCGGCAACGTGCTCACGACGAACGGGGCGACCGCCTACACGCCGACACAGGTCACGGCGATCGCGAACACCCTCCTGCCCGACGTCCTGACCTTCCAGGTCGGCAACGCCGGCGGGTTCCTCAACGGCCGGAAGCTCTCGGATGACGTGATCAACGCCGAGTTCGGCCTCCTGACCAATGGAGCGGTCACGTCCGACGGCGTCGACGCGAACGACCGCGCGTTCTCCGCCACCTTCCCGTACCTCGCCGCGGCCCACTGACCGAGGCGAGACCAGCGAGGGCCGGTCGGTGCCGATCGGCCCTCGCCTCCCGGCCCGCACCAACCCACCAGAAACGGCAGGACGCCAGATGACCAGCCAGCCCGAGACCTCTGTCGCAACCCTCGACCATCACCCGCGCCGGCGGCCGACGCGGCTCGTCGTCCGCGCGGTGGCATTCGTCGGGCTGGCGCTCATCGTCGCGGTCGGCTCGCAGCTCATCGCGACAGCCGCACGGCCATCGCCGACCGGCGCACCCTCCGGCGGTGACGACATGGGCGGGATCACGCCCACCGGGCCGTCGGTCTCGGATCTCGACGCCGGCAGTGGTGCGACGACCGCCGATGACGCCGACACGGATCGGATCCGCGCGAACATCACGTTCTGGGGCGACCGTCTGACGCGCCACCCGAACGACTTCGTGGCCGCCCAGAAGCTCGGCGAATCGCAGATCGAGCTCGCCCGTGCGACCGGCGACCTCTCTGCCTACCTGGGTGCCGACCAGTCGTTCTCGACCGCCCTGAAGCTCGACCCGGACCTGCCGGCGGCAACTGCCTACCGCGGCGTCGTCCTCGTCTCGCTCCATCGGTTCGTGGACGCGCAGGCGCTCGCCCGGTCGGTCCTCGTCGAGACCCCGGACGACCCGACCGCGCTCGCGACGCTCGGGGACTCCAGCCTGGAGCTCGGTGACGTGGCCGGCGCACGCGCTGCCTACGAGCACCTGGCGCGAGGTCGCGCCGTCGGCCGCCGCGAGCGTCCGTCTCGGCCACCTGGCCTTCATCACCGGCGACACCGCGACCGCGGTCCGGGACGCACGGGCGGCCGTCGCCCAGGCCGACGAGGAGGAGACGGAGGGCGAGCGGGCCGGGTTCTATCGCTATCAGCTCGCCGACACCCTGATCTCCACCGGTGATCGCGCGGGAGCGGAGGCCGCCTATCGGGATGCCCTCGCCCACGACCCGCGCTCATTCCTCGCCCACGCCGGTCTCGGTCGAGCGCTGGCCGCCGACGGCAAGCTCGACGAGGCGATCACGGAGCTCGAGCCGGGCGATCGCGATCGTGCCGCAGCCGGACATGCTGGCGCGACGGGCGGATCTCTACACGATCCGTGGCGCCACGGGCGACGCAAAGCGCTCCGACCAGGACCGGAAGACCGTCCTCGCCATCGCCCGGCTGGCGGGCGCGGCCGGCAACGTCTACGACCGGACGCTGGCGCTCTATCTCGCGAACCACGGGCGAGGACGTCGCACGAGCCGTGGACCTCGCGACCTCAGAGCTGGCCGTTCGCCGCGACGTCTACGGCTACGACGCGCTCGCGTGGGCGTTGCTGGCCGCGGGCCGGCCCGCCGAGGCCGACGTCGCGATCCAGTCAGCGCTCGGGTTCGGCACGTGGACGCGAAGGTGCTCTACCACGCCGGCATGATCGCGGCGGCGATCGGCGACACGGATCGCGCGCGGACCCAGCTCGGCGAGGCGCTGGAGCTCGACCCGAGCTTCGACGCGCTCCAGGCGCAGCGGGCCCGCGCGACGCTGGCCGGGCTCACCTCGGCCGGCTGATCCGACGGCGGACGGTCCGGATCGGCACGCGCGAGTCAGGACGCGCCGGATCCGGTCGTCTCGACGCCCCCGCGGCCCTCGGCGCGGGCACGATCGAGCGCGGCGCGCGCCGCGGCGACGACGCCCTCGGCGTCGGTCCCGTCCGACCGGGAAGCGGGCGACGCCGGCCGTGACCGAGATCGTCCGGCCGGCGACCGGCGCGAGCTCGCCGATGCCGTCGAGGATCCGGTGGGCGACCATCGCGCCGGCCGAGCCGGGTGCGACGAGGAGGAACTCATCGGGCCCGAACCGCGCGACGGTGTCGACGAGCCGGACGGAGCCCGCCACGACCGCCGCCACGGATCGGAGGACGTCGTCGCCCGCGTCGCGGCCGACCGCCTCGTTCGTCGCGCCGAAGTCGTCGACGTCGAAGATCGCGACCGAGACCTCGCCGCCCTGCCGGCCGGCGCGTGTCAGCTCGAGCTCGAGGACCCGGGAGATCGTCCGGAGGTTCGCGAGACCCGTCAGCGGGTCCGTGTGGGCGAGGCGCTCGAACCACTCGCTCCGCTCCGCGGCGGTCGCCGCGAGACGGGACCGATCGACGGTCAGGGCGGCGATGTTCGCCACGAGCCCGAGCACGGCCGGACTGGCCGCCTCGGCATCGGCGGCCGAGGCGAACGTCAGGGCGATCGCCCCGAGCGCTTCCTCGATCCCGCCGCGGGCGGCGATCAGCGGCAGGGCGACCGTGGCTCCGGAACGCGCCTCGGCGCGATCGCGACCGGCGACGGTCAGCGGATGGGTCGGGTCGGCAACGGCGGCGACGGCAGCCTGCTGGGCCGCCTCGTCCAGCCCGATCGTCAGCGTGAGCTCCGGGTCCGGGCGGTCCGGGTCCTGGAGGCTGACCATCGCGCTCGACGCGCCGAGTGCGGCGACCGCCGCGGCGAGGAGCGACCCGAGGCCTTCGTCCAGGTCCGCGCCATGCACGGCGGCGGCCACGCCGGCCGCGAGCGTCTCGAGCGTGGCGGCTGGGTCGGACGGGTCTGGCACAGACGGATCTCCTGGGCGGCGACGAGCGGGGACGGTGGGGGCCGGGAAACACGCGCTCGGCGGCGGCATCGTACACCGGTCCCCGGCCCGTCTGGCCCGTCGCGCGCGTCCCGCGAGCCGGCGCGAGCGGATCGTCCATCGCCTGTTCCCTGCGGAGTCGGGGCGCTATCCTCGGCGCGTGAAGCTCGTCGTCGCGATCGTCCACCACGAGGACGCCGGGGCCCTCGTCGACGCCCTGCTCGATCGCGACTACCGGGCGACCCGGCTCGCGAGCTCCGGCGGGTTCCTGAAGCAGTCGAACGCGACGGTCATCCTCGGGGTCGACGACGACCACGTCGACGCGGTCCTCGAGATCGTCCGCGAGACGTGCACGGCTCGGACCCAGGTCGTGAACCCGATGCCGCCGATCATGGAGCCCGGCGAGTTCTTCATGCCGTATCCGCTCGAGGTCGAGGTCGGCGGCGCGACGGTCTTCGTCCTGCCGGTCGAGCGGTTCGAGCGGATCTGACCGCCCCGTGACCGCGGGACCTGACCCGGCGTGGACTGGCAACCGCCCGCCATCGGGACGCGGGCGACGTGGGAGCGGACGATCACGGCAGACGATGTCGAGGCGTTCGCCCGGATCAGCGGCGATCGGAACCCTCTCCACTTCGACCCGGCATTCGCGACGGCAACCCGGGCCGGCGGCCTGATCGTCCACGGCGGCCTGACAACGGCCCTGTTCAACGCGCTCGTCGCGCAGGTCCTGCCGGGTCCGGGATCCGTGTTCCTCCACCAGGAGTGGGACTATCCCGCATCCGTGCCGATCGGGGACACGGTCACCGCGGAGGCCGAGGTCGTCGAGGCCCGGGCAGACAAGCCGATCACCCGACTCCGCTGCGTCGCGCGCCGGAGCGACGGCGACCGAGGTCCTCCGCGGGGAGTGCGTCGTCTACACGATGCGACCGGGGTGACGCTCGCGACCGTCGGACCAGACGCCGCCGGTGCCTCCGGGGGCCCGGCCCGGGTCGACGACCCGCCGGGCAGCGGGCGGCAGCTCGCGATCCTCGGGGCCGTCGTCCTGCTCGCGTTCGCGCCGTGGTTCAGCGCCTCGGCGGTCGCGCCCCTGCTCGCCGCGGACTGGCACACGACCGGGCTCGACCTGCCGTTCCTCACCGTCGCGGTCCAGCTGGGCTTCGCGGCGGCGGCGATCGCTCTTGCCCTGACGGGCGCCGCCGACGCGCTCCCGGGTCCCCGGCTGATCATCGCTCGGCGCCTTCGTGACCGCCGCCGGGAACCTCGGCTTCGCCGCGTTCGCCACCGACCCGGGGTCGGCGGTTCCGTGGCGGTTCCTGACGGGCGCCGGCCTGGCGGCGGTCTACCCGGTCGCGCTGAAGATGCTCGCCGGCTGGTTCGTGCGGCGGCGCGGCTTCGCGATCGGCGTCCTGATCGGCGCGCTGACGATCGGGTCGGCCCTGCCGCACCTGATCCGGGCCATCGGCGCGACCGCCACCGTGGCGACTGCCGGCGGAGCCATCCCCGCCGTGGCGTGGCAGCCGACGGTCGTCGCGGCGAGCGTCCTGGCCGTCGTCGCGGCGATCGTGGCGATCGTTGCCGTCCGGCCCGGCCCGTTCGAGGTGCCCTCCTCGCGGTTCAGTCCGGCGGCCGCCGCACGGGCGTTCCGCGAGCCCTCGGTCCGGCTCGCGAACCTGGGCTACCTCGGACACATGTGGGAGCTGTACGCGATGTGGACTTGGGTGCCGGTGTTCATCGCGGCGTCCTTCGCCGCGGCCGGAGCCGGTGACCCGACGTCCGCCTCCGCCGCGGCCTTCGTCGTCGTCGCCAGCGGCGGCGTCGGATGCGTCGCGGCAGGCGTCCTGGCCGACCGCTACGGGCGCACGTCGCTGACGATCGCGGCGATGGCCTGTAGCGGCGGGACGGCGATCGCGATCGGCTTCCTGTTCGGGGCGGCGCCGGCACTCGTCACCCTGGTCGGCGTGTTCTGGGGCCTGACGGTCATCGCCGACTCGGCCCAGTTCTCCGCGGCGGTCTCGGAGCTCGCGCCGCCCGGGACGGCCGGGTCCGCGCTATCCCTCCAGCTCGCCGGCGGCTTCATCCTCACCGGCGTCACGATCCTCGGCGTCGGCCTCCTCGATCCGACCAGCGGCGCGAGCTGGCGCATCGCCTGGCTGGTCCTCGCGCTCGGGCCGGCCGTTGGGATCGCGGCGATGTGGCGCCTGCGGGCCCGGCCCGAGTCCACGCGAATGGCGAACGGCCACCGCTGAGCGGCGTGCCACCGCTGAGCGGTGGGCCACGCAGGGCCGCGACCCATCCCCCGCGCTCCCCTGAAGGATCGTCCGCTGGAAATAACGGACGGTCGGTCGACGGCCTAACGACATCTCTCGATGCGCCGGCGGGTGCGCGGCGGCAGTCTGGACCCATCACCAACGAACCCGTCGGTGATGGCGAAAGGCACGTGAGATGAACCAGTACACCAACACCCTGCTCGTCCGTTCGAAGATCGACGAGCGCTACCGCGAAGCCAATCTGGAGCGCCTGGCGGCGCTCGGGCGGTCGGGCCGCACCCGCAGCCACCGATCGATCCTCGAGCGGCTCGAGGGGATCTTCCGGTTCCCCCATCCTCGTCCGCGTCCGGCGCGGGGTTGACATCCGTCCATTGAGGACCGTGATCCCCCCGCCCGATGATCGCGGGATGGCGGGGAGAAGCATCAGTCCCATCTTCATCGGGCGCTCGGAGGAGCTGCGCCGGGCCGAGCTCGTCCTCGACCGCGTGGCGGACGACCCGACCCACTTGCTCGTGTCCGGCGAGGCTGGGGTCGGCAAGACCCGCTTCGCGCGCGAGCTGACGCGCCTTGCGGTCGAGCGCGGCTTCCGCGTCCTGCGCGGCGGCTGCGTGGCCGTCGGCGGCGTCGGCCTGCCCTACGCGCCGATCGCCGCGGCCCTCCGCGACGGGATCGACGACGAGGATCGCGAGACGCTGGCCACGCTCGGGCCTCGGGCGCAGGCCGCCCTGCGGAACCTCGTCCCCGGCCTCGCGACGATGCTGCCGCCGCTCGACGGGTCGACCGATGACGGCGAGCTCCATCGACGGGCCACCGACGACGTGCCGGTGAGCACGGTCGGAAGCCAGTCGGGCCTCTTCGACGCGCATCCTGCGGGCCCTCCAGGCCCTCGCCACGGACACGCCGGTCCTCCTGATCGTCGAGGACCTCCACTGGGCGGATCCGGCCACCCGCGACGTCCTGACGTACCTGGTCCCGAACCTGGCATCGGATCGGCTCGTCATCTGCCTGACCTATCGCACGGACGAGGTCGATCGACGGCATCCGCTCCTGCCCTGGCTCGCGGAGCTGGGACGGACCGGCCGCTTCGAGCGGATCGACCTCGAGCGCTTCGACCGCGACGACACCGCCCGGATGGTGGCCGCGATCCTCGGCGAGGCAGCCGACCGTTCGCGGCTCGCCCGGCTCCACGACCGCACCGACGGCAACGCCTTCTTCCTCGAGGAGCTGCTCATGGCCGGCGGGGCCGCGACGAGCGTCGCCGGCCTGCCGCCGACCGTCCGCGCGACGCTCGTCACCCGGATGGCGGCCGCGCCGGAGGCCGCCCAGCGCGTCCTTCGCGTCGCAGCCGTCGCGGGACGGCGGGTGGACCACGACCTGCTGGCGCGAGGTCGCCGAGGTCGGCGACGACGAGCTGACCGACGGGCTCCGCGCGGCGATCGACCGCCAGCTGCTCGTCCAGGACGGCGACGTCGGACTCGCCGGGCTTCGCGTTCCGTCACGCGCTCGTCCAGGAGGCCGCATACGACGACCTGCTGCCCGGCGAGCGCCGATCGCTCCACCGGGCCTACGCGGAGGCGCTGGCCGGGCGGGCGCAGCCGGCCGGTGCCGGCGGGGCGGCCCATTGGGCCGAGCTCGCCCATCACTGGGCCGCGGCCCACGACGACGTCCGCGCGGCCCAGGCGTCGATCCGCGCCGGGGACACCGCCTTCGAGGCCTGCGCGTTCGCCGCCGCCCAGCGCCAGTTCGAGCTGGCGCTCGAGCTGTGGGACAGCGTCCCGGACGCCGAGGACACGCTCGGCCTGGACCGCGTCGAGCTTCTCGTCCGGGCGGCGGGGGCGGCGGAGGTCGACGGCGAGTTCCACCGCGCAGCGGAGTTCCTGCGACAGGCGATCGGGAGCCAGGACGAGGCCGCGGATCCCGTTCGTGGCGCGCTGCTCCGGGCCCGGCTCGGGCGCGCGCTCTGGCGCGACGAGGGTGCCGAGCCGTCGCTCGCGATCTACGCGGAGGCGATCGCGATGCTCCCCGCCGACGAGCCCACCGCGGATCGTGCCCGCGTCCTCGCGGGGATGGGCCAGATCCTCATGCTCGTGGATCGCTTCGCCGAGGCGATCGCGATGTGCGAGGAGGCGGTCGCGATCGCCCGAGCCGTCGGCGACCGCGAGGTCGAGGGCCACGCCCTGAACACGCTCGGGCTCGGGCTCGCGGCGCTCGGACGGTGCCGCGAGGGGACGCCAGGCCCTCGAGACGGCCCTGTCGATGGCGCTGGAGCTGGGCGGTTCCGATGACGTCGCCCGCGCCTACGTCAACCTCAGCGACGCGATGCGGCTGTGCTCGCTGACGCGCGAGTCGGTCGACGTCGTCCGGGCCGGGATCGTCGACATCGACCGGCTGGGGGCCACCGGGTCCTATGGCGCGACGATCCGCGAGAACGGCGCGACGATCCAGTTCGAGATCGGAGACTGGGATGCGGCCGATCACTGGGCGCGCGAGTCTCGCCGGATGGTCCGGCCGGGGCGGAACGCGTGGCTCTACCACCTCGCCTACACCGTCGGGATCGGCGTCGCGCGCGACCACCCCGACGTCGCCGGCCGGCTCGACCGGTTCGCGGACCTGCTCGAGGGCCAGCCGGTCGAGGGCCAGTACCACGGCGCCTACGCCCTTGCCGCCGCCGAGCACGCACTCTGGAAGCGCCGCCCGGGCGAGGCATGGGACATCGTCGAGGCGAGCGTGGCCCTGCTGAGCGACCACTGGTTCCCGTACTACCTGTCGCAGATTCACGCGATCGGCGCGCGCGCCGCCGCCGACCTCGCCGAGCTGGCGCGGGCCGAGCGGACGCCGCCGGACGTGGTCGAGACCCAGCTGGCGCGGATCGATCGCCACGTGGACCGGATCCGGCGCCTGATCGCCGCGCACACCCCGGAGCCCGCGGGCATGCACCCATCTCCACGCGACGCTTCATGCGGCCGAGGCCGAGCGGAGCCGGGCCGCCGGCTCGGCCGATCCCGCCGCGTGGGAGAGCGCCATGGACGCCTGGCTCTGCGCGGATCGGCCCTATCACGCCGCATACGCTCGATACCGGCTCGCCGAGGCGCGGCTGTCGTCGGCCGACCGGGCGGGAGCCCGCGAGCCGCTGACCCTGGCGGCCGAGTGGGCGAAGGCCCAGGGCGCGCGGCCGCTGCTCACCGCGATCACGTCCCTCGCCCGCCGGTCCCGCACCGACCTCGTGGCAGCCGAACCGAATGCGCGCCGGCGCCGAGGTCGCGACGCTGCCGGTCGTCAGCGACGCGGATCGCTTCGGCCTGACTGCTCGTGAGCGCGAGGTCCTCGAGCTCGTGACGGTGGGCCTGACGAACCGCCAGATCGCGGAGCGCCTCTTCATCAGCGAGAACACGGCCGGCGTCCACGTCTCGAACATCCTCGGCAAGCTCGGTGCCGCCGGCCGCACGGAGGCTGCGGCGATCGCGCTCCGTCTCGGGCTCGTCGAGATCGCGGTCGAAGCCTGACCTAACGGCTCGTGCCCCGGAAATAACGGTTCCCGCGACCTCTTCTACCTGCGCCTCCCGATGCCGGCGGAACCCATCGGCCACAGATTCGACTCACCACCGACAGCCCGTCGGACGAGCCGGAGACGACCGACATGAACCCGCTGATGACCATCGACCTGGCGGCCCTGCGTCGCCAGGACCTGACCGCCGAGGCCGAGCGCTCCCGGATCCTCCAGTCGGTCGAGCGGCCGCCGAGCCGGCTGGCCGCAGCCGTCCGCCGGATCGTCGCCATCCCGGCCGTGCACGTCTGGCGAACCCGAGGCGTCCGCCCGATGGGGGGCTGACTCGTGCCGCACGTGGCCGAGGCACGCCTGGCCGCCCGGCCGCCCGAACCTGGCCCGTATGATCGGGGCATGGCCGGTCGTGCCGTCAGTCCCATCTTCGTCGGGCGGTCGGATCAGCTTGCCCGTGCCACGCTCGTCCTCGACCACGTCGACGACGAGGATTCGGGCCATCTCCTGGTGGCGGGCGAGGCCGGCGTCGGCAAGACGCGGTTCGCGAAAGAGCTGGCACGCGAGGCCGCGGAGCGCGACTTCCGGATCCTCCGTGGAGGATGCGTCTCGATCGGAGGGATGGGCCTCCCGTTCGCCCCAATCGTCGGCGCCCTCCGTGACGACCTCGACGACGGCGACCGGGCGACGCTGTCGACGCTCGACCCCCGTGCCCTCGCCGCCCTGACGAGCCTTGTCCCCGGCATCGCCGGCGTCGCCCACCCGGACGGCCCCCGCGATGCCGAGGACGCCTCGATCGGCGGCTTCGAGTCCCAGGCCGGCCTGTTCGACGCCCTCGTCCGGCTCTTCCGTCAGCTGGCGGCGACGCGCCCGGTCCTCCTGGTCATCGAGGACCTCCACTGGGCGGACCCCGCGACCCGCGACGCGATCACCTACCTCGTCCCGAGCCTCGCCGGCGATCGGGTCGTCCTCTGCCTGACCTACCGCACGGACGAGCTCGATCGGCGACATCCGCTGCTGCCGTGGCTGGCGGAGATCGGCCGGAGCGGCCGGTTCGAGCGGATCGACCTCGAGCGGTTCGGTCGCGACGACACGGCCCGGATCGTCGAGGCGATCATGGGCGAACCGGCGGACCGGCTGGAGCTGCAACGGCTGCATGAGCGGACCGACGGCAACGCGTTCTTCCTCGAGGAGCTGCTGATGGCCGAGGCGGCGAATCCCTCGGCCGCCGGACTCCCGCCGACGATCAGCGGCGACGCTGGTCGCGCGGATCGCCGCGGCCCCGGATTCGGCCCAGCGCGTCCTGCGCGTCGCCGCCGTCGCCGGCCGGCGGGTCGACCACGAGCTCCTCGCGGAGGTCGCGGGACTGTCCGACGCGGACCTGACCGAGGGCCTCCGCGCCGCGATCGACCGGCAGCTGCTCGTCCAGGACGGTGAAGGCGACACGGCGGGCTATGCGTTCCGCCACGCACTGGTCCAGGAAGCCGCGTATGACGACGTGCTGCCCGGCGAGCGACGATCGCTCCACCGCGCCTACGCCGAGGCACTCGAGCGACGGCCGACGCCGGGCGGGGCCGGTGCCGCGGGTCACTGGACGGAGCTCGCCCACCACTGGGCGGCGGCCCGGGACGACACGCGGGCAGCCGTGGCAGCGGTCAGGGCCGGGGACGCCGCGTACGAGGCATGCGCCTTCGCCACGTCGCAGCGACAGTACGAGCGCGCGCTGGAGCTCTGGGACAGCCTGGCCGATGCCGAGGCGACGCTGGGCCTGGACCGCATCGAGCTCCTCGAGCGGGCCGCGCGCTCCGCCGAGGTCGGCGGCGAGTTCCATCGGATGGCCGAGCTCCTCCGGGAGGCCATCGGGATCGCAGGATCCGCGTGCGGACCCGGTCCGGGCCGCGCTGTTGCATGCGCAGCTGGGACGGGCCCTGTGGCTCAATGACGGAGCGGAGCCGTCGCTTCGGGAGTTCGAAGAGGCGATGGCCCTGCTCCCGGCTGACGAGCCGACGGCCGAGCGGGCGAGGGTCCTCGCCGGCGTCGGCCAGATCCTCATGCTCGTCGATCGATACGACGCAGCGATCGCCCACTGCGAGGAGGCGGTCCGGATCGCCCGGACGGTCGGCGACCGGGAGATCGAGGCGCACGCGATGACCACCCTCGGTGTCGGGATGGCGGCGATCGGTCGGTGCCGGGAAGGGATCCCCGTGCTCGACGGGGCCCTCGCGATTGCGGGCGAGCTGGCATCGGCCGAGGTCGTCGCGCGTGGCTTCGTCAACCTGTCCGACGGACTGCGTCTGTGCGGTCTCGATCGCCTCGCGGCGGACCGCGTGAACGAGGGCATGGCCGAGATCGAGCGGATCGGCGCAACCGGCTCGTACGGCCCGGTCATCCGCGACAACGGTGTCCTGATCCACTACCTGCATCGGCAGCTGGGCAACCGCCGAGCGCATGCGGACGGAGGCGGAGCGCATGCTGGGACCGGGCCGGAACGCCCCCCTGTATCACTTCGCCTACTCGGCCGCGCTCACCGTTGGGCGGGGCGATCCCGACGCGGAACAGCGGCTCGATCGGTTTGCGCAGTTGCTCGTCGGCCAGCCCGTCCAGGCGCAGTACCACGGCGAATACGTCCACGCCCGGGCCGAGCACCAGCTCTGGGCTCGGCAACCTCGGGAGGCCGTCCGGACGGTCGATGACGGGCTCGAGCTGCTGGAGGCGAACCCGATCCCGCACTTCCAGGCGATGACCCACGCCATGGGTGGTCGCGCGAACGCCGACCGGGCCGTGCTGGCTCGCACGGAGCGGAACGATGCCGAGGTCACGGAGGCGCTTGCCCGGATCGACGGGCACCTCCGGCGCCTCCGCGAGATCATCGACTGGGTCCCGGAATCGGCCGATCTGGGCAAGCTCCGCGCGAGCCCGGTCGGCGACCGAAGCGGAGCGAACACGCGCGGCCGGCGTGTCCGATCCGGCGGCCTGGCGAGCCGCGGCCGACGCGTGGGCCGAGCGCGATCGCCCGTATGACGTCGCGTATGCACGCTGGCGTCTGGCCGAAGCGCTCCTCGGTGCCGGTGATCGGGCCGGCGCCCGAGCGGCGCTCGTCGCTGCGCATGCCTGGGCCGTGGAGCAGGGCGCCCGGCCGCTGCTCGTCGAGATCACGGCGCTGGCCCGTCGCGGACGCATCTCCCTGGAGCCGATCGCGGCCGAGCCGGCCGCATCCGACGGGGCGAACGATCGCTTCGGCCTGACGGCCCGCGAGCGCGAGGTTCTCCAGCTCGTCGCCGACGGGCTGACGAACCGGCAGATCGCCGAGCAGCTGTTCATCACCGAGAACACGGCGGGGGTCCACGTCTCGAACATCATCGGCAAGCTCGGGGCGAGCGGCCGCGTCGAGGCGGCGGCGATCGCCCACCGGGCCGGCCTGGTGTCGCTCACCGTCGAGCCCTGAGCGCGACGGCGGTTCCTCCGCCTCGGCTAGAATCGCCGCCACCGCCGCCAGGAGGCCGTCCGTGCTCGACCAGACCGCCAGCTCCTCCGCCAACCGGCGCGTCTTCCGCTCGAAGGTCGACGATCTCCGGCCCACGTACGGGTTCGAGGACGTCTCGCTGGCCCCCGGGACGGACACGATCGAGCCCGCCGACGTGGAGCTCGGCCAGGTGTTCTGCGGCATCGAGCTCGCGATCCCGATCCTCGCGGCGGCGATGGACGCCGTCGTCGATCGCGACGCTCGCCGGCCGGCTGGCCGCCCTCGGCGGCCTCGCGATCCTGAACCTCGAAGGCGTCCAGACGCGCTACGACGACCCCGGCGAAATCCTCGGCCGGATCGCGGCGGCGCCCGACGGCGAGGTCCACGACGTGCTCGCGGCCGCCTACGAAGCACCGGTCCGTGACGACCTGATCGCCCGCCGCATCGCGGAGATCCACGAGACCGGATCGAAGGTCGCGGTGGCCGCGACCCCGGGCGCCGCCCGGCGGTTCGGGCCGTTCAGCGCCGAGCATGGCGCGGACCTGTTCCTCGTCCAGAGCCAGGTCTCCAGCGCCCGCCACCTGGCGTCCGGCTACGACCCCCTGTCACTCGACGAGTTCACCCGGTTCATGCCGATCCCCGTCGCCGTCGGCAACACGACGAACAGCGCCGCCGCGTTCGCCCTGATGGAGCAGGGCGCGGCCGCGGTCTTCGTGGGGGTCGGACCGGGCGCCGCCTGCACGACGCGGGAGGTGCTCGGGATCGGCGTCCCGCAGGTCACCGCCATCAGCGATGTCGCCGCGGCCCGCGACAGCTACTTCGCCGAGACCGGGCGCTACGTGCCGGTCGTCGCCGACGGCGGGATGCGCGCGAGGCGGCGAGCTGGCGAAGGCGATCGCCGCCGGAGCGGACGTCCTGATGATCGGCTCGCCCCTGGCCCGCGCCGAGGAGGCTCCCGGCCGCGGCACGAACTGGGGCATGGCGGCTCCCTCGCCCACCCTGCCGCGCGGCACCCGGATCAAGGTCGGGACGGTCGGGACGCTCGAGCGGATCCTCCTCGGGCCGGCGTCCGTCACGGACGGGTCGGAGAACCTCGTCGGCGCGCTGCGCCAGTCGATGGCGGCCCTCGGCGCACGGACGATCCGCGACCTGCAGCGGGTCGAGATGATCTACGCCCCGGCGGTCGGCACCGAGGGCAAGTCCTGGCAGCGAGGTCGCTGACCCGGCCACCGTCATGGACGACGACCTCGTCCGCGACGGGCCGATACGCCCGCCTGGAGCTCCGGGGCCACCGAGAGCGGCCGGCCCCGAGCGGTCACGGTCGGGTTCGTGGAGTGGCCGGACGGCACGCTCGTCGTCGCCGCCAGCGGAGTCGAGACGGCCTGGTCCCGCAACCTGGAGGCCGAGCCGGTCGCCGCGGTCACGATCGGCGGGCGTTCGTTCCGGGCCACGGCCGAGATCCTCGACGACGACGATCCGCGCCGGCCCGCCGCGATCCGCGACCTGATCCTTCGCTACGGCACGCCGTCGGAGGGACTGGGCCGCGGGCCGGTCTTCATCCTGACGCCGGACGAGGCGACCCACGCCCCGCCCGGATGATCCATACGTCATCCGTCGCGTGAACGACCGTACGTCCGGACGATGGCCATCGGGATCCGGATCGGCAGGATATGGATCACGGCACCTGCCGATGACCTCAAGGGATGGACCGATGGACCCGCTCGGGACCCTGATCGTGTCACTGGGAACGCTGATCGTCCTGGACCTCGCCGCGCTTCAGCTCGGCGGATCGCGACGGCCGCGGAACCGATCCCGCGGTCTTCGCTCGCGCTGACGGCCGCTCCTCCGGGCGCCCGGCCCACAACTGAATAGACGTCGACGCTCGAGGGTCTCTCTCCTCCTCCCCTCGATCGTCGACCGACCTGATCGAAGCGACGCCGACCTCCTCCTCCCGGCGTCGCTTCGGCGTTTCCGAGACGCTCGGCGGTCGCGGCCAACAGTTCGCGGCCTACGTCATTCGGCGTAGGCCGCTCGCCGTCGTCTGTCGGTGGTCGTCCTCCGGCACCCGTCCTAGCTCGTCGGGTTCGTCTGACGGATGCCGACGACGGATGCGGACGCACGGCCGGGAGCGGTCGGCCCGCCGCGATCGCCTGGGACGTCCGTCGCTCCGCGGGCGACGTCCTGCCGACCCTCCGCCCAGCCCTACCCGACAACTGAAGAACAACCGAAGAACAATCGAAGAGCGTTGCAGCAGCCAAGCGGCCGGACCGTCGATGACACTGACGGGCCGGTCGTTCGGTGTCCGGCGCCGCTGCCGTCGCCTTCAGGCGCTCGCGTCAGCCCTCGACGAGGCGCCGTGCCGCCTCGACGAGCTCCGGCTGGGCGTCGCTCGCGGCGAATCGGCGGACGAACTCCGGCCAGCGCGGGTTGACCGCCGTCGCCTCGGCCAGCATCGCCCGAGCCGGCTCGACCAGGCCCGCGCCGGCTGCCCCGATCGCCCGCCAGACGAGGACCTGGCTGTCGCCGGGCGCGAGGCGCGAGGCCTCCTCGCCCGCCCGCGCCGCTCCCTCGCATGTCCCCGGTCCGGCCCAGCTCCTCGGCCCGATCGAGCGCGTCGAACCCGAGGTGCAGCCGGACGAGCCGCTCCAGCTCGTCGAGCGGCGCCGGATGGTCGTCGACCCGGATGTCGTACTGGCGCGTCCAGGCCGGCTCGTCCGGCGTCCCGGACACGACCACAGCGCGCCGACTGCCGGCCGCGGAGGTCGCCGCCCTCGCGCTCCGCTGCCCGGAGCGCCGCGAGGAGCCGGTCGACGAACGACACGCCGGCGCCTGCCACGCGGCGAGCATCGCCGGCCAGACGGACGGCCGCTCCATCATGTTCGCCTGGATCGCCACGCCGTCGGCGGTCACGTGGCCCGCCGCATCGACGCACGAAGCGCCCGTCCACGACGCGGCCCCGCCGTTCGCGTCGACGATCCCGACCTGGCGGACCTCGCGGCCCGGGTCCGTCGTCGAGCAGGCGCCGGAGCGCATCGGGCGCGGCGACGCCGGACCGCAGCAGCGCCAGGCCGTTCGGGCCGTGGGCGATCCTCGGTGAACGACTGGGTGCGTGACCGCCGCCGACCCCGGACTCGACCCACGGGCAGGCGGCCCCGACGAACGGCCAGCACGTCTGGATGGCGACGCCGAAGCGGCCCGTCTGCGGGATCGCGGGCGACGATCGAGTAGGTCATCTGGCTGCCTCCGATCCGCCGCCGTGCGACGAACGACGCGCCACGGACGGCTCTCGAATACGTCATCGGTCGTAACGCGGTCATGGCACGCGCCGATGCCGCCGGAGTCCGGCGAGGGCCTAGTGTGCTCGCATCAGGACCGCATGAGCCGGTCCACCCGCTCGGAGAACGGAGTCGCGCCCCATGGACAGCCAGCAGGTCATGCATCAGGCAGGAGACCGGGGCCGTCGCGGGTGCCTCGTCGAGGGCTGCCCCTGCAAGGACGCCCGGATCGTCTCCCAGCGCCGCGCCGCGTTCTTCGCCGCCTGGGCCCGTGACCGCGGCGAGACCGCCGATCGCTTCGTCTCCCCCGAGGCCGGCTGGCGGATCCCGACCCTCCTTCCCTCGGCCGCCTGACGAATTCTCAGACGACTGACAGACAGTCGCCGGACGATCGCCCTGCGTCCGACAACTGAAGAACAACCGAAGAACAATCGAAGACGCCACTCCCGGGACGACCGGCCGCCGCCAGCGAGCCGGTCGTTTCGATTCCCGGCCGGCGGTCGGCGTCTCCGCCGTCGGTCTCGACGTGGCATCGTCATCCGTCGATCCCGGCCGTCGCCGTCCGCCGATGGCCGCGACGAACGAGCCTCGTCGAGGATCGGGCCACCAGCCGACCGCCACCCGGAGACGCCCCAGCATGTATCGCGGATCCCGCCTCGCCGCCTCGTTCCTGCTCGTCCTCACCGGCCTGGCCGCCCTCGCGACCGCGCTGTTCGTCGTGCCGGCGGCCGTCGGCGCCGGCGGGGGCGGCTGGCTGACGCCGGTCGTGCTCTTCCTCGCGATCCTCCACTTCGCCGCCCTCGTCGGCATCTACCGCGGTCGCGACTGGGGCCGCAACCTCGCGGTGTTCGTCGCCGAGCTCGGCGGTGGCATCGCGATCCTCGGCGCGATCTCGCTCCTGACGGGTGCCCGTCCGTTCGGGGCCGACAGCGCCACCGGGCCTCGGCCTCATCGCCTGGTCCGCGGGCGTCTATGCGCTGCTGGGCATCGCCGCGGGCCGGATCCCGGTCCTGGCGCGGCTGACCCGGATCGAGCGTCGCCGGGTCGTCTACGGCCCGAGCTTCGCCGGGCTGCGCCCGCTGAGGCACCAGCCGCCGCCGGCACGTAGACTCGGCGGGTGACCGACGAGCCCAGCCTCTTCGATGCCGCAGGCGGCATGCCGTTCTTCGAGGCCCTCGTCGGGCGGTTCTACGACGGCGTCGCCGCCGACCCGACTGCTCCGGCCGATCTACCCGGAGCCGGACCTGGCCGGCGCTCGACACCGTCTGACCCTGTTCCTCGCCCAGTACTGGGGCGGCCCGACCACCTACGACGCGGAGCGCGGCCATCCTCGCCTGCGGATGCGCCATGCGCCGTTCGCGATCGGTCCGGCCGAGCGCGACGCATGGCTCGCCCGGATGCGCGAGGCGATCGCCTCGACGGACCCGCCACCCGAGGTCGCCGTCGCGGCTCCACGCCTACTTCGACATGGCCGCTGAGGCGATGCGCAACCGCGACGGGTAGTGGGCGGCTAGACTGGCCCGAAGCGACGAGGAGGGCGGATTGACGGAGGCGGACCAGGAGCCATCGACCCCGGCCGCTGCGACCGGCCGACCGCCGACGGAGCGCGGCAAGACCGTCCACGGCGAGCCCGCGAACGCCGGCCATCGGGTCCTCGCCCCCGACGACGCCGAGGTCGAGGCCTATCTCGAGACCGCCCTCAAGGCGCCCACCCCGACCCGATCCGCCGCCGACCGTCCCGATGGCGGTGAGCCCGATTCCGTCGTCGTCCTCGACTTCGGCAGCCAGTTCGCCCAGCTGATCGCCCGGCGCGTCCGCGAGCTGAACGTCTACTCCGAGCTCATCCCGCACGACACGCCGTGGGCGGAGATCGAGCGGCGCCGGCCGAAGGCGATCATCCTCTCGGGCGGTCCGAACTCGGTCTACGACGTCGACGCTCCCGAAGCCCGACGCGGGGGTCTGGTCCGGCCGGATCCCGGTCCTCGGGATCTGCTACGGCGCCCAGCTGATGGCGAGCGAGCTCGGCGGCGACGTCGTCGCGACCGCCAAGCGCGAGTACGGGCCGGCGACCGTGACGATCACCGACGCCGACGGGCTGTTCAGCGGCCTCGACCGCGACCAGCCGGTCTGGATGAGCCACGGCGACTCGATCACCCGGCTGCCCGAGGGCTTCCGCTCGACCGCCCAGACCGGGCTCGTCGCCGTTCGCCGGCCTCGCCGCCCCCGAGCGGAACCTGTACGGGATCCAGTTCCACCCGGAGGTCGTCCACACCCCGGCCGGCCGCGACGTCCTCCGCAACTTCGTCGTCGGGATCGCCGGCGCCTCGCCGACCTGGACGCCCGGCCAACTTCATCGAGCAGACGGTCGCCGAGATCCGCGAACGGGTCGACGCCCACGCCGCGGCGACCGGCTCGGACGGGCTGGTCATCTGCGCGCTGTCGGGCGGCGTGGACTCGGCGGTCGCCGCGGCGCTCGTCCATCGCGCGGTCGGCGACCGGCTGACGTGCATCTACGTCGACCACGGGCTGATGCGGAAGAAGGAGTCGGAGCTCCTCCGCGTGACGTTCGAGCGCGACCTCGGGATGCGACCTCGTCATGGTCGACGCGCGCGAGCGGTTCCTCGCCCGCCTCGCCGGGGTCGAGGATCCGGAGCAGAAGCGGAAGATCATCGGCGACGAGTTCATCCGGGTCTTCGAGGAGGAGTCGACGAAGCTCGGCCGGATCGACTTCCTGACCCAGGGAACGCTCTACCCCGACGTCATCGAGAGCGCCACGTCCGAGACGAAGGCCGCCCAGAAGATCAAGACCCACCACAACGTGGGCGGGCTGCCGGCGGACCTCCGGTTCCAGCTGATCGAGCCGCTCCGGTACCTGTTCAAGGACGAGGTCCGGGCGGTCGGGCTGGAGCTGGGGCTGCCCGAGGCGATGGTCCTCCGCCAGCCCTTCCCCGGGCCCGGCCTGGCGATCCGGATCATCGGCGAGGTCACCGGGGAGCGGCTCGACACCCTCCGCGAGGCCGACTGGATCGTGATCGACGAGATCAAGGCGGCCGGGCTGTATCGGAGCCTGTGGCAGATCTTCGCGATCCTGACGCCGGTGCGGTGCGTCGGCGTCATGGGCGACGGCCGGACGTACGCGAACGTCGTCGCGATCCGCGCGGTGACGTCGGAGGACGGGATGACCGCCGACTGGGCGAAGCTGCCGTACGACGTCCTCGGCGAAGATCTCGAGCCGGATCGTCAACGAGGTCGCGGGCGTGAACCGCGTCGTGTACGACATCTCGTCGAAGCCGCCCGCCACGATCGAGTGGGAGTAGGCCGGCCGCGTTCGCGGCCGATCCCGCGACCTGGCCGGCCGGCTGCTCGCGTTCGCGTCGCCGTCCGCGATTCCGTCCCGTCACCCGCTCCGGTCCCGAGATGAGCCGGGGTGCTATCTCTGGGGCTTGACCGCCTGTAGTGAGTCGATCCGCCCTCGGGTCGAACGTGGACGGTGCCGGGCAAACGGCCCGGACACCGCCAAACGCTCGCCAAAGCCGAGACATAGCACTGGGGCTGGATCGCGCGGCAGCCGGGAGTCTCGCCACGGGATAGGCCGATCGGGGGGTTCGCGCGGGGATTCTCGACCCGCTAGAGTGTTCGGCATGCCGGACGACGCGACCACCGGAGCCCCGCCCGAGCCGCGCTGCACCTGGTGCTCCGCGGTGCTGCCGCCGGACCACGGGCCGACCTGCCCATCCTGCGGCGCGACCCTGATCGGTGAGGGCGAGGCGGCCGTTCCCGGCCTGACCGCGATCGATGCCGACGCGATCCTCCGCAACGCCCGCGGCGGCGAACAAGCCGAAGTCGCGCGGCCGCCTGCTCGGCTGGATCAGCGGCGACTACGAAGGCGAGTCAGGCGGAGAAGTCCGCCGCCCGGATCGCTCGCACCGCCGCCGGTCGAGGTCCGCCGCGAGATGCTCCGTCTCGAGCTCGAGGCCCAGGTCGCGAACGCCCAGGCCGAGGTCGAGGCGATGGCCGCCGACGCGGCGATCGAATCCGGGACGCCGCTGAAGTCGGTCGAGGAGATGGTCGAGGCCGCGACGTGGCCGACGGGCATGGATCCCGACCGCGGCCGCCGAGCTGGCCCCGATGGCAGCCGTCCCGGCCGAAGCCGCCCTCGATGCCGCTGCGGCGGCCGACGAGGCCGCCGGTGACGCCGACGCCGCCGCGACCGACGTCGGCCCGACCGACGACGCGCCGGCTGAGGCAACGCCCGGCGCCGACACCGCCGACCGCGGCGGCGGACGAGACGCCGCCCGCCTGAGACCGCGCCTTCGCCGGTCCGGGACGAACACGCGACGAGCCGGCGGCGGACCACGGCCGACCGACGCGAACGGATACCCTTCGGCCGATGCCCGACCGCCTGCCGTCGCCCGGCCCGTCGTTCCTGCGCGAGCACGCCCTCGAGATCGAACGGCCGAACCCTGCGCGCCGGGCATGAGCCGTCCGACCACGACCGACGATGGCTGGTGGCTCGCGATCGCTTGGATCGCGGACGACGAGGGGATCGTCTCGTTCGTCGATCTCGCGCCCGCCGCGGGCCCGCGTCCGGAGCCGCCGCTCGCGATGCTCGGCCCGTCGCTCGCCGGCGGCCTGAGCGGGCTGATCCTCGAGGACGCCGGCCGGCTGTCCATCCGGCTCGCGACCGTCGTTCCCGCCGACGATCCGACCCGGCCATGGCGCGTCCCCGCCGCCGTCCGGATGGCGTTCCGCTGGGAGCCGATGCGGGCCGCCGCGATGCGCCCGAACGAGCTCGCCGAGACCGTGCTCGCCGCCTTCCGGCGGGCCGCGGAGGGCCTCGGCCGTCCGTAGGCTAGACTCGCGGACGAGGTGGGTGATCTCTTCGACGAGTTCATGAAGGAGCTCCGGCGTCGTCAGGCCGAGGCAGCCGGGCGTCCGGCCGCCGACGGACGAGCTCCGACGACGCCGAGGCCGGCGACGGACGGGGACGACGACGATCCCGCGGCGCCGAGGACGAGCCGCCCGGCGCCCATGTCCGACCGACGAGCCGCGTCCGCACCTGAGGACCGTCGGTCCGGACGACGAGGGCGACGAGGCCGACGACGGACGAGCCGTCCGACGCCGACGAGACGCCCCGAGCGGCGACGCGGCGGCGGTGGCGGGAGCGGCGGCGGCGGTCCCAGGCGACCGGTCGGCCGGCGGCCCACGCGACGGCGCGCCGTCGCTGCGCTCGCGGGTCGACGACGGTCGTCATCGCGATCCTGGGCATCGCCTTCGTCGTCGTTGATGCTCGCGTTCGGGATCGAGCTCTGGACCGACGCGATCTGGTTCAAGAGCGTCGGCTACGACCAGGTCTTCTGGACCCGCGTCGGCGTCCAGGTCGGGCTCTTCGTCGATCGGGCTCGTCCTCGCCCTCGTGATCCTCCTCGGCAACGTCTGGCTCGCCGGCCGGCTGGTCCCGCCGGCGAGCCGGCGAGGGCGGCACGGTCCGGAGCTGGATCGACCGGTTCAACGAGGCCGCGGCGAACGCCGACCGGTCGCGCCAGCGCGGGCCGTGGGACCCGTGGGGCGGCCGCGCTGGCCCGATGCCGCGGCCCGGTCCCGGTCGGACCCGGTCGAGATGCCGGATCCGGTGCCGATCGGCCGGATCGTGATCGTCGTCGTCATCGTCCTCGCCGCGATCGGCGTCGCCGGCTCGATCGCCGGCGCCTGGCAGACGATCCTGCTCTGGCAGAATCGCGTCCCGTTCGACCCGTCCGGCACCGTCGTCCCGGACCCGATCTTCGGCCGGGACATCTCGTTCTTCCTGTTCGACCTGCCGTTCCTGCGCTTCCTCCAGGCCGAGGCGACCGGCCTGCTGATCGCGGCGCTGCTCGTCACCGGCGGCGCGGTATCTGCGTGTCCGCCATGGCCGGCTCGGCGGTCTTCACGACCCGGGTCCGGGTCCATCTCGGCGTGCTCGCCGCGCTGTTCCTGATGACGATCGCCCTCGGCTACCAGCTCGACAAGCTCGACCTTGTCCACAGCACCCGCGGCGTGGCGACGGGGGTCAGCTACACCGACCAGCACGCCCAGTTCCTCGCCTACGACGTCCTGACGGCCCTGTCTCGGCGATCGCCGCTGCCCTGCTCCTCGGCGGCGCGTTCGCCCGGGTCCTGTGGCCGGTCGGGATCACGATCGCGGTCTGGTTCATCGCCTCGATCGCGATCGGCCGGATCTACCCCGAGGTCGTCCAGCGGTTCTCGGTCATTCCGAACCAGCAGACGCTCGAGGCGCCCTACATCACGAACAACATCGCGATGACCCGGCTCGCCTTCGACCTGAACACGTGGGTCCAACAGTCGTATCGCGGGCGACCAGCCGTTGACGCCGGCCGCCGTCGCGGCGGACTCCGACACGTTCGACAACGCGCGGCTGTGGGACTACCGACCGCTCGGCGACACCCTGAACCAGCTCCAGACGATCCGCCAGTACTACGACTTCTACGACGTCGACACCGACCGCTACAACCTCGACGGACAGCTCAAGCAGGTGATGCTGTCGGGTCGGGAGATGGCCCTCGACAAGAACCCCAACGCGACCGGCTGGGTGAACCAGCGCCTCGTCTACACGCACGGTTTCGGGGTGGCGATGGTGCCGGTGAACGCAGTCACCTCGCAGGGCCAGCCGGCGCTCAATATCTCGAACCTGCCGCCCGCTTCGACGGGCGGCGCGCCACAGATCGACCAGCCGCGGATCTACTTCGGGGAGCGGCCGTCGCCGTACGTGATCGTCGGGGCCGTCCAGGACGAGTTCGACTATCCGCGCGGGAGCAGCGACAACGACGTCGTGCAATACCGCTGGACCGGCACGACCGGGATCAAGCTCGACACCACGCTGACCCGCCTGCTGTTCGCGCTGCGTTTCCGCGACTTCGACATGCTGATCAGCAACCAGATCACCGACCAGAGCCAGCTCCTGATGAACCGGTCGATCGGCGAGCGGCTCCAGGCGATCGCGCCGTTCCTGCGCTACGACAAGGACCCGTACCTCGTGATCGTCGACGCGGAGGCTGAAGTACGTCCAGGACGCGTTCACGACGAGCGACCAGTTCCCGAACGCCCAGTCGTTCAGCCCGTCGGACCTCGGTGGAGCAACCGGGCTCGCCGGCGATCCGTTCAACTACATCCGGAACAGCGTCAAGGTCGTGATGGACGCCTACGACGGGACGACGACGTTCTACGTCGCAGACCCGGACGACCCGTTGATCCGGGCCTGGTCCGGGGTCTTCCCGACGCTGTTCCAGCCCGAAGTCGGAGATGCCGGCGGACCTCGTCCCGCATCTGCGGCGTGCCGGAGGAGCTGTTCGACGTCCAGACGCGGATGTTCGGCCGCTACCACGTCGTCGACCCGACGACGTTCTACACGAACAACGACCTCTGGACGGTCCCGATGGGCCAGACGAACCAGCAGAGCCTGCCGACCGAGGCCTATTACGTGATCATGCGGATGCCCGGCACCGACAAGGCGGACTTCCTGATCCTCCAGCCGATGATCCCGAGCAGCCGGCCGAACATGATCGCGTGGGTGGCCGCCCGGAACGGCCCGGTCGACTACGGCAAGACGACCGTCTTCCAGTTCCCGAGCCAGACGTCGGTCTTCGGTCCCGCCCAGGTGGAGGCGCAGATCGACATCGACCCGGAGATCAGCGCCCAGATCACGCTCTGGAACCAGTCGGGCAGCACCGTCGTGCGCGGCAACCTGATCGTGCTGCCCGGTCGGCGATTCGCTGATCTATCTCCAGCCCGTCTATCTCGCATCGAGCAGCTCGAAGTTCCCGGCGTTCGAGCGGATCGTCGTCGCGTCGTCTATCGCACGTCGTCTGGGCGCCGACCCTGGCCGGCGCCCTCGACAAGTTCCTCGCCGAGGAGGCCGGCGGCGCGCCCGGCCCGTCGCCATCGCCCACGCCGACGCCAGGGCCCGGCGGCTCGCCCGCGCCGTCCCCGACCCCGAGCGGATCGCCCGGTCCGGTCGCCACGCCACCGGCCGGCGTCTCGGCGCTCGTCGCCTACGCGAACGACGCACTTCGAGCTCGCCGAGGCGGCCCTCCGGAACGGCGACTTCGCGACGTACGGCGCGGAGATCGAGCTCGTCCGCCAGGCCCTGACCCAGCTCGAGCAGCTGACCGGCGGCGCCCTGCCGTCGGGCGCGCCTGCGCGCCGCCCTCCGCCGCGCCGACCGGATCGCCCAGCCCGGCTCCGTGACGACGCGCGGCGCGACGCTCGCCGCCCTCCTGGCCGTCCTCGGTCGGCCGGCCTGGTGGCTGCTCGGGCTGGCCGGGTTCCTCGCCCGCGGCGGGATCCTCCTGTTCCTGCTCGCGATCGTCACGCTGCCGTCGCCGCTCGCGGTGTCGAACCTCGTCGCACCGCTCCTCGTGCCGATCGTCTTCGGCGGCGTCACGCCGGCCCTGGCGGCCCTCTTCGCGGCCGCGATCGCCGCCGTCGTTGCCCTGCTCCTCGCCGGGGCCTGGATCGGCGCCGCGACGGAGGTCGTCCTGATCGGCGACGCGCGACGGGCCGCGCGTGAGGAAGGCGTGCCCGCGGACGCGGCGGCGGGAGTCCGGCGGGTGGCTGATCAGCCGCGTGGCGATCGCCCATCTCGTCGCCCACGTCCCGCTCGCGATCGCCGTCGCGCTGGGATCGGTTCGGATCATCAACGTCGCCTACATCGGAGCTCACGACGCCGAGCGACATCTCGACGCCGCTGCCCCTCCGCGTGATCGGTCGGGGCCGTGGGACCGATCGTCGCGATCGTCGTGACCTGGCTCATCGGCGAGATCGCGGGCGGCTGGGCGGCGCGGTCGCATCGTCCTGGAGGGTCGGTCGGTCCGGCGGGCGGTCACCGGTGCGTATGGCGACCTCGTCTCGCGCCCGCGTTCGACGCGTCCTGCGCGCCACTGCTGACGACCGCCGTCCTCGCGATCGACCTCGCCGCGATGCTCGCGGCCGTCGACCTGGCCTGGACGGCCGCCCGGATCCGCCTGGTCGAGATCCCGGCGGCGCCGCTCCCGACCGGGCTGGCGCTCGCTGTCCTTCGCCGCGATCTGGGTGCGTCGCGCTGCTCGTCGACGGGCCTGATCGACGCCTGGCGGAGCGTCGCGATGACGTTCGAGGCGGTGCGGTCGGCCGCGGTTGCCGAGGCCCCGCGACCGCGGTCCGGATCAGCCGGAAGAGCGATCCGCGGGCGGGACATTCGGGGCATCCGCGACCCGCCGACCGGGGGACTGGTCGGCGGGCAGCGGGGGTGGCAGCCTGTAGAGCCGGGCCAGCGGATCCGGCCGGATCACATCGAGGTTCGCCCATGGCGACGAAGACGGTCGTCTGCCCCGAGTGCGGGGCGGGGGCCGCTCCAGGCCGGTTCGCCTGCGCCGAATGCGGCGCGCTGCTCGCCGCCGTCGGCGCGTTCCCTCGACGCTGGGACGCGGGCTCGCCGGGCGAAGCTGAGCCGAGGCCGGAGGCGATCGAATCGGCTCCGGTGTCCGACGTCGCGAGCGACGCCGAGGTGGAGCCCGAGGCGATCTCGACCGCCGCACCCGAGGCGGCGTCCACCGGCGCCGCGGCCGTCGCCGGGCCCGAGGCAGCGGAGCCCGAGCCGATCCCGAACCCCGAGCCGGTCCCGAACCCCGAGCCCGAGCGGGCCGTCGAGCCCGCGCCGCCCGCGCCGCGCGCGCCGGCCGCGGCGTCGACGCCCGGGTCTGCCGCGTCCGAGCCGTCATGGCCGGAGCGTCCGCAGCCCGTGCCAGTGTCGCGACCCCTTCCGTCCGTCCTGGGCCTGATCGAGCCCGAAGCCGATCGAAGCGCTTCGTCCGCCGCCGAGGACGCGATTGACGACGACGAGTTCGAGGACGACCTCGACGACGACGCGCCCGTGGCCGCCGCCCGCGCCGCCGCGGCCGCGCGCGTCTGGCCGCCGGAGGGCGTGCCGCAACCCGGCCCGATCCCGGCGGCACGGACGCCAGCCGGTGCCTACCTGTCGCCGTCTGCGGCCATGCCACCGCCCGATGCACCGACGGCGCCCAGGCCGGCACCTGTCGCCGCGACCGTGGCGCCGGACGCGTCGAGCGGCCGCCGACGCCCGGGCGCTCGGTCGCCGAGACGCTCGGCGCATTCGGGATCACCGAGGACATCCCGCGCCGGCTGATCGGGGCCGGGGCGGCGATCGCCGGCCTCGGCTTCCTCCTGCCGTGGGCCGCCGTGCTGGCCGGCAACGGCCTCGGCGGCAGCTACTGGAGCCGCTGGGGCCTCGCCGGCCCCGGTCACTGGATCATCGTCGCGGGCCTGCTCGGCGCTCGTCGTGCGTGGCCCTCGCGGGCGGTCGCCTCGGCCGGGTCCCGATCGGGCCGATCGCCGTCGTCGCTCGCGGCCGTGCTGATCGGCCTGCTGTGGCCGTACGTGTTCGGCGTGTTCGAGCGGTTCGTCGGCGTCTGGCTCGTCCTCGGCGGCACGATCGATCCTCGGCGATCGGGGGCATCCTCGACGTCCGCCGTCACGAACCCGAGGAGCCGCCCGTCTAGGGCCGAGCCGGCAGGGGGCGTTCGACGTCAGAGGCGCGTTCGGCCCCCTGCTACACTGCGCCGGATGCCGGCCCGCCGCGAGGCGGGCGGTCCGGTCCGCCGGGTGACCGGCGCGCGGAACGGCCGAACGGAGGCAGGCACCAAGCCGCATGGACCAGATCCTCTCCGGGATCGGTGACGCCCTCGCCGGGTTCTTCAGCAGCGCGGTCGTCCAGCTCGCCCTCCAGGCGATCGCGGTCTACCTGATCATCCTGTGGCTCGCCGGCGCCTACTGGGCCTTCCGCGACATGCAGCAGCGGAACGAGAACCCGATCCTGCCGTACGTCGCGGCGAGCTTCATCATCCTGTTCACCCCGATCTTCTTCCCGCTCGCGATCTTCGTGTACAAGATCATCCGGCCCCACGAGAAGATCGGCGAGACCTACGAGCGGAACCTCGCCGAGGAGGCGCTCCTCGCCGAGGTCGAGGCGATCAAGAGCTGCCCGACCTGCGCTCGCCGCGTGAACGAGGAATGGATCATCTGTCCGACGTGCCGGACCCGCCTCAACCGCGTCTGCCCGAACTGCAGCCGGCTCGTCGGCCTCGACTGGTCGCTCTGCGCGTGGTGCGGCAAGGACTTCGAGCGCCCTGCCGGCGGCCCTCGCCGCGTCGTCCGGCGGCCGGCCCGGCCCCGATCACGCCGCTGCCCGCCGCTGACGACCCGGCGCGGCTCGCCCGCACGGCCGACACGTCGTACGTCGAGCCGGAGCGGCGAGACCGGGACGGCCTCGCGCGAGCCGGTCCGCGGCGACCGCGCTCGCGCCGCACCTCGGCAGACGCCCGACGTCCTTCCCGAGGGGTGAGCGGCGCCGATGACGGCGCGCCGATGACGAGCGATCCGGGTCCAGGCGGGCCCATCGGCGCCCATCCCCGACCCATCGATCCCCGACAGCCAGGAACCACCAGGCGAGGCCGGCCCGGGACCGCAGGCCCCTGCCGCTGCCGCCCGGCCCGGCCTCGGCTTCTTCACGATCGAGGGCCGTGCGGCGCCCGGGCTGTTCGTCGTCGGCTGGCTCGCGACGATCCTCGGCCTCGGCATCACGGTCGTCGGGGCATTGGCTCCGTCCGGCCTGCTCGTCTACTTCGTCGGGCCGACGATCCTCGCGATCGGCCTGATCGCCGGCGCGGGCAACCAGTCGATCGAGCGCCGCGCCCGCGGCGAGGCCTACGCGGGCCCGTCGCCGTACCTGGTCTTCGCCGCGATGATCGCGGCCACCTACGCGATCGGGTTCCCGGTCGGCGCCGTCCTGCAGCTCGTCCTCGGCACCGACTCGGTCTCGCCGACTACGTGGTCCGGCTGATCGGCGTGAGCCTCCAGGCCCTCGTCTTCCTCGGCGTGATCCGGCTCACGGTCGTCGGGACGAACGCCCTGTCCTGGACGGAGATGGGCTGGCTCCGGCCGGACAGGCGGGCGGCCGGGGACCTCATCGACGGGCGGGCTGGTGGCGCTCCCGGTCATCGGCGTGACCGCCGATCGTCGCCGCTGCACTCGTGTCGGTCTTCCAGGTCCAGCCCGAGGCGCCACTGCCGCCGACGGGCGTGGCGAGCGGGCTCATCGTCCAGCTGATCGCCGGGCGCGATCGTCGCTCCGATCGCCGAGGAGGCCGTCTTCCGTGGCTTCGCGATCACTGCCTGGCGACGGACGGTCGGCGACAACGGCGCGCTCGTGCGGGCGTCGCTGCTCTTCGCGCTGGCCCACGTCCTGACGGTCGGGGGTGACAGCCTGGGCCAGGTCGGCGGGCTGATCGTCGTCGGGTTCGCCACCCGATTGCCGGTCGCGTTCGCGCTCGGCTGGCTCTTCCTGCGGCGCGGCTCGATCTGGGCGCCGCTCGGGCTCCACATGGCCTTCAACGGGATCCTCCTGCTGCTCGCGGAGCTCGTGGCTCGGACCGCGATCGGCTGACGCGCCGGGCGCCATGTCCCGTGAAGCGCGGCGCCGCCCGGTGCATCCCCGGGTGACCGGCGGGTGAGGGTCGCTCGCTATCGTTCGCCGCGTTCCCGGGTCCGGATGGCGGGAGGAATCGGCGGGCTTCCGTCGTTCGGGTCCGGGGACGCCCATTCCGCCGCCCACCCTGGTGGCCCATGGACGCTGAGCGGACCGGCGATCGCGGACACGGCTCGTCCCGAACGGGGCGCGTCATCCGCGAGCTCCCCGCCGACGAGCGGCCGCGCGAGCGGCTGGCCCTCCGCGGTGCCGGTGGGCTGTCGGCCGCGGAGCTGATCGCGCTCCTCTGGGGATCAGGGTCACGCGGGAGATCGGCGCTGGACCTCGGCGACGGACGCGCTCGCGCGCCATGACGGCCTGACGGGTCTCGCCCGGGCGACCGACGGCGAGCTCGAGGCGCTGGCAGGTGTCGGCGCGGCCCGGGCGGCTCAGCTGGTGGCCGCATTCGAGCTCGGCCGGCGGCTGATGGCGGACTGGCCGGCGGCTCGCTGGACGATCCGCTCGCCGCGCGACGTCGCCGATCGGCTGCTCCTCCAGATGGGCCGGCTGGAGCGCGAGGAGCTCCGGGTCGTGCTCCTGAACACGAAGAACGTCGTCCTCCGGGTCGCAACGGTCTACCAGGGCAACGTGTCGTCAGTCGCTGGTCCGGGTGGGCGAGCTGTTCCGCGACGCGGTCCGCCTCAACGCGAGCGGCCTGATCCTCGTCCACAACCACCCGTCCGGCGACCCGACGCCGTCGCCGGACGACCTCCACCTGACGGCGGAGGCGCTCGCCGCCGGCCGCCTGCTGGACATCGACGTGCTCGACCACCTCGTCGTCGGTCACGACGCCTGGGTCTCGCTCCGCGACCGGGGCGTCTCGTTCGATCGACCGGGGCGCCCGGCCGCGTTCGGCCCTCGGTGACCGTCGGCCCTGCCGGTCGGTCCGCTCGGCACTGGCTGCCGACCCGAGCATCCGGTGTCATGGGCTTGGAGGACCGTGCCGCGATGACCGAACGCTCTGCCCCTCACGTGTCCGGTTCGGGTGAGCGCCTTGCATTCGATGGCGCCGGTCCGTCCGGGCCGGAGCGAGACGCCGCATGGTCCGGCGCGCTGGTGGCGGCGACGGTGGTGATCGCCTGGGTCGCAGCGTTCGCCGTTGCACGGCTGAACGAGCCGTGGTTCGCGTTCCTCAATGGCTACGTCGACGCACGCGAGACGGTGGCCCGCGGTCTGCTCTTCTCGAGCTGGCTCGCCCTCGTGGGCGGCGCGATCGTGGTGTGGCGACCGGAGGCCTTCGGCTTCCGGATGGGCGACATCTCGCGACACGGGCCGCTCATCGTCGGCACCTGCGTCGTCGCGGCGATCGTCACCGCCGTGCTGATCACGGTGATCGGGGGGACGCCGTACGACGACGCGTCGCTGTTCATCGAGACGATCGTCGTTCCGGTCACCGAGGAGCTCGTCTTCCGGGCCGTCCTCCTCACGGTCCTGCTCGGCGTGTTCGCCCGGTTGCTTCGGCCGCGCCCGGCGACGATCCTGGCGGTCCTGGTCAACGGCCTGGCCTTCGGGCTTGCGCACGCCGCGAATGCCACGTCCCTCGCATCCGCGTTCGTGATCGGTCAGATGGCCTTCGCGGCCGGCCTCGGCACGGCCTGCGCTGCGCTCATGGTCCGGACGCGGAGCGTCTATCCGGCGATGCTTCTCCACGGCGTGGTGAACGGAGTCGTCGTCCTGCTCTGATCGTGTCGAGCGCTCCGCCCTCCGTCACCGGCCTCTCCGACCGGCCCGGGTATACTGCTCGCGCTTCCCCGCCTGACAGACTCGAACGCGCGATCCGGCCACTGCCCGCCTCGGAGCCGCAGCGTTCGACCGGACGCCCACCACCGCGAAGGACCTGCTCGCCGTCATGCTCGATCGCTTCCTCGGCCTCTTCTCCCGCGACATCGGGATCGACCTCGGGACCGCGAACACGCTGGTCCACGTGCGCGACCGGGGCATCGTGATGAGCGAGCCGTCGGTCGTGGCGATCGATGCGAAGACGAAGCAGGTCCTGGCGATCGGTGCCGAGGCGAAGCGGATGGTCGGGCGGACGCCGGCGAGCATCATCGCGATCCGGCCGCTCCGCGACGGGGTCATCAGCGACTTCGACGTCACCGAGCAGATGATCAAGTACTTCGTGAAGCGGGTCCACGACCGGGTCGGGATGATCCCGCGGCCGCGGATGCTGCTCGGGATCCCGTCGGGCGTGACCGAGGTCGAGAAGCGCGCCGTCCGCGACGCGGCCCTCAACGCCGGCGCACGCTGGGCGCGGCTGATCGAGGAGCCGATGGCCGCCGCGATCGGCGCCGGACTGCCGGTCAGCGAGCCGTCGGGCAGCCTGATCGTCGACATCGGCGGCGGGACGACCGAGGTCGCGGTCATCAGCCTGGGCGGCATCGTCGTGTCCCGGAGCATCCGGATCGGCGGCGACGAGATGGACCAGGACATCGTCACGTTCGCCCGCCGCGAGTACAACCTGTTCCTCGGCGAGCGGACGGCCGAGGACATCAAGATCGCGATCGGATCGGCGTACCCCGGCGACTGGGACGCCCAGCGCGTGGCGCTCCGCGGTCGCGACCTCCTGACGGGCCTGCCGCGGAGCGTCGAGGTCGGCGCCGACCAGATCCGCGAGGCGATCGAGCCGTCGGTCGCCCAGATCGTCGATACGATCAAGGACACGATCGAGGAGACGCCGCCGGAGCTCGTCGCCGACATCATGGACCAGGGGATCGTGATCGCCGGCGGCGGCGCGCTCCTCGCCGGCCTCGACCGACGGGTCGCCGACGCGACCCAGATGCCGGTCCACGTCGCCGACGACCCGCTGACCTGCGTGGCGCGGGGCACCGGCGTCGTCCTCGAGGAGCTCGACAAGATGGACCGCGTCCTGGTCGCCGACACGTACGCTCGTCCGCCTCGCTGACGACACGCACGCCGGGGCCGACGCCCCAGGGGATCGCCGCATGACCACGATGTTCGCCACCCGCACCGCTCGCCGCCGGGCGGTCGCGTTCGCCATCCTCCTCGCGACGAGCCTCATCCTGATGGCGATCTCGTCGAGCCCGGTGATCACCGAGTTCCAGAACGCGATGGGCTTCGCCCTGCGGCCGGTCCAGGGCGCGATGCACAACGTCGCCGACACGATCGCCGGGGCGTTCGCGGCGATCGGCGAGATCGATCGACTCCATACGGACAACGCCGCGCTCCGCCGCGAGAACGAGCGGCTGACCGCCGACAACACCCGCGCCCAATCTCTCGAGCAGGAGAACGAGCAGCTCACGACCCTGCTCCAGCTGAAGAACTCGTTCCGGTACGAGACGGCGGCGGCCGAGGTGATCGCCCGCGAGTCGAGCGAGGTCCGCCGGACCGTCACGATCTCGAAGGGCTCCGACGCTGCGATCGAGAAGGGCGACGTCGTGATCGCCGCCGGCGGCGCCCTCGTCGGGACGGGTCAGCGACGTCGGCCCGAACTTCGCGATCGTGACCCTCATCAGCGATCGCTCCTCGACCGTCATCGGCCAGACGGAGACGAACGCGGCGAAGGGTGACGTCACGGGCCAGCTCGGCGGGGCGCTGATCATGCAGAACATCGACTCGACCGAGAAGGTCCAGCCCGGCGAGCAGGTCCTGACGGCAGGGATCGAGCTGCCCGGCGGGATCCGCTCGCCGTACCCGAAGGGGCTCCTGATCGGCGAGATCACCGACGTCCGCCACGAGCCGAGCTCGGTCGTCCAGACGGCCTACCTCCAGCCGACGACCGACCTCGACAAGGTGGCCTACGTCCTCGTCGTCCTCGACTACGTCGGCGGACTGCCCGGAGCCGACGACACCCCGATCAACTGCGACCTGACCGGGCAGAGCGGGCCGCTGCCGGGCGGCGAGCAGCCCTGCATCCAGCCGGCGCGGTCGCCGCGGCCGACGGCCACGCCTCTGCTACCTTGAGGGCGTGAAGGGCATCGTCCTCGCCGGCGGGACCGCGACGCGGCTCTTCCCGCTGACGATCGTCACGAACAAGCACCTGCTGCCGATCTACGACCGGCCGATGATCTACTACCCGATCGAGACGCTCGCGGGGATGGGCATCCGCGAGGTCATGGTCATCGTCGGCGGCAAGAGCGTCGGCGACGTCGTCGAGCTGCTGGCCGACGGCTCGCACTTCGGGCTCGACCTGACGTACCGCTACCAGCGCGGCGCGCTGGGGATCGCCCACGCGATCGGGCTGGCCCGCGACTTCGTCGGCGACGACGCGTTCTGCTGCGTTCTCGGCGACAACATCCTGCGCGGCCCGGCGCTCGCCCCGGTCGCCGCCGAGTTCGAGGCGGGGCCGTGGGGCGCGGGGACGCTCCTCTATCGCGTCCCGGATCCGGAGCGGTTCGGCGTCGCCGAGCTCGATGCCGCGGGCAACGTCGTCGGGTTCGAGGAGAAGCCGGCCCAGCCGAAGAGCGACCTGATCCCGATCGGGGTCTACTTCCTCCGGCCGGACGCGTTCTCCGTCATCGACACGCTCGCTCCGTCCGGGCGAGGCGAGTTCGAGATCACCGACGTCCTGAACCACTACATCCCCGAGGGGCGCCTGTTCAGCCGCGTCTACGACGGCCACTGGACCGACGCGGGGACGGTCCCGTCGCTGATCCGGGCGGCCGAGCTGGCCCGGGACGACGACGAGGCCGGGCGGCTGGCCCGGCCCGTCGAGCGGCCGGTCGGCTAGCCGTGGGGGAGATCCGCCCGGATGCCCGCCTGCTCGTCACGGGTGGCGCGGGGTTCATCGGCAGCGCCTACGTCCGCGACGTCCTCGGCCGCCGCGACGGCGCCCGGATCACCGTCCTCGACAAGCTGACCTATGCCGGCAACCGGTCGAACCTGGCCGCCGTCGAGGCCGATCCCGAGCTCGCCGCGCGGCTACCGATTCGTCCAGGGCGACATCGCCGATCCCGATGTCGTCGGGCCGCTCGTCGCCGAGAGCGACGCCGTCCTGAACTTCGCCGCCGAATCGCACGTCGACCGGAGCATCCTGGATCCGGAGGCGTTCCTCCGGACGGGCGTGATCGGCGTCCACGTCCTGCTCGAGGCGGTGCGGACCGCGTCCGCCGACCGGGCCGCGGACGGCCGGCCACCCGTGCGCTACCTCCAGGTCTCGACCGACGAGGTCTACGGCGCGGTCCTCGAGGGCCGTTCACGCGAGAGCGACGCGCTCGCGCCGCGCTCGCCGTACTCGGCGGCGAAGGCCGCGGGCGAGCTGCTCGTCCACAGCTACGTCGTGACCCACGGCATCGACGCGGTCGTCACCCGCGGCTCGAACACCTACGGGCCGTTCCACCACCCCGAGAAGCTGATCCCGCTGTTCGTCACGAACGCGATCGACGACCAGCCGCTGCCGCTCTACGGCGACGGGCTCCAGGAGCGCGACTGGCTGTACGTCTCCGATCACGCCGGCGCGATCGACCACGTTCTCCGCTTCGGCGCGAGCGGCGAGACCTACAACGTGCCCGGCTCCGCCGAGCTGACGAACCGCGAGGTCGTCACGGCGCTCCTCGAGCGGCTGGGCAAGCCGTGGTCGCTCGTCCGGAGCGTGCCCGACCGGCCCGGCCACGACCGCCGCTACGCCCTCGACGGCTCGAAGCTCGCCGCGCTCGGCTGGACGAACCGGACGCCGTTCGCCGAGGGACTCGCCGCGACCGTCGACTGGTTCCGGGCGAACGAGGCCTGGTGGCGGGCGGCGAAGAGCGGCGACTGGGACGCCTACTACGAGCGCCAGTACGGCGACCGGCTGGCCGCCTCGACCGAGGCCTGAGCGGATGCGCGTCGCCGTCACGGGTGCCGGGCGGCCGGCTCGGGCGGGCGCTCGTCACCGCGCTCGAGGAGTCGCCGTTCACCGGGCCGTTCGGGCCGCTCGCCTGGACGCGGCCGATCTTCGACCTCGACGCGCCGGACGCGGTTCGCGGCGCTGCTCGACCGCGACCGCCCCGAGGTCGTCGTCCACGCCGCCGCATGGACCGACGTCGACGGCTGCGCCCGGGACCCGGAGCTGGCGATGGCCCGGAACGGACGGGCGACGGCTGCGCTCGCGGTCGCGACCGCGGCCCGCGGGATCGACCTGGTCGTCGTCTCGACGAACGAGGTCTTCGACGGCCGACGGACGGACGGCATGGGATACGGGCCGGACGACCCCACGAACCCGATCAATGCATACGGCGCTTCCAAGCTGGCGGGCGAGGAGGGCGCGCGGGCCGCCTACGCTGAGCGCCCCAGTCGACGGCCCGGCGCTCGGGATCGTGCGGACGGCCTGGCTCTTCGGGCCACCGGGCGCCGATTTCCCGACGAAGATCCTCGCCGCCGCCGATCGCGCGTTGGCGGCCGGCGAGCCGCTCCGCCTCGTCGTCCGACGAGACGGGCTCGCCGACGGCCGCCCACGACCTCGCCGAAGCGATCGCCGAGCTGATCGGTGGCGCGGCGATCGCGGGCACCCACCACGTCGTGAATGCCGGGATCGCGAGTCGCGCCGAGTGGGCACGCGAGGTCCTCCGCCAGGCTCGCGTGGACGTTCCGACCGAGGACGTCCCTTCCGCGACATGGCCGCGGCCGTCGACGCCGCCCGCGTGGGCCGTCCTCGCGCCGACGCCGCTGCCGGGCGGCGAGCTGCTCCGATCCTGGCCGCTGGCTCTGGCCGACCGGATGCCCGGCCTGCTGCGGGACCGATCCCGGCCCGCGACGGCCGGACGCTGAGACGCCGATGTCCGATCTGACCCGGCCGCCGTCCGGCCTGTCCGGGGTGCGGTACGGCGCCGATCGACCCGACATGGCGACAGCCGAGGCGCATTCCGCGAGGTGTGGCGCGCCTCGACCTTTCCCGTGCTGCTTCCGGCCGACACGGGCGCCGCGCCCGGTCTCGAGCCGCGGTTCGTCCAGGCCAATCTGTCGACCTCGGCACGCGGCGTGCTCCGCGGCCTCCACTACCACCGCCGACAGCTCGACTACTGGCTCGTGGCGGCGGGTCGGGCGTTCGTGGCCCTCGTCGACGTCCGGCCGCTGGCGAGCGGGACCGGGGATCGCCCGCTCGTCGAGACCCGCGAGCTCGGCGCCGACGACTTCGTCGTGATCCCGACCGGCGTCGCCCACGGCTTCCTCGCCCTCGACGACCTGGAGCTGCTCTACCTGGTCACGAACGAGTACGACGGCAGCGATGAGCTCGGCTTCGCCTGGGACGACCCGACGGCGGCCGTGCCGTGGCCGCGGGTCCCCGGGGCCGCCGACGGCCGGCCGACACTGTCGGACCGCGACCGCTCGAACCCCTCGCTGCTGGACCTCGTGGCAAGCCTCCGCGACTGACCCGGCGAGTCCTACCGCCAGATTTCGTCGCCCGATGACGAGACGGCAGGATCGCGTCGGCTCAGCGATGCACCGGGGCCGCTGCGACGTGCACGGCGTGCGCCGCCGGCGAGTTGTCCACAGCCGCGTCGACGTACCGTGGACACCACGCACCACACCGGCCGGGCCCCACGCCCACCGGACCACACCGCTCCGCCCGCGTCCCGACCCGGCGAGCGGTCGATCGGGCCATCGAGCCCCGGACCATCCCGCGATTGGCCTGCGCGGCCTCCGCGAGCACGCTGCGCAGGCACTCATCCAGGCGCGTGGGCGCTCCTGCCCGCGATTCGCCCACTCGAGCTCGACCGGAGCCGCATTGCGTCGTCTCGCCTCCGTTGCCGTTCTCGCCGCCATCAGCGCGTTCGTCGTGTCCGCGCCGGTGTCGGCGGCCGTGCCGGTCAGCACGGCCAAGGTCGTGATCATCGTCGGTGCGACCGAGGGCTCCACGAGCACGTATCGCTCGTACGCCGACCAGGCCTACGCCGAGGCGATCAAGTACACCGCGAAGGTCACGAAGGTCTACAGCCCGAACGCCACCTGGGCGAAGGTCAAGGCGGCCGTCGCCGGAGCGAACATCGTCCTGTACTACGGCCACGGCAACGGCTGGCCTAGCCCCTACACGTACGACGCCAAGTACACGACGAAGGACGGGATGGGCCTGAACGACCCGGCCAACCTGTCCGACAACGTGCACAAGTACTACGGCGAGCCGTCCATGGCGACGCTCGGACTCGCCCCGAACGCGATCGTCCTCCTCGGCAATCTCTGCTACGCCTCCGGCAACTCCGAGCCCGGAAACACGGCGCCCAGCGTCACGGTCGCCCGGCAGCGGATCGACAACTACGCGGCCGGCTTCATCAAGGGCGGCGCGCGGGCGGTCATCGCCGACGGCCACGGCGGACTCGTCAGCTACATCCGCGGGTTGTTCACCACCGGCCAGACGATCGTCAACCTGTGGCGGACCGTTCCCGACTACCACGGGCACGAGGCGAGCTTCGCCTCGACCCGGTCGCCCGGCTACACCGCCTGGTCCGACACGGACACGGCCTCGGCCGGCTATTACCGCTCACTCGTGACGAAGCCCACGATCACGACGACCGCGGTGACGAACGCCGTCGGCGACACGGGCGTCGACCCGACGAGCCTCGTCATCCCGGGACGAGCCCTCGTCGACGCACCGGACACGCCCCTCCTGCCCGCGGCGACCGCCGCGGCCCTGGCCGCCGCGGCCGGCGATCCGACGCTCGACTTGCCGGAGGGGACGCGCCTCCGGGTCCTCGCGCTGGGCCTGCCGGCCACGGCCGACACCCCGGCACTCCTCCAGGTCCAGGGCCTCGACGATCCGACGATCGCCGGCTTCGTGCCGGCCGACCATCTCGCGCCGAAGGACAGCCGGGCGCCGGTCCTGATCGGCATCGACAGCGGCCTCGCCCGCTTCTCACCGAACGGCGACGGCGTCGCCGACAAGGAGTCGGTCGGCGCCCTGTTCTCGGAGACGGTCTCCTGGACGTTCGACGTCCGCGACCACGACGGCACTGTGCTCGCCACGAGCAGCGGGAACGGCAGGGAGGTCGCCGCGACGTGGGACGGGCTCGTCGCCGGCAGCCCCGTCGCGGACGGCACCTACACCTGGACGCTGCACGGAACGGACGCCTGGCAGAACGGCGTCGCGACCGGGACCGGGACGCTGGTCGTCGACACGACCCCACCGTCGATCAGCTCGATCTCGCCGGACGCCGCCACGGTCAACACGTTCAGCCCGAATGGCGACGGGGTCGTCGACACGATCTCGACGGTCGCGACCCCGACGGAGGCCGGCTCGATCGCCGTCCGCGTCGCCGACGGCTCGAACGTCACCGTCCGGACGTTCAGCGTCCCCTCCAGTGGTGGGGCGACGACCCTGACCTGGGACGGGCGGGACAACGGCGGCGCGGTCGTGCCCGATGGCGAGTACGTGATCACGATGGCGGCCCGCGACACGGTCGGCAACGGCGGTCCCGGGCGCACCCGCACGGTCCGCGTCGTCACCCTGCTCGGGTTCGTCGCCAGCTCGGCGACGCTGATCTACCCGAACGATCTCGACCGCTTCGCACCCACGTCGGTCCTGTCGTTCCGGCTCAGCCGGCCGGCGACCGTCTCCTGGACGCTCCGCAACTCGTCCGGGGCGATCGTCGTGACGCATCTCGACAACGTGGCGCTCCCCGCGGGCAGCCAGTCGTGGACGTTCGATGGACGACGGCCCGACGGGACGATGCTCCCGGTCGGGACGTACACCTCGTACGTCTACGCCTCCGACGGGACCTTCGTGTACGCCCAGGCGTCCAGGGTCGAGCTCGACGCGTTCGCGATCGCGCCGTCGACGACCGCCCCGAAGCGCGGCGCGAAGATCACGATCACCGCGACGTCCGCCGAGCCCCTCCAGGGCACGCCGCGCCTGTACGTCACCCAGCCCGGCCTCACGACCTCCATCCTGACGATGAGCCGCGTCGACAGCCGCACGTTCCGCCTGACGTTCACCCTGAAGTCGGGTGGATCCGCCGGGACGCTCAAGCTGAAGGTCTGGGCCAGGGATTACGACGGCCGGACCCAGGCCACGACGCGGTCGCTCGACCCTCCACTGACCGCTGCGGCGACGGGTCCCGGACCACACCCGACCCCACCGTACTGCATCGAACAGGACCATCGGCGGACTGGCCGGCCTCGCGGCGGCGGGCGCACGATTCGGTGGTCGGCAACGGCGGGTCGAGACGTGGCGGTCGACGCGAGAGACCGTCGCCGCGGCGACGGGGAGGATCGCTGGAGGATCGCTGTTGTCGCCCGGATTCCGCCGCTCCCCCGTGCGGCTCGGCCGTTCCGCGGGGTCACCGCTCCTGACGCTCGTCCTGATCGTGTCGGGCGCCGCCCCGATCACGCCCGCCGCCGCGCTGGACCACGCCGCCTCCCTCACGGCCGCCTCGCCCGCGACCACCGACGGCTCGATCGCTGCCGCGCTCCATCGGCCACGGCCGTGATCGACGGAGGACGGGACGGCGAGTCGCCCCCCGCGGCCACGTCGCCGGATGCGCACGGCCGACCTCGGCGGGCTCCAGCCGTCGATCCAGTACGTGCGAGGCGATGGCCCACGCCGGCGATCGGACGCCTTCACGCCGGGTGGACGGGTCGCCGCCGCCTTCACGCCCCGAGCCGGCGACCGCTGGTCCGTTGGTGGCGGCGCCCCGACCGCGCTGCCGGGCGGTCGCCTGGACGGCCGGGCGATGCGCCGCGAGACCACCGGAGCCGGCGCTGGACCCGGTCCCGACCCTGCCCGATCGCACGATCGACCTCCCGAACGACAACCGTTCGAGCATTCGCGCGATCAGCCTGTCCTACGAGTCCGGAGCCGGCGCCGGCGCACCGTCACCACCGAAGCCGCCGTCACGCGGACCGGCCTCCGCCGCGAGATCTTCGGCTTCCTGCCGTACTGGGAGCTGACGCTCGAGCGCGCTCCGTCTCGACTACCGGCGGATCTCGACGATCGCCTACTTCGGGGTCGGGGCGGACGGCGCGGGCAACCTCCAGAAGCGGAACAGCGACGGCTCGACATCGGTCGGCTGGAGCGGCTGGACCAGCGCGAAGATGACGAGCATCATCTCGGCCGCCCACCGCAGCCCACACGCGGGTCGTCCTCACCGTCCAGAGCTTCGGCTGGAACAGCTCCGGGCTCGCACCGCCAGCGGAGCCTGCTCGGCAGCCCGTCGGCTCGGGCCAACCTGGCCCGCCAGATCGCGGCGGCGGTCCGCGATCGCGGGGCGGACGGCGTCAACCTCGACTTCGAGCCGCTCGCGAGCGGCTACGACACGGAGTTCACCGCCCTCGTCCGGGGAATCCGGGCGCAGCTGAACCGGGTCCACAAGCGGCTACCAGATCACGTTCGACACGACCGGCTCGATCGGCAACTACCCGATCGAGGCCGCGACCGCGTCGGGCGGCGCCGACGCGATCTTCATCATGGGCTACGACTACCGGAGCTCCGCCTCGAGCCCGGTCGGCTCGATCGCCCCCGTGGACCGGTCCGGCTACGACATCCGGGACACGATCGTCGCGTACACGGCGCGCGTGTCGCCATCGAAGGTGATCCTCGGCGTGCCGTACTACGGCCGCGCCTGGTCGACGTCGAGCAGCTCCGCGAACGCGGGCGAACACGAGCTCGGCGAGGACCGGCTCCATCGACGACCGTCACCTACGACACGGCCGCCGACCTACCTCGCCCGGTACGGCCGTCGCTACGACGCGAACGAGCAGGTCGCCTGGACCGCGTATCGGCGCCAGAACTGCACCGCGACGTATGGCTGCGTGACGTCGTGGCGGCAGCTCTACGTCGACGACGCTGCGGCGATCGGCCGGAAGTACGACCTGGTGAACCAGTACGGGCTCCGCGGCGCGGGCATCTGGGCGCTCGGCTACGACGGGACGCGACCCGAGCTGTCGAACACGATCCAGGCGAAGTTCATCAACGACACCACGCCGCCGACCGTCGGGATCCGGACCCTGCCGGTCCGGACGATCAACCCGGCGATTCTCGGTGGCGTGGACCGGGCACCGACGACGTCGGGATCGCCGGCGTACGACATCCAGGTCTCGATCGACGGCGGCCCGTGGGTCGACCGTGGCTGACCGCGACGAGGGCGACGTCCGGCCGTCTGGCTCGGCGTCGACGGCCACGGCTACGCGTTCCGGGTCCGGGCCCGCGACGCGAAGGGCAACCGGAGCGCCTGGAACGTCGCCTCGCACGGCCCGGCCGCCGGGCCCGGCGCTCGCCGTCGGCGGGTTCGGGCATGGTCCTGGCGGACGGCCTGATCGTCCGGGCGGCGGCCGACACGCTCGGCCGCCGAAGGTGGGCACCGTCTCGACCGGCAACCTGCTCGCGATCGTCGGCGGACCGCGCAACGCCGACGGCTACACCTGGTACCAGGTCGTCGGGCCCCTCACCGAGTGGACCGCGATCCGGCCGGCGATCCGCGGCGGCTGGGTGGCCGCCCGAACCTCGAGCCAGACCCTCGTCGCGCCCGACGAAGGCCCCCAACGCCACGCGAATCGACGCCTATCTCGGCCACCTCACGTTCAACGGCGCAGGCGCCGCGAGCATCGGATCCGGCGCCGGTCCGGTGAACCAGCGCTCCTTCTCGCCGAACGGCGACCGTTCGAAGGACGCGCTCCGGATCGACTGGACCAACGCGGTGGGCGCTGGACCGGCTCGTGCTCCGCGTGTTCCGGCCAACGGGGCGCTCGTCGGCGAGGTCCCCGTCAACCGGCTGGCCGCAGGGCCCCAGGCGACGACCTGGAACGGCACGGTCGCCGGGCACCGCCTGCGTGGACGGCCGTTACCTCGTGAGCCTCGTCGGCCGGAAGGGCGCCGCCACGTACTACAACCCGGCCGTCGACCTTCCGGGCCGCGAGCCAGCTCGCCTACGGCGTGACGATCGACACGCGTCCCGCCGGTCGTGCGATCCGCCTCGGTGAGCGGAGCGCTCATCTCGCCGAACGGCGACGGAATCGTCGACTCGGTGAAGGTCTCGCTCGCCGCCACGGGTGCGACGAGCTGGGCCTTCGGTGTCGCGCCGATCAACGGGTCGCGGGTCGGTCCGCCGATCCTCATCCGGTTCGGCGCCGGTGGCACCGCCCGGCTCACGTGGACCGGCAGGACGAGTGCCGGGACGATCGCGCCGGACGGGACGTACCAGCTCCAGCTGCTCGTGGCCGACGCTGCCGGCAACCGGGCCAGCCGGATCCTGGATCGTTCGCCTCGATCGGACCGCGCCCGCGATCTCCGCCACGGCGCCCGTGACCTTCTCGCCGAACGGTGACGGCGTCGCCGACAGCGCCCGCCTGGCCTGGTCGGCCCCCGAGGCGATCACCGGCACGGTCCGCGTCTTCCACGGATCCACCGTCGATCCGCTCCTGGTCGATCGCGAAGGCATCGTCCGGCGCGGTGACGTGGACGGGCACGACGGCGTCCGGCAAACGGGTCGCCGACGGTGCCTACACGATCCGCATCAGCGGCCGGGATGCGGCCGGCAACGCCGCGACCCGATCGGTTGCGATCAGGGTGGATCGGACGATCGCGATCGTCCACTGGGCCCCGGCGTCGTTCTTCCCCCAGGACGGCGATGCGATCGCGGCGACCGCGGCGCAGACGTTCAAGCTCGGCCGCACGGCGAAGGTCAGCGCGGCGATCTACTCCGGAACCACCGCTCGTCCGGACCCTCTGGGCGAGCCGGAGCCTGGGAGCCGGGACCCACAGCTGGACCTGGGACGGCCGGAACGCCGCCGGCGTCCTCGTGCCCCGCGGGACCTACACGGTCCGGATGACGGCCGCGAGCACGATCAGCACGACCGTGATCACGCGGAGCCTCTTCGTCGATGCCTTCGCCGTCGCCCTGTCGTCCGGTGCGCTGACCGCCGGCCAGACGTTGACGGTCACTCTTGTCGACCGACCGAGCCGCTCAGGCCGCGCCGGCCGTCACGTTCATCCAGCCGGCCGCGACGGCGGTCACGAGGACCGCGACGTGGCTCGGCGGCGGCTCGCTATCGCGTCACGTTCGTCGTCGCGAAGGGTCGGCCGGGACCGCGACCATCGCCATCTCGGGTCGGGACGTCTCGGGGAGGCCTGAACACGACTTCCCGCACGGTCGCTGGTCCGATGACCGCCGACTACACTGGCCCGACGATGACGATCGACGCTCCGCCGAGGCGGCGCGGCCGCAGACCCGGCCGCACCGTCCACCGTGGACCCGGCACCTGCCCCGGACCCGGTGACTCGATCGGCCGGCGCACGGCGTCTGGGTCGTCCTCCCGACGTACAACGAGGCCGAGAACCTCGGCCCGATCGCGGTCGCGATCCTCGCCGCGCTCCCGACGGGCGACGCTCCTCGTCGTGGACGACGGCTCGCCCGACGGCACCGGTCGGATCGCGGACGACATGGCCGGCGTCGACGCCCGGATCCGAGTCCGCCATCGGGCCGCGAAGCAGGGCCTCGGTCGGGCCTACCTCGACGGATTCTGGCGTCGCCCTCGCCGGCGGCGCGTCGACGATCGTCCAGATGGACGCCGACTGGTCGCACGATCCCGGCCGCGCTGCCGGCGCTCGTCGCGTCCGATCGAGGACAGCGTCCGCCGATCTCGTCATCGGGTCCCGCTACGTCGCGGGCGGCGGCGTCGTCGACTGGGGGATCGGCCGGCGGCTGATCTCGCGCGGCGGCAGCCTCTTCGCGCGGATCGTCCTCGGACTCGGCTCCCCACGACCTGACCGGCGGGTACAAGGCCTGGCGGGCCGCGGCGCTCGCCGCGATCCCGTTCGCGGGCATCCATGCCGGCGGCTACGTGTTCCAGATCGAGATGACATTCCGGGCGTCACGTCGCGGAGCGCGGGTCCGCGAGATGCCGATCACGTTCCGCGATCGGCGCGTCGGCCAGTCGAAGATGAGCCGGCGGATCGTGGTCGAGGCGCTCGTCGTCGTCGTCCAGCTCCGTGCCGAGGAGATCTGGTCGCGCCTCCGGCGGCCGGTCCCGCGCCCGGCGAGGCCGAGCCGCAGTGACGATGCCGGCGATGCCACTCGACGGGACCCGATCCCGCCCGGTGGCCGCCGGACGGCGACCTGCCGGCGGGCGTTCGCGTCGTCCTCGACGCCCGCCCGATCCAGGAGCCCGATCGCTCGCCGCTGACCGCCGCCTACCTCCGCGGGCTGCTCGGCGCCTTCGACGCGGCGCCACTCGCGGGCGAGTCGTTCGCGCTGCTCCTCCGGTCGGACCTCGACGATCCCACGACGCGCGTACCCGGATCTCGAGATCGTCGGTCGGCGCCTGCTGCCCCCGACCCACCTCCTGCGGTCGGCTGCGCTGACGATCGATCCGCTCGTGCTCAGCGGCGCCAGCATCGGCGCCGCGTGGCGGGCACCGCCGGCGGTGCCGCAGGCGCCGTCTACCACGCGGTCGGGGCGTCCGTGCCGCTCGCTGACCGGGCCTGCCCGTCGTCGTGACCCTCCTCGACCTCGCGCCGTGGGAGCTCGCCCGTTCGTACCAGCGGACCGCCGACGACCCGGTTCGGCCAGCGGCTTCGGGGCCGCCTCCTGCGCGACGCCGCGGCGGTGATCGTCGGGAGCGAGGCCGACGGCGGCGTCCGCGCGGCGGCTGCTCCACGTCCGCCGCGAGCGGATCCGGGTCATCCCGTTCGCGCCGCGGCCCGCCTTCCACTTCTGGCCCGTCCGGGCCGGGGCGACGAGGGTCGTCGCCGGTCCGGCCGTCCGCGCGCCGACAGCCGGGCCGAGCGCGAGCGGCTCGGGCTGCCGGAGCGCTACCTCGTCTACTCCGGCCGGTACGACGCCCGGCAGGACCTCTCGACGCTGCTCGCGGCGCTCGAGCTGCTGGGCCGGCTGCGGCCGGCCCGCCGAGCTGGCCGAGGACGTGCCGTGGCCGCCGCGGGTGCTGCTCCTCGACGCCTCGCCCGGCGATCGCGCGTCGCTCGCCCGGGCCGCGGCCCGCGTGGACGTCGGCGAGACGCTGGCCTATGCGCCCGCGGCTGTCGGACGATCGCGTCGCCGCGCTCGTCCGCGGCGCCCGGGCGGCGATCCTGCCCGGCGGTCTCCGACGCGATGGGCCTGCCGGCGATCGAGGCGATCGCGTGCGGAACGCCGGTCGTGGCGTCGGCGGTCGGGGCGCTGCCGGAGATCGTCGGGACGGCCGGGATCCTCGTCGAGCCGCGGAACCCGGAGCGCCTGGCCTCGGCGCTCGCGACCGTCTGGGCGGACGATCGGGTCCACGACGGGCTGGTCGGGCTGGCCCGCGACCGGGCCGAGGCGACGCACCTGGACGGCCGCCGACGTCGCGCTCGCGACGCGCCGGGTCTACGCGACGGCCGCGCCGCGCGGCTGACGAGCGGGCCGCGCGTCCGGCGCCGGAGCCGGACCCGAGCGCGCGGACGGGCGGGCGATCGAGCTCGGCGACTGGCGAGGCCGGACGGATCGGCGAGCCGGTCGCTCGCCGGCGGCGCGGGCTTGCCGGCGACGAACGTCATCTTCGAGCCGTACGGCATGACCTGGACGAACGTCTGGCCGACCGTCAGCGTCACGGGCTTGCCCTTCTTGTCGAAGAAGCGGGTCGGCGAGGTCAGGCCCGTCTTCTTCCAGGTGCCTGTGATCGTCCGGCCGTTCGTCGAGATCCAGGCCGGCCCGGAGCCGATGACCTGGTCGCCTCGAGACGGTGCTTCTTCGATCCGTCGTTCAGCGGCCCGAAGTGCATCAGCATGACGATCACGTTCTTCGGGGCGACCCGCTGCTTCGTCGACGCGTCGATCTGCTTCTTCTCGGACGTGTTCGACCGGAGGTACGTGTTCGTCGTCCGGTCGTAGTCGTAGCGGATCGCGTTGGCGAGGTAGTTGACCGTGATCCGCCCGCCGACCGGGCGCTGCTCGAGCGGCGCGTCCGGGGCGAACGTCCACGGCCACTTGATCGGCCCGTCCTTCGCCCCGACCTGCGCGACGAGCCGGCGGAGCTGCTTGCCGGTCGTGTACAGGTTGTGCGGCGGCGAAGCGGGTCTTGATCCGCCGGAAGGAGCCGCCCCAGCGGAACTCGTCGGTGTTGTAGACGAGCTGGCCGTTGCCCTTCTGCGCGGAGCGTGGCGAGAGCCTGCGGCGAGCCGCCGGCGTGGGCGTAGACCGCGCGCAGCTCGGCGGCCCACGCGATGAAGTAGTAGCGCGAGCTGCCGGACCGGCCCGACGTCGCCGGGGATGTTCTCCTGGAAGACCATCATGTAGCGCGGGATCCCGCCCTCGGCGGGGGCCTGCCAGACGATCGAGGCGGCGCTGAACCCGGACTGCGGCCGGGCCGGCGAGAGGTCGTCGATCATCACGGCGATCGGGTGACGGGCCGCGACGGCCGGCGTCACGAGCCGGCCGGTGAGGGGATGCCGGCACGAGGACCGGCGTCGGCGCCGGGGTGGGCGTCGGCGAGACGCTCGGCGACGGCTCGAGGGAGGGCGACTCCGGGCCCGAGGCGGAGGGCTCCGCCGGCGCCTGCGAGGGCGGCGTGCTGCCGAGCCCCGCGACGAGGCCGGAGCCGGCCGGAGATGGCCGACGGACCCGCGGACGTCGCCGCGTACGCCCCGACGGCCAGCCCGGCCACGACGGCGATGGCCGCGATGCGGGAGGATCGCCGCGCGCTTCAACGTGTCAGTCCCGGTGTGGGAGGCATCTGGGGTCCCTCAGTGCGGCGCGCCGGACGGAGCGCGGGAGTCGTGCCGGCAGACGGTGGCGCGGCCGTGACGGCACGGCGCGCAGGATACGACATCCCCCGATTCACGCCCGTCTCGGACGATGCGCCACGCCCGTGCCGTGACGCTCTCCGGTCATCGCGGTAGGCTGACGAGCCACCGCCTCGGGAGCCCACCGACGGCGCGACTGGCGCGGAGGAGACGCACATGGCGGAACGCGACACGCCCGACGACGACGGACGCCGGCCTGGCCGGCGCCGAGGAAGCGGCCGCTCGCGAGGCCGCCGCAGAGGCCGCCACCGAGACGACGGGAACGGCTCGACCGGGCGTCCCGACCGTCCGTCCGAAGGCGCGGACCAGCGGCCGGGCATCGAACGCCGCGGATGCGGGCAAGGGCGCGGCGAAGACCGCAGTCGAGCGCAAGCCGGGCGAAGGCCGCGGCGCCGGCGAGCGCGAAGCCGGCGGCCGCGAAGACGCCGGCGCGGCCCTCGGCGGCGGCGAACGCCGCCTCCCGAGGACGCCGAGGCCGCGGCGACGGTCACGATCCTGCCCGTCGGAGGCACCCCGATCCGTGAGCGGCGAGACGCTGAGCCTGACCCAGGGCGGGATCCAGAGCGTCCACGCGACGAACGTCGACGTCCACCAGGGCGGGATCGCTCGCGCCCGGGCGACGGACATCGCCGTGTCGCAGGGCGGCGTCGTGCTCGCCCGCGGCGAGCGGGTCTCGGTCGAGCTCGGCGGGCATCGGGGCCGCGTTCGGCGAGCGAGGTCCACCTGACCCAGGCGGGCAGCCGGCATCGATCGTCGCCCGCGAGGTCCACGTCGAGCAGTCGATCGTGCGGACGGTCGTGGCCAACGAGTTCCACGCCGAGCGGACGACCGGCGTGCTGTTCCTCGCTCGCCCGCAACGTCGACGGCGACGTCCGGACGCTGCTCGACTGGCGCGGTGCCCTCGCGCTCGGGGCCGCCTTCGGTGTCGTCTCGTCGCTGTTCCGGCGGCGCCGTCGCTGATCCGTCGCGCGGGGTCAGCCGGCCCGCGAGGCGCGACCGGTCCGCGTCCGGCGACCGCGGCGGCGGCGGTCCGGGACGGGCCTCGGGATATACTCCCGCCACTTCCGACGACCGCCCAGCAGGAGCCTCCGACCGACCCGTGATCGATCCCTCCGCGCGCGTCCATGCGACCGCGGACCTCGAGCCAGACGTGACCGTCGGGCCGGGGACGAGCATCTGGCACCGGGCCCAGGTCCGGACGGGGGCCCGCCTCGGCGCCGACTGCGTCGTCGGGCGCGACGTCTTCATCGACGAGGGCGTCACGATCGGCGACCGGGTGAAGATCCAGAACCTCGCCCTCGTCTACCACGGCGTGACCGTCGGCGACGGCGTCTTCATCGGCCCCGGCGCGATCCTCACCAACGACCGCTACCCGCGGGCGGTCACATCGACCGGCGAGCTCGCCCGGGCCGCCGACTGGGCAGGTCAGCCCGATCGCCCTCGAGGACGGCTGCTCGATCGGCGCCGGCGCGGTGGTCGTCGCCGGCGTCACCGTCGGCCGCTACGCGACGGTCGGGGCCGGGGCGGTCGTCACCCGCGACGTCCCGAGCCACGCCCTCGTCGTCGGCAGCCCGGCCCATCGGATCGGCTGGGTCTGCGCCTGCGGCGCCCGCCTGGTCGACTCGCGACGGCGAGCCCGCCGCGGCCGTCCCGCCGCCGTACGCCGCCCACCGCGAGCTGCAAGTGCGGCAGCTGTGGGCGCGTCTATCGCCTACATCCCCGATGCCGAGACCCTCGAGGAGCGGTCCGGTCCCCGCCAAGGAGCACCCGCATGATCCCGATCGCCCGCCCCGACATCGGCCAGGAAGAGATCGACGGCCGTGACCGAGGTCCTCCAGAGCGGGATGATCGCCCAGGGCCGGAAGGTCAAGGAGCTCGAGGACGCGCTGGGCCGAGTATCGTCGGCGTGAAGCACGCGGTCGCCATCGGCAACGGGACGCTCGCGCTGATGGCGATCTTCGCCGGGATCGGGCTCGGGCCGGGCGACGAGGTGATCACCGTCAGCCACACGTTCGCCGCGACGGCGAACGCGATCCTGTCGACCGGGGCGACGCCGGTCTTCGTCGACATCGAGCCGGACACCTACCTGATCGACGCGAAGAAGATCGAGCAGGCGATCACGCCGCGGACGCGGGCCATCTGCCCGGTCCACCTGTTCGGCCTCGTCGCCGACATGGACATGATCCGGGCGATCGCCGACCGTCACGGGCTGGTCGTCGTCGAGGACGCCTGCCAGGCCCACGGGGCGACGTTCCGCGGCCGGATGGCCGGATCGTTCGGGCACGGGGCGTTCAGCCTCTACGCGACGAAGAACATGACGACCGCCGAGGGCGGCTTCGTCACCACGGACGACGACGCGCTCGCCGACTGGCTCCGGCTCTACCGGAACCAGGGGATGCGGGCCCGCTACCAGTTCGAGATGCTCGGCTACAACTACCGGATGACCGACATCGCGGCCGCGATCGGGCTCGCCCAGCTCGCGAAGCTGCCGCGGAACACGGCGCGCCGCCAGGCGATCGCCGCCCGCTACGACGCGGCGTTCGGCGAGCTGCCGATCGGCCTGCCGGTCACGCCCGGACGGCCGGACCCACGTCTTCCACCAGTACACGCTCGACGTCGGCGGGCGCCCGCGACGCGATCGTCGAGGACCTCCGCGACGCGGGCGTCGGGGCGGACATCTACTACCCGATCCCCGTCCATCGCCAGAGCTACATCATGGAGCGCGGCCTCCACGCCGACCTGCCCGTGACCGACGCGGCCGCCGTCGCGGACGCTCGCCCTGCCGATGTTCCCGGGCCTGACCGACGCCGAGCAGGACCAGGTGATCGAGGCGGTCCGGGCCGCCGTCGGGCGGCACTCGGGCCGGACGCCGCGGCGCACGGCCGCCGACGGCTCGCGACGGACGCGCGATGCCGGCCGCGACCGGCAGCCGCCGGGGCGGCGCGATGACCTCGGCCTGGCGGCCCGCCGGCGCCCGCGCGCTGCGGGTCGGCCTCGCGGGCCTCGGGTCGATGGGCCGCAACCATCTCCGGATCCTCGTCCGGCCGGGACGACATCCGGCTGGTCGCCGTCGCCGACCCGGTCGGCGCGGCGCTCGACGCGGCGACCGCCCAGACCGGCGCCCAGGGCTTCGCGGAGCCGCTGGCGATGATCGCCGAGGCGGAGCTCGACGCGGTCGTGATCGCCGCCCCGACGACCGCCCACGTGCCGCTCGCCCTCGCGGCGATCGAGCGGGGCATCGCGGTCCTCGTCGAGAAGCCGCTCGCGGCCACGACCGACGAGGCGATGCGGATCGTCGCCGCGGCACGCGAGCACCGGCGTCCCGGTCCAGGTCGGCCATGTCGAGCGGTTCAACCCGGCCGTCCTCGAGCTCGGCCGGCTGATCGACGACGGGCTGGCTCTCGACGGTCTACTCGATCGCCTCGCGCCGGGCCGGCCCGTTCCCCGCCCGGATCCGCGACGTCGGCGTGACCGTCGACCTCGCGACCCACGACGTCGACATCCTCAGCTGGATCGCCGGCGAGCGGCCGTCGCGGGTCTACGCCGAGACCGCCCAGCGGATCCACGCGACGAACGAGGACCTCCTCTTCGGCCTGCTCCACTTCCCGTCCGGCGCGACCGGCATGCTCGACGTCAACTGGCTCACCCCGGCCAAGCGCCGCCAGCTCCTCGTCGTCGGCGAGGAGGGGATGTTCGAGCTGGACTACCTGACCCAGCGCCTGACGTTCACCCGGGCCACGGACACGACGAACCCGCGCCTGATCGGCGGCTACGCGCCGACGTTCGAGGGCGAGATCGTCGAGCTGCCCGGTCGCCTCGACCGAGCCGCTCGCCGCGGAGCTCGACGCCTTCCTCGGCGTCGTCCGCGACGGCGGCCGGCCGGTCGTCGACGCCGAGGACGGCCTGTGGGCCGTCGCGATCGCCACCTCGCTGCTCACCGCCGCGGCCGACGGGCCGGGCGATCGACCTGACCACGCTGTCCTCGAGGTTCGCCCCCGCATGACCATCGTCTCGCGCCCGTCCTCCGTCGCAGAGCCTGCTCGGCGGCTCGATCGAGCTGCCGGTCCACGCCTGCGGCCACGAGCCGGCCGTCGAGGTCGTCGCCGTGGGCCGGCGAGCCCGGGACCGCCGGCACGGTCGCGGTCGTCGGGGCCGGCAAGATGGGCCTGCCGCTGTGCGCCCAGTTCGCCGACCACGGCTGGCACGTGATCGCGGTCGACGTCCAGCAGGCGCGTCGTCGACGCGATCAACGCCGGGCAGGTCGCACGTCGCCGAGGAGCCCGGCCTCGCCGAGCTCGTCGCGGCCGCCCACGCCGGCGGCCGGCTCCGGGCGACGACCGACGGCGCCGAGGCCGCCCGCGCGGCCGACGTCGTCGTCCTGATCGTCCCGGTGATGCTCGACGACGAGCAGCAGCCCGACTACCGGTACATGGACTCGGCGGTCGCCTCGATCGCGCCCGGCGTCCACGCCGGCTCGCTCGTGATCTTCGAGACGACGCTGCCGGTCGGCGACACCCGCAACCGCTTCCTGCCGCGGCTCGTCGAGGCGTCCGGGCTGACCCCGGACGAGGACCTGTTCGTCGCGTTCTCGCCGGAGCGGCTCTACAGCGGCGCCGCGCTCCGCAACCTCGCGACCTACCCGAAGCTCGTCGGCGGGATCGGCCCGGCCTCGACGGCCCGCGCCGCGGCCTTCTACGACGCGGTCCTCGACACCGAGATCGTCGCGATGAGCAACGCCGAGGCGGCCGAGTTCAGCAAGCTCGCCGACACGACCTACCGCGACGTGAACATCGCCCTCGCCAACGAGTTCGCCCGGTACGCCGAGCGGGTCGGCGTCGACATCCACGAGGTGATCGCCGCGGCGAACTCCCAGCCGTACTCGCACATCCACCAGCCCGGCCTCGGGCGTCGGCGGCCACTGCATCCCGGTCTATCCCGCACTTCCTGCTGTCGCGGGCGCCGGAGCTCGAGCTCGTCGAGCTGTCGCGGCGGACGAACGACGGCCAGGTCGGGCGTCGCGATCAAGGCGCTCCAGCAGGAGCTCGGCGGGCTCGAGGGCGTGCCGGTCCTCGTCCTCGGGCTGACGTACCGCCACGGCGTCCACGAGCTCGCCTACTCGCGGGCGCTGCCGCTGATCGAGCGGCTGTCGCACCAGGGCGCGGTCGTCTCGGCCTACGACCCGCTCCTCACGCCCGACGAGATCGCCCGCTGCTGCGCGACGCCGTGGACCTGGGGCGAGACCGGCGCCGTTCCGGGCGATCGTCACCCAGACCGCGCGACCCGCTGTTCGACCGGCTCGACCCGGCCTGGTTCCCGGACCTCGAGGTCCTCTTCGACGGGCGCGACAGCCTCCGCGACCTCGACCCTGCCGCCCGACGGTCGCCTACCGCGGGATCGGGGTGCCGCCCCGACCGCGCGCCGCGGCCACCGACCCGGCGGCCTAGCCGGCCGGGCCGAGCCCGAGCCGCCCTTGCGGATCGTCAGCGTCGTCGGGACGCGGCCCCAGCTGATCAAGGCGGCGGCGCTGTCGCCGGTGCTCCGGCGACGCCACGACGAGGTCTTCGTCGACACCGGCCAGCACTGGGACGAGGCGATGGCCGGCGCGTTCTTCGCGCGAGCTCGGCCTGCCGCGGCCCGACCACTCCCTGGGGATCGGCGGCGGGACGCAGGCCGAGCAGACCGGCCGGATGCTGCCCGCGCTCGAGCCGGTCCTCCTCGCCGAGCGGCCCGACGCGGTCCTCGTCTACGGCGACACGAACTCGACCCTCGCCGGCGCCCTCGCCGCGGCGAAGCTCGGCATCCCGGTCGCCCATGTCGAGGCCGGCCTGCGGTCGTTCGACCGGCGGATGCCCGAGGAGGTCAACCGGGTCGTCGCCGACCACCTCTCGACGCTGGCTGTTCGCGCCGACGCCGACGGCCGTCGCGAACCTGGCCGCCGAGGGGATCGTCGACGGCGTCGTCGCTCGTCGGCGACCTGATGCAGGACCTCGCGGCGCGCGTCGGCGGCCGAGGTCCGCGATCCGGCGGCCCTCGGCGGCCGCCGGGTCTCGGGCGCTGCGGCCCGGCGGGTACCTGTTCGCGACGGTCCATCGCGCCGAGAACCGCGAGCCGCGACGCGCTCGCGCGCGTGGGCCGCGCCTCCTGGCGGCGGTCGCCGCGCCGGACCGGCCGGTGTCCTGGCCCTCCATCCGGGGACGCGCGCGGCGCTCGACGCGCGCCGGGATCCGGCTGCCGGCCGACGTCCGGGTCATCGAGCCGCAGGGCTACCGGACGACGCTCGCGCTCCAGCTCCACGCGGCCGCCGTCCTGACCGACTCGGGCGGGGTCCAGCGCGAGGCGGCCTGGCTCGGCGTGCCGTGCCTCGTCCTCCGCGACCGGACCGAGTGGGTCGAGGCGGTCGACGCAGTCGGTGGGCGGATGGTCGTCGTCGGGCTCGACCGGACCGGGCCGTGGCAGAGCTCGGACGCGCTGGCGCCCGATCGCGACGAGTCCGAGCGCGACGCGGCGGCCCGGGCCGCGGGCCTGACGCTGCGGCCGGCCGGCGCGGCCGAGGCGATCAGCGCGGCCCTCGGTCGGGCCGATGACGCCGGGACCGTGGCGGAGCCGGCGGCCACGGAGCCGGCGGGGTCGATCGAGCGGCGACCGGCGGCGTGCAGCCGCAGCGCGTGGTGCTCGTCCTGCCGCGACGGGCGAGTTCGACTCGCGGACCTACCGGATCGCGACGACCGCTGCTCGCGCGGGCCACCGCGTCACCGTCATCGCCCGCTGGCCGAGAAGGCACGGCCCCGCGACGTCGGGTGCCGGCCGGCTACCGGATCGTCCGGATCCCGGTCTCCGCGGTCGAGGGGCTGCCGTTCCCGCGGCTGTTCGCCGTCGCCGGGGCGGGTACCGGCTGGCTCGCGGCCGAGGCCGCGCTCGTCCGCCGCGGCAGCGGGTTCCGCGGCCGCTCCCGGGCCCGACGCCGCCCCGGACGCCGCCGCCGCGTCAGCTGCCGGCCCGCCGGCTTCGACCGCGACCGCCCGGGCGACCCCGACGCGACGCGCCTCGCTCCCGCGGCGGATCTACGGCGCATTCGTTCGCCGGCTCGCGATCCCGCTGACGATCCGGGCCCACGCCGCGCTGGCCGGCGTGATCGCGCCGGCGGCCGACCTGTTCCACGGGATGGCATACATGGGCATCCCGGTCGCGCTGGCCCTCGGCAAGCGTCACCGGCGCGGCGGTCGTCTACGACGCGCGCGACATCTACCTCGAAGCCCGGAACATGGCCCGGATGACGTCGCCGCCCGCTGGCTCCTCGCCCGGGCGGAGCGCGGCTGGGCCCATCGGCCTCCCGGGTCGATCACCGTCAACGACGCCTACGCCGACGTCGATGGCGCGAACGGCTCCGCGTCCGGCGACCGCTCGTCGTGATGAACTGCTCGTACCGCTTCGACCCGCCGCGGCCGCCGATCCGGCGCTTCCACGAGCTGCTGGGCCTGCCGCCCGAGCAGCGGGTCGTCCTGTACCACGGCGGGCTGTTCCCGCAGCGCGGGATCGAGCAGCTGATGGATGCGATCCCGGACGTCCCGGGCGCGACGCTCGTGCTGATGGGCTACGGCGTCCTCGAGCCGGCCCTGCGAGAAGCCGCCGGCCGCGCCGGGGCTCGCCGATCGGGTCCGGTTCGCTGCCGGCGGTGCCGCCCGGACGAGCTGCTCGACTGGGTCGCCGCCGCCGACGTCGTGGCGATGCCGATCCAGCCGTCGACGCTCAACCACCGGCTGACGACGCCGAACAAGCTGTTCGAGGCGATGGCGGCCGGCGTCCCGGTCGTCGCGAGCGACCTGCCCGGGATGGCGACGATCGTCCGCGAGACGGGCTGCGGCGTGCTGTGCGACCCGACCGATCCCGCCTCGATCGCCGGCGGCGATCCGCCGCGTCCTCGAAGGCGCGCGACGACGATCGTCGCGGCTGGCTCGGACCGGGCGCTCGCGGCGGCTCACGAGACCTACAGCTGGGAGCGCCAGGCCGCGATCCTCCTCGACGAGTACGGCCGCCTGACGGGCCGGCCCTGGTGACCCGGGCCGCGGGTGACGGGACCGGCTCGGCCGCGACAGGTCGCGCCGTCGTCCTCGTCGGCAACCCGGCGGCGCCGTACTCCCGCGGCCTGCGGATCGCCCGAGCCCTCGCTGCCGAAGGCTTCGCCGTCGAGATCGCCGCCATCACCGGCGCGGGGCTCCCGGACGGCGACCGCGACGGCGACATCGAGATCCGGCGCTACCGGCCCACCGGCTGGTCGGCGCACGATGGCCGCGACCTACCGCGACCCGACGCGACGCGGCGTCGCCGCCGGCCCGTGATCGAGGTGCCGCGCGCGGTCGCGTCGCCGGACGGCCGCGGCGCTTCGGCGCTGGATCTTCTGGCCGCACACGGTCCGTGGCTGGTGGGCGACGCTCGAGCGCGAGCTGGCGCCGGCGGACCTCTACCACGCCTGCGGCAGTCTCACGATCGCGCCGGCCCTGGCAGCCCGTCGGCGCGACGGCGCGCCGGCCGCCGATCGATCGTGGTCTACGACGCGATCGACGACGTGCTCGAGGGCAACAGCGTCCTCGGCATGCCGGCGCCCATCCGGGCCGTGCATCGCGCGCGGGAGCGCCGCTGGGCCCGCTCCGCGGACGCCCGGATCGACGGTCAACGAGGCGCTCGCGGCCCGCCTGCAGGAGTCGTGGGGCATCGCCGAGCCGCCGCTGGTCCTGCCGAACTATCCCGAGCGGATCGCGGACCCGGACGCCGGCGGTGCCGGATCTTGTCCGCACGACGCTCGGGCTCCCGCCGGCGACCCGGGTCGTGGAGTTCCAGGGCCGGCTCGGGCCGAACCTCGGGCTCGACGAGGCCGCCGAGGCCGTCCTGCGGGTCCCCGACGCGGTCCTCGCGGTGATCGGGTTCGGGCGATGGGCGGAGCGATCGCGCCAGCGCGACGCGGATCCGCGGTTCGACGGGCCGCCACTTCACCCTGCCGGCGGTCCATCCCGACGAGCTCCTCGAGTGGACGGCGTCGGCGGACGTCGCGCTGGTGCCGTTGCCGCCGGTCTCGGCGAACCAGCGGGCATCGACGCCGAACAAGTTCTGGGAGGCGATCGCCGCGGGGACGCCGGTGGTCGTCGCACCGGGGCTCGGGTGTGCATGGCGCGGCTCGTGACCGACCACGGGCTCGGCGTGGTCGCCGGTCCCTCGCGCCGGATGACCTCGCCGGCGCGATCCGAAAGTTCTCGACCGGCCCGCGGACGAGCGCGCGGCCGAGCGCCGCCGGATCCGGGGCGTGGCCCACGGGAGTTCAGATGGCCGGTCGCGGCCGGGCGCTACCGGGAGCTCGTCGCGGAGGTCATGGCCCATCGGGGCGGGGCTTCGTCTGCCGAACAGGCGGCACGGCCGCGGTTGCGTCGTCTATGCGAACCGTCAGTCGGACCCTGCTTCGACCCTTGATCGTCCTCGGTCGACGGAGCGTTGCGTGGGGTCGTCGCCGGCTCCGGCGGATCCGGTCACGCCGCGCCGAGCGGGCGTTCCACGAGCGGCGAGCCGCGGCGGCCACGTCCGGGCCGCTGACCCGCGTCCTGCTCGCTACTCGCCGGCCTCAACCTGAACGCGATCGACGGTTCGTCGATCTGGGTGGAGTCCGTTGCCGCGACCCTGACCGCAGGCCCGGGCGTCTGGGTGACCGTCCCAATCAAGGCGCCCGACCGTCGAACACCTCATCAGCGACACGCTGCGCGCTCTCGACCGGGTCGAGGCCGTCCCCGGTGGAGGGGTCCACCTCGCCCGCACCCACGGCACCGCTCACGACGGATGGCGCCTGGGACTGGATCGAGCGACTCGACCGGACCGAGCCGTTCGATGTCCTCGTGCTGCGTGGCTTCGAGCTGTGCCGTGCCGCGGTCGGTCGCCCGGGGCTGGCCGGCCGGGTGTGGGCCACGTACATCCTCGAGCCGGAGCGTGATCCGGACGCCGCGGCGTACCAGGCGGACATGGCTGTCATCGCGGCCGCCGCGGACCGGGTCGTGTCGCAGACGGACGCGATGCGCGCCGCCACCGAGGTGCGGTTCGCCGGCCGCCGGCTTCTGGCTGGACGATCCTGCTTCTCGCTGGCCATTCCGCCGGATGTCCGGCGCGCCGATCTTTCACGGCCGCTCCGACGGCTCATCTGACGCCGGCAAATTCGCCCCGTTCTACCCGGTCCCCGACCTGATCGATGCCTATGCCCGGCTCCGCGAGTACCATCCGGGCTTCTAGTTCCACCTCATCGGTGACAAGGTCTGGCGGCGTCCGGACTACCACGACTACGCCGATGCGCTTGAGGGCCGAGCCACCATGGTTCCAGGGGTCGTCCGGCATGGCGGGCTGAGCCGGGCGGCCGTTGCCGGATTGCTGGCGAAGGGCGGCGTCGCCCTGAGCGTCTGGGACTATCGCTACGGCTCGCACTGGAACGACCTCGTCGTCTCGACCAAGCTCCTCGACTACTGCGCCGCCGGGTTGCCGGTGATCCTCAACCGGACACAGGCCCAGGAGGCGATCCTCGGGGCCGACTATCCGCTGTTCGTGCACACGGCGGCCGAGGCGGAGGCGCTCATCGACCGCGTCCTCCGGGACGATGATCTCTACCGGGCCGCCGGCGAACGGTGCTGGACGTCGTCGCGCCGGTTCACCTACGCCGCGGTCCACGAGCGGCTGGCCCCGGAGCTCGTCGGCGCCGCACGCCGGGGTGCGGCGTCGTCAGGGTCGTCCTGTACGTGATGAACGATCTCGCGCACGACGCGCGCGTGATCCGTGAGGCTCGCAGCCTCGCCGCGGGCGGCCACCAAGTCACGGTGATGACGACGACCTCCGATCCGTCCCAACGGACGGGCGAGCACGAGCCAACGCAATTCCTTCGATCAGATCCGGATCGCCGTACCGCGTCGCTGGCCGCTGTGGTACGTCGTCCTGGCCCATCCGTGGCGGCCCGGCCGCCGCGTTGCCTCGGGGCTCCGGTCGATCCACGTCGGCGGGCGCGCCTCGTCCAGGCGGTGGCGTACGCGGCGCTGACCCTGGTGCTCCTGCCTTGGATCGCCGTCCTCGGCGCATGGACCTTCGTCGCTCGCGTCATCCTGCGTCGACCGTGGCACCCCGGCGTCCTCGACTATCTCCTCCGATGGCGGTCGTTTCATCTCGGCTGGGCGGCGGCGGCGGTGGACCATGCCCCTATCGCGGACGTCCACCACGCGAACGACATCGACACCCTGCCGGCCGCCCTGGCCGCCGCCCGGCGCGATGGCGGGCAGGTCGTCTACGACAGCCACGAGATCTACCTGGAATCGAGCATCCACGCGCGTCAACCTCGTTGGCTCCGCTGGGTGATCGACGGTGGGAGCGCAACATGGCGCGGCATGCGGCCGCGCTGATCACGATCAATGGTGTCTGTGCCACCAAGCTGGGCCGGCGTCTCCACCCCCGGCGCGTGGTGGTCGTCCACAGTTGCTCGCCGCGCTGGACGCCGCCTGCGGAGCCCGAGGACCGGATCCGTCGGGCGGCCTCGATCCCCAACGGGGCACCCATCGTGCTGTGCCACGGCGGCTTCCGGAAGGGCCGCGGCATCGAGGAGACGGCGGCCGCCCTCGCCCTGCCCGGCCTGGAATCCGCCCATCTCGTCTTTCTCGGCCGCGAGAACGACGTCGTCGCCGATGTGCTCGCGACGTTCCCGGATCGTGCCCGCGTCCATGTCCTCCCGCCCGTCCCGCCGGACGAGGTCGTGTCCTGGGTGGCCGGTGCCGACGTCGACGTGATGGTCCTGCTGCCGGTCGAGCTCAACCACGTCGTGAGCACGCCCAACAAGCTGTTCGAGAGCATCGCTGCCGGCGTGCCGGTCGTCTCGAGCGACTTCCCGGCCCGTCGAGCGATCATCGCCGGCGACCCGGACGGACCGCTGGGCGAGCTGTGCGACCCGTCGGACCCCGCGGCGATCCAGGCGGCGCTCCAGAGGGTCCTCAGTCTGGGCCCCGAGGCGCGGGCCGACCTCCGTCGGCGGATCCTCACGGCGGCGCACCAGCGCTGGAACTGGGAGACCGAGGCGGTCAAGCTCGTCGACCTCTACGCGTCGCTCGGACCACGCTGACGACCCGGATCGAGGCGGCCTAGGCCCGCGACGCCTCGCCCTTGGCGCGGACGGCCTCGGCGTGATGTCGGGCCGCCTCCGCCTCGCGCTCGCGCTGGAACTGCTCGGAGTGCTCGCGATGGAGGGCGACGACGTCCTCCGGCTTGCCGTGGGCGACGAGCCGGCCCTTCTCGATGAGCATCGCGTGGTTGCAGAACTCTGTGACCCAGTTCATGTCGTGGGTCACGAGCACAATGCCGCGAGCGCTCTTGACGAGCTCCATGACCCGCGCCTGGCTTTTCGCCCGGAACACCTGGTCGCCGGTCCCGAGGACCTCGTCAAGGAGGAGGACGTCCGGCTCGACCGAGGTCGCGATCGAGAAGCCGAGCCGGGCACGCATGCCCGACGAGTAGGTCTTGATTGGGGCGTCGATGAACTGCCCGATGTCGGCGAACTCGATGATCGATTCGATTCGATTCATCATGTCCTTGTGGTCCATGCCGAGGAACGCCCCGGCAAGGAGGATATTGTCGCGGCCGCTCAGTTCCTGGTCGAAGCCGGCCCCGAGCGTCAGTAGGCTCGAGATCTTGCCGACGACGTGGATCGACCCCTCGCTCGGCTGGATGATCCCGGCAAGCACCTGAAGGAGCGTGCTCTTGCCGGCGCCGTTCGGGCCGATCACCGCAAGCGACTCGCCGTGCAGGACGCGGAACGTTACGTCCCGAAGGGCCCAGAAATAGGTCGGGCCTTCGTGACGCCGGGCGAGATTCCGGAACGAGCCGCGCACCGTGGTCTTACGCGTGAGCCGGAGGTTGTAGCGGACCCCCAGGTCCTGCACGTCGATCGCGTACGGGGGATCGCCGGCGGGGATCGTCATCACAGGACCTTCGCGAAGGACGGCTCGAGCCGCTTGAAGAAGTAGAGACCGCCGAGCAGGAGCAGGACCGACACCCCGAAGAGCATCCCGAGCGAGCCCCACTCCGGCGGCCGGCCGTAGTAGATGACGTCCCGGTACGACTCCAGGAGGGGAACGAACGGGTTCAGGGTGAAGACGATGTCGACGATGCGGCTCTTGTCGGTGATGGCCTTGACCTGCTCGACGGAATAGAGCGACGGCGACAGGTAGAACAGCAGCCGAAGCAGGTTCCGGACAACGTTCCCGACGTCCCGGAAGAAGACGTTGATGGCCGAGAGATAGAGCGAGACAGCAAGGGTGAACACGAACTGCACGGCCGCGACAATCGGGATCAGCAGCAGCCAGGGCGTGATGAAGCTGGGGAAGAACAGGACCATCAGTCCGACCAGGGGGATCAGGCCGAACGCAAAGCTCACGATCCCGCTCACGACCGAAGCGACCGGCAGGACCAGCTTCGGGAACTGGACTTGCTTGATGATCCGCTCCTGCGACGTCACCGTGGTGATGGCGTCGCCAACGCTGCTCGCGAACCACTTCCAGGGGAGGATCGCGGAGAAGATAAAGAGCGGATAGGCGGGTTGAACGTGCGAGGTGATGATCGTCACAAAGACCACGTACACGGCCATCTGGAGGAGGGGATCGAGCACCCACCAGATGTTGCCGAGGATGGTGTCGGAGCCCTTCTTGACGAGGTCCGCCTGGACAAGGTAGCGGGCCAGCCGGCGCCGTGACCAGATGTCCGTGAAGCCCTCGCGGATCAACTCCAGCGGGCCGCGGCGGGTGCGTCCCAGCGAGGCTCGCAGCTCCTGCGTCGTTCCCATCGCGCGGAACGATAGCATCCAACCGCTCGGGCTCCCGGGCGCGGGTTGACGGGTCTGGCGAACGTTCCACGCCACCCGATCGCCCTCGCGCGGCGCCGGCCGGACGCGGCGACGTCGCGCCGTAGACTTGGCGCATGTCCCCCTCGATCCCGACGCATGTCGTCGTCGTAGCGAGCTGGTTTCCGGCGGTCGACGAGACGAGCCGCGGCCGGTTCGTCGCGGACCAGGTCCAGGCCCTGGCCGCCGGCGGGCGCGTCCGCCCGGCGGTGATCTCGTTCGACTCGATCGGCCTCACCGGCTCGCCGGAGGCCCGCTTCGACGAAGCCGCCGCGATCGCCTCCCTGACCAGCGCCGCGATCCGACGGGACGGACGCCTGTTCAGCCGATCGGCTGCGAGCGGCCCGGCCGGTCTGCCCGTCGCCCGCGTCGCGATCGCGGGCAGCGGGTCGGGCATCCCGTCGACCTACCCGGTCACCCAGCGCGAGCGCGTACTGGAGACGCTTGACGACGCGGTTCGCGGCGCCGAGATCGTCCACGCCCACACCGGCTTTCCGGATGGCGCGGCGTCGGCCGGCTTCGCCGAGCGCCTGGGCGTGCCCTTGGTCATCACCGAGCATGCATCGTTCATCGCCACGATCCTCTCGGACCCGGACCGTCGCGCGGCGTACCTCCGGGGCATGACCGCCGCCCGGCGGGTGGTCGCGGTCAGCGGGATGCTCGGTCGAGAGCTGACGGAAATGATCCCGGCGGTCGCCGACAAGGTCATGGTCATCCCAAACGCCGTCGACGTGGAGGCATTCACGCCGCAGCCCCTGACAGCTCGCCATCCGGACGAGCTGGTCTATGTCGGCTACCGGATCGAATTCGAAGGGAATGCCGCTCCTGCTCCGCACCTTCGCCGCCGTCCGTCGCCGGCGGCCGTCCGCGACGCTGCGCCTGATCGGGGGATCGAAGGACGCCGACGAGGAACGGCGCTGGCACGATCTCGCCCGAAGCCTCGGCGTGAGTGACGCCGTGTCGTTCGAACCGTCCGCCCTCCGCCCGGCTGTCGCCGACGCGCTCGGCCACGCCAGCGTGCTCGTACACGCCAGCCCGCGTGAGACGTTCGGGGTCACAGCGGTCGAAGCGCTCGCGTCGGGAACTCCGGTCGTTGCACTCGACAGCGGCGGCGTGACGGAGACGGTCGGGACCGACGGCCGGTTAGGCGAAATCGTCCACGAGCCGGACCCGGAGGCGATGGCCGCCGCGGTCGTCCGGACCCTCGAACGACGGCCGACCTTCGACGCGGCCGTCCTCCGGGCGTCGGCCGTGGACCGCTATGGTGCGAGCTCGGTCGCGACCCGGATCGCGGACCTGTACGACGAGCTCCGCCCGGCCGCCGGCCCGCCCGTGCGTGCGGGTATCGCATTCCGTGCCGATCCGGCCGGATCACCGGTCGCCCCAGACCGGTCCGTCCTCGTCGTGGGCTTCCTGACCCATCGGACCGAGCGGATCCTCCGGACGCTGCCGCCGGCGACGCTGGCCCGGATCGACCTGCTGTGCGGCTCGGGCGACGACGTCGCCACGCTGCCGGCCGGCCTGGCGAAGGTCACCGCCGTCGACATCGACGGACCCTTTCGCGCGGCCCTCGGCCCGGACGGCGACCGTCCCCGGGCCGCATCGAAGCGGGCGCGGATCGGGCGTCTCGTTCGCGACCCGATCGGGATCGTGCGGCGCCGGCGGGTCCGATCGCAGCGGGAGCGCTATCGCCTCGCGGCCGCCGAGGCCGCGCTGGAGGTCGTCGTCGAGGCCCGCGGCGCGGCACTCGAGAGCGCCGACGTCGTCGGCGTGACCGGCCTCGACTACCAGGCCATTGCTCGCGTCCCTGCCGCGGCCGCCCGGATCGTGCCGGGCGGGCTCCGCTGGCTCGCCGACCAGCAGTCGGGCGAGATCGCCTGATCGCCCGGACCATCGGATCGCTCCGGCTGCGGCGGCTACCATCACTGCCGTGACCTCCGATTCCCGCATCGCCATCGTCGGCCTCGGCTACGTCGGCCTGCCGCTCGCGATCTCGTTCGTCGAGGCGGGCCTGACGGTCGAGGGCATCGACGCCCACCTGCCGCGCGTCGCCGAGCTGGCGTCGGCGAGTCGCCGATCGACGACGTCTCGAACGAGCGCCTCCAGACGGCGCTCCGGCGGCGGGCTGACCGTCGTCGGACCGGCCGACGCCCATCTCGACCGAGGCGGACGTCATCTTCGTCTGCGTCCCGACGCCGATCACGGTCGCGAAGGACCCGGACCTCGGGCCGGTCTGGCGGCGGCGGCGCTGATCCGCGAGCACCTGCGGTCGGGCCAGCTGGTCGTCCTCCAGTCGACGACGTTCCCGGGCACGACGACCGGGCCGTTCCGCGAGGAGCTCGAGCGGTCGGGGCTGGTCGCCGGCCGCGACTTCGACCTGGCATTCGCGCCGGAGCGGGTGAACCCGGGCGACCCGGCGAGCGCGTCGAAGGCGATCCCGCGTCTCGTCGGCGCCACGACGCCCGCCGCGACGGAGCGGGCAGCGGCGCTCCTCCGGCGCATCAACGACCACGTCTCGAGCTGCTCTCGTCGCCCGACGCCGCCGAGCTGCGCGAAGCTGCTGGAGAACGTCTTCCGCAACGTCAACATCGCCCTCGTCAACCAGCTCGCCCTGCTCTGCGAGCGGATGGGCATCGACGTCTGGGAGGTCATCGACGCGGCGGCCACGAAGCCGTTCGGCTTCATGCGGTTCACGCCCGGGCCCGGGCGTCGGCGGGCATTGCATCCCGGTCGATCCGTACTACCTCTCCTGGCGGGCCCGCGAGTTCGATTTCGTCGACCGGTTCGTCGAGCTGGCCGGCGACATCAACCTCGCGATGCCACGCCACGTCGTCGACCTCGTCGCCGAGGCCCTGAACGATCGGGGCATGGCGCTCCGCGGGGCGCGGGTCGGCGATCCTCGGGGTCGCGTTCAAGCCGGACGTCCGGGACGCCCGGAACTCGCCGGCGGCGGACGTGATCGCCGGGCTGACCGAGCGCGGCGCCGACGTCCGGTTTCACGACCCGCACGTGCCGACGCTTCCGGCCGAAGCGACGGGCCGGCGCTCCGATCGACGCAGCCTCGACGGTCTGCTCGGCTTCGCCGAGGTCGTCGTGGTCCTCACGCCCCATCGAACCGATCGACTTGGATCGCGTCTACCGCGAGGCGGACCTCGTCGTCGACACGGTCAACAGCTCGGCCGGCCGGCCGGCCGGCGCTCGTCAGGTCCTGCGTCTCGGCGCCGGCTGGAGCCGCGCCTGAGCGTGGCGGACAAGCTGACGAGCGAGACCCGGTTCCGGCCGTCCGGCGCGGCGGCGGCCCATCGCCATGATCGTCCACTCGTATTACGACGAGGATCCCCGCGTCCGCCGGGAGGCCGAGGCGCTGGTCGCGGCCGGCCACGACGTCGACGTCTTCGCCCTGCGCCGACCGACTGACGACGCCGAGGGCACCTTGTCGGGCGTCCGCCTTCGCCGTCATGACGTGCAGCGCCACCAGGGAGCCGGGGTCGGGGTCTACCTCCGCGAATACCTGTCGTTCCTGGTGCGGTCGAGCTGGTCCCTCATCCGGGAGCATCGCCGGCGACGGTACGGCCTGGTGCAGGTCCACAGCCTCCCGGACTTCCTGGCGTTCGCCGCCCTGCCGCTTCGGCTGACGGGCGTTCCACTCCTGCTCGACCTCCACGAGGCGATGCCCGAGTTCTTCCGGAGCCGGTTTCCCGCCGCCTCGAATCCGGTCGCCCACGGTCTCCTGACCTCCAGGAACGCCTCTCGATCGCGGTGTCATCCGCCGTGATCACCGTCAACCAGGCGATGGCCGACCGCCTCGTCGACATCGGCGTTCGGCCGGCCAAGGTCCATGTCGTCGTCAACACGCCATCCCTCGCCCAATTCGATCCGGCGCCGCATTCGCCGACCGGCCATTCGCCGGGCGACGGGACGGTCCGTCTCGTCTACGCGGGCGCGCTCACGCCGACGTACGAGATGAGCGTCGTGCTCGACGCCTTCGCCCGGCTCTGCGCGGACCGGCCGGAGATGACCCTCGCGCTCGACGTCTACGGCCGCGGCGACGCGGAGGCCGGGCTGCGGGAGCAGGCCGCCCGCTTGGCGTCGCGGACCGCGTGTCCTTCCACGGGCGGATCCCGATCGACGACGTCCCGGCGGCGATCGCCGGCGCCGACATCGGCCTCGCCCCGACGCGCCGCGACCCGTTCACCGATGTCAGCCTCTCGACGAAGATCTTCGAGTACGCCGCGATGGCGAAGCCGGTCGTCGCGGCGCGCCTGCCGATGGTGGAAGCGACCTTTCCGGCGGGCACGATCCTGGGTCGTACGAGCCCGGCGACGCCTCGGCACTGGCGGCAGCGATCAAGGCCGTGGTCGACGGACCCGGCCGCCCGCTCCGCCCGCGTCGCAGCCGACAGCGGCGTTCGTCGCAGGCGCGAAGCTGGGAGGCGGAGTCGGTCGCGTACCTCGGCGCTCGTCGGACCGGCTCCTGCGCCGCTGACCGTCAGGCCGGACGCGGCCGCGCGCCCGTTCGGCCAGACCGTGGCGATCCGTCACCCGCCGTTTGCCCGACCTGTCGCATCCGTACGGTACGATACCGCCCCGTCGGGCGCCCGTGCCTTACCCACCCTTGCTTGGATCAGGACCTCATCACCCCATGACCTTCCGAGTCAAGCCCGTCGATCGGAGCCCGGGCCGACCGCGACCCGAACCGGCGAACTCTCTACATGAACATCGGCTTCGGCATCGCCGTCGTCGTGGCGATCCTCATCCTCGTCGTCGTCGGGGTGACGACGTGGTACGGCGCCCACCTCGCGCCCGCGGCCACCGTCGCGCGGCCAGACGATCACCAAGGACCAGTTCACGGAGCGCGCCGACGTCGAGTCAGTTCCGGCTTCCAGCAGCAGGCGAGCCGGATCCAGGCCGAGGTCGCCGCGGGTCGCATGACCCAGACGCAGGCCCAGGCGCAGCTCACCGCGATCAACACCGCGCTGGACCCACAGACGTTCACCTCGACCGTCCTCGAGAAGCTGATCGACGGAACGATCCAGGCCGGGCTCGCGACGGACGCGGGGGTCGCGGTCACCGACCAGCAGATCGACCAGCGGATCACCGACGAGAAGACGACCGCCAGGAGCAGCGCCACGCCTGGCTGATCGCGGTCGAGCCGACCGTCGACGCCGGCAAGACCGATCCGACCGACGCCCAGAAGGCCGATGCGAAGAAGAAGGCGGACGACGCCCTGGCCCAGATCAAGGCGGGCAAGTCGTTCGAGGACGTCGCGAAGAGCGTCTCGACCGACTCGACGAAGGCGACCGGCGGCGACCTCGGCTGGATCGACGACACCGCCGACCGAGGACCCGGCCTGGCAGGCCGCCCTGTTCAAGCTCGACGCCAACGGCGTGACCGACGTCATCGAGGGCGCCGACGGCACCTACCGGATCGGCCGCGTCAGCGAGATCGCCCCGGCCCAGGTCGACGCGGCGTGGGACCAGAAGCTGGCCGACGGCGAAGATCAGCCAGGACGCCTACCGTGCGGCGATCCGCTCCGAGGCGGTCCGCCAGGCGCTCGATGACAAGGTCGTCGCGGACGCGAGCGCGAGCGGCCTCGCAGCGCAAGGTCGTCCGAGCTCTACATCCCGGAGTCGACGGTCACCGGCGAGAAGGCGATCAAGGTCCGCCACATCCTGTATCTCGCCGAAGGACGATCCGCAGAACGCGTCGAGCGTCCCGGCCACCGACCCGAGCTGGGCCCAGGCCCAGCGCGCGGCCCAGGCCGCCTACGACGCCCTCGTCAAGGACCCCTCGAAGTTCGACGCGATCGCCCGCGCCGAGAGCGACGAGACGTCGGCCAAGGGCGACGACGGGACCGGCGGCAAGCTGCCGTACTTCGACGAGACCAGCGAGGCGAACGGACTCGACCCGGACTTCGCCAAGGCGATCCTCGCCGACGGCCTGCAGCCCGGCCAGATCCTGACGCCGTTCAAGAGCGCCTTCGGCTGGCACGTCGTCCAGGTGATGTACCGCCCGCCGAACGCCGACGAGATGGCGAAGCTGAAGACCCAGGCCCCGAGCGGGACGCCGTTCAGCGACCTCGTCCGCGACTACTCCGAGGGCCCGAAGTCCGGCGCCGGCGGAGACATCGGCTGGGTCGCGAACGGCCAGCTCGACGAGCCGCCTGACGAGGGCGATCTTCGCGGCGCCGGCGACTGGGCGTCAGCGACGTCGTCGCGATCCCCGGCGACGGGCTCGTACCTCTTCAAGGTCACCGAGGAGCGGACGGCCGTGCCGGACGCGGACCAGCTCGACGACGATCAAGGCCAACGCCTTCAAGAACTGGTACGCCGAGAAGAAGGACGCGGTGACGATCACGCGCGACCTGATCCCGGCGGCCAGCCGCGACGCCGTAGGCGGCCGATCGCGGTGCTGGATGCGCTCGTCGCCGAGGCGCGTCTCCGCTGGGGGCTCGACCTCGCCGACGGCCTCCAGGTCCTCGCGACCGAGACCCTCGTCCGGACGCCGCTCGAGCCGGCCCGTCCGGCGCTGATCGTCCCGGCGGCGGTCCTCCGGCTGGACGACGCCGCGGTCGCGGCGGCGACCGCACGCGCCCGCCGACCTCGCGCCGGTCCTGCCGGGCCGGCACGGTCCGGGCGGCGACGACCCGGTCGCGGTCCTCCGCCGGCTCTATCCGGCGGATCATCCGGTCGGGCGGTTCGGGCGTGCCGAGGCGCTGACGATCGGCGAGCTGACCGCGGCGACGCTCGGCCGGCGCCGCTCTACCTGGGGCCCGTGGCCCGCGACGCCGCGGTCGCGAGCCCGTGGGCGATGCCCTGGATCTCGCACCGCCTGCGGCTGCCGGACGGCTGCCCGTGGGACCGCGAGCAGACCCACGAGTCGCTCCGGAGCCACCTCCTCGAGGAGGCGTACGAGGTCTACGACGCGCTCGGCGGCGGGTGCCACCCCGGCGCTCGCCGAGGAGCTCGGCGACCTGCTCCTCCAGGTCATCCTCCACGCCCAGCTCGCGGCCGAGGCGGGCGTCTTCGACCTGACCGACGTCAACGCGACGCTGGCGGCGAAGATCGTCCGCCGCCATCCCCACGTGTTCGGCGACGCCGAGGCCCGGACCGCGAGCGACGTCAACCGCCAGTGGGAGCGGATCAAGGCCGACGAGCGACGGACGCCGGCGTCGCGGCCGCGGCCGCAGAGGCGGAGGGAGGCCGGCGGCGCCGACGGGACCGAGCCCCGCGGCCGAAGGGCGCGCTCGACGGCGTCAGCCGCAGCCTGCCCGGCGCTCGCGGCGAGCCAGGAGATGCAGGAGCGGGCGGCCCACATCGGCTACGAGTGGCCGACGATCGAGGGCGTCCTCGACAAGGTCCACGAGGAGCTCGCCGAGCTGCGGGCCGCCGCGACGCCCGCCGAGCAGGCCGAGGAGTACGGCGACCTGCTGTTCGTCCTCGTCAACGTCGCACGCTGGCAGGGGATCGAGGCCGAGGCGGCGCTCCGATCCGCCAACGACAAGTTCCGCCGCCGGTTCGCGAGCGTCGAGCGCCAGGCGGCCGAGCGGGGCGTCGCGCTGAAGGACCTGTCGTTCGAGCAGCTCGACGCGCTGTGGGACGCCGCGAAGGTCGAGGAGAAGGAGATCGCCCGATGATCGGCAACGCACCCCAGACCCGCGCCGACGGCCGCGTCGCCGGCGCAGCTCCGGCCGGTGAGCTTCACGCTCGGCGTCCAGAAATGGGCCGAGGGCTCGTGCCTCGTCCGCTTCGGCGACACCCAGGTCCTGTGCGCGGCGACGATCGCGGACCGCGTCCCGCCGCATCTTCGCGGCAAGGGCACCGGCTGGGTCACCGCCGAGTACTCGATGCTGCCGCGGGCGACGGCCGAGCGGACCGATCGCGAGTCGGTGAAGGGCAAGCTCGGCGGGCGGACCCACGAGATCCAGCGGCTGATCGGGCGGTCGCTCCGCGACGCGGTCGACCTGACCCGGCTCGGCGAGCGGACGATCACCGTCGACTGCGACGTCCTCCAGGCGCGACGGCGGGACCCGGACCGCCTCGATCACCGGCGGCTACGTCGCCCTGGCGTCGGCGATGATCACGTTCGGGATGGACCGCCACCTCGTCGGCAAGGTCGCCGCGATCAGCGTCGGGCTGGTCGACGGGGCGGCGCTGCTCGACCTCGACTACAGCGAGGACTCGCGGGCCGACGTCGACTTCAACGTCGTCGGGACCGACGCGGGGACCTTCGTCGAGGTCCAGGGGACGGCCGAGGGCCGGCCGTTCGACCGGGCGGCGATGGACGGGCTGATCGACCTCGCCTCGTCCGGGCCTCGAGCGGCTGTTCGTCGCCCAGGCCGAGATCCTGGCCACCGTCAAGCGGTGACCGTCGGTCTGGCCGCTCCTCGCCGGGCGGCCGCGTCATGAAATCGAAGGCGCGGCCTCGTCTTGATCGCCACCCACTCGGCCCACAAGCTCGCCGAGCTCCGCGAGCTGCTCCGAGCTCGAACGCGGCGAGCTCGTCAGCCTCGACGATCTCGGGATCCGCGACGACCCCGACGAGACCGGCGAGACGTTCGAGACGAACGCGCGGATCAAGGCCCGGTTCGGGGCCCGCCGGACCGGCCTGCCGACGCTCGCCGACGACTCCGGTCTCGAGGTCGACGCGCTCCACGGCGGACCCGGCGTCCGGACGAGGCGCTACGCCGGCCCGACCGCGACGGACGCCGACAACAACGCGAAGCTCCTCGCCGCCCTGGACGGGCTCGCCGCCGGAGCGGCGCGGCGCGCGATACGTCTGCGTGCTCGCCCTCGCGCTGCCCGCGGCCGGCGGCCGGTCCCCGCGACGCCGTCCCGATGCGGATCGTCCGCGGCACGACCCGCGGCCGGATCGCGACGGCGCCGCGCGGGACCGGCGGCTTCGGCTACGACCCGATCTTCGAGCCCGCGGGCGAGCCGCCCGGCGGCCGGACGTTCGGCCTCTGGTCGGCGGAGGAGAAGCACGCCGTCTCGCATCGCGGCCGGGCGGCGCGGCGGATGACGCCGATCCTGCGCGAGCTCGGGTTCTGAGGCACGGCCGCGATGCCGACCGATCCGCTCGGTCTGCGTGTTCTGCGGCGCGAGCAGCGGCCGCGATCCCGCGCTACGCGGCCGCCGCGGCCGTCGTCGGGGAGCGGCTCGCGACCGCGGGGCATCCGGCTCGTCTTCGGTGGCGGCCGGCGCGGGCTGATGGGCGTCGTCGCCGACGCCGCACTCGCTGCCGGCGGGCGGGTCGTCGGCGTGATCCCGCGCGGCCTCGTCGATCGCGAGCTGGCCCACACCGGGCTGAGCGAGCTGCGGATCGTCGACACGCTCCACGAGCGCAAGGCCGCAGATGGCCGAGCTGGCCGACGCGTTCATCGCGCTGCCCGGCGGGCTCGGCACGCTCGAGGAGCTCGCCGAGGTCCTGTCGTGGGCCCAGCTCGACCTCCACGCGAAGCCGATCGGGCTGCTCGACGTCGGACGGCTACTTCGCGGCGCTCGAGGCCTTCCTCGACCACGCCGTTGCCGAGGGGTTCGTCGCCGAGCGCCACCGCCGGCTGCTCCTCCGCGACGACGACATCGACCGGCTGCTCGAGCGGTTCGCGGCGTGGTCGCCGCCGGAAGCCCGCTTCCCGCTGCCCGGCGGCTGATCGCCGGAGCTGCTAGGGGGCGCTCGGCCTTCGGAGGCGGACGGGCTCGCGGACCCGCTGCCCGGAGCCGTGCCGGCCTTCGGGACCGGCCACGTCGGGTCCGCGCCGGGCGGCCCGAAGACGACCTTCGTCAGCTGGGCGATCCGGGTCGGGACCGGCAGGAACACCGAGCCGTACTTCGGCGACTTCGCGCCCTTGATCTGGGGCGAGGTCAGGACGACCTTCACGGTCGACGATCCGCCGATCTGCTCGGCGAGCGCGGCCAGCTCGGGCAGGCGATCCTGCGGCAGGTCCGTCCGGACGGTCGTGCCCGACCGCCGCCATCAGCTCGGGAGGTTGACGAGGATCCCGGCGTCGACGACCCGGTTGCGCAGCGCGACCAGCACCTCCTGCTGCCGCGCTGCCCGGGTGAGGTCGCTCTCGCCGAGCACCTTCCGGATCCGCGCATAGGCCAGCGCGTCGCTCCCGTTGAAGTGGTGCGGCCCCGGCTCGACCGACCAGCCGTGGCTCCCGTCGAGCCGCGGGTAGTTCGGGTCCGCGAGCGCCTTCTTCACGGTGATGTCGACGCCGCCGACCGCGTCGACCATCGTGACGAACCCCGCGAGGTCGACGGTCGCGTAGGCGTGGATCGGGATCCCGAACAGCGCCGCGACGGCCTTCTCCAGGGTTCCGGACCCCGCCCTCGGGGTAGTCCTTCGGGTGGCGCTCGGCGTAGCTCATCAGCGAGTTGATCTTCGGCGCGTAGGTCGTGCCATCGCCGAGCGGGACGCCGGCGAGGTCGCGCGGGATCGACACCATCGACACGGTCCGTCCGACCGGGTCGAGCGAGACGACGATCAGCGAGTCCGTCAGCGCCTCGTGCCGGCCCGGCCCCGAATCGATCCCGATCAGGAGGACGTTGAGGCGCTCCTCATCCTTCGGCAGCGTCGTCGAAACCGAACGGACGGTCGAGTCCGGCGAAGATCTGGGCGAACATCGACTGGGCGGCGGTGCCCGCGTTCCAGACGAGGAGATGGGGCGTCACCGTCACCACGATGAGGACCGCGAGGCCGATCGCGCCGAGGCGCCCCGGCTTGCCCGGGTAGCGTCGATCGGTGAACGCCTGGAACAAGGCGGCTCCCCGCCAGCCGAGGACGACGAGGTTCAGCACGAGGAGCGCGCCGAGGACGGACGGGGCGATCAGCTTCGCGATCAGCATCGTCGGCTGGGCCGCGTTCACGATCAGCAGCACGACGAGCGCGACGAACAGCGTCGGCAGGCCGAAGAGGAGCGCCGGCCGGAGTCGCCCGTTCATCGCCTGGCCCGTCCCCGGCAGGACGGACGAGAGCGCCGCCGCGATCAGGCGGCGGACGTCCGTGGGTCGGCTGTCGGGCCGGACTCGTCGCGCCTGGCTGGGGTCGGACGGACGGCGCGCGCGGGGCGTGGTCGGGGTCGGCTCCCATGCCGCTCGGTCGGCCATCGCCCCGGAGTGTCAGCTGCGGGCAGCTACACGCGCCAGCCGCACATCGCCGGCGGGCCCCGCGGCGCCGGCGGGCATGGTGACGCCGGGCGATCGATCAGCCTGCCAGTGATCGCCCGGCGTCAGGTCTGTGACGCGCGAACCTCTGCCGGCGTTGCGCAGAAGCGCGCACCATGTCGCGATGAACAAGGTGCTCCACGACCACCTCGAGGCGACCTTCTTCGCCGAGTATCAGGCGCTCCGTGACCAGTTGATGGCGATCCTCACCGACGAGGACCTGGCGCGAACGGTCGGTGGCGCGTCGAGAACCCTCGGCAGCCTCTGCCGTGAGATCGGCGAGATCGAGTTCGCGTATGTCGAGTCATTCCGGACGTTCCGCACGGATTTCGGGTATCGGAACGCGAACCAAGCCCTCGAGCGGAGCGTGCCGGCCCTCGTCACCTGGTACGCCGAGCTGGACCGCGACCTCACGGCAGCGCTCGAGGAGCTCTCGGAGGAGGACGTTCTGACGCGGCGGATCGTCCGCGGCGACTTCGACGAGGATTTCTTCTCTCCGCTGGCGCCGGTCCAGCTCGACACCTACCGGGAGGCGCTCCTGATCTTCTACGGCAAGGCGAGCGTGTACCTGCGAGCGATGGACCGGGACCTGCCCGGCAACTGGTCGGACTGGATCGGCTGAGGCGACGGCGGAAGGGGACATAGAGCTCCGGTCACGAAGAGACCGGCGAAACCCACGAAGCTCATGCTGAGGCGTGGTCAGGGCATGGCCGGGAGAAGCGCTCAATTCGTGAGCGCTTCTCCGTGAGCGGCCGGCCTGGGGCGCCGTCTAGAAGCGGCGGCGACCCGGGGTGACGGCGGCGGCGACGACGGCGGTCTTGGCGATCGGCGCGGGGCCGGGCCTCGAGACGGCGGCACCGACGACGGCGGCCTTGGCGACGGGTGATGGGCCGGGGGTCACGGCGGCAGTGACGACCGCCGCCTTGGCTACGCGGGATGGTCGGAGCGGCATGTCAGACTCCTTCGGCGACGAGGCTAGCCTCGTCCGCCTCGACGGCGGCGATGATGGCCTGGACCGGGATCCGGCCCTGGGTGACCAGCTGCCCGCCGGCATGGCGGACGGCCGACGCGAACCCTGCTGCCCACAGGTTCTCGTAGACAAGCACGGCGCCCAGACTGCCGGGCGCCATCGTCGCTCCGAAGGTCAGGACGTCCTCCTCGGCCAGGGTCTCGGCCAGCTCGGTCTCGAGCCGGGAGAACTCGCCCATGTCGTCGAGGTCGCCGAGCTCCTGGGCCATCACGGTCCCGTCGTCGGCCTTGCCGATGATGACCAGGTCCATCACCCGGATGATCCCCGAGTCATGCAGGCGCAGGAGCTGGTCGGCGGCCTCGCCGGTGAAGTTCTGCTGTCCGGCGGGGAACTCGACCACCACATAGTCGACGGGCCCCAGCTCGTCGATCGATCTCTCGGTCATGACGCCTCCTCGGCTCTGCCGCGACCACTGACGGAGCAGGGCTATCGCGATATCGGCCAGTCAGGATCATCGTCGACGCCGAGACCAGCCGTCGAGGGAGCCGACCCCCCTAGCTGCGTCCGGCGGCCAGCTCCGGCGGCCTTGTTCGATCTGGAAGGACATGAGGTTCCGCTCCACCCGCCGACGTGTCGCTGGCGCGCCCCGTGACCCCGCCATTTGCTCTCTACGCGCGGACGTTAACGCGCGTCTGTCATGGCTTCAGCCCGCAGTTTGGCGTGTCACATAGGGTGAGTCCGAGCTGCGAGAGGCCCTCGGCCAGGGGCGTGAAGCCGAGGTACCCGCCAAAGGAGCGGGACGTGACGCCGGCCGGGATGCCGCGCACCAGGACGACTCCGCCCGAGTCGCCCGGAGCAACCTGGGCGTCGGCCGCAATCATGCACGGGAAGTAGGCGGCGTCATCGGCGGGGTCCTTGTTGTTGTCGCCCTTCTCGACGACCCGGCCCGCTCGATAGATGCCGCGCCCGTCGATCTCGACTTGGTCGCCCATCACGATGTCGGCACAGAAAAGTGCATGGGTTCCGGCTGCCAGCGCGCGGTAGCCACCAATGCCCATGTCGATGAGGTTGAGATGGCCCCACGGGATGCGGTCCCGCGCGACGACCAGGTAGTTGATGTCCGAGCTCGCGCAGACGTGCCCGGCGTACGGGCAGCTAGAGTCGCGGGCCGCCCGCCCGAACACGCCGCGGATGCCAACACCGTCAGGGTCGGTGGCCACTGTGCCCTCCGACGCGCAATGGCCGGTGGAGGTCAGCACGATGGTGTCGCCCAGGCGTGCGTACACGCCGCCTGAGCAGAAGCCCCACAGCGGCTGCCCAGCGAGAACGGGCGGGTCATACACGAGCGTCGTCCGGTGCGGCGCGGTGGCGCGAACGACAGTCTGCCATCCCAAGTACGCGCCGACGCCCAGGGCAATCCCCGCCAGCGCGACGGCCGCCACGCGTCCCCAGCGCGTCACCACCTAGCCACCTGTCGCGATCTTGCCCGCTTGGTCAACCAGAGTTCTCAATGGTCACATTCTGGAGCATCAGGATCAGCTTCCCCCCGCGTCGGGGATTCCGGCCGCGCGGGCGACGCTAGTCGGGTTGAAGACCCCCATGTGATTTGTGATCTTGGTCCCAAGAGGCGTCGCGACCCTCGGCACGCGCCTCAATTGCCGACCTCGAGGGTTACGAGCAACCGGTCGAGGAGAGCGTGTGCCTCATCGGCGTGCTCCGTCGGCGCGATCGCCTGCAGGTCGCACCAGTAACTCTTCGTGCCGAAGGATGCGCTCACGACCGCCTTTCCCTCGAAGTTGGCCGTTGTGCCTTTGTACGTCGACATCGCGACGTCGATGGTGCCCGGCAGTCCCACACCTTGCGGCGCGACCGCCGCATACATGGTGCCCCCGCCGGGACCGATTGCCTTCTCGTAGAACTGGTACCCCTCGGTCGCCCAGCCCTCGAGGTTGTCGCCCGCGCTCCGCGGCTTGCAGTACGTCAGAAATGCGATCGATCCCAGGGTCCACACCTCGCCGCTGTCAGTGGGCTTGTACGTGGTCGACGGGGCGGCCATGAACGAGTAGCCGAAGGTCTTCGACGTGTGCCTGGCGAGCGGCTCGACATCCGCAGCGATGGGCTGGATCTCGCGCTCGACGAGGAAGTCGAGCGACAGTCCCGAGCTCCGATAGTCAAAGGCGACCGGGATGCCGTCGGGCGACACCCAGGCCCCCACCTTTCCGTCCTTCGAGTCGCCGGCCGTGAGCGGCACATCTGACGGTGATGTGCCGCTCGTGAGCGCGTTGTCGGAGACCGATGTCGTTCCGGCGACGAGGTGGTGAAGAGTCTGCCCGTTGTCCTCCTTGGTGCCGACATCGATCCAGCCGCTCGAGGCAGCCAGCGCGTCCTGAAAACGTTCGACGGGAAGCAGGTCGGCTGCCTGCGGGCGATACGCCACGCCAACCGACCGGCTCGTCCGACTACCGAGGGAGCTGCGCTCGTACACCCAGATGGCCGCCGAATCGGCAGTAAGCAGCTGGTACGAGTCCGATCCGTCCACGTGGACCATCCCGAACACGGGGCCCCAGCCGACCGCGATGCCATCAATGGCCAGGTCGTACTGGTGGTCCGTCCCGGCGAGCCAGGTGTCGAACCCCGCCACGGCATTCGTCGGGGCGATCGTTGGCGGGATGCTCAGACTCGGGCCCTGGCTGTTGGTCGCCGCAGGTGAGTTACCCGGCAGGGTGCTCGGCGCCGTGCTCGGGGAGGGTGGCGCCGGGACGGCGCACGCGGTGACGGTCAGAAGGAGCGCCGCCACAAGGTGGCCCGCGCGGAACATCCCGACGCCAAACGCCCTCTCGACACCGTGGTTGTATTCCTTGGCGACGCTCATCTCATCCACCCCAACTTCGATCCGACGCGATCTGCGAGTAAGTCGCTCGGACCTCGCCGAATCCCTCGGAGGGCCACTGCTCTCCGCCGCTGACTCCGCACCGAGGGACTTGGAGCCGCCGGCACGACGAACTGACGAAGTAGCGCGACACTCGTTGCGATTCCGCACGTCAACTGTCTCGAGGAAGGGATCCGGAGCGATGCCGCCTCCGGTCGTGGGACGACGGATCGACCCAGGGCACTGCTCGAGGCCATCCGGTTCATCAACTCGTCGGAAACCGGATGGTTCTTCCGCCGACCCTATGCGACTACGCGGCGTCGGGTTCTCGACGCCCGGTCTGCAATCGCCTGCCGCCTAGCTGCCACGCGTTAGTCGACGCGCGAAGCGGCGGGAGAACGCATCGTCAGTCGACGCGCGAAGCGGCGGGAGAACGCATCGTCGCTGCTAGCTCTTACCTGGGCTTGTCCGAGCCTAGAGCCGCGGGAACAACAGCGCGACCACGGAGCCGAAAACGAGTTCCCCAACAAGCGTGAACAGGACTGCGTAGACCCATCCTCGACCACGGGCGCGAGCAACGACCCCCGTGACGACAGACCCAATTACCAGGCCGAGCCAACTCGCATTGCCGAGTCCGATGCCTAGGGCCACCACAGCCGCGACGCCGGCCACCAACCACGCCATCACTCCGGCTAGTACCGCAAGCACCCATCGCAGGGTCGAGGACTTAGGCCGAACCGCTCCTATTCCGCCGGACGCTCCAGGGTTCAGGACATCGGGCTCTGCAGACGATCCGTCTGGTTGCACCTTGGCTCCTTCCCTCAGACCATGAAGAACGCCTCACATCGACACTAGCCCGCTAGTGTCGATGCAGCATCTCGGTCGTCGACTACCGGCGCGCGACTCAATCGACAGGAGGTCGCCCGATGTCTCGCCGATCGACGCCCGAACGTCTCCACGCCGCCCGCCGCGAAGCCACCAGGAGGCGGCCGAGTCGTGCGACCGTCACCTAGATGACTCCGGATCGAGCGACCAGCATCACGCTGACGTACCTGACGCTGACGAGATCACGCGTCCAGGTCGTGCCAGTACGGAGCGACCCAGAGCACCGCGCCCATGACCAGGCAGGCGAAGGCCAATCCCGCGTAGTCCCAGACCGCCTGTGGGTCCGATCCGAGGATCTCGACGACCCAGGGCGCGTTCAGACACGCAATCGCCAGGAGACCGAGAGCAGCCGCTTTTTCCCGTTGCGCGGGGTAGGCACGACGGCCCGCTACAACGAAGGTCAGGGCGAGCGCAAGCGGGACGATCGTGACGCTGGCAAGGACAAGTGAGCCCGCGTAGAGGGTCGCGCCGGACAACAGGTCGGCCGACGTCAGGGCGGGCCAGAGCCCAGGATTGCAACCACCGAAGCACGTCCCCATCGCGGAGAACGAATAGCCCACCAACGCGGGCACGATCGGCAGCGTCGTGATGGCGACCGGCCAGGCAACGGCAACCACCAGGAGCAGCGCCTGCACAGGCGAACGGCGCAGCGCCCTCCGACCGATCTCGCCTGCGACGAGCCCGGCAGTGGCGACGGCGACAAGAGCCATGGCCATGCAGATCGCCGGGTCGGGCACGGCCGGTGGACGACGGCAGTCACGAGCGGGCCGAACCGCGAGTGGATGACACGGCGGATCGCGCCCCGATTGGGCTCTGCCGCGACTGTCGAACCGATGGCGTCGTTCGCCACGGTCGTTGCCCTCCAGACGATTGGTTCGTCGATCGGTGTCAACCCTCTGACGTCGGCGTCTCATGACCGTTCCTGGCCCGACGAGCAGCATGCTCCAGCGCCTGATCGGCGAAGGCGAGTCACCGATCAGGCCGAGCGCCCTGATCGACCAGTAGGAGCTCAAGGCGGCCCAGGACAGCTTCGAGCGGGACGGGCGGTACCGGTGGCGGCCGGTTGGGCCTGTGCGTCGTCTCGACGGTGCGTTCATGGCCGGCAGTTCGTGGGCTGACAAGATGCGCCGCGGTGCGGTCGCCAGTCGGCAAATGTGGTTCTTTGTGTCAGGTGGGCCGTCGCGGCTCATCGATCGGAGCCTGCGCCCGCGGCCACAGGTCGGCGCTCAGCAGGCTCGCGACGGCGACCACACCAAGACCGCCGAGCCAGCCCAACGCCACGATCCGCCCGATCGCCTCCACGTTGTCCTCGACTCGGCGCAGGGACCTACCGGCCAGAGCAGTCCCGCCGGTCCATGGGACGACAACAAGGGCCACCCGGACACCCGGCCGAGGCTGCCAGGTCACCCGATCGACACCCTGCCTGCGAGCCGTGTCGAGGACCCCGATCGGCGGATTGGGCCCTGCCCCGTCGAGCTCGCCCCCGGCCGCGAGCAAGTGACCACTCTCGTCGTAGACGGCGACGAATGGAGCGAGGCTGGCGGCGATGTCGACGTGCCCGGAGCCGACCACCGACGCGGGGGGAGCCCCCGCGTTCAAGGCCGCGGCCGCGTCCTCGGCGAGCTGGTGCTGCGGGTCGTCCGCTCCCTGGCGAAGCTGCTGCTGAATTGCCACCGCGATGACGAGGCAGACGATCGTGACGAGAGCCGCGCTCGGGAGAACGAACGCGAAGAACCGCTGAACCGTCTCCCTCATGCCCGTTCGACGCCTCATCTTTCGATCCTGTTGTGGCGCCGGGCGTCGCCCGAGACCGTTCGACAATATGACTGGATCAGGGCTCTGACCCGTGTGTCGTCGCCTAGCACAGCTGGGCGGTGGTAGCGCGCCACTGCACCGAGATCGCCGCCGACGGCCGGCCGTGTCGGGCCACGCCGCTTCGATCTGCGCGGCGATGGCCGCCGCTCACTTCGACGCCGAAGCGAAGGACCTCGGCGTCAAGACATCATCGCGGAGTGCCATATCCCCGGCTGCTGGCCCCCAGCGCCCGGGTTATCCCAATGGTCGCCGAGTACCGGCGCGCGACCCCATCGCAGGAGGTCGCCCAATGTCACGCCGTCCGGCCCCGGCCCGGATCCGTTCTGCCGGAGTCGACGCAGCGCCGGATGTCCCGGGCGAGACGATCCGCAGACGCGCGGGTGCAACGATCGGACGGTTCTCGCGTCTCATTCGGGCCGACGACGGAGGTCGTGGGGGTGGGCGAGGTCTGTACCGCCTCGCCGGAAGGTCATGGAGGCAGAGATGGCATCCCGTTCGCGTGCCCTCCGCGTGAGCCTGGCGCTGGCCGGAGCGCTGGCGTTCGCCATGGCACCTGCCGCCGTGTCCGTGGCGACAGCCACGACGCCGGGCTGCCGGGTCGTCGATGTCCGCAGCCAGGTGAGGTATTCCCGGCTCCAGTGGGCGGTGAATCACAGCCGGACCGGCGACACGCTGCTCGTCTATGGCACCTGCCCTGGCACGACGACCGTCCCGAGGAACCTCACGATCGTCGGGAACCTGAGCCGCCGTTTCGGTCGGCCGATCCTGGACGGCCGAGGGTCCGGCCCCGTCGTGACCGTTGCGCAGGGCGTGACCGCGACGATCAGGAGCCTGACCATCGCGAACGGCCGCGCGACGATCGGCGGCGGCATCTTCAACCACGGCACGCTGACGCTCATCCGGACCACCGTCACGAACAACACCGCGGGGAGCGGCGGCGGCATCGAGAACGAGAACGGGGCCTCCTCCACGATCCCCACCGGTACGCTGACGCTCATCCAGACCAACGTCACGAACAACGTGGCAACCGGGTCCGGAGGCGGGATCACGAACCTGTCCAGCCCACGGGGCCCCATCACGATCCGCGACTCGACCATCAGCCATAACACCAGCGCCGCCCTTGGGGGCGGCATCGAAAATGACGAGGGCGACTTGTTCATCGAGGGCCACACGTCGATCGGCTGGAACCTCGCCTCGGAGGGCGGCGGGATCTATGCAGCACCGAGCCACGTGACCATCGGCGGCACCACGTCGATCGATCACAATCGCGCCGGGACCGCCGGCGGAATCGACTGCGGAGACTGCGAGATGACCCTGAACGACGGCAGCTCGGTCCACGACAACACGGCCACCGGGTCCGGGGGCGGGCTCCGGATCCGCGGCACCGGCAGCCACATCGACCTCTTCGGGACCGCCACCATCGCCAACAACCTGGCGGGCGGCGACGGAGGTGGCGCATACGTCGGAGGGCCGGCGGGCGGTCTCAACCTTCATGAAGAAAGCTCGATCCAGGGAAACACCGCGACCGGCAACGGAGGGGGCGTGTTCGTCGGGTTCGGAGAACTCAGCCTCAAGGACACCAGTTCGATTTCCGGGAATACCGCGTCCGGGCTCGGCGGCGGGGTCTATGTCTCTGTCACCTTCAATGCGGTCTCGCTCGGCGCGACCAGCTCGATTCACGACAACCAGCCGGAGAACTGCTACCCGGATTCGTCCGTGATGGGCTGCGCCGGCTAGGCGTCGGCCGGCCGGGTGGGTCGAGGTCCTCTCACAACCCCCTGCTTGGGTGCGTTCCGAGCCGCACCTGCCTTAATGAGGCGTCGAGACGGGATTGTTATCAATGGCTACCGGCTGGTAGGCAAGAATGCCCCCGTCTTCGTCGGCCTGAACACCCGAAGTCGGATGTGAGCGCCTCCGCAGAGCCGCGCAACGTTCTGTCGCGCAAGACGTCAACCGCGTAGTTCGTCGTCAGGCCTGCGGCTCGCAACGAAAGTCGATCGGGGTCCGACACGCCGCCGATGAGGTGCTCCATGCAATCCCGCGAGATTCGGTCTCGGCCCACGGTCGGTCGGTCCGGCGCGGCGAGGCGCTTGGCGGTGGTGTTCATGATCGTCGCCGCGGTCATGGCCACGGCGCCGGCCGGCGTTTCCGCCGCCGCTCCGGACTCGAGGCTCTTCGTAGACAGCCAGGCGGGGGACCACGCGGGGGGCGGCGGGCAGCACTACCTCACCTCGTCGGATACCTCCTTCGGGGCATCGATCGGCAACGGACCGCACGGTCCTATCGCCTTTCTCCAGGCCTATGGGGTCATGGACGCCGGATACGACATCTTCATCGGCGGTCCCGCTGGCGCGCCGCTGGCGGACGGTTCCTACTCGAGCACCAGGTCTATCGCCCTGGCCGGACCGGGCGACCCCGTCCTCGACGTGTACCGGCACTACGGCAGCTCCTGCCAGCCGACCGGATCGTTCACCGTCCTCGACGTTGCGTACGACGGCACGGGCACCCTGACCAAGCTGGCGGCCAACATCAGTCAGCACTGCGCTGGGGCGACCGCCGGCCTGTTCCTCCAAGTGCGGTTCAACTCGGCGCTGGGCATGCAGGCCGTCAGCGTCGCAGTCAGCGGCGGCCTGACCGACCTCAATGTCGTGGCCGGCGGCTCCAGCGACCCTGCGACGTTCTCGATCACGAACACGGGTGACGGGCCCACGACTCTCGGCGCCGTCGACGAGACCGGCGACACCGCCGACTACCCGATCTCGGCCGACGACTGTACCGGAGCGACCCTGGCGACCGGCGGCGCTTGCTCCGTCACGGTCCGGTTCGCGCCAAGGTCCGTCGGCGAGTTCGGGGCCTCGCTTATCGTCCACAACGCGTTCCCGTCCGGCAGCTGGCAGTTCGACTTCGACAACCTCGGGCTGCAGGTGACGACGACCACACTTCAGTCGGGCGGCTCCCCGGTCACTGCGCCAACGCCCGTGCACCTCGTTGCGACGGTATCCCCGCCGCCAGCGGCATGGCAGGGCACCCGCGGCAACGTTCGGTTCTCGACCCGTGGCGGCCTTACGGTCCTCGGTGATGTTCCAGTAGGCACGGACGGCAAGGCGACCCTCGACGCCGCGATAAATCCCGGCACCTGGGGGATCGTGGCCGAGTACGAGGGCTGGTACACGTCCACGCCCAGCAAGAGCGCGACCCTCGACCAGGTTGTCCTCGTCCGGACCAGGACGACGCTGATCTCGAGCCTGGACCCGGCGCTCGAATCCCAGCCCGTGACGCTGACCGCGGCGGTGTCCGCGGATTCGGGTACACCCGACGCCGGCACCCTCTCGATCATGGACACGACGACGGCGGCAGTCCTCGGGTCGGTCGACGTGGCGTCGTCCGGGACCACCCTGACCGTGACCAGCCGTTCGCGGTCGGCGACCATGACCTGATCGCGAGGTTCACCGGGTCCGCTGCCTACGGCGCCTCGACCGCAAACCTCAGGCAGACCTCGCTCGCCGATCTGGCGGTTGACGCGACCGGCCTCTCGATCGGCCCGGCGACCTTCTACCCGATCGTCGATCATTACCTTGACGTCGTGACGGCCCGCGGAACCCTCCACGAGCCCGGCGCGCTGTCGTTCCGCGTCACCTCCGTCAAGACCGGCAAGGTCGTCCGGACTGGGTCGTTGGCCTCGGTTGACGGGTCCTGGGTGTGGAGCTGGAACGGCCGCAACTCGGCAGGGACCCTGCAACCCGCTGGCTCCTACCGCATCGAGCAGACGGTCCGAGACGCGCTGGGCAACAAGGTCACGTCGGCACGGCTGGTGACCTTGTCGCTCAAGCGGCTGTACTGGCACAGCACGTCGAAGACCCTGTCAGGGCGTTCGTACGACGCAGTCCTGGACCCGGGCGACGGATACGTCAGCCGTAGCAAGTCGCACTACACGGGCGGCGTCCAGATCGCCTCCGGCCACGCCGAGGCGGGCGTTCGCTACAGCTTCTCGCTGGTGTCCGCGACCACCTACGGGACCCTGTCGTTCAGCGTCTTGGGTCGGTCGCCGAATGGCCGGCAGGCCATCATCGCCGTCTGGAGCCCGAGCCGTGGCTCAGCCCTTGACGTCGGCGCCTACGACGCAGCGAAGCTCGCCGGGCCGGGCTACGCGTGGTGGGTCACCTCGACCTCGACCAACACCCATCGAAGTGGCCGATCGGTCCGGGGCCTCGTGGCCGTGTTCTTTGGATCGAGCGCGGCGTCGTTCGACATCGCCCAGGTCAAGGTCACCTATCGCTACGCGATCCTCAGATAGGTCGTACGGAAGATCTTCGTGCACGTGAAATGCACGCGTGCGAATACCGCTACCGGCACGACGCCGTCCGGTCCTGCCTTCCGGGATCATGACGGACATCGGATCATCGAGCGGGGCCCTGGGGAGCCATATGCGATTGGAGCGCTGTAGGCTAGGTGCGAAGCGCTGTGCTCGGGAGTTATGTGTGGTTCCTG
>CAWFND010000020.1:0-96871 GCA_963817095.1 uncultured Chloroflexia bacterium
TCTTGCAGGCGGGGGGAGGACTCGCGTCGGTCGGCTGACGGGGGAGCGGCGTCGGACTCATCCTTTCGACGGTCAGTTGACGAAGGCGCGAGGCGAGAGGGTGTCGAGATCCGACCGGGCCGTATGATGCTCGCGGCTTGTCGGCGTTGTGGCCGTCCCATCGTGGTTTGCAGAGGTCGTCTGCCTGGCGATCAGCTCGTGACTGGAGCGGTGTAGGCCAGGCCGGGAATGCCCGTTTCAGGAAGCACGTGTGTTTCCTGAGCACGTATTGGGCGGGGTGTGGCGTAGCCTGGTTAAATGCATGTGTTTTTGGGACCATCCGGGCCCTGAGCCCTGTAGGCGGGAGCGCCCTAAGCTCGGGTGGTCGAGCGACGAAGGCACCGATTATTGTGCGGTTCGCAGCTCGCCCCGAATACTGCGTCGATCGTGGCGCGACCGGTTGCATCGCATCGGCGGCCGGCGACGACGTCTCAAAACCGGCTCATCCGGGCACGGGAGATCCGTTCGGGCCCGCGCGGACCATCGCGAGGCCTACGCGATGCCGAGAACCTCGATGCCCTGTTCGTAGATCACATCGATCGCGACGCCCTGCTTCGCGATCCGGTCGAGGTCTGAGCGCAACGCTTCGTTGACGGTTCCTGTCGACTCGTACCAGGTCACGGCGCCGACGTAGTCGCCGTCTCCCTGGAGCATCAACAGCCGTGCCGTCATCGCCTCGACAGCCGGCCCCATGCGGTCAGGATCGATCCGGTATGTGCCCGAAACCGCGTCGCGCCACACGGCCCCGGAGCTCATCAGGAAGTTCAGCTGCGATCCGGCACTTAATGCGTAGGGACTTGCGCCGCCGAGCCGGAGCATCCTGAACAGATCGGTCAGGTGCGCGACCTGTTGCCCGATGAGCGGAGCGATCCCGCTCACCCGTGAGTCCCGCAAGCGAGCCAGCATGAACAGGCCAACGACGTCGGCCTTCTGTTCCTCGAGCGGCGTCGCCTGCTCGCGCAGGGCACTCGCGACCGTGCCACGATCGTCGATCGTTCGATGGATACCGAGGCCATGCGCGACCTCGTGGAACATGAGCTTCTCGAACCAGGCGTCGAAGGTGAGGAACGGCCGCTGGTCGTCGGCCACGAGCAGATCGGCGATCGGACTGACGATCGTGTCGAACTTCGCGCGCATGACGTTCTTGAGCTGGAGCCGACGGGTTCCCTTTGCGAGCGCGACGGCTTCGTCGTTCGGCAGGTTGATCGCCGAGGAGGTCGGCCGCGCATTGGCGAAGCCCGCGTGGTAGATGGCGTCGTACACGTTCAGATCGGCGTCCAGCCCCGGCCGCTCGGACCGATAGGCTTCGGGAACCGGGAGCCCGGCCTGGAGCCAGGGCAGGAACTCGGCGTAGCGCGTGAGCCGACCGCTCCATTCGCGATCCTTGATCAGCACGATCCCTTCGTGACTCGCCTTGTACGCGAAGAGCTTGTCGTCGTATACCTCGATCGGGCCGATGATGATGTCCACGGTGTTCGTCTTCATGTCCATCCAGGCATCGTCGCTCGACCGGTAATCGTCGGTCTCGAGAGCGGTCGCACGAAGCTCGAGGTACCGCCGGAGACCATCGTCATCCGCCAGGGCCGCGGCATCTCGAAGCAACATCGCGGCGGCGCGCGCCTCGTGCTCGAACGCCACGTGATAGGGGATCGCTTCCAGCCGACCCGCGTCATCGCGCTGTACGAGGGTATAGGGGCTCCTCAGCGGCTCGCCGCCGGCCTGATCCGCCGCGGCTTCGAACTCGTCGATCGTCATGTCGGTCGGGTAGAACCGGACGCCCTTCGGACGTTCGCCGACGCCAGGGACGAACGGACGGTCTGCGTCCATTCGATCCCAGGGCCCGAAATTGATCTCCACGCGGCGCCGCAGGCGCGGATCCGAGATCGCATCGAGCACGCGTTCCCGCGGGCCGTACATCTCGAGCCAGTAGATCTCGTCCATGCGCTGGGCTGCTTCGATCAGGATCGGGATCATCGCCCGGTCCTTGACGGTCAGGCCACTCAAGTCCGAAGTCAACCGGATCGTCGCGAAGTGTTCGAGCCCATCGCCATCGACGATGCTCATTGGGACCGCCTTGGTGCGAGTTGGCGGGATGCTACTCCGGGCCCCCGGTGCGCCGCGCCGCATCTCGCCCGAGGTTTCTGATGTGTCGGGCGCACCGCGATGCTCGCTACCTGTCTCGACGCGATGTCGGAATGGAGCGGTGTAGGCTACCGACGCGTCCTCGAGCCAGGAAGCATGCGTGTTTCCCGAGCACGATCGGCGGGGTGTGGCGTAGCTGGTTAACGCACGTGCTTTGGGAGCACGAGATCGTCGGTTCGAATCCGACCACCCCGACCACCCGCTGCCGCTGCCAGGAGCGCAAGGTCGACGCGCTACGAGCCAGGTCGGTGGCGCCGGAGTCCGCGACCGCGCCTACCTCGTCCTTCAGGCCTCTCGGCGTCGCAACATGACCACGGCGCCACCGATCACGATGACGAGCCCAACGAGTGCGAGGCCGATGACCAGCGGGTTCCGGTAGTCGCTCTCCGTCGAGACGGCCGGCACGGGTGTGTTCACGAAGAACGCGGCCGTCGCGCCGCCGCCGGACGGATCGGCGATGCACACGAGCGTGCCGGCGTTGAAGCAGTCCTGCCCGGCGATCGGGCTGGTCGGATGGAACGGTGCGGCGTTGGCGAGGGTGTAGCCGGGAGGTGCCACCGTCTCGACGATCCAGTAGCTGGCCGGCGGGAGGTTCTGCAGGACGAGGATCCCGCTCGGTGTCGGAGACCTGGGAGATCACCGGGCCGTCCAGGTCTCGCTGGAAGACCCCGTCGCCGTTATCCGGGGCGACGGCGTATGTGGCTCCGGCCAGGAGCACGTCGTCCGCGCTGTCGGGCGTGCCGCGGTCGTCGACCGTCACCACGGCGATGCGGACGGGCGATGCCGGCGGCGTCGGCGAGGCACTCGGCGACGGCGAAGGGCTGGGGCTCGGCGACGGAGAGGGGCTCGGCGACGGCGTCGGGCTCGGCGACGGTGAGGCGCTTGGTCGGACGGTGAGGGTCGGCGGACGGGCGAAGGCGACGGGCTCGGCGACGGCGAGGGGCTCGGCGTGGCGGTGGGCGTCGGCCTCGGGTGGCGTCGGCGACGGCGGGGGTCGGGGGGTCGGGGTCGGGCTCGGCGTCGGCGCGACGGTCGCCGTGGGGGTCGGTGTCGGCGGCGGCGTGGGTGAAGCCGTCGGGACCGGCGTCGCAGAAGGCGACGGCGCGGCGCAGTTGATCGCGGCCGAGACCGTGAGATCGAAGATCGCGGCGCGCCGCTCGACCACGGAGATGACGAGTCCGTGGATCTGGAGCGGAACGGTCCCGGCGGCGAGCGGAGCCGAAGCCTCGAAGCCGCCGAGCACGGGCAGGCCGGCCAGGTTGGGGGTGCCGGGTGGAAGGGACGCGCCGGACGGGACCGGCGGAAGCGTCGGGTTCGGTGGCGGCGAGGCGCTCGTCATCCGGAGGCGGCGGCCGCGGCGGTCTGGAACGGGACGCCGGCGACGTCCGGCGGGATCCCGTCGTTGCCGGATGCGACGTCGACGAGAACCGTGTCGCCGCTCTTGACGAACGAGTCGTCCGGCGACGGCACGAGGTAGAACGTCGGCGCGGTCCGGACGAGGAGATAGAGCGTGTTCGTCCCGCAGTCGAAGCGGGCGAGCGACTGGGCGAGGACCGGCTTCGTCGCGTCGCCGTTCTCGTAGAGCGGGGCGAATGCGTCCGCCGCGGGGTCCCAGTCGGTCACGTTGCCGTCGACGGTGATCCCGGCCGGCGTCACCACGTGGATGGGCTGATCGGCCGCCTGGCCGACGGGCGCGAGCAGCGGGACGAGGGCCAGCCCGGCGACGATCGGGATCAGGGCGTGGCGGCGGATGGAGCGTTGGCGGCGGACGCGACTGTGAGCCACGGAGCTCCTCCTGGGAGTGCCGGCCGAGCGGCGCCTGATGTCGATGGGGATGCCGAACGGCGAACGGGCGCTCGGACGAACACATCGCCCACGCTGCCGATGTCCGTCTCATTCCCGCAGACGGGCACGTCCTCGTCGAGGTGGCCCGCCCCCGAACATGCACGCCGCGCCGGCCGGCGCCCGACGGTCGATCCCCCGCGAGGAGAACCCTGCCAGATCGACGACCCACGTCGACAGCGCTCGATTTGACCTGATCGGTGACAGATTCCCGGGGTGTCGAGATGGGCACGCCCGGCACTCATCGCTCGGCTGACGTCCCGGCCATCGAGCCGTGGATCGACGCTCGACGCTGGCGGATTCTGTCGGCGGATCGTGCCGAGTCGACGTCCCAGTGTCGATCTGGCACTCGATCGGGCGGATCCGGCGGTGGTCGTCACCTGGCGACGAACTGGCAAAGTCGGTCGGCGGGAAGTCGGCCGCGGCCGTCGGAGACAATGGCGGCGTGGAACCACGACCCGGGATGAGGGAGACCCTGCCATGACCCGCCCGATCCGCGTCGGCGTCCAGCTGCCGGAGGTCGAGCGCGACGTCCGCTGGCCGGAGCTCCTCGACATGGCGCGGGCGATCGACGACCTCGGCTTCGACGGGATCTGGCTCGGCGAGCACCTCCTGTACCGGTGGCCCGGCCGGCCGTCCCGCGGACCATGGGAGGCGTGGACGCTCATGGCGGCCCTGGCGGCGGTCACGCGCCAGGCGACGATCGGGCCGCTCGTCGCGTGCACGAACTTCCACAACCCGGCGCTGCTCGCAAAGCAGGCGGCCACGATCGACGAGATCGCCGGCGGCCGCTTCGTCCTGGGTCTCGGCGCGGGCTGGAACGAGACCGAGTTCCGGGCGTTCGGCTTTCCCTACGACGAGCGGGTGAACCGCTTCGAGGAGGCCTTCACGATCATCCGGACGCTCCTCCAGGACGGCGAGATCGACTTCGACGGACGGTTCTACCAGGCCCGCGACTGCGAGCTCCTGCCACGCTCCCCGACCGGGCGGCCCGCCGCTCCTCATCGGCTCGAACGGCCCACGGATGCTGCGGATCACGATGCCCCATGCCCACGCCTGGAACACGTGGTACGCGGACACGGACAACACGCCGACGGGCGTCGCGGCCCTGGCGGCGATCGTCGACGACGCGTGCCGGTCGGTCGGGCGCGATCCGGCGGCGATCCGCCGGACGGTGGCCGTCCATGTCCGCCTGCCCGGTGGACGCGGGAGGACCATGGGCGACACCACGACCACCGACCGGATCGTCCCGCTCGAGGGCTCGCCGGAGCGGATGGCCGACGAGCTCCGCGCCTATGCGGCCGCCGGCGTCGACGAGGTCCAGGCTGTCCTCGACCCGATCGATCAAGCATCGATCGAGCGGTTCGCGGCGGTCCTGCCGCTGCTCGACGCGGGCTGACCGCGGCCTCGATCTCGGGTCGCACGGACCCGGTACGGTGCGACTGACAGCACACGTCGGTCGGTACTTCTGTAGGGTTCAGTCCGTGCGAAACACCGTGCTAGCATCCCGCCGGCGATGCGACATTCGAATCATCACGCACGGGAACGCCGGCTGCCGGCTTCGGCGGCTGGCATCGCCATGATCGTCGTGACCGCGCTCGTGGTTGCCTGCGGCTCCACGGCTGCGCCATCGGTCGAGCCGTCGGCACTTCCCACGCCCGTGATCACCCCCGATCCCCATCTCCACGAGCCGGTCCTCGCGGACGACATCTTTCGCGCGCTCGGCGCGGCGAAGCTCGGCATCACCGCGAACAACGCGAACTCGGGCCAGGGCAATCCGCTGATCGTCAAGCAGATCAATGCCGACATCGGCAACTGGCCCCTGCGAATCACGCAGTTCCGCTCGTCGGCGGACCTGGAGAAGGTTCTCGGCTGGAAGCCCGGCTCGAAGCCCGTCCGGAACGAGACGCCGTACGCCTTCGCCGGGCTCAACGTCCTCGTCGAGTACGGGCCGGTGAGCTCGGCCGCGACCCCGACCGCCCCGGACGGCGCTCGCCAGGCGCTCGCCGCCCAGATCGTCAACGTCCTCGATCCGCTCCTCTGGCCGCTCGACCAGCATTCCGTTACGCCGATCGCGGCCCGGACCCCGGCGCCGACCCCGGCGCCGTCGGTGTCCGTCGCGCCGACCAAGGCTCCGACCAAGGCTCCGACCAAGACCGCCACGCCCGCGAAGACGCCGAAACCGACGAAGAAGCCGTGACCGGCCAGCGCCGCTCGCCGGGGCGCGCGGGCGAGGAGGTCTCGGAGCTCGACAAGCGGATCATCGAGCACCTCCAGCAGGAGGGCCGCCGGCCGTTCACCCAGATCGCGGCCGATCTCGGCGTCTCCGAGGCCGCGGTTCGCGCTCGGACGAACCGCCTCGTCGATCGGGGGATCCTCCAGGTCGTCGGCGTCACCGATCCGCTGAAGCTCGGCTTCCAGCAGATGGCGATGATCGGGATCCGCTGCGAGGCGGCCCGGCTCATGGACGTCGCGGCGCGCTGCGCCGAGATGTCCGAGGTGGACTACGTCGTCATCACCGCCGGCACGTACGACATCCTCATCGAGACGGTCTGCGAGGACAACGAAGGCCTGCTGCGGTTCCTTGCCGAGCGCCTCCGGACGATCGAGGGCGTCCGCGACACCGAGACGTTCGTCTACCTGCGGATGGTCAAGCAGTCATACCAGTGGGGCACGCGCTAGGCGATCGGCCGAGCGGCGGTCCGCCGTGCTCGTAACGGTGCGTCGCCGCACCTCTTCACGTGGGCGCATCACGGTTGCGCTCCTGCGCACGAGACCCCCGTTCCCGGCGACGGGCTACCATGCGGCCACGTCGGGGTCGAGCCCCCGCGTGCATTCGTGAGGTCCGCGCGTTGCCGGTCGAGCCGGTCCAGACCCTGATCCTCCTGGCCGTCATCGCCAACCTGGCGGTGATGGGCAGCGTCCTCCTCCCCCCGCTCCTCGGCCGCCGCGGGCCCCTGCCCACCGGCACCACGCCGATCGATCCCGCGGACCCGCGATCGTCCGAGCTGGCGGTCGCGTTCGGCGCGAACCAGGCCGGCGTCGGCGAGATTGGCCCGATCGAGTCGGGGGCGTACGACCGGGTCGTCCGGATCGTGTCGTGGGTCTTCATCCTCGCGACGTCCATGATCGTGGCCCTGACGGGGCTCTGGAGCGAGACGCAACCGGCCATCCTCGCGCTCCTCGCGGCGGCCGGCCTGTTCGTCCTCGTCGTCCACGACCTCCTGCCGGTCGGGGCGCTGGGGACCGCGAAGTTCGTGCTGGAGGGGAGCGTCGCCATCACGTTCGCGACGCTGCTCGTCGTGCTCACGGGCCGGGAGGCGAGCCCGTTCTTCTTCGTGTTCCCGCTGATCGTCGGTGGCGCCGCGCTCGTCGTCAGCCCACGAGTCACGTTCGGGCTGGCGATGGCCGCTTCCCTTGCCTACATCATCGCGATCGTGCCGCCGGGCTCCGGCGGGGTCACCCCAGAGACGGTTGCGATCGTCGGGATCAACCTCACCGCGCTCGTCCTGCTCGCCTACGTCGCGATGGTCATCGCCCGCGAGCAGCGTCGCGCCCGCGACGCGGCGATCCGGCTCTCGACGATCGATCCGCTGACGGGCCTCTACAACCGCACGTTCTTCTTCGCCGCCGTCGAGCGCGAGATCGCGCGGAGCGCCCGGTCCGGACGGGGCTTCTGCCTGCTGATGATGGACCTCGACGACCTGAAGCTGATCAACGACCGCCACGGTCACTTCTTCGGCGACCGCGTCCTGCGCGGGGTCGGCGATGTGATCCGGTCCGGCGGACGACGGATCGACACGTCGGCCCGCTACGGCGGCGACGAGTTCGTCGTCCTCCTCCCGGAGACCGATCCGTCCGGTGCGTTCGTCCTCGCCGAGAAGATCCGCCAGGAGGTCGCCGAGATCAACGTCCCGGTCGGCGCATCGGCGATCCGGCCGTCGGTCTCGATCGGTGTCGTCAGCTACCCGGACGACGGTCGGACGAGCGACGAGCTGATGATCACCGCGGATACCTCGATGTATCGCTCGAAGCGGGCGGGCAAGAACCGGGTGACCGGCGACCCGGTGATGGACGACGGGATCGGCGAGCCGGTCTTCGACCACAGCGTCGACCCGACCGCGCCCAGCCCGATCACATCGGCCCGGACGCTGACGCCCGTCGCGGACCTGCCCGACGAGCCGCCGGCGGCGGCATCCTCCCAGTCCCGCAAGCGCGGCGGCGAGTCGGTGTAGGATCGGCCGCATGGCCGAACCCCCCGTCCGCCGGCCTGCCGCGGACGACGTCACGCCCAAGGGCTTCGCGACGCGCGCCATCCGGGCCGTCCATCGCCTGCCCGAGGTCCACCAGTCGCCGACGTCGGTGCCGATCTACCAGACGGTCACCTTCACGAGCGCCGATGCCGAGGAGCTCGGGGCCGTTGCGACCCGCCAGGTCCCGGGCTACGCCTACGGCCGCCTCGACAACCCGACGGTCGTCGCCTTCGCGTCCGCGGTCGCGGAGCTCGAGGGCGCAGAGGCCGGCTTCGCGTTCGGCTCGGGGATGGGCGCGATCCACGCCGCGCTCGGCACGTTCCTGTCGGCCGGCGATCGAATCGTGGCGTCGCGCTCCGTCTATGGGTCCACCCGCTCGCAGATGACCGTCGTGTTCGGGCGGCTCGGCGTGACGATCGAGTTCGTCGACATCACCGATCTCGCCGCCGTCGAAGCGGCCCTCGCCTCGGCCCCGACCCGCATCCTCTACGCCGAGACGATCTCGAACCCGACGATCGTCGTCGCAGATCACGTCGCGCTCGCGGACCTCGCCCATCGCTTCGGGGCGGTCTACGTCGTCGACAACACGTTCGCCTCGCCGTTCCTGTGCCGGCCGGTCGAGCTGGGCGCGGACCTCGTCTGCGAGTCTGCGACGAAATACCTCGCCGGTCACTCCGACGTGATGGCCGGTGTCGTCGTCGGATCGACGGCGCTCGTCCACCGCGTCCGGGACTTCCAGGTCGACACCGGCGCGAGCCTCGACCCGCACGCGGCGTTCCTCGCGATGCGCGGGCTTTCGACGCTCGCCCTCCGGATGGAGCGTCACTCGGCGACGGCGGCCGCGCTGGCCGGTTGGCTGGAGACGCAGCCGGGCGTGACGCGCGTCTGGCACCCATCGCTTCCGAGCCATCCGCAGCACGAGATCGCCTCGCGCGAGCTCGCGCGCGGCGGCGGAATGCTTGCGTTCGACCTCGCCGGCGGTCGGGCGGCTGGTGAAGCGTTCATTGACACCCTGACGATCCCGGAGCGGACGGCGTCCCTGGGCAGCGTCTTCACGATCGTCGCGCACCCGCCCTCGACGACCCACCGCCAGCTCGACGACGTGGCGCTCGAGGCGGCCGGGATCACGGCAGGCCTGCTCCGCTGCTCGGTCGGGCTCGAGGACCTCGACGACCTCGTCGCCGACTTCGACCGGGCGCTCGGCGCGGCGATCGAGGCCGGGGGCACCACCGCGGCCGCGGCCTCGGTCGGCTCCGGCGCACCCGCGCGACCACCCGAACCGACCCCCGTCTGACCTCCGGAGGACCCGCGATCGCCAGCCCCGTGACCACGTGGGCCGAATCGGCCTCGCCACCGCAACCCGACGTCTTCGAGCGGATCGGGCGGACGGTCCTGCGCCTCTTCACGTCGGTCGACTTCGCCGTGGTCCAGATCATCATCCTGTCGCTGATGGCGGTCGTCGGCATGACGATCCGCCAGCTGCCGACCTTCGCGTTCCGGTCCGCGGGCGACTACGAGAGCGCCATGGCGGACATCCACGCCCGGTATGACGGCGTGCTCGGGAGCGGGGTCGTCGGCGTCCTGGAGCGCCTCCAGGTCTTCCACATCTTCACGTCGACGTGGTTCACGATCGGGCTCGTCGTCCTCGTCGTGTCGATCATCGTCTGCACCCTCGACCGAACCCCGAGGATCTGGCGCCAGGCGGCCGAGATCCGGGTCGTCCAGCCCGAGCCGTTCTACGACCCGGCGCTGCCGGATCGAGCGGCGATGACCGGGGTCGCGGCGACCGACGTCCACGCCGCCCTGCGGCACCAGCGGTTCGGCGTCCGCGAGGCGGAGGTCGACGGGGTTCGCTACCTGTATGGCGACCGCAACCGCTGGACGAAGCTCGCGACGCTGATGACCCACCTCGGGTTGATCCTGTTCCTCGTCGCGGGGATCGTGACCTCGCGGCTCGGCGACGAACAAGGGTTGGTGATCGCCGACGGCGACTCGCTGACGGTCCAGTCGATCGGCACGCCGGACCTCCTCATCGTGAAGAACTACGGGTTCCAGGCGCCGGGTTTCGTGGAGACAGGCCAGGCGACGGACTTCACGACCGATCTCGGCGTCTTCCAGAACGGCCGGGAGGTCGCCCGCAAGACGATCCGGGTCAACGACCCGCTGGCCGTCGGTGGGTACACGTTCCACCAGAACGGGTTCGGGCCGGCACCTGATCTCCTGATCAACGACGCGAACGGCAAGCCGCTCTGGGACGGCCCGGTGCCCCTGACGGATACCGCGGCCGGCCATCCGTACGGGACGATGTCGGTGCCCGGCCGCGGCGACGTCGGGCTCGAGCTCCTGCTCGGCCAGGACGCCGACGGCGTCGGGAACGTCCTCCTCCTGCCCTACGTGTCGACCGGCCAGAACAGCGACGGCAGCCCGATCATCCAGGAGCTCCCGGCAAGTGTCGTCGCCCTGCGGGTCGGCGAGGCGCAGGCGCCTCCCGGCCTGGACTTCTCGGTGACACTGCGGCGGTTCACCGACTACACCCTGATCATCGCGAAGAAGGACCCGGGGCAGGGGATCATCTGGTCGGCATTCGGCTTCCTGATCGCCGGCATCGCGATCTCGTTCTACCTGCCGCGGCGGCGGATCTGGGCACGCCTCGCGCCCGACGGCTCGCTCGCCCTCGTGGCGCGGTCGGACCGCTACGTCGACGTGGAGCGCGAGTTCGGCCGCCTGCTCGACGACCTCGTGGCGCGCCGCCGCGTCGCGTCGACGCCGACGCCCACCTGACGGCGGACGCCGTGGCGACGCTCGAGGCCCTCCGCGCCGCGGTGCTCCCGAGCGCTCGATGGCTGGCCGCAGGCCCCTCCCGCGCCGGGCCCGGCGCGCCTGCCGGCTCGATCTCGCCGTCCACGACCCGGGACCTGGCCTGGGTGCGGCTGATGCGTGCCCGCGTGCCCGCGTTCGATGCCCTCGAGGCGGGCGACGTCGCCATCGTTCCCGTCGCCGCACTCGCGATCGTGGCCCCGGACGGGGACGCCGTGGAGGTGTTGGTCCGGGCCGCGGCGGAGGCGGCCGTCGGCGGGCTGATCCTCGTCGCCGAACCCGGCCGCGAGACGACGGCGCGGGTTCCGGCCCTCGTCGCGGCGGCGGCAGCCGCCAACGTGCCGGTCCTCGACGCCGGCGCCGGCGATCCGGTCGCGATCGAACGGAGCGCGATCGGCTTCCTCGTCAACCACCGGGCCGAGCTGGAGCGTCAGGCGACGATCCTCGAGACGCGGCTCGAGCAGGTCGCGATCGCCGGCGGCGGGCCGGAGGGCTTCGCCGCGGCGATCGCCGGGTTCCTCGCCCGGGCCATCGCGATCGAGGGCCGGCGGGGGACGCCCCTGGCCGTCCACGCTCCACCCGACGTCCCGGATGCCGCGGCCGCGGTCGCCGCGTACCACGGCCGCCGCCGAGCCGCGGCGACGAGGATCCCGCTGCCGCTCAGGACCCGGGCAGCGGGCGAGCCGGACGGCGCGGAGCCGGTCGGTGCCCTGGCCCTGCTCGGCGACCGGCCCCCGAGCGAGCTGGAGCGAGTCGCGACGGCCCGGATCGCCGGAATCCTGGTTCTCGAGCTGGCCCGCGAGGAGGCCGTCGGCCAGGCGATCGAGACCGCGCGCCGGGAGACGCTGCCGGCGGACGGTCCGCCGTGGGTCGTGATCGTCGCTCGCCAGACGGCCCCGTCGGCGCCGCGACCCGAAGGCGCCGGCTCGGCACCAGCGGGCGACCAGCCGCCCGGCCCGATCGACGCCGCGCAACGCGAGGCCCTCCGCCGGGACCTCCGCTCGCTCGCCCCGGCCCGGCGGATGGCGCTGCGGGGCGATGCGCTGAGCGTCGAGGTCCGGGCCGTCGCCGCGGCGCCGGAGGCCGACCCGGAAGGCACGGAGCTGGCGACCCGGATCGGGTCGCTGCTCGGCCGCCTGGTGGCCGTGTCACGGCCGTTCGACGTGCCAGCCGGGCGTTCCGCGGCGGAAGCCGATGCCCGTGCGACGCTCGAGGCGGCCGAGCGGCTCTCGACGCCGCCCGCCGTCGCGCGGACGGACCGGCTGCCGGCCTATCGGCTGCTGGGCAATCTGCACAACCTCCCCGAGGGTGAACGCCAGGCGCGTGCCCTCCTGGAGCCGCTCCTTCGCGGCCGTCCGGACGTCCGCCGCGAACGGCTCGCGACGCTGCGGGCGATCCTCGACCAGCCGGGGATCGCCGAGGCTGCCGATGCGCTCGGCGTCCATCGCAACACCGTCGCCTATCGCCTGCGCCGAATCGAGGCGGTGACCGGCTGGCGGCTGGCCGATCCGGAGCTGCGGTTTCCCCTCGCGCTCGCGCTTAGACTTGTGCAAGATGAATAAGTTGCATCTACCGTCGCAACCTTCACCCAGGGTCGCCCTCCCGCTATCCTGACCTCACCCGCCCAGTTCGGCGTGACTCGTGCGCCAGGCACAAGAACACCGACGGTGTCCGGCGGGCCGGATCAGGGAGGCACGATCGCTGGTGATCGCCCACGAGGAGGTCGACGGAGCCGACCGGATCGCCGACGCCCGCGACCGCGGCATCCGCTTCGTCCAGCTCCAGTTCACGGACATCCTCGGACTCGTCAAGGCGGTCACGATCCCGATCCACCAGCTCGAGGGGTCCGTCCGCCACGGAACGTGGTTCGATGGCAGCTCCATCGAGGGCTTCACGCGGATCGCCGAGAGCGATCAGTACCTCATGCCGGACATGACGACGTTCGCCGAGATCCCGTGGCAGACGGCCGCCGGTCCGCGCGGGACGGCCCGCGTCATCTGCGATGTCTTCACGCCGACCGGCGACCCGTTCACCGGCGATCCCCGCCACGTGCTCCGCCGCCAGGTCGAGCGGGCCCGGAAGCTCGGCTTCGTCGTCAACACCGGCCCGGAGCTCGAGTTCTTCCTCTTCCGCCGCGGACCCGACGGCGGCATCGCGCCGCTGCCCCACGACGAAGCCGGCTACTTCGACTTCTCGACCGACCTCGCCCAGGAGGTCCGCCAGGACATGGTGGACGCGCTCGAGGCGTTCGGGATCCGGGTCGAGGCCGCCCATCACGAGGTCGCGGCCGGCCAGCACGAGATCGACTTCGAGTACGCCGACGCGCTGAAGACGGCCGACAACGCGATCACGTTCAAGTTCGCGCTGAAGGCGATCGCCCAGCAGCACGGCCTCTACGCGACGTTCATGCCGAAGCCGATCCACGGGATCAACGGCTCGGGGATGCACACGCATCAGAGCCTGTGGTCGATCGCCGAGGGCCGGAACGCCTTCGCGGACCCCGACAACAAGTACGGCCTGTCCGACGTCGCCCGCTCCTACATGGCCGGGATCCTCGCCCACGCCCGCGGCATGATCGCGATCCTCGCCCCGCTCGTGAACAGCTACAAGCGGCTGGTGCCGGGCTACGAGGCCCCGACCTACCTGACCTGGGGCCGGACGAACCGGTCGGCCCTGATCCGGGTCCCGAAGGTCTCGCCGGGCAAGTCGATCGAGGGGACCCGCGTCGAGGTCCGCTGCCCGGACCCGTCCTCGAACACCTACCTCGCCTTCGCCGCGATGATCGCGGCCGGCCTCGACGGCGTCGAGCGCGGGCTGGTCCTCGGCGATCCGGTCGAGGAGAGCCTCTTCGAGATGGACGCGGCGCGGATCGCCGAGAAGGGGATCCGCGAGCTGCCGGGCACGCTCGGTGAGGCCATCGATGAGCTCGAGGGGGACTCCGTCATCGCCGCGGCGCTCGGCGACCACGTGCTGTCGCACTACGTGTCCGCGAAGCGGGCCGAGTGGGACGAATACCGCACCCAGGTCACCGGCTGGGAGCTCGAGCGATATCTCGAGGCGTTCTAGCCACCGTCCATCCGTCCACCCGGGATCAGACCCGACAGCGTTGAGGAGGCACATGACCGCACGTCAGACGGCGATCGCCGCGATCGCGAGCCAGAAGGTCGGCGCGACCCAGGACTACACCGAGCACGCCGGCGAGGAGATCTACGGCCAGTACGTCTTCCACGAGGTTGCCCAGCGGCAGTACCTCGCGAAGCCGATCTACAGGCGCCTCCGGCGGACCATCGACGGCCTGGAGCCGTTCGAGCCGGAGATCGCCGACGCGGTCGCCCATGGCGTGAAGGAGTGGGCGCTCGCCCAGGGGGCCACCCACTTCACCCACTGGTTCGTGCCGATGACCGGCTCGACCGCCGAGAAGCACGACTCGTTCCTGAGCCCGAGCGGCGACGGTCACACGATCGCCGAGTTCTCCGGCAGGAACCTGCTCCAGGGCGAGCCCGACGCGAGCTCGTTCCCGTCGGGCGGGATCCGGGCGACGTTCGAGGCCCGCGGCTATACGGCCTGGGACGTCACGAGCCCGATCTTCCTCCAGGTCGAGCCGAACGGCGTCACGATGACGATTCCGACGGCCTACGTGTCGTTCACCGGAGAGGCCCTCGACCACAAGATCCCGCTCCTCCGGTCGCAGGAGGCCCTCGGGGCGCAGGCGCTCCGCGTCCTGCGCTGGTTCGGCAACACGGCCTCCCGCCGGGTCTTCACGAACATCGGGCCAGAGCAGGAGTACTTCCTCGTCGATCGCCGGCTGGCCGAGCAGCGGCCGGACCTGCTCCTGACGGGTCGGACCCTCTTCGGCGCCCCATCGCCGAAGGGCCAGGAGCTGGAGGACCAGTACTTCGGCCCGATCCGGCCCAGGATCCTGGCCTTCATGATGGATCTCGACCGCGAGCTGTGGCGGCTCGGGATCCCCGCGCGGACCCGCCACAACGAGGTCGCTCCCGGCCAGTTCGAGATGGCGCCCGTGTACGAGGCGACGTCGGTCGGCTCGGACCACAACATGATCGTCCTCTCGACGATGCGCCGGCTCGCACCGCAGCACGGACTGTCGTTCCTCGTCCACGAGAAGCCCTTCGCCGGGATCAACGGCTCGGGCAAGCACAACAACTGGTCCATGGCGACGGACGACGGCGAGAACCTGCTGGACCCGGGCAACGACCCTCACTCCAACGCCCAGTTCCTCGCGTTCCTCGTCGGGGTGATCCGCGGGGTCAACGTCCACGCGGACCTGCTCCGGGCGAGCATCGCCGACGCGGGCAACGACCATCGCCTGGGGGCGAACGAGGCGCCGCCGGCGATCGTCTCGATCTTCCTGGGCTCGCAGCTGGCCGACGTCATCGAGCAGCTCGGCAAGGGCTCGGCGTCCGCCTCCAAGCAGGGCGGCTCGCTCCAGCTCGGCGTCACCTCGCTGCCCGTGCTCTCGAAGGATGCGACGGACCGCAACCGGACCTCCCCGTTCGCCTTCACCGGCAACAAGTTCGAGTTCCGTGCCGTCGGCTCGTCCGCGCCGATCTACTGGCCGCAGACCGTCCTCAACCTGGCGGTCGCGGACTCCCTCAAGCAGCTCGCCGACGCGCTCGACAAGCTGAAGCCCGGTGACTTCAAGAGCCTGACGACGATCCTCAGCAAGATCGTCGGCGAGAACGACCAGGTCCTGTTCGAAGGCAACAACTACTCCGAGGAGTGGCATGCGGAGGCCGCGAAGCGCGGCCTGCCGAACAACAAGAGCACCGTGGACGCCCTCCCGGCGCTGACGTCGGGCAAGGCGAAGAAGCTGTTCTCGTCGTTCGGCGTGCTGTCGGAGCGCGAGCTCGCCTCGCGCGTCGATATCAACTGGGAGCGTTACGTCAAGGTCCAGAACATCGAGGCGAGCTGCGCCATCGACATCGCCCGGACGATGATCCTTCCGGCCGCCGCGCGCTACCTCGGCGAGCTCGCCGCCGCGGGATCGTCGAAGGGCGTCGGCCACATGTCGGACCAGGTCGCCGGAGGGGTCGACCAGCTCGTCGAGGCGATCCACGAGCTGGAGCATGCCCAGCATGCCGCCCACGAGGCGAAGTCGGTCGAGAAGGAGGCTCGGGCCTTCTCCGACAAGGTGATCCCAGCGCAGAACCACCTCCGCGAGGTGGTCGACGAGCTCGAGACCCTGGTCTCGGACGATCTCTGGCCGCTGCCGAAGTACCGGGAGCTGCTCTTCCAGTACTGAGACGAAGTCCTGGGATGCCGCACCGGGCGATAGCGCACGTCCGGGGCGGTGTCCCGACGAAGATCTCGGCGTGCCTCGCGGACTTGGCCGAGCCGGCTGGTCCATCCAGCGATCCGGCCCGGTGCCGCGGCGCGTGATCCGTCAGCATCAGCGACGATGGCCGTCGCGCCCGCTGCCCCCGCGCCCGCCGCTCCCGCGGCGATCAAGATCCACCCGGAGCGCACCCTCTGGCTCCTGTCGATCGCTCACGCGGTCAACCACGCCCAGGCCGTGCTCCTGCCCCTCGTCTACCTCCAGATCCTGTCCGAGTTTCACGTGACCCTGGCCGACGTGACCGTGCTCGTGGCCGTGGGCTCGATCGCCAGCGGCCTGATCCAGCTGAGCTTCGCCAAGCTGACCCGGGTCATGTCCAGACGGTCGATCCTCGCCGGCGGCGGGATCCTGTTCGGCGGCGGCTTCGCGGCGCAGGCCCTCGCGCCGGGCTTCCCGTCATTCGCGGCCGTGAACGTCGCGTCCCGGATGGGCGGGGCGCCGCAGCATCCGGTGGGCAATGGCCTGTTGGCGGAGCAGTTCCCGGAGGAGCGGCGCGGCTTCGCGATCAGTGCCCACATCAGCGGCGGCAACGTCGGGACGGTCATCGTGGCCATCGTCGGGGCCGCGCTGATCGCGGCCGTGGGGTGGCGATGGGTCGTCGTGATCTTCGGGATCCCCGCGGTGATGATCGCCCTCGCAATCCTGCTGTTCGTCCACGAGACCGGGTCCGACCGTGCCGCGGCGGTTGCCCACGGCAGCGTCCGCGAGGCGTTCGCGACGGTCCTCCGCGACCCCGACCACCGCTGGATCTACCTCGCGTCGGTGCTCGGCGGCGGCGGACGCGGGCTCGGGGTCGTCAACCTCTTCGCGCTCGCCTACCTCTCGATCGTCATCGCCCTGCCGGAATCGACGACGAACCTGATGTACGGGGTCCTGATCATCCTGTCCGTGCCGATGCCCCTCGTCGCCGGCTGGCTGTCGGATCGCATCGGACGGCGGCCGGTGATCATCGGCGTATACGTCGGCGGCGCGATCGCGTTCCTCGCGTTCCTGATGGCCGGCATCTCGACCGCCGGACTCTGGTTCGGGATCATCCTGATGGGGCTGTTCAGCTTCGCCGAGTCGCCGCAGCTCCAGGCGCTCCTCGCGGACGTTGCCGCGCCGACGATCCGCGACACGTCCTTCGCCCTGTATTTCACGCTGGCGTTCGGGGTCGGCTCGCTCTGGGTCTTTGTCTACGGCCGGATCATCGAAGCGCTCGGGGAGCCGAGCGGGCTTCCGGTCGTCTTCGTCCTGATGGCCGTCTCGTTCATCCTCGCCGCCCTCGCGGTCATCCCGATCCGCGAGCCGCGGACCCGGACGCCGGCGGTCGTCGAGGGCGACTGAGGGTCGGGCCCGTGGCCTCTGCTATCATGCGCACGCCCTCACAACGGGCATTCGGTCGGGGCGTGGCGCAGCTTGGTAGCGCGTATCGTTCGGGACGATAAGGTCGTGGGTTCAAATCCCGCCGCCCCGACCAACTTCACCGACCGGCCCCAGTCGACGATCTCAGACGGCTCTCAACGGCTGTCACGAGCCTGAGGCAGCATGCCCCCACGACGGACGAGCCCCCGCCGCGCCATCACGCGACCCACGACGGGCCCCTCCGTCGTCTACGACCCGGGCGAACCCGACCCCCCCTCCCGCTCGCTTGGCGGGGTCGCGCCGTGGATCGGCCTGCTCGCCCTCGCGGTCTCGGTCGTCGCCCTGACGGTCGTCTTCCTCAATCGCGGCCCGAACCTCAATGACTGCCGATCGAAGGCCTGGGCGGCGATCCCTGACGCGGCCGACCTCCCGCAAACCTGGACGCTCGGCTCGACGGACCTCAACGCCAACGGGATGACGATCTCGATCCTCGGTCCGGCCAGCTCAGACACCTCGACGCCCCAGCCCGCCGTGTATGCCAGTGTCACGTGCTACGGCGACGTCGCGGCGACCGCGCTGAGCCTGAACAAGTCCGCCGCCGAGGCGGCCGGGGCGAACGTCACCGATCGAGCCGGCGGCGGTGACGCCTATGACGTCGACAACCCGACGACGGGCTCCGTCACGACGCTCTTCCGGGTCGGATCGCTGATCGGGCAGATCGCCGATGCCGGATCCGCGACCCCGACCGACCTCGCGGCCATCACGAAGGCCGTCGCGGCCGCGATGGGTGACGAGAACGCCGCAGGGACCGAGGGTGCCGCCTCGAGCGACGACGCCAACGCCAGCAATGAGCCGCAGCCGTCCGGCGGGTCGGCCGAGCCGGCAGCGTCGTCGGTCGCGCCGGAGCTCGAGGCCAAGCTGCCGACGGAGATCGGCGGCACGCCGCTCACGGTCCAGAGCGCCAGCGCGAGCGACGTCTTCGGCTCCGATCCCAACTCGCGAGCACTCGGTGCCAGGATCCGCGCGCTCGGGGGCCAGGTCGCGGATCTCCAGGTCGCACAGGCCTTCGATGACTCCGGCACGATCGACGTGTCGATCATCGCGTTCCGCCTGCCCGGCAAGGACGGCGCGAAGCTCAGTGACGCGATCGTGGACACGTGGCTGTCGGCGAACGTCGCCGGCGTGACGAAGACCCCGGTGACGCTCGGCGGCAAGAAGCTGACGAAGATCGACTACGGCGACCAGGGCACGGACCAGTACGTCTACACCGGGTCCGACTTCGTGATCGCGATCGAGACGTCCGATCCGGCCATCGCGACCGAGGCGGCGAGCAAGATCAAGTAGGGCCGCCCGCCCCGCGCGGCACGTTCCGCGCGCCGCGCGTTGGTGCCCGCGCGTTGGTGCCCGCGCTCCCCGCCACATCGACCCCGGGTGTCGACAAACCACCGCCGGGCCCGGATTCGCTGACAAGTCGTCACCCCCGGTCGACAAGGCAGCCCCGACAGCCCTGCTCCGCCCCGTTCGCGACTCGTTCACGCACAGTCGGCGCCCGCTCCCGCGGCCCGAGCCCGTTCGACGAGGCCTGATCGTCACCCCGCGTCGATCTGTCGGGGATTTCGGGCTTCGGCGCCGCTGCTCGAAACCGGGCGTCGAGCTGGCAGAAAGGCGCGGCCCGCGGCGGCGCTCGGCCCGAAGGCCAGCGGCGCCCGGCGCCAGCCCGCGTCGGCCCGCGGCGCCCGGCGCTCGGCGCCGGACCTACTTCTTGGCCGGCATCGACGAGGCGAGTGCCAGCCCGCGTTCCACCCAGGCGGCGATCCGGGCATCGTCCGCGACATCGGTCGCCGGGATCGTGATGAACGCCTTCATCGGCTTGCCGGCCACCGGCTCGAAGGCCCCCGCGCCGGCGGCCTTCGCCGCCTCGATCTCCTCGGCGGGCAGGCGCACGACCCAGCGGTCCGCGAACAGCCCGGTCGCCATGTTTCCGCCGATGAACGCCGCCGGGTAGCCGAACATCTTCTTGCGCTCGGCATCGGGGTAACGGTCGAGGATTGCGGCGAACCGCTCCACGAGCTCGGGTGGCGACTTGCTGAAGCTCGGCATCACTCGCTCGGCCATCGTGACCTCCTCCCGGCGTTGCAATCTACGCTAGACCAACAGGCGTTCCGGCGCCGCCGCGCAGCCGCGGCTTGACGCGGCCGAACACCCGCCGCGATCCTGCAGACGTGACGCTCGTCCTCATCGCGATCGGCGGCGCGTTCGGCTCCGTCGCCCGCTACCTCGTCGACGGCTGGGTCCTCGAGCGGGTCGGATCCGGATTCCCGTTCGGGACCCTCGCCGTGAACCTGTCGGGAGCGTTCGTGCTCGGGCTCCTTGCCGCGCTCACGATCGACCGCTCGATCCTGCCGTCGGACATCCGAGCGCCCGTGATGATCGGCTTCCTCGGTGCGTACACGACATTCTCCACACTGATGCTCGAGAGCTGGCGGCTCGTCGAGGACGGTCAGGCCGCGTTGGGAGCGGCGAACCTGCTGGGATCGGCCGGGCTCGGGATCCTCGCGGTCGTCGCCGGGCTGACGCTGGGGCGGGCCATCGGATGACGATCGAGGCGCCGGCACTCCGGCTCCGGATCTACATCGGCGAGGCCGATCGCTGGCACGGCCGGCCGCTGTACGAGGCGATCGTGCTCGTCCTGCGCGAGCGCGGGATCGCCGGGGCGACCGTCGTGCGCGGGATCGAGGGCTACGGCCGGAACGCCCACCTCCATACCGCGAAGATCCTCCGCCTGTCCGAGGACCTGCCCGTCGTCATCGACGTCGTCGACAGCGAGTCCTCGATCCGGGCGATCCTGCCGGAGCTCGACGCGATGGTCGGCGACGGGCTGATCACCCTCGAGCCCGTCGACGTCATCGCCTATCGAGCGCGCGGGCCCCAGGGCGAGGAACCCGCAGGCGCGGGGGACCCGCCCAGCGGCTGAGCGCAGACGGTCGAGGCCGACGGACGTCCGCCGCGACGATCGTCGCCCGTCCATGTCCCGGATCGAAGGGTCAGGCGACCCTGAGGCCACCTGGAGCGTCACTCCGATGCTGCGATCCATCCGAGACGCCGAACCCCGCAGGCCGCCGCCGCTGCAACCGAGGACCCGCCGATGGACCGCCGCACGATCACGATCGATCCCACCCAGACCAAGCTCCGTCGCGTCGGGCATCTCGCCAGGCGGCGGATGCGGATCGACGGCGATGCGCTCCGCAACGGCACCCACACGGATGGCACGCTGACCGTCCGCATCAGCGGCTTCGGATCGCCGGTCGCGGGTGTCCCGGACAGCTTTGCCTGGACGGCGGATCGGCCGATCGCGCTCGTCATCACGCGGGCGGGCGTGGATGGGGAGGATGTCCGGTTCCAGGTCGGGCCGGGTCGGCAGGGCGCGGTCGACGGGTCGTCGCTGGCCGGTTGGTCGGGGATCCGGTCCGTCGCCTTCTGCTACGACGCCGCCTCGGGCAAGGCCGGCGGCACCGTCCGCGAGACGCGCGCGGCGACGGCCGCTGCGGCCGCCAGGGCGTTCCCGCCGACGGGCCGCGAGCGGCGCTCGATCCTTGCCCTGCTGCTCGACGGGGGCCGGATCCGCGCGAAGGGCGGGTCGCTCGCCTAGGGGTCCGATCGGGGACGGCTGGGTCGGCGTCTAGATCGCCGCGATCGAGCGGGCCGCGAAACGCGGCCCGAAGGCCGGCGGCCGAACGCCACCGATCTCGAGCAACCGGATCACCCGCGCCCGCTGCCCGCGCCACGGCTCGAGGAGCTCGAGCATCCGCCGGTCGTCCGCCCGGGCCTCGCCGGCGAGGGCGAACGCGACCACGTTCGCGAGATGGAAGTCGCCGATGCTCACCGCGTCCGGGTCGCCGAGCGCGCGAAGGGCGACCTCCGCGGCGGTCCACGGCCCGATCCCCGGCAGCGCCGTGAGACGGAGATACGCCTCCCGGCGCGGCATCGCGCTGATCTCCTCGAACCGGACCGCTCGGTCGGCGACGCGACGAACGAGGTCCGCCCGCCGTCGTTCGATCCCGAGGGGGTGGAGCTCGTGATACGGCACGGCCGCCAGGACCTCCGGCGCCGGCAGGAGTCGCAGGCCGAACGGCCCGGGAGCGGGCTCGCCCCAACGGCGCACGATCCCGCGGAGGCCCCGCCACGCCTCGCGGCCCGTGACCTTCTGCTCGAGGATCGCGGGGATCAAGGCTTCGAGCACCGCCCCGCTCCGGCCCAACCGGACTCCGCGATGCCGTCGATCGAGCTCCGCCACGAGCGGATGAGAGCCCGGCTCGAAGCCAGCGCGGTCGTCGTCGAGGCCGACGAGCGCAGGGAGGCCGACGAGAGCCCGGTCCGCGCCCGGTCCCCAGGCCTCCCCATGCAACCGCGTGCCGGAGACGGCGATGCGGATGGTTGCAGGCCCGTCCGGCGTGCGGGTCGCCCTGATGGCCTCGGAACCCGAGACCTGCATCATCGGATCGCCCGGCCCGCGGGCGTGGATCCCGATGGTTCGTGCGAGGTCAAGCGGCGCCTCGAGGGGAATCGTGCGAACGGCCATCCGCCCGATTCTGGCAGGTCCGGTTGACACGTACTCGCAACGGATCGCGCGCCGAGAAACGGATGGGCGATCCGGCGCGCTCGGTACCGTCCGGGAGACGTGCGACGCCCCAGAATCGTCGCGAGCCTGGCGCTCATCGCCGTGCTCGCCGCGGTCGCCGTCCCAGCGTCAGTCGAATCCGCGGACCATCGCCCCGTCGGACCGATCGATGCCCCCCTCTTGAGGGCGGTCGATGCCTCATGGATCGACGGGACGACGATGTCGATCCCGACCCTCGACCCTGCCTACCGGTCCGCCGGCGGGCTCGACGAATCGACCACGATCGTCGAGCCGGCCCTGGCCCGCCCGACGGCGTCCCGACCGGATGCGCTGGCCGTTCAGCCGCAGACCACCGCGCGGGTCGTCGCCATCGTCCCGTGGCACGCCGACGGCAACGTCTCCTGGTATGGGCCGGGCTTCTACGGCAAGCGGACGGCCTGCGGCTACGCGATGACCGAGTCGCTCCGGGGCGTAGCCCACCGGACGCTGCCGTGCGGCACGAAGGTCACATTCCGGAACCCGGACAACGGCCGGACGATCACGGTCCCGGTCGTGGATCGCGGTCCGTACGTGGACGGACGGACCTGGGACCTGACCGGCGGGCTGTGTACCGCCCTCGATCATTGCTACACGGGCGCGCTCGACTGGAAGCTGGCCTGAGCCCGGCGCGGTACCCTGCCGCCATGTGTCGAAGCATCAAGGTCCTTCGCCGTCCGGACGAGCCGGCGACGACCGGTGAGATCGAGGCGGCGGCCCGCCAGTTCGTCCGCAAGGTCAGCGGCTACCGGACGCCGTCGGCACGCAACAGCGAGGCGTTCGACGCGGCGATCGCCGAGGTGGCGGCCGTGTCGCGGCGACTCCTGGAGAACATCGGGGCGACGGTCGAAGAGGGTCCGGACCGCTGGAAGCCGGGCTCCGGCCGGGCCCGCCACGACCATCCACATCCCCATCCGGACGCCGCGTCGGCCTGACGGCCGCAGCGCGCTCGGCCCATCGCTCGTCGCCGCCCCGTGGTCGCTCACCTGGAGCCCGTCCCGCCCGATGCCGCCGTGGGCGTGCGTCCGTGGTGGGTCCGGCCGGGCCTGGAGATCGTCGACGGTCGGCTCGCGATCGCCGGTCAGGATGCCGAACGGCTGGCCCGCGAGCACGGCACGCCGCTCTTCGTCTATGACCGGCGGCGCCTCGTGGAGAACGCCCAGCGGCTGATCGCGGCGCTCGACGGAGCCGGCCTTCGGCATCGGGTCCGGTTCGCGCTGAAGGCGAACCCGGAGCCCGAGATCCTGTCGCGGCTCCGGGATCTCGTCGGGATCGATGCCTGTTCGCCGGGGGAGGTGCTCCGCGCGCTGGAGTGCGGCTGGGCGCCCGAGGAGATCAGCTACACGGGCACGAACGTCTCCGAGCGGGACCTCGACGTGATCCTCGCCCACCCGGTCCACCTGAACCTCGACGCGGTGAGCCAGATCGAGCGGGTCGGGCGACGGCTTGCCGCCCTCCACGAAGCGTCCGGGGCGGGCGTCCGAGGGCCTCGATCGATCGGCCTCCGGATCAACCCGGGTGCCGGCGCCGGCTACAACACGTCGCTCGCCTACAGCGGCGCCCGGCCGACGAAGTTCGGGATCTACGAGGACCGGCTCGACGAGGCGCTCGCCGTTGCCGCGAGCCACGGCCTGACGATCGACACCGTCCACGTCCACGCGGGCTCCGGCTGGCTCGCCGATGGGATCCCGGCCTTCGAGGAGGCGATCGGCCGGGTGGCGCGGATCGCCGCGCGTCTGCGACGGGACGGCCATCCGATCACGGAGCTGAACGTCGGTGGCGGGGTCGGGGTGCCGGCTCGGGCCGACGAACAGCCGGTCGATGCGGACACCTACGCCGGCGCGATCCGGCGGGCGATGGGCGACCTCGTCGATGACGGCGTCGTCGTGGGCTGCGAGCCGGGCGACTACCTGGCGAAGGACAGCGCGATCCTGCTCGGCGAGGTCGTGACGGTGGAGGAGCGGGCCGGCACGACGTTCGTCGGGCTGGACCTCGGCTGGAACGTCAACTGCTCGTACTTCATCTACCGCTACGCCCAGGAGATCGTCGCCTGCGCCGCTCCGGACGCGCCGCGGACGGAGCGCGTCACGATCGCCGGGCACATCAACGAGGCGGGCGACGTGTTCGCCGAGGACTACCCGATGCCGCCGGTTCGCGAGGGCGACATCGTCGCGATCCTGAACGCCGGCGGCTACCACCAGGCGATGAGCTCCACCCACTGCCTGCGTCCGATGGCCGAAGCCGTCTTTCTCGACCGCTAGGCCCTCGTGGCGGCCGACCGGCCGCCGAAGTCGCGCTTATCAGCTGAAGCCGGTCCCGTTGAGGACCACGTTCTTCGGCAAGGCGGCAAACGGCGTGGGGACGGCCGCCCGGGTGGCCGCGAGTGCGACTCCGGACACGAGTGAGACGACGGACCCCGTCGTGAGATCGACCGCCGACAGGTCGAGCAACCCGTCGCAGGCGCCGTTCGCGACGAGGAGATGCGACGCATCGAGCCAGCCGATCGCCCGGGTGGGGCCGTTGGCGGTCGGCATTGCGGGTCGGGATCCAGCGGCCGTGCGAACCATCGCGATGCTGTCGTCGCAGGACGCCTGCGACGTCCAGGCGACCGCGCCCCTCACGGGTCCCACGACGAGATCAGGAATCGTCCGACCAACCGGCCCCTTCCAGATCACAGGCGCGTTCGATGTGTCCGTGATGTCGATGCTGTGGAGCTCGGCGTGATTGTCCGCGTGCTGGGCCGCGTAGATGAGGTGCTTGCCGTCGACGTCGAAGCCCATGGCCCCGAACGTGGTGCCCTCGACGGAGAAGACCATCGCGGCGGGTTTCGCACCGAGGTTCGTCGAGAGCCAGATGGATTGCCCACCGGGACGGGAGATGGCGAACGCGAACGCCTCGCCTGACGGGTGATAGGCGACGCTCAGATAGGTCGCCGACGCAACCGGCGTCACGTCCTGGGTAGCTGCCCCGTTGATGTGCACCTTCTTGAGCCTCGAGCCCGCATCAGCGGCGTAGACGATGGATTGGCCGGTCGGCCTGCTCCACTCGGTGGCTCCGACGGCCTCCTTGCTGGCGGCGAGGCCCCGCCCGCCCGCAACGCTCTTCACCTCAAGCCAACCGAGGAGGACGCGATCACCGAGCGGACCCCATGCGAACGGCCCGGCATCGTCGATGGCGAACAGGCATGTCAGGTCGTCGCCGTTCGGGCTCATCGCCCACGCGGATCCTTCAGCGACGAACGTCACGGTGTCCGACGCTGGTGGCTCCCCCACCGTGCAGTCGGGCAGGGCTGCGCCCGACGCCAGCGTCGCGCCCGATGGCAACGCGACAGAGCTCGGGGCCGGGCTCGTGGTTGCGGACCGAGCCTGCCCGGCGGGCTGTGTGCCGTTCGGTGCGTTCGGGGATGTGCAGGCGGATAGCGCCAGGGCGACGGCTATGAGGAGCCGTGGGCGATACGGGCGCCGGGGGAGGATCACCGGGTGAGTCTGCGCCGCGAGCCAAGCAACTGCGTCTCGGCGCTGCGTTCTATCCGCGCCCGAGATTCCCCCAGCTGCGGGCGCGCTCGATCACGATGCGGACCATCGGGCGCTCCCCGAGGCGATGGGTCAAGTACTGCGGGTACTTCGCGCGAAGGGCGTCGACCGCCTCTCCGTGGAGGGCGTCCTCGCCAGGTTCGACGAGGCTCGCAGTGCCGTCGAGTCGCAGCCATCCGAGCGATGACCAATCCTCCGACCACCGATCGATGAGCAGTGAGATCGACGGGTTCGCGACAATGTCGCGGACTCGTTCGAGGTCGTGCGGATCCGCGACGGATTTCGGCTTCTCGTCGAGCGGCGTGTAGATCACCGGTCGAGCGACGCCCAGCGCCACGAAACAGATCGGGACGAGCCGCGGTGGGCCCGCGCGCGGGAGCGTCGCGAGGACGGCGGTTCGCGCGCCATCGAGAAAGGCCCGTTGGGTTGGCGAGAGATCGGCCGCCATCCCGCGATGATGCATCCTTGGGCGATGACGGGAGCACTCCCCCCGACCCGCCAGGTCACGACGACGCGGGTCGTCGCCGTCCGCGGCGCTTCGCTCGAGTTCCGCGGCGATCGTGTCGTGGGTGAAGAGCCGCTCGAGATCCGCGCGGCGGGGCCCGGCCAGGACCCCGTCGCGGTCGCGGTCACGATGCGGACGCCGGGCTTCGAGGCCGAGCTCGCGATCGGCTTCCTGCGGACCGAGGGGCTCGTCGACGGCCCCGAGATCGTCCGGACGACCTTCGGCGACCCCGAAGCGATGAACCAGCCCGACGACCAGGTCACCGTCCATCTCGCCCGGCCGTTCGACGCCTCCCGGGTCGCCGAGCGCCACTTCGTCGCGACGGCCTCGTGCGGGATCTGCGGCAAGGCGTCGCTCGACGAGATCGCGGTCCGCTCCGATCCGATCCCCGACGGGCCGGTCGTCGAGCGACGGGTGATCCTCGCCCTGCCGGACCTGCTCCGCGCGGCGCAGCGGGCGTTCGACGAGACGGGTGGCCTCCACGCGGCCGGCCTGTTCAGCCCGACCGGCGAGCTCCTCGCGCTCCGCGAGGACGTCGGCCGCCACAACGCGCTCGACAAGCTGGTCGGGTCGCAGGTGCTGGCGAAGGCGATGCCGCTCCACGGCCGGATCCTGATGGTCAGCGGCCGGGTGAGCTTCGAGATCGTCCAGAAGGCGGCCGTCGCCGGCATCCCGATCCTCTGCGCGGTGTCCGCCCCGTCCGACCTCGCGATCGCTGCCGCCGACCGCCTCGGGGTCACGCTCGTCGGCTTCCTCCGCGGCGACGGCTTCAACGTCTACGCCCACGACGAGCGGATCGACCTGCGCGACCTGATGGCCTTCGACTGAAGGCGAGCAATGACCGGAATTCGCCTGTTCGGCCTCCTGCTGGCGCTGGTCATTGGCGCCCCGACGGTCGTGGCGTGCGCCGCGGACTCGTGCTGGCGAGATGCGGTACCGACGGCCGCGCACTCGGTGACGGCCTCGCTGGTCGGACCGGCGGTCGGAGAGCCACAGATCGCGCCGGCGACGGGTGCCTGTCCGATGCAGGTCGAGATCGACAGGACGGCCTACTGGGACACCCGCGGAGTGGGCGGGATCGAGCAAGATGCCTGGACGTTGACCGACGACGACCTGACACCGATCGGACACGCGAGCCGCGCCACGCTGACCACGCCGCCGTACCGGGACGACACCGTCTTCGCGATCCGGGGCGTCGACCCGGGGGAGGCTGTCGCGATGCGCGCGGCATCGCCCGATGGCCAGATCGTCGTGCTCGTTTCGCACACCTATCCGTTTCCGGATTCGCTCTGTCGGCTCTACCCGGGCGGGCCGCGCGACCAATTCGCCTGTCGCTCGGTCAGCCCCGGCCCGAGCGGTTCTGGACGAACTGGAAGCCGAACCGGCCCTTGATGCAGAGGTGGCCGTCGGTGACCGACGAGTCCATCGGCGAGGTGACCTTCACGATCGAGTTGTCCTGCACGTGCAGCTCCAGCGAGCAGCCGACGCCGCAGTACGGACAGATGGTCTCGGTCACGGTCTGGGCGCCCTCGTCCCAGGTGCCGGCGGCCCGCATGTCGTGCTCGCTCTTGAACATCAACGCGCCGGTCGGGCAGACGCCGATGCAGTTGCCGCAGTAGACGCAGGCGCTGTCCGGGAGCGGAACCACCGCCTCGGTCGAGATCCGGGCATCGAAGCCGCGGCCGGCGACGGCGATCGCGAACGTGTTCTGGGCGTCCTCGCCGCACGCCTCGACGCACTTGTAGCAGAGGATGCACTTCGAGTAGTCGCGGACGTACAGCTCGTTGTCGACCTTGACCGGCTGGTGGACGGTCTGGGCGGCATCCAGCGGCGGGGGGTGATGGTGGCCCGCCTCGTGCGCGTCGCGCTCGCCCGGTGCGGCGGCTGCGTCCGGCGGCCCGTACCGCGACGGCTCGGCGCCGTACCGGTCGATGTACGCGAGCGCGGACGGCGCCGTCGACAGGTCGACCGACGAGCCCAGGAATTCGAGGACCATCTTCCGGCTCAGGCGGACCCGCTCCGTGTCGGTCTGGACCTCCATCCCCGGCTCGGCCTTCCGGGAGCAGGCGGGGACCAGGACGCGCGACCCGGTGACCTCGACCACGCAGACCCGGCAGACGTTGACCGGCGTCAGGTTCTCGAGATAGCAGAGGGTCGGCGTGTCGATCCCCTGGGCCCGGCAGGCGTCGAGGATCGTCGAGCCCGTGGGGACGCTGACCGTCACGCCGTCGATCGTCAGCTCGACGGCGGCGCGGAGCGGCTCCGGAGGTGCGGCTGGGATGCGGCTCGGGCGGGCGGGCGGATCGAGCAGGATCGGCGGCGTCGGGAGGTCGTCGAGATGCGACAGCGAGTCCGTCATGACCCGACCAGCCCCGGCTGCCCGAAGGCACTTTCGATCGCCGAGCTCGCGGTCTGGCCGAGGCCGCAGATCGACGCGTCGCGCATCGCCTGGCCGATGTCGCGGAGCAGCCCCAGCTCGTCCTCCCGGGAGCCGTTCGCGCGTCCGGCCGCGAGGCGGGCCAGCAGTTCCTCCTGGCGGACCGTGCCGACCCGGCACGGGACGCACTGGCCGCACGACTCGTCGCGGAAGAAGCGGGCGATCCGCGTCAGCGCGCCCACGAGGTCGGCCGTCTCGTCGAAGACCATCACGACGCCGGAGCCGAGCGACGCGCCGATCGCCCGGGTGCCTTCGAACGTGAGGGGAACGTCCAGCGCATCGGGGCCGACGAAGACGCCCGCCGCGCCGCCGAGGAGGACCGCCCGGATCGCCCGCCCGCCGGGCACCCCGCCGGCCAGGTCCAGCAGCTCGCGCAGCGTCGCCCCGAACACGACCTCGTACACGCCGGGCCGGGCGACGTTGCCCGAGACGCAGAAGAGCTTCGGGCCGCTCGAGCCGTCCGTGCCGGTCGCCTTGAAGGCCGCGGCGCCCCCGTCGCTTCCGACGATCTGGAGCACGTTCACGAGCGTCTCGACGTTGTTGATCGCCGTCGGCTTGCCGAACAGCCCGACCTCGACCGGGAATGGCGGCTTGTTCCTGGGCTCGCCGCGCTTGCCCTCGATCGATTCGAAGAGCGCGGTCTCTTCGCCGCAGATGTAGGCGCCGGCGCCGCGACGGAGCTCGATCTCGAGCTCGCCGAGGAGACCGGCCGAGCCGGCCTCTGCGATCGCGTGGAGCAGCCGAGCCTCGGCAATCGGGTATTCGCCGCGGATGTAGACGAACGCCTTGTCCGAGCCCGTCGCGAAGGCCGCGATCGCGATCGATTCGACAACCGCGTACGGGTCGCCCTCCATGACGACGCGGTTGCTGAAGGTGCCCGGCTCCGACTCGTCGGCATTGCAGACGAGGTAATGCGGCTGGACGGATTGCTGGGCGACGGCGGCCCACTTTCGCCCGGTCGGGAACGCGGCGCCGCCGCGGCCGACGAGCCCGGACGCGGCCACCTCGTCGATGACCTGCTGCGGACCGACGGCGCGGGCGCGCTCGAGCGCGCGGAAGCCACCGTGGGCGCGGTAGTCGGCGAGCGAGGATGGGTCGACGCTCCCGATCCGGGCCAGGAGCCGGAGGCCCGGCTGGCCGAGCTGGGGCACCGATGGGGCGACGTCCCAGGCGGGACCGGTCGGGGCCGCGTCCGAGGCGAGACGCGACGCGATGCCGACGACGTCGACGGGTGCCGACGACCTCGATCGCGGCGTCCGTACCGGCCCGCGTGACCATCGCCGCCGGCGCCCGCTCGCACAGGCCGAGGCAGGGCGATCGAAGCCATGTCGACTGTCCGTCGCGGCCCGGCGCCCCGGCCGGCCCGACGGTCCGTTCCAGGTCGGCGCACAGCTCGTCCGCTCCGGCCAGCCGACAGGCGAGGTCGTCGCAGACGTGGGCGACGACCGGCGGCCGGGCCGAGGTGGCGAACAGGGCGTAGAACGTGGCGACGCCCCACGCCTCGGCCGGTGGGATCGTCAACCGCCGCGAGACGTAGTTCAGCGCCGGCTGGCTGATCCAGCCGACCCGCGACTGGACGGCGTGGAGGACCGGAAGCAGCAGGTCGCGGCGCGACCTGGCCTCGTGGCCGCCCCGGTCGACATGACCGTCCGTGCGCGGATCGCGTGGGCCGCCGCGCCAGCCGCTCTCCGGCAGGCCGAGGACGGCGTCCACGGCGGCTCGCTCGGCGGGCGACGCGAGCGGCCCGATGACGTGGAGGTCCATCGCCCCGAGTGTAGCCGCGGCCGGGATGGCCGGCCGGTCGGGCGCGAGCGACGGGCGGATGCCGCCGGGACCGAGCAGGGTCCGAGCCGGGTCAACCGCCTTCGAGCTTCGCCTTCGCGGTGTCGAGCGCCGCCATCTCGCCGTCCATCGACGACTGGACCGGCCGGGACATGAAGAGGCCCTTCAGCCCGCCGAGCTCCGCGCTGAGGGAGAACGTGACCTCGGTCCCATCGCCCGACGGGCTGAAGCGGAACTCCCCGACCGGCCGGGCAGGGCCGGCGACCACCTTGAACGCGTAGCGAGTCGACGGCTCGTACGCCGTCACCTCGATGTCGGCTGCGATCCCGCGACCGCCCGGCCCCTCGACGACCTGGTGGATCTTGCCGCCGACGCGGCCGGGCCCCTCGGCGGAGATCTCCTTGACATGGGGGCGCCAGGACGGGTCGTTCGCCGGATCGGTGAAGAACGTAAAGACCTGGTCCGGGGCACGACCGATCCGGATCGTCCTCGTTGCGCTCGGCATGGCCGCTCCTCTCCTTGGCCCCCCGACGGATGACGGCCCGACCGGACGGTGGCCGGCCGGGCCTTCGTTGCCAGGTCAGGCGCCCGGCGCCCGGTAGGCCGGATGCGTCTTCGCGACGGCGTCCATCTCGGCCGCGGTCAGGAGGACCGTCGTGCTCAGGCTCGACGTGCCCGTGGCCGCCACGGTTGCCGCCAGGGACGCGGCGGCCACGTTGTCGGGGAGCTCGGCGATCATGACGAAGTCGTCGTCCCCGAACGCCCAGTAGGCCGCCTCGACTCGGCCGCCGACGCTGGAGACGAGCGCTTCGATCACCGGGATCCGGCTCGAGCCGCCTTCCTTGAGGATCCCCTGGATGCCGGATTGCGTGTAGGACGCGCGGTAGAGGTAGTGCGCCATCGGGCTGTCCCTCTGAGGCCGGCCGCCGGGTGCGGCCGTGGACCGCTCATCGTGGCAGAACATGGGCAATTCCGGGTGCGCGCGGCGACGTCAGCGCGGGAGGCCGGGCGGCGTCCAGGCGGCCGGGTCCCAGGTGGCATCGGGCTTCGCGAGCTCGACCGCGAGATCGGTCATCCCGCGCTCCAGCCCGTCGACGACCTCGTCGCGGATCGTGGGCCGCGCCCCGAGCGCGACGCTGAGCATCAGGTTCGCGGCCATGCCCTGCGGCTCGATCGTGACGCCGGCCGACAGGAGCGTCCGTGCGCCATCCGTGGGGCGGATGTCCGCCGCCGCCTCGGCTCGGACCCGGCCGCGGGTCGTCCGCAGCTCGATCCGCGACGGGCCGCGATCGGCAACCTCGATCCCGAGGCTGCCCGTGATCCCGAGCAGGGTCGCGGCCTGGGTGCCGGGCTCGATCGGCGGCGCTTCGTCGCGAAGCCTCGCCGCCAGCTGGAGGAGCCGGTCGTGGACGACCTCCGGTCGCTGGTCGACTTCCCGGCTCGAGTGGTGCTGGAGGCTTCGCCACCTCAGTCGATCGTGATCCGGCCGTCCGGCCCGAGCGGGAAGCCCCGGTTCCAGCAAACCTCCCATGCGTGCCCGTCGGGATCGGCGAAGTAGCCGCTGTAGCCGAACGGGAACTCCGTGCCCGGCTTCAGGAGGGAGCCGCCGGCGGCGATGGCCTCGTCGATCGCGGCGTCGACGGCGGCGCGGCTCTCGACGTTGATCGCCAGCGTGACCCCGCCGAACGAGCCGCGGGTCGCGTCGAGCAGGTTCGCGTCCTCGGCGAGGGCGTGCCAGCCGAAGATCCCGAGATACGAGTCGGCGGTCCCGAACCAGGCGATCTCGTCGTCGATCGACGAGGCCCGCCGCTGCCAGCCGAGCGTCTCGTAGAACCGGACGGAGCGGGCGACGTCGGCGACGCCGAGCGTCACGATGCTGATCCGGGCCGGGATCGTCATGTCGCGACGGCACCCAGCTTCTCGATCCGGATCGCCGTCGCCTTGAACTCGGCCGTGCCGGACTTGGGGTCCGTGGCGTCGATCGTCAGCAGGTTCGTCGCGACGTCGTCCTGGAAGTGGAGCGTCATGAACGTCAGGCCCGGACGCAGGCCCTCGTCGATCCGGATCGGCGCCTCGACCTGGCCGCGCCGCGAGACGACCCGGACCCGCTCCCCGTCGGCGAGGCCGAACGTCGTCGCGTCCTCCGGCGAGATGTCGAGCGACTCTCCGCGCCGGAGCGGCGAGGTGTAGCCGCCGGTCTGGACGCCGGTGTTGTAGGAGTCGAGCCGACGGCCCGTCGTCAGCCGGATCGGATAGTCGTCGGTCAGCTTGTCCACCGGCGGGTCGTGATCCACTGCCACGAACGGGACGCGGTTGCCCGGCACGGGATCCTCCCAGAGCCGGCTGTGGAGGAATGGCTCGCCCGGGTGGTTCTCGTCGTAGCAGGGCCACTGGATGCCGCCAAGCTCCTCGAGCCGCGCGTACGACATCCCGGCGTGGACAGGCGACAGCGTCCGGAGCTCGTTCCAGGCGTCCTCGGCGGTCCGCCAGCCCCAGTCCGAGCCCATCCGACGGGCCAGCTCCTCGATGATCCAGAGGTCGTCGCGAGCCTCGCCGGGCGGATCGAGCGCCTTCCTGACCCGCTGCACCCGCCGTTCGGAGTTCGTGACGGTGCCCTCGCTCTCCGCCCACGACGCCGCCGCCGGCAGGACGACGTCGGCGAGCTCCGCGGTCGCCGTCAGGAAGATGTCCTGGACGACCATGAAGTCGCGCGTCGAGAGCAGGTGCTTCGCCCGCTTCTGGTCGGCCTCGGACTGGACCGGGTTCTCCCCGATCACGTAGATCGCCTGGAGGGCGCCGCGCTCCATCGCCTCGAACATCTCGGACAGGTGCCAGCCACGCTTCGGAGGGACGGCCACGCCCCAGCGGTCGTCGAACTTCGCTCGCAGGGCGTCGTTCTCGACGTGCTGGAACCCGGGCAGCCGGTTCGGCAGGGCACCCATATCGCCCCCGCCCTGGACGTTGTTCTGGCCGCGGAGCGGGTTGACGCCGCTGCCCCAACGGCCGACGTGCCCGGTCAGGAGGACGAGGTCGATGAGCGCCAGGACGTTGTCGACCGCGTTGTGGTGCTCGGTGATGCCGAGCGTCCAGCAGATCATCGCCTTGTCGGCCTTGGCGAAGGCGTGGGCGAGCTCGCGGATGGCGTCGGCCGGCACGCCGGTCTCGCGCTCGGCGTACTCGAGCGTGTAGGGCTCGACCTTCGAGCGGTAGGCCTCGAAGCCTTCGGTCGCCCGGGCGATGAACGCCTCGTTCTCGAGCCCCGCGGCGATGATCTCGCGCCCGACCGCGTTCGCCAGGGCGATGTCGCTGCCGACGTCGAGGCCCAGCCAGGTGTCCGCCCATTCGGCCGAGGACGTCCGGCGCGGGTCGACGGCATACAGGCGCGCGCCGTTGCGGACGCCGCGCAGGAGGTGATGGAAGAAGATGGGGTGCGTCTCGCGGGCGTTGCTGCCCCACAGGACGATCACGTCCGTCTCTTCGATCTCACGGTATGAACTTGTGCCGCCACCGGCACCGAACACCATCGCCAGACCGGCGACGCTTGGGGCGTGTCAGGTGCGGTTGCAGCTGTCGATGTTGTTGCTGCCCAGCACGACCCGGCTGAACTTCTGCGCGGCGAAGTTGACCTCGTTGGTCGCCTTCGAGCACGAGAAGACGCCGAACGTCGTGGGTCCGTGGGCGGCCTTCGCCGCCTGGAAGCCCGCGACGACCCTGGTCAGGGCCTCGTCCCAGCTCGCCGGGCGCAGCGGAGCGTCCTTCGAGTCGCGAACGAGGGGCTGGGTCAGTCGAACGTAGTCCTTCGGCACGTGGTGCCTCGATACGGGTACCGACGACCCGAGTCTACCGCCGCGGGGGTCGCGTGGGCGGCGGCCGGACGGCCACCGCCATCCGGCCGGACCCGTCATCCAATCGGGTGATGTCGCAGCGGCGCGGGATTGATAGCGTCCCGCTCGATGCCTGTCCACCGCGACCGATCCCGCGTTCACGAAGCCCGCACGGCCGGGCTGGCGATCACGCTCAGCGTGGCCAGCCTCGTCCTGGTCGTGGTCTATGTCGTGGGCGGGTTCGCCCAGCGGACGGTCATCGAGATCGTCGACGTCACGAGCCCGGCCGCCTCCATCCCGGTTCGCTGACGACCGATCGCGACGTCGCCGTCGCGTCACGCCAGCGGTTCGCGGACCTCGCGCCGCGCCTGGCGAACGATCCGGACGAACTCGCGGAAGTGGGCGATCGGGCGGATGTGCGAGGGCTCGCCGGCGTAGATCGTGCGGACCGGGACCCACGCGATCGTGCCCTGCATCCGGATGCACGTCGTGATCTGCTCGACCTCGAAGGCGAAACCGTGCTCGTCACTTGCGAGCGTCGCCTCGGCGAGGCGCCGTGACACGAGCCGGAAGCCGGACTGGTTGTCCGGGATCGGCCGGCCGACGGCCCAGGAGAACGCGATCCGGCCGAGCTCGTTCGACAGCCGCCGGACCGGCGGCATCGCCCGGAAGTTGCGCCGCCCGATGACCAGGTCGGGCGACGGGTCCGCGGACCGGGCCTCCAGGAACCGCGGGATCTCCGTCGGGTCGTGCTGGCCGTCGGCGTCGAGGGTGAGGATCCCGTCGGCACCGTCGTCGATCGCCCGGCGGAAGCCGGCCCGGAGCGCTGCGCCCTTGCCCTGGTTCGGCCGCTGCTCGACGACCGTCGCGCCGGCTGCCCGGGCGACGTCGGCGGTCCCATCGGACGAGCCGTCGTCGACGACGAGCACGGGCAGGTGCTCGAGGGTGGTCTTCACGACCGGAGCGATCCGTGGCGCCTCGTTGTAGCCGGGGATCAGCGCGACGATCACGCGAGCCGGACGCCCGGCTCGGACTCGTCCGCGAGGCCCTCGACCCGACCGACGATCCAGTGCTCGACCCCGGCATCGGCGAGGCCGGCCCGAACCGTCGCCAGGCTCCGATCCGGCACGGCGGCGAGCAGCCCGCCCGACGTCTGCGGGTCATGGCCGAGGACGACGAGGTCAGAGCCGACGTCGGCCGCGATCTGGAGCGCCGGTGCGACGAACCGCCGGTTGTGCACCGCACCGCCGGTCTCCACGCCTGCCTCGGCGAGGGAGCGCGCGCCCGGGAGCAATGGCAGGGACGCGGCGTCGAAGACGAACCGCGTGCTCGATGCCCGGGCCATCTCGAGCCCGTGCCCGAGCAGCCCGAACCCGGTCACGTCGGTCGCACCCGCAACGCCGTTCGCGACGAGCACCTCTGCGGCCGCCCGGTTCAGGTTCTTCATCTGGTCGATCGCGCCGGCGAGGTCATCGCCCGACGTCCGGCCCTGGCGGTGGCCGCTGACGATCAGGCCCGTGCCCAGCCGCTTGGTCAGGATCAGTGTGTCGCCCGGCTGCGCTCCACCCTTTCGCAGCAGCTTGTCCGGGTGCGCGGCGCCGATCACGGCCAGCCCGTACTTCGGCTCCGGATCGCGGATCGTGTGCCCGCCGGCGAGCGTCCCGCCAGCCTCGCGGACCTTCGTCGCGGCCCCGTCGAAGACCGCGGCGAGGGTATCGCGTGGCAGCTCCTCGGGGAACGCCGCGATCGACAGCGCGAACAGGACGCGCCCGCCCATGGCGAACACGTCGCTCAGGGCGTTGGCCGCCGCGATCTCGCCGAACGTCCGGGCGTCGTCGACGAGGGGCGGAAAGAAATCGAGCGTGCCGATGATCGCCAGGTCGTCGCTGACCCGGTACGCGGCGCCGTCGTCGGCCGGCGCCAGCCCGGCGAGCAGCTCATCCGGCTGTGCCTGCGCGCCTAGCCCGGACAACGCATCGGCGAGCAGGTCGGCTCCCAGCTTCGCGGCGCAGCCGCCGCAATCGGTGAGCTCGGTCAAGCGGATCGGCGGGAGTGCCGGCGCGTCGATCGTCGTCATCCCGCGATGATAGGCGCGAGCGGTCGACCGGCCCGGGCCGCGCCCGGGCCGCGACGCACGAGGCGACCAAGCGCAGGTGGAGCGATGACGGACCAGCCCTCGCCGACGACGATCCCCATCCTCTCGGCTACCGACTTCGACGCCGCGGCCCGCTTCTACGGGGCTCTCGGGTTCGTCGAGACCGGCCGCTGGGTCGACTACCTGATCCTCGTCCATCCGGTCGGGATGGAGCTCCATTTCGTGCCGGAGCACGACGTCGATGCGGACCACCACCACGCCGGCGCCTGCTACATCCGATTCGACACGGCGGAGGGGGCCCGCAACCTCCACGACGCGTGGGCTACCGCGGCGCCGGACGCGCAGCTGACCGAGCCGAGGCCGACGCCCTACGGCCTCTTCGAGTTCGACCTGGCCGACCCTTTCGGGAACGCCCTGAGCATCGGCGGGGCGATGGGATCGACGTCGCCCTAGCCGCGCCGGGCCGCTGCGATCGTCGCCGCCGGCGCCCGAGGGCAAGGCGCCGGCGAGCAGCGGAGCGAGCGGGCTCAGACGCCCGTGAGCGAGCAGCGCAGCCGGCAACGTAGGTCCATCGGCGTGCCTGCGGCGACAGCCGACGACTTCGCTACGATGCACTGGGAGCGGAGGGGTCCCGGTGGGTCCCCCGGTCTTCAAAACCGGTGACGCTGCGCTCGGCGCGGCGTGGTGGGTTCGACTCCCATGCGCTCCCGCCAGGAGGATCGATGGCGACCGAGCCGGTCCGCGCACCGCGACCGCCCAGCGTCGAGCGGCTGCTCGCGGCCGTGCGTCCGCGACGTCCCGTCGGCCAGGATCACGACGCCCTGCTCGGCCCCGCTCGCGACGTCCTCTCGGAAGAGCGGGATCGGCTCGCGAAGGGCGCCGAGCCTCGCTCGCTGGACGCGCTTGCGGACGCGCTCGTCCGGCGGCTCGAGTCGTGGGCCATGCCGGCCATCGTCCGGACGATCAACGCGACCGGCGTGATCATCCACACGAACCTCGGCCGGGCGCCCTGGCCGGACGAGGCGATCGAGGCGGCCCGCCGGCCGCCGGCAGCCTGCTCCTCGAGATCGACGCGGTCGACCGGACGGCGCGGCGCCCGGTTCCGCGCTCGCCGAGGACCACCTGATCGCGTTGACCGGCGCCGAGGACGCGCTGATCGTGACGAACAACAACGCCGCGGCCCTCGCCCTCGCCGTCGGGCTGGCCGGACGCGGTCGGCGGCGTGGCCGTCTCGCGCGGGGAGCTCGTCGAGATCGGGGGCGGCGTGCGGATCCCGGAGATCGTGCGACGGGCCGGGGCGAGGCTGGTCGAGGTCGGCACGACGAACCGGACGCGCGCCGCGGACTTCGACGGACCCCTCGCCGACGGGTCCGCGCCGTCTCGTCCTCCGCGTCCACCCGTCGAACTTCGTGCAGGCCGGCTTCACGGAGACGCCCGATCCGCGCGCCGTCGCCGACGCCGCCCATCGCCACGACGCGATCGTCGTCGACGATCTCGGCTCCGGCGCCCTGCTGCCGACCGAGCGGTTCGGGCTCGCCCACGAGCCGACGCCGCGCGAGCGACTCGCGGACGGGGCGGACCTCGTGACGTTCAGTGGCGACAAGCTCGTCGGCGGGCCGCAGGCCGGGTTCGTCGTCGGGCGCGCGGACCTCATCGCCCGGCTCCGTCGGGACCCGCTTGCCCGCGCGATGCGGCCCGACAAGGTGACCCTCGCCGCGGTCGCCGCGACGCTCGGGTTGTATCGAGCGGGGGTGGCTGCCGACCGTGTGCCGGTCTGGCGGATGATCGCGGCGCCGCTCGATGGCCTGCGCCGCCGCGCCGCCTCGATCGCGACGGAGCTCGGGTCGGCGGCGTCCGTCGTCGAGGTCCTCTCGACCGTCGGCGGCGGCAGCCTGCCGGGCGAGACCCTGCCGAGCGCCGCGGTGGGACTGGAACTCGGCGGCCGCTCCGCAACTACCGTCCTCGCCGCGCTCCGGAGCGGCTCCCCGGCGATCATCGGGCGGATCGAGGACGACCGGGTCCTTCTGGACCTGCGGACGATCGATCCGGCCGACGACGCACGTGTGGTCGCAGCCGCGCGAACCGTGCTCGGCCCGCGCACCCGTCGATGACCGTCGTCATCGGGACCGCCGGCCACATCGACCACGGCAAGACGACCCTGCTCCGTGCCCTGACCGGCATCGACGCAGACCGATTGCCGGAGGAGCGGTCGCGCGGCATGACGATCGACGTCGGGTACGCGCACCTCGCCCTCGACGACGGGACGGAGCTCGACTTCGTCGACGTCCCGGGCCACGATCGGCTGATCGGCAACATGCTCGTCGGGTGCCGGCGAGATCGACGCTGCGATGGTCGTCGTGGCCGCCGACGACGGGCCGCGGGCGCAGACGATCGAGCATCTCCAGCTGCTCGACGGTCTCGGGATCGCCGACGGCGTCGCGGTCGTCACGAAGACGGATGCCGTCTCGAGCGGAGCGCGCGGCCGAGGTCGTCGCGCCTCGTTCGCCGGCTGCTCTCTGCCATCGCTCTGCGCGACGCTCCCGTGCTGGAAGTCTCCGGCGTCACGGGCGACGGCCTTCCGGCGCTCCGTGCCGCGCTCGCGGCGCTGCGCGATCGCGTGGTCTCGGGCCAGCGGCACCGGGGCGACCTCGGATGGCGCCCGGCTCGCGATCGATCGGGTGTTCTCGATCCGCGGTCGCGGGACCGTCGTCACGGGATCCCTGCGCGGCGCCGCGATCGCTCGTGGCGGCGACGCCTCGCGGATCGTGCCGGCGCCGGACGGTTCCACGGTCCGGGTCCGCGAGGTGCAGGTCCACGGCCGGACGGTGGAGATGGGCGGAGCCAGGACGGGTGGCGCTCAATGTCGTCGCCGGCGACGCGATCGGCTCCCTCGCCCGCGGCGTCGTCCTGACGACGGATCCCGCGGTCACCACGGCGGACCGGGTCCTGGTCGCGCTCCATCCCGTGGCGGATCTCGCCGCGGACGGGCGTGCCGGGCCGGGTCGGCGTGCCCTCCCGGCGGATCGGACGCGCGTCGCCGTCCATGTCGGGACGGCCCACGTCCCCGGGGTCGTCGGCCGAAGCGGCCGCGACGCGTTCGACCTGGAGGGGCGATGGTCGAGCGCGATCCTCCGCCTCGCCGACCCGATCGCGCGTCGCGCCGGGCGACCGGTTCGTCCTGCGTCGGCCGTCGCCGGCGGAGCCGCTCGGTGGCGGCCGGGTCCTCGACACGCACCCGCCGCGCGGCGCGGCTCGCCGCCGCGCGACCCGGGAACGGCTCGCGCGCGCTCGCCGACGGCGCGCGCCCGGTTCGGCGGCGTGGGCCGCCGCGCGGCTGGATCTCCACGGGGCGCTCGACGGCTCCGGGGCCGGCGCTCGCCGGACGACGTCGGCGCCGCCGTCGACGCGGCATCGCTGGCCGTCCGCCGCCACGGCCGATCCGCGTCGCGCCGCGGTGCTCCGGGCCGGCGGCGGTCGAGCTGCGCCGGCTGGTCGGGACCGCTCGATGGCGGCGCGGACGGGCGAGCGATCGGTCCGGCTCGTCGAGACCCGCCTGGACGGGCTCGTCGCGACCGGCGGGCTCGTCGCGCGACGGCGACCAGCGTTCGCCGCCGGGAGCGGCCGCCGCCGAGCCCTCGGCCGAGACCCTCGCGGCGATGGACCGGCTCGTGGCGATCCTCGCCACGGTCGCGCCGCCGGCGCTGTCGGTCGCGGCCCGCGCCGCCGGCTGCCCGCCGGACGGCATCCGGGCCCTCGAACGGGCGAACCGGATCGTCCGGCTCGACGACGACCTCGCCTGGGCGTTCGCGACGTACCGCGACCTCGCCGGTCGCGCCGTGGCGATGGCCGCGGCCGCGCCCCTGACCCCGGCCGCCTACCGCGACGCGACCGGGACGAGCCGGAAGTACGTGCTCGCGATCCTGGAGGACCTCGACCGGCGGGCGATCCTCCGCCGGACGCCGGACGGCCACGTTCCCGGGCCCGCGGGCGCCGCAGCTCGATCCGACCGCAGCCCACGCGGGAGCGGCGTCCGGTGACGATCGTCCGGGCTGCCCGCGGTCACGGGGATCGTCCTCGCGGGCGGCCGGTCGAGCCGGTTCGGCTCCGACAAGCTGGACGCCAGAGATCGATGGACGGACGCTGCTCGAGCTGGCCGTCGAGGGCGTCGCGGCCGGTCGTCTCCGACGTGATCGTCGTCCGGGCCCCGGGCGACGATCGTCCAGCTGCCCTCGGCCCGCGTTCCGGTGCGCCGGAGTCGAGGATCCGGAGCCGTTCGGAGGTCCGCTCGTCGGGCTGCGGGCCGGCCTCGAATCGGCGACCGAGCCGATCGTCCTGGTGGTCGGCGGGGACATGCCGTCGATGCGGGCGCCCGTGCTCGCCTCGCTCGTCCGGGCGTTGCTCGCCGCGGGTGACGGGACGGGCGCGGCCGTCCTCGCGGCGCGGGGTCGCGTCGTGCCGCTCCCGGCCGCGCTCCGGACGGGCGCGGCGAGCGACGTCGTCGGCCGGCTGGTGGATGACGGGGAGCGCCGGCTGCGGAGCCTGTTCGATCACCTCGCGACCCGGATCCTCGTCGACGGGGAGTGGCGCCCGCTCGACCCCGAGGGCGACACGCTCCGCGACGTCGACCGACCGGGGGATCTGTAGAGCCGACCGCGGGCGGCCCGCGCCGAGCACTGACTGACGAGCCCGGGGGAGCGCCGGAATCGACGAACGCGTCCGCCGGAGGACGGACGCGTTCGTGTGGGAGGAGGGAGCAAGGGAGCTGGAGATCAGCTCCGGAACGGGTAGTCGGTGAGCTTCGGGAGGGCGGCGGGGCCGTTGGCGGCTCCGCTGATCGCGGACCAGACGCTGCTCAGGCGGCTGGCGATCGTCGCGCTGGGCCTTCGGGGTCCTGGCGGACCGGGCGAGGCGGGCGGCCGCGGACTCGGCGAGAAGGTCATTGATGTGGTCGGCGACGACGATCGATGCGATGGGATGCACGTCTGATCTCTCCTTTCCGACCCCGCTTCTCGGGATCACGACGAGATCATCGACCCGCCGGCCTCGCCGCACCCACCGTCGCGGGTGGGCAATCCGAGTACGTCATTCGACGGGTCCATGACGGGCCAATCGCCGCGTTTCTCGCCCCGGTCTTGCGCTCCGCTGGTGCCGGCGCACGCGGGCCCGCGACGTCAACCGAGCGCCGGATCCTCGAACACGACCTCGCCGCCGACCAGGCGTCAGCAGGACCCGACCCTCGCCGATCGGGCCGACGTCGGGCAGCGAAGAGGTCGCGATCGACGACGCACAGGTCGGCGAGCTTGCCGACCTCGATCGACCCGGTGTCCTCGTCGAGATGGTTGACCCAGGCCGACCCGAGCGTGAACGCGCGGATCGACTCCTCGAGCGTGAGCCGCTCCTCCGGGATGAGGACTCCTGCCCGAGCCCCACGGCGCGGCCGCGGACCGATCGATCGCGACCTCCATCTCGACGAGCGGCTCCGGCGTGCTGACGCTCCAATCCGAGCCCATCGCGAGTCGCGCACCCGACGCGGAGGAGCGACGCGAACGGATACTGCCAGTCGGCGCGCTCGGGCCCGAGGAAGGGGATCGTCAGCTCGTCCATCTGCCGCTCGTGGTACGCCCAGAGCGGCTGGGCATTGCCGGCGACCCCGAGGGCGGCGAACCGCGGCAGGTCGAGCGGATGGATCACCTGGATGTGGGCGATGTGCGGGCGGGTGTCGGTCGGCCCGTTCGCCGCGCGGGCCGCGGCCACGGCGTCAAGGCAATCGCGGACGGCGCGATCGCCGATCGCGTGGAAATGGGCTTGGAGCCCGGCGGCGTCGAGGCGGACGACCGCGTCGGCGAGGGTCGCCGGCTCGATGAAGCTGATCCCGCGGTTGTCGGTCGGTTGCCCGTCCTCGCCGAGATACGGCTCGAGCATCGCCCCCGTGAACGTCTCGAGGACGCCGTCCGCCATCAGCTTCACGCTGTTCGCCCGGAGCCGGCCCGCCGAGCCCGTCGCGGGACCGCTCGATCAGCTCCTCGACCTGCTCGAGCCCGCGCTGGCGGTCCCACCACAGCGCCGCCTCGACCCGCGCGGTGAGCCAGCCGGCCGCGACCGCGCGCCCGTAGATCCGCTCTTCGGTCGGGGTCACGATCGCGTCCTGCCAGGCCGTGATCCCGAGCGAGTGGAGATGGGCCTGGGCGCGTCGGAGGCCCGTCGACCATCGTGTCGTCGCTCGACGTCCGGGAGCAGCTCCTCCACGAGCTCGGCCGCGGTCTCGTGCAGCGCGCCCGTCGGCGTGCCGTCCGGATCCCGCTCGATCCGGCCGCCCGTCGGGGTCCGGCGTGTGCCGGTCGATCCCGGCCAGCTCCAGGGCGCGGGTGTTGACCCACGCCGAGTGGCCGTCGCGGTTCGGGAGGTAGGCCGGCCGATCCGGCACCGACCGCATCGAGGTCCTCGCGCCGCGGCGTTCCGTGCGGAAAGTCGCTCATGGACCAGCCGCTGCCGACGACCCACGGATCGTCCGGCCGGGCTTCGGCGTAGGCCCGGATCGCGGCGATGACCCCGTCGCGGCCGTCGGCGTCGCGCACGTCGCACTGCAGCTGCTCGACGCCCGCCGAGATCGGATGGACGTGGGCGTCCTGGAAGCCGGGCAGGAGCAGCCGGCCGCCGAGGTCGACGACCCGGGTCCGCGGGCCGATCTAGCGGCGCGACCTCCGCCGCCGACCCGACCGCGACGATCCGCTCGCCGCGGATCGCGACCGCCTCGGCGCTGCGGTCGGGCGTCGTCGACGGTGTGGACGTGGCCGCCGGTCAGGACGAGGTCGGCGGGGAGCGATCGGTGGTCGGCATGCGCCGGCAGGATGGCAGCCGGACGGTCCGCGACGGCGGCCGCCTGACCCGGCCCGCGGGACGGTCGCGGCCTCGCCGGACGCCGTCGGACGCGGCCTATCCTCCGACGATGACCACCACCGTCGAGCTCATCCACGCCGGCTACATCCGCGACGACGGCCATGTCGGGAGCAGCGTCAGCCTGATCCGCGACGGCGACGCGATCATCGTCGCCGACCCCGGCCTGGTCGTCGCTCATGCCACGATCCTCGACCCGCTCGCGGAGCGAGGCATCGCCCCGGGCGACGTGACCCACGTCTTCCTGAGCCATCACCACCCCGACCACACGATGAACGTCGGCGCTGTTCCCGAACGCCTGGGTCATCGACTTCTGGGCGAAGTACCGCGGCGATCTCTGGCTCGACCACGACGGCGACGGCTGGCACCTCTCGCGACCACGCCGAGCTGTGGCTGACGCCCGGTCACACCGAAGAGGACGCGTCACTGATCGTTCACGCCGACGACGGCGTGTATGCGATGACCCACCTCTGGTGGAAGCGGATCGGACGCCGGACGATCGATCCCTTCGCGCCGGACCAGGTCGATCCTCGAGGCGCAGCGTGCGCGCGTCCTCGCGCGTCGGCCGACATCGTGATCCCCGGCCACGGCGAGTCGTTCCGCGTCGACCGGTAGGCGGCCGATCCGCGACCGTCAGCGCGCGCCGGGCGAGGATGTTCAGCCGGACGTAGTCGATCACCGGCTCGTCGAGGCGGCTCGCGACCTCGTGGACGAAGGCGTCGCGCTCATCCGGCCGGCAGCCGGTCGACGTGCTGCCCGAGCACGACGGTCCGGAGGAACGTCTCGAACGGCTCGCCCGCCTCGAATCGCGTGGGCTCCGGGTGGAGCCACGTCTCGATGTCGACGAAGCCGGCCGCTCGCAGCCGCTCGGCGGTCGCCTCCGGCGTCTCGAAGTGAGCGTCGCCGAGCCAGCCGTCGCCGACGGTCGCGAGGACAGCCTTGATCGAGGCGATGTTGCCCGCGCCACCGCACTGGGCGCTGAGCCGGCCGCCCGATCGGACCACGGCCGCCAGGTTCACGAACAGGGCGTCGTGGTCGGGCACCCAGTGGAATGTCGCCGTCGACAGGATCGCGTCGACGCGTCCCGCCCGGGACGGCGAACGGCCGGCCGAGGTCGGCGACGACGTAGTCGACGCGCTCGTCGAACCGCGACAGCCGCTTCCGGGCCTCGTCGACCATCGACGGCGACGCATCCAGGGCGACGACGCGGCCGCGCGGCAGGCGCTCGGCAAGGACCTCGGTGACGCGGCCGCTGCCGCAGCCGGCGTCGAGGACCGCCTCGTCCCCCTGCAGGACGAGCCGATCGAGGACGGCCGCACCCCAGCGCGTCTGCGGATCGGCGACGCGGTCGTAGGTCGCGGCGTCCCAGTCGCGCGGTGCCGTCGTCATGGACCGAGTATCGGCGAGCGGCCGTCTGCATCGCGGAACCCCTAGCGTCGGGTTGTCGCGACGCGTACCCTGTGGCGGGACCGCGACGGAACCTGCGATCCGTCGGTCGTCGGGAGAGGGATCGAAGGGAGGCTCCGCGGTGGCACAGATCTGGGCCAAGTTCAACAAGAACGAGCGGAACGTCTCGTTCGGCGCGGCGATCGTGATCATCGCCTGGCTCGTGGGCGTGATCAGCCCGGGTCTCGGGACCGGGTTCGGCGTCGGGTTCCTGAGCGCGCTCGGTGCGATCGTCGTGATCGCGATCTACTACCTGAAGTACGCGCCCGAACCAGAACATCCAGTGGCCGGTGCCGATCCCGACGATCGTGCTCGCGATCTCGGGACTCATCGCGATCTTCGCCGATCCTCGGCCTGGTCCAGATCCTCGGCTTCCTCAGCTTCGCGGGCTTCTTCGGCATCTACTTGATCGCCCTGCTCGCCGTGACCGCCGGAGCGGGTGCTCATGGCCTTCGGAGCGTGGCAGGAATACCAGGCCACGGCCGCCGAGCGAGCCGCGGCGGCGCCGCCCGCGCCGGCAGCTCCGGCCGCGCCGGCAGCACCCGCAGCCCCCGCCGCGCCGGAGCCTTCCTACTCCGCGGCCCCGCCGCGGCTCCGGTCGAGGCACCCGCCCCGCCGGCCTACACGCCCCCGCCTGCCCCCGCGGTTGCGCCCCCGCCGATCGACGACGACGGACCGACGCCGGCCTGACTCCCCGACTCGACGATCGAGAACCGGGCGGTTTCCGAACCGCCCGGTTCGTCGTTTCAGCGATCGTCGAGCGATCGGTCCCGCGCAGAGCGGGACGCCGCTCGAAGCGCGCGGTGCGCATCGGCTCAGCCCGCACCGACGACCGGCTCGGAGTCCATCGCCGGCGCGGCGCTCGCCGCCTTCCGCAGCCCGACCGCGCTGACCGCCGAGCCCGCGGCCATCAGGGCCGCCGACACGAGCGCCGCGAGGTGGAAGGCGTTGACGGACGCCTCCTTGGCCGCCGCGGCGACGCCGGTCGGCGTGCCCGGCCGGCGGCGGGTTGAGCGGCACGATCGCGGCCCGGACGGCCGGGTCGTTCGGGTCGAGGCCCGGGCACGAGCGATGCGAGGCTCGTTGTAGAACGCGGCCGTGATCGCGATGAAGATCACCGCGCCGATCAGCGGCTGGCCGACCCGCGACAGGGCGTTGTTGATCGCCGATCCCAGGCCGGAGTTGCCGAGCCGGGATCGAGTTCATCAGCGTGCTCGTCAGCGGCGCGACGACCATCGCCATCCCGAGCCCGAACGCGATGTTCGCCGGCAGCACGTCGACGATCGCGTCGAGCGGCGGGATCAGCGTGGAGGGGTTGCCGAGCTCGGCCTGCCACGGCTCGGACGTCGCCGGGATCCGGGCGAGCCAGAGCTGGCCGGCGGCCACGATCAGCGGCCCGGCGACGAGGAAGATCCGGGATCCGAACCGGCCGGTCAGCGTCCCGATCCGGGCGGACAGGGTCGCGAGCAGGATCCCGGCCGGGATGCCGATGATCGCGGCGCCGGTGGCCGTGTAGCCGAGCGTGCCCTGGTAGAGGAGCGCCGTGTAGGCGAACGACACGTACAGCGCGCCGTAGATCAGGAACGTCGCGAGGTTGATCGACGCGAACTCGCGGTTCCGGAACAGCGACAGCGGCACGAGCGGGTGCGGCCGGATCGCCATGAGGATCGGGAACAGCGACGAGGCACACGGCGCCGATCACGAGCGAGGCCCAGGCGACCGGGTCGGTCCAGTGCGTCTCCTGGCCGTGGATCGCCCCGAACGCCAGCCCGCCGACCGCGAGGGCGCCGACGAGCGAGCCCAGCCAGTCGAAGTGGCCGCGTCGCGTCCGGGTCGCGCGACTCCTCGACGTGGCGGATCGCCGCCCACAGCGCGACCGCGACGAGCGGGACGTTGATCAGGAACGCCAGCCGCCAGGTCAGGTTGTCGACGAGGAGCCCGCCGACGATCGGGCCGAGGAGCGTCAGCGCGGACGTCGACGCCGCCCACAGCCCGAACGCCCGGGCCCGGGCGGCGCCCGTGAACGCGGCGCGTGATGATCGCGAGCGAGCCCGGGACGAGCAGGGCGCCCGGCGGCGCCCTGGAGGAGCCGCGCCGACGATCATGAACTCGAGCGTCGGGGCGATGCCCGCACAGGACCGAGATCACGCCGAACGCCGGTCAGGCCGATGATGAAGATCCGGCGCCGGCCGTAGCGGTCGGCGAGGGCCCCGGAGATGATCAGGAGCGCCGCGAGGACGGCGAGGTAGCCGCTGCCGACATAGGCCTGGCCCTCGAGGATCCCGATCGAGGTGATCCGCGGGAGCTCCTCGCCCATCCGCTTCAGGGCGAGGTTCACGATGGTGCTGTCGAGGAAGACGATCCCGGACGCGACGATGGCGGCGAGAAGCGTCCACCGCTGGGCGCGTGTCATGTGCCCGGCAGTGTCGCACAGGCACGGATATGCTCCGGCCCATGCCGGGACCGGGTCCGATCGCACTCGTCGGGTCCGGTGAGTTCCTGCCCGCGATGGACGAGATCGACGCGGGTCTGCTCGCTGCGACCGGACGCGCCCGGCCGCGCGTCGCGATCCTGCCGACGGCGTCCTGGCCGGACGGCGAGGAGGTCTTCCGCCACTGGGCCGAGATGGGTGGCGAGCACTTCGCGGCGCTCGGCGCGGAGGTCGAGCCGGTCCTCGTCCGCGATCGGCTCGACGCCGACGACGACGCCCACGCCCAGGCGATCGGCGAGGCCGACCTCGTCTATCTCTCGGGCGGCAAGCCCGGCCACCTGACCGACAGCCTTCTCGGGACCCGCGTCGGAGCGGCGATCGTGGCGGCGCACGACCGTGGCGCCGCGCTCGTCGGCTGCTCGGCCGGCGCGATGATCCTGGCGGCCCGCCACTTCGACTTCCGCGCCCGCCGGCTCCTCTGGCCGCTCCGCTGGCAGCGAGAGCCTGGACCTCGTCCCGTCGGCGACGGTGATCCCGCACTACGACGCGTGGCCGGAGGCCCTGTCGGCCGCGTTCGTCCTCCAGTCGCCGCGCCATCTCGCGACGCTCGGCATCGACGAGGAGACCGCGGCCATCGGCCGGGACGGCTCGTGGCAGGTCCAGGGCGCCGGCCGCGTCACCGTCTGGCATGGCCGCCATCGCGAGCGGTTCCGGCGCGGCGAGGTGTTCCGGCTGTAGTCGCCCGGAGAGTCGGTTCGCGCGGCGGCTTCGCCCGCGAGCCCGCGGCGGACCGGATCCGGCCCGGACGAGCGAACGCCCCGGTTGCGGTCCGGGGCGTTCGTCGGGCAGTGAGGCAGCGGGAACGTGGGTCTGGGCCACCACGCTCGACCGCCGGGTCGATCAGGAGCAGGCGTCAGTCGGGCTTCACCTGGCGGAAGCAATCGGAGCAGTAGACGGGCCGGTCCATCCGTGGCTTGAACGGGACCTGTGCCTGGTTGCCGCAGGACGAGCAGATCACGGCGAAGTACTCGCGGGCGATCCGATCGTCGCCCCGCTCGTAGCCGCGCGGTCCACCGATGTCCCGAACGTCGTAGCCGGCCTCCCGACTGGCGCGGCGGCTGGCGCGACAGCTCGCGCACCGCTTGGGGTCCGAGGCGAACCCCTTCTGTGCGTAGTACTCCTGGTCGGCCGCCGAGTGGATGAACTCCACGCCGCAGTCCACGCAGGTCAACGTTCGATCCGCGTAGGTCACGAAACCTTCCTCTCCTCTGGCGCTGCGTCTCTCCGCAGGCCTGACGGGGGCGGCCACAACGGCGGACGGGACGGTGTGCGTCGGGTCGGAAGGCCGGCGCCGCGCGTATCCAGGTGCCGTTATGGAGTCCCTGTGTCGGGCGCACGGGTTGATGACCGGGCAGGACCATACACCGAGTGCCGGAATTCAGGCGTTGCACGCCGGCGAGGGCGCCCGGTCCGCACTCGACTGCGCCGCGGTCGGCGCGCCGCCGAGCCCGTCCCGGCGACAGGCAACCTGTCACAATGACGCCCGAGAGTCGGGGCGGCGAGCGAGGGCCAGGGGGCGCCTCGCTCGCACCAGCTCGCCGGGGCCGCCAGCCCCCGGCGCCGGTGAGCCACCCCGCCTCGTCGTCGCCTGTGACGGGACAGGAGGCCAGCCCGACCGGATGCTCCGACTACTCCACACCGCCGACGTCCATCTCGGCGCGCGTCACGCCGACATGGGCGAGCAGGCGGCCGCACAGCGCGAGCGGCAGTTCGCCGCCTTCCGCGCGACGGTCGACCTGGCGATCGCGGAGAAGGTCGACGTCGTCCTGATCGCCGGCGACCTGTTCGACTCCAATACCCAGCCTCGCCGCTCGGTGGAGCGCGTCGCCGCGGAGCTCGCACCGGCTCGTCGAGGCGAAGATCCGGACGGTCATCATCCCCGGGACCCACGACGTCTACGACCGCTCGTCGCTGTACCGGATCCACGACCTGCCGGCGCTCGCCGGCTCGACGCCGGACGACGACCTCGTCACGGTCCTGACGCCGGACCGCCCGAGCGTCCACCTGCCGACCTGCGACGTCGTCGTCCACGGACCCGGTGTTCGCGACGAAGCGCGCGCCCCACAGCCCGTTCCTCGACGTCCACGTCCATCGCGACGGCCCGACGCCGCGGCGACCTGGCAGGTCGGCGATGGTCCACGGCTCCCTCGCGATCCCCGACCGGACGGATCGCGACGAGGTCGTCTTCACCCGCGAGGAGATCGCAGGCGAGCGGCCTCGACTACCTCGCGCTCGGCCACTGGCACTCGTTCCAGCAGGGCGACGGCCGGCGGCGACGACCTATGCCTACTCGGGCGCGCCGGAGCCGGTCGCGGTCACCCAGGACGGCGCCGGGAAGGTCGTCCTCGTCGACGCTGCGACGAAGTCGGCGGCGGCGCGGACGGTGACCGTCGATGCCGCGGAGCGTGTCGGCAGGACGCACTTCGAGAAGCTGGACGTCGACGCCGCCGACCGTCGGCGACCAGCCGGCACTGCGTCAGCCAGCCTGGCCGGGCTCGCCGATCCGGACCTCGTCCTCGACGTCCGGCTGACCGGCGTCCGCCCGGACGAGCTCGACGTCCACGTCGAGGAGGTCGAGGACCGGCTCAAGGGCAGCTTCCTCAAGGTGCGCGTCCGCGACACGTCGCTGCCGGCCCTGACCGATGGCGTGCTGCCCTCGCCGGACACGATCCCCGGCGCCTTCATCCGGAACGTCGAGGGCCGGATCGCCGAGCTCGAGGCCGACGAGCACGCCCGCGGCCGCCGACGAGGCTGCCGAGCTGCGCGACGTCCTCCGCCTCGGCCGGCTGCTCCTCGCCGGCCACGAGGTCACCCTGTGAGGATCACCCGCCTCGGCCTGCGCGACTTCCGCCGGTACCGCGAGCTGGAGATCCCGCTCTCGCCCGGGCTCACGATCGTCCACGGCCCCAACGAGGCCGGCAAGACGACGATCCAGCGGGCGATCGAGCTCGCCCTCACCCGGAAGGTGACGAGCGGCGGGGCGGACATGGACGCGCTCCGGCCGTGGGACGCCGGCGAGGACGCGCGACCGGTGGTCACGATCGACTTCGAGGTCGACGACGACGATCGCGGCGACGCGGACCGGCACGCTCGAGAAGGCGTTCCGCGGGTCGCGTGGCACGGTCAGCCTCGAGATCGACGGCGAGACGATCACGGACCCGACGCTCGCCGACCAGGCGCTCGCCGAGCTGACCGGCATCCCGAGCGAGGCGTTCTTCCGCTCGACCGCGAGCATCCGCCACCAGGAGCTGGCCGATCTCGACCGGGACGAGGCGGCACTCCGCGACCGGCTCCAGGCGTCGATCAGCGGCGCCGACCGGGGCACGTCCCGGGCGCGGCGGACGCTCGAGAAGGCGATCTACGGGCTGAACACGAAGGGCGACAAGAACCCCGGCCGCCTGAAGGTCGCGGAGGAGGCGGTCGAGCAGTCCCAGGCCGCCGTCGAGCAGGGCGAGCTGGCCCTGGCCCAGCTGGAGCGCGATCGCGACACGCTGTCCGGCGCCCGCGAGCAGCGGACCGAGATCGGAGGCGAGCCTCGGTCGAGCGGCGGTCGCTCCTCGAGCAAGGCCCGCCAGGCAGAGCGGCTGAGCGCCGAACGGGTGAGCTCCCAGGAGCGGTTCGAGCGGTATCGCCAGGCCGTCACCGTCGCCGAGGAGCTCGGCGGCCTCCGGACCAGCCACCCGTCCGCCAACCCGCTGCCCGGTCCTCGAGCAGATCGTCAACCGGCTGCGGATCCTCGACGCGAAGATCAACGACCTGACCGCGGCGCTGTCCGGCGAGGTCGAGGTCTCGTTCGAGGTCCCGCCGCCGCCGCAGCTGGCGGCCGCTCTCGCGGATCGGGGTTCTCCTGGTGGTCGTCGGGACTGCTCGTCGCCGGCGGTCTCGTTCGCCCTCGACCGAGCTCGGGGTCGTCAGCCTCGGGCACGGTGCCGGTCATCGCGGCGCGATCGTCGGCCGGGATCGGCCTCATCCTCGCGTTCATCGCCTGGTGGATTCGTCGCAGCGATCGCGTCCAGCAGCAGATGCGCGACGTCGAGATCGACCGGCGCCTCCGCGGCCGCTCCGAGATGGAGCACGACCTCCGCCAGGCCAAGGCGGACACCGCCCAGCAGCTGGCGGGGCTGTCACTGCCGGACCTCGCCTCGGCGGAGGCGCTCCTCACGGCCGAGCGAGGAGCACGTCGGCCGGATCGACCGGCTGGCCGCCCAGCTGGACGGCCTCGTCGGCAAGGAGCCCGTCGAGACCGCTGCCGGAGCTGCGCGACACGGCGGCGCTCGAGGTCGAGCAGAAGACGCATGCGCTCGAGGCGCTCGGGCCGATCGCCAAGGAGCCGCGGGCCCGGGAGCGCCTCGAGGTCGAGGTCCGCGACCTCGAGGCGGCGCTCGAGCGTGCCCGCGACGACGAGGCGAACGCCCGCGCCCGGGTCGATGCGAACACGGTCGACGCCGAGCAGGTCGCCGGATCGCGCCGAGCGGCTCGTCGCCTGGCGCGACCAGCTGGCGGCGCTCCAGCGGCGCAGCCGGATCTACGAGCGGACGCTCCGCGAGATCGAGACGGCCGAGCAGGCCACGATGAAGACCGCGACCCGGTTCCTCGAGCGGCGCATGGTCGGCGACATGGAGCGGATCACGGGCGGCCGCTATCGCCGGGTCTCGGTCGACGACCGGACCCTCGACATCCGGCTCCACGCCCCCGAGAAAGGCGATTGGGTCGACGTCCGCTCGCTGAGCCAGGGCACGCTCGACCTCGTCTTCCTGTCCGCCCGTCTCGGGCTCGTCCGGCTGGTGACCGGCGACCGGCGCCCGCCGCTGATCTTCGACGACCCGTTCGTGACCCTCGACGAGGCGCGGGCCGGCCGCGCGCTGGAGCTGCTCCGCGAGATGGCGCAGCGACTTCCAGGTGATCTACCTGACGACGTCGGACCGCTATCACGACGCGGCCGACTCGGTCGTCGCGCTCGCAGGGCCCGACGGACATGGACGAGGGTGCCTCCGCCGACGAGACGGCGCCCGCTTCTGCCGGGGCCGTCCCTGGCTGACCCGGCCGGCCCCGGGCTTGCCGTCGTCGCCTTCGGTCTCGGCTCGGCGATCGCCTGGGGGGCCGGCGACTTCGGCGGGCGGCTGGACGGGCCGGCGGGCGCCCGTCCTGGGCGATCGCCCTCGGCGTGGATGGACTCGGCGTCCTCGTCATGGTCGCGCTCGCGCTGCTGACCGGTGAGCCGTTCCCGGGCTCGACGACGCTCCTCCTCGCGCTGATCGCCGGGGTCGCTGAGCGTCGCCGGGATCCTCGGTCTGTACCAGGGCCTTGCCGTCGGCCGGATGGGCGTCGTCGCGCCGGTCACGGGGCTGATCGCCGCGAGCATCCCGGTCGCGCGTGGGGTTCGTCGGCCAGGGCGTGCCGCCGCCGGAGGTGGTCGTCGGGATCGCCGCCGCCCTCGTCGCGGTGATCCTCGTCTCGCGCTCGAGCGATGCCGAGCGGGCGGCCGTCCGGGATCCAGTACGCGATCGCTCGGCGGGACGGGCCTCGGGCTGTTCAACGTCGCCGTCGCGGCGTTCCCGGAGCACCGCGTCGCCTGGCCGCTGGTCGCGATCAAGCTCGCCGCGCTGTCGGTGATCGTCCTGATCGTCCTCGTGGGCCGGCGGCCGTGGCGGGTCCCGCGCGCGGTCGTCCCGGCGGTCGTGCTCGTCGGCGTTCCTCGACCTCGCCGGCAACGGCCTCTACGTCCTCGCGACCCAGGCGGGACGGCTGGATGTCGCCGCCGCCCTGAGCTCGCTCTACCCGGTGACGACCGTCGTCCTCGCCGTCGCCATCCTCCACGAGCGGGTGTCGCGGAGCCACCTCGTCGGGATCGTCATGGCCGGGATCGCGGTCGTCCTGATCGCCGGCGGGTCGGTGGGCACGCCGATCTAGGACGCCGTCCGGACGCGGCGACGGATCTCGAGGCGATCGGCGGCCGCCGGGTCGTCGCCCCAGACCGTTCGGACCGCCACGAACCCCTCCGCGAGGAGACATGCCTCGATCGCGGCCGGATCCGCACCGAGCGACGCCGCGGCCGCGATCTGGCGGTCGACGACGTCCGCGGGCACCACCCGGCCCGCCCGGCGCGCATTCCGGGCATGGATCTCGGCCGCGGACGGGAGGAGGACGATGGCGACGGCCGGTGCCCGCGCCGCCGTCGCGCGGCGCAGGATCGCTCCCCGCCCGGCGACCGTCAGGCTCGTTGCGTCGACGACGACCAGCCGGCCGGCGGCAAGCCGTCGGCTCCAGCTCACGGTGCAGGATCGAGAACGCGGCCCGCGATCGCGGACTGGTCGGCCGCGTCGCCGCGAGACGGCGGCCCGGAGGTCGTCGGACGACAGGACCTCGTCGGGCGCGAAGCGCCGTGCCGCGAACGTCGTCTTGCCGGAGCCGGCGGGGCCGATGAGCACGATGACGCCCGGGATCGCGGCCTCGAGGGCGCCGCGTGGTCACCGCTGCGTCGTCAACCCGCGTCACCGCCGGGCTCGTCGATCGTCACCGCTCAGATCGCGGCGGCCTCCGCCCGCCCGTCGTCCGTCCCGAGGTCGCCGGCGAGGCTCTCCACGGGTCGGATGGGCCGCGGCGCCGGCTCCGCGGCTCCGGGCTCGAGGATCCGCTTCAGCTGCTCGTACGACCGCCGGAACTCGCGCTCGATGCGGTTGCCGGTGAGCATCCCGAAGAGCGAGCCGACGATCTCGCCCGGCAGCTCGTACTCCATGGAGATCCGGACGCTCGAACCGCTCGCCGTCCGGTTCGATCATCGTCGTCCAGCGGGTCCAGCCGCCGGTCGTGGTGCCGTTGACCTGGTGGAGCGACGGCCGTTCCGCGGCGGTCACGACGAACCGGGCCGCGAGCTTCCGACCGGCGACGCGGTAGTAGCCGATGTAGCTGGATCCGATGCCGCCGGCCCGCCCGGAGATCGGGCCCATCTCGGCGAGGAGGGTCTGCCATTCGGCCGCCCGCACCGGGTTCGAGATCAGGTCGTAGACGGCATGCGGCGGCGCATCCACCGAGATGGTGGTGGACAGGTGACTCATCGCGATTCCCCCAGTTGCGCGCTCGGTGACTCGGGGCGCGCCCAGCGCGATCGTACGCTTCGGACCCGGATGTCGTCGGCGGCACATCGCGCCGTCCCGCGTTGCAAACATGCTGCGAAATCGCGCCCCGCGAACGCCCCGAGAAACGGCCGACCGGGCCGGGATCGTCGTCACTCGGTCCGGCGCCGGGCCTCCCATCCGCCGGCCTCGGCCCGACGCACCTCGTAGGCCGGCTGGTCGTACATCGACGGTCCGCGGGCAACGTGGCCGTTGGCGAGCCGGAAGCGCGAGCCGTGCCACGGGCACTCGATCTGGCCGTTGGCGACGGTGCCCTCCGCGAGCGGCCCGCCGGCATGGGCGCACTGGGCATGGACCGCGAGGATCGCCTCGCCGTTGCGGATGACGGCGAGGTCGTTGATGCCGGCGCGGAGCTTCGTCGGGCCGCCCTGCGGGATGTCGGGCAGGCCGCCCAGGTCGAGGGCGATCCACTTCGCGCCCGCCCCGCGCCAGGCGTGCCGGTTGACGTGCGTCCCGGCCAGGAAGACGAGGTCGCCGCCGATCGCGCCGCCGAGGAGCGAGCAGCAGGTAGCCGACGAACGCGACGGCGATCGGCGACGAGCCGGTCGGCCGGGCTGCCGGCCCGGATCACGAGCGAGACGACGTAGAGGACGAGGGCCACGACCATCAGCGTCCCGTGGACCGTCGCCCGACTGCGGGCGTTGCCGTCGACCTCGGTGTAGTCGGCGAGGCCCGTCACGGCCGCGGCGACCATCGCGAGGACGCCGAGCAGCATCGAGACGTCTGCCACGACCGGCTGGCCGATGACGTCGGCGACGATCGAGACGGTCAGGGCGCCGATCGGGACGTCGGTGACGACGGCGTGGACCGGGTGGCCGAGCCACGACCCGTTGAGGAAGTGCTGGATCGGGCGGATCGAATGGAAGAGGGCGCTGAGCCAGCGGTGGTTGAAGTCGCCGAACGGCCTGGACCAGCGGGCCTGGGCGTCCACCGCGCGGGTCACGTAGCGACCGAGCATGGGCTCACCTCCTCCTTGGCCGAGTCTACGTCGGGCCGCCTCGCCCCGGATCGCGCCCTCCGATCGGCTAGGCTTCGTCGCCATGCCACCGTCCGATCTCGCCACGCTCGGACCAGCCTCCGACGGCGTGGCGGTCGCCATCGGCGACGGCGGTCGGGCCGACTGGCGCCGTGTGTTCGTCGTCTACTGGATCACCTCGATGGTCGAAGGCCTCGGGGTGAGCCAGGTGTTCGCGTACCTGCCGGCGTACCTCCGGGTCGTCGGCGTGTCGGACGCGGACCGGGCGACGTTCGTCGGGCTGTTCTCGGCGCTGATCTTCGTCGTCGGGATGCCGCTCGTGCCGCTCTGGGGCGTCTGGGCCGACAAGTACTCGCGCAAGGCGGTCATCGCCCGGAGCGCCCTCGTCGAGGCCGTCGTGTTCGTCTGCGTCGCGCTGTCGCGCGAGCCGTGGCAGCTCGCGCTCAGCCTCCTCCTGATCGGGTTCCAGCTCGGCAACACCGGAGTGATGCTCGGCGCGATCCGCGACGTCGTCCCGCGGCGGCGCGTCGGGACGCTGATCGCGTTGTTCGGGGTCGCCGGTCCGATCGGGTTCGCGGTCGGTCCGCTCCTCGGCGGGATCATCGTCGACGGGTTGGGCCTGGGCCTGTCCGCGATGTTCTGGCTCTCGGCCGCGTTGTCGGTCGGGACCGCGCTGCTCGTCTGGTTCGGCGCCGCCGAGGTCCGGCCGGCCGTCATCCCGACGGGGCCGCGTCCTGGCGCTCGCCTACGGCGCGGTGCGCGGCGTCCTCGGGGACCCGATCGTGCGGCGGATCTTCGCGATCTACGGCGTGGCGTTCCTCGCCAACCAGATGAGCCGGCCGTACCAGCCGCTGATCGTCGAGGGGATCGTCGGGCCCGGGCCCGGGCTCGCCGCGACGATCGGCATCGTCGTCGGGCTCGCCAGCCTCGTCGGGGCGCTGGTTCTCCCCGATCGGCGGCTGGGTCAGCGACCGGACCGGGTTCCGGCCGGTGCTCCTGACCGCGCTCGTCGATCGGCGGGTTCGCGCTGATCGCCATCCCGCTCGTCGCAGTCGATCCCGCCGCTCGCCTTCTCGATCATGGCGTTCACGGCGGCGAACGCGCTCGTCGGGGCGATGGTCTTCAGCCTGCTCGCGACGGAGGTGCCGATCGAGCGGCGATCCCAGACCCTGAACCTCGTCTACCTGCCGCTGTACGCGGCCGGGATCATCGGGCCGCTGGTCGGCGCGACGCTGGCCGGTGCATTCGGGACCGAGCGCCCCGTTCTTCGCGGGTGCTGCGGTGTTCCTGGTCGGCGCCGTCGTCGTCGCGCTGCGGGTCCGGCCGCAGCGGATGGGAGAGCAGGCGGCAGCGTAGCCTCGCGGTCCGCCGCCGCCGCCCGCCGCCCGGCGGCCCGCGTGATCCGGCCCCCGCCCGGGCGCGGCCTGGCCAGATTCCCACACGACGTCGAGTAAGGCCTCGATCTAGCCGAATCCGTGACAGATCGTCACCGGATGTCGCTTAGGCCGGTTCTGCGCCTCGATTCGGCCGTGGCCGCGTCCCGCCGAGCGTGGCGACGACCCGACCGAGTGCGACGAGGGCCGCTCAGCGCGCCTACCCGACGCGTGGCGGGAATCTGACAACGATTCGAGCCCGTTCGCCCGTTGCCCGACACGGGACGGGAATCTGTCAGCTCCTGCCGGGGACTTCGCCAGACGTGCGTGGAGGGACTGTTCGAGGCGACGGGGACCCTTCGGAGCGGTCGACAGGTCGGGCGAACGCCGGATCCACGCTCGAGTCGCGGGCTCTCGGGCCGCAACGACCCTCGACATCTCGGCTAACGGTCCACCGATGACCGTTTGATTCAGCCGCACGACCCTCCGATCAGGTGCCCTCGACGGCGAGGCCGTCACGGTCGGCCGAACCCGAACCGTCGGCGGGGCGCGTGCGCAGCGCCCAGCTCCCCACGCCTCGCCCGCCGCCCAGGAGCGGGATGACCGCGAGCAGCATCGACAGCCCGCCGTACCAGATCGCGGGCAGCGCGACCATCGATGCGACGGGCACCGTCCACGGGCGATCGGTCCGGGCGCCCCAGACGACGATCGCGATCGCGATCGGGAGGCGGAACCAGAGCGGGATCGGCAACGATGCCCATGTCCCGCCCCGGCCGGCTTCGACGTTCCGGATGACGACGTCGACCCAGGTCCGCCACTGGTCCGGCATCGAGACGAACGACGCAGCGACGATCACCGCGGTCACGCCCAGTGCGATCCCGAGCGACCGCCACTCGCGACGAACTGCGAACCAGAGCAGCCCGATCCCCGGCGTGATCTTCGTCAGCAGGACGAGCGACCAGGCCCACGGCCAGCGGAACCCGACGACGATCGCGACGGCGAGCAGCAGCGAGACGTTGCCGCCGGCGATCTCCATCGCGGTGAACGGGAAGAGCAGCCCGGCGGCCAGCAGCCGCGGCCCGGTCAGGACCCGCACGGCGAGCGAGCAGGAACGCCGTCCAGACCGCCATGAACGCCTGCCACGGCAGGGCGGTCAGCGGCGACATGAGCTGGAGGAACGCCGGCGAGTAGACGTAGGCGATCGGGTCGTTCCAGTCGGAGTGGAGGTACGGGTCGGCGAGCGTCGCCTGCCAGTAGCAGCGGGCGTCCTGGCCGGTGCCCCACAGCCGGCCCCACGGCTCGCTGAACCAGACGATCAGGGCCCAGCCGACGAGCGCGATGGCGATCCCGACCCACGGCGGCGTCTCCAGCCGGGCGAGCGCGGGCAGACGCGCGGCCGGCCGCCGCGCGCCGGAGCGCCGCGAACAGCCGGTCGCCGGCGTCATCGAAGGCGAGAAGGGCGCTCGTCACGGGCGGATTATCGACGCCGGGCCCGGCGTTCCTCAGCGGGGCCGTCGTCGGAGGACCGACGCGGCGGCAACGGCCACGAACAGAGCGGAGATCACGAGCATCGCCAGCGCCTCCCGCCGTTCGACGTCGTGGTAGCGCGCGCCGGGGACGTAGAGGACCACGCTCGCGATCCCGCTCGACTCGTCCCACCCGTTCTGGATCTCGGGATGGGTGGCCATCGCCGCCTCCAAGGTCAGGATCGTCCCGTCGGGGAAGCGCAGCCGGTTGTCGACGACGAAGTTCGCGTCGTCGAACGCGAAGGTCGAAGCGTCGGCCACCGCCGCCTCATTCGTCAGGAGCTCGCGTTCGACCTTGTCGACCGCCATCCCGATCGCGAAGACGAGGATCAGGCTGAACAGGAGCGTCGGCCCCGACCGCCCGAGGATCGCACCGAGGGCGAGAGCCACGGAGGCGACGAGGATCGCCTCCATCGCGATCAGGAGGCCCCGGTTGCGAAAGCCGACGAACGACTGATCGAGGTCGACCGCGGGCCGAAGCACATGGGTGAGCGCCTCAGCCGTCAGGCCGATCGCCAGCGAGGCGATCGCCACCGTGGCGAGGATCGGCACGGCTCGCTGAGCGAGCCAGCGCATCCGGGACGGCCCGAGCGACCAGGCCAGACGCGCGGTGCCCGTCTCCAGCTCGCGCGCGACGATCGGACCGCCGGCAAGCAGGCCGGCCACGAGAGGGAAGATCGGGACGATCGACAGCGACAGACGGGCGACCCGGTTGAGCCACGGATATAGCCCCGTCTGGCACACGCTCCCGAGCGCGGCCGGATCGTCGCCCAGGCACCGCCCGAACTCTCCGGCGCCGAGCCCCCAGACGACGGCGGTTGAGACCAGGACGGACAGGACCGCGGCCACGATGACGAGCGTCGCCTCGAAGCGCTGGATCCGGAACGACAGGAGCGCGCCGCGGAGCATCAAGCGGCCCGTCCGGCAGCGGCCGCCGCAGCGGTCGCGCGGATCCGGCCCGCGGCGAGGTGCCCGATGACGATCTCTTCGAGGGTCGCGGGTCGCCCGGGCGGCGACGCATCGGCCGCGGAGGTCGCTGCGATCCGAACGAGGGCCAGCGGGACGCCGTCCGGCGCCGGAAAGCTGCCGATCACGGAATCCGGTCCGGCGAGACCGGCGGCCTCCGATGGCGAGCCCTCGATCACGCGGTGATGGGCGATCGCCTCGGCGACCGGCAGGTCCAACAGCGTGTGGCCGCGGCCGAGGACGATCAGGCGATCGCAGGCCTGCTCGATGTCGGTGATCACGTGCGACGACAGGAGCGCGGTGGCACCGGTCGAACGAACCGCTTCGACCATCAGGTGCAGGAACTCCCGCCGGGCGAGCGGATCGAGGCTCGCGAGCGGCTCGTCGAGGAGGAGGATCGGGGCCCGGGTCGCCAGCGCCAGCGCGAGCCCCACCTGGGCTTGCTCGCCGCCGGACAGCTCACCCGCCCTCGATCGGAGGCCGATCGACAGGCGCTCGATGTACCGGTTCGCGATGTCCGGATCGAAGCCGTCGCGGAGCGTGCCCGCGAGCTCGACGTGCTGGGCGACGGTCAGGTCCCGGTAGAGCGACGGCGACTGCGGGACGTAGCCGACACGAGCCACTGCGGCGGCACGGTCTTGCTGCGGATCGACCCCGCCGGTCAGGAGCCTGCCCTCGGTCGCCCCTTCGAACCCGATCCAACTGCGGATCAGGGTGGATTTGCCGGAGCCGTTCGGCCCGACGAGCGCCGTGATGCTCCGCGCCGGGACCGTCAGGTCGAGTCCGCGCAGCGCCCACGTTCGGCGATAACGCTTGCCGTAGCCGTGGGCCTCGAGGACCCCCTGTCCGTCCGGGACCGCCGTCATCGAGCCTCCTCGGTGGCGCCGGGTGGTCCGGCGACGCCACGGTAGCAAGGCCGCGCAACCGGTTGGTGCGCCGGCGCCAGCTCCCCAGCGCGGGCGCCGGCCGCTCAGGTCGGGCCATTGCCATCGTGCGGACGGCCGGCGCGGTAATCGAGCCGGCGCTCCCCGGTGAACCGTTGCGGGACATTCCGGTACCGCCCGGTCCCGGTTGTCTGCTACGTTCGAGTCGATGTCGACGAAGCAATGGCGCGATGGGCTGGCCGTGGCGATCGCCCTTCTCGCGTTCGGGCTGGCCCTGATCCCGCTTGCGATCCGCCACTACGACACGGGCGTCCACTTGGGCACCGACGCTGCAGCCGGCCACCTGGTGATTGCCTCGGTCGACCCGCTGAGCCCGGGTGCCCAGGACGGGCTTGAGGCCGGAATGGTCGTGGTCCGGATCAACGGGGCGGACCTGATCGCGTTGCCACAGGAGATCACGCAGAACTCGGACATCACCGAGCCCGACGGTCCGCAATCGGCGCACGCGATCGCCGGCGTCGAGCCGGCCGTCCCGACCAACCTGGAAAGCCCGGACGTCCTCGCCACGCTCGCCACCAGCCCCGTCGAGTTCCTGGACGCGATCCGGCCTGAAGACCTTGTGTCCGGCAGCGCCTCGGCCGGCTGGAACGTGATCGGCGTGTACTACCCCGGCTGGAACGGGCTCTACGATGCCGGCCTGGCGCTGATCCCGGGCCTCGCGATCCTCATCCTCGGGAGCTGGTGGCTCGTCTCCGGCCGCGCCGGCGGCTCGCTCCAGGGGATCGGGTTCCCGCTGGCGACGGCGACCGCGACACCCTTGCTGGTCCTGCCGCTGTTCGCCTCCGGTTCGCCCGTCGACCTCGTCCTCGGCGGGCTGCTGACCGTCGCCGCGATGATCCCGCTGGCGCTGGCCCTCGCGGCGCGCGTCGACGATGGGCTGGATCGGCGGTTCGCCTACCTCTCGATCGGGCTGTGCAGCATCGCCGCGACGGCCGTCGCCGCCGCGTTCGTCGTCGACATCGCCCATCGGGACGTCCTCACCTGGCTTCGCTGGCTCCTGACCGCGGCCATTCCGCTCGTGCCCGGGCTGATGGCGGCCGGCCCGCGCGACCCCCGCGGGTTCGCGGCCTCGGGGCGCGGGCCGGGCGGCCTGCTCCGCTCGACGGAGCTCGCCCTGGCCGGGGCGACGCCGCTGTTCGCGCTCCTCGCCCAGAGCAGGCTGTTCCTCTGGCCGCTGGCGCTGTGGCTCGTGGCGATCGTCGCGGCCGGCCGGTTCACGGTGCGGCCGCTCGCCCGGCTGGCGACTCGGGCGACGCTCCAGCGGGATCTGGTCGTCGCCGCGACGGAGGCCGAGCGGGCGCGCCTGGCGGCCGACATCCACGACGACGCGCTCCAGGAGCTGACGCTGCTCGTCCGCCGCCTCGAAGTGGCCGGCGACACGGAAGGCGCCGAGATCGGGCGAACCGTCGCCGACAAGCTCCGGGCGATCTGCGGCGACCTCCGCCTGCCGATCCTCGACGATCTCGGCGTCGGGCCGGCCCTCGACTGGCTCGTCCTCCGGATCGAGCGGCTCGCGGGCGGCGAGGTCCGCCTGGAGCGGAGCGACGACGCGCGCCACTCACCGGATGTCGAGCTCGCGATCTTCCGGGTCGCCCAGGAGGCGCTGGCGAACGCCGTCAAGCACGGCAAGCCGCCGATCGTCGTCCGTTATCGCTCGACCGAGGGTGGCATCTCGCTCGCGATCGACGACGCGGGACCCGGGATCGCGGACGACGCCCCGGTCGCCGCGGAGCAGTCGGGCCGGTTTGGGCTGCTGAACATGGCCCAACGCGCGGAGCAGATCGGGGCGATCCTCGACGTCAAGCGATGGCCGAGCGGCGGGACTCATGTGGCGCTCGAGTGGCGGCCGCGTTGACGGACGCCCGCGCCTCGGCCCCCGCCGGCTCGCCGCCCGCGGATGCCTCGGCCGCCACGCCGATCCGGTTGCTGATCGTCGACGACCATCCCGTCGTCCGCGAGGGCACGGCGGCGCTCCTTGCCTCCCAGCCGGGGATCGACGTGGTCGGGACGGCCGGCTCGATCGACGAGGCGACCGGCCTCATCGCACGGGTCCCGGCCGACGTCCTGCTTCTGGACATCCGGCTCGGCTCGGATTCGGGGCTGCGGCTCCTCGCGGACACACCGACGTCGGCCTGGGTCGCGCCGGCGCGCCCGGCGATCATCGTCCTGACCGCGTACGACTATCCGCAGTACGCCGACTCGGCGCTGCGCCTCGGTGCCTCCGGTTTCGTCCTGAAGACGGCCCCGATCGCCGAGCTGCTCGATGCGATCCGGCGCGTGTCGGCCGGTGGTCTCGCCTTCTCGATCCGGCCCCGGACCGGCGTCGGACCGGCCCGACCAAGCGAACGCGAGCTCGACGTGGTCCGGCTCGTCGTCGAGGGCCGGTCCAACGACGAGATCGCCGCACGCCTCGGGATCGGCTCGAAGACCGTCGAGTCGCACCTGCGCCGGCTGTTCGAGCGGTTCGACCTCGCGTCGCGGACCGAGCTCGCCACGCGCGCCCTCCGCGAAGGCTGGCTCGAGGTGCCGCCGGGCGCGTAACGGACCGGCGCGGAGCCGGCCCGCGAGGCGCTACGCTCCGCCCGTGGCGCACTCCCATTCGGCTGCCGGTCGTCACTCCGGCAGCCTCGTCGCCGCGATCGGCATCGGGCTCGGGATCCTCGTCCTGGAGCTCGTCGCGGGCGTCGCGGCCAATTCCCTGGCCCTGCTCGCTGACGCGGGCCACGTCTTCGCCGACGTGTCCGGGATGACCCTCTCCTTCGTCGCGATCCGGCTCGCGGCCAGGCCGCCGAGCGACACCCGGACGTACGGCCTGTATCGGCTCGAGATGGTCGCGGCGGCCGTCAATGCGGTGCTGCTGCTCGTGATCGCGCTGATCATCGCCATCGAGGCGATCCAGCGGTTCTTCGCGCCGCCGGACGTCCGGCCGGGGATCGTGATCGTCGTCGCGGCGATCGCCCTGGTCGCGAACATGGTCATGCTGCGGATCCTGGCGCCGGGCCAGCGCGAGAGCCTGACGATGCGTGGCGCCTACCTGGAGATCGGCGGCGACCTGATCGGGGCGGTGGCGGTGTTGATCGCCGGGCTCGTCATCGCCGTGACTGGCTGGTACCAGGCAGACGCGGTCGCGTCCCTCGTCGTCGCGCTCCTGATCGTCCCGCGAACGGGCCTCCTGCTCCGCGACAGCGTCGACGTCCTGCTCGAGGCGACGCCGAAGGGGGTCGATCTCGGCGACGTCGAGCGCCACATCCGCGAGGCGCCCGGCGTGATCGACGTCCACGATCTCCACGCGTGGACCATCACGAGCGGGATGAACGTCGTGTCCGCCCACGTCGTGCTCGGCGATGAGGCGAAGCCGGGCGACATCCTCGACCACCTCGGAACGTGCCTGTCGGCCGACTTCGACATCAACCACTCGACGTTCCAGCTCGAGACGCCGGAGCACGTCCTGTGGGAAGCCCACGCCGACCAGGCCCAGCACTAGCTCCCGGACGAACGGCGGGTGGCGTCAGGCCGGGCTGAGCGGCTACCACGGCGCCGACCGCCCAGTCGCGCGGCGCGCGGCGCGCCCGTTCGCCCGCTCCGGCCGCAGATATGACTGGGAGTGCTCTTTCCAGCAGTTGGGTTGGGGTTGGACGCCGAACGGACCGTCTGGCGTTGAGTGATCACGCCTGGCCTGGACGACCCGGATCCCGAGAGGGCCCGTTCATGACCGCCCGGTCCACGGAATAGCACTGGGGCGTAAGAGCGTGGGGCTGCGGCAACACACGCCCCGGCGGCCTAGGTCAGCCGGGCAGGTCGCGCTCCGCGGGGCCGACGTAGCGGACGTCCGGACGGATGAGCCGGTTGTTCGCGGCCTGCTCGAGCGCGTGGGCGGTCCAGCCGGCGTGGCGGGCGAGCGAGAACGTGGCCGGGAAGAGATCCGGTGTGAGGCCGACACCCATCAGCACCGGCGCCGCGTAGTACTCGACGTTCGTCTTGAGCGGTCGTTCCGGGTGGCGCTCCGCGAGCAGCCGGAGCGCGACGTCCTCGACCTGGATCGCGAGCTCGAGCCAGTCGGGCTTGTGCTCCATGCCCTCGGCGACCTTGCGGAGGGCCGCCGCGCGCGGGTCGTAGGCGCGATAGACCCGATGACCGAAGCCCATCAGGCGCTCGCCCCGATCCAGCGCGTCGTTCAGCCACTTCTCGGCGTTCTCGACCGAGCCCACCTGCGACAGCTGGTCGACGACTTCGGACGGGGCGCCGCCGTGGAGCGGGCCCTTCATCGTCCCGATCGCCGCGCAGACCGCCGATGCGAGGTCGGACTGGGTCGAGGTCACGATCCGGGCGGTGAACGTCGAGGCGTTGAAGCCGTGCTCGGCGCCGACGATGAAGTAGGCGTCGAGCGCGCGGGCGGTGCCGGCGTCGGGACGGACGCCCTTGAGCTGATACAGGAAACCCTCGACCAGGTCGAGCGACGGGTCGGGCTCGATCGGGTCCTTGCCCTCCCGGATCCGGGCGAACGCGGCGAGGGCCGACGGCGAGGCTGCGGTCAGGGCGCGGGCCTGATCGACCGTCGGCGGGTAGGTCAGGCCCTGGGTCGCACCCCATGCGGACACCGCGGTGCGGAGCGCGTCCATCGGCTTGGCGGTCGACGGCAGGGCCCGGAGGGCGATCAGCACCGCGTCCGGCACGGGCGCGGTCGCCAGGCGGGCGTGCGGGTCCCACTCGCCCGTCCAGAGGAGGTTCGCGACCGCCGGATAGGTGCCGTGCTCGACGAGGTCGCCGATCCGGTAGCCGCGGTACATCAGCCGGCCGTTGGCCCCGTCGACCTTGCTGAGGGACGTCTCGCCCGCGAGGACCCCCTCGAGGCCGGGCGAGTACGGGCGCTCGTCGGGCGCGGCCGGCGGCGCGGGTGCCGCTGCAGTGGCGTCGGTCATCGGTCGATGGTAGCCGCCGAGGGCGGGGCGCGCCGGGGGACCGGGCTCAGAGGTCCCGCCGCTCCAGCGACAGGGCAGCGACCGCGAGCACCAGCACCGTCCAGACGACCGCCCACGCGAGGAACGCGGGCGGCGGCGCGCTCGACACATAGAACGGATTCGCGTCGGCGACTGCTCCGGCCCGGCCGGCGGCGACGCTCACGACGATCGGCGGCTGCAGGGCGTGGATGGCGCCGCGCCAGAGTCCGTCCGACGGGAGGAGCCAGCGCGAGGCCTCGGCGACCGAGACGAGTGGCCCGGCGTCGAGGAACCGACCGACGCCGGCGAAGACCCCGGCCATCCAGCCCAGCCCGAACAGGACGACGCAGATCGCCCCGGACGCCATCGCCGGCAGCCGGGTGCTCAGCAGGAGCGCGACGGTCAGCAGCACGATGGCCTGTGCCGCGAGGTAGGCGGCGGCCTCGAGCGGGTTCGGTGGCGCATAGCCGCTCACGAGTCGCACCGTCAGCGACCTCGAGCAGTCCCGACGCCAGGGCATAGGCGATCACGACGATCGACAGGCCGAGCCACCGCCCCACGACGAGATCCGTGCGGCGGATCGGCCGGGCGAGCATCGACTGGGCGATCCCGGATTCGAGGTCTGTCGCGATCGCCGGGGCCGCGAGGAACGCGGCCGTCATCGCCAGGACGAAGCTGAACATGAAGGCGACGAGGACGAGCATCTGGGAGACGCCGACGAAGACCTCGAGCTCGTCGGCGCCGCTCTCCGCGGCCGAGCGAGACGAGGCGCTCGACGCCCCACGTCGTCAGGCCGACGCTCACGACCGTCAGGCCGAGGAGGACCCAGACGACCCGCCGCCGGACGGATTCGGCGATCGTCAGTCCGGCGATCGCGAAGGTCGCCATCATGCCTCGACTCGCTCCCGTGGTCGGCGACGTCGCCGGTCCGGCCCGCGGGTCAGCTCGAAGTAGCGGTCCTCGAGGCTCGCGCCGGCCGGGGTCGACCGCATGGACCGGCCCGCCCGCGGCGACGAGGGCGGCGACGCAGCCGGGATGACGGACGGGTCGAGCGCCGTCGACGACGAGCCAGTCGTCGTCGGTCCGCCGGACGCGGCCGTAGCGTTCGAGCACGGCGACACCGCCGTCCGGCAGGCCGGTGACGCGGAACCGGGCGACCGATCCATCGAGGAGGTCGTCGAGGCGGCCGCTCGCGAGGACGCGGCCGCGGTCGACGATCGCGACGCGGTCGCAGACACGTTCGACCTCGGTCAGCAGGTGCGAGTTCAGGAAGACCGTTGTCCCGGCGTCGCGCAGGCCGGCGGATGATGGCCCGGACGTCGGCCCGGCCGACCGGATCGAGCGCCGACGTCGGCTCGTCGAGGATGACGAGATCGGGTCCGCCGAGCAGCGCGACCCCGAGCCCGAGCCGCTGCTGCATCCCCTTCGAGAACGCCCCCACCGGATCGCCGGCCCGCGCGCCGAGCCCGACCTCGTCGAGGATCGCGTCGAGCGACCCGGTCGATCGGTCGATCGCCGCCGCGCAGCCGCGCGTGGAGGGCGAGGACCTCGCGGGCATCGCAGCCATGGCTGGTAGCGGAAGAGCTCGGGCAGGTAGCCGATCCGACGCCGGGCGAGCCGGTCGCCGAGCGGCGCCTCGAGGACCGTTCCGCCGCCCGATGTGGGTGGCGCCAGGCCGAGGAGCAGCTTGACGGCGGTCGTCTTGCCGGCGCCGTTCGGCCCGAGGAAGCCGAAGACTTCGCCGGCACCGACGGCATCGTCAGGTCGACGAGAGCGTCGACCCGGCCGTATCGCTTGGCCAGGCCCTCGGTGGCGATGATCACGGGTCAAGAGGCGACGGCCGTCGCCGACCGAGGTGCGAGGGCCACGAGCGGTGTCGCGCGGCGCCCAGCGGTCAATGGTCGTGCGGGCTGAGCGCCTCGAGGATCACCCGGACGACCACGCCGCCCAGGACCGCGACGACGATCGCGGCCAGGAGACCCTGGGCCGGCCCGAACCCGAGCTGTCGGGCGACCCAGCCGCCGACGATCGCGCCGAGGATCCCGACGACGACGTTCGGCAGACAGCCCCGCGCCGTCCGACCGCCCACCACCGCGCCGGACAACGCGCCGCCCAGGAAGCCGACGAAGATCCAGCCGACGATGCCCAGGTCCACCGGTTCAGTCTCCCATGGCGGAGGTGGCCAGGAAGGCCTCGATCGCGGCCACGAACGCCGCGGGGTGGGTGTGATGCGCCGCGTGCCGGGCTCCCTCGATCGTCACGATCCGGCCGTTCCGGAGTCGTGCGTCGAGCGCCCGCGGTCGCCTCGACGAATGGCGCCGCACTCGCCCCGCCGAGCACCTGGAGCACGGGCTGCCGGACGGCGCCGAGAGCCATGAGTGAGCCGGCCTCGCTCGCCTCGGCCCGGAGCTCGCGGATCGTCGTCTCGACCGCGGCCGACGCGGCGCGGCCAGATCGGGTTCGCCCGGAAGTCGGCGAGCTCCGGCTCCGGCATCCCGACGATCTCCCGCATGAACGTCGCGAGCGCCTCGTCGCGATCGCCCGCGGCGACGAGCATCTCGACCCGACGGACCGTGGCCGCGTCGGCGTCCTGGTATCCGGCACCGCCCGGTGCGGGCGGCGCGCCCTCGTAGACGACGAGCCGCCGCAGACGGTCCGTGCGGAGCGCGGCTCCCAGACCGATCCGGCCGCCGTACGAATGCCCGACGACGTCGATCGGCCCGCCCGTCTCCGCGGCCAGCGCGTCGACGACCGCGACGAGGTCGTCGAACTCGCGTTCGATCGCATACGGCTCGTCGGCCGGCCCGTCGCCGGAGGCGCCCCGCCCGCGGCGATCGACCGCGTGGAGCGTGTGGCGGGCGGCGAGGAGCGGGCCCGGAGGTCCGCCAGGTCGTGTGATCGGCGGTCGCGCCGTGGACGAGGACGAGCGGACGGCCCGGTTCCGGACGTGAAGACGGCGATCGCGACGCCGTCGGGCGCGCGGACGACGCGCGACGGCTCGGCCGAGGACGGCGACGGCTCGGCCGTGGCCCGCGACGGGTCGGTCATGGCCGCCAGGCGTAGCGGACGTCCGGCTGGCCCTCCTCGTTCGCGGAGCCGTCGCCGAACCACTCGGCCGTGAACCCGTTCCGCTCGTAGAAGCGCCGGGCCCGATCGTTGACCTGGAACGTGTAGAGCCTCAGGCCATCGGGCGATCGCTCCTTCGCGAGGTCCAGCAGCCGCCGACCGATGCCCTCGCCGAGCCGGTCCGGCGCGACGTACAGCTGGTCGAGGTCGCCCGTCGCGACGACGAGCAGTCCGACGACGGGCTCGCCGTCGACGGCGACCCACGTGTTGCCGCCGGGGACGAGCACATCGCGGACCCAGCGCGCGGACCTCGTCGTTCGTGTGGGCGAGCGCGAACGCGTAGGTCGCGTGGAAGGAATCGAGGAAGACGTCGGCGACCGCCGCCGCGTCGCCGGCCGTCGCGGGCCGGATCGTGATGCCGGTCGACGCCCGATCGACGGCCTGGGTCACAGGCGGGCGGCCGCGGCCCGATCCAGCATCCAGGTCGCGCCGGCACGCCGTGCCAGCTGGGCCGGCAGCCGCCGCGGCTCGACCGGCGAGCGGAGGACGTCGAACAGGATGTCGGCCTTCTCCGCGCCGGTCGCCACGACGAGGATCTCGTGGGCGGCCGGCACGAGCGTCGGGTTCAGCGTGACCCGGGCGACGTGCGGCTCGATGTGCGTCGGGGCCGGGACGCCGACCGCCCACGCGTCGTCGTCGAACGCCTCCGAGCCCGGGAAGACCGAGAGGGATGTGGCCGTCCGGGCCGACGCCGAGGAGCATGAGGTCGAACGCCGGCAGGTCGTCGTCGTTCTCCTCGGGCCCGTCGGCCCGGAGCTGCTCGACGTAGCGCGCGGCGCACCAATGCGTGTCGCGGCCCTCGCCGATCGCCACGCCGACGGGGAACGGGTGGACGTTGTCGGCCCGGATCGGGACCCCGGCCGCGCGGCCCGCCTCGACGTCGATCCCGGAGGCGCCCGTGCCGGACTCGCCGGAGAACGCCGACGAGTCGAGCAGGTGGTCGAACGCGAGCTTTGCGTTCGACAGCGGGTGGTCGAACGGGACGAATCGATCGTCCGTCCACCACAGCCGGACCTTGCGCCAGTCGAGCTCGTCGCGGAGGCTCGTCGCGAGGTGCCGGTAGATCCCGCCGGGCGCGGACCCTCCGGTCGTCACCCAGTGGGCCTCGCCTCGATCGTCGATCGCGACGTCGAGGATCTCGACGATCCGTTCGGCCGCCGCGAGGGCGCAGGCGTCCGGGTCGGCCAGGGTGACGACAGTGGGCTCGCTCATCGGGCGGTCTCTCCGGGCTGCTCGGTGAAGGGTGGTCGGTCGCCTCGGGCATCGATCATTCGGCGGCTCCGCCGGCCAGCTCGGCGGCGAGCGCCAGCGCCCCCGTGGCCACCGGATCGCGGCCCCCGGCCTCGATCGCCTCGGCCAGCAGGTCGATCTCGTTGCGGCGCGGCGCGGTGAACCCGCGCTCCAGGGCATGGACGCCGTCCTGCCAGACGCGGACGTGGACCGCATCCTGCTCGGCGGTGACGTCGGCACGGAGCTCCGAGCCGCGCCAGTCGGCCAGCAGCTCGACCCGCAGCGTCGTCCCCGGCGGCATCTCGGACAGCACGGGCCGGATCACGACCGCGACGTCCGTCCGATCGAGGCGGAGCGTCGCCCCGAGGCCCGAGCTCGGGTTCGCGAGCGGCGTCGACCGTCCCGCAGGTCGCTTCGGGCCGCCGCCCGTCATCGGCCCGAGCGGCTTCGTGACGTGCATCCCGAGCCGCGATCCGATCCACGCCGCGTGGTAGAGCGGCTTCACGAGGTTCGTCGACGCGGCCCCGAACTCGTCGCGGACGCCGTACGTGACCGCGATCCGTCGGAGGTGGCGGAGGTACGGCAGGAAGTCCGGGATGTCGAAGATCGCCGCGATCGCCTCGCGCCAGCGCGACTGGCGGACCATCGCGAAGTCGGAGATCGCGATCGGCAGCCGGTCGGCCACGGCGGCCATCCGGCGCAGCTGGGTGAGGCCGGTGCCGTGCCAGCCGGAGCCGTCGACGACGAGCCGGTCGGCCATCTCGAACAGGTCGTTCGCCTGCGGGCTGGCGAAGGGCGGCTCGTCCGGCCACCAGACCGTGACCGGCAGATCGTGGATCAGGAGCGGCGCGATGATCGCGTCGAGATGGCGGCCGGACTCGCCGCCGCATGTCAGGTGGATCGTCTCGGCGCACGTCTCCGGGGAGTCGGGTCGCGGCATCACGCAGTGGGCGACGATGCTCGCGTCGAGCCAGGACGGGCCGTCCGGATCCGCGGGCTGGACGATCGTCGTCCGCGACGGATGGCGGCCGGTCAGGCGCTGGATGATCGCCGCGCAGCGCTCGCCGACCTCCGGCCGGCCGGCGATGACGACGAGGTTCATCACGCTCGTCCGGGCGCCGACGCGGCGCTCGTCCTTGACGCCGTCTCCGTCGATGTCGACGGCGAGGTTCGTCTCCGCCCAGATCCGGGCGAGCTCGGTCTCGACCTCCTCGATGCTGTGGGCACGCGAGCGCCACCTGAGCGATGGGTTCGCCCGGCACGGCGAACGGCTGCGACGTCGATCGTCACGAAGCCGGCCTCGGACTGCGCGGCCACGCTCAGACCCGCCGCCGCGCTCAGATCCGTCGCCATTTCCTGCCCTCCCGGGCGAGCAGCTCGTCCGCCGCTTCCGGCCCCCAGGAGCCCGCCTCGTAGTTCGGGAAGTCCGGCGGGCCGTCATCCGCCCACGCGTCGATGATCGGCGTGACCCGGGCCCAGGCGCCCTCGACCTCGTCCGCCCTCGTGAACAGCGAGGCGTCGCCGAGCAGCGCGTCGAGGATCAGCGTCTCGTACGCGTCGGGCGAGTCGACCGTGAACGCCGAGCCGTAGGTGAAGTCCATCGTCACGGAGCGGACGTCGATCCCGAGACCCGGGACCTTCGCCCCGAACCGCAGCATGATCCCCTCGTCCGGCTGGATCCGGATCGCGAGCAGGTTCGGGTCGGGGTCCGATCCGAGAATCGCGGAAGAGCCGGTGCGGGACCTCCTTGAACTGGATCGCGATCTCCGTCGCCCGCTTCGGCAGCCGCTTGCCGGTCCGGAGGTAGAACGGCACGCCGGACCAGCGCCAGTCGTCGACCTCGAACCGGGCGGCGATGAACGTCTCGGTCTCGGATTCGGTGATCGACCTCCGGCTCCTCGCGGTAGCCCTTGACCGCCTTCGCCGCGACCCAGCCGGGGCCGTACTGGCCGCGGACGACGTCCGACCGCATCCCGTCCGGGCTCAGCTCGGCGATCGCCCGGATCACCTTCACCTTCTCGTCGCGGAGCGCATCCGCCTCGAACGTCGCCGGCGGCTCCATCGCGACGAGGCTCATCAGCTGGAGGAGGTGGTTCTGGAGGAAGTCGCGGCTCGCGCCGGTCTCCTCGTAGAACGAGCCGCGGTTCTCGACGCCGATCGTCTCCGCGACCGTGATCTGGACATGGTCGATATGGCGCCGGTTCCAGATCGGCTCGAAGATGCCGTTTCCGAAGCGGAAGACGAGGAGGTTCCGGACGGTCTCCTTGCCCAGGTAGTGATCGATCCGGTAGACCTGCGACTCGCGGAAGACCTTGCCGACCTCGCGGTTCAGGCGGATCGCCGAGATCAGGTCGTGGCCGAACGGCTTCTCGATGACGATCCGCCGCCAGCCGCCCTCGTGGTGCTCGTGGTCGAGGCCGACCCGGCCCAGCTGGCCGACGATCTCGGCGAACGCCGACGGCTGCGTCGCGAGGTAGTAGAGGTGGTTGCCACGGGCGTTCTGGTCCTGGTCGATCGCCCTCGAGCGTCGTGACGAGGCCGTCGTAGCGAGGCGGGGTCGTCGAAGTCCATCCGCTGGTAGCGGATCCGCGACGAGAACGACCGCCAGGCCGCCTCGTCGAGCGGGAGGACCCGCGAGAACTTCTCCAGGCTCGTCCGGAGGTCCGCACGGAGCGTGTCGTCGTCGTACGGGCGACGGCCGATCGCGAGGATGACGAACTCGTGCGGCAGGAGGTTCGTCCGCCACAGCTGGTAGAGCGCGGGGATGACCTTGCGATGGGCGAGGTCGCCGGTCGCCCCGAAGAGGACGAGGGTGCTCGGGTCCGGCACCCGCTCGAGACGGAGGCCCTCGCGGAGCGGGTTGCCGTCGGGCTTCGCCGCGACCTTCTTCTTCGCGTGCCGGGCGAGGCGGAGGTCGCGCATCGTCCGGGGCGCGTCCTTCGCTCGCGGCGACGCGTAGGGCGTCTTGTCGGGCGCGGTCTCGGGCGCGAACTCGATCTCCGGCTCGTCCGGCGAGACGGACGTCCGGCGCCGCTTCGGAGCCGCGGTCTCGGTCATGGCCGGAGCGTCGCGATCATCGGGTCACTCGGTCCTCACCGCATGACCGCCGAACTCGTTTCGGAGAGCCGCCAGGACCTTCGCCCCGTACGAGTCGGGCTGGCGCGACCGGAACCGGGTCAGCAGCGAGAGGGTGATGACCGGCGCCGGAACGTCGTGGTCGATCGCCTCCTGGACGGTCCAGCGGCCCTCGCCCGAGTCCTCGACGAAGCCCTGGAGGTGGTCGAGGTCCTGGCCGTTCGCCCGGAACGCGCGACCCGCGAGCTCCAGCAGCCACGACCGGACGACCGAGCCCTGCATCCACAGCTCCGAGATCGCCGCGAGGTCGAGCTGGTACGACGAGGCGTGCATGATCTCGAAGCCCTCGGCGTACGCCTGCATCAGGCCGTACTCGATCCCGTTGTGGACCATCTTCACGTAGTGCCCGGCGCCCGGGCCGCCGACGTGGAGATAGCCGCCCTTCGGGGCCAGCGACAGGAAGATCGGCTCGAGCGGCGTCACCGCCTCGGGCTCGCCGCCGACCATCAGGCAGTAGCCGACCTGGAGGCCCCAGATCCCGCCGGACGTCCCGGCGTCGACGTAGTGGACGCCCTTCTGCGGCGAGCTCGCCGTGGCGGCGCTGGTCGTCGTGGAAGTTCGTGTTCCCGCCGTCGATGATCGTGTCGCCGGGCTCGAGGTGCTCCATCAGCTCGGCGATCTGGGCCTCGGTCGCGTCTCCGGCCGGGACCATGATCCAGACGGCCCGCGGCTTCTCGAGCTTCGCGACCAGCTCCGCGATCGAGTAGGCGCCGATCGCGCCCTCGCCCTCGATCTCCTTCGTCTTCTCCGGCGTCCGGTTGTAGGCGACGACCTCGTGGCCGTCCTGGAGGAGGCGGCGGACCATGTTGGCGCCCATCCGCCCGAGACCGACGAACCCGATCCGCATTCCGATGCGCCTCCCTGTCGTGTCGGGCCGGCGGCGGCCGGCGCGTGCGTGGATCGTGACCGCTCAGCCCCGGGCGAGCGCCTCGCGGAGGGCCGCTTCCAGCGCGGCCAGGCCGCGCTCCGGGTCGGCGAGATGGACGCGGAGGATCGGCAGGTCGTGGGACTCGATCGCCGCGAAGTCGCCCTCGGCCTGGGCGTCGATCAGCCGGCCGAACGTGTACGGCCAGCCGGGGATCGGCCGATCCACGGGGTGGTCCGCCGTGAGCTGGAGGAACCAGCCGATCGGCGTCGCCGCCCTTGTGGAGCTGGCCGGTCGAGTGGAGGAAGCGCGGGCCGTAGCCGGCGGTCGTGGCGCAGTGGGTCGCGTCGCGGAGGAGCGCCCGGATCCGGTCGATCGAGGCGCTCGCGGCGGCGGACGGCGCGATGAACGCCTGGAGGGCGAGGTAGGCGTTCGGCCGGCGGCGGGCGAGGTGGCGGGCGAGCTCGCCGACGACGGTCCGCGTCGCCGTCGCGTCAGGCGCATCGGCGCGTCGCCGTGGAGGGTGAGGCCGGCGGCCGCATCGACGACCATCGGCGGCGGACGGCGCGGCCGACTGCTCGCCGTAGGAGGCGCTGGCCAGGACCTTCCGGGTCAGCTCCTTCGCCTCCTCGACGTTCGGCTGGTCGAACGGGTCGATCCCGAGGACGGCGCCGGCGATCGCGGTCGCGACCTCCCAGCGGAACATCTCGGCGCCGAGGTCGATCGGGTCGGCGATGTCGATCCGGATCACCGGGTGGCCCGGCAGCCGCCGCCTGCGTCGACGAGCGTGTCGCGCGGCCGCGTCGGGCTGCTCGCCGTCCGAGTGGCGCGAGCGCCAGCCGGACGAAGACGCGGTCGTCGCCGTAGGTCGACGATCGTCGCCGAGCGGCTCGCGGTCGATCGGGACGATGCCCGTGCCGTGCTTGCCGGTGCTCTCGGCGATCAGCTGCTCCAGCCAGGAGCCGAAGCTCGCGATCGCCGGGTCGGCGACGAACGTCAGCTTGTCGCGGCCGTTCTTCGCGAGCGTCCCGATCGCGAGGCCGAGCGAGACGCCCGGGTTCGTCTCCGGGTCGTCGCTCGCGGCACGCCTCGACCATCGCCCGAGCCGACTCGAGGAGCGGGTCGAGGTCGATGCCCGATCAGGCTCGCCGGCACGAGCCCGACGTAGCGTCGAGCGCGGATACCGGCCGCCGATGTCGGGCGGGTTGAGGAAGACCTCGCGGAAGTCGTCGTGGTGGGGGATCGCTTCGACGCTCGTTCCCGGGTCGGTGATCGCGACGACGAGCTCGCCGGCGTGCTCGAATCGCTTGGCGCCGTGGGTCCGGAGCGCGTGCTCGCCGCGCGGCCCAGAAGTCGGCGAGGAACGCGAGCGGCTCGGTCGTCGTGCCGGACTTCGCTGGCGACGATCCAGAGGGTCGCGAGGGGGTCGAGGTCGTCGACGGTCGCGGCCACGCCCGCCGGGTCGGTCGTGTCGAGGACGCGGAGCGTCGAGCCAGTCCTCGATCGCGCCGAAGACCTCTCGCGAGGACCTCCGGGGCCGAGGCTGCTGCCGCCCATCCCGGCGACGATCGCGGTCGTGAAGCCGGCGTCGCGGATCCCTTCGCCGAAGCCCTCGAGCGCGCCGATCTGGTCGGTGAAATGGGCCGGGGCTGTCGAGCCAGCCGAGGCGATCGGCGATCGCGGCCTGGACCCGTTCGTTCGACGACCAGAGGGTCGTGTCGCGGTCGAACAGCCGCGTCGCCCAGTGCTCGTCACGGGCTCGTCGACGGCCTCGTCGTAGGCGGCCTCGCCGGCCCCGAGGGTCAGGCGGATGGGCGCGATCGAGGGAGCGGCGGCGGAATCGGTCATCGGTGACTCGCATGGTAGACCGCCCACGCGCGTTGTGGGGCATTGCGACCTCGATGAACGCCGCGCATTCGCAATCGACGACCGCGTGGACAGGGACTCGATCACAGCGGCGGCGGCTGCCAGCCGCCGGACGCGGCTCTCGACGACCCGGGCCGCGGCGAGCGCCACGTCCTCGCGCCACGGCCGCGCGACGAGCTGGACGCCGATCGGCAGCGGCGGATCGTCCGGCGACGTGCCGCCGCGGACCACGGCCGCCGGCCAGCCGGTCAGGTTGTGGACGTCGCTGTAGGTGTCGCCGAACCACGGCCTCGGTGCTCTCGCCGTGGCGGATCGCCGGCTGGGGCATCGCCGGGCAGACGATCAGGTCGGCGTCCTCGAACCAGCGCGAGCAGCCGCGACCGGACGCGGTCCGCGTGCTCGACGAGCGCCGTCAGCTCGTCGCCGCGCGAGCGGAGGCCGCGGGTCGATCCAGCCGCGCGTCTCGTACGAGCCCCAGCCGGGCGTCCCGGCGGCGGCGATCAGCCGGCGCAGCCAGGCGTGGCCGTCGCTCCGGATCAGGCGATCCCACGTGTCCCAGGCCTCGTCGAGGCCGGGCGGGACCTGCCACGTCGACGCGGCGCCCCGGTCGCCGCCGACCGCCGCGACGGCGGCCTCGACCGCGGCGATCGTCTCGGGCGTCGGCGTCCGGATGCCGTTGTCCGTGAAGGCGACGACGCGGAGCGCTCGCGACGTCGACGCGCGTCCGGGTCGCCGAGCGGCGACCGGCGCGACATGCGGGTCGATCGCCGTCGGGCCCGGCGATGATCGGGAGGACGAGCGCGAGGTCGTCGACGCGGCGGGCGATCGGCCCGAGCTGCTGGAGCGACGCCGACGATCCCGGCGAACGCCGGCCAGTGGCCGGTCCGCGGCACGCGGCCCTGCGTCGGCTTGATGCCGGCGATGCCGCAGACGTGGGCCGGCTGGCGGATGCTGTCGCCGGTGTCGCTGCCGATGTCGAACGGCGACGCCGCCCGCGGCGACGATCGCGGCCGCCCCGCCGGAGCTGCCGCCGGGCGTCCGGCTCAGGTCGTACGGGTTCGACGTCCGGCCGTAGACGTCGTTGTCGGTCTCGTCCGACCAGGTGAACTCCGGCGTGTTCGTCTTGCCGAGCAGGATCCCGCCGGCCGCCCGCAGCCGGGCGACGACCGTCGCGTCGCGATCCGGGACGCGGTTCCGCCAGCCGATCGTGCCGGCCGTCGTGACGAGCCCCGCGGTGTCGATCGAGTCCTTGATCGTGAACGGGACGCCGTGGAGCGGGCCGTCGAGTGCTCGCCGCGCGGCCAGACGGCGGTCGGCGTCGCGGGCCCGGTCGCAGCGCGTCGTCGGCGAGGGCGACGACGGCGTTGATCCGGCGGGTTGACCGTCGGCGATCCGCGCCAGGCACGCCTCGACGGCCTCGACCGACGGAGACCTCGCCGGGCGCGGATCGCCGGCGAGCTCGGACGCCGATGCCGCCCAGAGCGGGTCGCGCTCCGGCCCAGCGTCCGGCCGTCCGCGGCTATCCCTCGGCCTCGATCGCGAGGACCTTGTCCAGCCGCCGCTGGTGGCGCGGCTCGCCGCTGAACGTCGCGCCGAGGAACGCGACGATGCACTCCCACGCCGGCTCCGGCCCGATCACCCGCGAGCCGAGCGTCAGGACGTTCATGTCGTCGTGCTCGACGCCCTGGTGGGCCGAGTACGTGTCGTGGCAGACCGCGGTCCGGACGCCGCGGATCTTGTTCGCCGCGACGCTCGCCCCGACGCCGGAGCCGCAGATCAGGACGCCGCGGTCCGCCTCGCCGTCGCGGACCGCGTAGCCGAGCCGCGCCGCGAAGTCCGGGTAGTCGTCGGTCGGGTCCGAGCCGTCGCCGCCGAGGTCGATCGTCTCGTGGCCCAGCCCGGCGGCGTCGAGCCGGCGGCGCATCTCGTCCTTGAGCGCGGCCCCGGCGTGGTCCGCGGCGAAGGCGACCCGCATCGGGCGGTCTCAGCTGTGGCCGGGATCGGTCGACGGCGTCCGGCCGACGCCGGGGTCGCCGTGGCCGAGCGCTCGGGTGGCCGCCGCGCGGCGCCGGCAGGTGGCCGGGCTCGAGGGTCGGGCTGCGGGCCGCGGACCGAGCCGTCCAGCACGCCCGCGCGCGACCGCGATCACCCGATCGACCGTGAAGCCGAACTTCTCGAAGATCGTGCCGGCCGGGGCGCTCGCGCCGAAGTGGTCGAGCCCGACGATCGCGCCCTCGTCGCCGACCCAGCGGTCCCAGCCGAGCGACACGCCGGCCTCGACGCGCGACCCGGGCGCGGACGTCGCGCGGCAGGACGGACTCGCGATACGCGGCGTCCTGGGCCTCGAACCGCTCCCAGCAGGGGAGGGACACGACCCGCGCCGGGATGCCGTCGCGCTCCAGCGCCTCGGCCGCGCCGAACGCGAGCTGGAGCTCCGAGCCGGTCCCGATCAGGATGATCCGGGGCGTCCCGCCGCGACGCCTCGCGCAGGACGTAGCCGCCGCGCCGCGAGGCCCTCGCGGGCGCTGCTCGGCCGTGCCCGCGAGCGTCGGCAGCTTCTGGCGGGTCAGCGACAGCGCGATCGGCCCGGACGGATCGCTCGCACGCCGCGCTCGATCGCCAGCGCCCACGCCGCCGCGGTCTCGTTCGCGTCGCCGGGCCGGACGAACCACAGGTTCGGGATCGCCCGGAGCGCGGCGTAATGCTCGACCGGCTGGTGGGTCGGGCCGTCCTCGCCGAGCCCGACCGAGTCGTGGGTCCAGACGTAGATCACCTGGAGCCCGCTCAGGGCGGCGAGCCGGACGGAGCCGCGCATGTAGTCGCTGAACGTCAGGAACGTCGCCGACGTACGGGATGAACCCGCCGTGGTAGGCGATCCCGTTGGCGATCCCGCCCATCGCGTGCTCGCGGACGCCGAACCGGAGGTTCCGCCCGGGCGTCGTCCGCCTCGAACGAGCCGCTCGCCCTTGACGTCGGTCAGGTTCGATTCCGACAGGTCCGCCGCGCCGCCGAACAGCCGCGGGAGCGGCTTCGGCGAGGGCCTGGATCACGTCCTGGCTCGCGTTCCGGGTGGCGACCTCGCTCGCCGTCGGCGTACGTCGGGAGCCCGGCGTCCCAGCCGTCGGGCAGCCGCCGGTCGATGACCCGCCGCCGGAACGCCGCCGCGAGGTCGGGGTGGGCGGCGGCGTAGCGCGCGAACGCCCGCTGCCACGCCTCGACGAGGTCGTCGCCGGCCGGGATCGGCCCGCCGGAACAGCTCGAGCGCCTCGGGCGGCTCGTAGAACGACTTGTCCGGATCCCAGCCGTAGGCCTCCTTCACGAGGCGGACCTCGTCCGGCGCCGAGCGGCTGGCCGTGGGCCTTCTGGGTGTCCTGCTTGTTCGGGCTGCCGAAGCCGATGTGGGTCCGGACCGCGATCAGGCTCGGCCGGTCGTCGGCGCGGGCCTCCTCGATCGCGGCGGCGATCGCCTCGACGTCGTTGCCGTCCTCGACGCGGGTGGCGTGCCAGCCGTAGGCCTCGAACCGGGCGACGACGTCCTCCGACCAGGCCATCGAGGTCGGCCCGTCGAGCTGGACGTGGTTGTCGTCGTAGAGGGCGACGAGCTTGCCGCAGCCGGAGGTGGCCGGCGAGGCTGCGCCGCCTCCGACGCGATGCCCTCCTGGAGGTCGCCGTCGGAGCAGAGCGTGTACGTCCAGTGGTCGACGATGTCGTGGCCGTCGCGGTTGAACTCCGCGGCGAGGCGGACCTCGGCGATCGCCATCCCGACCGCGTTCGCGAAGCCCTGGCCGAGCGGCCCGGTCGTCGCCTCGACGCCCGGGCGTCAGGCCGTACTCCGGGTGGCCCGGCGTCCGTCGAGCCCCACTGCCGGAAGCTCTCGAGGTCCTCGAGCGTGACGTCGTAGCCGGTCAGGTGGAGGAGCGAGTAGAGGAGCATCGACGCGTGGCCGGCGCTCAGGACGAAGCGGTCGCGGTCCGGCCAGTCCGGGTGGGTCGGGGCGTGGCGGAGGAACCGCGTCCAGAGCGTGTAGGCCATCGGCGCGGCGCCCATCGGGGCGCCGGGATGGCCGGAGTTCGCCTTCTGGACGCCGTCGATCGAGAGGGTCCGGATCGTGTCGATCGCGAGCTGGTCGAGGGTCTCCGTGGCGGTCGTCATCGTCGGGCGTGCTCCCGCTGGTCCGGTGGAGCTCCGGATGATCCGGCGCGGTCCCGCCATTGTAGGCAGGATGCGGGCCGCGACCCCCGCCGTCCGCTCGGACGGATCTCCGCGTCGCGCGGCGCGCCGACGCTATCCTCGGGGCATGCCCACGAGGCCTCTCCCGCCGGCACGCCGCACCGTTCGACCCGGACCGCGCGTCGTCGTCCTCGGCGACCTCGTCGCTCGATGCCGTCGTCGTCCCGGCGCGGGCCCTCGAGACCGGCGACGGACGTGCCGGGCCGGGTCGCCCTGCGCCAGGGCGGATCGGCGGCGACGACCGCCCGCTGGCTGGCGCGCCTCGGTGCGCGGACGACGCTCGTCTGCGCGGTCGGCCGGGATCACGTTCGGTCGGGCGCTCGTCGACGCGGTCGAGGCGCGACGGGGTCCGCGTCCGCGCGACCCGCGTCGCCGGGCAGCGGACCGGCCGGATCGGGGTCGTCGTCGCGCCCGGCGGGGAGCGGAGCTTCGTCGCGGATCGCGCGGCCGCGGACCGGCTCGCCCCGGCGGACCTGGAGGCGTCGACGTTCCGGGCCGACCTGCTCCACCTGCCGGCCTACTCGCTCCTCGGCGAGCCGCTCGGGCAGGCGGGCGCGGCGGGCGATCGAGCTCGCGCGCGGCGCGGGCGCGCTGGTGAGCCTCGACCTCGCGTCCGTCGGCCCGCTGCTCGCCCGCGGCCGGCGGGCCGCGGAGCGCCTCGTCCGCGACGCCGCCCCGGACGTCCTGTTCGCCACCCGCGCCGAGGCGGAGGCGCTGCTCGGCAGCGCCTACCTCAGCGCGCTGACCGGACTTCGCGCCGCTCGCCTGATCAAGCAGGGCGAGGCCGGGGCGACGGTGCTGGCCCGGGACGGCGAGGCGCGGCTCGACGTTCGACGTGGCGACGCGCGGCGATCGAGGCGACCGACACGACCGGTGCCGGCGACGCCTTCGACGCGGGCTTCCTCGTGACCTGGCTGGAGCCGCCGGCGGCGACCCGATCGCGTCCGGCCGGCCTGCGACGGGCCGTCCTCGCGGCGCACCGGGCGGCGGCTCGCCAGCTCGCGAACCCCGGCCGGGAGCTGAGCCTGTGATCGAGGATCGGCTCGTCGGTCGGCGCCGGAGGTCCGCGCGAGCCGTGGCGGCCGGGACGCCGGTCGTCGCCCTCGAGTCGACGCTGATCAGCCACGGGCTTCCGTATCCCGAGAACCTGGAGGTCGCCCGCGCGTCCGAGGCGGCGGTCCGCGAGAGCGGCGCGGTCCCGGCGACCGTGGCGATCCGCGACGGGCAGGCTGCTCGTCGGGCTCGACGGACGAGGACCTCGAGGCGCTCGCGACGGCGCCGGCGGGCTCCGTCCTGAAGGCCGCGCGCCCCACCCTCGCCGCGGCGCTCGGCGCGCGAGCGGATGGGCGGCGACGACCGTCTCGGCGACGATGATCGCGGCGCATGCGGCGGGGATCCGGGTGTTCGCGACGGGCGGGATCGGCGGCGTCCATCGCGGCGCGCTCGCCGGGCGGTGGACGGCCGCCGACCCTCGACATCTCCTCGGACCTGGAGGAGCTGGCCCGGACGCCGATGGCCGTCGTCTGCGCCGGGCCGAAGGCGATCCTCGACGTGCCCGGCGACGCTCGAGTACCTCGAGACGCGCGGCGTGCCGGTCGTGACGATCGGCCAGGACGAGCTGCCGGGCTTCTACGCGCGATCGAGCGGGATGCGCTCGCCGCAGGACGGCGGCAACGATCGAGGACGCGGCGGGATCGTCGGCGTCCAGCTCGGATCTCGGGCTCGGCGGCATGCTCGTGTGCGTGCCGGCGCCGGAGGCCGAGGCACTCCCCGGGGACGTGGCACGGGACGCGGTCGAACGGGCCGTCCGCGAGGCGGACGGAGCCGGCGTCGCGCGGTCCGGCGCTGACGCCCTGGCTGCTGGCGCGGATCGCCGAGCTGACGCACGGCGCGTCGGTTCGGGCAAACACGGCGCTGATCGTCAACAACGCGCGCGCCGCCGCACAGCTCGCGGTCGCCCTGGCTCGCTGAGGCCCCTCGAACTCGTCCCGTCACCCCGACGAATCTGTCATCCGGCCTCGCTGGGGCCGTTCGTCAACGCGGAGCCGGACTTGCGTCGCGCGTCGTTCGTGGGCTGGCCGGCGATTCCTGTCAGCGGGCCTCGGGGCGGCCGGTTGGCAGGCGGTCCGTGACGAAGGGCCGTGCGGGGGCCGGATGACGGAAACCGGGGCGTTGAAGGCCGAACGGCCGCCGATCACCTGGTCGGCGGCCGTCGGGCGGGAGAGCGGCTACGAACGAACGGGCGTGTAGCGGATCGACAGGCCGCGGCCGGACGCCTGGACGAGGCAGTCGGGACAGCCGACGACGGGCTGGCGATGGGTCGGGTGCTGGGCGCGCATCGCGGCGGCGTGACGAGTCAGCACGGCCGCGGGACGGAAGGTCTTGGTCATCGATCGGGCCTCGAGGTTCAGCAGTGGACATGGAGGTCGACGAAGAGCCCGCCGACACCCCACAGCCTGGACGCCGGGATCCGCCGGGGCCACGGCAATGCGTGGCCAGCGACCATCGACATCCGTCGATGCCAGGGCGATCGGACCCGGTCACGATCGTCGTTGCCTTGCTGGTCAGCGGGGCGGTGGCTACACTCGCGGCAGTGGCCGTCTTCCGAGCGAGCGACCGACGGGCGAAGGAGCGCGGGCTGCTCGACCGGACCACCGGCTCCTGACCACCGGCGAAACCCGGCCGCGCCGCGCCGTGGCGCGCCGGCCGGCCCAACAGGGAGGCCCGATGCGCATCTACGAGGGAAGCCCGCGCCAGGACTTCGAGGAGGTCTTCCGATCGATCGGGGCCTTCATCGACCAGCGAGGGATGCGCGAGATCCTCCTCGTCGAGGCGCCCGACGGGTTCATCGTCCAGGGCATCGTGACGAGCGGCGAGGCCGGCGGAACCTGGTCCGAATCGCTCGGCCACCAGGCCAAGGAGACGCTGACCTTCCTCGACGACGACATCGCCCGGTTCATGGAGGAGTCGGTCGCCCGACGCGGCAAGCCCGGACCCGAGCCGCATCGCGACGCCGGGTTCTACGAGACGGCGCTGCGGGTCATCGGCCGATACATGGACGAGCAGAAGCCGCGCGACGTGTTCTTCTTCGAGCAGGACGGGGCATTCGTCGTCCGCCTGTTCCAGACCGCCCAGCAGGGCGGCCAGCACATCCTCGCCGAGTTCACCCGCGACGACATCGCCGAGCTCGTGGCGCGCGGGCCGGGGCTCCGCGTGCCGATCCCGACCCCAAGCCGACGACGGCCTGACCGCGACCGCCTGATCCCGACCCGCACCAGCGAACGCAGCCCATGCCCACCCCGATCGCACGGAGGAACCGACCATGAAGGCCCTGAAGACCGTCGCCGTCGCCCTCGGCATCACGCTCGCCGCGTTGATCGTCATCCCGCTCATCGTCCTCGCCGGGCTCTTCGTCTGGCTGAAGGTCACCGAGGAGCAGGAGGACGACCTCCTCGAGCTCGATCGCGAAGGCGCGTAGATCGGCACGCCCGAAGCCGCGGCGCCGGACGGCGCCGCGGCGACGACCGAGGCTTCGACGCCCGCCGGCGACCCCGGCGGGCGTTTCGGTGTCTCCGGCGCGGCCGGTCGCCCGGACGGGTTCAGCCGCTCCGAACGCCGGTCGCCGAGGTCGCCGTCCTCGCGGTCATGGTCCTCTGGGCGGCGAACTTCATCGTCGTGAAGTCGGCGCTCGCGGTCCTGCCGCCGGTCGGATTCACGTTCCTCCGGTTCGCGATCGCGTCGGTCACGCTGTTCGCACTGCTCCGCTGGCGAGAGGGATCGGTCGGCCTGCCGCGGCGCGACCTGCTTGGCATCGCCGGTCTCGGCGCGCTCGGCTTCGGGATCTACCAGATCCTCTGGACGACCGGCCTGTCGACGATCCCGGCCGGCGACTCGGCGCTGATCATCGCCTCGACCCCCGTCCTCGTCGCGTTCCTCGCCGTCCTCGCACGGTCGGACGTCCTGACCCCGGCGAAGCTCGGCGGCGGCGCTGATCTCGTTCGTCGGCGTCGCGATCGTCATCGCGTCGGGATACGGGCTGAGCCTCGGCAGCGAGCTCGCGGGCGAGGCGATCACGCTCCTCGCCGCGTTCTGCTGGTCGGTCTACCTCGCCTTCGGCGCGCCGTTCCTCGGTCGCTACAGCCCGCTGCGGGCGACGGCCTGGGCCACGGTCGCCGGGACGATCGTGCTCGCCCCGATCGCGATCGCCCAGCTCTCGAACGCGGGGATCGACGGACGTCCCGCCCGAGGTCGTCGGCGCCGTCCTGTATTCCGGGCTTCCTGGCCGCCGGGGTCTCGAACGTCATCGTCCAGAACGGCGTCCGCGTCGTCGGACCGACGCGGACGTCGGCGTACCAGTTCCTCGTTCCCGCGCTGGCGGTCGTGCTCGCCGCGATCTTCCTGTCGGAGCCGATCCGCGCCGGCCAGGTCGTCGGCGGGCTGGTCATCGTCGCCGGCGTCCTGATCACGCGCGGCGGGCTGCCGTCGGGGCTCGTCCGCTCCACCCGCTGACCCGACTCGATCCGGACCCTCACGTCGGCTGAACGTCCGCCTCGAGACTCACACTCGTTGGAGAATGAACGCGCCATCCGGCGCGGACCCGAGATTGAAAGTCCGGACGCCGACGGGCCTCTGTTAGGGTGAAGGCCCGGCGCGGGCCGCTAGCAGGCGCCATCCCGTGGATCAGGACGTCGTCGTCCGAGCCCAGCGCGGAGATCGCGAGGCCTACGAGGCCCTCGCGCGCGGCTCTGCGACGCGCCTGTACACCACGGCCCATCGGATCGTCCGCGACCCCGATCGGGCGGACGACGCGGTCCAGCAGACGCTCGTCGCGATCTGGCGGGAGCTCCCGAGCCTGCGCGATCCCGCACGTTTCGAGGCCTGGACGTACCGACTGGTCGTCCGCTTCTGCCTCCTCGAGTCCCGTCGAGCCCGCCGCAGTGGCATCCGCGAGATCCCGATCGACGCCACGGTCCCCACGTCAACGGACGCCATCGCCGACTCAGATGTCCGGGATCAGCTCGATCGCGCCATCGGCGAGCTGTCGCCGGAGCATCGAGCCGTCGTGGTTCTGCACCACTACGCGGGCCTCTCGCTGGCCGAGATCGCCTCGATCCTCGGGGTCCCATACGGAACCGTCGGCTCGCGCCTTCATCACGCCACCCGGTCCCTTCGTGCGGCGATCGCCGCCGGCGATCGCACGCCAATCGTCGGAGGGCAGCCGGCATGACGGCGACCTTCGACGTCGATCGCCTGCTTGCGGAAGTCCTCGAAGGTCGTGGGCCCGCGAGCGTCCCGGCGGCGCTCGTTGACGCGGCCCTCGCCGACGCCGCGACCCTTCGTCAACGGCGACCGCGGCTGTCGGTCCTGGACCGACGAGCCTGGCCGGCGCACCGGGCATCGATGGCCGACCCGGCGACGTATCGGCTGGCCCTGCTCGGCCTCGTCCTGCTCCTCGTGCTCGCGCTCGTCGGAGGCGCACTCGCCGTCGGTGGTCGCCTGCTCCATCACCCGACGCCCCTCGCCTGGGCCCCGACCGCTCCGTTGAGCGTGGCGCGTGCCGCATCGACGGCCACCCTGCTGGTCGACGGCACGGTGCTCGTGACGGGCGGCGACGGCGTCGGGACCGCCGAGCGGTTCGACCCTCGGACCGGCGGCTGGACACCGGTCTCCGGGCTGGACCAGGAGCGGGGCGCATCGACGGCCACCCGTCTCCGCGACGGTCGTGTCCTCGTAGCGGGCGGCGACAACGGCGGCACACGACTCGCATCGGCGGTGATCTTCGACCCGGTGACGTCGAGTTGGTCGCCGACCGGCGCGATGAGCGAGGGTCGGGAGCAGCACGCGGCCATCCTCCTGCCCGACGGACGGGTGCTTGTCGCCGGCGGCACCGGCCGGCCGGAGCTCACCGAGGCCGAGCTGTACGACCCGGCGACCGGGACATGGAGCACGACCGGCCCGATGACGATCTGGCGGGCCTCGCCGACAATCACGCTGCTGAGAAACGGGCTCGTCCTCGTGACCGGCGGCTTCGGTCCCCAGTTCCAGCAAGAGAGTGCCTCGGCCCAGGCGAACGCCTCGGCCGAGCTGTTCGATCCCGCTACCCGGTCGTGGACGGCGACGGGCTCGATGAGCGTCGGACGGGCCGACAATCACTCGGCGACCCTGCTCCTCGACGGCACCGTCCTCGTGGCCGGCGGACCGAATGCCTCCGCCGAGATCTACGATCCGGCCACCGGCTCGTGGGCCCGGACGGGCAGCATGATCGTGGGCGAAGGTGGACATTCGGCCACCCTGCTTCCCGACGGCACCGTGCTCGTCACGGGCGGCGTCGACGGACAGGGGGCGTCGCTCGACTCCACGCAGGTCTACGACCCGGTCAAGCGGAGCTGGGCGCCCGGGCCTCGCATGGGTCAGGCCAGGGAGAGCGCGATTGCCGTCCTGTTGACCGACGGGCGGCTGCTGATCGCGGGTGGGATGGCGTCCCCTGACGTTCCCGTCGTCGGCGCCGAGCTGCTCGGTCCACAGCCGCCGTGATCGACCGCGGCTGAACGTCCGATCCGATCCCCTCAACCAATGGATGTCTGCGGCGGCCCACGCTGGACGCCGTCCGGAGGTCATGTCATGCCACCCTCAGTGTCATCAGCGGAATCGTCCAACCGAGCGCGTCGACCATCCGTGAAGCGCCCGGTCGCCAGCCTTCTGGTCGCGGCAGCGATGGCGCTCGCCGGCTGCGGCGCGGCCACCTCGGCACGTGTGGCGAGCGAGTCTCCGCCATCGTTGCCGACCACGTCGCCGAGCTCGCCCGCTCCGTCGGCGGCAGCCACGTCGACGCCGTCGGCGACCCCGACCCGCACATCGCCGACATTGCCGGCGATGGCGAGCGAGCGGCCAGAGGCTTCGGCGGGCTCCAGCCCGGCGACTCCGAGCTCGGTCGTGCTGCGATCGGTGCCGGCGGCCGCACCCCTGTCCCTGGTCGGGCTCGGCGACTCCATGCCGGGCGGGATGAACTGCGACGATCCATGCCGGAGCTACGTGGTCGTCTACGGTGAGCTCGCCTCGAAAGCGCTCGGCAGACCCGTCACCGTGACGAACCTGGCCACGAACGACGGCCTGCAGACCGACCAACTGCTCGCGCGGGTCCGCACCGATCCTGTCCATCGCGCGGCGCTGGCCGACGCCGATCTGATCACGGTGACGATCGGGAACAACGATTGGGAGGGGCCCTGCTACTGGGACGGCCACGCGTCCTGCCTTGAGCACGGGCGGATGACGGTCGAGCGCAACCTTGGACTGATCCTCGATGAGATCGCCACCGTTCGCGGCACGCGGCCGACGGCGATCCGGGTGACGACCCAGTACGACACCTGGGACGGGAACCCGAGCGCGCCGGGCGACTGGGGGTTCGGCAGTGGGGCCGCCGATCGCGCCACCTTCCACGCGGACTTCAAGCATGCCCTGATCGACTACAACGCCACCGTGTGTCGAGTCGCGATCGCTCACGGAGCGCTCTGCATCGACATCGCGCCGGCGTTCAACGGCCCCGATCTCGACCGAGACGCCGGCTCGTTGCTCGGCGGCGACCACGCCCATCCATCGACAGCCGGCCACGAGCTGATCGCCGCCACGATCGCGGCCGCCGGATATGCGCCGATCCAGTGACCTGACGGTCCGTCGCGGTCTTCGAAGAGCGGGCAAGCGCCCCGGCCCGCCTTGCCTCCGGGACCCGTTTTCGATAGCATTCGAAAAACCCCCGGAGGTCCTGACCCATGGCGAAGTATGTCTTTGTGACCGGTGGCGTCACCTCCTCTCTGGGCAAGGGCATCACCGCCGCCAGCATCGGCCGGCTGCTCAAGGCGAGGGGTCTCCGGGTCTCGATCCTCAAGCTCGATCCGTACATCAACGTCGACCCCGGGACGATGTCGCCGTACCAGCACGGCGAGGTGTTCGTCACCGACGACGGGGCCGAGACGGACCTCGACCTGGGCCACTACGAACGGTTCATCGATGAGAACCTGACCCAGCTGAGCAACGTCACGACCGGGCGGATCTACCAGGCGGTCATCGCCAAGGAGCGCCGCGGCGACTACCTCGGCGGGACGGTCCAGGTCATCCCCCACATCACCAACGAGATCAAGGAGCGGATCGGGCGCGTCGCTCGCGACGGCGATCCGGACGTCGTGATCGTCGAGGTCGGCGGGACCGTCGGCGACATCGAGAGCCTGCCGTTCCTCGAGGCGATCCGCCAGATGCGCAAGGACGTCGGCCGGGCGAACGTCCTCTACGTCCACGTCACGCTCCTGCCGGCGCTGATGGCGACCGGGGAGCTGAAGACGAAGCCCACCCAGCATTCGGTCAAGGAGCTCCGCGGGATCGGCATCCAGCCGGACATCATCGTCCTCCGAAGCGACCACCCGGTGAGCGACGAGATCCGCGAGAAGATCGCGCTGTTCACGGACGTCGCGTCGGAGGCCGTCATCCCGGCCGAGACCGCCGACACGATCTACGAGGTGCCGCTCCTCTTCGAGGACGCCGGCCTGGGCCGGCTGATCGTCCGCGATCTCGCCCTCGGCGACCCGGACCAGGCTCCGGATCTCACGAGCTGGCGGGCGCTCGTCGCGCGGATCAAGGCGCCGAAGCCACTCCTCGAGATCGCCCTGGTCGGCAAGTACATCGAGCTGCCGGACGCCTACCTGAGCGTCACCGAGGCGCTCCGCCATGCCGCCTGGGCCCACGGCGTCGACGCCAAGGTCCGCTGGGTCGACAGCGAGGCGCTGACGAAGGAGAACCTCCACGAACGGCTCGAAGGCGCGGCCGGGATCCTGGTGCCGGGTGGCTTCGGCCATCGCGGGATCGAGGGCAAGGTCCTTGCTGCCCACTACGCCCGCGACCATCGCGTGCCGTACCTCGGGCTGTGCCTCGGTCTCCAGTGCGCGGTCATCGAATTCGCCCGCGAGGTGATGGAGACGAAGGACGTCAACTCGACCGAGTTCGACATGTTCACCGAGAACCCGGTCATCGACTTCATGCCGGACCAGCGGGACATGGAGGACAAGGGCGGGACGATGCGGCTCGGGCTGTACCCGGCCCGGCTCACCGCAGGCTCGAAGGCCGCCGCCGTCTACGGTCAGGAAGTCATCTACGAGCGGCACCGCCATCGCTTCGAGGTCAACAACCGCTACCGCCAGACGCTCGAGGGCGCCGGGCTCCTGCTCAGCGGCCAGTCACCGGACGGCCGGCTCGTCGAGATCGTCGAGCTGAAGGACCACCCGTGGTTCGTCGCGAGCCAGTTCCACCCGGAGTTCAAGAGCCGCCCGGAGCGGCCGCACCCACTGTTCGACGGCTTCGTCGCCGCGGCGATCGCGGTCGGCGAAGGTCGCGAGCCGGACCTTCGGGCCCGTCCGGTGGTCCTGGCCGAGCAGGCGCCGATGCCTGCGAGCGAGCCGGAGGGCGAGCCCGCCCGGTCCTGATCAGCGCTGGGGACGACCGGGATCGTCGGTGGGGGCTAGGCGCCGGGTCCCGGAACCGGGTGGATGTTCGCGAGGCTCATCGGTTCGCCGCACCGGTCGCACGTGGCGCTGACCGCGGCCGGCTCGCCGCACGCTTCGTGGATGAGGAGCAGGGGCGGCCCGGCCTCCCCGGCATTCCAGCGGTCGCCCCAGGCCATCATCGAGGCGATGATCGGGAAGAGCTCACGGCCCTTCTCCGTCAGGACGTACTCGTCACGCGGTGGGTGCTCCTCGTAGCGTTGCCGGTCCATGATCCCCTCGGCCACGAGCCGGTCGAGACGGTTTGACAGGACGTTCCGGGCCAGGCCGAGGCTCCGCTGGAAGTCCTCGAACCGGCGGATCCCGAAGAAGGCGTCCCGAACGATGAGCGGCGTCCACCACTCCCCGATCACGTCGAAGGTTCGGGCCACCGAGCAGTGGAACGTCGCGAGGCTGGTCCGGCGCATGGCGTGAATCTATCGGGTTGCATCAAGCAACGCACCCGCCTTACAGTCCGTTGCATCACGCAACGCAGTCGCGCGGCGCGGCTCGGCGCGAACATCGGCTAGGAGGGCATCGTGCGACGGACCAACCTGAGCCTCTTCTACCTGGCCGGCTATCTCATCCCGGCCGGCCTGCTCCTGCTGCTCGTGCCCGAGTTCGCGACCAAGCTCCTCCTGTCGAACCGGACCTACGAGTACGCGCCGTTCCGCCTCGTCGGCGTCCTGCTGATCGGGCTCGGGATCCTCGTGATCCAGATCATCCGGTACCGGCTCGAGGTCCTCTACCCGACGACCGTCCTCATCCGGCTCATGATCAGCGCGACCCTGATCGCGCTGTACCTCGGGACGAGCGACCCGTTCTGGCTGGTCGTCCTCGTCGTCGTCGTGATCGGCATCGTGCTGACGGGCGTGAGCTATGTGGTCGACCGGCGTGAGGTGGTCGCGACGGCGTGACGACGCATGCCGCTTCGCCGGTCCAGGCGCGCGTCGGGCGTAGAATCAGCCGCCCACGAGATCGCCAGGAGCGCCCGATGAAGATTTTCCTCGACACCGCCGACATCGAAGAGATCCGGACCGTGGCCCGCTGGGGCATCCTCGACGGCGTCACGACGAACCCGACGCTGTTCGCGAAGACGTCGGGCAAGACCTATGAAGAGGTCCTCAAGGAGATCTGCACGATCACGCCCGGGCCGGTCTCGGCGGAGGTCGTCGCCGAGGACGTCGAGGGGATGCTGACCGAGGGCCGCGCGTTCGCCAAGCTCGCCCCGAACATCGTCGTCAAGGTCCCGATGAGCGAGGAGGGCCTCGAGGCGATCTCGCGGTTCGCCGACGAGGGCATCAAGACGAACTGCACGCTGATCTTCACCGCGAACCAGGGCCTGCTGGCCGCGAAGGCCGGCGCCTCGCTGCTGTCGCCGTTCGTCGGCCGGCTCGACGACATCAACCAGGACGGGATGATCGTCATCCGCGAGCTCGTCGACATCGTGACGATCCACGAGCTCGACAGCGAGGTTCTCGCGGCGTCGATCCGGAACCCGCTCCACATGACCCAGGCTGCGTTGGCCGGCTCCCACATCGCGACGCTGCCGTTCAAGGTCCTCCAGCAGATGGTCCATCACCCGCTCACGACCACCGGGATCGTCCAGTTCCGCGCGGACTGGGAGAAGGCACGCCAGGCGCTCGCGGCCTCGAACGGGACGGGCAAGAAGGCGGCCGCGAAGGCGACGGCCTGACGAGCGGGCCGCGGCGGGGCCGACCCGGCCGGGTCGTCCCGGTCGAGCCGCGTACGTTCCGCGCGGGGGTCCGCAGCGCGGTCCATCGCACCGACCGGCGGTTTCTCGAGGGGGTCCGCGCCAACCTCGGGTTCTGGACGATGGGGTCCACGTACGCCGAAGCCGTCGCGTTCGTGACGGGATACGACGCTGCGCGCGGCGGGTCGATGATCCCCGCGTTCCAGCGCTGGCTGGCCGACCGGAACCCCGGCCATGCGACGATCCGGCTGGCCGACCTGGTCCTCGTCGACGCCGGGCTGGCCGGCGTGAAGCGGCGGTCGAAGGCCGAGGACGCGAAGGCGACCACGCATCTGTTCGACCGGCTCGACGAGTACCTCGAGACGCGGGCCGACCGCTAGGCCTGTTCGCCGGCCCGCCAGACGCGCCGGACGACGAGGTCGTCCGACAGCTCGACCAGGTCCGCCCGCTGCCCGACCGCGAGGCGGCCGCGATCCGTGATGCCGAGCATCTCGAGCGGGTTCCGGCTCGCGGCGGCGGCCGCGGCCGGGAGCGACGACCCGTGGGCGACGAGGTTCCGCACTGCGGTGTCGAGAGCGATGACCGAACCGGCAAGCGTCGCCGTCCCCACGATCGTGCAGCGGCCGTCGCGGATCTCGATCTCCTGGCCGCCGATCGTGTCCCGGCCGTCGCCCGTACCGGCGAGCGACAGGGCGTCCGAGACGAGCATCAGCCGGTCGGCGGGCTTCGTCCGCTGGACGATCTTCCACAGCGTCGGATCGACGTGGTGGCCGTCCGCGATCAGCTCGACGAAGGCGTCGTCGCGGATCAGCGCGGCGACGGCGACGCCCGGGGCGCGGTGGTCGACGCCGGTCATCGCGTTGAACAGGTGGGTCGTGGAGCTGCCGCCCGCGTCGTAGCCGGCGATCGCGCCCGGATAGTCTGCTGCCGAGTGGCCGATCGAGATCCGGACGCCGAGCCCGTGGAGGCGCTCGATGAGATCCAGCCCGCCAGGGATCTCCGGGGCGATCGTCGTCAGCCGGAGGCCGTCGACGAGCGGCTCGATCTCCGACCATGGCGTGTCCGCGGGATTGACGATCAGCTCCGGGTTGTGCGCGCCCTTCCGCGCGGTCGAGATGAACGGACCTTCCAGGTTGAACCCGAGCGGATCGGCGCCGTCGGCCGGCGCGCGCCGGATCCATGCGCGGACGCGGTCGGCGAACGCGTGGAGCTCGGCCATCGGCGTGGTCCAGGCCGTCGGCAGGAAGGACGTCACGCCGTGCGGGAGGAGCGCCCGGGCCATCCCGTCGAGGTCGTCCGTCGAGCCCATCGCGGAGTGGCCGCCCCAGCCGTGGACGTGGACGTCGACGAACCCGGGGGTGAGGTACGGGATCCCGCGATCGGTCGGATCGCGGTCCGGTCGCACCTCGACCGCGTCGATGACGCCGTCCCGGATCGCCACGCGGCCGACGACGATCTCGTCGTCGAGGACCAGGCGGCCGGTGATGTCGCGCGCTGGACTCACGGTGCGCCCGCAGCCGCCGCGGCCTCGGCGCCGTGGATCGCCGCGCCGATCGCCCCGGCCCACGTCCCGAGCTCCGCGGTCACGATCTCCACCTCGCTCAGCGACGTCATCCGGACCCGCCGCCGGATCTCCTCGCGAGCGGCATCCAGCAGGAGCTCCCCGGCCGGCGCGACCCCGCCGCCGATCACCACCCGGTCCGGCGAGATGACGGTGATCATGTTGCCGATCCCGATCCCGAGGTACCGGCCAACCCGCCGGAGGCCCTCGATCGCGGCCGCGTCGCCGGCCCGTGCCCGCTCGACGGCCTCCTCGGCGGTCGACGTCCCGCACGCCTCCGCGATCCGATCTGCCCGGGCGAACGCCTCGAGACACCCGTGGTTGCCGCAGTTGCAGTCCGGTCCGTCGGGGTCGATCGTCTGGTGGCCGATCTCGCCGGCCGTCCCGTCGTGGCCCTGGTGGACCTTGCCGTCGACCGCGATCACGCCGCCCACACCGGTCCCGAGCGTCAGCCCGACCATCGACGACGCGCCCCGGCCGGCACCCATCCGCAGCTCCGCGAGCCCGAACGCGCGGGCGTCGTTGATCAGCGCGACCGGCAATCCGCCGAGCGCCGCCGAGACCGGGGCGACGACCTGGTAGCCGTCCCACGGACCCGGGATGTTGACGAGGAATCGCGTCGTGCCGTGAGCCGGGTCGTACAGGCCGGGGATCCCCACGCCCGCGGTCGTGACGCCGGGCCAGCGATCGACGGCCGCCCGCCCGACCTCGCCGAGCTGGGGGACGATCGCGTCGGGGCCGCCGGACGTCCTCGTCGCGACCTGGCCGCGGTCGAGCGTCCGCCAGCTACCGTCCGCCGCGTGCTCGGCGACGATCCACTTCAGGTTCGTCCCACCGAGATCGAGCCCGAGATGCCGGCCGGCTTCTCCCACCGCAGTCATCCCGTCAGGCCTCGCCGGTGACCCGCATGACCCCGGCGTTCGGAACATCGCGGAGGCCGTCGGCGTGGAAGGCGCCGATGAAGCCGGTGCCGAGCATGCCGATGCCGACACCCCGCGGATCGCGCATCAGTGGCCGCCATCCGCCGCAGCCCGGGCCACGGCGGGCGCCACGCCGGACTTCCGGGCCCGGAAGTCGTCGATGATCGCAGCGGTCGCGGTGGCGCCGACGCGCGCGACCCCGAGGTTCATGACCTCGATCAGGGCGTCGAGCGTCCTGACGCCGCCAGCCGCCTTGACCCCGACGTGGGGCGAGGTGTTCGCGCGCATCAGCCGGAGGTCGTCGTGGGTCGCCCCCGACGGCGCGAAGCCGGTGCTCGTCTTGACGAACTCGGCGCCGGCCGCCTCGGTCGCGTGGCAGGCGCGGATCTTCTCGTGGTCGGTCAGGTAGGCGTTCTCGAGGATCACCTTGACGATCGCGCCGCCTGCGTGGGCGGCCTCGACGACCGCGCGGATGTCCGCCTCGAGGTCGGCGTTGCGACCGCTCCGCAGCGCGCCGATCTGGATCACCATGTCGATCTCGGTCGCGCCGTCAGCCAGCGCTTGACGGGTCTCCCCGACCTTCGTCTCCGTCGTGCAGTACCCGTGCGGAAACCCGACCACCGTCCCGACCCTGACGTCCGTGGCAGCGAGGATCGAATGCGCGCGCCGGACGTGGATCGGGGGCACGCAGACGGACGCGACGTCGTAGCGGGCTGCCAACCGACAGCCATCCTCGAGGAACGCATCGTCCAGCTCGGGTCGGAGCAGCGAGTGATCGATCGTCTTCGCGACCCGGTGTTCGGTCAGGTTGTCGACGGTGAAGGGCACGCCGCTCACTTGACGTACGGCCGGAGCACGTCCCGGGCGAGGAGGAACCCGCGCTTGATGAGGTCATCGGTCTTCTCGAAGTCGCGGTCCTCGTGCTCGATGATCACGTCGCCGTCGTAGCCGACCCGCCACAGGGCGCCGAACAGGTCCGACCAGTCGACGTCGCCGAGCCCAGGCAGCCGCGGGACCTGCCAGCCGATCCCCATCGAGAACACGCCGCGCTCGTACAGCGCGTCGCGATCGATCCAGAGGTCCTTCGCCTGGACGTGGAGGATGTGCGGCCCGAACTCGCGGATGAACCGCGGGATGTCGATCATCTGCAGGATCAGGTGCGACGGGTCGAAGTTCAGCCCGATCGTGCCGCCCCACTGTTCGAGGATCCGCCGCCAGATTCGAGGCGTCGTCGCGAGGTTGTGCCCGCCCGGCCACTCGTCGTGACTGAAGAGCATCGGGCAGTTCTCGATCGTGATCTTCCGGCCGTGGTCGTTCGCGAACGACACGATGTCCGGCCAGATCCGGAGCGCGTCCTCCCAGTTCTGATCCTGGGTCTTCGCGGCGTCGGCGCCCATGAACGTGTTGACCAGGCCGACGTCCATCAGCTCTGCCGCCTCGATCACGTGCTTGAGGTGGCCGATCACCATCTCGCGATGCGCCGCGTCGGGATGGAGCGGGTTCGGGTAGTAGCCGAGCCCCGAGATGACGAGCCCGCGGTCCTGCATCCGACCGACGATCTCGTCCGCATGGGCTTTCGTCAGGTTGACGACGTCGATGTGGGACGTCCCGGCGTAGCGACGGCTCGGGCCCGTGGCGGGCGGCCAGCAGGCGATCTCGATCGACTCGAACCCGTTCGCCGCGGTCCAGTCGGCGACGCCGTCGAGCGGGGTGTCCGCAAATGGTGCCGTGAGCAGGCCGAGCCTCATCGAGTTCCCTCCGTTGCCCCTGCCATGACGCCGTCCGTCATGTGGTGCGATCGACGTCCACCCAGCGACCATCCCGGGCACTGAGCGCGATCGCGTCGTTGACGAGCATCTCGTCGTGACCGGCGGCGAACGTCGCGTACGGCGGATCGGCGCTCGGTTGACCGGCCGCCACGTCCGCGTAGATCGCCCGGAAGAGGGCGCCGAACGTGTCGCCGAACCCCTCGACGTGGCCCCCGGGCAGGGCAGAGGCGGCGCGGCCGGCCGCGCCCATCAGGGCGGGATTGCGAAGGAGGATCTCGTTCGGCCGATCGCGATGGCCCAGCCACAGGTGATCGGGCGTCTCGCTGTCCCAGGCGGCGGCGCCCGCCGAGCCGTCGATCTCCCACTGGAGCGAGTTCTTCCGGCCTGCGCTGATCTGCGACACCGCGACCGACCCGCGGGCGCCGTTGGCGAAGCGGAGGAGGATCGTCGCGACGTCCTCGGTGCCCATGGCCCGTTCCACCGTCGCGGCCGATCGGTCCGTCGAGAACGTCTCGACCGGGCTCGTCGGTTCGCGACGCGTCGTCACGAAGGTCGCGAGGTCGGCCATGACCGAGACCACGGACTGTCCGGTGATGAACGCCATCAGGTCGAGCCAGTGCGAGCCGATGTCGCCGACGGCGCGCATCGCCCCGCCCTTGTCCGGCTCCAGCCGCCAGTTCCAGTCCGTGTCATGGAGCAGCCAGTCCTGGAAGTAGTGGCCCGTGACGAGCCGGACGTCACCGAGGTTCCCGGCGCCGACCGACTCGCGCATGTGCTGGTGGAGGGGATAGAAGCGGATGTTGAAGTTGACCGCGTTGACGAGGCCGCTGGTCGCCGCGTCGCGGACCAGGCCGGCGGACTCCGCGGCGGTCATCGCGAGCGGCTTCTCGCAGACCACGTGCTTGCCGGCCGCGAGGATCGCCGATGCCTGGGGGACGTGGAGGTGGTTCGGCGAGGTGACGTGGACGACGTCGACGGCCGGGTCGGCCAGGATCTCGTCGAGGGAGCCGTACGCGCGGCCGACGTTCAGGGCGGCGGCCCGGGCGGCGCCGCGCTCGGGCGTGCTGCCGAGGACGCCGCGGACGTCGACGCCGATCCGCCGCAGCTGCTCGACGTGGACCGTCCCGATGAAGCCGGTGCCGATCACGGCGGCACCGATGTCGGCGAACCTGCTCATCCAGCTCCTGACGGGTGGGCCGGTCGTCGACCGGCCGGACTGCCCAGACGATCTGGAGCGCTCATGACCCGTTGCCGGTCACGACCCGGTGGCCGTGGCAATGCTACAGATGGCGAGCCGGCTTGTCGGCTCGATGCTCGCGTCGAGATCGAACGCCGACGCGGGAGCCGCACCGGCGTTTCTGTCATGCGGCCCCCACCCGGTCCCACGTCAACGGATCGTCGCGGCGCCCGGGTCCGTCACGCACGGATCCGCGGCGGGTTCCTGTCACCCGGTCGTGGAGCGGTCATCTGACAAGCGACGCGTGACGAACGGCCGCCTGGTGGCCATCTGACAGAAACCGCCCGGGCCGGCGGGACTCCGCTCGGGGCCGGGCCGGGAGTCCGAGCGATCGCGAGACGCGAGCTCGGGCGGCTAGGCCGGCGGTGCCGTGCTCTCGCGGATG
>CAWFND010000021.1:0-220881 GCA_963817095.1 uncultured Chloroflexia bacterium
TCGGCGGGCTCGCCGCCGCTGTTGCTGCCGCGGTTGGCGTGGAGGTCGGAGTCACGCGATCGGCTCGCGCCGGCGAAGGCGGTTCGGGCGCAGCGGGCGTCGGCGACTCGGGTGGCGTCGCATTCTGTCGGTCGGCCGCAGGCGCTGCCGGTGGCGTCGTCGGGGTCGCCCTCGACCGCGGAGACGGTGCCGCTGGCTTCGACGTCGCCGGCGTCGCCGTCGGGACTGACATCACGCCGACCGCCGCCGGCCGGGTGGCGGAGTCGAGCAGCGCCAGCTCCAGCTGGAATCGGAGGCCGCCGACGCCGCGCCGCTCCGGATCGATCGCGGCCAGGCGACGGGCCGCTGACGCGAGCTCGGCCGCGCGGGCCGAATCGCCGGTATCGAGGGCCGTCGTCAGCTCGGCCCGGATCTCGTCGACGACCTGGTCGAGCGCGACCGCCACGTCCCGACCGCGGTCGTCGAGGGAGTCGAGGATCGCGATGCCCGCCGCGGCCCGGCCCTCGACGAGGGCCGCGGTCAGGCCGGCGACCGCATCGGCGTCGGCCAGGCCGAGGAGCTCACGGACCGAGGCCTCGTCAACCGTCGACCCGGCCGACGCGAGGACTTGATCGAGCATCGACTCCGCGTCGCGCATCCCGCCCGCGGCGAGCCGCGCGATCAGGTGGACCGCCGCCGGTTCGGCGGCGACTCCCTCCGCGGCGAGGATCCGCTGGAGCTTGCCCTCGATCTCGTCGACCGACAGCCGGCGGACGTCGAACCGCTGGAGCCGCGACAGGATCGCCGGCGGGAACTCCTGGGGATGAGTCGAGGCAAAGATGAAGACGACGAAGTCCGGCGGCTCCTCGAGCGACTTCAGGAGTGCGTTCCATGCATCCTTCGTGATCTGGTGTGCCTCGTCGAGGATGTAGACCTTGCGCCGGAGGTCCGTCGGCGCGTAGTTGATCCGCTCACGCAGCTCGCGGATGTCACCGATGCCGCGGTTGCTTGCTGCATCGATCTCGATGAGGTCGATCGCCCGGCCCTCGCGGATCGCGACGCAGGCCTCGCACCGATCGCACGGATCGCCGTCCTGCAGGTTCGTGCAGTTCAACGCCTTGGCGAGGATCCGGGCGAGGGACGTCTTGCCCGTCCCGCGCGGACCGACGAACAGGATCGCGTGGGATACGCGGTCCGTCCGGACGGCGTTCCGGAGCGTCTCGACGACCGCCGCCTGACCGACGATCTCGGCGAAGGTCTGGGCCCGCCAGCGGCGGTAGAGCGCCTGATGCGGCGCGGTCGTCGGCTGGACGTTCGCTGGCTCCGGAGCGGTCGGACTCACGGCGCTCCTGTTGCAGTCGTCAACGGTTGCCGGCGTCGATCGCCGGGCGAAGGGTCAGTGCCGTGCACCCACCGTCGTCTTGTGGTGCCTCGCGCCCCCCACGACGAGCGGCTCGGACCAGGCCGTTCCACGGCACCCGACGATGATCGCTTAGTGCTGCTTCCTTCCGGACCTGACACGGTTCGCGGTTCGTCGCTGCGCGGGACCCGATCCTCAACGTCGCTCGAAGCGGCGGCAGTTCGAGGACGCAATCCTCGGGTGGGAATTCAGCCCTGCTGGAGCGGATTGCAGGTTCAGGGCACCGCTAGTTCCCCGCCTAGCACGGCGGAACGAGTCTAGCAGGCAGCGCTTTGCCGGCGGTCGACGGGCCCGGAGCGCCCGACGCCTCGTTCAGGGAGCCCAGGGTCGGCGGTCGTGAGCGTGGACCGGAGCGAGCGGGCCTGAAGGCCCGTGAGCGAGGACCGCAGCCGGCAACGCAGCCATCGGCGTCCGAGGTACGGAAGCCCGCCGGCCGGGCGTCGAGGGCAAGGCGCCGGGGAGGACCGGAGCGAGCGGGCTTGAAGGCCCGTGAGCGAGGACCGCAGCCGGCAACGCAGCCATCGGCGTCCGGACGGCGGGCGTGTGGCGGAGAGGGCGGGATTCGAACCCGCGACGGGTTGCCCCGAACCGCATTTCCAGTGCGGCGCCATAGTCCACTAGGCGACCTCTCCCCCGAGAGAACGAAGCCGACCGGCTGGACGCCGGCCGGCCCTGCGGATGAGTGCTGGCGGAGAGGGCGGGATTCGAACCCGCGGTGCTTTCGCACACCGCTTTTCGAGAGCGGCACCATCAACCACTCGGACACCTCTCCGCGGGAGAGGATAGCAAAGGGTCGCGATCGAGCCGACAGGACGAACGTCCGGGCGGGCCGCCGCCCGGAGGGCTCAGGCGATCGCGGTGGTGCCCGCGAGGAGCTCCATGGCCTCGTCGCGACGGATGCCGCTGACGATCTGGATCCGGCGCTTGAGGTCTGGATGCTGGGCGAGCTGGATGACGGTGCCGGCGGCGCCCTCCGTCTCGTGGGGCAGCGCGTAGACGAGGGCGGCGACATCGCTCTCGAGGAGCGCCCCGACGCACATCACGCACGGCTCCACGGTCGTGAAGATCGTTGCATCGCTCAGCCGATCCAGCCCGAGCTTCCGGGCGGCTTCCCGGAGGGCGACGATCACGGCGTGGGCCGTCGGGTCGTTCGATTCGATCACGCGATCGTGGGCGCGGGCGACCATCGCCTCGTCGACGACGGCCACGGCCGCGTTCGGGCGCTCGCCCGCCGCGATCGCGTTGCGGGCCTCCGCGAGCGCCTCCCCCATGAACAGCTCGTAGTTCATGAACGCGACTATACAGGCCGCGAATCGCGCTCCCGTCATCCTGCCCGTCACCATCCCGCAACCCACCCGTTCGGCCGCCGAGGGGTACGATGCCGGGCGCCATGAGTGGAACGCGACGCATCGGAATCCTCACCGGCGGCGGTGACGTCCCGGGCCTGAACTCGGTCATCAAGTCGGTGGTCTATCGCGCCACCGAGTTCGGCGACGAGGTCATCGGGATTCGCCGCGGCTGGGAGGGCCTGACCCACCTCCGCTTCGACCCGGAGCCGGACCCGCAGTACATCGTCCGCCTGGACCGCGCGAACACCCGGACGATCGACCGGACGGGTGGGACGTGGCTCCATACGTCGCGGACCAACCCGAAGAAGATGGCGCCCGCGGGCCTGCCGACGTGGATGGATCCGGCGCGCGTGACCGCGATGACCGGGCCCGACGGGGTCGTCGACCTCACGCCGGTCGTGCTCGACAACATCGAGCGGCTCGGCCTCGACGTGCTCGTCACGATCGGCGGCGACGACACCCTCAGCTTCTCGCGCGTGCTCTTCGACGAGGGCGTGCCGCTCGTCGCGATCCCGAAGACGATGGACAACGACGTGGCCGGGACCGAGTACTGCATCGGGTTCTCGACGGCGATCACGCGGGCCAAGGAGCTGATCAACCGCCAGCGGACGACCCTCGGCAGCCACGAGCGGATCGGCGTGTTCCGGATCTTCGGGCGCGACGCGGGCTTCTCGGCGCTCTACACGGCGTACGTGACGAGTGCCCGCTGCCTGATCCCGGAGGCGCCCTACGACCTCGACCGGCTGGCCGAGATCCTGACGGCCGACCGCGACGCCAACCCGTCGCGGTACTCGGTCGTCGTCACCGCGGAGGGCGCGATCTGGCAGGGCGCCCGGATGGCCGACGTCGGCGAGGCCGACGCATTCGGCCACCGCCACAAGGCAAACGTGGGCGAGGCCCTCGCGATCGAGCTCCGGCAGCGGACCGGCATCGAGGCGGTCGCGTCCGAGCTCACGTACGACCTCCGCTCGGGGGAGCCGGATGCCCTCGACGCGATGGTCGCGACGACCTTCGCGAATGTCGCGATGGACCTCGTCCGCGACGGCGTCACCGGCCGGATGATGGCCATCCAGGACGGCAAGTACGCCCATACCGAGCTGCCTCATCCGGGGACGCCGGCACGCCGCGTCGACGTCGCGGACATGTACAACGAGGAGCGCTTCCGGCCGCGCTACGAGGGCCGGCTCGGCGACCCGATGCTGCTCGTCTCGGTCGGCGGCGGCGATGGCCGTCGGCTAGCTCGGAAGGCCGGACCGCTCGCGGATCGTCCGCGCCAGCGCGGACATGTCGTCCTCGTCGTGGCCCTTCGCGATCAGATCGGTCTCGAAATCCGCCGCCAGCTCGGCGACGGGCAGCTCGGCGCCCATCTCGGTGGCCATGTCCAGCGCGATGCCCAGGTCCTTGCGGTGGAGCGCGACCTTGAAGCCCAGCGGGTAGTCGTTCACCCGCATCCGCTCGCTCCGGTTGGCGAGGACCCAGCTCTGGGCCGCCCCGCCGCCGAGCGCCTCGACGACCTGGCTCACGTCCAGCCCCGACTTGATGGCGAGGACGATGCCCTCCGCGACCCCGAGATACGTCCCGGCCAGGATCACCTGGTTCACGGCCTTGACGGCCTGCCCGGCACCGCTCGGGCCGACGTGGGTGATCGTCTTCCCCATCGCCGCGAGGATCGGGCGGGCACGGTCGACGTCGGCCGCCTCACCGCCGCAGAAGATCGTGAGCGTGGCCTTCTGGGCGCCCTCGCTGCCGCCCGACACCGGGGCGTCGACCAGGGCGACCCCGAGGGCGGCGAGGCGCGCCGCGAAGTCGCGGGTCGCCGACGGCGAGATCGTCGAGCAGTCGATGACGAGCTGGCCGTCGCGGGCGCCGTCCACCAGGCCGTCGGGACCGAACAGGACGGACTCGACATCCGGCGTGTCGGACACGCAGACGACGACCGCGTCGCTGGCCCGAGCCACGTCGGCGGCGGTCGCGGCGCGGACGACCCCGAGGTCATCGAGCTCCGCCGCCCGGCCGGGCGACCGGTTCCAGGCCGTGACGGTGAACCCGGCCCGGGCGAGGTTGGCGGCCATCGCAGCACCCATCGTCCCGAGCCCCAGGAAGCCGATCCGGTCGTCTGCCATGCGTTCCTCGCTGCTACCCTCGGCGCAATGATGACCGACTGACGGAGGACCCGGTTCGATGCCCCTGATCGCCCAGCTCGCCGCGCTGCTCGGTGCGGCGATCCACGTCTGGTTCTTCGTCCTCGAGAGCGTGCTCTTCGGGCGGCCGGGCGTGGCGGCGCGCTTCGGGCTCCGGACGGACGAGCAGATCGCTGCGGTCCGGCCGATGGCGTTCAACCAGGGCTTCTACAACCTGTTCCTGGCGATCGGCGTGGCCGCCGGGGTGGCCCTGATCGCCGCCGGCGAGGACGTCGCGGGCCGGGCGATCGTGCTGTTCTGCTGCGCCTGCATGGTTGGCGCGGGGATCATCCTGCTCGCGACGAGCCGGCGGTTCGTGCAGGCGGCGATGGTCCAGGCGCTGCCGCCGCTCGTGGCGATCGTCGCGACGTTCGTCATCCGCTGACCGGCCCGGTCGGGCGCGGACGTCGTCGCTCGGCGGCCGACGAGGAACCAGGTCGGGGCGCTGTCCTTGCCTTTCAGCGTGATCTCGCCGCGCGGCTCGAGCGCGAACAGCGGGGCGAGCGCGGCCGCGACCGCGTCGGAGACGTGGATCCGCCCGGGCTCCGACGCGGACTCGAGGCGGCTCGCGACGTTCACCGTATCGCCCCAGACGTCGTAGGCGAACGTCCGCGTGCCGATCACGCCGGCGACGACCGGCCCCACGTCGATGCCGATCCGGACCTGCCAGGGCGCCCCCGCGGCGGCCACGGCGTCGAGCATCGCGATGGCCATGTCGGCCGCGGCGGCGGCCGGCTCGCGCTGGTCGCCGCCCGCGAGTGGAGCGAGCCCGGCGACGGCGAGGTAGGCGTCACCGATCGTCTTGATCTTCTCGACGCCGAACCGATCCGCCGCCGCGTCGAACGAGGAGAACAGCCCGCCGAGCTCGTCGACGAGATCGGCGACCGCCAGCCGGCCGGCGATCCCGGTGAACCCGACGAAGTCGCTGAAGACGACGGCGACGTCGTCGTGGCGGTCGGCGATCCGCTGCTCACCGGCGTTCAGTCGATCGACGATCCGCTGCGGAAGGACGTTGAGGAGCAGGGATTCCGAGCGGGCTCGCTCCGCCGCGAGCTCGACCATCAATCGATCGAGGAGGCGGGCGTTCGTGTCACGGATATCCTCGACCTGGCGAAGCGTCATCTCCAGCCGCTCGACCCGACGGCTGAGCCGGAGCGCCTCCTTGCGGGCATCGACCCGCGACGCGTCCGGGCCGACCGGCGGATCCGGTGGCGCGGTCACGATCCCAGGAGCAGGGTGACGAACGTTTCGTTCAGGAAGCGGCTCTCACCGGCCGGGCCGGCCGGGCCGATCTCGCCAGTGCAATACAAACCCGCAAATGGGATGGACGGGCCGAGGGCATCGCGGACGAGATCTGATTCCGTGCCGGTCCGCGTCCCGAGCAGGAACTTGCGGACCACGCACGAGAACACGAGCGCCGCCTCCGGGCGCGCCCCGGCAGGAAAGCCGGCGCCGGCGCGTGACAAGGCCTCGGAGACGCCGCCGAGGATGTCATCGGTGTTGGCGGTCGACAGTCGGACGCGGGCGCCGACGGGAACGGACCCGGCAATCCCCACCGTTCCGAGCGTCGGATCGGACCCCATGGCGACGCGCAGGTACGGCTCGTCCGCGCCGTCCTCGAAGATCGCGATCGGATTGCCGTACGACGCCGGCCCGGTCGAGTCGAGGTAGCGGCTGACGAACTCCAGGGCCGGCCGCCCGTCGATCTCGCAGATCAGGCCGGGCTTGGCGGCGGTCACCACGCCGAACGTCCCGATGGACGTCCAACCGGTCCCGACCGCCACCGAATAGGCGAGCGGCCCGGCGAACAGCAGGACCGCGATCCCGTCGTCGACCACGGCGTCGTCGCGGAACTGGTACGTCGGACAATTCCTCGCCAGGTTGCCCGTGGCCGAGGCGCCGCCGAGCACCTCGACGCCCGCCGGAAGCGCCTCGCGGACGGCCTCGAGCAGGAGGCTCGGGTCGGTGGAGAACGCATCCGCGAGGACGATGCAGACACGCGGCTCCTTGGTCAGGCCCGTGAGCGCCTCCTCGACCGCGGCCCGCGCGGCGGCACCGGCGTCGGTCGCCAGACCCTGCCCCATGCCGACCCGGATCTCCACGTCATCGGATGCGAAGAGGGCCAGCGTGATCGAGTCCTCCTGGTACCCGCCCATGGACGAGAGCTCACCGCCCGAGGTCGCGCCGACCACGCGGACACCCGGGAACGCGTCTCGGACGGCCGCGACGATCGACGGGTCGAAGCTGTCGAACGCAGAGAAGAGCAGCCCCGCCTGGGGCGCGCGGCCGTCCAGGGTGGCACGGCATTCGGCGATGACGGCGGCGATGGCGTCAGCGGGCTCCGGATCGTCGCTGTGGCCGACCGCCATCGTCAGCATCGGACCGATCCCGGGTCGTCCATCGGGTCAATCGGCCCCCGATCTCGTCGATCCATGGCGCCACGATAGCGCTGCCGGGTATCGGGGGTTCGCAGGTCGACGCGCGAGCGAGACGCTCAACCAACCCGCGAGGCGGCGTGCAGGCGCACCGCGCCGCCGACGCCCTTGAGCTCGACCGGGCCGATCTCGCGGAAGACGACGTCCACCCCGCCGGCGGCATCGACGACGTCCTGGCTGACGAGCACCTCGCCGGGTCGTGCGTAGTCGGCGATCCGTGACGCGACATTGACCGTTTGGCCGTAGTAGTCGCCCTCCTGGAAGATCAGCGGCCCCGCGTGGAGGCCGACATGCGCCGGCGGCAGCCCGGCCTCGGCGACACCCCCGACCATCTCCAGGGCGGCGACGACCCCCGGGCCGGGGTTCGGAAAATAGAACATCACGCCGTCGCCCAGCCACTTCACCGGCCTGCCGCCGTGCTTGATCGACGTTCGCTGCACCAGCCCACCGAGCTGATCGGCCAGCCGGGCGGCGGCAGCGTCGCCTTGCTCCTGGGTCAACCGCGTGTAGCCGGTGATATCGAGGAAGCACATCGCGGGCGGATGGTCGAGACGGCTGTGCAACCCGGCTCCGGCCAGCGAGGTCTCGAGGCCGTCGATGATGTTGGCAGTCCACGTCTTCGTCTGCTCCAGACGGTACATCTCGATCACTGCCAGTTCCGAGAGGTCGTTCATACGGGTGACAAACTCCGCACCTGCGACGGCGTCCGGCCGCTCTCCAGCCATCGTGGCCGGCACCATCACCTCGGAGTTCCACCAGGCGGACTCCGACTCGGCCAGCCGACGCAGGCTGTCGCCCGTCGCACGCAGCAGCCGCTGGATCGCGATCGGGCTGAAGCCGGCCGCGACCTGGAATTCGATGAACTCGGCATAGGGCATCTCGCCCTCGCGAAGGCGATCATCGGGCCCGGGCAGGCTGGATCCGGTGGCTTCGCGGATGAGCATCAGGAGCTCGATGGGCACGCCGGTCTGCTCGGCGAGCTGCGCGAAGGTGACCCCGCCGAGCGCCGAGAACCGCTCGAAGGCGGGCGCGTCGAGGAAGTCGAGCGAGACCAGCCCGCCGCGCATGGCTTCGCCCAGACCGTCAGGCGAGATCCCCGCAGCGATCAGGCTGTCGACCAGCCCTGCACGGCGCACGTCACCCGCCGTGAGGCGCCCTTCGGAATCCGGTTTGAGGATGCCCAGCTGGACGAGCCGATCCAGCTCTTCGACGCTGATTCCGGCCCGTCCAGCCGCTTCGGCGGCGTCGTACCTGTCCACAAGCCGTACTGTAGCGATGGAGCGCCCGAGGCTGTGATGACGTCATGGGTCGATCGCAGAACGGGACAGCGAAACCGGCGAGGAGTGGCGCGCCCGGCGGGACTCGAACCCACGACCTTCAGGTCCGCAACCTGACGCTCTATCCACTGAGCTACGGGCGCCTCGTGCCCGCGCGTCGATCCGGTACGGGACCGGGGCGAATCTGGCGGAGAGGGAGGGATTCGAACCCTCGGAGCAGGTTACCCCACTCAACGGTTTAGCAAACCGTCGCACTAGGCCTCTATGCGACCTCTCCGTCGCGCGGCGGGCGGAATCCTACCACGCACCCTCGGGCCCGCCGGACCGCCGCCATCTGCTAGCGTGGCCGGCTTCCACATGCGCCGGAGGCCCCGATGACCGACTCCAGGACGAGCCGTCCGACGAGGACGAAGGAGCAGATCGAGGCGTTGACCGTCGGCGAGCTCGAGCCGCTGACGGCCCCGATCCTGTTCGTCGACGCCGACCCCGGGTGGCCGGCGCTCTACGCGCGCGAGGCCGCTCGGATCCGGTCGATCCTCGGCGATCGCGTCCTCCAGATCGAGCACACGGGCTCCACGTCCGTCCCGGGCCTGGCCGCCAAGCCGATCATCGATATCACGATGATCGTCCAGGACGTCCGAGACGAGCCCGCCTACGCGGCGGACCTGGAGGCGGCGGGCTATGTCCTCCGGATCCGGGAGAACGAACCGGACTGGTACGACCACCGGGTCTTCAAGGGACCGGACACCAACATCAACCTCCACGTCTTCTCGGATGGCTGCGTGGAGCTCGAACGGATGGTCGGGTTCCGGGACTGGCTCCGCACACACGACGAGGATCGCGCGCTCTACGAGGGGACGAAGCGCGACCTGCTCGGGCGCGACTGGCAGTACGTCCAGGACTACGCCGACGCGAAGACAGGGGTCGTCGAGCAGATCATGGCGAGGGCGGGCCTGCCCGGCGGGCGACCGTGAGGCGGAGGCGAGGAGGGTCCGCGCGCACGTGTCGTTGACACGCGTGCCCGCCCGCCGTACCGTCCGCCACACGCACATGAACACTCTCATCTACTTTCGACGCCCGGCATGACCACTTCCGGAGCCTAGGCCCGGGATCGCGGGTCGTGCCGGGTGGAAGCAGAGGTCGCGACCTCTGCTTTTTTGTTTGACCATGGAGGAACCGAACGGCGATGTTCGTGGTGATGGCGCGAACGGCTGGCGAGGCCGAGATCCTCGGCGTGAAGAGCGCCATCCTCGGCGAGGGGCTGACGCCGTACGACCATGCCGGGGCCGAGCGAACGGTCATCGCGGTGATCGGCGAGATCGGCGGGCGAAAGGCCGACCTGAGCGCCCGCCTCAGCGGACTGCCCGGCGTCGAGACCGTCACCCCGATCAGCCGCCCGTTCAAGCTCACATCGCGCGAGTTCCAGCCCGAGGACACCGTGATCCGGGTGCTCGACGCCGTGATCGGCGACGGCTCGCTGACGGTGATGGCCGGGCCGTGCTCGGTGGAGAGCCGGACCCAGCTCTTCGACACGGCGCACGCAGTCGCCGATGCCGGGGCCACGATCCTTCGCGGCGGGGCGTTCAAGCCGAGGACCTCGCCGTACAGCTTCCAGGGGCTCGGCGTCGAGGCCCTGCGCGACCTCGCCGAGGCGCGCGAGCGGACCGGGCTGCCCGTGATCACCGAGGTGATGGAGCCCAACCAGGTCGACATCGTCGCCGAGTACGCCGACATCCTGCAGGTCGGCACCCGGAACATGCAGAACTTCTCGCTGCTGATGGCGGTCGGGCGGGTCGCGCGTCCGGTCATGCTCAAGCGCGGGTTCAGCGCCACGGTCGAGGAATGGCTGATGGCGGCCGAGTACATCGTCAGCTCCGGCAACCCGAACGTGATCCTCTGCGAGCGCGGCATCCGGACGTTCGAGACGTACACGCGCAACACGCTCGACCTGTCCGCCGTACCGGTGCTGCGTCAGCTGACCCACCTGCCGGTGATCGTCGATCCGAGCCATGCGACGGGCAAGCGCTGGCTCGTCCCGTCGCTGGCGATCGGCGGCGTGGCCGTCGGGGCCGACGGCGTCATGGTCGAGGTCCACCCGAACCCGGATGAGGCGCTCTCGGACGCCGAGCAGCAGCTCACCTTCGACCAGTTCCGGGCGATGATGGCCCAGCTGATCCCGGTCCACGAGCAGGTCCGTGGGCTGCGCGACGCACCGGTCGTGGCGGAGAGCGTCGCCGGCGTCGGGAGCAGTGGCGCGCTCGGTCGGCACTGATGGCGACGATGACCCCGCCGGAAGCCGCCGTCGTCGACCGGGCAGCCCGCCTTCGCGGCGAGCTGGAGCTGCCGGGCGACAAGTCGGTCAGCCACCGGGCCCTGATGCTGGCGACGCTTGCGGCCGGCGAGAGCCGGATCCGGGGCGCGGGTGACGGCGCCGACGTCCGGTCGACGGCCGCGATCTGCCGCGCCCTCGGAGCGAACGTCGAGCGGCAGGACGTCGATCGCGCGGGCGGTCCGACCGTCGACTACCGGGTCGTGTCGCCGGGCGTCGACGGGTTGCGCGAGCCGGCGGCGGACCTGGATTGCGGCAACTCCGGGACAAGCCTGCGGCTCTTCTCGGGGATCGTGGCCGGGTTGCCATTCCGGACCGTCCTCGACGGCGACGATTCGTTGCGGCGTCGACCAGTCGCCCGTATCATCGAGCCACTTCGGGCGATGGGCGCAACGGTCCATGCCCGGGCCGACGACTCCCTCCCACCACTGACCGTCATCGGTCGTCATCCGCTCATCGCGGTCGATCGCTGGACCCCCGTCCCGAGCGCCCAGGTCAAGTCGGCGATCCTGCTGGCCGGACTCCGCGCAGAGGGCACCACGACCGTTCGCGAGCAGGTTGCGACGCGCGACCACACCGAGCGGATGCTGCGGGCGCGGGGCGTCGAGGTCCGGACGGAGCGACTGTCGCCGGGCGAAGCAGGCGGCCATGAGGGTGCGGTCGCCGTCACGGTGGAGGGAGGGCGAGCGATGCAGGCGATCGACGATCGCGTTCCCGGCGACGTGTCCGCGGCCGCGTTCTGGCTCGTCGCCGCCTCGATCCACCCCGATGCGGACCTGACGCTTCGCGATGTCGGCGTGAACCCGACGCGCCGCGCGGTGATCGACATCCTCCGCTCGATGGGCGCCGACATCACCGAGACACCGACCGACGCGGACGCGGACGCGGCCGGCGACCGCGGGATCGGCGAGCCGCTTGCGGACCTGCGCGTGCGCTCGTCCTCGCTCCACGGGATCGACCTGGGTCCGTCCGATGTGGCGGCCGCGATCGACGAGATCCCGATCCTCTGCCTCGCCGCGGCCCAGGCGACCGGCACGACGACGATCCGCGGCGCCGGCGAGCTCCGCCACAAGGAATCCGACCGGATCGCGGGCACGGCCGACGGGCTGCGGGCCCTCGGCGTCGACGTCACGGTCGACGGCGACGATCTCCGGATCCGCGGCGGTCGAGCGCTCCTCGGGACGACGGTCGACAGCCTCGACGACCATCGCCTGGCGATGACCTTCGCGATCGCGGGCCTCGTGGCCGCCGACCGGACGACGATCCTCCGTCCGGCCAGCGCCGCGATCTCCTACCCGGGCTTCTTCGACGACCTCGGAAGGGTGGCGTCATGACCAAGCGCGTCGTTCTCATCGGCCATCCCGTCGCCCATTCGCTGTCGGGCGCGATGCATCAGGCCGCGTTCGACGACCAGGGGATCGACGCGGCCTACGAGCTGTGGGATCGCGCCCCGATCGTCCTGCCCGACGCGATCGGCGAGATCCGCGGCGACGACTTCCTCGGGGCGAACGTCACGATCCCCCACAAGGAGCGGGTCGTCCCGCTCGTCGACAAGCTGACCGAGGAGGCCCAGGCGACCGGAGCGGTCAACACGATCACGCGCGAGGGCCATCGGCTCGTCGGCCACAACACGGACGTGCCGGGGTTCAAGGTCGCGCTGGACCATCTCGTCGGGCGCCAGAAGATGCCGCGGTACGCGATCGTCCTCGGGGCCGGCGGCGGGGCGCGGGCGGTCGTCTACGGCCTGATCCGCGAGGGCTTCCAGCGGGTCATCGTCTTCAACCGTCACCTCCACCGGGGCGAGTCCCTCGTCAAGCACTTCGGGCGCAGCGCATCGCACATGGAGCTGCGGGCGATGCCCTGGCACGACTCGATCATCGAGGCCGAGCTCGCCAAGTCGAAGGTGCTCGTCAACGCGACCTCGATCGGACTGGCGGCGGACGTCTCCCCGATCCCGGCCGAGATCCTGCCGCCGGAGCTGCTCGTCCTCGACCTGATCTACAAGCGGACGCGGCTCCTCCAGGACGCCGAGGCGGCGGGGGCGACGGTCTCCGACGGCGAGCTGATGCTCCTCCACCAGGGCGCGGCCGCGTTCACGCTCTGGACGGGCCGGCCGGCCCCGGTCGATGTCATGCAGAAGGCCCTGTCCACGGCGCGGGCGGGCGGCGTCCGGTCGGCCGAGGGAGAGCCGACCGGCGAGCCGGAGCCCGCCCCGGCCGGCGCCGCATCGTCAGCCGCGACGGGGTCGTCGTCCGACGGCTCCGGCGCCGACTGACGCGCTCACGGCCGCATTCGAGCCGATGGGTCGCCTTCGCTGGCTGACGGCCGGGGAATCGCACGGTCGCTCCCTCGGCGTCACCGTCGAGGGCGTCCCGGCCGGTCTCGCCCTGTCATCGGAGCAGCTCTCCGTCGACCTCGCCCGGCGTCAGCGCGGCTACGGTCGGGGCGCGCGCCAGGCGATCGAGCGCGACACCGCCGACATCGTCTCCGGCGTCCGCCACGGGTTGACGCTCGGCTCGCCGATCCTCGTCCTCGTCGCGAACCGCGACTGGGAGAACTGGACGACCGTCATGCAGGTCGAGGACCTCTCGGACGAGGAGGCGTCCTCGCTCGCCGCCGCCGCGGCGGATGGAAACAAGCGGGCGACCCCGGTGACCCGTGTCCGGCCAGGGCACGCGGACCTCGCTGGCGCCCTGAAGTACGGGTTCAACGACGTCCGGAACGTCCTGGAGCGAGCGTCCGCCCGGGAGACCGCCGCGCGGGTCGCGGCCGGTGGGATCGCCCGGGCGATCCTCACCGAGCTCGGTGTGGACGTCTGGTCGTTCACAGCGGAGGTCGGCGGGGTCGCCGTGGACCCGGCCCGCGCGACGCGCTCTCGCGAGGAGTCCGACGCGTCGCCGCTCCGCTGTCCGGATCCGGACGCCGAGATCGCGATGATCGCCCGGATCGACGAGGCGCGGTCGAACGGCGACACGGTGGGCGGCGTGTTCGAGGTCGTGGCCCACGGGCTGCCGATCGGGCTCGGGTCGTACGTCCACTGGGACCGCCGGCTGGATGCGGCGCTGGCCGCCGCCGTCATGAGCATCAACATCGTCAAGGGGGTCGAGTTCGGGCTGGGGTTCGAGCAGACGCGACGGTTCGGATCCGCCGTGCACGACGTCATCGAGGGCCGCGGCGAGGGCGGTCGGTGGATCCACCGCTCGAACAACGCCGGCGGGCTGACGGGCGGCGTGACGAACGGCGAGCCGCTCGTCGTGCGCGGTGCCGTGAAGCCGATCAGCACGCTCGCGCGGCCCCTTCCCTCCGCCGATCTCGTGACCGGGGACGCGGTCGACAAGGCCCACTACGAGCGGTCCGACATCAGCGTCGTGCCCGCCGCAGGGGTCGTCGGCGAGGCGATGGTCATGTTGACCCTCGCGGATTCGATGCTCGACACGTTCGGCGGCAACACCATCGACGACACCCGCACCTCGTTGGATCGCTACGTCGAGCGGATCTCGTCGGCGATCCCCGCTCCGGTCGCCGGCGGGCGCCGGGTCGCGAGCGGCGTCGAGACCGCCGACGACGGAGCCGGCGGCGGCGACGAGGCCGGCTCCGGCGGCGACGACTAGGCGGCCGGAGCGTGGACGTCGTCCTCGTCGGGCTGCCGGGCAGCGGCAAGAGCGCCGTGGGGCGGCGGCTCGCCCATCGTCATGGCGCGACGTTCGTCGACCTCGACGAGGCGATCGAGAAGACGGCCGGCAAGCGGATCCCCGAGATCTTCGCCGAGCGCGGAGAAGCCGCGTTTCGGGACATGGAGCGACAGGCCGTCGACGGGCTCGGACCGCCGGACCCCGGCAGCGAGATCCGGACGGTCGTTGCGACTGGCGGGGGGGCCGTCATCGATCCGAGGAACCGCTGGGCCCTGTATCGGCGGCGGGTCCCCGATCTGGCTCGACGTCCGACCGGAGGTCCTCGCCCAGCGCCTCCGTCGCTCCCCGAACGTCCGGCCGCTGATCGCCGGTCGCGACCCGATGGGGACGATCCGCGACCTCGCTCGCGACCGGGAGCGGTTCTACTCCGCGGCGAGCCGGCTGAACGGCGTCGCCGAGCTGGCGTCGATCGTCGAGCGGGCGGATGAGGTCGTCGCCCGCGCCGCTCAGGCGCCGGAGCCGACGATCCTCCTCCGCGGGCGGTCGCTCGGCGGCGACCTCGTCATCGGCGAGGGGATCGCGGCCGCGGTCGTCGGTGACGCGCTGCGGGGCCTGCGGGCACGCCGGGCCATCCTCGTCTCCGAGCCGACGGCATGGGCGGCGGCCGGTGAGACGATCGCGGTTGCGCTCGCCGACGACGGCTGGCCGATCGAGCGCGTCCTGCTCCCGCAAGGTGAGGGCGCCAAGTCGCTGACAGTCGTCGAGGAGGCCGCCGGCACCCTGGCCGCCCTGCGGGTCGAGCGCGGGGAGCCTCTCGTGGCGATCGGCGGCGGAGCGCTGGGCGATGCCGCGGGGTTCCTCGCCGCGACGTGGCTCCGCGGCGTGCCGCTCGTCCAGGTCCCGACGACGCTCGTCGCCCAGATCGACTCGTCGATCGGCGGCAAGACCGGGGTCGACCTGGCGGCCGGCAAGAACCTCGTCGGAGCGTTCCATCCGGCCGCGGCGGTCGTGGTCGACATCGGCTTCCTCCGGTCGTTGCCGGAGCGCGAACGGCGAGCGGCCCTCGGCGAGGCGGTGAAGATGGCCGCCCTCGGTGACGAGCCGCTCTTCGAGCTCCTCGAGCGCGACGGCGAGGCGATCGCGCGCGGCGACGCGGCGGCGTTCGACAGCGGCGCCGTTGCCGAGCTCGTCGAGCGCGCGGCATGGGCCAAGGTGCAGGTCACGGACGCCGACGAACGGGAGCAGGGTGCCGAGGACGGCCGGATCACGTTGAACCTGGGCCATTCCCTGGGTCACGCCGTCGAGGCCGCCGGCGGGTATCGCGACCTCGTCCACGGCGAGGCGGTCGCTCACGGGCTGCGGGGGGCGGTTCGGATCGGGCGTGAGCTGGGCGTCACGCCCGCCGATCGAGCCGACCGGATCGAGGGCCTCCTGACCGAGCTGGGTCTCGCGACGCGACCGCTGCCCTACGCCCTGCCTGCCGTCCTCGACCACCTGGCTGCGGACAAGAAGCACGCCGGCGGCGCCCTCCGCTGGGTCCTGCCGACGGGCGACGGCTCGATCGTCCGGTCCGACGTCCCGCGCGAGGTCGTCGAGCGGGCCGCGGCGTCCCTGCTCGACCCCGCGGGGGGAGCGGCGTGACCCGCGTCCTCGTCCTCCAGGGACCGAACCTCAATCTGCTGGGCAGCCGTGAGCCGGCAATCTACGGGACGGACACGCTCGACGACATCCATGCGGAGATCTCGGCGCGGGCCGCGGAGCTGGGCCTTGACGTCGATTTCTACCAGTCGAATCACGAGGGCGCGCTCATCGATCGCCTCCACCAGCGCGACTTCGACGTCGCGATCGTCAACGCCGGCGGGCTGACCCACACCTCGGTCGCCCTGCGCGACGCGCTGCTCGGCGTCGAGCGACCGTTCTGGGAGGTTCACCTGTCCGATCCCGAGACGCGCGAGCCGTTCCGCCACGTCAACTTCCTCCACGACGTGGCGGAGGACTCGATCGTCGGCCTGGGCAAGCGTGGGTATCTCCTCGCGCTCGAGGCGATCGCGGCGCGCTCCGGGGCGGCGTCGTGAGCGGCCGGACCGGCCGGCGCGGCGCGACGGGCGCCGGGGAGACGGCCGAGCTGCGGCGGCTGCGGCGGCGGATCGACGCGCTGGATCGACGGATCGTGCGGCTGTTGAACGAACGCGCCGAGCTCGCGCGGGCCGTGGGCCGGGAGAAGGTCGCGACCGGTCGACGCGCGGTTCGGGATCCCGAGCGCGAGCGCGAGGTCCTCCTCCGGGTCTCGATGGCGAACGACGGCCCGACGCCCCAGGCCGACCTGCTCGCGATCTACAAGCGCCTGTTCGTGGTGGCCCGGTCGCTCGAGCGACGGGACCGCCTGCGGGAGAAGCGGATGGCGGCGACTCACGACGAACGCTGAGCCGCCGCCGGGCGGCCGGTCCGCGCCGACGATCCCGCCGGCCCGGCGGACCCGGTTCGCGCCGGCGCCGACGGGCTTCCTCCACCTGGGCCACGTGGCGAGCGCCCTGTGGGTGTGGGGCGCCGCGAGGATCGCCGGAGCTTCGGTGCTCGTCCGGATCGAGGACCACGACCGGCAGCGATCGCGGCCGATGTTCGACGCGGCCCTCGTCGAGGACCTGGCATGGCTGGGCTTCGCGGCCGATGCGGGGCCCGTCCGCCAGACCGACGCGGATGCTCGCGCGGCATTCGCCGCGGCGCTGGACCGGCTGACCGACGCCGGCCTCGTCTACCGCTGTGGCTGCACGCGGGCGACGTTCGCCGCCTGGGCACGCGAGCATGGGCACGAGTGGTCCGGCGTCGGGTGCCCGTCGGCCTGCCGGGCCCGGGCACTCCCCGATGACGCGGCCACGAGCCTGCGGGTCGCCCTGGGCGACGGCACCGAACGGTTCGACGACCTCCTCGTCGGTCGCCAGGTCGGCGTGCCCTCGGCACAGGGGGACCTGGTCGCTCGCGATCGGTCCGGCAACTGGACGTACGGGTTCGCCGTCGTCGTCGACGACCTGCGCCAGGGCATCGACCTCGTCGTTCGCGGCGAGGATCTCCTCGCCGACACGCCACGGCAGATCCGACTCGGGCGGTTGCTCGGCCGCGTGGAGCCGCCGCGCTTCCTCCACCACCCGCTGATCCGCAAGGTGTCGGGCGCGAAGCTGTCGAAGACCGACGCCGACCACGGCGTCCGTGAGCTGCGGGCGGCCGGCTGGTCCGGCGAGGCGGTCCGAGCCCAGGCAGCGCGTCTCGGCGCCGTGCCGGACGTCGTCGTGGAGGCCGCTCGGATCGCGGCTCTCTGATCCGGTCGCGCTACGCCCCGACGTCGCCGTCGCCGTCGGCGTCGGTCAGTCGACGGGAGCCGGCTCGCTCCGGTCCTCGATCTCCCAGGTGTGATCGAGCGCGTGCCAGGCGATCCGGTGGGCGGCGTAGCGAGCCGGCCAGCGACGGCCGGCGAGCGGCGTCCCGGCACGAGCCGAGCGGAGGACCTCGAGCATCTGGTCGCGCATCGCCTGGACGGCCGCCGCGTCGTCCGGCTCGAGCGTGGCGATCTTGATGCCCATCTCGTTCGCGTAGGCCCGGTCGGCGTCGACCACGTGGGCGACGACCCTGGAGGTGTCCCGGCCGCCGCCACGCGGCCCCTTCCGCAGCTCCTCCGGGGCGGCGGCTGCCGTCCGGTCGAACAGCGCCCAGGCGGCGGCGACGAGGGACGCGAGGCGTCCGGCGGCGGGCGCATCGAGCGACCGGGCGTCGAGGTCCGTGGGACGGCTGGGTACGCCGAACTCGGTGCCGGCCGAGCCGGCGACCCGCTCGACGACCTCGAGATCGTCGAAGCCGACGATCCCCGAGAACGACGGATCGACCGTCGTCCCGACCGCCGCGTAGCGCGGCCGATACGCCGCGAGCGCCTCCAGGGCCAGCGCCTCGGTCTTGCCCGACCGGCTCCAACCCGGCCAGTCGGCCGCGGTCGCGAACGTCTTCTTCGGCGTGTGCTCGATCGTGACGAGGATCGGCTCCGTCATCGCGGCAGCGTACTGCCGACTCAGCCGGGCGGACGGCGGCCGGTCGCGCGCCGAAGGTCGCCGACGAGCCGTGACATCGCATCGACGTCGGTTCCGTCCGGACCGAGAGCATCGACGAGGGCCGACGCCACGATCACGCCCGCAGCTCCGGCCCGGGCAATGGCCCGGACGTGGCTGGGCCGACTGACGCCGAACCCGACCGCGACGGGGACCGGGGAGGCGGCGGTGACGTCGCGAACGAGACGGCCCACCGATGCCGGCAGCGACACCCGCGCTCCGGTGACCCCGACGAGCGACACGCAATACAGGAAGCCGCCGCTCCGGGCGGCGATCGCGGCTCGGCGGGCCGGTGGCGTCGTCGGGGCGACGAGGTACACCACGGCAAGCCCATGCTCGCGTGCGACGGCCTCGAACGGCCCGCCCTCGTCCGGCGTCAGGTCGGCCACGATGACGCCCGATGCACCGGCGTCGGACAGCCGCCGTGCCGCCGCGGCGCCATCGCCGCCGCCGAGGAACTGGTTCGCGTAGCCCATCGGCACGACCGGGGTCGTCGGGCGGGCGGCCGCGATCTCCTCGATCAGCCGCAGGCTGCCCGCCAGGGTCGCGCCGGCGCAGAGCGCGACATGTGACGCGCGCTGGAGCGTCGCGCCGTCGGCGAGAGGATCGCTGTACGGCAGCCCGACCTCGAGGAGGTCCGCACCCGCATCGATCGCGGCGAGGGCGATCCGCAGGCTCGTAACGGCGTCGGGGTAGCCCGCCACGACGTACGGCACGAGGGCGATGCGGCCGCCGGTCCGCGCGGCGCGGAACGCCGCCGCGATCCGGCCGGCGCCGGCGGACGTGTTCGTCCCTGCGGCGAGTGCCGCGGCGCGGCGAGTGCCGCCGGCGCGGCGATCGTCGCCGTCACGAGTCCGCCCGCTCCAGCCATCGGCCGAACGGCCCGAGGTCCTTGTCGCCGCGCCCGGACAGCCCGACGAGGATCACGGCCTCCTCCGGCCATTCAGCGACGCGTGCGCCATCGCCGCCCACCCCGGCCAACAGCTGCGGGAGCACCGCCAGCGCGTGGGCACTCTCGAGCGCCGGCAGGATCCCTTCCGTCCGAGACAGCCAGCGCATCGCCTCGAATGCCTCGTCATCCGTCGCGGCGGCGACCTCCAACCGTCCGGCCGCGGCGAGGGCCGCGACCTGCGGCCCGACGCCCGGGTAGTCGAGACCCGCCGACGCCGAATGCGCCTCGACGACCTGGCCGTCGGCGTCCTGGAGCATCATCGACCGGCTGCCGTGGAGGATCCCGGGCGTCCCGCCCGCGAGCGCTGCGGCATGGCGACCGGTCGCGATCCCGTCGCCCGCGGCCTCGGCGACCGCCAGCCGGACAGAGCGGCTCGCCGATGAACCGGTCGAGCAATCCGATCGCGTTCGATCCGCCGCCGACGCAGGCCAGGACGAGGTCCGGCAGCCGGCCCTCGGCGTCGGCGACCTGGGCGGCCGCCTCGTCGCCGATCCGCCGCTGGAGGTCGCGGACGATCGTCGGGTACGGGTGCGGGCCCATCGCCGAACCCAGCACGTAATGGGTCGTCTCGACGTTCGTGACCCAGTCGCGCATCGCGTCGTTCACGGCATCCTTCAGCGTCGCGGTGCCGGAGGTCACGGGCCGGACCTCCGCCCCCAGCGCCTGCATCCGCAGGACGTTGGGCTGCTGGCGCTCGATGTCGACGGCACCCATGAAGACGACGCACGGCAGGTCGAGGAGCGCACAGGCGGTCGCGGTCGCGACTCCGTGCTGGCCCGCGCCCGTCTCGGCGATCACGCGGTCCTTGCCGAGCCGCCGTGTCAGCAACGCCTGGCCGAGCGCGTTGTTGATCTTGTGCGCCCCGGTGTGGGCCAGGTCCTCGCGCTTCAGGTGGAGCCGCATGCGCCGCGGCAGGCGTGCGGTCGGGTCGACCGCGACCGCCCGCTCCAGCGCTTCGTAGGCGAGGGTGTCCGCGCGGTACAGGGGCGTGGGACGCCCCGCGTAGTTGGTGAGGAGCTCGCGAAGCTCCGACCAGAAGACGGGATCCTGGCGGATCGCCGCGTACGCCGCCTCGAGCTGCTCGAGCGCTGCCATCAGCGTCTCGGGGACGTAGCGGCCGCCGAACTGGCGGTCGATGCCCCAGCGGCCGTGCTCGTCGGCGAGGAGGAGACCCGGGTGGGCGACCGTCGGCCGCGCGGGGACGTGCGGGCGGTCGAGCCGGGCCGCGCGGGCCCGCTTGACGAACAGGGCGACACGGAACGGGTCCTTCGTCGGGCGCTCGCCGGCGACTCGCGAGCGCTCGGTGCCCGATGCGGTGTCGACACCGATTGCGGCGACGTCCCGGAGCGCCCCGCCGACGTTCGCGGGATCCAGCCCGCCGGCGAGGATCACGGGAACCTCCCGGGCCACGGCCGCGGCGAACGTCGTCGCCACCCGTGTCCCGGTTCCGCCCGGATGGGGTCCCCCGGACGCATCGAGGAGGATCCGCTCGGCTCCCGCAGCTCGGTAGGCCCGAGCCCGGTCCACGACGTCGGCCGGCGCGTCGCGCTCGGCGGACACACGAAGCGCCTTCCAGACCGATCGCCCGGTCGCGGCGACGTCGTCGAGCGACTCGTCACCGGACATCTGGACGGCGTCGGGGTCGACGGCGGCGATGATCTCGGCGATCCGCTCGCGACCGGCGTCGGCGGTGATCGTCACGATCCGTGGCGGCGTCGCCGCGAGCGATCGGGCGACGCGAGCGAGGGCGAAGGCCTCGGTCAGGGTCAGCTCGCGCGGGGTGCCCGGCACGAGGTTCAGGCCGATCGCGTCGGCGCCGGCACGGACGGCCGCCAGGACCCCTTCCGCGTCCGTGATCCCGCAGATCTTGACCAGCGCGGTGGCCGCGCGGTTCGCCGGGTCCGTGGGCGGACGACCCGCGACGACGAAGGCCCGAACCGCGGCCGCCGGATCGGACGAGCGGACGAGCGCTTCGCCGACGAGCGCGCCGTCGAACCCGCTCGCACGCCAGGCCGCAATCGTGGACGCGTCGCGAACGCCCGATTCGGCGATCACGAGGCGATCGTCCGGGACGAGCGCGCGGAGGCGGACCGCTCGATCCGTATCGACCGCGAGCGTCCGCAGGTCCCGGTTGTTGATCCCGATGAGCCGGGCGCGCGTCGCGACGGCCCGGGCGAGCTCCTTCTCGTCGTGGACCTCGACGAGCGGCTCGAGCCCGATCTCGAGGGCCCGGTCGACGAGCCGTGCCAGCCGCTTCGCCGGGTGGAGGACCGCGAGGAGCAGGACAAGATCCGCGCCGGCCGCCCGGAGATGCGGGAGCTGGATCTCCTCGACGACGAACTCCTTCGCGAGGACGGGGATGCCGACGGCCGCGCGGACGGCCTTGAGATCATCGACGGAGCCCCCGAACCAGTGCGGCTCGCACAGGACGGAGATCGCCGCGGCTCCGCCCGCCTCGTATGCCCGGGCCCGGGCGACGATGTCCTCGTCGGCCGCCGCGATGTCGCCGGCGGACGGCGACGAGCGCTTGATCTCCGCGATCAGGTGCAGACCGGGCGTGACCAGCCGGCCGATGACGTCGCGCGGCGGCGGCGTGGCCGCGGCGGCGGCGAGGTGGTCGTCGAGGCTGAGGCGGCCCATCTCGGCGCGGATGTCGGCCCGCCGTCGGTCGGCGATCTCGAGGACGACGTTGGTGCGCCGGTGACCGCCCGCCGGCGGGCCCGGCTCCTGGGCGGGATCCTCGTCCGGCGGTGGCAGCCGCTCGAGATCCGGACGGTCGATGACCGTCACGCCGGAGCCCCCTCGACGATCGGTGGTCGCGCCGCCTCGGCGGTCCGGCGCTCCGCTCGCAACCGCTCGAGCAGCTCGGTGGCGAGGCCCGCGTCGATCGTCAACGCCGCTCGGTCGATCCCCGCGCCGAGATCGTCGACGATGCCCGCGACGACGAACGCCGCACCCGCGTTCAGCAGCACGACGTCGCGCCGCGCGCCGGGCTCGCCCTGGAGCACGGACTCGACGATCCGCGCGTTGTCCGCGGGTGAGCCGCCGGCGAGCTTCGCGGTCGTGGCCTTGACCAGTCCGAGCGCGGCGGCGTCGACCCGGCGTTCCGTGATGCCGGCCGGCGTGACGTCGTGGATCGTCCCGGTCCCATCGAGGGGCAGCTCGTCGATTCCCGCCCCGCCGACGATGAATGCCCGCTCCGCACCCAGCCGATGGAGGACGGCGGCCAGCCGCGGTGCGGCCACCGGATCGGCGACCCCGATGAGCTGGCGCCGCGCCCCGGCCGGGTTCGTCAGCGGTCCGACCAGGTTGAACGCGGTCCGGACCCCGATCTCTCGGCGCGTCGGGCCGGCGTGCTTCATCGCCGGGTGGAAGCCCGGGGCGAACAGGAACGCAAAGCCGATGTCGCGCAGCGCGGCTGCGGCCGAGACCGCGTCATGGTCGATCCGGACGCCGAGCGCATCGAGGACGTCCGCTGAGCCCGACTGCGAGGTCATCGCGCGGTTGCCGTGCTTCGCGACCGGAACGCCCGCCGCGGCGGCGACGAGCGCCGCCGTCGTCGAGATGTTGAAGGTCCCGCTCCCGTCACCCCCGGTTCCGCAGGTGTCGATCGCGCCGTCGGGTGCATCCACGTGGAGGACGCGCTCTCGCATCGCCGTCGCGAACCCGGTCAGCTCGTCGACCGTCTCGCCCCGCATCCGGAGCGCCACGAGAAGCGCGGCCAGGAGCGCCGGGGTCGCCTCGCCGTCCATGACGCTGCCCATCGCATCCCGCGCCTCGTCGACCGTGAGGGACCGCCCGTCGACGACCGTAGCGAGCGCGGACCGGACCTGGTCGCTCATCGGACAGCCTCGGTTGGTCCTGCCAGCGCCGGGCCCGTCAACGCATCGGCCAGCCCTGCAGTGGCGAACGAGCCGGACGCGTCGTCGAGCCGGGATGCCTCGCCCTCACCGGCGAGCCGGAGGAAGTTCGCGAGAAGGTGAGGGCCCTGCGGCGTCAGGACGGATTTGGGGTGGAACTGGACGCCTTCCAGCGGCAGCGCCACGTGGCGGATGCCCATGACCACCCGGTCCACCTCGCTCATCGCGGTGATCCGCAGCTCCGGCGGAAGCGTCGCCGGATCCACCGCGAGCGAGTGGTAGCGCGCGGCCATGAACGACGGGGGCATCCCGGCGAGCAGGCCGGCGCCGTCGTGCGTCACCTCGGACGCCTCGCCGTGGACGAGCGTGGGGGCGCGGACGATCGAGGCCCCGAATGCCACCGCCATCGACTGCATGCCGAGGCACACGCCCAGCAGCGGGATCTCGTGGTCGCGGGCGACCTCGATCGAGGCGACCGACACGCCCGCCGAGTCCGGATCCCCGGGTCCCGGCGACACGACGATCCCCCGGAGGTGGGCCGCGGGGTCGGCCGCGAGCGCCTCGATCCCGTCGCGAGTGATCGCATCGTTGCGAACGACGCGGACGTCGGCGCCCGCGGCCTCGAGCGCCTGGACGAGGTTGAACGTGAACGAATCGTAGTTGTCGATGACGAGGATCATCGATCGGCCCCCGCGGCGGCGGTCTCCGGACGCGGCCGGGGCGCGTCGGCCGGGGCGACCGCGAGCTCGATTGCCCGGCGCAGGGCGGCGGCCTTGTGCTCGGTCTCCTCGAACTCCTTCTCCGGGACGCTGGCCGCCACGATGCCGGCCCCGGTGTGGACGTGGGCCTGGCCCTCGCGAAGGACGGCACTCCGGATCGTGATCGCCGTGTCGAGGTTGCCGTCGTAGCCGAGGTAGCCGACCGCGCCACCGTACAGCCCGCGGCGCTCGCCCTCGGCCGCCGCGATCAGCTGCATCGCCCGAACCTTCGGGGCGCCCGAGAGCGTGCCCGCCGGGAACACCGCCCGGAGCGCGTCCAGCGCGTCGAGGTCCGGTCGGAGCCGGCCCTCCACGTGGGACACGAGGTGGAGGACGTGGCTGTACCGCTCGACCTCGAGGTACTTGCTGACGGTGACGGTCCCGGGCCGCGACACACGCCCCAGGTCGTTCCGGCCGAGGTCCACGAGCATGATGTGCTCCGCCCGTTCCTTCGGGTCGCGTTGGAGCTGCTCCGCGAGGATCTGGTCCTCCTTGTCGTCGGCTCCGCGCGGGCGGGTCCCGGCGATCGGATGGGTCGTCAGCCGGTCGCCCTCCACCTGGAGCAGGAGCTCCGGGCTGGCGCCGACCACCTCGAACTGCGGCGTCCGGACGAAGAACAGGTACGGGCTGGGGTTGACCCGACGCAGCGACCGGTACAGCGAGATCCCGTCGAGGGGAGCCCCAGTCGCGGGTTCGGTCGGGAGGTCGAACGACTGACGCCGGGCCAGGACCACCTGGATCGCCTCGCCCGCCGCGATCGCGTCCTTGGCGACCTCGACCGCGTGGATGTAGGCATCCCGGCCGAGGCTGGTATCGATCCGGTCGTCGCGCAGGGTGCCGTCGCCGCCATTGGCCGCACTGGCTCCGCCGCCGTTCGCCGCGCTCCGCCCCCCTCCCCCGGCCAGCTCCGCCGCGCTGGGCCGGGCCGTCCGCTCGAGCGCCTCGAAGATCGCCTGCTCGGCGATCCGGTAGCGGCCCTCGAGGTCCGGCGTGTCGGTGTGGAGCGAGGCGATGGCGCTCAGGGTGTGGGTCAGGTGGTCGAAGACGAGGACGAGGTCCGTCTCGATGAAGGCCGCCGTCGGGACGCCCACCGGATCGCGCTCCGGGAGCGGGACGCTCGGCTCGAACAGGCTGACGGCGTCGTAGGCCAGGGCCCCGACGGCGCCGCCGGTGAACCGGGGCATGCCCTCGGTCGGCTGGACGCGGCGACGCGGCACGAACGCCCGGATCGCGTGGAGCGGGTCCGGCGCCTCGGTCTCGTCGATCGGGAGGTCCGGGCTGTAGCTCTCGACCGTGACTGGCCGAGTCTGAGTCCGGGCGACGCCGCCACGGACCTCGAGGAGGCGGCGCGGACCGACCCCGAGGAACGAGTAGCGACCAAGTCGTTCGCCGCCCTCCACGGACTCCAGCAGATAGGCCGGCGTCGTGGTGTCGTCGAGGCGGAGGAAGGCGCCGATCGGGGTCTCCAGGTCGGCCGGACGGGTAGCGCGCAGGAGCAGCGTGTCGGCGTTGCCGGCGAGGCGCTTCGCCTCGGTCAGGCTGAGCGGATCGGTTGTGGCCATCGATGCGGTCTCCTGCGGCCCTGGAGTCGGTCCGGGATCGCCCGGGAATCAGAAACGACCAATCGTCCCGGGACGAAAGGTCGTGCCTTCCGCGGTGCCACCCTCATTCGGCGATGCCGCACTCGATGACCGACGGGTGGTCGTGGGTCGTCCCCGCGTCCGCCGATCGGCGCTGCCCTCTATCGCTGGCGCTCTGCGCCGGAGCCTACTGGGCTCGTCGTGCGTCGCCGCCCAACGTGCCGTTCGGTCCGGAGGCTCCCGGGTCCATTTCCTGTCGCCGTCGCTCCGGTTTCCACCAGCCACCGGATCTCTCTGCCGACGCGCGACGGGTACTCGTCCCGTTCACAGCCCGCTCTTCGTGATGTGGCGGGGAGGATAGGCGCGCCCGGCAGGACCCGTCAAGCACGCGGCTCCGAGGGGACCGATCGTTCGGGCGGAGCGGCCTCGAAGCCGAGGCACGCGAGCACCGGCAGCCGCGGATAGCGCGGGAACGCCGGGTCGGTTCGGGATCGCTCGCAGAGGATGAACCGCGATCCTCGGCCCGAGCTGACCGGCCGGGCGTGGCGGCAGACGTCGCACAGCCCGGATGGCACCGCCGCGACCGGCTGCAGGTCAGGAGCCGACGGGTCCGGTGGCATGCCCGGACGGTACCGCGAACGCGGCCCGATGCGTCAGCGGCGAGCGCCCTGCGACCGTTCCGGGATGACCTCAGGTGGGGCGATCGCTACCAGCGCCAGCCGGGCAGCGACTCGAGCGCGGCCTCCTGATCCGGATCCAGGGTGCCCGCCCGATGACGGCCCCGATAGGTCGTCTCCCAGACACCGAGCGGAAAGCCTTCCCTGCTGGCCGCGGTGGGCGCGAACGGGAGCTGCTCGCCGGCCGCGAGTGCCTCCTGGGCGAAGGCGAGGCCGCTGTCGAAGAACGGGTCCGTCGTCCGCCACCGGCCGTCGACGTCCTCGACGAGCGTCAGCCGGTCGACGAAGCACCAGGCCCAGTCCTGCCCGGGCTCGAGGTTCTTCATGATCGGGTGGGCCGACGCGTGGAAGTGCTTCGTCGCGTGCCGGTTCGGGCTCGAGTCGCAGCAGTTCGTCTCGCCGCAGGTCAGGCACTGGCGGAGGTGGACCCAGCGGCTCCCGATCGCAACGCACGCGTCGCAGACGTTCTTCGGCGCAGCGCGTTCCGACGCGATCTGGTCGAGGTGGAGACAGGCGGTCTGCACGGCTCGACGGTACAGGATTTGCGCCGCGGGGCCCGCCCTCGACGGAACGCGGATCAGCGGGCAGACTTCGGACATGGACGAGAACGGCAGCGGCCCGCGACACCGACGACCGCGACCCGACCGCGCCGCGACGGACGACGCGAACGGTTCGTCCTCGACGGACCCGATCGTCGTGCCCACGATCGAGGCGACCGCCGCCAACGCGAAGTGGCGGGCGCTCCTCGCGGAGGGCGGTCCGATCCTTGCGGACGGGGCGATGGGCACGATGCTGTTCGCATCCGGCCTCCAGTTCGGTGACCCGCCCGAGGCGTGGAACGTGAGCCACCCCGAGGTCGTCCGGCGGATCCATCGCGGCTACCTTGACGCGGGCTCGCGGATCGTGATGACGAACACGTTCGGCGGGAATCGGTTGCGCCTCCGGCTCCACGGGCTGGACCCGCGGGTCGCGGAGCTGAACCGGACCGCGGCGATCCTGGTCCGCGCCGAGGTCGATGCGGCCGGCGGCATGGCCCTCGTCGCGGGCGACATCGGACCGAGCGGCGAGATCATGGCGCCCCTCGGGACGCTCGACGAGGACGAGGCCGTCGACGTGTTTGCCGAGCAGGCGGCCGCGCTGGTCGCGGGCGGCGTGGACCTGATCTGGATCGAGACGATGAGCCATCTCTCGGAGATCGGGGCCGCGATCCGGGGTGCCCGGCGGGCCTCGGCGACGATCCCGATCGTGGCGACGATGACCTTCGACACGCGCGGCTACACGATGATGGGGGTGTCGCCGGAACAGGCGGCGCGGGCGCTGCTCGCCGCCGGCGCCGACGCGGTCGGCGGGAACTGCGGCAACGGGCCCGACGAGCTCCAGCCGGTCGTCGAGAAGATGCACGCCATCGCACCGGATGCGGTGCTCGTCGCGAAGTCGAACGCGGGGATGCCGGAGCTCATCGACCTCCGGGCGGTCTACCGGGCCGACCCCGAGACGATGGCCGACGCCGGCGTCGGGTTCCGCCGGGCCGGCGCGCGGATCATCGGCGCCTGTTGCGGCAGCACCCCGGCCCACCTCGCCGCGATGGGCGAGGCCCTCCGCGTGCTCGAGGCCGTCTGAGGGTTCGCCGCAGCGTCAGCGGTCCGTTCACCCCGATCGGCGCGATGGCCACGTGGCGGCCCAGCCGACCGCCAGCCACCCACCGTAGGCTCTGGATCCTGCGAATCCGTCGATACATGTCCGCCAAGCGGCCCGATTCGACGTCGTTTGCGCTGCGGTCCCACCCCGGCGGTCGGTTGGTCCTCGAGATGGCCACCACACCTAGTGGGCGGCGCCCTCGGCCAATCGCTCGCCCGCCTCGACCCGCTCGGGCAGCCGGTTCTCCGCCGGCGTCAGCGGGCAGGAGAACTGCGGCGCGTAGACGCAGGACGGGTGGTAGGCGAGGTTGAAGTCGATCGCGTAGGTCCCGTCCTCGTCCGGCTCCAGGTCGAGGTAGCGTCCGGCGCCGTACGTCTCGGTGCCGCTCGTCGCGTCGAGGAACGGCAGGAAGAGCGAGCCGTCCTCGTGGGCGCCCTCCAGCTCGTATGCGGTCAGGCGGCGTGACGCACCGCCGAGCTCGAACGAGAACGTGCCCGCTCGCCGCGCCGGTCGGAGGCGGCCGTCCGAGGTCGGGATCTGGAAGCTCGAGGGCTCGTCGCCGGCGTACGGCTCGAGGTTCAGACCCTCGAAGACGAGGTCGACCGCGACCGGGTAGTACGGCAGGCCCGTGAAATCGTCGCGCTCCTCGAACGGGATCGGGCTGCCCGGCGCGCTCTTGAAGAAGGCGTCCTTCTCCGCGCGATAGCCATGGATCGCCCCGACGTAGTCGTGCGGCCCATCGTGGTGGTGGTGCTCGTGCTCGTGGTCGTGATCGTGATCGTGCGTGTCCGTCATGGTCGCCGAAGTATGCGGGACCACAGCGACCACGGCTCAGGCGTGTTCCTCGTCGGCGTCGGCCGCGGCCTTCGTCCGGTGGATCGTGCCGGGCGCATGCTGCGGCGGCGCGTACACCGTGTAGATCTTCAGGTCGACCGCCCCGGCATTGACGATGTTGTGGCGAGTGCCGGCGGGCACGTGAACGAGGTGGCCGGCGGAGACGTGACTGAGCTCGCCCTCCAGGACTGCGACGCCCTCGCCGTCGACGAACACCAGGACCTGGTCCACGTCGCTGTGGACCTCCTCGCCGATCTCGCCTCCGGGCGGGAGGCTCATCAGGACGACCTGGGCGTGCGGCCCGGTGGAGACGACCTCACGAAAGAATGGATTGCGCTTCGCCCGCGCGACGATGTCGTCGCTGAACGGCACGAAGGCCTTCTGGGTCACGGTCATGGCGACCCCCTTTCGCGTCCACGCTGCGCCGGGCCCCGGAGGGGTCGCAAGGGCCATTGGGCACAATTCGGGCCGGGCGAGCCGCATCGACGGGCGGTGGCGGAGAGGGTGGGATTCGAACCCACGGACCTTTCGGTCAACGGTTTTCAAGACCGTCGCAATCGACCGCTCTGCCACCTCTCCACCTCGATCATACCGAGGCCGCGTGGAACGGCCAGCGCGCCTCAGCTGCAGTCGACGCCCGGGACGCGATAGAGATACAGCGGCTCTCGGCGACCAAGGACGAGCAGCTGGCGGTATGCGTTCGGGTCCGTGGAGACCAGCTCCCAACCCGGCGTCTTCAACGGGGAGGCGGACCCCACCAGGCAGACCCGGGATGGCGGCCACCACGGGACATACCGACTGAATGGCGGATCGGCGGGTGCCATCGGGGCTGCCATCCCGGTGGCGTGATAGGCGTACCACTCCAGGCCGGCGTCGATCCGGTCGGCCGGATCACCCAGCGCGATGCCGGCCTCGCCGAGACGCCAGCGGGCGGCGTCGTAGGCGGCTCCGTTCAGGAGGAGCACCACCGACGTCAGCGACAGGACGGCCACGAGGGCGCCGGAGACCATCCACCCGGCAGCGTGCGCCCGCGACGCTCGCGGCGGTTCGACGGCGGCGGCGCCGGTCGGCGGACGCAGCAGCAACGCGGACATCGGGACGACGAACACGATGACGTATCGGTCGAAGGTCACGACCGCGAGTCCGAAGCCGATCGCGATCGCGGCGGACAGCACGACGAAGACGGTCAGCAGCCCGGTCGTGGAGCCGATCCGCTCGAGCACGGACGCGACGCGGCCGGACCGCAGGTCGCGGATCGCCTCGCGGGCCGGTCCTCCGACCATGCCGCCGAGGACGGCGACGAGGGCGATGACGGCGAGCAGGGCGACAGCGTTGAGCAGCGACCACCAGCCGGTCGGGAACAGGACGGGCCGGCCGCCCGACAGGACGCTCGTGCCGAGCGCCCCGGTCTGCTCGAGGACGTTGCCCACGAGCAGCCTGGGCACGTGGCGCGTCTGGATCGCGGTGATCAGGGATGGCAGGACGATGACCAGCCCGAGGATCCCTCCTGCGAGGCAGTCCGCGCGTCGCCACGAACGGGCCCGGGTCGCGATCGCGATGGCGACCGCCGGCGACAGGACCAGGGCAAGGGTCGCGAACCCGAGCCGCAATCGCTCGATGGTGATGCCCAGCGAATTGTTGGCCAGTCCGATCCGCTGACCCGGGAGCGACCGGGCCACGACGTAGACCAGGGCGCACCCTGCCACGAACAGGATGCCCGCCACGAGGTATCGGCGCGTGTTCCGCCAGTCCGACGCCATGGCCGACGCCAGGACGGCGGCCGGCGCCGCGATCGTGAACTCGCGGATGCTGAACGCGAAGCAGCCGACGACGAGCGCAGCAGCCAGCCAGCGCCAGCGGCCGGCCCCGGATCGGGACATCGCCGCTGCACCCAGGGCGAGACAGCCCATCGACGCGGCCCACGCAGGCACATCGGTCATGAACGTCGTCGTGTTGACGAGGAACGGCGGGAAGACGAGCAATGCGAGCACGGACAGCGTCGCGCGCGGGATCGACACGATCCGCCGGACGAGCCGATAGCTGGCCACGATCCCGATGACGGTGAGCGTCGCGGTCGCCAGCGCGAATGCCCAGGGGCCGCCGGACGTGACCCACAGGAACGGCTGCACGAACAGCAGCTGGCCGATCAGCGTCATCGCGGTCCACCCGACGAGCTGGAGCCGGCCCGTCTCGAACAGCATCTGGGCACTTCGACGCATCGCGGGGTCGTCGTTGTGGGGGATCAGGACGGAGCCGGCGACCGCTCCCACGACCAGCGGGAGCGCGACGCCGACGCCGACCAGGGCCACGAGGGCCAGCAGGTCCCAGCGTCGCCGTTCGAGGTCGTCCGGATGCGCGATCGGCATCGTCGGCTGCAGGTCAGCGGAGATCGTGGACGACCCAGACGTTCTGGTCGTGGTAGATGCCCTCGTTCCGATCGAGGTCGATCGAGACCGGACCTGTGCCCTGCGCGATGACGTACTCGCCGCTGTCGGGGAACCGGAGACCGGTCCACGTCTCCCAGTCGGCGACAGAGCCGCGGATCGTCATCGACCGCGGCGACGGCCTGACGATCCGGCCGCCGAGTCGGACATGAAGTCGGATCCACGGATCGAACGGGAGCCCATCCGGCCGGGTCCACGCCGCGTAGCGCTCGATCGGCGTCAGCGGATAGCGCTCCTTGTCCGTCGGCCGGACGCAGGCGATCAGGGCCCGGAGGCCGGCGGCACGAGCGGCAGCACGGAACGCGTCCAGCATCGTCCCGGCGTGGCCGCCACCACGCCGCGCCGGCGAGACGACGATCAGCATCGCCCCGAGGGTGTCAGGTCGCCGGCCGGAGTCGTCGTCCGCCACGCTCCGCACGACCTGGTCGTCCCAGCCCGCCGGCAGCCCGTCGTCCGTGCCGTCCCACGACAGCGGCATCGCGTTGCCGACGGCAACGATCGCGTCGGCGCCGTCGAGGAGGATCAGCTGGAGCTCCGGGAACCGCTCGTAGGCGACGGGGAAGGTCCGGTTCGCGACCTCGTCCTCGAGCATGAACGGCGCCCAGATCCCGACGTTGTGCGCGTCGATCGCGGCGTCCAGATCCGGTCGCTCCGCGTACGACGTGATCGTGCAGCCGGCCGGGACCGACAGGCCGTGGGCCTCGAGACGCGTCTGGAGCGTCGCGGGCTCACCTCGCATCGCGTCCTACAGCGTGTCGCGACGGAGATAGGGCCGCAGGACCTCCGGCACCTCGACCGAGCCGTCAGGCCGCTGGTAGGTCTCCAGGATCGCCGCGAACGTCCGGGCCATGCCCAGCGCAGAGCCGTTCAGGGTGTGGACGAGCTCCGGCCGGCCGCCCGGCTCGGGTCGGTGGCGGATTGCCATCCGGCGCGCCTGGTAATCGCGGAAGTTCGAGCACGAGCTGACCTCGAGCCAGCGCTCGACGCCCGGCGCCCAGACCTCCAGGTCGTACTTCTTCGCCTGGACGAAGCCCATCTCGCCGGTCGACATCAGGATCACCCGGTACGCGAGGCCGAGCTTCTGGAGGATCGATTCCGCCACGCCCGTCATCCACTCGAGCGCGTCGTTGGACGCCTCGGGCTTCTCGAACAGGACCATCTCGACCTTGTCGAACTGGTGGACGCGAAGGATGCCCCGGGTGTCCTTGCCGGCGGCGCCCGCCTCACGCCGGAAGCACGGCGTGTAGGCGCAGTAGCGGATCGGCAGCTGGTCCGCCTCGAGGATCTCGTCGCGATGGAGGTTCGTGACCGGGACCTCCGCCGTCGGGACCAGGTACAGCTCGTCGCGCGTGACGACGTACATCTGGTCTTCCTTGTCCGGGATCTGGCCTGTGCCCGTCGCCGACGCGGTATTGACGACGACCGGCGGCCAGACCTCGGTGAACCCGAACTCCGCCGTGAGCGTGTCCATGAAGAACTGGATCAGGCCGCGCTCGAGGCGCGAGCCGGAGCCCTTGTAGACGGGGAAGCCCGATCCGGCCACCTTGGCCCCGCGCGGCAGGTCGATCAGGTCGAGGTCCGCAGCGATGTCCCAGTGCGGCCGACGACGCCACGACGCGCCGCCGGAGAGTGCGTCGGCGCCGACCTCACCGTCGACGGGCTGATGGACGGGAAGCTGCTCGCCCCAGGTCCGGACCGTGACGATCGCGTCCTCGCCACCGACGGGCACGTCGGGATCGGCGGGGTTCGGGATCCGGAGCAGCTGCTGGTCGATCTCGGCCTCGACCGTCGCGAGCTCGGCGTCGATCGACTCGATCTTCCGGCCGGCCTCGATCGAGGCCGCCTTCAGGTCCGCGACCTCGGGTCCGTCCGGCTTCGCGCCACCCTTGATCGTCTCGCCAATTCGTTTGCTGGCCGCGTTCCGCTCCGCCTTCAGGGCGTCGCCCTCGCCGAGCAGTGTCCGGCGCCGCGCATCGAGCTCGAGGACGCGATCGACGATCGCCGGATCCTCACCTTTGTCGATCGCGCCGCGACGGACGGTCTCCGCGTCGTCACGGAGCCGCTGGAGCCCGACGCTCATGCCGGCACCTGGCCGGAGGCGATGCGGAGCCGGTCGATCACGAACTCGGGGTCGAGCGAGGCGAGGAGCCAGCCGGCGCGCGGGCCATTCGTCCGGCCGAGGAACGCGGCGTAGATCGCGGCGAACGCCTGCCCGTTCGGCAGGCCCTGCGCGCCGGCCACGCTGAAGATCCGGTCCTGCCAGGCCTCCCCGGTTGTCGGAGCGCCATCGCCCTCGGCGAGCGCGCCGAGGTAGCGTCGCTGGTCGTCGTCCAACCCGATGATCGCCTCGACGGGTGGGTCGTCGCGGACCGCGACGATCGCGCGCTCCGGTGCGTATGTCTCCAGCCACGCCCGGGCCGCCCGGACGCGCTCGTCGAAGATCGCGTCCTCGCGAGCCGTCAGGCCACTCCCCTTCTCCGCCTCCACCCGCGCCCGAACGTCGACGTTCGGGATCTGGGCGAGCAGCGCGAGATGGCCGAACGCCGGCCGGAATGCCTCGGCCTCGAGCGCGACCTTCGCGTCGCGGTCCAGCAGCGAATAGGCGAACGTGCCCGCGTAGCCCGGGGGCAGGTCGCCGCGGACCTCCCGGCCGGCCGTCGCCGCCGCGAACTTGTCGAACTCGTCGAACAGGCGCGGCACGGCGTCGGTCTGGTTCGGCTCGAAGTCGACGGCGTGGTTCGGCTTCGGGCGGAGGAAGAAGAAGCGGAGCTGCTCGGGCGGGATGACCTCGACGATCTCGTGGGCGGCCGCGCCGCGGCCCTTGGAGGTCGACATCTTCTTGCCGCCGATGTTGATGAACTCGTAGGGGACGTTCATCGGTGGCTCGCGCTCGAACACCTCGCGGGCGATCGCGTCCGAGCGATCCCGCGACCCGCCGGCGGTCGAGAGGTCCTTGCCGCACGGCTCGATCGTGACGCCGAACAGCGACCACTGGGCGGCCCACTCGAGGTTCCACGGCAGCTTCGCCCGGCCGCCGAACGGCGCGATCCAGCCACTGTGGCCGCAGCCCGTCGCCCAGTCGACGAGGTTAGCGCGGCACTCGTAGAAGACCCGCTCGCCGTCCCACTTCGTCACGATCGTCGTCCCGATCCGGCCGCAGCTCTCGCAGATCACGTTGGCCGGATGCCAGGTGTCCGGATGCTGGACGTTGGCGACCCGGCGGTAGATCTCGCGGACCGTCGCCGCCCGATCCAGGGCAGTCCGGATGTAGCCGTCCATCTGCCCGGTCGGATAGATGTCGCTCATCCAGTAGTAGCGATCGGGCACGATCCCAAGCCCCCGGAACGTCTCGATGAAGATCCCGGCGAAGTGGCGGGCGTAGCTGGCGTGGCAGTCGCCGGCGGGATCCGGCACGTGAGCCAGCGGCCGGCCCATCTCGCGCTCGACCGCGTCGGGCGTCAGGAGCGCCTGGGAATCCATCGGGTCGAGGTCGTCGACGCCGTAGAGCAGCGTCGTCTCGAGGCCGGCGTGGCGAAGAGCGCGGGCGATGACGTCGAGGATGACCGGTCCGCGGAGGCTGCCGACGTGGACCGTCCCCGACGGGGTCTTGCTGTCGTTGACGACCTGCGGCCCGCTGACGCCGGCTGCGAGCTCGTCCGCCCAGTCCATCGTTCTGCCTCCGTCGCGACGCGCGGCCGAGGCCTGTTCCGGCCCCGGGCCGCGGCCGGTGTCTAGGCGATGCCGACGATCTTGTAGGTGAAGTCGCCCGCCGGCACCTTCACGACGATCTTCTCGCCCTTCTTCTTGCCGAGGAGCGCCCGGCCGACCGGGCTCTCGTTGCTGATCCGACCCTCGGTCGGCCGTGCCTCGGTCGACCCGACGATCGTGAACGACTCCTCGCCGTCGGGGCTCTCGACCGTCACGGTCGAGCCGATCTGGACGTGGTCCGTCGAATGGTTCTCGTCGATGATCGTTGCGTTCTTGATCAGGGACTGAAGGGTCTGGATCCGGCCTTCCACGAACGCCTGCTCGTTCTTGGCGTCCTCGTACTCGGCATTCTCCGAGAGGTCGCCGTGCTCCTTGGCGTCGTGGATCCGCTGGGCGACCTCGGGTCGCTTCACGCTCAGCATCTCGTCGAGCTCCGAGCGGAGCTTGTCGAGACCGTCCTTCGAGAGATACGTGGGCTTGGTATTCATCGAGTGGGCGCCTCAGCGGCGGGTGACGGGGGCGCAAGCGCGGCCGCCAGCGGGTTCAGATAAAGGAAAGAACTCCAGGCTGCGCACCGTTCCGCGCGCCTGAAGTTCGACCGGCCGAAAGACTACTGCGGGGCGTCGTGAGTGTCAAAGCGCGCGACGTCTCGGGCAGGCCTCGTGGGGCTCGTGTCGGTGGTCGCCGGTCCGGCCGGCCGATCTGGCGGTCCGAGCCCCATCGGCTGCCTGGATCGGCGGACATGCATCGGGGTGCGATCTCCGGCGTCTTGGAGCGGGAGACCGACTGCCGATCCGCCGGGTCGCGCAGGGCCGAGCGTCATCCGCCGCACCGATTGCGGCCGCGTCGGCAGGTGTGGTCGAAATTGCCGAGGATCAAGCACTCCCGTGCATATCGATCCCGACGGCAGCGGTCACCCGAGCAGCGGCCGAGCGGCCGAGAGATCAGCCCGTCAGCTCCCGGAGGCGGGCGGCAGCCCGCTTGAGTGCGGGCTTGTCCGGGCAGGCGACGAAGACCGTGTCGTCACCCGCGATCGATCCCGCCACTTCGGGCCAGCGGGCGCGGTCCAGGGCCGCGGCGATCGCGTGCGCTGAGCCCGGGCAGCGTCTTGACGACGAGGAGGAGCCCCGCCTCGTGGACCTCGATCGGCATCTGGCGGAGCAGCGCGCGGAGCCGGTCCTCGCCGGAGGTCTCGGCCTCCACGAGCCGGGTCGGCAGCGCGTAGGCCTGCGTGCCGTTGCGGGGTGCCTTCACGAGCCCGAGCTCGGCGACGTCGCGCGACATCGTGGCCTGCGTCGTCTGGAAGCCGCGATCGCGGAGCGCGGCGGCGAGCTCCTGCTGCGTCCGGATCGGACGCGCGGCGACGACGTCGCGGATGGCCCGCTGGCGGATCTGCTTCATGACCTCCATCGGGGCGGAGGGTAGCGTGCCGGGCCGAGTTCCGGGGCGCCGAGCCGTGGCTCAGCCGAGCCAGACGACCAGGACGATCGCCGCGAGGACGAGGCGGTAGGCAACGAAGATGTCGGTCGAGTGGGTCCGGAGGTAGCGGAGCAGGAACGAGATCGCGAAGACGCCGAACCCGAATGACGCGACGAGGCCCACGACGAGCGGGGCGACCTCGACCGGAGGGCCGGCGCCGCGGACCGCCTGGACGACCTCGTAGGCTGCGGCCGCGGCCGTGACGGGCGTCGCCATCAGGAAGCTGAACCGGGCCGCCTCCTCGCGCCTGAGGCCGGCGAAGAGGCCCGCCGAGATCGAGATCCCGGACCGGCTGATGCCCGGGATCAGGGCGAGGGCCTGGGCCGCGCCGATGGCAAAGGCCGTCGGGACGGCGAGGTCCGTGGCCATCTTCGAGCGCGCACCGCTCCGTTCGGCGACGAACAGGATCGCGGCCCCGACGACGAGCATCACCGCCACGAGCCCGACCTGCTCCCGGATCAGGTCCTCGACGTTGTGGAGGAGGAACCCGGCGATGAGGGCCGGAACGGTGGCGACCGCGAGCAGGACCGCCAGCCGTCGATCGGGATCGCCGGCGAACGACCGGTCACGGAGAGCGGCGAAGAACGCCGGGACGAGCCGGAGCCAGTCCGCGGAGAAGTACAGGAGCAGGGCGGCCAGCGTGCCGATGTGGAGGATCACGCTGAACTCGAGCGAGGTGATGAACGGATCGTCGATCCCGAGCAGGTACGGGACGATGATCAGGTGCCCGCTCGAGGACACCGGCAGGAACTCGGTGAGTCCCTGCACGGTGCCCATGATCAGGGCGGCGACGATCGGGTCCATGAGGGCCTGCCTGCCTGACGGCCCCGTTCGGCCTAGCGGATGAAGAGCGGGGCGAGGACGAGGGTGATCGTGGCCAGGAGCTTCACGAGGACGTGGAGCGACGGGCCGGCCGTGTCCTTGAACGGGTCGCCGACGGTGTCCCCGACGACCGCCGCCGCGTGGGCGTCGGAGCCCTTGCCAAGGACGTTGCCACTGTCGTCCTTGAGCTGCCCCGACTCGATGTACTTCTTCGCGTTGTCCCACGCGCCACCACCGTTGTTGAGGACGGTGGCGAGGAGGACACCGGAGATCGTGCCGACCATCAGCATGCCGGCCACAGCCTCGTAGCCGAGGAGCACGCCGATGATGATCGGCGTCGCGACCGCGACCAGGCCCGGGGCCACCATCTCGCGAAGGGCGGCCTGTGTCGTGATGTCGACGACGCGCGCGTAGTCCGGTCGCTGCGTGTAATCCATGATCCCGGGCATCTCCCGGAACTGGCGGCGAACCTCGACGATGATCGTCTGCGCCGTCTTGCCGACGGCGCGGATCGCTAGCGAGCTGAAGAAGTACACGAGCATCGCCGCGATCAGGGCGGCGATGAAGACGTTGACGTTCGCCAGGTTGACCGAATCCAGAAGCTTGGCGCCCGGCACGCCGGCCTCGAGCCGGCGGCCCTGGATGACGTTGATCTTGTCGATGTAGGCGCTGAACAGGAGGAATGCGGCCAACGACGCCGATGCGATCGCGTAGCCCTTCGTCAGGGCCTTCGTCGTGTTGCCGACGGCGTCGAGGCGGTCGGTGATCTCGCGGGCGCCGGCCTCGGCGCGGCTGAACTCCGCGATCCCGCCGGCGTTGTCGGTGATCGGCCCGAACGTGTCCATCGCCAGGATGAACGCCGTGGTCATCAGCATGCCCATCGTCGCGACGGCGGTGCCGAAGATGCCGCCCACGTTGACCCCCGCCGTGTTGACGAGGCCCGCCTGCTGGCCGAGCCAGAAGCTCGCGAACAGGGCAATGCTGATCGTGATGGCCGTGACGAGGGTCGTCTCGAAGCCGACTGCCGTGCCCGCGATGATGTTCGTCGCCGGGCCCGTCTTGGAGGCCTCGGCGATCTCGCGAACCGGGCGGTACGAGCCCGCGGTGTAGAACTGGGTGATGTAGACGAAGGCGACGCTCGTCGCGAGGCCGACGATGCCGGCGGCGAAGAAGTAGACCCACGTCGGCAGCCCGAAGGTCGTCCCGACGCCGCCGTTCGTGTTCATCATCACGGCCGTGGTGATGCCCAGCCCGACCACGGACAACAGGGTCGTCACCCAGTAGCCGCGGTTGAGCATGTTCATCGGGTCCTCGGTCTCCTTGCCGCGGACGAAGAAGATCGCGACGATCGTCGCCAGCAGGCCGAACGCGCGGACGACGAGCGGGAAGAAGATCCAGGCCTGGGGGTTCGGCCAGCCGGACGCGACGGCGATCGTGTAGACCGCGACACCGAGGATCATCGCGCCGATGTTCTCGGCCGCGGTCGACTCGAACAGATCGGCGCCACGACCGGCGCAGTCGCCGACGTTGTCGCCAACGAGATCTGCCACGACGCCCGCGTTCCGTGGATCGTCCTCGGGGATGCCCTTCTCGACCTTGCCGACCAGGTCGGACCCGACGTCGGCGGCCTTCGTGTAGATCCCGCCACCGAGCTGGGCGAACAGGGCGACGAACGAGGCGCCGAACCCGAACCCGACGATCAGGAACGGCGCGTCCGCCACGGTCACGTCGCCGACCACGGTCTGGTAGAGCGTGAAGATGCCCCACACGCCCAGCAGGGAGAGGGCCACGACGAGGAAGCCGGAGACGGCCCCACCGCGCATCGCGACCTGGACCGCCTCCACGAGGCTGCGACGCGCCGCAGACGCGGTCCGGACGTTCGCCTTGACGCTGACGAACATGCCGATGATGCCGGACGCCATCGAGCAGGCCGCACCGACCAGGAACGCGAACGCGGTCATGATCCCGATGGGCAGCCCGGCGAGCTTGGGCACGTCCGCGACGGCCGGCGTCTCGACGAGCGTGATCACGATACCGATGACGACCGAGCCGACGACCGCCAGCGCGGCGATGGTCGAGTACTGGCGACGGATGAAGGCGACCGCGCCTTCGTAGATCGTCCCGGCGACGTCCTGCATCTCCTTGGTGCCCGTGTCGCGGCTCAGGACGTCGCGGGCCAGGTAGACCGCGAAGAGGATCGCGATCAGGCCCGCCGGCAGGATGATCAGCTGGAGGGTTGCAGCGGTCATCAGGGTCTCGAGTTCCTCCACTCTGGCTGGTTCCCGGACCGCGGACCGCGCAGCGGATCCAGCACATTGCTCCGGGGATCAGGGGCACACGGGCTTCGCCCGCGGGTTCGGCGAGCGGGCCGCCGGGAGTGTAGCAAACACGGCGGTCCCGCCACGCCCGGAGGTGCCGCGGATGGTCCGGGCCGAGCGTCGTCGCTCCGTCACCGGCCGTCTGCCCGGCGCACCGTATACTCCCGGACTTGTGACCAGCACGTCCCCCGTCTCGTGACCAGGCGGCCTGCCCTCGGCTGTCTTCTGGAGATCGTCGAGACCCTCGTCCTGACCCTGATCATCTTCTGGGTCATCCAGTCGTTCGTCGCCCAGCCGTACCGGGTCCAGCAGCAGTCGATGGAGCACACGCTGGAACCGGACCAGTACGTTCTCGTCGACAAGCTGACGCCTCACTTCGGTCCGTACAAGCGCGGCGAGATCGTCGTCTTCAACCCGCCGCCGACCTGGGTCCAGCAGGGCGGCCAGCCGTACATCAAGCGGGTGATCGGCCTGGGTGGGGACACCATCGAGCTGAAGAACGGCGACGTGTACGTGAATGGCACGAAGATCAACGAGCCGTACATCTACCACGATGACAACAACAAGGCGCAACCCACCGAAGACCTGATCGGTGAGAGCAAATGGGTGATCCCGAAGGACCAGCTGTTCCTGATGGGCGACCACCGTGCCAACTCCGCGGATTCGCGGGAGTTCGGGCCGGTCGACGTCACCGCCATCATCGGCCGCGCGTGGCTCCGCTACTGGCCCCTCAACACCTTCGAGATCCTGAACACTCCCACCTACCCGGAGCTCTCGACCCCCGCCCCGTGAACGCCCGGCCGAGCCGGCGCGCGTCGTGAACCTCGCCCTGGCGGGGATCGCCGCCGTCGCCATCGCCGGGGCCGTCCTGGCCGTCTCCGCCCGCGATCCACGCGGGACCGTGCTCGGGCTCCTCGTCGTCCTGCTCGCGTCGCCGCTCATCGCCTCGCCGTGGCCGGCACCGCTGCCGATCCTCGCCCGGGTCGCCGCGGCGCTGCTTGCCGCGCGGCTGCTCGTCGTCGGGCTCCGCGGCGAGGTCGGCGAGGCCGGCGGATCGCGGATCGGCTGGCCGGCCGAGGCGTTCGTCGCGGCGGCCGCAGCCGTCGCCGGGTTCGGCAGCCACGGGCTCGGGGCCGTGGGGCTCGGCCCGGCCGAGGCCCAGGCCGCCGGCTTCGCCCTGGGTGCCCTGGCCGCCGCTCCCCTGTTCGTGGGTCGGGACGCGCTGCGCCTGGGCGTCGGCGCCGTTCTGTTGCTCCAGGCCGCGATCCTCGTGCGCCAGGCGCTCGACGGGCCGGCGACCGACGCAGAGCAGCTCGTCCTCGCCCTGATGACGATCGCGCTCGGCGGGGCCGTTGCCGTGATCACGGCGGCCGCACGAGCCGCAGGCGGGCTGTCCACCGTCGACCAGGTCGGGGCCCGACGGCACGCGACGCGTTCGCCGACCCGACGCCCATCGGCCGACGGAACGCGAGCTGGAGCGGCTCCGCCAACGGGAGCGGGACTCGGAGCGGGACCCTGAGCACGGTCGCGACCCGGACCACGGCGCGGTCCAGCCGTGACCGTGATCCCGTTCCTCGTGGTCGCCGCGGCAGCCGGCACCGCTGCCCTCCTCGCCCGGCACCTCCGCGGCTGGTCGACGGCGATCGCCGTCTTCGGGCTGCTCGTGATGGTCGGCACGTCCACGGCGATGGGATCGACCGCGACGATCGACATCGGAGGGACGCGTCTCGCCTCGTCCGACTGGCTCCGTCTCTACGCGATCCTCGGCAGCATCGTCGGGCTGCTCCTCGTCCTCGTCGACGTCACGGCGGTGCACGAGCCGGATGCCCCTGGCGTGATCGTCCTCGGGCTGGGCGCCGCGGTCCTGGCGCTCGCCCTGACCGATCCGGGGATCGCCGTCCTCGCGGCCACGACCGGCGGGCTGGCGGGCGTGCTGGTCGCGGCCCCGGTCGGGGCGGCGGCGCGCGCGGCGTTCGTCGGCACGCGCGAGCTCCGTGCCATCGCGATCGCAGGGAGCCTGGCGATCCTCGCGACGGCCTGGCTGGCTCGCCCGCTCGGTGACCTCGTCAGCGTCCCTGCGGTGTTCGGCGCCGCCTACCTCGCGTTCGCGACGGCGGTCGCGATCCGCTTCGGGGCCATCCCCTTCCACCTCTGGGCGGCACGCGTCGCCGACGCCGCGCCGGGCGTGGCCCTGCCGCTCCTCATGGCCTGGGGACCGGCCGCATTCGCCGCCGTCGCCCTGGTCTGGATCGACCAATCGGTCGCGCCGCTGGTCCTCCCGTTCGGGACCGAGCGGACGCTGATCGCGGCGGTCGGTGCCGCAAGCGTCGTCCTGGGCCTCGTCGCGGCCATGGTCCAGGACGACCTGGAGCACATCGTCGGCTACACGATCGTCGCCGACGCGGGCTATGTCGTGCTGGGTCTCGCGGTCCTCGATCCGGCGATCTGGGCGCCGGTCCGGACCTGGATCCTGATCTTCGTCGTGGCCCGGAGCGCCCTCGCTGCATGGGCCGTGGCCCTCCACGGCGGCCTCGAGTCGCGGCGGCTGCCGGAGCTCGCCGGCTGGGCCCGTCGGACGCCCGTCCTCGCCGCCGGCCTGGTCGGGATCGCGGTGGCGACGATCGGCTGGCCGGGAATGTCGGCGTGGCAGGCGCGAGCCGCGATCGCCGATCTCTCGCTCCCGACCATCCTGGCGATCCTCGTCACGCTCGCGCCCCTCGCCGGCCTCGTGATCTACGGCCGGATCCTCCTGATCGGGCTGCAGCCGGCGGGTCCGACGGTCCGGACGGGTCGCGGCGAGCGACCGTCGTGGCCTGCGCCGTGGCCGCACCGCCCGATGGTCGGGCGGGGATCCGTGGAGCGAGCGTTCGAGAAGGTCGGTCACGTCCTCAGCGGCGCGCTCGACCTGCTCTGGACGGTGCCGGCAGCCGCCCGCCAGAACCGGATGGGGCTGGCATCCATTGCCGTGGTGGTCCTCGCGGGACTCTCGATCTCGGTGTCCGGCGGCGGGCTGGGCGTGCCCGCGGCGGCGGCAGCCGTTCCGGCGATCGTCGAACCCGGTCCGGGCCAGCCGACCGGGCCGCAGGCATCCGCGCCGGCGGAGCCTGGAGTGTCGGCGGCACCCCAGCCCGGGGCGTCGTCGGACAGCGGGCCGCAGCCGTCGGACAACGTCAGCTTCGAGCCGATCGAGTCGGAGCCGGCGGCCTCGGAGCCCGGAGCGTCGGGGCCCGCCGCCTCGGCGCCGGCCGCGGGCGAGCCTGCGGGCCCGTCAGGTTCGGTCGCGCCCTGAACCCGGCGCTCGGCGCGCCGCCCGGTCAGTCCTCCGGGGCAAGCACCCAGCGGTCGACGTCGCGAGCGTAGTCGAGCAGCTCGTCCGGCCGGAACCAGAGGGCGATCTCCGATGCGGCGGTCTCGGCGCTGTCCGAGGCATGGACCAGGTTCTGCGCCGTCTCGAGGGCGAAGTCGCCGCGGATCGATGCCGGGCGCCGCCTCGTGCGGCCGCGTTGCACCGTTCATCGCCCGGACCATGACGATCGCGCTCGGGCCTTCGAGGACGGCCGCCACGAGCGGGGCGCTCGTGATGAAGTCGACGAGGCCGCCGAAGAACGGCTTCTCCCGATGGACGGCGTAGTGCCGTTCGGCGAGGTCGCGCGAGACGTGGATGAGCTTCAGGCCGACGAGCTTCAGGCCGCGGTCCTCGTAGCGGGCGAGGATCCGGCCGGCGAGCAGGCGCTGGACGCCGTCCGGCTTGATCAGGACGAGGGTGCGTTCGTTCACGAGTCCTCCTGGTCGGGCATGGCTGGTTGCGGATCCACGGGTTCATGGGTCGGGGCGGGCTCGGCCCCGGCCGAGGAGGCGTCGACGGGGAGCTCGTCCGCCGGCTCGGCGGTGGCCTCGGGCCCGGCGGCGGCGAGCTCGACGGCAGCCGGGTCGACCGCGGCGTGCTCGACCGCGACCGGCTCCGGAGCGGCCGGCTCGAGCGCGTCTGGCTCGGCAATTGGGTCCGCGGCCGTCTCGGCAAACGGCTCGACCGGCGGCTCGGTGGCCTCCGCGGACGGCTCGGTCGCCGCCTCACCCGGCTCGACCGGCTCGACCGGCTCGACCTCGACCGGCTCGACCGGCTCGACCGGGGAGGAGACCTTCGTGGCGGTCACCCGGCTCGCGGCAGAAGCGCGATCGCGCATCGCGTCGACGTGCCGACCGACGACCTCCTCGGCATCCCCACGGACGAGGAGCAGGATCGGCTCGCTCCGGCCGGACAGCAGGTCGAGGACGGCCGGCGCCAGCTCCGGCGCGGAGCGCAGCGCGAGGATCAGCCCGGTCGCGGCCTCCGCGGTCTGGCCCGCATCGAGGGCCGCCTGGGCCTGGTGGAACAGCTCGGCCGGCTCGACCTCCGCGGCGTCGGCCGCCAGGGCAGCGCCCGGCTGGTCGTCCCACAGTCCTGGACCGGCCTCGAACACCGCGGGCAGGGCCGGATCGAGCGGGGCATGCGGCATCCCGCCGCCGTTCGCGAGGTGGCGGTCCGTGGTCCGGCGGTCGTAGGACGGCAGCGGCGCGATCGGGCTCGGGTGGAGGTGGTCGAACAGGACGCCGGCCGGCCCGGCCCCGCTGCCCGCATCGGTCGGCCAGATCGAGCTGCGGCGCATCCCGGCGAAGATCGGGTCGAGCGATCCGTCGGCCTGCTCCATGGCCCGTCCGGCCAGCCGGCGGGCCTCGCTGGGCCGGCCGAGATCGGCCTGGGCCTCGGCGGCGACGACCAGGGCGAGGATGTCGTCGGGGTTGACCGCGAGGAACGCCGCAGCCGCCTCCCCGGCGCCCGACGTGTCGCCGGTCCGCCAGCGCGCTTCCGCGAGGTCCCGGATCCCGTCGTCGTCGAGCTCGTCGCGGCCGGCCATCGTTTCGAGCTCCGCCCGGGCGAGACCGAGGAGCCCGAGGCGCAGGTGGGCTCGCGCGAGGATCAGGTCCGCATCGCGGGCGCTGATGCCATGATGCTCGGTGGCAGGCGCCGGAGCGGGAGCCACCGCGCCGTCGGGCCCGGCCTCGCCGGCGTCGACGGGCGTCGCGTCACCCGCCGGATCGACGCTCGTCGGCTCGTCCGTCGGGGTCGTCATGCCGGCAGCTTGAGGCGTCGCTCGAGGCCACGCAGGTGGCGCGCCGGAGCCACCACGGCGAGACGGAGGCCCTCGTCGACGAACAGCTCGCGGGCCAGCCGCTGGACCTCCGCCGCATCGACGCCGGCAACCGCCGCCAGCGCCTCGTCCAACGTCAGCACCCGGTCGTGGAGCGCCTCCTGGCCGCCGACCCACGATGCGAGATGGCGCGTCTCCTCCATCCGCAGCTCGAGGCCACCGGACAGGTAGGCCTTCGTCTTCGCCAGCTCATCGGCCGGCACGAGCTCATCGCGGAACCGGGCCAGCTCGGCGAGGACGGCGTCGAGGGCCGCCGCCAGCCGCTCCGGGTCGACGCCGGCCGAGACCTCGAGCGAGCCGGCATCGGCGTAGTCGACGAGCCCGGACGACACGTCGTAGGCGAGCCCCTGGGCCTCGCGCACCGACAGGAACAGCCGACTCGACATCCCGTCACCGAGCACGGCGTTGAGGACGGCGAGGATCCACGCGTCGGGGTGGTCCCTGCGGAGCGCCGGAACACCGACGATCAGCTGAGCCTGGGTCGCATCGCGCCGCGAGCGGAGGATCGCCCGCTCGCCTGCGGGGAGTGCCGGAGCCGGAGAGAAGCCGGGGACGACGCCGTTTCCCGTCCCGAAGGCCGTGCCCGCGAGGTCGACCGCCTCGTCGTGGAGCAGGTCACCGGCGATCGCGACGACGGTGTTCGCCGGGCGGTACATCGTCCGCCAGAAGGATCGGATCGTCTCCGCCGGGAGCGACCGGATCCCGTCCTCGTCGCCGCAGATCTCGCGGCCGAGGGCCCCGTCCCCGAACATCGCCTGCTGGAAGAGGATCTGGGCGTGCTCGGCCGGATCGTCCAGGTACGAGCGGATCTCCTCGACGATGACGGCCCGCTCGCCCTCGATCTCCGCCTCGTCGAGGTTCGGCCGGACGATCAGCTCGCCGAGGACGTCCATCGCACGTTGGGCCTCACGGCGCGGAACGCGGACCCAGTAGACGGTCGACTCGCGGTCCGTCGCCGCGTTGAACGACCCGCCGACGCCCTCGATCGCCTCGGAGATCGCCCGGGTCGACGGGAAGCGCTTCGTCCCCTTGAAGGTGATGTGCTCCATGAAATGGGCCACGCCGGCCTCCGCCGGCGTCTCGAGGCGCGAACCCGCCAGGACGTACGCCGCGATGGAGACCGAACGGGCGCCGGGAAGCCTGGCGCTGATCACGCGCGGCCCGCTGGGCAGCGCGGTTCGTTCGAACATCGCGGCCGATGGTACAGGAAGGCCCCGTCGCGTCAGAGGGCCACGACCGTCGATGCGACGTCGTGACCGATTCGACACCGGGAATCGGGCGAGAACGGTCTCCGACGGCTCGGCCCGGAGGCTATCCTTCCGTCCTGACCGAGCGGAGCCGGGACCCGCCTGGTCGCCCCGAGCACGCGCGCGCCCGCCATGGCTCGCGCGGTCCGATCGAGCGCGATCCATGCGGTGAGGAGGAGGGTCCAATGGTCAGCACACGGCTGCGGCTCGCGAGCCTGTTCGCGACGGCGGCGATCGCCGTCGGGGCATGCGGCTCGTCGCACGCCAGCGGGCGAGCAGCGCCGCCGCCGGCGGCGGCAGCGACTGTACGGCGGGCTCCGCCCAGGGCGGCGCCAACCTGCAGATCCCCGATGTCGTCGCGGGCAAGTTCAACGTCGCGATGGTCCTGATCGGACCGCACGACGACGGCGGCTGGAGCCAGGCCCAATACGAGGGCCTCCAGTACCTCTGCCAGAACCTCCCCAACACGCACGTCGCCTACATCGAGCTCGTTCCCGAGGGCGCGGACTCGGAGCAGGTCTTCCGGAGCCTCGCGCGGAAGGGCTTCAACTTCATCATCGGGACCTCGTTCGGCTACATGGACCCGATGAACACGGTCGCGACGGACTTCCCGGACACGACGTTCCTCCACCTCACGGGCTACAAGTCGAACGGCAAGAACTTCGGCAACTTCTTCGGCGCGGTCGAGGACTTCAAGTACCTCGCCGGGATGCTCGCCGGATCCCGGGCGATGAAGGACGGCAACCCGAAGATCGGCTACATGGCGACCTTCCCGATCCCCGAGGAGCTCCGCCTCGGCAACGCGATCACCCGCGGCGTGAAGGTCACCTGCCCCACCTGCACGATCGACGTCCGGTTCATCAACACCTGGCACGACCCGCAGAAGGAGCGTGACGGCGCGGCCTCGCTGTTCGACGCCGGCGCGGACGTCGTCTTCACCGGTGCGGACACGCCGGCCGTCGCCGACGTGGCCAAGGAGAAGGGCAAGTGGGCGGTCACGTACGACCATCCGTCGTCGTGCGCCGGCAAGGACGCCTGCCTCACCGCCCCGTACTGGATCTGGGGTCCCGAGTACACCCGCATCGGCCAGCAGGTGAAGGACAAGAAGTACACCGCCGGCTACGAGTACTTCGACGCCGACTCGAAGGCGATGGGCCTCTACGGCTTCATGGACGGCCAGACGCCCCAGAAGGGCATCTCCGACCTGCCGGCGGCCGACGTCCAGAAGGTCAAGGACACCCTGGCCAAGATGCTGGCCGGCACGTTCGGGCGGTTCGACGTCTTCGCCGGGCCCATCACGGACAACACCGGCAAGGTCCTCCTGCCGGCGGGCCAGAAGCTGAAGCAGTCCGACCTCGACCAGTTCCCGCCCGGAGCCCCGGGCTCGGAGTGCTCGGTCTGCATGTACTGGTGGAACGAGGGGATCACGTCCCCCCTGCCGCCGCTGAGCTGAGCGATCGGTCCGAGGCCCGCGGGCGTCTGCCCGCGGGCCTCGCCGTTTCGCCTCCCTGACCGATGACCGTCATCGCCGAGCCGGTCGGCGGCGCCGCCGCCGGCAGCCAGCCGCTCGCGATCGAGGCCCGCGGGATCGTCAAGCGGTTCCCGGGCGTCCTCGCGAACGACGCGGTCGACTTCGACCTGCGTCGCGGCGAGGTCCACGCCCTCCTGGGCGAGAACGGCGCGGGCAAGAGCACCCTGATGAACATCCTGGCCGGGCTCTACCGGCCGGACGCCGGCGAGGTCCGGGTCGAGGGCGCGGCCGTGGCCTTCGGGTCGCCGCGGGACGCGATCGCGGCCGGGCTGGGCATGGTCCACCAGCACTTCACCCTCGTCCCGTCGCAGACGGTGACCGAGAACGTCGTGCTCGGCCTCGATCGGCCGCGGTTCCTCCTCCATGAGCGATCGTCCGAGGCCGAGATCGGGCAGCTCGCGGAGCGGTTCGGCCTCCGGGTCGACCCGGGCGCCCGGATCTGGCAGCTCTCGGTCGGCGAGCAGCAGCGGGTCGAGATCCTGAAGATGCTCTACCGCGGCGCCCGGATCCTGATCATGGACGAGCCGACCGCGGTCCTCGCCCCGCAGGAGGCGGATGAGCTGTTCGCCACGCTCCGGTCGATGACGGCCGAGGGGCGGAGCGTCGTCTTCATCAGCCACAAGCTCGGCGAGGTCCTCGCGATCGCCGACCGCATCACGGTCATGCGTCGCGGGCGCGTGACGGCGGCCGGCGTGCCGTCGGCCGGGGCGACGAAGGCGGACCTCGCCCGCCTGATGGTCGGGCGGAGCGTGCTCGAGACGCTCGAGCGGACGGCGTTCGCCCCTGGCGAGGTCATCCTCGCGGTCCGGGGCGTCTCCGCGGACAACGACCGCGGGCTGCCCGCGCTGCACGAGATCTCGCTCGACGTCCGGGCCGGGGAGATCGTCGGCATCGCGGCGGTGGCGGGCAACGGCCAGAGCGAGCTCGCCGAGGTCGTGACGGGACTCCGTCCGTGCCGGGGTGACGTCCTGGTCGGCGGCCAGTCCGTGGCGAACCGGTCCGCGGCCGCGGCGATGAAGCTGGGCGTCGCCCACGTGCCCGAGGACCGGACCTCGGTCGGCAGCGCCGCGAACCTCTCGCTCACCGACAACCTGATCATGAAGCGCTACCGCGACGCCCCCGTTGCCCGCGGCCTGTTCGTCGACGACGAGACCGCCCGGTCGATCGCGACCGACCTGCGGGACGCCTACCGGATCGCGTCGCCCTCGATCGATACGCAGGTCCGGCTCCTGTCCGGCGGCAACCTCCAGCGGGCGATCCTCGCCCGCGAGATCGAGACGAAGCCGGAGATGCTCGTCGCCGTCCAGCCGACGCGCGGCCTCGACGTCGGGGCGATCGAGACGGTCCATCGCCTGCTCCTCGAGATGCGGTCCAAGGGCGCGGCGATCCTCCTGATCTCCGAGGAGCTCGACGAGATCCTCGCCCTCGCCGATCGGGTCGACGTGATGTACGAGGGACGCGTCGTCGGCTCGTTCCCGAGCGGCGAGGCCGAGATCGACCGGATCGGGCTGCTGATGATGGGCGGCGACGACGACGCCGGATCCGGCGACCACTCGGGGGCGGCGGGCGACGCCCTGGACCTGGCATGACGATCCGCCTCGAGCCCCGCACGACCGTCTCCCGCTGGCTCTCGCCCGCACTGACCGTCGGGGCGATCGTCGTCGCACTCGTGATCTCCGGCGCGATCATCGCGATCGTCGGCGGCGACCCGATCGCCTCCTATCTCCACATCCTCAACGCGTCGTTCGGGAGCGTCGGCGTCCTGTCGGACACCCTGGTCAAGGCGACGCCGCTGATCCTGACCGGGCTGGCCTGTGCGCTCGCGTTCCGCATGCGGCTGTGGAACATCGGGGCGGAGGGCCAGTTCCTCCTCGGCGCCTGGGGCGCGAGCGCGGTCGTCCTGTTCCCGCTCGTCCCGGCCGGGACCCCCGGCATCGTCCTGATCCCGTTGATGATGCTGGCCGGGATGATCGCGGGCGGCCTGTGGGGCCTGATCCCGGGCGTCCTGAAGGCGGTCCTCGGCGTGAACGAGATCATCGTCACGCTGATGCTCAACTACATCGCCCTGTTCTGGATCCAGTTCTGGGTCTTCGGATCGTGGAGCGAGTCGGGCTTCCAGCAGACGAAGGCGTTCCCGAAGGAGGCATGGCTGCCGCGCCTCGCGGACCTCGCGGGCAGCGTCCCGGCGTTCGGCGGTCTGACCGTCCACCTCGGCTTCATCTTCGGGCTCGTGGCTGCCGCGATCATGTGGCTGTTCCTCGAGCGCTCCCGCTACGGCTACGAGATCCGCCTGATCGGCGACAGCCCGCGGGCGGCGCGGTACGCCGGCATCGACATCGGCAAGCGGGTGATCGTCGTCTTCGCGATCTCCGGGGCGCTCGCCGGTCTCGCGGGCATGAGCGAGGTCAACGGCGCGGTCCACCGGCTCCAGGACCACATCTCGCCGGGCTACGGCTTCACCGCCGTGATCATCGCCTACCTCGCGAAGTTCCGGCCGGGACGGGTCGTCGTCGCCTCGATCCTGTTCGGAGCGCTGATCCTGGCCGGGCGCGAGATCCAGCCGTCCGGCGTCCCCGCGATGATCCAGGGGATCATCCTGTTCACCCTGATCGTCGCGGACGTCCTGCTCCGCTATCGCGTCCGGATCGAGCGGCGTGCGCCGATCCCCGCGGCGCCGGCCGCTCCGACAGCCGCACCCGGGGCGGGCGCCTGATGGACCTCGGGCTGATCGCCGCCGCGGGAGTCGGCACGGGCACGGTCCTGCTCTTCGCCGCGATCGGCGAGATCTTCGCAGAGCGCTCCGGCGTGCTGAACCTCGGCGTCGAGGGGATGATGCTGATGGGCGCCGTCGCGGGCTTCTCCGTCGACCCTGACGACCGGCAATCCGTGGATCGGCGTCGTCGCCGCGATGGTCGTCGGCGGGCTGCTCGGCCTCATCCACGCCGTCGTCACGATCTCGCTCCGGGCCGATCAGGTGGTCTCTGGCCTTGCCCTGACGTTCCTCGGCACCGGGCTGGCGCGGGTCCTCGGCGAGGGCCTCACGAACCAGAACGTCGAACGCCTGCCGTCGTTCTCGATTCCGCTCCTGTCGGGCATCCCCGTGATCGGGCCGATCCTCTTCCACGAGCAGGACGTCCTCGTCTACGTCGGGTTCGTGTTCGTCCCGCTCGCCTGGTTCTGGATCGAGAAGACCCGGCCGGGCCTCCACCTCCGGGCGGTCGGCGAGGCCCCGGCCGCGGCCGACGCCCAGGGCGTCGGCGTCTACCGGCTGCGCTACGTCTACGTCGCGGTCGGCGGCGTCCTGGCCGGGCTCGCCGGTGCGACGATCACGCTCGGCGTATCGCCGGGCTGGTTCGGGGACCAGACGGTCAACGGTCGCGGCTGGATCGCGATCGGGCTCGTGATCTTCGCCCAATGGAACCCGATCCGGGCGGCCCTCGGCGCCTACCTGTTCGCCGCGATCACGCCGTTCATCCTCGGGCTCCAGGGCGTCGATTCGATCCTCGGCGTCCAGAACCCGTTCCTGCCGGGCCGGTCGGCGACGTTCTTCCTGGAGATGCTGCCGTACCTGTTCGTCATCATCGTGGTGATCCTGGGCGCGCGCGGCGCGGCCCGGCAACGGCTGGGAGCGCCGGCGGCGCTCGGCATCCCGTACGTCCGAGGCGAGCGCGGCCACTGAGCCGCGGACCGGACTCAGCCCTCGGGGTCGGCCTCGGTCGACGGACGGGTCGCGGGCTCGGGCTCGGGCTGGCTGTCCGCGTCGAGGCCCTGGAGCTCCATCTGGACGAACCCGCTCGTGTCGAACGTCAGCTGCTGCGCGCCATGGAGCGGCTCGCCGTCCTCGCCTGTCGTCAGCGGTGCGTACTCGATGATCACTCGTTCGTCGCCCTGGACGAGCGAGTACACGAGCAGCTGGTCGGGCCGGGTATCGAACTCCAGATGCTCGAATGAGTCGACGTTCAGGCTGATCGAGATCGGGGTGAAGTAGGTCGACGTCTCCGGGTCGTCCACGACGATCCGCTCCACCCAGCCGGTGCCGTGCGCGACGAGCTCGCGGCCGCGCTGGTAGCGGTACGAGACGGTCTGCTTCAGGAGTGGACGAAGCAGGTTCTGCATGTCCGTCCGGCTCGAGACGACACCCTGGTTGACGAAGAACTTCGCGGCCGGGGCGCTCGACACGGGCGGGTCTCCTGGGGAAGACAGGCGGCGGTGGGCGGGCTGATGGTAACGCAGTCGGGGTCGCCCCACGGGCCGTCCGGGCTCGACGTGGACTCCGCCCGAACCAGGAGCGGCCGGCTCGGGCGGACGCCCGAACCGGCCGTCGTCACAGGCGAATCAGGAGGCGCCGTTCTCCTCCGCCTCCGCCTCCGCGGCGAGCGCGGCAAACCCGAGAGCCTTCGCGATCTTGCCCGTCGCCGACACGATCCGGGCGGTGCCGACGATCGGGGCAACGGCCGCGAGGACGTCGCGCGCGTCGTCGGCGGTGAGACCGGCCTCGGCCGCCACACCGAGATTGAGCAGATACGAGGCCGGCGGGGCATCGACCGCGACGAGTGCGGCGAGACGAACCAGCATCAGCTCGTCCGCCTCGAGGTGCGAAGTCTGGATCGACGCCTCGGTCATGGTCGCGAGCAGGTCGAGGACGGGCGTGTCCGTGGTCGTGTGGGTCATGGTCGATCGTCTCCAATTGACGTGGGTTCCTGAGCGAGACGGCAGTGCTTCGGTCGTCCCCATGAGAGCCTCGGTCGGCCGGAGGCCGGGATCAATGGCGTCCACCCCACGGACGACCGCCCGGCGGCGCACTCTATGATCCGGCCATGCTCCTCGCGGTCGACATCGGGAACACGAACATCACGACGGGACTGTTCCGGAATGGGGCCCTCGTCGCGACGCGACGCGCTGACACGAACGCCCGCGCGTCGACCGATGAGACCGAGCATCTGCTCGAGGCCCTCCTCGGGCTCGACGACGCGTCGTTCGCGGACGTCTCCGCGATCGTCGCATGCTCGGTCGTGCCGGCCCTGACCGCCGCTCTCGAGGCGGTCGCCGCCCGCCGCGAACGACCGCTCCTCGTCGCAACCGCCGGCACGGTCCCGATCGCGGTCCGGACGGATCGTCCGGGGGACGTCGGGGCCGACCGGCTCGTCAACGCCCTCGCGGCGGCGCGGCTCCACGGGACGCCCGCGATCGTCGCCGACTTCGGGACCGCGTCGACGTTCGACTGCGTCGCCACGGACGGGGCGTTCGTCGGTGGGGCGATCGCGCCGGGCCTGGAGCTGGGGCTCGAGGCGCTCGCGGCACGGACCGCGAAGCTGCCACGGGTCGAGCTGCGAGCGCCGGATCGGGCGATCGGACGCGACACCGTCGGTGCGATCCAGTCCGGGGCGGTCCTCGGTCACCAGGCGCTGGCGAACGGGCTGATCGCCCGGATGCGTGCGGAGCTCGCGGAGGGGTCGTCCGTCCGTCCGTCCGAGGTCCGGGTGATCCTGACGGGCGGGCTGTCCGCGGCGCCGTGGGTCCGCGACCTCGTCGACGTCGACGCGATCGATCCGGACCTGACGCTCAAGGGCCTCGCGATCCTCCACGCCGAGGTCGGCGGCGGTCAGCCCCTCGAGCTGGGCCTGACCGGATGAGCGACGGCGGTCGTCTCGCCGGGCGGCTCATCGCGGTCGGCGTGACCGGCTCGATCGCTGCGTACAAGGCCGCGGACCTCGTCCGGCGCCTGGGCGATGAGGGCGCCGATGTCGTCGTCTTGATGACGCCCTCCGCGACCCGGTTCGTGGGACCGCTGACGTTCGCCGCCCTCACCCGCCACCCGGTGGAGACCGACGTCGGTGGGCTCCTGCCGGACGAACGGATCGGCCACATCGTCGTCGCGGACAGTGCCGACGCGATCGTCGTCGCCCCCGCGACCGCACACTGGCTGGCCGCGATGGCCACGGGTCTCGCGGGCGACACGGTCACGGCCGCCTGCCTCGCGACGACCGCGCCGGTCGTCGTCGCCCCCGCCATGGACGGCGAGATGTACGCACACCCCGCGACGCGCGCGAACGTCGCCCGGCTCCGCGATGGGTTCGGCTATCGGATCGTCGAGCCCGCGGCGGGCCCGCTCGCCTCGGGACAGGTGGGCCAGGGCACGGCTCGCCGAGACCGCCGACCTCGTCGACGCGGTGGTCGCGGCGGTGGCCGGCACACCGATCCGGAGCGCGGACGCGGCCTCGCGGCCGCCGATCGTGGGTCCCGGGCACCCGGCGGATCTCGAGGGCCGGCACCTCGTCGATCAGCGCCGGCGGGACGGCCGAGCCGATCGATCCCGTGCGGTTCATCGGCAACCGCTCGACCGGGAAGATGGGCGTGGCCCTCGCGGAGGCGGCAGCTGGCGCGTGGAGCCCGGGTGACCCTGGTGGTCGGGAGCGTCAGCGTCCCGTTGCCGAGCGACGACGGGGTCACGATCGTGCCGGCCGAGACGACCGCCGCGATGGGTGATGCCGTCCGCCGGGCCATGGAGGGCGCCGATGCCCTGATCATGGCCGCGGCCGTCGCCGACTTCCGGCCTCGCCGCGCCGCGGCGACGAAGCTGACCCGTGACGAGGGCCTGGTCCTGGAGCTCGAGCCGACCGAGGACATCCTCGCGGGCATCGGGGCGGGCGCTGCGACCACTCCGGCCGCGACGCGGCCCGTCCTCGTCGGGTTCGCCGCCGAGACCGGCTCACTCGAGCGCGCGGCAGCCAAGCTCGGCCGCAAGGGCGTCGATCTCCTCGTCGCCAACGACGTCGCCGAGCCAGGGTCCGGCTTCGGGACCGACACGAACCGGGTCACGATCCTGGCCCGGGACGGATCGCGCGACGACCTGCCGCTCCTCTCCAAGCGCGAGGTCGCGGACCGTATCCTCGATCGGGTCGCCGTCGCGCTCGACGGCCGGGCGCTGGACGCCCGTGGCGCCGCCGGGCAGACTGGGCGCCTGACACAGGAGAGCCCCGCATGAGCGCCAGCTCCACCAACGAGACGATCCGCCGCCTGACGGTGGGCGACATCGACCGGATGCATGCCGACGGCCAGCGGATCGCGATGCTGACCGCCTACGACTTCCCGACCGCGAAGCTCCTCGACGAGGCAGGCATCCCGTTGATCCTCGTCGGCAATTCGCTCGGCCGGGCGATGCTCGGCTACGAGAGCGAGATCCCGGTCTCGATGGCCGACATGCTCCACCACACGGCAGCCGTGGTCCGGGGCGCGAAGCACGCGCTCGTCATCGGCGACATGCCGTTCCTGACCTACGCGACACCCGAGCAGGCGGTGTCGAACGCCGGCCAATTCCTCGCCGAGGCCGGCGCCCAGGCCGTCAAGGTCGAGGGCGGCGTCCGCTCGGCGCGCACGATCGAATCGATCGTCAAGGCCGGCATCCCGACGATGGGCCACATCGGCTGGACGCCCCAGGCGGCGAACGCGGCGGGCAAGGTCCGGGTCCTCGGCAAGAGCCGCGAGCAGGCGCGGGCCCTGCTCCATGACGCGTTTGCCGTCCAGGAAGCCGGTGCCTTCTCGATCGTCCTCGAGCTCGTCCCGGAGCAGCTGGCGGCCGCGATCACGGATCGGCTCCGGATCCCGACGATCGGAATCGGGGCGGGCGCCGGGTGCAGCGGCCAGGTCCAGGTGATCACGGACCTCCTCGGCTGGGATGCGTGGCACCCGAAGCACGCCAAGCCGTACGCGGACCTGCGCGGGACGATCCTCGCCGCGGCCCGGGCCTATGCGGACGATGTCGCCGCCGGCACGTTCCCGGGACCCGAGCAGACGGTCCGGATGTCCGACGAGGTCCTCGACGAGGTCCTCGGCCGAGGCTCGATCGACCGCGACGCGGACATTCCCGCCGGGGGCATCCCGCTCGATCGCGACCTCTAGGCTGCGCCGCGCTTGATCGTCGTTCGTACGCGGGCGGACCTGCGCGACGCGCTTGCCGGTCGGCCGCGCGACGTCGGGCTGGTCCCGACGATGGGCTGGCTCCACGCCGGCCACCGCTCGCTGATGCAGCGCGCCCGCGTGGACAACGCCACGACGATCGCGACGATCTTCGTCAACCCGCGCCAGTTCAACGAGGCGGCCGACTACCAGCGGTACCCGCGGAACGAGGCCCGCGACCTCGCGATCTGCGAGGAGGAGGGCGTGGACGTCGTGTTCGCGCCGGATGTCGAGGAGGTCTACCCGCCCGGCTTCGACACGGTCGTATCGGTCGGCGCGGTGGCCCGTCCCCTCGAGGGCGCCGCGCGGCCCGGCCATTTCGACGGCGTCGCGACGGTCGTCGCGATCCTGTTCGACCTGATCGGGGCGGATCGCGCCTACTTCGGCCAGAAGGACGCCCAGCAGGTGATGGTCATCCGCCAGATGGCGCGCGACCTCGCGATCCCGACCGAGGTCATCGCCTGCCCCACGGTCCGTGAGCCGGACGGCCTCGCCCTTTCGTCGAGGAACGTCCACCTGTCGCATGACGAGCGGGCGGCGGCGCCGGTCCTGCGGCGGGCGCTGCTCGCGGCGCGGGCCTGCTGGGAAGGAGGCGAGCGATCCGGCGACGTGCTCCGCGCCACGATGGCCGACGAGCTCGACGGCGAGCCACTCGCGACGCCGGCGTACGTCAGCGTGGCCGACGGCCGGACCCTGGCCGAGCTCGAGCAGCTGCCGGACGGCGAGCCGGTGCTCCTCTCCCTCGCGGTCCGCTTCGGAGCGACCCGGCTGATCGACAACGAGCCGCTGCCCTGACGGGAACCGACGGTCCACCACGGGTGTATCCCGGGCACACCGAACCGCGGCACGATGCCGCGACTCGAGCGCCGGAGGATCCGATGACCACGCACCGCATCGGCCGATCCATGGCCGTCATCGCCGCCGCCCTGCTGGCGCTGCTCGTCGCCGCCCCGATCGCCTCGGCCAAGGAGGGCATCGAGGTCGCCCTCGCGGCGCCGATCCCCGCCGACGCCCAACCGGGCGACGTCGTCCAGCTCGTCTTCACGGCCAGGACGATGACCGACACCGGGATCCGCGCCACTCAAGGGCGCCGCGCTCTTCATCCGGCTGTACGGACCGACCGGTGCGAAGACCGAGGCGACCGGCCTGGAACGATCGACGCCCGGCACTTATCGGGCCACGATCGAGATCCCGGCGGGCGGCGCCAGCCGCGCGGAGTTCGGGATCCACGGGACGTCCACCAACGGCTCGACCGACCTCGTCTGGCCGTACGACGGGCTCCTCGTCGCGGGAACGGTCCCGCAGGCGGTCGACCCGAACGTGAACCCGCCGCGGTACGAGCCGGCGGCGCCCGGGGTCGGGTCCGGGCCGGCGCTCGCCTCGGGCGGGGCGGCCCTAGGCACTTCGACGACCGCGACCGCGGCCGCGGCCGAGCCGGCGTCACTGCCGGTGGATCCACGGGTCCTCGGCGTCGGCGCGCTCGCGCTCGCCGGGCTGGCCGTGCTCGCCGCCCTGGGGCTCCGCCATCGGCGTCACGGGCAGACCACCGCGGTCTGAGCCGCTCGACCGCCGCACCCGACGCATTCAGGGTTCTCATCGCTGGCTGGAGCACGCCGAGCGCCGGTACGGTCCGGCCATGGCTGGGAACAAGCGCGAACTGTCCGTCATCGTCGGTGTCGTCGTCGTGGTGATGGCCGCGGTGCTGCTGGTGTTCAGCGGCTCGCAGGTGTCGACGATCCTCTCGAAGGTCGGCGCGGCCGTCACCCCGATGGCGCGATGGCTGCCTGACGACGTCGATCAATGGGTCGGCGCCTCCTCGGCGACCGCGAGGATCCGCTCGATGTCGAGGTGCTCGGCGACGAGGCCCTTGATCAGCTCGATCTTCTCCCGGTCGGCCGGGTGGGTCTTCACCAGCAGGTCGTGGATCTCCGACGCGACGGCGTACGTGTCCTCCTTGACGATCGTCGCGAACAGGTCGGCCTGGCGGATCGCGGCGAGGACCGGGTCGCGCGGCCGGTAGCCGCCGGTCAGGACGAGCCCGATCGCGGCGCCCTCGTGGCCGTCGACGTTCGCGGTCCGCTCGTTCGTCGCCTCGGCCGCGATCTGGGCGATCCGCGCCGCCTCGGCGGCTCCGGCGACCCGGAACCGCCGCGCGAGGTGGGCGGTCGTCAGCGTCAGGATCACGTCCTCGCGGTCGCCCGGGACGATGACGAGCGTCCCGGGCCCGACCCGCTCCAGCATGTGGCGCGGCTCCATCGCCCCGATCGCGACCCCGTCGATCACGCGGTCGAGGTCCGGACCCGGGTGGATCGTCTCGCCGTGGACGCCGTCGAGGATCATCCCGAGCGTCGGGTTCGACAGGATCGGCCGGACCGGCAGGACCCCGAGCAGGCGGATCCCGTTGAGCGCGAGCCCGCGCTCGAGGACCTCGGTGATCCCCGGCTGCGCGTCGAGATCCACCTTGTTGACGATTGCGCCGGCGACCGGCACGCCGTGCGCGGCGAAGTGGGACGCATTGAGGACGATCTCGTCGATCGGCCGGCCGACGCCACCCTCGCTGACGATGATCGCCGGCGCCCCGAGCATCGACGCCACGGCCGCGTTCGACAGGCCGATGACGGCGCCGACGCCGGCGTGACCGGTGCCTTCGATCAGGAGCATCTCGAACCCGTCGCGGAACGTGTCGCGCGCGGCGACGATCCGCGCCCCGAGATCCTCCACGACGTCGCCCGCGATGTACTTCTTCGTGAAGCCGCGCGGGATGTGGACCGGGCTCATCGCCCCGTAGTCGGCAGCCAGGTCGAAGGTCTCGTGCATCAGCACGGCGTCCTCGTCGGCCGGCTGGCCGTGGTCGATGACCGTCCGCTGGCCGACCGGCTTCATGAACGCAGTCCGCAGCGCGGCCCGCTGGAACCCCTCGAACAGGCCCAGCGCCGCGGTCGTCTTGCCACGGTTCTGGCCCGTCGCCGCGAGATAGAGCTGTCGCACCCCGAAAGCCTAGCGGCGTCCGCCGCGCGTCGACCGCCCGCTCAGCAGTGGATGACGCTGCACGGCTCGACGAGCTGCCCGCCGTTGAGCGCCGCCCACACCACGTAGAGCAGCAGGGTCACCACGGACGACACGGCCAGGAACCGGGGAATCGGGTTGGTCGAGCCGCGAGTGATCTCCAAGCCGCTCCACGCCAGGAGGGCGACCGACGCGGTGGCGCCCAGGGCGGCGGTGCCGCCTTCCGTCGTGACGATGGCGAAGACCGCGCCGTGGATGAGGCCGGCGACCACGGTCGTGGCACCGCCGGCGCCCGACGACCAGTCGCGCCGACCGGTCGCGAGCCACAGCATCAGGACGTCCAGGGCGACCCAGGCGATATGCCACGCCCAGTGGCCGAGGTCCTCGTCGAGCCAGTGGTCGAGCGCACCGGGGTCGGTGGCGTAGAAGGCGTCGCGTTCCGGGCCGAGCGGATACCCATCGCCGATCGCGTTCGCGGCGAGATGGATCCCGTGGGCCTCGACCCAGAGCGCCCCGATCACGAGGAAGGCGACGAGCGCCCGACCGCGGAGCCCGCCGATCGCATCGAGCACCGCCCACGCCAACGGGATGACCACCAGCGGCGTGAGGAAGTCCATCGTCTCCTGCCACGTGAAGTCCCGGGCGGGGCCCACGCTGCCGTGGAGGGCGGGCGGGATCAGCAGGAAGACGGCGAGCGCGATGGAATAGGCCAGCAGCCGTCGTGGCAGGCGCGGCGCCGTCGAGGGCTCCTAGCCGCGGGCGGCGGTCTTGCGCTCGATCAGCGCGATCGCGTCGCGGATCCGCGACATCGTCTCGGCGTCGACCGCGTCGGGCTCGAGGTACGGCCCGAGCCGCTCCATGATGTCGGTGATCAGCCCGAAGAACACGCTCGCGTCGGCCTGGAAGAACTGGGGCTCGTTGTTGTAGCGGACGAGCGTCAGCCGGCCCTGGAGGACGCGTCGCTCCTCGACGTGGGCGACCTGCGTCGCGAAGTTGTGGCCCTGGATCCCATCGGGGTTGTTCAGGAAGTTCAGGGCGTTGTCGATCGCCAGCCCGAACCGCGCCCGCCACGCGACGAGTCGCTCGTGGACTTCCGAGGGGATGCGGACTTCCGCGACCTCCTCGAAGACCTCCGGCGTGACCGTGAGCAACCCGACGAGTGTCGTCCCTGCGCGCGATCCGAGCATGACCTGAAGGCTGCGCTCGAGGGTGAAGACCTCCGAATCGAAGCGCGGGCTCGTGATCACGTCGGTCAGGAGGTCCTCGACGTTGTCGAGGGTGCCGGGCTCCGCCACCGCGTTCGCGAGGTGGAGGACCTCCTCCTTGAACAGGAACTTCTCTTCATGGTCGTACACGCGGCCGATGGTAGCAGCCGGCCTCCGCGATGGGGACTCTGGGGGCGACCACCGGCGCCGACCGGTGATGGCGGCACGCCCCGTTCAGCCGAGCCGGTCGAGGAGGTTTCGCGTCATTCGGCCGACGCGAGGGTCGAGCGGAGTGCTGACGCCGCGCCGCGACCTCGGGCCGAACCCGTCGAGCGCCCACGACCACTGGAACGTGCCCGCCGCGACAACCGTGGCCCCGGACTCGGCCGTGTAGCAGGTCGCGGTATGGAGAGCCGGATCGAGCGGCTGGAACGGGCTGCCCGAGAGACCCGGGTCGCCCGACCGTGGACCGAGGATCACCGGCACGACCGGGCTGCGGGCAAGGATCGTCGTTTCGGGGTGGGCCAGCGACGGAAAGAACGTGTCGTACTCCTGGCCGACGAGGTTGACGATCCGATCGCCGTCGCGCAGCCCGGTCCCCGTGTACAGCCAGTGGTCGGAGCCGGCGACGACCCAGTCCGCGGACCGGGCGACGATGTGGCCGTACATCTGACCGACGACCACCGCCTCGGGGTCGTTGACCGGCGGCTCCCGCCAGCGACACGTCGTCACCGCCGGTTGCGTCGTGGCGAGGGGGTCGCGCCGAGCCGACTTGTAGCAGGTCATCCGCCGACCAGGCCCGAGCGGGGACGCCTCGAGCCGGACCTGCCAGCACATCTCGTTCGCCGAGAGGAACGCGACGTTCGTGCCGGTCGCGATCGCGGTCTCGATCGTCGTGCGCATCGGCCGCGACCAGTACTCGTGATGCCCGACGAAGAGGATGAGCCTGCGGCCGCGGACGACCTCGGGATGCAGCTCGAGATCGACATCCGCGGCGTAGTCGACGTCGCGGCCTTCCCGCTCCTGCCAGCGGATGAAGTTCAGCTCCCAGCTGGGCGACAGGCCGAGCCCATGGTGCTGGAGGTGCGGTCGGTCGTAGCTGACCTGGACGGCCCGGCGGGAACCGGCCTCCCCCGGCGAGTCCGCGGCGGACGCGCCGTAGAGGTCCGCACCGCCCCAGAGGTTGTAGGCCTGCCACGTGGCGGTCGCGCTCACGAACAGGATGGGCGCCGGCGGCGCGGCTGGGTCCGGACGGATCGTGAACGGCGTCGCCCCGGGCGGTCGGCCGTCGGTCGGGCGGAACACGGCGACGTAGCTGCCGCTCGGCCACGACGCGTCTGTCTGGACGCTGACGACGCGCCCGCCCGTGGACTCCGCGCGGCCAGTGACCGGGTCGATCGCGGTCGGAGCGGCCGGCGCGGCGGCGATCCCGGGATCGACCCGGACAGGCGGCCGCCGGCTCCGCCGTACCAGCCGAGCCGGTACCACTCGAGATCGCACCGGCACGGGCGTCGAAACATGGAGGTCGAGCGGGTCGCCGGCCGCGACCGAGGCGGACGTGACGAAGCCCTGTGCGGCCGGCGGCTTCGGAGCGCCCGACAGATCCCAGCCGCGAGACCCGGGCCGGCGGTTCTCCTCAGCGACCGTGCCGGTTCGAGGGTTCGGGGCGACGAGGACGGGGACGATCGTGGCGGGCGAGGGCGACGGTGTCGGCGTCGGGGACGGGCGGAGCGCCCGGAGCGGCCTCACGACTTGGGTCGTGCCGCACGCATCCAGGAGGCCGGCGGCGCCGAGAACGGCCCCGACGCGGCCCGCCCCGATCAGGAACTGACGGCGATCCACCACGATTCCCCTGACGGCCGGAGCCGGCGGCTCGTGGCGCGGATCGTGAACTCCGGACGCGGGGGATCCGGTCACGCGAATTGTGGAGATTCCGTCACCCACGGTCGTCAAATGGAAGAGCCCCGGCCGGAAGGCCGGGGCTCTCTCGTTCCTGCGTGAGCGGAGACCTACGGGTACAGGCCGCGCATGGCCGTCGCGTCTGCGACGCGCTGGACCGCCAGGAGGTAGGCGGCGGTCCGCATGTCGACCTGCTCACGGCGAGCGATCGCGAGGGTCTCGCTGAACGCCTTGACCATGATCTCCTTGAGCTTCTCGTTGACGACCCGCTCGCTCCAGTGGTCGCGGTTCAGGTCCTGGACCCACTCGAAGTAGCTCACCGTGACGCCGCCGGCGTTGCACAGGATGTCCGGGATCATGAACTTGCTGTTCGCGAACAGGACCCGATCGGCGTCAGGCGTCGTCGGGCCGTTGGCGGCCTCCGCGATCAGGCGGGCCTTGATGTTGCCGGCGTTCCGGTTCGTGATCTGGTTCTCCAGAGCGGCCGGGATCAGGATGTCGCAGTCGACCTCGAGGACCTCGGCGTTCGTGATGTCGGTCGTGCCCGGGAAGCCCTGGACCGTGCCGTGCTCCTTCTTCCAGGCGATGACCCGTTTGATGTCGAGGCCATCCGGGTTGTGGATGCCGCCGGTCGAGTCGGACACCGCGACGACGGTCGCGCCCTCCTCGGAGATCAGGGTTGCCGCGATCGAGCCGGCGTTGCCGAAGCCCTGGATCGAGACCCGGGCCTTCGGAAGCTCGATCCCGAGGTGGCGGGCGGCCTCGAGGATGCAGAAGACCGTGCCGCGGGCGGTGGCCTCCGTGCGGCCCTCCGACCCGCCGAGACTGATCGGCTTGCCGGTCACGACGCCCGGGACGGTGTAGCCCTGGTGCATCGAGTAGGTGTCCATGAACCAGGCCATGACCTGGGCATTCGTGTTGACGTCCGGGGCCGGGATGTCCCGCTCGGGCCCGACGAGGACCTCGATCTCGGTGAAGAAGCGCCGGCTGAGGGCCTCGAGCTCCTTCTGGCTGAGCTTCTTCGGGTCGACGATCACGCCGCCCTTGCCGCCGCCGTAGGGGATGCCGACGACCGCGCATTTCCAGGTCATCCACATCGCGAGGGCCTTGACCTCGTCGAGGCTGACGTCCTGGTGGTAGCGGATCCCGCCCTTCGCCGGACCGCGGCCCAGGTTGTGCTGGATGCGGAAGCCGGTGAAGACCTGGACCGAGCCGTCGTCCATCTTCACGGGGAAGTGGACCGTCAGCTCGCGGCGCGGCTCGCGAAGGACGCGGCGGAGGCCCGGGTCGAGGTTGAGGCGTTCCGCGGCAAGGTCGAATTGCTGCTGGGCGACCTGCCACGGGTTGATTGCCGCGGCAACTTGCTCGGTCGTCATGGTGTGAGGTGATCCTCCGTGGCCGCCGGGGCCTGGCGGCCGACCGGTGGCAAGAGTTGGGTCGTCTCCCGGACGACCCCACGGGGCTCCGTTCGCGTGGTCGGCGATCGGTGCGTCATGAGTCCGCGGTGAGTATACCGGCGGTCGGGTTCGAGGGTCGCGCGATGTCCACCGTGGCGCAACGTTAGCGAACCCCAGCCGCAACCTTCGCTGGTACAAGAGTCCCGTCCGTGGGGCGCGCTCTAGGCCCGTCGTCTTTGCTCGTGGTCCTCGCCGGTCGTCCTTCACCGGGGCCGCCTCCGCCGCCGACCCGTCGGCGATTCCTTGCCCGTCGACGACCTGTCTCCTTGGCGATGGCAATAGCCGCATCCGTGGCGGGGGCTTCAACGAAACGTCGCACCCTCGCCGCGTCGTGATGGCACTGGCCGCATCCCGTGAACCGCGTCGTGATGGCACTAGCCGCATCGGAGCCGCCATCGTTGGGGTCGTCGTGGCGGCGACACGTCCCTGATGCGGCTATTAGCATCGCGGATGGATGTCATCCTCCGGCGGCGGCCGACGTGATGGTCGACGGCGACGGGACCGGCCGGCGAGCATGGCGAGCGACCGACGCGCCCCTCGGCGATCAGCGCTGGTACAGCACCGCCGCGCCGACGCAGCCGGGCCCGAGATGCGGCCCGACGGACGGGCCCACGATCGACACGAGGACGTGGGCCGGGTCGAGGTTGCCGCGGCGGATCACCTCGGCCTTGAACTCGTCGACGTCGGGGGCCATCGTGTGGAGGATCGAGATCCGCTCGATCGGCCGCGCGGTGATCAGCTCGATGCAGCGCTCGCGGGATTTCGAGCGGGTCCGTGGCTTGTCGGCGGTCTCCACGACGCCGTGTTCGACGGCGATGATCGGCTTGACCGAGAGGAGGGTCCCGATCGCCGCCTGGGCCCCGCTGATCCGGCCGCCCTTCTTCAGGTACTCGAGCGTCTCGAGCGAGACGTACATCCGGAGGTCGTCGGCGCGGTCCCGGAGGATGTCGGCGATCTCGACGGCCGGCATCCCACCGGCGGCAAGGTCCTGGCCCATGAAGCACAGGATCCCCTCCGCCATCGAGGCGCCCTGGGAGTCCACCACGTGGATCTCCCGGTCCGGCAGCATCCCACGGGCGACCTCGGCGGCCTTGATCGCGCCGGACAGGCTCCCGGCGACGTGGACGGAGATGATCGCGTCGGCGCCTTCCGCGAACGCCCCCTCGTAGATCGCCTTGACCTCGCCGGGGCTCGCCGCGGCCGTCTTCGGAAAGGGCGCGTCGGGCGCGGTCATCCGCTCCCAGAAGGCCTCGGTCGAGAGATCGACGCCGGCGCGGTACTTGTCGGCGCCGAACGTCACCTCGAGCGGCACGACGCGAATGCCAGCGGTCTGGGCGACCACCGGGTCGAGGTCCGACGCGGAATCGGTGACGAACGCGATCCGGGCCACGGCTCCCTCCTCTGAGCTCCCCGCCCGATGATACGGGACCGTCAGGCGGCGGATTTCCCGTCGAGCGACGTCGCTGCCGTGCCCACGACATGCTCGAACGGCCGCAGCCGTCCGAGCGGGATCATCGCGATCCCGAGGAGGACGAGCGTCGCGACCAGGATCCCATCGATCCCGGCGCGCTGGGCGGCCTGGGCCCCGACGAAGCTCCCGACGATCTGTCCGACGGCGAGGAACACCGAGTACAGGCCCATGATCGCGCCGCGATCGGAGGGGTACGCCTCGCTCATGTCGGCGAGCAGCCCGAGGGCCGCCGGCGTCGCGCCTGCGAGGACGAAGAGTCCCACGGCCGCCAGCAGGCCGGCGGCGATCGCGAGGATCGGCAGCCCGGCCGCGTGGTTGATGATCGCCGCCCCGACCACGGCCAGGGCGCCACCACCGATCCCGTAGCCGATGATCGTCGTCCGTCGGTACTTCTTGAACCGATCGCCCCAGAACACGAGCCCCGCGAAGAAGACGATCAGCCCGATCCCGAGCCCCAGCGCGACCTGGGCGCCGACGAACCCGCCCATCAGCGCCTGATCGGTGAACCGCGGATCCGGCTCGCGGATCAGCTGGAACAGCGTCTGCGAGGCCCACAGCCCGAGGGCGGCGTTGATCGCGATCCAGGTCGGCGCGAGCAGCCAGACGTGGGAGCTGAGGAGGATCGTCCGATACCGACGCCATCCGCCGTGCTCGGCGGCGACCGCCGCCCGCTCGCCGGACGCCTCGCCGACGCCGTACCGGTAGATCAGCAGCGAGACGACGTAGAGGCCGGCGTTGATCAGGAACGCGTTCCGGCCCAGGCCATCCCAGACGCCTGGGATCCCGTCATAGAGGACGCCCGCGGCGACCGCGCCGGCGCCGATACCCGCGAGCGTCGCGCCCTCGAACCTCGCCGCAGCCCGGCCGCGAAGCAGCTCATTGCCGGCCGTCGCCATGGCGATGAAGCCGAGGATCGACGGGACCGAGGCAGCAGTCGAGGCGCCCTCGAGGAGGCGGGTCGCACCGATGACGACGAGATTCGTCGACGCCCACGTCAGGATCGCGGCCACGATCCCGAACAACGGGCCGATCTGCATCACGCGGTGGTGACCGATCCGGTCCGAGAGCAGCCCGAACGGCGTCGCGAGGACGAGCTCGGCAACGTAGAAGCTCGCGGTCATGATCGCGAGCGTCATCTCGTTGACGTGCGGGCCGCCGTACTCCGTGTGGAGACGGGCGAGGTAGAACAGCAGCAGGCCGCCGGTCAGGCCGGTGCTGAAGCGCAGCGTGAACGTCCCGACGTAGACGGCCGTGAGGGGTCGCACGGACGAAAGGGTACCGGGCCGGCACCTACAATCGCGACGATGCCGGATCACCCCCTCGTGCCGATGCCCCTCGTCCGGGGCGCGCGCGGCGCCGTCGTCGCACCGCACCATCTCGCGACCGCGGCCGGGCTCGCCGTCCTGCGGGCAGGCGGTCACGCGGTCGACGCCGCCATCGCGACGAACGCCGTCCTCGGGGTCGTCCTGCCGTCCGCCTGCGGGATCGGGGGCGACGCGTTCTGGCTGATCTGGGACGAGGCCACGGGTGGGCAGACGGCGCTGAACGGATCCGGGCGGGCGCCCGCCGCCGCGGATGCCGCTGCCCTGCGAGCGGGCGGTCTCGCCACGCTGCCGTACCGGGGTCCCCTCGCGATCACCGTGCCGGGTGCGGTCCGCTCGTGGGGCGACGCCCATGCCCGCCATGGCCGGTTGTCGCGAGAAGAGGTGCTCGCACCGGCGATCGAGCTCGCCTGGGACGGCTTTCCGGCATACGACGGGTTCATCTCGGCAGTCGAGGCGACGCGTCCGGCCGTCATCGAGGCACTCGGCGAGGGCTGCGGCTTCGAGCTCGTCTATCGGCCCCACGGCCGGCCATGGCGGCCGGGCGAGCGGGTCCGCCTGCCGGCGCTCGCGTCGACGCTCGAGCGACTCGCCGAGGTCGGCTTCGACGACTTCTACGACGGCGACATCGCGAGTCGCCAGGCAACGGGGCTGGCGAGGGTCGGCTCCGCGATCTCGACCGGCGATCTCGAAATGCACACCTCCACCTGGACCGAGCCGATCGCCACGACCTACCGCGGCGTCCGGGTGACGACGCATCCCCCGAACAGCTCCGGGATCGTCGCCCTGGAGCTGTTGAACGTCCTCGAGACGTTCGAGCCGCCGGCGCCGTCGGCGTTCGGGCCGAACGGGGTCGAGGACGCTCGATGGGTCCATCTCGGGATCGAGGCCGCGAAGCTGGCGATGGCCGATCGCGACTTCCACCTGTCGGACCCGGAGTTCGTCGACATTCCCGTCGACGAGCTGCTCTCGAAAGCTCACGCGGCCGAGCTCGCCCGGCTGATCGATCCGCAACGCGCTGCGCGGCCGCCGGCGGCGACGAACCCGCGCGGTGGCGGCACGATCTATCTCGCGACCGTCGACGGAGACGGCAACGCGGTCAGCCTGATCGAGTCGAACTACATGGGTTTCGGTTCGGGCGTCGTCGACCCGGAGACCGGGATCCACTACCAGAACCGCGGCTCGTACTTCAGCCTCGATCCGGACCATCCGAACGTCCTCGCCCCGGGCAAGCGGACGCTCCACACGCTGCTTCCGGGCATGTTGTTCCTGGCAGGCGAGCGGCGGCCGTGGGTCGTGACCGGCTCGATGGGCGGCGACGCCCAGCCGCAGATCCACGCCCAGGTCGTCTCGGCCCTGGTCGACGGCGGCGTCGACGTCGCGACGGCGGTGGGGGCGCCGCGATGGTTCGTCGATGGGGATGGGCACTTCGCGCCGCCGGTCGACGTCCGCATCGAGCGACGGTATCCGCCCGCGATCGTCGACGAGCTCGAGGCGCTCGGCCACCCGGTGACGCGGACGATCCCGTTCAACGGGCTGCTCGGGCACGCCCACGCGATCGAGCTCGTCGACGGCGGCCCTGCGGCGGCGGACGGTTCGCTCGCCGCAGCCACGGATCCACGCAGCGCCGGGCTGCCGGCGGTCTGGTAGGCCACTCGGGTTCCTCGGCCGTCTCGGCGGCGCACCCCGAGCACTCTCGGCCGCGCGCGATGCGTCCGGCGTATGACGGCGCGGTCGGACGACGACGGCGCGAGGGGGCGCAGCGGCGTGCGTCGTTCCCGTGCGACAGCTTTGGAGTTATCCTCGCGTCCACCGGTGGCGGGCTGCGCTCACACGACGCCGCCACCGGTGAACCCACTGATCGGTTGACGGAGCCGCCGCGTGACCTCGAACGTCGGGCAGAACTACCCCTACACGAGCGAGACCGAGGCTGCCCGCGCCGCGACCATCGCGGCCCTGCTGGCGGATCGTGAAGCCCTCTCCGACACCCTGAAGGCCGAGACGACGCCAGTCGACGACAACGATCAGTGGTGGGTCTGGAAGTGCCCGACGGCAGGCTGCCCCGGCCTCCTCCACGTCGCGGGCTACGCGCTGGACAAGCACGCCCTGTTCGTGGTCTGCGACGGGACCTGCGGCAAGACCTTCCTCCGCTGACCATTCGCGCCCCGACGAGGTTCCTCTGCCCGCCGACGAGCTCCGCGTCGCGCGCCGCCGGCTCGTCCTCGACGGACTGGGCATCCTCGTCTCCGCGGCCGGCTTCGGATTCGTCTTCGGCCTGACCGCCCGAACGGTCGGGCATTACTCACCGATCGAGGCGATGGCGATGAGCCTGATCGCCTTCGCGGGCGCGGCCCAGTTCGCGGCGATCGGCTACGTCGTCGCCGGCGATCTCCTGGCCGGTCATCGCGCTCCTGACGTTCCTCCTGAATGCCCGCCACGCTGCTGTACTCCGCGGCCATCGCGCCGTGGTTCGCCGGGCACGCCCTTCGCTGCACGGGCCGGCGGCGGCCCACCTGCTCACCGACGAGGCGTTCGCCCTCGTCATCGACGCACTTCCGGCGGCTCGGGCGGTTCGACCCGTTCGGGCTACTGGTTCGCCGCGATCGTCGCGACGCTCATCCCCTGGAACCTCGCGACGCTCGCCGGCGTGACGCTCGGCGCGTCGATCGTGGATCCGACCGCGGCTCGGCATCGACGTGATCTTCCCCGCGGCGATGGCCGGGCTGGCGTCGGTCCTGATCACCGGCCGGCGAGAGCTGGTCGCGGCGGCCGGCAGGCGCGGCGATCGGCGTCGGCGTGTCACTGGCGGTCAGCCCGACAGCCGGGCGTGATCGCCGGCGGGGTGCTTCGGCCCGTTCGTCGGGCTGCTCGTCCCGGCGGCGCGAAGCGCGCGAGACGGCCCCGATCGGGCACGGAAGCGTCGGCACGGCGGTACTCGATGCCCGGAACCTCGAGCGGTGACGGCGGCGCCGACGCGGCCGAACTCGACGCGGAGACGGCACCGAGGTGAGCACGGATCTCGTCCCGCTCGCCGTTCTGATGTGGGCCGTCACCTACCCGTCGCGCGCGGTCGGGCTGCTGGCGCCGGCGATCGATCGTCTGCCGCGACCCGTGCTGGATTACCTCCAGCTCGTCGGGCCGGCTGTGCTCGCCGCCCTCGCCGCCGTCAACACGCTGTTCCCGACTCCCGGCTCCTCGGCCATCGTGGTCGGGGTGGCGTGGCTGTCGGTCGCCGCGTGCATCGCGATCGTCATCTGGCGGCGGAACCTGTTCCTCGGGCTCGTCGCCGCGGTCGCCATCGCGATCGCGGGGCGAGCGATCGGCCTGACCTGATCCACGGCGCCGATGCCCGCTAGAGTCGGTCTGACCGCGGCCAGCAGACCGCGGCCGCCCGACGCGAACCGCCCGACCGTGGGTCAGCCGCGACGAACGGCGTCGGCCTCGACCTCGACGAGCAGCGACGGGTCGATCAGCGCGGCAACCTCGAGGAGCGTCGAGGCCGGCCGGACATCGCCGAAGACCTCGCCGTGAACGGCGGCGACCGCGAGCCCGTCCGCCATCGACACGACGAACATCCGCGTCCGGACGACGTCGGCGAGGTCGAACCCGGCCTCTCCCAGGGCCCGTTCGACGATCGCCCACGAGGCACGGGCCTGGGCTGCGGCGTCACCAGGATGCTCGGAGGTGCCGTCTGCACCCGCGTCGGTCGTGCCAGCGACCCAGCAGCGGTCGCCATCGACGATCGCCCGGCTGTAGCCGAAGCGAGCCTCGTACGGACCGCCGGACGAGATGCGCCGTCGGGACTCGGTCACGACGCCGGCGCCGGCCCGATGTCGCGCCAGCGAAGGACTTCGGGATCCCGCCCGATCGCGAGGATCAGCCCGGCCACGAGGGCCGTCCGTGGAACGACCGAGGCGACCTCGAGGTACTCGGCCGGCGAGTGGTCCATCCCGCCGATCGGGCCGAGGCCGTCGAGCGACGCGACGCCCATGCCGGACGTGGTGTTCGCGTCGGAGGCGCCGCCCGTTGCGGCGTCGTGGACCGAGAACCCGAGCCGCTCGGCGAGCGCCTGGACATGATCCACGAGGCGACCGGATCGCTCGAGCTTCTCCATCGGCCACCAGCGGGCCATCTCGGTGACCTCCGCCCGCGCGTCCGGGACGGAGAGCGTCGCGATCATCGCCCGGATCTCCGCCTCCGCCAGCTCGAGGTCTGCGCGGCGGACGGCCCGCAGGTCGACCTCCAGCGAGCACCGCTCGGCGACGACGTTCGGACGCGTCCCGCCCTGGATCACCCCGACGTTGACCGTGACACCGTCCCAACGACCATTGAGCGCGTGCAGCCGCGTCACGAGGTCGGCGGCGGCGAGGACGGCGGAGCGGCCCTTCTCGGGCTCGACCCCGGCATGGGCAGCCCGGCCGGTCACGGTGATCCGGGCGTCGAGGATTCCCTTCCGCGACGAGACGATGTCGCCGTTCGCCCGAGCGCACTCGAGGACGAGGCAGGCGTCGCTCTCGGCGGCGACCTCGCGGATGTGCGGCGTCGAGCTGATCGAGCCGATCTCTTCGTCCGGGTTCGCGATGAACGTGACTCGCTCGAAGGGGAGAGGGCCGCGGGCGACGAGGGTCTGCATCGCGTAGAGCCCGGCGAGCAGCCCGGACTTCATGTCCGTCACCCCGGGTCCGTGGGCGATCCCCTCGGGGTCGATCGCGAACGGCCGCTCGGCAGCGGTTCCGGGATCGAACACGGTATCCATGTGCCCGATCAGGAGGAGCCGCGGGCCGCCCGCAGTGCCGCGGTCGCCGGCCCAGGTCCCGATCACCGTGGCCCCGAGACGACCGGCCGGGTCCGGCCGGCGCTCGACGTTCGCGCCGTTCCGAGCCAGGAGATCGGCGACGAATGCCCCGACCTCGTCGACGCCCACCGGGCGTGTACGAGCCGCAGTCGATGTTCACGAGGCGCTCGAGGTCGGCAAGGTAGGCCGGCTCGACGGCGCGGACATCCGCCTCGATCGCCGTCAGCTCCTCGGCGGCGACGCCGGCGCCGGGCGTCGTCAGGGTGTCCATGGTCGAAGTCTAGGTGGGCGATGACGTTCGTCGCGCGACCACTACTCCGAGCAAACAGTCCGCGTCTATGCTGCCCGGACCGTGCGCGTGATCGAGACCCGTCTCCTCGAGGGACCCAATGTCTACCGGCTCGAGCCGGTGGTGAAGGTCGAGGTCGCGATCGGCCGGCGCCGGACCTGGTACGGCCAGCGAAGCCCGGGCCGCCATGCGCTGGTCCACCTCGGGGCCGACGTCTCGCCGCGAGAGTGGCCGCTCGCCGTCGACGGCCTCGTCGGCTGGATCCGCCGGCTTCGCGTCGACCACGGCGAAGGCCAGGGCGGCGTCGCCGTCCATCGCTCGTCCGATCCCGGCCACTGGATCGTCACGTTCCCGTGGACCGGTGCCGAACGCGCCCGGACGATCGCGGAAGCCGCGCTCGGGCTGTCCGACCGCGACGTCTCCCCGGTGCGACGGGCACACTTGACGGGCTCGCAGGAGCGGCTCGTCGCGCGCTGGTCGGAGCGGATCGCCGAATCCCGCGCCACGCCGCCGGCCTGGATCCGCGACGCCGACCGGCGGATGCCGATCGTGTCCATCACCGGCACGAACGGCAAGAGCACCGTCACCCGCCTGATCACCCACATCCTCAAGGTCGCCGGCCAGCGCGTCGGGACGACGACGTCCGACGGCGTCCTGGTCGACGAGCGGCTCGTCGAGCCCGGCGACTGGACCGGGCCGGGCGGCGCCTGGCAGATCCTCGAGCGATCCGACGTCGACGTCGCCGTGCTCGAGACGGCCCGCGGCGGCCTCGTCCTCCGCGGCATGGGCTACGAATCGAACGACGCGAGCGTGATCACGAACGTCACGTCGGACCATCTCGACCTCCAGGGGATCCACACCCTTCCGGAGCTGGCCGAGGTCAAGTCGACCGTCGTCCGCGCGACGCGCGCCGACGGCTGGGCGGTCCTCAACGCCGACGATCCTCTCGTCGCCGCCATCGCCCGACGGGTCCGCGCGCACGTCGCGATGTTCTCGCTCGGCACGGGCCGGGGCGCCGCGACGGTCCGGCGGACCGCGGCGAACGGTGGCCGGGGATACCTCCTTCGCGACGGCTGGCTGGTCGAGCTCGACGGGAGCCACGGTGGCGCCGACGCTCGGGATGTCGACCCGGTCGAGCACCGGATCATCGAGGTCGATCGGGTGCCCATCACCCTTGGCGGCCTGGCCCGGCACAACGTCGCGAACGCCCTCGCCGCCGCGGGAGCGGCCCGCGGCCTCGGGGTGACGCTCGCCCAGCTCCGGGACGGCCTCGCGGACTTCCAGCCGACATCGGAGCGGTCCCCGGGCCGGCTGAACCTGTTCCGGCTCGGCGCGCGGATCGTCATCGTCGACTTCGCCCATAACGAGGCCGGCGTCAGCGCCGTGCTCGACGTCGCCGAGGGAATCGCCGGAGGGGCCGCGGGCCGGGCCGCGCCCGTGACCGCGATCGTCGGGACGGCCGGCGATCGCCCGGACGACACGCTCCGCGGCATCGGGCGGATCGCGGCGCAGCGGGCCCAGCGGGTTGCGATCAAGGAGACGCTGAAGTACCTCCGCGGGCGGAGCCGGGAGTCGGTCGTCGGCGAGATCATGGCCGGGATCGAGTCCGCCCGGCGCTCGACGGCCGACGTGACCGTCTACGAGTCGGAGACGGATGCGCTTCGTGGCGAGGTGAGCCGGAGTGACGGCGCCACGAAGCCGGAGGCACCCCGGGTCATCGTCCTGATGTGCCACGAGGAACGCGAGGAGGTCTTCGCGCTCCTCGCCGAGCTCGGCGCCCGGCCGATCGACATCAGCAGCGAGCTGACGACGTTGATCCCGCGGCTCCAGGCGCGCCCCCGCCGCGGCTGAGGTTCAGGCCGGGAGCCGCGCGTCGATCCGGCGGGTCACGGCGCCGCCGTGCGGTCTGGCCCCGGTAGGCGGCTCAGCCCTCCGGAACCTCGAACTCGCCGGGATCGGCGAACGCCGTCGTCCCGCGAGCCGACCCCGATGCCGCCATCGCCTGGCGATAGACCGCGAAGGCGTCGTCGACGCAGCAGACGACGAGGTCGCCCGGCGCCGCGCGGCGGAGGGCCGCGCGGACGGCCGTCAGCTCGTCGAGGATCTTCTCGGCCTTCAGCGCCCGCGCCCCGCGGGACCGGGCGGATCGCACCCCGTCGACGACGTTGCCGGCCGACACGCCGGGCGCCCGCCCTCGCAGGTTCTTGTCTTCCCGGACGATGATCTCGTCGAAGGAGCCCGCCGCGATCGCGCCGTACTCGCGCTGGTCGTCGTCGCGTCGATCGCCCGGGATCCCGATCACCCCGATCGCCCGGCCACCGCGGGTGTGACCGTTCGATCGCGGTCCGAGCCGGCCGGCCTTCGACTGCGGCTCGGTCATCATCCGGTCGACGAAGTCCGCCAGCTGGCGCATCCCGTCGACGTTGTGGCAGTAGTCGATGACGACCCGGATGCCGCCGACGTCGAGCAGGTTCAGCCGGCCGGGCGCCTGGAAGAACGACGTCGAGAACGTCCGCAGGCCCTGGCGGATGTCGTGGAGGTGGGCGCCTGCCGCCCACGCCGCAGCGGCGGCCGCGAGCGCGTTCGCGACGTTCATCCGCGCCCGCCCGCCGAACGTCGCCGGGATCAGGTGGGTGTACAGGACCGGCATCGTCCGCGGACCATGACGCAGCACGATCAGCTCGCCCTCCGGTCCCGGCTGGAGGACGAACGCCGCATTGCCGCGTGATGCGTGGCCGTCGACCCGATCGAAGCCGTCCTCGCCGTTCTCGGTCGCCATGCTGAACAGGACGACGCGGCCCGCGCAGTGACGACCCATCCGGTAGACGTGTGCGTCGTCGGCGTTCAACACCGCGGTCCCGGACCGCGGCACCGCCTCGACGATGACGCCCTTGACGTTCGCGAGCTGGCCGATCGTGTCGATCCCGCCGAGCCCGAGGTGGTCGCCGGTGACGTTCGTGACGACGGCGACATCGTTCCGGTCGTAGCCGAGGCCTTCGCGCAGGATCCCGCCCCGGGCGACCTCGAAGACGGCGGTGTCGACAGTCGGGTTCTGGAGGACCATCTGGGCCGACTTCGGGCCCGACATGTCGCCCTTCTTGATCAGCCGGCCGTCGATGACGATGCCGTCGGTCGAGGTCATCCCGACCCGCTTGCCCTTGAGCTTGAGGATGTGGCTGATCATCCGGACGGTCGTCGTCTTTCCGTTCGTGCCGGTGACCGCGATGATCGGGATCCGCGACGGGCTGCCGGGCGGGAAGAGGCCGTCGATGACGGGGCGCGCGACGTACTGCGGCTCGCCCTCGGTCGGGTGGGTGTGCATCCGGAAGCCGGGCGCCGCGTTGACCTCGACGATCGCGCCGCCGGTCTCCCGGACGGGGGTCGCGATGTCCGGGCAGATGAAGTCGATCCCGGCGATGTCCAGGCCGACGATCTGGGCCGCCGTCTCGGCGATCTCGACGTTGTCCGGATGGGCCTCGATCGTCCGGTCGATCGAGGTGCCCCCGGTGGACATGTTGCCGGTCAGGGCGAGCTTGACGAACGTGCCCGCAGGCGGGATGTCGTCCAGGCCGAAGCCCTGGTCGCGGACGAGCTGCTCGGCCGCCTCGTCCACCTTGATCCGCGTCAGGACCTTCTCGTGGCCGATGCCGCGGCGAGGGTCTCCGTTCGCGATGTCGACGAGCTGGCGGACCGTGCGCTCGCCATCGCCTGTGATGCTCGCCGGGACGCGCTCGGCGATCGCGGCGACCTTGCCGCCGATCACGAGACAGCGGTAGTCGTTGCCGGCGACGTAGCTCTCGACGACGAGGTCGCCGCTGCGGCTCTCGCGGCTGGCTCCGTGGAAGGCCGCCCGGACGGCCTCCTCGCTCCGAAGGTTCAGGTGAACCCCGCGACCATGGTTCCCGTCGAGCGGCTTGACGACGCACGGGAAGCCGATCCGGAGGGCCGCCTCGACGCGTGGCGTCCTCGCTGTCGACGACGGCGCTCTTCGGGACCGGCAGGCCGGCCGAGTCGAGGAGCCGGTTCGTGAGGCTCTTGTCGCTCGCGATGTCGACCGCGATCCCGGACGTCTTGGAGGTCATCGTCGCCCGGATCCGCTGCTGGTGAATGCCCAGGCCGAGCTGGACGAGGGAGTGCCGGTCGAGCCGGATGTACGGGATGTCGCGCGATGCCGCCTCGTCGAGGATCGCCTGGGTCGACGGCCCGAACGCCGACCGCTCGGCCAGGCGGATGAGCCGCTCGAGCTCGGCCATGAAGTCGAGGGCGATGGTGTCGTCGTTCGGCGCGACGAGGTGGTTGACCAGCGCGACGGCGATCTTGCCGGCCTCGATCCCGACCGCCTCTTCGCGGAACTCGAAGATGACGTTGTAGCGGCCGTACTCGCCGGTCGCTCCGTGTCTTGCCGTGGCGGACGTCCGTGCCGGCCAGGTTCTGGAGCTCCAGGGCGATGTGCTCGGCGATATGCCCGGCCCAGGTGCCCTCGCGGAGCCGCGTGATGAAGCCGCCGCGGCGGCCGAGGCTGCAGGCGTGGTCCTCCAGGCTCGGCAGGAGGTTGACGAGGGCCTCGGTGAAGCCCGGGATCTTGTTGCTCGGGAACTCCTCGAGGACACCGAGGTCGACGACCATCCGGACGACGGGCTCGCGGGCCCAGTAGTTCGGGCCGCGGAGGATCCGGGTCTCGACGATCCGGAGGCTCGGCTCGAGTCGCCTCGCGTCGGCCGGGCCGTCGCCCGAGCGGCGGACGGGCTTCGCGGCGGGGCCGACCTTCGGGTCGACCTTGGCCGTCGATGCCGACTTCTTCTCGCGCGGCTGCGGAGCGGTCCGGGCCACGATCCCTCCTGCGTTCCCGATGGGGCCCCGAGTGTACTCGCGCGGCCCGGCTCGGACGCCGCCCGTTGTTGCCGGCCCGGTCCGCCACGCGGACCAACCGACCGGCGGCGCGGCAGCACGGGCCCCGTGACACGCCCTCCCCGGTCCATCGGTCCACCAAGGGGACCGTGTGACCTACGGGCGGGCTCCATATCCGGCCGGCCCGGCAGACAGCGGTCGCCTGGTCCTCCGGACGGACCGGCATCGATCGGGCCGCACCTCGGCGGGCGGGGAAGGGGAACCGGGCCGAGTGTGAGCGACTACTCGGAGGCCGCCTCGCCGCCGGAGATCGCGTGGAGCGTCGGGGTCGCCAGCCGGCGGCGGTGGCGCAGGTCGAACCGGTAGCCCGACGGCAGCGAGTGGAGCACGACGTTGCTGATCATCAGCGGCTTGTGTCCTCTGACCTCCCAGGCGTCGGTCTCGGACTCCGAGCCGTCGACGACGGTGATGCTCCCGCGCCCGATGACCTCCATCATGCCGTCCGGCCCGACGACGCCCGCGGTGTCCTCGTCGACGCCGAGGCCGAGCAGGGACGGGTTCTGGGCGATCAGGCTGAGCAGCCGGCCGAGCCGGTTCCGTTGCTGGAAGTGCTGGTCGACGATCACGCCGGGGAGCATCCCGAGGCCCGCGGCGATCTGCGCCATCCGGTGCTTCGGGGTCGCGCCGGACGCCCCGAACGCGATCATGTGGCTGCTCATCGCGGACGCCCCGGCGCTCGTCCCGGCCATCACGGCGCCGTGCCGGAACCGGTCGAGCATCGCGTCGGCCAGCCGCGTCCCGCCGACCTGTGAGGCGAGCTTCAGCTGGTTGCCGCCCGTGAGGAACACGCCGGTCGCGTCGCGCAGCGTGAGGGCGACCGATTCGTCGTTCGCCTGCGGCCGGGTCGCCGCGTGGAGCGTCCGGACGGTCGCCACGCCGAGGTCGGTGAAGATGTGGCGATAGCGCTCGCCCGCCTCGGTGCCGAGGCTCGACGCCGTCGAGATGACGACGATGGTCGCGTCGCGGCCACCGGCCAGGGTCACGAACCGGTTCAGGATCACCCGGTCGCGGACCTTGTCCTCCGCCCCTCCGATGATGATGACGGTCCCGTCGGTCACAGAGATAGCCACCCGCTGCGCTTCGGCTGAGGATAGCGTGCCGGGGTCCGCCGGATACGAGCAGGCCCGAGTCGCAGCCGGTCCAGCCTGGCGGGAGCTCAGCGGGCCTGGCGACACGCTCACGGTTTCGACGGTCGCCGAACGGTCGATGGCTGCGGTGGGCCCGGCACCTGGTCCGACCGACCCCTCATGAACGGGCGCTTCGGCACTGGCCGAATCAGCGTCACGAGGCGCTGAATCGAATGCGACCGACATCGATCGTGGGGTTCGGGCGTGCTGCGCCTCCTCGTCCCCACCGATCGTGTTCGTGTCCGGTCAGGAGCTCGACCCAGGCACGGACCTGGCCGTCCCGCCGCGACGTTGGCCTGAGGAGGCTCGCCATGCAACGCTTCATGTCGATCCTGGGGGCGGTGGTCCTCGGGTTGTTCATCCTGACTCCTGTGGCCGTCGCCGCGGATTCGCCCGGCAACCAGCAGAGCGTCCTCGTCGCGGTCAATCACGACGTGACGATCCCCGTTGGCGAGCACGCCGACGTGGTGGTGGTCGTCAACGGCACGGCAACGATCTCCGGCGACGTCGGGACCGTCGTGATGGTCAATGGCAAGGCCGCGTTCTCGGCCGCCACGGCCGGGACCGTGGTCGCGGTCAACAGCCAGATCGACCTGGGTTCCGGCACGGTCGTGTCCGGTGACGTGCGGACGGTCGGCTCGACGGTCGAACAGGCATCCACCGCGATCGTTCAAGGTGAGACGCGCGATGTCACGCTCGAGCTGATCGGACTGGGCGTCTTCCTCGGCCCGGCCATCCTGCTGCTCGCTGTCGGCTTCGCCCTTGCGGCCATCGCGGCCGCCCTGTTCCTGGCGGCAGTCGGCGCCCGGCAGGTCCGAAGCGCCGAGGCGCTCATCTCAACCGAGCCTGGCCTGGTTCTGGCGACCGGCCTGGGCGGGATGATCCTCACGCCGATCGCCGCGGTCCTCGCGATCGTGACGATCGTCGGGGCACCGCTGGGCCTGGGCGTCTTGCTCGGTCTGTGGCCGTTGATGATGTTCCTCGGGTATCTCATCGCCGGCGTCTGGATCGGCGACTGGCTGCTCCACCTCACCTCGCCCGAGAAGGTGCGCGAGCGGCCGTATCTCGCGTCAGTCGTGGGGCTCCTGCTCCTGCAGATCATCTCGTTCGTCCCGTTCGCGGGCGCGATCGCGAGCATGTTCGGCTTCGGCGCCGTGATCCTGCTGACCTGGCGCGCATTCCGGCATCACGAGCCGGGACCGGCTGCGGCCCGGCAGGCTCCGCTGCCCGCCGGCGTCTGATCGCAACCAACGCGGAGGCGTGACCCTCTCCTAGGGTCACGCCTCGTTCTCGATCACGGACATCTCCGGCGGGAGAGCTGGAGCTCTCCGCCGGTCGTCGACCCGGCCGGATCGCCGGGCGGGGCTATGCTCTGCGGTCGTGAACGATGTTTCGCGCTGGCTCCGAGCTGCGGCCCAGCCGGCCGTCGTCCGTCGGGCACTGCTGACCTCGATCCTCGTCGGCTCGGTTCTCGTGTTGATCAACCGCGCCGCCGGGATCGTCCAGTACGGTCTGTCGACCGCGGACCTGCTGCCCGTCGCCTTGACCTACGCCGTCCCGTATGTCGTGTCGACGGCGTCGAGCATCGCCGCAGCGCGCGGACACGTGTACCGGCTCGAACGCGAGCATGAGGCGCGCGACCAGGCAATCGAGACGCTCAGCCAGGTTCCCGGACAGAACCCGAACCCGGTCATGCGGGTAACCAGGTCCGGTCGCCTGATCTATGCCAATGCGTCGAGCGCCCCCCTGCTGGCAGAGCTCGGGATCGAGGTCGACGGCGACCTCCCTTCAGATCTCGTCCAGGAGTTGCTTGCCGGAGCCAGGAACGCTCCGCCCAGGGCAATCGAGCGCTCGGCGGGCATCCGGACCTTTTCCTGGCTCCCGATCGAGGTGCCGGACCTCGACCTGATCAACGTGTACGGGACCGACATCACCGCAGAGAAGGTCGTCGAGCGGTTCCCGGGGCGGAACCCGAATCCGGTGATGCGGATGTCGTATGAGGGCCGCCTGATCTATGCCAACGAGGCGAGCGGACCAATCGTCCGGGCCCTCGGCGTGGTCGACGGTCGCCCCTTTCCGCCTGAGATCGCGGATCGGGCCGCAGAGTGGCTGGCCGAGCAACGTCAGGAGACATTCGAAGTCCACGGTGAGGGCCGCTGGTTCGCGATCACACCGGTCCCTCTTCCCGAATTCAAGTTCATCAATCTCTATGGCACCGACATCACGGCACGCAAAGCCGTCGACCGCTTCCCGGATAACAACCCGAACCCCGTCCTGCGGGTGTCGCGGACCGGGCTTCTGACCTATGCCAACCCGGCCAGCGAACCGATCCGGCGAGCACTCGGGGTCAACGTCGGACAGACCCTCCCGTCGGCCTTCTTCGATCGCGTCAGGGCGGCCGTCGGGCGAGACGATTCGGACACGATCGAAGTGTCGATCGACGGCCGTGTCTTCGAGCTGCTGGTCGTGTCCCTATACGAGTTCGAGTCGATCAACCTGTACGGGACCGAGGTGACCGCGGCGCGTCAGGTCGCCGAGGCCAACCGCGACAACGAGCGACTCCTGCTCAACATCCTGCCGCCGTCGATCGCCGACCGTCTTCGTCACGGCGAGGTCGTGATCGCCGACCGGTTCGACGAGATGACCGTTCTGTTCGCCGACTGCGTCCGCTTCACGGAGCTCTCGAGCAACTTGACCCCGACCGAGCTGGTGGCCTTCCTCAATGAGATCTTCTCGCTGTTCGACCGGCTCGCCGACCGGTATGGGCTCGAGAAGATCAAGACGATCGGTGATGCGTACATGGTCGTCGGCGGACTTGCGTCCGAGCACGATGGGGCCGACCACGTCGCGCGAGTCGCCGACATGGCGCTGGGGATGCTCTCGGAGATCGAGGCCTATCGCGATCGGACGGGGAGCCCCCTCGACATCCGGATCGGCGCGCATCTCGGTCCGACCGTGGCCGGCGTCATCGGGCTCAAGAAGTTCATCTATGACGTGTGGGGCGACGCAGTCAACGTCGCCAGCCGGATGGAGTCGCAGGGTGAGGCGGGTCGGATTCAGGTGTCCGCACCGATGTACGAGCGACTGGCCTCGGCGTTCTCGTTCGAACCACGCGGGACCATCCAGGTCAAGGGCAAAGGGCCGATGGAGACATACTTCCTGACCGGCCGGAAAGCTGGACGAACCACGCCGGACCTGGTCCCAACCGCCAGCCTGACCGCGGACTCCATTCACTCTGGCGTTGCCGATGCGGGGACGGCGCCGGACGCGAACGTGTGAGCCGCTGACGCGGCCAGTGGCGGCAAGGGCGAACCGAACTGACCTTCCGCCGGATGAAGAAGCGCGCACGGCGCGTTCAGGGAAATCCGCGGTCCTGGTGCCGATCGGCGCCTGCTGACGCTGGCGGGGATCGCATGCCGCGGGGCTGAGTTGGACGACGTCGCCCGAACGACGGGAGCCCGAACGGACCCGTGCCAGAATGCACCGCGATGGCGACGATCTCGACGAGCCCGGGCGGCTCGGGCGGCTCGGTCAGCGCGGGCACGCGGCGCCGAGCCGTCTTCCGGCGCGCCCTCCGCCACGAGGTCAACCGCCTCCGCGACCCCCGCCGGATCCTGGCGATGACGATCCTGATCCTCGTGTTCGGGACCCTGGCCGCCGGGCTCGTGGCCCGCGGGGAGCCGGCCGGCGCGGACGCCCGTGCGTACTGGGCGGCCGTCCGGATCTGGCTCGGTGGCGGCGATCCCTACCGCCCGACCGGCCCGTTCCTGCCGTACGTCTACGCGCCGTGGATGCTGCCGGCGTTCGCGCCGTGGGCGCTGCTCCCGTGGGACGTCGCCTGGTACGTCTGGCGCGGCGGCACGATCCTCGCGCTGCTCTGGTCGATCCACTGGGCGTACAAGCGCCGCCCGCTGATGACCGCGGTGGCGGTGCTGATCCTGGGCTTCCCGATCGGAGCCAACCTCGATACCGGCAATATCAACCTGCCGCTGACGCTGCTCCTGTTCGGTGCCCAGTTCACCGGTCCCCTGCTTGCGGGGGCGATCTGGGCGATGGCGACATGGATGAAATGGGTGCCCGTCGTGTTCATCCTCGTGCTCGCCCCGCGAGCCCGGCTCTGGGGGCTGCTGCTCCTCGCGATCTCGGTCCTGCTCAGCCTGGCGACCCTGCCCGAGACGATCGCCCAGTTCGAGGCGCTCGTCGGGTTCGGTCGACGCCCGATCCGCCTCGACTACCTGGTGTTCCTCTGGGCGCTCGTGCCCGTCCTCTGGCGCAAGACCAACCCCCTGGAGTGGTTCACCCTGACCTGGTGGCGCGGCCGATGGGAGGCGCTTCAGCACGAGCGGCGGTCGTGGACCCGTCGAGTCCGGGGCTGGGTCGGCTTGCCACACGGGTCACCACGCGACCGACGGCCGTCAGCCCCGACCACGACGCCGCCGGCGGCCGCTCGCACCGAGGCCGTCGAGCCGTCGGTCATCGAGGCCGGCGACCCGGGCTGATCAGGCGGCCGCGCTCGATCGGCGGCTCGGCGGGTCGCGATCGCACCGGCTCGACGGACCGGCCGCAGCAGGAAGAGCGCCGACGATGTAGCACGCGGCGCCGAGCAGATACGCGACGCGCGGTCCCGTCCCGACCCCGTACACGTTGTTGAAGAAGTCCAGGATCAGCCCGCCCGATGCGACCGCGAGGAGGGACGGCGGATCCCGTCGCGACGTTCGAGAGGCCCATGTACCGCCCGGACGACGCCTTCGGGATGATGTCGGTCATGAGCGCCCAGTCGACGGCGAGGAACATGCCCGCCGACGCGCCGAACAGGAGCCCGCCCGAGCAGCGCGAGCGGCACGTTCGGAGCCACGGCCGCGATCGTGACGCCGACGAAGCCGATGACGCAGCTCGCGTAGATCACGGGCTTCCGCCCGATCCGATCCGACACCCGGGCGGCCGGAACGATCGCGATGAGATTGCCGAGCACGACGAGGATCAGCAGGACGAAGTTCGTGTCGTTCGCTTCGGTCTGCGTCATTCCGTGCGACTGATGGAGGTACGTGATGATGTAGTTGACGAGCACCGAGCCGCCCATCAGGAAGAACAGGCGCGACGCGACGAGCCAGACATAGGACCGCTCGCGCAGGATGTCGGTGCCCCAGGTCTCCCGGCGCGATCGTCCCCCACGACCGGCCTTCGCGATCGCGCGGAGGCTGACCACGGCCGACCCGGAGGACGACCGCGAGCATCGTGACCAGCTCGACGATCGCGACGGCCGCGATGGCGAGCTCGATCCGGCCGATCGCGACGGCCAGGGTGACGAGGAGGAAGCCCGTCACGTTGCCGAGGATCTGCATGAGCCCGACCATCGAGCTCGCCAGACCCACCTGCTTCTCCGGCACCATGTCCGGGACGTAGCCCTGGAACGGGCCGCGGGCGATGTTCGTGCTGAACGCAAGCAGCGCCACGAACGCGGCGAGGACCACGACGTCGTTCGCGGTCGCGATCCCGGCGAGGAAGACGAGGTCGAGCAACGACCCGACGACGATGTAGGGCTTTCGGCGGCCCCATTTGCTGACCGTGAAGTCACTGATGTAGCCGACCGTCGGCTGGACGAGGATCCCGATGATCGCCGTCGGAATGGAGATCAGGAACGAGAGCCGGCCGACGTCGAGAGCTGTGGCGAACCCGCCGAAGTTCAGGCGGTTCTGGATGAACAAGCCGACGGCGCCGTCGATCGCGGTCAGACCGAGCCAGTAGAGCGAGATCCGGACGAGGTGCCCCATCGGCAGCCGGACCGTCGGCCGAAACCCGACGCCTCCCTCGAGCGCCACGGCGCCGGACGCGAGATCGTTCACGTGCGTACCCTCAGTTCCCCCAGGAACCACGCGCGTCTGCGCGCAAGCCTACGACGCCCGTCGAGCCCCGACGTTGCAATCAGGCTGCTGCGGCGGCGGTTCCGTCCGGGGCGAGGTCGACCGCGATCCCGGGTCGGACGAGGCGCCGGTCCGACGCCTCGGGAGCCACGAGCTGGAAGAGCGATCGGTCGATCGAGTAGAGCGCGGTCGCGGCGATGCCGATCCGGCCGAGGCGGAAGGTGAAGACCGGATTCTCGGCATTGCCCGCGTAGTGGACGACCGAGCCGTCGCGGGCGAGCGTCGCGAGGTTCGCCTGGCCCGGGAACGTCCGGTGGAGCTGGCGGAGAGCCGCGGCCGCGGTCGGGCAGTCATCCCAGGCGTCCTCGAGCCAACGGGCGCCGACCTCGGTGTCCGCGCGGCCGAAGATCCGGCCCTGTTGCTGGTAGCGCCGCCGCGCGTCGGCCGTCTCCTGGAGATCGCCGTTGTGGCTGAACACGAACCGGCCCGCCGGATCCGCGAACGGCTGCGTGTCCGCCAGCTGGAGCGTCGACAGCTTCGAGGGTCGCCGGAGGTGGACGAGGAGGCTCGTCGTCTCGAGCGCGCCGACATCGGCCGCGTGTGGGTCGTCGGCGAAGGACCGGACATCGCGATGGGTCGCGATCGTCCCGTCGGCCCTGAGCCAGGCCGCTCCCCAACCGAAACCAGCCATGCCGAAGTGCTCGAGCCGCTCGGTGAACGACCAGAGCTCGTCGATCCGGAACGGCTCACCGGCACGGGCGACGTAGTGCTCACACACGGTCGCGATGATACGCGGGCAGGTCAGGTCCGGCGGACACGCGCTCTGATGTCGGCCTCGTATTCCGGGAAGTAGCGGCCGATCGCGGGCAAATCGAATGTCCGGAGGATCGACTGCGGCGACTCGCGTTCCAGGAGGAACGCGAACGACCGCTCGACGAGGTCGGCGGGATCCGTCGCGCCCGGGTCGAGACGGGCAAGGTCCGCGTCGGTCACGCCGACGGAGTGCGTCGTGACCTCGCGACCGGCCTCGCTCAGCCTCACCGAGCAGGACCAGCCGTCGCCCGTGCGGCGCTCGCAGGTGACATCGATCGCCGTCATGGTCGTCCGCCTTCAGGCTGGCAGGCCGGGCACCAGTACGTGGTCCGCGGCAGGGACGTCGCGTGCGGCGCCGACCGAACGAGCGTGCCGCAGCGCCGGCACGGCCGGCCGGATCGACGATAGACCCACATCGGCCCGGCGCCGGTCACCGAATCGACGCTGGCGCGGAGCTTCAGTCGCGCCGTCGCGACGAGCCGGGCCAGCGTCGAACCGTCCACGTCCTCGACCCGGGTCCAGGGATTGATCCGCTCGGCGAAGAGCGTCTCGTTCCGCCAGATGTTGCCGATCCCCGCGAGCGCCCGCTGGTCGAGCAGCGCCTCCGAGATCGTCCAGCTCGCGCGGGACGGGTCGCGAAGCCGACGCAGGGCCTCCGCCGCGTGATCGGGTCCCCACGCGTCGTCCAGGAGGTCCGGCCCGAGGCGGGCGAGCGTGGGATGGATCGTCTCCGCGCGAGCCTCGAACAGCTCGACGACCGGGGCGTCGAAGCAGACCGCGACGGCACCCGGGACCTCGAGGACCAGGCGCGCCCGAGACGGGGGACGGCGCCAGCGCTCGCCGGGTCGGTAGCGGTGCCACGAGCCCGTCATCCGCAGGTGCGTCCGGAGCTCGAGGCCGTTGTCGAACCGGATCAGCAGGTTCTTGCCGGCAGCATCCACGGACACGATCGTCGCCCCGACGACCCGGCCGACCTGCGGCCCGCCTGCTCGGGCCGACGCGGCGGTGACCGGCCGGCCGACGAGATACGGCGCGAGGCCGGCCGCCGTGCGGCGAAGGGTGTCGCCCTCAGGCACGCGCGCGACGGAGGACGAGCCCGCGATAGCCGGGTGCGAACCCAGCCTCGATCAAGCGCTCGCGGAACGGCGCCGACGCGACCGGCTCGCCGTCGACCTTCGTGATGACGAGCTCGCGGATGCGTCCGTCCGCGACGAGGGCATCGAGCGAACGGGCGGCAGCGGTCGCGACGTCCGGATCGTCGGCCGCCGGCAGGACCTGGATCGTCCCGCCGCCGCGTTCCAGGTACAGGGCGGCGACGCCGTCGACGACGACGACGTAGGCGCCGGCAGCCCGCTGAAGCGGCCGGCGGTCGTCCTCTCCTCGGCGGGGCCACGGGATCGCGGCACCGTACGGGTTGGCCGGATCGGCGGCAGCCAGGAGATGGACCGTCACCTCGTCCGGGCCGCGGGCGGCGTCCCGGACGGATCGGAGTCGCTCGATCGCGCCGGCCTGGGCGAACTGGGCGGCGCCGAGCCCGTCCACGAAGTAGCCACGGCGGATCCGCCCGGCTTCCTCGAGCGCCCGCAGGACCGGATAGACCCCGGAGAAGCCGCCGTCCACGCCCTCGCCGGCGACGCCGTCGCGCGTCACGATCCCCTGTCGGTCGAGCAGGCCGAGAGCCGCGGCGTGGACCCGCTCGGTGGGCGTGCCCTCCGGCGGACCGACCAGCGACCAGCGCCCGGCGGCCTCGGGCGGCCCGAGTGAGGTCAAGCGTCCCGGCCGGCGGCGGACGTCGCGGGCGGATCGCTTCCAGCGCAACGCCCGGAGCGGCGCGAAGGTGTCATTCGTGACCTCGCCGGCCCAGACGAGGTCCCACAGCGCGTCGAGGACCTCGCGGTCGGTACCACCACCCGCGGCGGCGAACAGCTCCCGATAGAACGACGCGCCGCGGAGAGCGAGGTGCTCGCGGATCCGCTCGTGACGCGGTTCGGACGGGCGGTCATCCAGGGGCCCGGCACCCGGCCGAAGCGCCTCCCGGCCGGGTCGCGTGAGGACGATCCGTCCGTCATCGCGACCGAGACTTCCCTTCCCCACCCACGCGACCTCGCCCATCGCCCCCAGCTCGTCGAGGAGCCGCGGCTGGTAGCCCGGGATGCGGGCCGGGAGGACGTCGCGCTCGAGGACCGAGGCCGGCAGGGCCAAGCCCGCGAGCTGGTCGACGACCTCCGCGAGGCGCTCCACTGCCGCACCCGGGCGGAGCGGCGCCGCCACCTCGCCGACCGCGGCGACGCCCTGCCAGGCCGGGAGGAACCGAGCGTATGCGGCGGCGTCGACCGGCTCGACCTCCTTCCGGAGCCGCGCCAGTGATCGGCGACGGAGGAGGCGCAGGACGTCCGGGTCGATCCACTCCCGTTCCGCGCCGCCGGGCCGGAACTCACCGCGGAGGATCGTCCCGGCCGCGAGGAGGCGTTCGAGGGCGTCCTCCACGACGCCGACCGGCAGACCCCAGCGATGCGCGGGCTCCGGCGTGAGGAACGGGCCGTGGGTCCGAGCGAATCGGGCGAGCAGCCCGTCGAGGGCGCCCGCGGCCGGGCCGAGGAAGGCGTCCGGAACCCCGGTCGGCGGGTGCCACGCCGACCCCATCGCGATAGCGCGCGACGTCCTCGATCGCGATCCAGCGGTCCGCTCCGGCGACCCGCGCCGCGACCGCGCGCCGCGAGCCGATCAGCTCGGTCAACCAGGCGTCGCCGACCGCGGCCCCGCCCTCGCACCGCGCAGCGATCTCGTCGACGGACAGGTCGCCGAGCCGTCGCAGGAGGTCGTGGAGCTGGTCGACGGTCGTCGCCCGCCGGTCGTCGGTCAGGGCCTGGAGGCTCAGCTCCAGGTCGGCGAGCGCCTCAGGATCGAGCAGCTCGCGCAGCTCCTCCTGGCCAAGGAGCTCGCGGAGGAGATCCCGGTCGAGGGTCAGCGCACCGGCGCGGCGCTCGGCCAGCGGCGCATCGCCGTCGTACATGTAGGCCGCGACGTAGTCGAAGAGGAGCGAGCCGGCGAACGGGCTCGCCTTCGGCGTCTCGACGCTGTGGATCGCAATCTCGCGGCGGGCGATCCCGCCCAGGACGTCGCGCAGGGCCGGCAGGTCGAAGACGTCCGACAGGACCTCCCGGTACGTCTCGACGAGGATCGGGAAGCTGCCGTAGCGGCTCGCGACCGCGAGCAGGTCCGCTGCTCGCTGGCGCTGCTGCCAGAGCGGCGTCCGGGTGCCGGGCCGCCGCCGTGGGAGGAGCAGGGCTCGTGCCGCGTTCTCGCGAAACCGCGACGCAAAGAGCGCCGACGATGCGACCTGGCCGACGACGATGTCCTCGACCTCCTCGGGATCGGGGAACAGGGCCGCGGTGGCAGGCTCCAGCACGTCGTCGCCGTCCGGCAGCCGGATCGCGATCCCGTCATCGGACCAGATCGTCCGGACCTCGCCGGCGAGCCGCTCGTTCAGGCGCGCCTCGATCGCGAGCGACCACGGGGCATGGACCCGGCCGCCGAACGGCGTCAGGAGCACGATCCGCCAGTCGCCGAGCTCGTCGCGGAATCGCTGGACGACGATCCGACGATCCGTCGGCAGGGCGCCGGCCGCGTCGCGCTCGTCCTCCAGGTAGGCGACGAGGTTCTCCGCCGCCAGGGCATCGAGGTCGTGGAACTCGCGGAGCCGGCCGATCACGGTGGCCCGACCCTTCGGCCCGCGGGCGATGTCCGCCTCCGCCTCGCCGATGAACGCGCCCAGCGCCCGGCCGAGCTCGATCGGCCGGCCGAGCGCGTCGCCGTGCCAGAACGGCAGCCGGCCCGGCACGCCGGGTGCCGGCGACACCGTCACCTGGTCGTGCGAGATCTCCTCGATCCGCCAGCTGCTCGCTCCGAGCGTGATCACCTCGCCCGCGCGGCTCTCGTAGACCATCTCCTCGTCCAGCTCGCCGACGCGTCGACCGGGCGTGCCGGCCTCGCCGACCATGAACACGCCGAACGACCCACGATCCGGGATCGTCCCGCCGCTCGTGACCGCGACGACGCGAGCATCGCGCCGCCCGGTGAGCCGATCCGTGGCGCGATCCCAGAGGATCCGCGGCTTCAGCTCGGCGAACTCGTCGGATGGGTAGGCACCGGCGAGCATCCCGAGGACCCCCTCGAGGACCTCGCGGCTCAGCGTCTCGTACGGCGTGGCCCGGGCGACCGTCCGCAGCAGCTCGTCGACGGTCCAGTCGTCCATCACGGTCATCGCCACGATCTGCTGGGCGAGGACGTCGAGCGGCGACCGCGGGATCGTCGTCGCCTCGATCGCGCCCTCGTGCATTCGCCGTGCGACGACCGCCGCCTCGAGCAGGTCGCCGCGGTACTTCGGGAAGATCACGCCCTTGCTCGGCGCCCCGACCTGGTGACCCGCCCGTCCGATCCGCTGGAGCCCGCGCGCCACCGACGTCGGGCTCTCGACCTGGATCACGAGGTCGACCGCGCCCATGTCGATGCCGAGCTCCAGGCTCGACGTCGCGACGATCGCCGGCACCCGGCCGGCCTTGAGGTCCTCCTCGATCCGGACCCGCTGCTCGCGGGCGATGCTGCCGTGGTGGGCGCGGACCAGCTCCTCGCCGGCGAGCTCGTTCAGCCGCTGGGCCAGCCGCTCCGAGAGCCGGCGGCTGTTCGTGAAGACGATCGTGCTGCGGTGCTCGCGGATCAGCTCGAGGATCCGGGGATGGATCGCCGGCCAGATGCTGACGCGGGCCTCGGGCATGGTTGCCGGACCACCGGGCTGCTGGTCGAGCGGCAGGACCTCGCCCGGCTTCGTCATGTCCTCGATCGGGACGACGACCTGGAGGTCGAGCGGCTTGCGGGCGCCGGCGTCGACGATCGTCACCTCGCGCCCAGGGCCGACGCCGCCGAGGAACCTCGCGATCGTCTCGAGGGGCCGCTGGGTCGCGCTCAGCCCGATCCGCTGCGGCGGTCGTCGACCCCTCGCGGCCGGCGATGAGGTGCTCCAGCCGTTCGAGCGTGAGGGCGAGGTGGGAGCCGCGCTTGGACCCGGCGATCGCGTGGACCTCGTCGACGATCACGTGCTCGACGCCGGCGAGGACCTCGCGCGCCTGGCTTGTGAGCATCAGGTACAGCGATTCAGGGGTCGTGATCAGGATGTCCGGCGGCCGCCGGGCGAGGTTCCGGCGATCCTCGGCCGGAGTGTCGCCGGTCCGGCTCGCGACGGTGATGTCCGGGGCGGGCTCACCGAGGCGGGCGGCGGCGAGGGCGATCCCGGCGAGCGGCGCCCGGAGGTTCCGCTCGACGTCGTAGGTGAGCGCCTTGAGCGGGCTCACGTAGAGGACGCGGACGGTGCCGGGACGGCTCTTCGTGGGGGACGGGCGCGGCGGGGCAGCCGCCAGCCGATCGAGGGTCCACAGGAAGGCGGCGAGCGTCTTGCCGCTGCCGGTCGGGGCGTGGATCAGGGTGTGATGCCCGCTGCTGATCGCGGCCCAGCCCTCCGCCTGCGCCTGCGTCGGAGCGGCGAACGAGCTCTCGAACCAGGCCCGAACCGCGGGCGAGAAGGGCGCCAGCGGGTCGACCGGCCGGTCGCCGGCGGCGGGCTCGTCGGGCGGGAGCGTCACGGTGGCCACGGGACGGTCGAGTATAGGGCGTGCCGTTCGAATTCGACCACCCGTTCGAAATTCCCCCCCGCGCGTGTCCGCACGCTGGACAGCCACCCCACAATCGGGCTGGAGGTGTCCCGGGGGATCGGGCGATGTGGCCCGGCCCGGACGGGCCATTGAGCCCATGTGTCGAACCCGCTGGTGGTCCGAACATCGGGCCGAAAGTGATCGCCCCGGGCTACCGGGATGGAGGCGATCCGCAGCGGAGGGTCAACGCAATGTCTCGCAACCGACAGCTGGTGGCGACCCTGGGGGTCATCGCCGCCGTCATCCTGTTCTGGATGGAGAACCCCTGGTTCAACCCCGAGGACATCGGAAGCGCGGATACCGGAAACGTTCTGCGGACCATCGCGACCTTGGCGTTCTGGGTGCTCTTCATCGCGGTCGTCGTCCTGATGTTCCAGGAGCGCAACGACTCCGGGGCGACCGAGGTCCAGGTTGAAGGCCCCGCCTTCACCCGGTTCCTCTTCTCGAACACCCAGGCAGGCTGGTTCTGGCTGCCGATCCGGCTCTTCCTCGCGTTCAGCTGGCTCGAGGCCGGCTGGGGCAAGCTGAGCGGCACTGGCTGGCTCGACGGCGGCACCGCGCTGAAGGGCTTCTGGACCGCCGCGGTGGCGGTGCCCACCACGGGTCACGCGCCGATCGCGTTCGAGTGGTACCGCGACTTCATCAACCTCCTGCTCCAGAACAACGCCTACACCTGGTTCGCCTGGCTGATCGTCTTCGGCGAGCTCCTTGTCGGACTCGGCCTCCTCTTCGGTGCCCTCACCGGCTTCGCGGCCTTCTTCGGGGCGCTGATGAACATGTCCTTCCTGCTCGCCGGATCGGCGTCCTCCAACCCGGTCCTGTTCATCATGGCCATCGGCCTGATCCTCGGCTGGAAGGTCGCCGGGTACATCGGCCTCGATCGCTACCTGCTGCCGCTCGTCGGGGTGCCCTGGCGAGCACCCGTCGAGAAGGCTCCACCGATCCCCAGCGCCGCGCCAAGCTGATCGACCCTCAGCCGCGCCATTGGCCCGGGCCATCGGCCCGGGCCATTCCGTGTCCTGCGCTCATCCCCGCCTGCGCCACGAGCGCCCCCGGATCCACCCGACCGAGCTGTCCATCGGCGGGTGCGACGACGAAGCCGCTCCGCTCGAGGAGACGGTTCGCGACCGACTGGCGGACCTCGCGGGCGAACGGCTCGACGGGGTCGCGTTCGCCGACCGTGATCGTGGCCCGATGACCGTGGCTTCCGGCGGCCGCGACGTGGCTTGCAAGGAGCCGTGTGCCGAGGCCACGGCCCCGCTGCTCCGGCGCGACACCCAGCGTCAGGAGCTCCGCCGCCCGACCGGGCGCCGACGCGGACGATACCGAGATGCCGACGACGACCGTCCCGGCGATGGCCACGGTCGCGGTCGCGCCGTCCGCGAGGGCGGCCGCGACGATCGCGTGGACGTCGGCCGGTCCCAGGGCCGCCACGACGCGCCCGGCCACCGACAGCCGATCCCACGTCGCTCGATCGACGTTGGCGATCGTCGGAGTCGCGTCGGTCGAGACTGCCGGCTCGACGGCCTCGGCGGCACCGCCCATTGGCGACCACCAACCCCGATCGACCGCCTCGCGCACGAGGCGCGGAACGACGACCGCGCGGACCGCCGCCGCCGTTGCCGTCGATGCTCGCTCCGCGGCTGCCTGCGACGCCGACACCGGAGCGCCGGCATTGGGCGCATCCGTGAAGGACTCGGGCAGTGACCGGACGCCGTACCGCGCCGCCTCGTCCGCCCACCGCTCCCGCCAGGCCGTGGGCAGCCGGTCCGGCGCGTCCCGATGTGCGGCGGCCAGCCAGACGAGCGACCAGGACCGCGGCACGACGTCGTAGACGCCGTACCCGCCGCCGCCGGTCGACAGCCAGCGGCCTCCGGCGAACCTGTGCGCGACCGCGTCGACGAGCCGGGCCGCCTCGCCCATCGCCGTCGTGGTGTTGTGGAGATGCGCGAGGGGGTCCCAGGCATGGCTGTCCGCGCCGTGCTGGGAGACGATCAGGTCCGGACCGAACGATGCGGCCAGCTCGGGGAGCAGCGAGCGGACGGCCGCGAGCCAGGCGCCCTCCCCCGCCTCCGGCTCGAACGGCACGTTGACCACGGTCCCGGCGGCAGCTCCCTCCCCGAGCTCGTCGGCGAACCCCGTTCCCGGGAAGAGATACCGGCCGCTCTCGTGGAACGACAGCGTCAGCACGCCGGGGTCGCCGGCATGGATCGCCTCGACGCCGTCGCCGTGGTGGACGTCGAGATCCACGTAGAGCACGCGGAGGCCGTCGTGGCGGGCACGCGCGATCGCGAGGGCCGGGTCGTCGTAGATGCAGAAGCCCGAGGCCCGCGACGGCATCGCGTGGTGGAGGCCGCCGCCCGGGTGGAAGGCGTGCTCGATGTCGCCGCGAAGGATCGCCTCCATCGCCCGGATCGACCCGCCCGCGACCGCAGCCGCGGCCTCGTGCATGCCCGCGAACGGCGGATCGTCGCCACCGAAGCCGATGCCGGCCTCGGCCTCGAGCCACCCACCGTGCTCGGCCGCGAGCGAGAAGTGGCGGACGACATGAACGTAGCCGGCCGTATGGCACCAGCGGAGCTCGTCGTCGGTCGCCGGCTCCGGTGCGAGACCGGGCTCGGCGCCGACGGCCCGGAGCAGGTCGATCCCCGGCCCGAATCGGCGCGGCGTCAGCGGATGGGCGGGGCCGAAGTCGTAGTCGAGCGAGCGCGGTCCGAAGACGAGGAGCGGCGATTTGGGCACGAGTGGCACGATACCGGCCATGGAACGGGTCTACACCGCGCCACTCCTCGACAAGCTCGGGATCCGACCGGGGATGCGCGTGGCGATCGTCGGCGACCTCGATGCCGATCCGGAGGCACCGGTCATCCGCTCGAGCCTTGCGGACCGGACGAGCGACGTGACCGCGGGTCCGCCGAAGCCGGACTCGGACGTCGTCCTGTACCTCGCCGACACCACCGACGAGCTGGCGGCTCTCACCGACCTCCGCCGCCGGATCAAGCCCGCCGGCGCGATCTGGGTCGTGTCGCGGAAGGGCAAGGCCAGGACCCTGCGCGATGTCGAGGTCATCGCCACCGCCCGGGACCACGATCTGATCGACAACAAGGTCGTCGCCTTCTCGGCCGAACGGACGGCGATCCGGCTCGTGATCCCCGTGGCGCTTCGTCCGTCCGCCTGAGGCGCGTACCATCCGCGCATGAGCGATGTCCTCGTCGTCCTCGTCATCGTGCTCATCGTCGTCCTCGTCTGGCGAGGCCCGAAGACCCTCCCGGGCATCGGCGCCGCGCTCGGTCGGGGCGTCAAGGGGGCACGCGAGGAAGCGGCGAAGCTCCGGGGCGACGACACCACGCCGTCCGACGATCAACCTTCCTGATCGCGACCCCGGCCGAACCCGCGGGGTCCGTTTCGCCATGACCCACGCACGATGACCGATGAGCTCGAGGCGCTGCTCGCGCGACCCGGGCCCGGGCTCGCACCGCACGACGATCGACATCGACGGTGTCCCGACGGAGACGCTCGCGGACCTCCCGCCCCTCCGCGATCGCCTGCTGTTCGTCGGGCTCAACCCGTCGCCCGTCAGCGTCGAGGCGGGGCACTACTTCCAGGGCAAGCTCGGGCGCGCGTTCTGGGGACGCCTGATCCGCGCACAGATCCTGCCGCCGGACACCGACGTCGACACCGCCGACGATGCCCTCGTCGCTGCCGGACACGGCGTCACCGATCTCCACAAGAGCCCGAGCGCGCGCGACGAGGCCACCGACGCGGTCCTGCGGGCGGGCGTCGGCCCGCTCTGGCAGAAGGTCGCGCTGTGGCGACCCGCGGCGATCGTGTTCGTCTGGAAGCGGGCGGCGGAAGCGGCGGCCGGGCGGAAGCTTGAGCGAGCCGTGGGGCCAGCTCGACGGCGTCGCGCTCGCGGGCCGGCCCTGCTTCCTCATGCCGGGCGCTTACGCCCCGGTGGAGGAGGTCGACGCAGGGCTCAACCTGATCCGGAACCTCGGCGCGTCACTGCCCCGCTGAGGTCACGACCTCCAGGCGACCGGACCCGGCGGGTCCGAGTCGGACGAGGGCGTTGACGTCGGCCGGAAGGCGCTCGCCGTCCTCGGCGGATCGCACGGCGTACGGCAGGTGGCGACCGGCGCCGGGCGCGGCGACGATCGGCACCCCGTGGGGGATCGCGATCGCCTCGGCGCCCGCAGCGTGGTCGGGGTCCGACGCCGTCAGGACGACCGCGCGGATCGTGCCGCCACGACGCGCGGCCGCGTCATCGATCGCACGGATCGCCGCCTCCGATGGATCGCCCGGGTCGACGACGACGAGATCCCGCCGACCGAGCAGCTGCGTCTCGCAGGCTCGGCCCGGCAGGGCCCCCGCGCCACCGAACGCGAACCGGACATGCTCCGCGTCTTCGGAGACGATCCGCGGCGGCGTCGCGGCCCCGATCCGGATGCGCTCCCCGACGTCCGCCGCGGAGCCGGCGCCGATCTCGATCAACCGCTGGAGGACGCTCGTCGTCGGCACCCACATCTCGATCCGGCCGTCCGCGAGATGGTCGAGCGCCCCGCTGGGTGTCAACCACGCATGGCCGGCCACCTCGTCCGCCTCGAAGGTCAGCTCGGCGCCGGGCGGCAGGTCCGCGACGAAGAACCAGGTCGAGAAGCGTCGGGGCATGAACGCGGGCGTCGTCCAGTGGGCGATCGGGGCCAGGCGATCGGTGCCCGCGAGCCGGATGCCGGCCTCTTCGTGGAGCTCGCGGATGACGGCGCGGTGGAGCGCCAGAGCAGCAACGGGCGACTCGTTGCCGCCGAGGACCCGAGCGGCCGCGGCCGGGGTTCGGGCGGCCGGCGCATCGGCAGAGGGATCGGCGTCGGACGGGTCGACCTTCCCGCCGGGGAAGGCGTGGAGCCCGGGCCCGAACGCCATCGAGGCGGGCCGCTCGATCAGCAGGACCTCCGGCTCGTCGGCCGGACCGGGCCGCAGGACCACGACCGTCGCGGCCGGTGCGCGGCTCAGCCCCCACGATCGTCGAGCTGCAAGCGCAGGGCGGCCGGATCCGTGACGGGCAGGCGACAGGCGAAGTCACGGCAGACGTATGCGGTGGGCCGGCCGTCGAGCATCGAACGGCCGGCGAGCAGCGGGATGGCCGACGCGATCGGGATCGGCGGCGACCGCGACGACGAGGTTCGGCGGCTCACCCTCGCGCGCGACTACAAGGAGTGCCCGCGTCGCCGGATCCGCCGGGTCGCCCGCGATCGCGAGCTCGACGATCCCCCCGGTCGCCAGGGCGGCGGCGGAGAGCCAGTTGGCGAAGCCGGTCGGGTACCGGCCCAGGAACGTCGTGACGCTCGCCAGCGCGCGCTCCGCGGCCTCTCGGTAGCGCGCCTCGCCGGTCAGCGCCGCGAGCCGGAGCAGGACGCGCGTCGCCATCGAGCCCCCGGACGGCGTGGCGTTGTCCTGCGGGTCCTTCGGGCGGGTGACGAGCGTCTCGTGGTCGTCGGCGGTGTCGAAGAACCCCCCGGCCGGGTCGACGAAGTGATCGAGGATCGCATCCGCGAGCTCGCGCGCCCCGACGAACCAGCGCTCGTCGAACGTCGCGTCGTACAGCGCCAGGAGCCCATCGGCGAGGTCGGCGTAGTCCTCGAGGACGCCTTCGCCGCTCGATCGACCGTCCTTCCACGAGCGACCAAGCCGCCCGTCCGGCCGTCGGAGGCCCGCCAGGATCGACGTGGCGGCCGCGACGGCTGTGTCGCGATAGCGACCGGCAGCCGGGGCGTCGTCGTCGGCCAGGAGCCGCGCGGCGTCGGCGAATGCCCCGATCGCGAGGCCGTTCCAGGCGGCCAGGGCCTTGTCGTCGCGCGCGGGCTGCGGGCGTTGCGCCCGCACGGCGAGGAGTCGCCCGCGGGCGTCGGCGAGGCGCGCTTCATGCTCCGCGTCGACCGATCCGTCCTCCGCCGCGGCCGGCTGGAGCCGCGAGAGGATCGTCCGACCCTCCCAGTTCCCCGCCTCGCGCACGCCGTAGGTCGCCGCGAATGACGGCGCAACGTCGCCAAGGAGGTCGGCGATCTCGGCGGAGGTCCAGGTGAACGTCGCGCCCTCGACCCCGTTCGTGTCCGCGTCCTGGCTCGCGGCGAACGTCCCGTCGTCGCGGCGCAGCTCGCGGAGGAGGTACTCGAGAACCCCGATCGCCACGTCCCGGTAGCGGTCGATGCCGAGGACGGCCCACGCGCGGAGGTAGGTCCGCGCGAGCTGGGCGTTGTCGTAGAGCATCTGCTCGAAGTGCGGCACGAGCCAGATCGGGTCCGTCGCGTAGCGGTGGAAACCGCCGCCGAGCTGGTCGTGGATCCCGCCGTCCGCCATCCGATCGAGCGTGTAGCGGACCATCCCCGCGCCGGCGATGCGGCCGGCCGCGATCCGGCCGCAGGAGGAAGTCGAGCGTCATCGGCTGGGGGAACTTCGGCGCGCCGCCCCAGGACCCGTTCAGGGTGTCGAAGCGCCGCCGGAGCTCGTCCTCGGCCTCGGTCAGGAGCGTCTCGGTCGGCGCCGGGCCGTCGGTCGGGAGCTGGTTCTGGCGAGCGAGCGAGTCGACGAGCTTCTGCCCGGACGCCACGACGCCCAACCGATCCTCCCGCCACGCCCGGGCCGTGCCGGCGAGGACCTGGCGGAACGCCGGCAGGCCGTGGTGCGGCTCCGGCGGGAAGTACGTGCCGCCGTAGAAGGGCTGCCCGTCGGGCGTCAGGAACACGCTCATCGGCCAGCCACCCCCGCCGGTCAACGCCTGGACGGCGCCCATGTAGACCTGATCGAGGTCCGGCCGCTCCTCGCGGTCCACCTTGATCGCGACGAAATCCCGGTTCAGGTCGGCGGCCGTGGCCGCGTCCTCGAAGCTCTCGCGCTCCATGACGTGGCACCAGTGGCAGGCCGCGTAGCCGATCGAGAGGAAGATCGGCTTGTCCTCGGCCTTCGCCCGTGCCAGCGCCTCCGGACTCCACGGATACCAGTCGACCGGGTTGTTGGCATGCTGGAGGAGGTACGGGCTCGTCTCGCCGGCGAGTCGGTTGGGCATTCGGTGATGGTATGCGGCGGGCGGCTCAGGCCTGTTGTCGGGCCTCCGCGCGGAGCTTCGCCAGGTATGCGGATGTTCCTGCGTAGTCGGGCCACGTCGGCCGGCGGGGCGTCCCATACGGTGCCGGGTGTTCCGACAGTCGGTGACCACCGGATCCGGCAACCCCCAGACCGCGAGACCCGGCAGCCGTCAACAGCTGGGCGTCGGAGCTGTAGAGCACGCCGTCGAGGATCTCGGCGAGGGCCAGATACGTCGCGTCGTACGCGGTCAGTTCGAATTGATCGGCGAGGTCGACCGCCAGAAGGACGAGCGGCCGGTCCACCTCCGCCGTCTCAAGCAGGAGCTCGTCGAGGCGGTGAATGGATCCGAAGACATCGGATCCCGACATCCGGTGACGGCGCAACAGGGCGTTCGACACTTCGAGCCAGAAATGCGATGGGACGACGAGACGCGCACCCGTCTCGAGCCATTGCCGAAAGCGCCGATCCACCTCGCGGAACCCTGCCTCCAGTCGCAGGCTCGTGAGGGCGACCGAGGCATCGATGACGACGGCGCCGCTCATTCCTTGTCTCTCCGCCGAACCGACCGAACGGCCTCTTCAATGTGGTCTGCTCGACGCTCGCGCTCCTGACGTAGCCATTCGGCTTCCGTCAACCCGTCGTCCGGCGCCGGGTACTTGTCTGCCATCTCGCGGCTGAACGCCTCGAGGCGGTCCAATGCCGCGAGCGACCGGGCGATCCGCGCTTCCTTCTCCTCGTCGAAGCGACGCCCGTCCTCGGGCGATATCAGCCAGGCGATCGGCCGATGGTCGCGCTCGATGAGGATCCGCTCGCCGGCCGAGGCCGCGTCGAGGATCTCGCCGAGGCGCTTGCGCATGTCGGTCGGCGTCACGACTCTCATGGTCAACCATGATGGTGAGCCATGATGACCTCGTCAAGACCGATGCATCGCTACCATCCACCCATGCGCTACGGATACTGCCTGCCCAACTTCACGACCCTCGCCTCGACCGCGGCGATCGACGCCGCCGCCGATGCCGCCGACCGCCTCGGCTTCGACTCCGTCTGGACGACCGACCACGTCCTCGTCGACAACGGCGGCGACTCGGCCGACTACCGGACGAACTTCGACGCGATCGAGACCCTCGCCTGGGTCGGCGCGCGCCATCCCGGGCTCGGTCTCGGGACGAGCGTGCTGGTCGTCCCCCAGCGGAACGCCGTCGTCATGGCGAAGGAGCTCGCGACCCTCGATGCGCTCTCGAGCGGCCGGCTGACCGTCGGGGTCGGCGTCGGCTGGAACGAGAAGGAGTTCGGGAACCTCGGCATGGCGGATCAGTTCCACGTCCGGGGCGCCTACCTCGACGAGACGATCGCCCTGTGGCGCCACCTCTGGTCCGGGTCGAGCGAGCCGTTCCACGGCCGGTTCTTCCAGCTCGACGACTTCATCTTCGGTCCGCTGCCGTCGCAGCGGTCGTCGGTGCCGATCTGGATCGGCGCGCGGACCGATCCCGCCCTCGCCCGGGTGGGCCGTGGTCGGCGACGGCTACCACTCGTCGGCGACGAGCCCCGAGGTCTACGCCACGCGGATTCCGAAGATCCGCGACGCGGCCCACGCCGCCGGCCGTCCGATGCCACTCCTGTCGGCCCGCGTCCGCGTCTCCTTCGACGAGCCGGCGCAGTCCGCGGAAGCTCGCCCCTACTCGATCCGCGGCAACGCGGACGAGATGCGAGCCGAGATCCAGAAGTGGGAGGACCTCGATGTCGAGCTGCTCGCCCTCTTCATCGCCGCCGACACGCCCGACGGCCAGGTCGCCGCGGCCGAGCGGTTCATGAAGGACGTCGCCGAATAGGCCGATGACGCCGGCCGACCTGGCGCCGGTCGCTGATCGACCCAGAGCAGGGAGTCTGCCCAGCGGGTCACCCGTGTCAGCTCAATACGCAGGTGATCGGGCGACGCCGCTGCGCCAACGGCGAGTACGTCGGCATGCCGTTGATCTGTTGGGACATCACGCAGTCGGCACTCGACAACGCCGCGTTGGTCGGCGCTGATCCCATCGTGCTGGCGTGGGCCCGTGAGTTCATCGCAGCCCGCGACGCCGAAGCGTGACGAACCAGTCGCCTACCTGTCGGGTCGGTCTCTATCCTGGCCGTGATGCCCGACCTGCTGCCACCCGGCCTATACGAGTCTCTCCTGACACTCGGTCTCCGCGACGCCGTGGAGGAGATCACGCGCCAAGGCTGGACTGCCTCGCTCGAGTCGATTGACGACGTCCTGACGACCGACATCCTCGCGGACCATGTCCGAGACGCGACGCGACGGTCTCTCAACACGATCGGCGGCGACGGCGCGGATCGGCTCTCCGCGCGACTCGACGTCATCAACCGGATTCTCGAAACCCTCCGACAGGCCGCTGCGTCTGGAGCCGTATCCGATGGCGATTCCGTAGCAGCGGGTTCGTCGGTCCTCCGAGAGTTCCGTCGGCTTGATCGATTCATTGAGGAACCGCCGAGCGCCTCGACCCCACATCTCGCTGCGCGAGAGCGCCCTTCTCGTCAACGGTCATCGCGACTACCAAGTAGGGCAGCAGGTCGCGCGTGAATTGGCGAGCGCTGATCAGGTCGACCTGCTCTGCGCCTTCGTGAGGTTCGCCGGAATCGAACGTGATTTCGCGGCGAACTTGAAGCATTCGTGCGGCGCGGAGGACAACTCCGGGTCATCGCGAGCGTGTACACAGGCTCAACCGAAAAGCGCGCCCTCGACGACCTCGTCCGACTCGGTGCCAGCGTCAAGGTGTCATTCGAAACGGACCAGACAGGGCTGCATGCGAAGGCCTGGCTCTTCGATCGGGAAACCGGCTTCCACACTGCATACATTGGCTCGTCGAACCTCACAGGATCCGCGCTCGTCGAGGGTCTGGAGTGGAACGTCCGACTGAGCGCAGTGGACAACGCGGCCATCGTCGATCGCGTCCGGGCGACGTTCAACCAGTACTGGAACGACCCCGCGTTCGTTGACTACGACCCGAACAAGAACGGCCAAGCGCTAGCTGATGCGCTGGCCCAGCAGCGGGGTGTCGAACCCCTCAACGCGACCGAGCGGCTGGTGGCCCTCGATCTCGACCTCCACCCAAAGCCGCACCAGGACCAAATGCTCGAAGAGCTTGCAGCTGAACGAAGTCACGGGCACAACCGAAACTTGGTCGTCGCCGCCACAGGGACCGGCAAGACGTGGGTGTCTGCATTCGACTATCGGCGGCTCCGAGAAGCAGGCCACGGGCGCCTCTTGTTCGTTGCCCATCGCGACGAGATCCTTCGACAGTCGCAGCTGGTGTTCCAACTAGTCCTGAAGGACGCGTCATTCGGCGAGCGACTAGTTGCCGGCCAGAGGCCGAATGTCGGCGATCACTTCTTCGCCTCGATACAGTCACTCCATCGAATCGTCGATCAACTCGACCCGACCCGATGGGACGTGGTCATCATCGACGAGTTTCATCATGCAGAGGCGCCGACCTACAAGCGCCTGCTCGAGCGCCTTCAGCCTTCTTACCTCGTTGGACTTACGGCAACCCCGGAACGGGCAGACGGCGAATCCATCTTGCATTGGTTCGACGATCGCATCGCGTGCGAGGTGCGACTGTGGCAAGCCCTGGAGCAAGGACTCCTTTCCCCGGGCCACTACCTCGCCACATACGCCGTAACGGACCTTCGGTGCCTGAACTTCTCGGGGCGTGTACGCGGTCGGCGAAGGTCGAGGAGACGTATCTCTCCGACGAGAACGCGCCATCGCGTGCTCCAGGCCGTCGAAGACCACGTCGTGTCTCCAGGCGAGATACGCGCACTCGCCTGCTGTCGATCGCCACGCGCTGTTCCTGGCAGAGCATTTCGCCGCCGCGGCGTCGCGGCCACCGCGTTGCACGCCGAGTCGTCGGCGGCCGATCGGTCTAAGGCGATCACGCGGCTTCGACGTGGAGAAATCCAGGCCATCTTCACCGTCGACCTCTTCAACGAGGGCGTCGACATCCCCGAGGTCGACACCGATCCTGCTGTTGCGACCGACCGAAAGCGCCACTGTCTTTCTGCAGCAGCTGGTGTCGCGGTCTCCGGCGAGTGGACGGCAAGACGCGTCCTCGATGAGTTCTCGACTTCGTCGGTCAAGCGCATCGCGACTACCGGTTCGACATCCGGTATCGCGCGCTCGTCGGCGGGACGACCAAGCAGTTGGTTCACGCCGTTGAAGACGGCTTCCCGATCACCCCTCCTGGGTGTGCGATTCGTTCGGATCGGCTCTCGCAGGACATCGTCCTCGAGAACCTCCGGAGCGCCGTCTGGTCGAGTCGCAAGGCGCTGGCGGAGGATCTTCGCGCCCTTGGGCCCGACGCACGTCTCGGCGAGTACCTCCATCACAGCGGCCGCGAGCTCGACTGAGATCTATGCACGTCCGAGTGCAGGGCAGTCATTCACAACGCTACGTGCCGCAACGTTCCCATCCTTGAAGATCGACCGCTCTAGGGACAACCCGTTTGACCGCGCGGTCGGGCGCATCCTTCACGTCGACGACGCCGAGCGCTTCGAAGCGTGGCTGGAATGGCTCACTTCGCCCAACCCGCCGGCCCCACTGTCGACGTCGACCAAAGCCGGACGCCTGCAGCTGATGCTCTTCGCGGCTCTCGGCGGCCGGACGCGACCGAGTCAGCGACGTTCCGGCGATGTTTGCCTCAGTCTGGGGAGACGCTTCGAGGAGGGATGAGACTCAAGGACCTACTCGAAGTCCTGCGAGACCGCGCCCGCATCGCAGCCGAACCGACGCTCGACGACTCCCTGCGTGCCCTTACAGAGTCACGCCACCTACGGCCTCTACGAGATCATTGCGGCGTTTGGGCTGGTCAGTGCGGCCGGCGTGCTTCGTGAGACCCGCGAAGGGGTGCTCAGGGTCGAAGCCGAGGGCCTCGACTGCTTCTTCGTCACGCTCGAGAAGAGCGAGGCCGAGTACTCGCCGACGACGCGATACGAGGACTACCCAATTTCGCCGACGCTATTTCACTGGGAGTCGCAGAGCACTACGTCGCCGGAGTCGCGAACGGGTCAGCGCTACATCCACCACAGCGACTCAGGGGACCGGATCATCCTCTTCGTCCGCGAGCGTCGGAAGGATTCGAGAGGCGAAACCGTCCCTTACACCTGCCTTGGGCTCGCGGACTACGTCCAACACGAGTCGAGTCGGCCGATGAGCGTGACCTGGCATCTGCGACGGCCAATGCCCGCTCGGTTTTTTCAGGAGACAAGGTCGCGGCTGGCTGACTACCGGGGCCGAGCCCCGGTCGTGATCGCGCCGGCCGAGCGGCCCTCCGGATCGATCGCGCCGATGTCGGCGGCGGCCAACGAGATGGAGCGGACGCGGCGCTCCGACGGATGGAGCCGGCGCAGCCAGACCCAGGCCCCGATCCCGCTTGCGAGGCTCAGCAACGCCCCGATCAGGAGCGACAGCTGGACGCTCCACGCCGAGGCAATCGCACCCATCAGCAGACCGCCGGCCGGTACCGAGCCCGCGAAGACGGTCGTGTAGACGCTCATCACTCGACCCCGGAGCTGGTCCGGGACGCTCAGCTGGATCGTCGTGTTCGCTGTCACCGCCATCGCGATGCCGCCCGCGCCGGCGATGACCATCGCGAGGAGCGACAGCGGGAAGAACGTCGAGGCGGCGAGGACGACCGATCCGAGCCCCAGGGCGATCGCCCCGGTTGCGATCACGGTCGGGCTCGGGCGACGGCTGAAGGCGACCCACAGCGCGGCGACCGTCGAACCGAGGCCGGACGCTGCCATCAGGAACCCGTAGCCCGAAGCCCCGACGTTCAGCACCGAGTCGGCGAGCGGCGGCACGAGGATCTGGAAGTTCATGCCGAACGTCGCGACCAGGCCGACGATCGTGACGGCGAGGAGGACAATCGGGGTCGATCGGACGAAGTGGGCGCCTTCGCGAAGGCTCTCGATCACCGCGTTGGCCGACCGCGGACGGGCGATCGGCGGGGCGGGTCGGAGCTCACTGTCGCGCATGGCAAGGTACGCGACGATCACCGCGATGAAGCTGATCCCATTGATCAGGAAGGCGATCGAGGTGCCGAACGCCCCGATCAGGAGACCGGCGGCGGCAGGCCCGAGTACCCGCGAGGCGTTGAACAGCGCGGAGTTCAGCCCGACGGCGTTGGCCATGTCTTCCCGACCGACCATCTCGACCGCGAATGACTGGCGGGTCGGCATGTCGACCGCGTTCGACAGTCCGAGGAGAGCGCCGAGGACCATGACCATCCAGACCTCGACGACGCCGGTCGCGGTCAGCGCGAACAGCGCGAAAGCGAGCAGCATCGCGACCGTCTGCGTGACGATCAGGGTCTTTCGCTTCGGCAGCTGGTCGGCGATCACCCCACCGAACAGCCCGAAGATGATCACGGGTCCGAACTGGGCGACCGACACGAGTCCGAGCCAGAGCGGATCGTGGGTCAGCTGCAGGACGAGCCATCCCTGGGCGACCTGCTGCATCCACGTCCCGACCAAGGAGATGGCTTGGCCGGCGAAGAACAGCCGGTAATTGCGGTGCCGGAACGCTCGGGCTCCCTCGAACGCCCTCATCCGCGCCCTCGCGCGCCGTCATGAACGTGGTGGGCGGGCTGGCGGCCGGTCTCGATCTCGTCGACGTGCTCGAGCAGGTGGGCGCGGCGGCGTTCGGCGTCCGCGATCATCGCAGCCAGGCGGTCGGACTTTGCCTGGATCAACTCGATCTGGCGATCGACCCGGGCGAGCGCGTCGTCGATGATCGCCCGCCGCTCCTGGGTGTCCGACGTCGTCCGGTAGCGATCGCGGTTGCGGGTTCGGGCGGCTTCGTCCTCGAGCATCCGGCTGATCTCGGCGAGGCTGAACCCGGCCTCGTCGCGGAGGTCCTTGATGAAGCGCAACCGATCGACGTCGTCCACGTCATAGAGGCGGTAGTCACCGTCGCTCCGGGCGGCCGGCGTCAGGAGCCCGATCTCCTCGTAGTAGCGGATCGTCCGGGCCGTCAGGCCGAGGGTCGCGGCGACTTCCTGGATCCGGAGGAGCTTCTCGGACGTCAGGGGGGCAGTGGGGTCGTCGAGGTGGCTCACGGCCTCCAACGATACCAGACCTTGCCGTTAACGTAAAGGTTAAGCAGGCACCGGATTGAACGCTTCCGGCCCCGAACGCGTCATTTGGTGCAAGAGAGCACCGGCGATCGCGAAATGAACCTTCGGTGAACGCAGGGTGAATGGGTTGTTGGTATGGTCGCGGTCCGCCAACGGAGCTATCGTCGAGCGCTCAGGGCATCGATGGACGGCGTGATGAAGGTTCGGCGCTTCGGGCGTATCGGAGTGATCGCCGCGGTGGCCTTGCTCCTGGTGGGGGCAGGTCCGGTCGCCGCGCGAATCGACACGTCCCGGTCCGCTCCGAAGGTCGTCCTGATCGTCGGTCCGGCGGGTGGCGCGACCCCCTACTACCGGCGCCTCGCGGACGAGACCGCGGCGGCCGCCGCGAAGCTGACGCCGAACGTCGTCAAGGTGTATTCGCCGGACGCGACCTGGGAGCGCGTGAAGGCGGCCCTCCAGGGTGCGTCGGTCGTCGTCTACCTCGGGCACGGCAACGGCTGGCCGAGCATCTACCGCTCGTCGCTCTACCCACCGACGCAGGACGGGTTCGGGCTCAACCCGCAAGCCGGCGCGGCCGACACCCACCAGTACTTCGGCGAGGACAAGATCGGCTCGCAGATCCGTCTCGCCCCGAACGCCCTCGTCGTCTTCAGCCACCTCTGCTACGCGAGCGGCAACACGGAGCCCGGGCTCGCCGAAGGCACGCTCGACCAGGCCCAGCAGCGGGTCGACAACTACGCGGCGGGCTTCTTCCGCGCCGGCGCCGGCGCCGTCATTGCCGATGCCTACCTGTCGCCGACGTACTACGTGACGTCGGTGCTGAGCGGGCGGTCGACGGTCGACTCGATCTGGCGGCGTGCGCCGAACAAGAACGACCACTTCCTGACCTTCAACAGCGTCCGGACGACCGGCGCAATCGCCGAGATGGATCCCGACGCCGTGTCGTCGGGGTTCCACCGGTCGCTCGTCGTCAAGCCGCGCCTGACGAGCAACGCCGTCCTCGGCGGCGCGATCCCGCGCCAGGTCGTGGTCGAGCCGGCCCTCGAGCCGTCGCTGCATCGGGCTCGGCGTGACCTTCGGGGCGCCGGATCTCTCGAAGCCGCCGACCGCCGGGTCGACGACGACGCTCGTGCTCCCGATGGCGCGGGACGCGATCGGGCTGCTCCCCTCGAAGCTGATGCTCGGGACGCGCTGGGATCGCCTCGACGTCCCGGCAACCGATCCGCTGGCCGCGACCGGGGCTCCCGGCTCGACGCCGGCGCCCACGCCGCAGGCCGCGCCGGCTCCCTCGCCGGCGGACGACGACCCGGGGACGACCGCCGCGAGCGCCGCCCAGGCCATCGACCTGGTGACGCCGGAGGTCCCGGGCGAAGTCGTCGCGCCGGTCGCCGCGAAGGTCGTCGCCAGCGGCGGTCTCAGCGTTCCGGTCCACGTCCCGGCCGCACCCGGCCTGTATCGGCTCGTCGCCTCGATCCACCAGTCCGACGGCCTGGCGTTCGATGCGGCCACCCAGGCGCTCCTTCCGGCGCTCGTCGTCCGGGTCACCGGTCCGAGGGCGGCAGCCTACGACGCGCCGACGACCGCGAACGCCCAGGCCGGACAGCCGTTCGCCCTGACGGTTGGCGTGTCGAACCTCGGAGCGAGCACGTGGGGCCACCCGGCGACGCAGCAGACGGTCGGCGCGGCGGAACGCGTTCCGGCCTCGCCGGCCATCCTCGTCGCCCGCTGGGTGAGCCTGACCGGGGCGATCTCGGGCGGAACTCCCGGCGGCGGCACCGCCATTGCGATTCTCCCGGTGGGTCTCGCCCCGGGCGCGACCGCGACGACCGTGTTCAGCCTGACCGCGCCGGCGTCGCCCGGTGACTACCTGGTCGTCCTCGACGTCGTCGACCCGGACGCCGGGTCGCTGGCATCGCTCGGCGTCCCGCCGGGCATCGTCCGGGTGACCGTCGGAACCTGATCCCGCTCCGCGGTACCCTGCGGGGCATGGATGTCCGCACCGTCGAAGGGTTCCGGCCGAGCACCCACGGGTTCCACTTCGCGAACGCGTGGCCGCCCGGACCCACCGTCCGGCTGGGGCCGTTCGACCCGCGGATCGTCGGTGTCGGCGACGCGGCGGACGGACTCTGCGGCGGGATGGTCTACACGGCCGCCGACCTCTTCGCGGCAGGCGTCCCGGTCCCGGCAGACCGCGAGCCGTTCCTCAACGGCTCGCCGCGGTTCAACGCGATCGTCCGGCGCCAGGTCGAGTCGCTGGCGTGGCTGACCGTCCCCGTCCGGTACTGGCTGCGCTCGGCGCTCGGTGGCCGGTTCGGCGGCGATCGGGCGAAGTCGACGCTCGAGGGCGAGTGGCCGATCGCGAAGCGCGAGCTGGACGCCGGCCGGCTCGTCCTGATCGGGCTGATCCGGGTCTCGACGGTGGACCCGCGTGCATTGACGTTGAACCACCAGGTGATGGCCTGGGGCTACGCTGAGGACGGGCGGGGGGTGACCCTCGACCTGTACGACCCGAACTGGCCGGATCGCGACGACGTGACGATCACGATCCACCTGGACCCCGCGCTCCGGCCGACGGGGATGACCCAGTCGACCGGTGAGCCGCTCCTCAGCTGGTTCGTGCTCCCCTACTCGCCGGCCGACCCGCGCGCCTGGCGCTGACCCGGCGCGCCGTCAACCGAGCGGCGGCAGCTCCTGGGCGTCGGTCTGGGCCGCCGCGAACAGGTCGCCCACCCGCTCGACGCGCTCGACGATCGTCCGGATCGTCCAGCCGTCCGGCCGCAGCTCCGGAGTGTCGAGCTCGTCCCACGTGATCGGCGCCGAGACCGGCGCCCCATCGGCCGGCCGGACGGCGTAGGGCGACACGAGCGTCTTGATCGGCTGGTTCTGCGTGTAGTCGAGGCGCGCCTTGCCGCCGCGCGCGCCCTTCGCCCACTCCCACGAGACGAGGTCCGGGACCGCCGCGCCGATCGCCCGGCTCAGCCCCTCGACCCAGTCGCTCGTGTCGCCGAACGTGTACTTCGGCTCGATCGGGATCCAGACCTGGATCCCGCGCTTGCCCGTCGTCTTCGGATAGCCGCGGACGCCGAGGTGCTCGAGCGCGGTGCGATAGAGGCGGGCGAGGACGAGCGTCTCGTCGAGCGTCGTCTTCGTCCCGGGATCGATGTCGATCAGGGCGAACGTCGGCCGGAACGGCTCCTCGAGCCGGGCGGTCCAGGCGTGGACCTCGAAGGCGGCCTGGTTGCCGAGCCAGCACATCGTCGCGACGCGGTCGGCGATCAGGTGCTCGTTCGCCTCGCGTGCATCGACGCCGACCTCGCGCCAGCGTCGGAGCCAGCCGGGCGCCGTCGACGGGATGTCCTTCTGCCAGAAGCTCGGGCCGGCGACGCCGTTCGGGAAGCGCTGGAGGTTGAGCGGACGCTCGGCGAGGTGCGGGAGGATCGTCGGCGCAATCCGGGCGAAGTAGCGGATCAGGTCGCGTTTCGTGACCGGACCATCCGCCGGGTCGGCCGGGTCCGGGCCGAAGAGCACCTTGTCGAGATTCGTGAGCTTCAGGTCCTCGCCCCGCGCGCCACCGACCCGCCACGTGCCCTCGGCGGGCATCGAGGCGAGCCGCTCCAGCTCGTCGGGGGTCGCGGTCCAGGGGAGGCCGCCGGGGCCCGCTGCCTGAGGGGCGGCCGGTGCGGCCGCCTTCGCGGCGCGCGACCTGGTGCGGGTGGCCATGGACGAATCCTGCCCCGAACCGCCCGACGGCGTCCGCCCCGCCTGCTTCGCCGGGGTCGCCGGGGCAACCGCCTCGGCTTCGGGCACCTCCGCCTCCGCCTCGGCGACCGCCCTCGCCGACGAGACCGCTTCTTCGCGGATCACGAGACGCGGGTCGCGGCCGTCCTCGATGCCCTTGTACGAGGTCTGGCGGACGTGGCCGTCGCGGGTCCAGCCGCCGAGCTCCGCGCGGATGACCAGCTCCGGGCGGATCCACGTGACGGCATTGAGGTCGCCGCCCCAGCGCCCGCGGTAGTCGCGGGGCGGCGGCGGGTCGAACGGCGGCGCGTCCACGACGAGCGGCGCCATCGCGGCGAGGAGTCGCTTGCGGGTCGCGGCCGTGAACCCCGACCCGACCTTCCCGGCGAACCGCAGCTTCCCGTCCTCGTACACCCCGACGGCAACCGCTCCGAGATCCCGGGCGTTCCCCTCGCCCGGGGTCCAGCCACCGACGACCAGCTCCTGCTCGGGCCGGATCTTCAGCTTCAGCCAGGCGGGCGTCCGCCGTCCCGGCTCGTAGCGGGACCGCCGGAGCTTGGCGACGATTCCCTCGAGGCCACGCTCACGCGCCGCCTCCATGAACGCCTCGCCCTCGCCGACGACGTGGGCGGCGAACCGGACTCGCGGCGTCTCGCGGAGCACCGATCGGAGGAGGCGCTTGCGGTCCTCGAGCGGCACGCCGAGGAGCGAACGGCCATCGAGGTACAGGAGGTCGAAGACCTGGTAGACGAGCGGACCGACCGGTGCGGCCGGTGCGGCGCCGTCGCCTCGCCCCGACCCGGCCCGCCGTTCGCTGATCCGCTCCTGGAGGAGCGAGAAGTCCGGACGGCCCTCTTCGTCCAGGGCGACGACCTCGCCATCGACGATCGCCTCCCTGGCGTCGATCCACGTCGGCGGCGAGAGGAGCTTCGGGAAGTACGTCTCGGCGTCCTTCATGTTCCGCGTCCAGAGCTTGACCTTGCCGTCGCGGACGACCGCCTCGAGCCGGTATCCGTCCCACTTGATCTCGAACAGCCAGTCCGGGTCGCTGAACGCCTTGCCGGCCAACGTCGCCGCCATCGGCTCGATCCGGTCGGGCATCGCCTTGTCGCGGGCGCCCGTCAGGTCGATCTCCGCGACCGCGGCGGGCTGCTCGCTCACCCAGAGCGCGTCCCGGTTGGCCTTGACCTCGTCGTTCGTCCGGCCCGTCTTCACGCTCTGCGGGTGGTCCTCGCCGTCCCAGCCGGGCACCGCCTCCGCATCGCGCTTCTTGATCAGGAGCCACTGCTCGCTGTCATCCTCGAACGCGGTCGATGGGGCGGTGCCCGGTCGCCGGCTCGTCCGGACGATCGTGAACCGGCCGCGGACCTTCGTCCCGTGGAGGACGAACTTCAGCTCGCCGTTCTCGACCGCCGCTCGGGGATCGGGCGTCTCCGCCTCCGGCTCCCAGGTCCCCCAGTCCCAGACGATCACGTCGCCGGCGCCGTACTGGCGCGACGGGATCACGCCCTCGAAGTCGAAGTACTCGATCGGGTGGTCCTCGACGTGGACCGCCATCCGGCGGACCGTCGAGTCGAGCGTCGGGCCCTTGGGCACGGCCCAGCTGACGAGGACGCCGTCGATCTCCAGGCGGAAGTCGTAGTGGAGCCGGGTCGCGCGATGACGCTGGACGACGAACCGGCCGGTGCCGCCGCGCGCGGCGGGGTCGCCCGCGGGCTCGGGTGTCTGTCCGAAGTCGCGCTTCGCGCGGTAGTGCTCGAGCGGCATCGCCGGTCAGTCTGCCGCGTCCGCGCGCGCCGGGTCTCGGACCGGGCGAGCCGGGCCGATCCGGGCGATCGTCAGGCGGTCTTGCGCTTCCGTTTCGCCGGCGCCGCGGCCTCGGTGTCGGCCTCGTCGTCGGCCCCGCCCGCGGCCGCCTTGGCCGAGGCGCGCTTCGCGGGCGCCGTGTCGGCCTTGTCCGCCTTCTCTTCACGCGCCTTCTTCGCCTCGGCGACGCTGACCGGCTGGTCGCCGGCGCGTGCCGCCTTGGCCGCGTTGACCGACGCCTCGAGGGCCGCCATCAGGTCGACGAGCTTGCCGCCCTCCTCGACCGGCTCCGGCGTCGTGACCTCGTGGCCCTCGATCTTCGACTCGATCACCGACATCAGGGCGTCGCGGTACTCGTCCTTGTACTCGGCCGGGTTGAACTCGCCGGTCATCGCCGAGACGAGCTGGCGGGCCATCGCGATCTCCGCGGGCTTGAAGTCGTACTCCTCGTCGGGCAGGTCCAGCTCCTTCGTCGAGCGGATCTCGTCCGGCCAGTGGAGCGTCGTCAGGAGCATCGTGTCCGCGAACGGGTCAAGGGAGGCGAGAGCCTCACGGTCCTTGATCACGACCTTGCAGATCGCCGTCAGGCCCTCCTCCTGGAGGACGGACCGGAGGAGGTAGAACGGCTTGCGGCCGATCTTGTCCGGCTCGACGTAATACGCCTGCTTCACGAAGCGGGTGTTCGCGGCTTCCTCGTCGTCGGCCTTCGCGAACTGCTCGATCTCGATCGAGCGGACCGTCTTGAGCGGGACCTTCTCGAGGTCCTCGTCCGTGATGACGACGTACTCACCCGGCGAGTACTCGTAGCCCTTGACCGTGTCGGCGCGCGAGATCGGCTCGTCCTCGACCGGGCACCACGTCTTCATCTGGATCCGTGACAGATCCTTCTCGTGGAGCATGTTGAACCGGATCGTGTAGTCGGACTCGGTCGCCACATAGAGCTTCACCGGAATCGTGACCAGCCCGAACTGGATGGCCCCCTTCCACATCGCGCGCGCCACGGCAGGTCCTCGTGCAAGTGTTCGAGCAGATCGGCCGGCCGACGGGTCGACCGGTTCCGCATGATATCGCGGCCCTGCAACCCGACCGCCTCACGCGGACGGGCCGCGATGTCAACGGAGGATGACGAATGCGTCCACGTCGACCCGGCCGTTGCCGCTGAGGCGGAGCTCGATCGTGTGCGTGGCAAGGATCGGGAAGGTCGCAGCGTAGACGAGCATCCTGCTGTGGCCGCTCGAGGCTCGGAAGCTGACCGTCCCCCGGGCGACGCCGTCGATGAAGACCGTCGGCAGTCCCGCGGGTCGTGTTGACCGGCGCGACCACCGCGATCCCCTTGCCGCTGAAGGACAGCCGGACGCGGGCTCCGGCACTCGCCGAGTACATCGTCGTGCCGCCGGCCGCGGAACTGGACCTCGCCAGACGCCAGCTGGCCGTGTACGACACGGCCTGCGCCCGATCCGACACCAGGACCGTCGACACGTCCGTGCCCAGCGCCCAGGCACTCCAATTGCCGGCCGTGTCGCGGGCCCGGACCCGGTAGCGGTAGTCGCGGTTCAGCGTCTGGGCCCCGGCCGCCGAGCGGACGCTGGCAGCGGTCGTGCCGATCGTCACCCAGCTGCCCCCGTCGATGCTGCGCTGAAGCTCGTAGCCGCCGATCGCGCTCGTCTGGTCAGTGGCGGGACCCCAGCCGGTGCTGGTCGGGACCGTCGTCGAGCCAAGCGCGGCCTTGGTTCGGGCCGCGGTCGAGGGTGGCTGGGCCGTTGGTGCGTCGCTCTCGACGACGACGTGCGCGGTGGTCGTCCGGACGTTGCCGTGCTCGTTGCCGGCGACGGTGACGTCGTAGGTGCCGTCGGCCAGCCCGGACGGAACCGTGACCGTGAGGGTGGAGGCAACGCCGGTGAAGCCATACGGTGCCGGGACGTCGAAGGCGCCGCTGAAGCCGGACGGGCCCGACATCGAGAGGCGCACGGATTCGAAGAGCGTGGCCGAGCGCTGGATCGACACGGGGAAACGGGCCACACCACCCGATGGCCCGACCGCCGCAGCCGACCCGACCGACAAGCTGAAGTCGCCCCGCGGGCCGATCCGGCTCACGTCGAGCAGGTGCTCGTGCGCCTTGTCGGGGTCGGTCGATGTCCTCCAGTTGAGCGTGCCGAGGTAGATCAGCGCCTGACGAACCTCGGCCGGTGACAGGCCAGGCCGATCCGCCTTGAGCAGGGCGACGGCACCGGTCACGTGCGGCGCCGCCATCGACGTCCCGGACATGTACTGATAGCCCCACGGCACCGTCGACATGATGCATTTGCCCGGAGCGATCAGATCGACATCCGACCCGTAGTTGCTGAAGTCGGCGAACGTGTCATCGACGTCGTAGGTGCCCCACGAGAGGCAACGATGACCGCCCAGGCCGCCGGGCTTGCCGTCGGTGTCGGCGAGGGCGGAGACCGTGATCACCTCGTTGTAGGCAGCGGGAACGCGGTTCGAGGCGCTGGCGTGGTCGTTGCCGGCGGCGGCGACGACCGTCACGCCGCTCGCGACGAGCCGGCAGATCGCCTGGTGGAGGATGTCCTTGTTCGTGAGGCCGCAGTGCACGTCGTCGCTGCCCCACTTCGCGACGCTCATGTTCGCGGCCTCGAAGAGCGGGCGGCTCGAATCGTTCGGGTCGCGCTGGGCGGCGATCCAGTCGAGACCGCAGACATACCAGCTGAGGAGGCCGGCTCCCCCGTCGTCGAGGATCTTCACCGCCCAGAGGCGAACCCCTGGCGCGACCCCGACGACACCGGTCCCGTTGTCGATGGCCCCCACGATGCCGGCCACGTGGGTGCCGTGACCGTAGACGTCACGCCAGGCCGTCCGGTCCGCGGTCGAGCAGTTGTAGCCTCCGACGACGTTGAGATCGGCGACTCGCGCGATCCCCGTGTCGACGATCGCGACATCTGCATCGACCCGATCGTCCACGCCGTCGATCTTCGCGATCGGGGACACCATGTCGTTGATGCGGGAGATGCCCGTGGGGATCGCCTGGGTCAGCTGGATCGCCTCGTCGGCGACGATCATCGCGACGGTCGGATCGCGGCTGAGGGCCTTGAGCTGGGCACGATCCAGCTTCGCCGAGTAGCCGCGGATGGCAGTGCGGAACGTGCGGTCCGTCTTGAAGCCCTCGGCCTTGCCCTGGCGGCTGGCGGTGGCGACCGCATCCGAGCCTGACTTGAGGACAACGATCCAGCGGTTCGTGGGGTCGGCCGCGACGTCCGTCGGGGGCTTCGTGGGCCGCTGGTCGACGGCTGGTGCGGGCACGACCGGCGCCGGAACGGCGACGCCCGGATCCGGGCCTGGCGGGAGTGATGGAGCCGGGCCCGTGGGCTGCGGGTCGGCACTGGGGGCCGGCGTAGGGATCCGCGGACGGATCGGCCGAGGGGCCCGGGATCGTGGACGGGTCCGGTCCGACGATCGGTGCGGGCGGCGCGGATCCGGCAGGTTCGCCGGCAAGCGCCGCCCCGACCGACGAGAGGAGGAGGGCGAGGGCGGCGATCGAGGCGATGGATCGGCGCATTGGGGGACATCTCCGGCGTCTGGCGGCAATGCCGCAGTCGCACGGGTATTGTCTCGCGCGCCGCGAGCGTGCCCGCACCCCTGAAGCCTGGGGGCCCGAACGACGTCCGACAATGGCGAGGTGGTCCCACACGGGCATGGCTCACCAGTCCTGACCCCACCGGACCCATCGGGACCCACCATCGGGTGCGGGGCGGCGCTCAGCGAGCCGCGGCCACGCGTGCGGTTCGGATCTCGGTCTCGGCCTCCGCCACGCGGGCAACGATCGCGTCACGCAGCCGATCGAGGGCCTGCTGGACGCCGGTGGCGCTGTGGGAGATCGAGGTCAGCGTGGCCTTGATCCCCTTGAGGACGTCGAGCTCGGCGCGAACCGCCGACCAGGGCCGCCCGGACGGCCTCGACGTCGATCTCCGCCTCGACCTCGCGAAGGCCGGCGATCGCCAGAAGCTTCGCCAATCGCAACGCCGCCTCGAGGATCGCCGGGTCCGGATCGCCCGGGTCGACGACGCAGTAGACGTCGCCGGCGCGCACGTCGAACGGCGCGATGCCGGACGGAGCGTGGGCCGGACTGAAGACGACGAGCCCGACCGCCGCGGCCCGATTCTCCTTGGCCTCACGGAGCTCCTCGCGGATCGAACGGACCGACATCGCGCGGTCCTTGGCCTCGATCACGACCCGGAGGTCCGCGCCGCCGGTCCGTTCCGGGTTCACCGTGACGACGAAGTCGCCCTTCTTCGAGCGGAGCACCTCGCCGGCCTCGCCGCCGGTGCGATCGACCAGGTCGCCACCACCCCGCGCGATGTCGGCGAGCATCGCCTCCAGGGTGTCCTCGAAATCGCCGCCCTTCGCCGCGGATCGGGCGCGCTCCGCGCCGCGCGCGGCCGCGGCGGCCTCGATCGCCGCGAGACGCTCGTGGAGCTTCTCGAACCCGGCCGCAACCTCGGTCCGGAACTGGTGCATCGGGGAGTGCTGGCGGGTGGGGTCCAGCAGGAGCGCGAGCTTGGACGCGTCGCCGTCGAAGTAGGTCCCGAGGAGCGTCCGCATCCGGCCGATCGCGCTGTCGCGCTTCGTCTCGTCGAACAGCTCGCCGACGAACGTCCGAAGCTGGCCGCGGTCGCCGAGGAACTTCTCGAGCGTCCGCGGCAGCCGCCCGTCCCCGTCCGCGAAGTTCGACGCGGAGCACCTCGTCCAGCGCCTCCGCCGCCCGCGTGTTCGCCTGCTCCGATGCGCGGAGCAGCTTGTCGAACTCGTCCCGGACGAGGTCGACGTCGACGCTCACCGACGCATCCTGGAGGGCGGTCAGCCCGATCTTCAGGGCACGCTCGACGAACGCCGGCCGATCCGCGGGCTCGCGCTCGGCGAGGATCGCCGCCAGCGAGGCGTCGCGGACGACGAGGCGCTCCACGACGATCCGCTCGCCGTCGACGTGGATCTCCGTGGTCGGGAGCGGGAGGATGCGGGCTTCCATGTCGGCATCCTCGACCGCCCGCGTGTCACCTAGCCTGTCACGACCTCGACGGAGCGGGGTCGCCGCGCCGGATCGTCGCCTCGATCAGCCCATGCGGCTCGGTGGTCGAGACGTAGACCTCGCGGTCGTTCTCGATGCCGAACGGGCTCAGGTCCACGGTCCAGTGGTGGAGGTTCGGCAGAGACATCGAGACCTCCGTCGACCTCGGGATGACGCTCGAGGATCGCCTTGCCGATGATCCAGATCGACGCCTGGACCGACACGGAATGGTGATCGGCGAAGACCTCGAGGAACGTCGAACGGATCGCAGCGAACGCGTCGTCGTAGTCGACAGCCGCGTGCGGGTCGTACGCCCAAGTCGCCGTCAGCCTTCGTCGCCATGATCCGGTCGTCGGTCTCCTTGAGGGTCGTGAAGCGGTCACGTGGGAACCCGCGAACGCCGAGCGGGTCGTCTTCATCACGGTGAGGTCCTGGATGCCCGATCCGACGAACGCGGTTTCGTGCGACACCGACACGAGTGCGGTCCGCGTCTCGGAGCCGTCACGGCTGAACGCGTCCGGCGCGGATCCGATCGGCCGCCAGGCGTGCTCCTCGATCGTGACGCGGGCTAGTCTCGACCTCACGTCCGGCGTCGAGGAAGTGCCGGCCGAGCGTGAGCCCGAAGTCCTCGATGGACCCGGTCAGGTGCTCGCCGGCGAGCGCGTAGGCCGTGTTCTTCATCGTGTCGGTCGCGATGACGGCCGAGTTGTCGCCGTGGTCGTAGGACGCCGCGAAGTCGCCCTCGAGCGCGATCGCGATCGTCAGGTCCCGCACCCGGTGCGGCGTCGCGGAGCGATCGACCTTCACCAGCCGGATCGCCGACTTGCCGTACGAGTTCGGACCGACCTCGATCACGACGCCACCTCCACCGGGTGTGCGGCCTTGCGGAATCGATCCCGCGCGATCGCGACGACGTCGTGGAGAGCGCGGGTCACCTCCGCGTCGCGGTCCGCCTCGAGCGCTCGTTCGAGCACGGGAACGAGCTCCGGGCGGCTACGGCCGTCGACGAAGACGCAGAACCGAAAGCCGAATCGAGCCTCGTATGCGGCGTTCAGCCGCTCCAGGTCGGCGATCGCGGCGGTCGTCTCGCGGTCGTAGCCCTGCTCGCGGAACGAGGCGGCAGAGACGGACGCCGGCGGGGCCCCGAGACGCGGGTGGGCGTCGATCAGCTCGAGCTGCTCGGGTCTGGGCATCGCCCGGGCGATCTCGTCGGCGCGCGCGAAGAGCGTGGGTTCGTCGCCGAATGGGCGCGCGGCGGCGAGTCGGCGAAGGAAGCGTGACGCGCCTTCGAACCACGGCGCGGCCGCCGCGATGAACGCGTCCTCGGGGAGCGTGTCGAGAGCGGTCACGTCGGCGTCATCCACTCAGCTGCCCCGGTACGTCGTCATCGAGTACGGCGCGAGGAGCAGCGGCACGTGGTAGCTGCGGCTCGCGTCGGTGACGCGGAGGTCGACCGCGACCTTCGTGAAGAACGTGCCGTCCTCGCGGGCGACGTCGAACTCCAGGCGGTAGTCGCCCGCGAGGAGCGGCCGCTCCAGGAGATCGCGGACCCGTCCGTCGCCGTCGGTCAGCGCCTGGGTCATCCGGATCGGGGCCGTGCCGACGTCGAGCCGCGACAGCGTCACGCGGATGCCCGCGGCGGGCGTCCCTCGCTCGGTGTCGAGGACGTGGGTCGAGATCGTCGGGGTCCCGTTCGAGTTCGTCGGTCCCGGGCCGTCGGCCACCGCTATCCTCCGTCCATGGCAACGCTCGAGATCGAGGTCGGCGACCTCCACTTTAGCGCCCGCTGGGAGCCCGAGGCGCCCCGGACGATCGAGGCGATCCGGCGGATGCTGCCGATCACGTCCCACCTCATCCATTGCCGCTGGAGCGGCGAGTCGACGTGGATTCCGTACGGCGACTTCCGGCCCGGGATCGACTACGAGAACCACACCTCGCACCCCTCCCCCGGGATGCTGGCGATGTACCCCGGCGGCATCAGCGAGTGCGAGATCTTCTTCCCCTACGGGGCATGCACGACGTCCTCGAAGGTCGGCCAGCTCGCGGCGAACCACTTCGCGACGATCGTTGCCGACGAGGGCTGGGCCGACCGCCTGCGGGAGGTCGGGCGGCGCTGCCTGTGGGACGGCGCCCAGCCGATCACGATCCGCGAGGTCGGCGTAGCGTCGGCTGACCCCGGCCGTGCGGCGTTCCGGGCCGGCGCGACAGCCTCACGCCTGTCGCCCATTGCCCTGGCCCATGCTGGAACCGAGACCGAGGTGATCAGCTGTCGCCGATGGCCGGGGACCATGCTGGGCACCGCCGTGAGCGTGGCGATCCGCTGAACGTCGTCCTTCGATGGGGCACGGCCATGACCGCGAACCTGTCGGCGGCGACTCGACAAGCCGGTGGCGCCCGGCTGACGCGCGCCGCGCCGCTATCCTCGCGACGTGACGAGCATCGAGGCAGCCGGTCCGGACCTGCTCGTTCGCGGCGGGACGGTGGTGACGGTGGAGGGCTCGCGCAGAGCGGACGTCGCGATCCGGGGCGGATCGATCGTCGCGATCGAGCCGGACCTTGCGGCGCTTGCCGGGTCGGCGCGCGAGGTCGTCGACGCGAGCGGGCTGCTCGTCCTGCCGGGCTGTGTCGACGTCCATACGCACACCCGCGTCGCGTCGGACGAGGAGCCGGACCGGTTCTTCCAGGACTCTCTCGCGGCGGCGTTCGGCGGCACGACGACGTTCCTTGCGTTCAACAACCCGGGGACCGGCTCGTCGCCGGCGGCCCACCGCTCGATCGCGGCCGGCATCGAGGAGTTCCGCCGGGTCACGGCGTCGGACGGCGCGGTCGACTTCGCGGTGAGCCCCGCGATCCTCGGGGGAATGGACGATCCGCTGGTAGAGCTGCCGGCGATGGTCGACGCGGGCGTGCCGACCGCGAAGGCGTTCATGGTGTTCGCCTTCCGCCTCGCCGATCGGTCGATCTTCGAGGCGATGCGGATCCTCGGGGAGCGGGGCGGGATGCTCGAGGTCCACTGCGAGGACCCGGTCCTGATCGATGCCGCGGTCGCGGCGGCACTTCAGCGTGGTGATACGGCACCACGTCACCATGCTGCCACGCGATCGACCGACGCCGAGGCGGTCGCGACGCATCGGGCGATGGCCTTCGCCCGAGCCGCCGACGCGCCGGTCCACGTCGTCCACCTCTCCTGCGCGGACGCGCTCCGGCACGTGGCGGAGGCCCGGGCGAGCGGCGTCCGCGCGACCGCCGAGACGTGCCCCCACTACCTCGCGCTGACCGACGCCCGATACGCGGAGCCCGACCCGGTCGAGTGCGCCAAGAGCATGATCTCGCCGCCGCTCCGGCCGGCGCGGGACCAGGACGCACTGTGGGCCGGACTCGCCGCGGGCGACCTGTCACTGATCGCGACCGACCATGTCCCCGATCGCGTCGGCGTCGAGAAGGGTGAGGCGGCCCACGGCATGTCGTTCGATCGGATCAGCAACGGCGCGCCCGGGATCGAGACGATGCTCAGCGTCGTGTACGGCCTCGGCGTCGCGCCGGGACGGATAGCGGTCGAGCGGATGGTGGACCTGCTCGCGACCACGCCCGCCCGACGGTTCGGCCTGGAGCGGAAGGGCGCGATCGAGGTCGGCCGCGACGCGGACCTCGTCCTCTTCGACCCGGCGGCCCGACGAACGATCCGCCAGGCCGACCTGCACCACACGAGCGACTTCACCCCGTACGAAGGGATCGAGGTGCCCGGCGCGGTCCGGAGCACGTACGTGCGGGGCCGCGCCGTCGTCCGGGACGGGCGAGCGGCCGGTGACCGCGGATGGGGTCAGTTCGTCGAGCGAGGCGCGGCAGGAACGTGATCCAACGCATCCGCGCCCTCCTGACCCGACCCGCGGACTCAGACGATCCGGACGCGGAGCGGATCCGTCTCGACGGGTTCCCGGGCCGCGGAACCGTCGTCTCCGCCACGCCGACGGGCCGGGTCCGGGACGCTCGACGCGAGGTCGACCTCGAGCTGGAGGTCTTCATCCCGCGTCTCCGCTCGTTCCGCTCGGAGCTGCGCCCATGGGTCACGGATGCCGAGCTCGGGCGGCTCGTGCCCGGCCAGGCCGTCCCGGTCGCCGCGGATCGAGCCGAGCCGGGGCACGTCGTCCTCGCCTTCGACATGGACGAGGTCCGATCGATCGCCGGGCTCGGACCCTTTGCCGGCGGCCCGGGCGGGCCACGCCCGGACGAGCCCGTCGTCAGTCCGGGAGGCGAACCGGAGCCCGACCGGTGAACTGCGCGACGCCCACGAGAGCCGACGCGAAGGCGCGCAGCGTCGGCGGCTGGATCCCGTACGTCGCAACGACGGTGCCCACGCCCGGGTAGGCGGACGCGTCCCAGGGACCGCGAAGCGCGACACCGATGACCGGCCGGCCCGCGCGCCCGAGCGCCCGCGCCAGAGCCCCGACCGTGGGCTCGCCGAGCGCGTCGACCGTCCCAAGGACGACCAGGTCTGCGGCCGCGGCGCGTCCCACCAGCGCGGCGATCTCCGCGGGCTCGATCACGGCCCCCACCAGCACCCCGGCCACGCCCGGAAGCCGCTCGCGGACCGCGGCGGCCAGTCCGCCGCTCGGCAGCCACGACGTCGTGTCGGCCGGGGTGAGGTCGCGCGGCTCGGGCTCGATGACGAGGATCCGGAGGCCGTCGCGTGGGACGATCGGCAGCAGCCCGTCGCGATCGCGGATCAGGGTGATCGACCGCGCGGCCAGCTCGGCGGCGAGCGCCCGATGGGCGGTCGACCCGACGACGGCGAGAGGCGGCGGAACGAAGCCGGCCAGCCAGCGGCGCAGTCCGATCAACCGGGCGTCGGTCGCGGCGATCTCGTCTGGATCCAGCGGGTCGCTGAGCGCGGCCTCGGCCAGGCCGGCCTCGACGCGGGCCTGGGCCGCCGGATCGGGGCCGCAGAGGAGCAGGTCCGTGCCGGCGCGGAGGGCCGCTGCGACGTCGACGCCCGTGCCATCGGCGGTGATCGCGCCCATGTCGAGGGCATCGCTGACCGTGACGCCGCCGAAGCGCAGCTCCGTCCGGAGCAGGTCGCGGAGGATCGCCGACGACAGCGTCGCCGGCAGGTCGCGCCGGCCGGTGAGGGACGGGACGGCCAGGTGGCCCGCCATCGCGAGCAGCGCGCCCGCCTCGATCCCCGCCCGGAACGGAACGAGCTCGCGGTCCAGGAGCTCGGCGCGCGATCGCTCGATCACCGGCATCTCGTGGTGGGTGTCTGCGCCCGGTTCGCCATGGCCCGGGAGGTGCTTCACCGTGGCCGCGACCCCCGCCGACTGCAGCCCGCGGACCATGGCCGCGGCGAGCCGCCCGACGGCCGCCGGCCCGTCGCCGAACGACCGGATCCCGACGACCGGGTTCCGCGGGTTCGTCGCGAGGTCGCAGTCGGGCGCGTAGACGACCGTGACGCCCATCGCCCGCAGCTCGGCTCCGATCGCGGCCCCGACCCGTTCCGCGAGATCCGCGTCGCCCGTCGCGCCAAGCGCCATCGCGCCCGCGAACGGCGTCGCCGCCTCGCCCATCGCGTGGAGCTGGCCGGTCTCGTGGTCGGCCGCGACAAGCAGCGGCGGCCGCCCGAGACGTGCGGCGGCGGCCTGGAGCTCGTCGGTGAGTGCGCGGACCTCCGCCGGCGACCCGATGTTCAGGTGGCGGTAGAGCGTGACCCCCGCGGCGCGCGCCGCGATCGCCTCCGCGGCCGCGGGCGCGATCGACCGCCCGTCGAACGACAGGAGCAGCCGGTCCCGCGGATCGAACGTGCCGGGGGTCACCTCAGCCCTTGACCGCCCCGGCGAGGCCACGGACGAAGTAGCGCTGGACGACGATGAAGAACAGCAGGATCGGGATCACGGTGATCGTCACGCCGGCGGCGATCGAGCGGAAGTCGGATTGGAAGAAGCTCTGGAGCGCCGCGAGTCCGACCGGAAGCGTCAGTCCCTCCTTCGTGTGGAGCATGAGCGACGGCCACAGGAAGTCGTTCCAGGACGTGACGAACGTGAAGATCGCCACCGCCGCCAGAGATGGCCGGATGAGCGGCAGCATGATCGACCACCAGATCCGCCACTCCCCCGCCCCGTCGACGCGCGCCGCGTCGCTCAGGTCGCGCGGGACGCCGCGGAACGCCTGGCGGAGCAGGAAGATGTTGAACGCGCTGACGAGGTTCGGGAAGATCAGCGCCGGCAGCGTGTCGTAGTAGTGGAAGACGTTGACGGCGAGGATGAAGCTCGGGATGTAGGTGAGCTGGGCCGGCACGATCAGGGTTGCCAGGAGCGCGTAGAAGATCGTGCTGCGACCGCGGAACTGCATCCGGGCCAGCGGATAGGCGGCCATCGCGGCGACGAGCACGTTGAGCAGCCCGACCGACACAGCCACGATCAGGCTGTTCAGGAAGAAGGTCGGGATCGGCAGCGTCTGGAGCACGCGCGCGTAGGCAGCCAGCGACGGATCGCTCGGGAAGATCTGGGGCGGCGTCGAGAAGACCGGGTCGCCCGGTCCCTTGATCGACGTCATCAGCATCCAGAAGAACGGGAAGACCGTGATCACCGCGAGGACGACGAGGACGATGTACCACGCGCCGCTCGCGGCGACCGCCCGTGGGCGCGCCCGCCGTCGGGTCCGCGCCCGGCCGAGGTCGGCGACCGGCGTCGCGATCTGGTTCATCGGAGCCTGGCTCATGCCTCGCTCCCCTCGCCCCGTTCGAGGATGCGGACGTTGAAGAACGAGAACCCGAGCGTGATGACGAGGAGCGCGATCGCGATCGCCGAGGCGTACCCGGCGTGGCCGTTGATGAACGCCTGCTTCCACAGGTAGAAGACCATCGTCACGCCGCTGTCGAGGATGCCGCCGGTCCGGTTGGTCAGGACGTAGATCTCGTCGAAGACCTTGAGCGCGGCGAGGCTCGAGATCACCGCGACGAAAACGATCTGCGGGCGCAGTCCGGGCAGGCTGACGTAGCGGTGTTTCTGGAAATCGTTGCAGCCGTCGATGCGGGCGGCGTCGTAGAGCTCCTCGGGAATGTTCTGGAGCCCGGCCAGGAAGATGACCGAGTAGTAGCCGACGCCCGCCCAGATCGTCAGCAGCATGGCGATCGGCAGGACGAGAGACGGCGTCGAGAGCCACTGGACCGGCTGGTCGATCACGCCCCACGAGACGAGGACGCTGTTGATGAGCCCGTTCCGGTCGAACAGCCACTTCCACGCCAGCCCGATGGCGATGCTCCCGCTGACCGCGGGCACGAAGTAGAGCGCCCGGAAGATGTGGATCCCGCGCAGCCTGCGGTTGACGATGATCGCCAGGCAGATCGACAGGAAGATCAGGATCGGCGTGACCAGCAGGTAGACGAACGAATGGATGAGGGCCAGCCGGAAGGTGTCGTCGTCGAGCAGGTGCCGGAAGTTGTCCAGCCCGATCCAGACCGGCGGCCGGACGATGTCGTAGTCGGTGAAGCTGTAGTAGACGACCGCGATGATCGGGTAGACGACGAAGATCCCCAGCAGCACGAGCGCCGGCAGCAGGAACGTGTAGGGAGTGATGCGCTTCCTGGTCATCGTGGCCCTGTCATCGTGCACCGGCAGAGAAGACGCTGGCCCGTCCCGAGGGGACGGGCCAGCGGGTCGTCAGCCGGCCGGCGTGGGGGTGCCGCCGGCCGGCTGAGCGACCGCTACTTGAGAAGCTTGTTCGCGTCCGCGACGGCCTGGTCCAGCGCCTGCTGGGCGGGCACGGGCGGGGTACCGAACAGCGTGGACTGGATCGCCTTGCTCACGATGTCGTTCACGTCGGCCTTGTTCGGGACCGTCGGGACGATGTCCTGATAGGTGGCGACCGTGTCCTTCGCCAGGCCGCGAGCGCTGTCCTCGACCGTCGTCGCCGGCGTCGAGAAGAACGGGTCGTCGTACGCCTTCGGCGACGACGGGTAGATCGCAACCTGCTTGGAGAACTCGACCATGCTCCGCGGGTTCGTGAAGAACTGGGCGAGCGCCATGGACGCGTTCGGGAACTTCGTGTCCTTCTTGACCGAGATCGACATCAGGCCCTTGCCCGCGACGCCGGACTTACCGAGCGGCGAGGGGACCATGGCCAGGTTCGAGTACAGGGTCGCGTTCGTGTCCTTGACCTGGCGGGCCAGGTTCGGGCCGGTCGCGTAGAACGGGGCGGCACCTGCCGAGAAGGCATTCAGGCCGATCCGGTCATCGCCGGTCAGGACGGTGGTGTCGAGGGTCTTGGCATTGACCATGTCCGCATACATCTGCAGCCATGCGACGCCCTCGGGCGAGTTGAAGGCGAACTTGCCGTCTGCCCCGAAGACCTTGACGTTGCCCTCGTAGACCATCTGGGCGAGCAGGTCACTCATCGTGAGCCGGATCGCGCACAGGTTGCCCGTCTTGTCGAGGATGGTCTTGCACAGTGGACCGAGGCCATCGACCGTCTTCGGGAACTGATCGACAGACACGCCGGCCTTGTCCATGATCGCCTTGTTGATCAGCTCGACGTTGAGCCCCTGGTACCAGGGGAACTGGTAGTTCACGCCGTCGATGAGCTGCTGCTTCCAGAGGTTCGGGAAGTAGACGTCCTTGACGGCCTGCGGGACCTTGTCATCCAGGCCGAGGAGCAGGCCCTTGCCGGCGTACTCGCTGACCCAGCCCTCGCTGACCGAGAGATTGATGACGTCGGGGGCGTTGCCCGCGGCGAACGAGTTGTTCAGGTCGTCCTTGAACGTCCCCTGGTGGTCATGCCAGGTCACGGTGACGCCCGGATACGTCGCCTGGAAACGGGCGATCGTGTCCTTGATGTACTGGTCGAACGTCGGCGACAGGTAGAACGTCCAGAACTCGATCGTTGCGCCCTGCTCGACGCCGGGGATGACGGCCTCCGCCGGATCGGCGGGGAGCGGCGTCGCGGACGCGGACGCGGCCGGGGCGCTGGCCTCGGCAGACGCGGCCGTGCTCGGGGCCGTGGACGGGGCGGCAGCGCTCGGCGCGGCGCTGCTCGGCGATGGTGTCGTACCCGACGTACAGCCGACGACGAGCAATGCCGTCGTCAAGCCGATCGTGAGAGTTCGCTTCAGATGCACCGGTTGTCTCCTCCTCGGTTCACTCCACAACGTGACGGGTGGCCGCATCTGCGGTCCACGCCCGCGACCCGCGATGACGCGCGGGTCCTCAACCCACGGCTTCGCGTGCGACCACCTCCTTCGCGACCGGATCGAGCAGGGCGATCGCGCCCCGCGTTCCGATGTCGTGGTCAGGTCCGGCTAGACGGACCTCCGTTTCGGCGAACAGCTCGCTGGCGAACGCCGACGGCGCGGCGATCCGGGCAAGCCCGGACCGGACACGCTCGAGAAGGGGTGCGCCCGCTCGGCTGATGCCGCCGCCGATCACGACGAGCTCGACGTCGTAGGCGAGGACGAGCTCGTGGACGATCCGCGCGATCGCAGCGGCAGCCGTGTCGACCAGGCGGGCCGCCAGCCCGTCACCGGTCTCGGCTGCCGCGAAGACGTCCGCGGCGGTCGGTCCCGAACCGTCCGTACCGGATCGGAGCGTGCTGGGTTCACCGGACTCGACCGCGGCCTGCGCGGCACGGGCAATTCCCGCACCGCCGGCGATCGTCTCGAAGCAGCCTCGAAGGCCGCAGGCGCAGTCCGCGCCCTCGGGGTCGAGGACGACGTGCCCGATCTCACCGGCCATCCCGCGGACCCCGCGATGGAGCCGCCCGTCGAGGACGACGCCGGCCGAGATCCCGGTGCCGATGCCGAGGAAGATCAGGTCGTCGACGCGGCTGTACCGGGTGTCCCGGTGCAGCCCGACGGCCGCGGCACGGACATCGTTCTCGACGATGCAGGGGACGCCGAGCGCCGCCTCGAGGCGGCGGCCGAGCGGTAGGTGCTGCCACCCGAGATTCACCGCGAACGTCACGTCGCCGGTCAGGGTGTCGACGCGGCCCGGAACGCCCAGACCGACCGCCGAGACGTCGGCCATCGTCGCACCGGCCTCGGCGACGGCGTCACGGATGACCGTGGTGATCTGGTCGATGGCCTCGTCGGGCTCGGATGACGCGGCCGGGACGGACCGGCGAGCGAGGACCCGGTCCGTGTCGTCCATGACGAGGACGGCGACCTTGCTGCCGCCGATGTCGACGCCGACGCGGAGGGTGCCCGCGGGTCCCGGCGGCCGGATCGGGGTCGTCACCGGACGAGGCTCAGCCCGAGCTCGCGGGCGACGAGGAGCGACGAGGCGCCGCGGATGACGACGTTCGTCGTCGGCCGGCCGACCTGGATGTCGAGGGTGTCGGCGAGAAGCGCCAAAGCACCGCTGCCGGCCTCACGGCGGACGGCGGCCAACCACCGGTCGCCGAGCGCAGTGACCGGGCCGAGGAGGACGACTCGCTCGATGTCCAATGCACCCGTGAGTGCGGCGATCGACCGCCCGAGGGCCTTGCCAGCGTCCTCGACGATCTCGACTGCCCATGCCTCGCCCGCGTCGGTGGCGGCTCGCACGGCCTCGAGGTCGGTCGGGGCGCCGGTCGCGGCCGTCGCGCGGGCCTCGATCGCGCGCATCCCGGCGACGGTCTCGAGACAGCCGCTCCGACCGCATCGACAGAGCGCGCCGTCGTCGTCCACGACGATGTGCCCGATCTCGCCGGCGCCGAAGCCGTCGCCCTGGAAGAGCGCACCGCGGAGGACCAGGCCGGCGCCGACACCGCGCCCGACACGGATCGCGATCAGGTTCGGGACGCGGCCGCCGCCCGCGAACGTGTATTCGGCGAGGGCGGCGGCCTGGGAGTCGTTGGCGACGTTGACCGGGACGTCGTAGCGCTCGCCGACCATCGCCCCGAGCGGCAGGTCGCGCCAGTCGAGGTTGACGGCTCGGCGGATCGTCCCGGTCCGGCTGTCGACGAGACCCGGTGTCCCGATGCCGATTCCGAGGAGCGGGGCGGCGACGCCGTCGAGCAGCTCGTCGAGGAGGACGTAGACCAGCTGCACGGCGTCGTCGCCGTCCCTGCCGGCGACCGGCAGCTCCACGGTGCGGCGGATCTCGCCGCGGAGGTTGACGAGGGATCCGGCGAACTGCTCCTCGCCGAGGTCGAGCCCGACGACGAGGCGGGCGTCCTGGTCGACCTCGAGGAGGATCGGGGCCTTGCCACCGCTCGACGGTCCGCGACCGATCTCGCGGACGACGCCGTCGTCGAGGAGCCCGGTGACGACGTCCGAGACGGTCGTGCGGGTCAGCCCGGTCTGGCGGGCGACGTCGGCGCGGCTGATCGGCCCGAGGTCGTAGACCGTGCGCACGACGAGTCGCTCGTTGTGGTCGCGGGTCTGCTGGTGGGTGGCCTTGGTCGGAAGCGCCATGCGATCGCCGGGCCCTCGCACACCGGACGCCGACCGCTCCTCCGCGACCGACTTCGTCCAGTCGTTGGACAAAGTATCGACGTGCGGCGATCTTTGTCAAGACGGTGGACGAAGTTCGTCAGGAGAGGCCCGGGCCCGGGCCCGAAGACCCAGGCTGCTCGCCTGGCGATCACTGCGTCGGTCGCGAGCGATGGACTGCTCGTCAGGCGTGCGAATCCGGGCCCACGAGGACAGCAGGCCGACGTTCGGCTCGCCGAGCGAGCGAACCGTCGGGCCAGCACGGTCGGAACCGACGGAGTGCTCGCCGGGCGATCATCGGCGAGCCCGCGCGAAGTCGCAGGGTCCAGCCCTACCCTCGCGTCAGTCGAGCAGCTCGCCCGCGCGGATCGTCAGGAACTCGCGGAAGTCGTCGTCGAGGACGAGGTCGTCGAGGACCTCGGCGGCCTCGGCGAGTCTGTCGAGGTCGACCGAGCCGTCCGCGCGCAGACGCTCCAGCTCCTCGTCCCGGATCGCCGTGTACAGACCGCCGGTCAACGATCGGCCGTCGTCCAGGCGGGTGCCGGCAGTCCGCCACTGCCAGAGCTGCGACCGGCTGATCTCCGCGGTCGCGGCGTCCTCCATGAGGTTGTTGATCGCCGCGGCTCCGTTCCCGCCGAGCCAGGCGGCGATGTACTGCAGCGCGACCGACACGTTGAGACGGACGCCGGCCTCGGTGACGCGGCCGCCGGGGACGCGGAAATCGAGCAGCTCGGCCGGCGAGACGGTGACGGGCTCCCCGCGGCGCCGCTCCAGCTGGTTCGGCCGGTCGCCCAGGACGTCGTCGAAGATCCCGGTCGCAAGGGGGACCAGGTCCGGATGGGCGACCCAGGTGCCATCGAAGCCGTCGCCCGACTCGCGCTCCTTGTCGTCGCGGACCCGCGCCATCGCGGCGGCATTGACCTCCGCGTCGCGACGCGACGGGATGAACGCCGCCATGCCGCCGATCGCGTGGGCGCCCCGACGGTGGCAGGTCCGGACGAGCAGCTCCGTGTACGCCCGCATGAACGGCGTCGTCATCGTGAGCTGGACGCGCTCCGGCAGCACGCGCTCCGGTCGGGTCCGGAACGTCTTGATGGAGCTGAACAGGTAGTCCCAGCGACCGGCGTTCAGCCCGGTCGCATGGCGGCCCAGGGCGTGAAGGATCTCGTCCATCTGGAACGCCGCGTGGATCGTCTCGATCAGGACGGTGGCCCGCGTGCGAGCCCGACGGCAGGCCGAGCCGGTCCTCCGACCAGTCGAAGACGTCCGCCCAGAGGGCGGCCTCGGTCGCGGCCTGGAGCTTCGGCAGGTAGTAGAACGGGCCGTCGCCGCGGCGGACGTGCTCGGCGCCGTTGTGGAACAGGTCGAGGCCCGCATCGAACAGGGACGCGCTCATCGGCCGGCCGTCGACGAGGACGTGGCGCTCCTCGAGATGCCAGCCGCGAGGCCGGACGACGAGGGTCGCGATCTCATCGTTCAGCCGGTACGCCTTGCCCTCGGGGCTGTCGAACCGGAGGTCGCGGCGAACGGCCGAGCGGATCGCGACCTGGCCGCCGACGACGTTCGCCCAGCCGGGGCTGAGCGAGTCCTCGAGGTCGGCCATGAAGACCCGCGCGCCGGAGTTCAGGGCGTTGATCATCATCTTCGGCTCGGCTGGCCCGGTGATCTCGACGCGGCGATCGGTCAGCGCCGCGGGAGCGGACGGAACCGTCCAGTCGCCGGATCGGATGTCGGCGGTCGCCGGGTCGACATCGAGGTCCAGACCCGCGTCGATCGCGGCCTGGCGATCCCGGCGAGCCTGGAGCAGCGCCTCTCGCCGCGGGCCGAAGCGCGCCTGGAGGTCGCCGAGGAACGCCAGCGCATCCGGCGTCAGGATGTCGGCGCTGCCGGCTGCCGGGTGGGCGGCGGCGATCTCGATCATCCCGGCATGCTACGTCGCGCGGTCACTCGGGCCCGAGGTGGTAGCCGACCCGGCGCGGCACCCGCGAGACCTCCGCGATGAGCCGGGGCGCCGTCCGGCCGGCCTCCTCGGCCGCCTCGCGCCGAGCGGTCGCCTCGCGGAAGATCCGCGCGCCGACGGCGCGGAGCGGCTCCGGCGGGAACGCCCGTGGGGTCGCGCCGACGACCGGCAGGGTCGCCGCCTCGTCGTCCGCGCCCGGCCCGGCCACGAGGGCCGCCAGGATCCGGCCACCGAGGATCGCGGCCGCCACGCCGTTGCCGGAATATCCGAGCCCGTGATGAATCCGGCCGCCCGGCAGCGTGTCGAACCACGGCTGGTGGTCGTCGGTGATGTCGATCGGGCCGCCCCAGGCGTCCTCCATCCGGACATCGGCGAGGCCAGGAAACCAGCGCCGCAGCCCGTTCGCCGCCCGTCGTGCCGCGCCCACGTCGTGGGTGAAGGCGCGCCCGATCCGGCCACCCAGGCCCGCCCGGCCTCCTCCGCCCCCGAGGGCGATGCGGCCATCGGCCGTCGTCCGGCCGTAGTGGAGGGTGAACCGCGAGTCGGCGATCCCCTCGCCGCCGGTCCAGCCGATCTCTGCAAGACGGTCCGGGATCGGCTCGGTGATGACGACGTAGCTCGACCAGTTCAGGAGCCGGCGTCGGACGGGTCCCCAGCCGGCCGCCCACGCATTCGTCGCGACGACGACCTGGTCGGCGACGAGCGTGCCGTTTCCTTCCGCAGAGGTCGTTGCGATCTCGATCGGGCGTCCGGATGCCGGCGCGCGGGTCGGGACCGCGGCGGTCGTCCGCTCGTGGATCGTCACGCCCTGCCCGAGCGCGACCCGACGCAGGCCCCGCGCCAGCCGTGCGGGCTGGACCGTCCCGGCAACGGGCATGAACGCCCCGGCGCGGAACACCGGGGAGCGGGCCCGCTCGGCCACTTCAGCGGGCGACAACGAATACCAACGGTCTGCGGCGCCCGCCGCGGCACACGCCTCCACGGCCTCGCTCCAGGCATCGTCCTGGGCGGGCGCCGCGCTCACCTGGAGGAAGCCCGACGGCTGCCACGCCGCGTCGACGCCGTGCGCAACACACCACGGCCCGAGCGACTCGATTGCTGCGTCCATCGCCCGCGCCGCCCGGACCGCCTCGGTCTCGCCGAACCGCCCGATCATCCCCGCGAGCTCGTCCCACCAGCCGGTCACGAAGCCGCCGTTCCGGCCGGACGGCCCGGAGCCGCACAGATCCTGCTCGACGATCGCGATCCGGGCGTCCGGTCGCAGCTCACGGAGCCGCAGGGCGGTCCAGAGCCCCGTGTACCCGCCCCCGACGATCGCCACGTCCACCGTCTCGCGGCCGGTGAGCGGCGGCGCGGCGACGTCCGCTGCGAGCTCCGGGGCCTCGTCGCCAAGGGCCTCCCGCAGCCAGAATGAACGCTGACCGCCCGGCCGGATGCCGTCGAGGGGGTCCGTGAGATCCGGTCGGCCGGAGCGCATCTCGGCCTCAGCCGGCGGCGACGAGCGGCGCGACGATCAGCGGCATCGGCTCACCACCCCCCGGCGTCGCGGATCATCCGGTGGAGCGTCCGGGCGGCCACGACCCGCCGGTAATCGGCGGTGGAGCGGACGTCGTCGATGGGATGGATCTCCGCCGCCAGCACTTCCGCGGCCGCGTCGGCCGTCTCCGCGCTCGGCGGCCGGCCCTCGAGGGCACGCTCGGTCGCCGGCGTCCGGATCGGCCGATCGGCCACCGAGCCCAGGGCCACCCGCACGTCGTGCCAGGCGCCGTTCCGCACCGGGACACCCGCCGCGGTCGCCTCCTCGCGCCACGAGAGGGCGAGGACCACCTTGCTGATCGCCTGGGCGCGGCGCGTCCCGACCTTCCGGAACCTCGTCTCGCGGCCGCCCGCCAGGGGAATCCGGACCCGGAGGATCAGCTCGTCCGGGGCGAGCGCGGTCCTCCGGTAGGCGACCCAGAACGCCGCCGCCGGGACCGACCGCTCGCCCCGCGGCCCACCGACGACGAACGCGGCATCGAGCGCGAGCAGCACCGGCAGCGTGTCCCCGGCCGGCGACGCGTTGGCGGCATTCCCGCCGATCGTCCCGCGGTTCTGGATCTGCGCGGCGCCGATCGTCGCGGCAGCATCGACGAGGGCCGGCAGGTGCTCGCGACAGAGGTCCGAGCGGCGGATCTCGGTGTAGGTCGTCCGCGCCCCCAACACGACGGCGTCGCCGTCGATCGAGATCCCCCGCAACTCCCCGAGCCGGGACAGGTCGAGCATCCGGCGCGGTGGCTCGCCGATCTCCCCGGTGATCCGGACCATCACGTCGGTGCCGCCGGCGATCGGCGTCACGGGTTCCTCGGCCGAAGCGCCGGCCAGGATCGCCCAGGCTTCGGCCAGCGAGGCCGGCGTCTCGATCGGCGGCTCGACGGTCACGCGCGGCCCCCGGCGGCGATCGCGATCGCCTCGACGATCTTCGTGTAGCCGGTGCAGCGACAGAGGTTGCCGGCGATCGACTCGCGGATCGCCGCCTCGTCCGGTTCGCCTCCCGCGTCGAGGTAGGCCCGCGCCGCCATCAGCATCCCCGGCGTGCAGATCCCGCACTGGGCCCCGCCGGCCTCGAGGAACGCCTGCTGCAGAGGGTCGAGCACCGCGCCCTCGGGAGAGGGCTCAGCGAGGCCTTCGACGGTCGCAACGGTCGCCCCGTCGACCTGGCAGACCGGGACGAGGCAGGAGTCGACCGGGGCGCCGTCGAGCAGCACCGTGCAGGCCCCGCACTCGCCCTCGCCGCAGCCTTCCTTCGTGCCGGTCAGGGCGAGGTCCTCGCGGAGGACGTCGAGGAGTCGGCGCATCCCCGGCGCCTCGATCTCCGCCGGCTCGCCGTTCACGGTGAACCGCCACGTGCTCACGCGGCGGTGATTCCCAACGCAGCCAGGATCCGTTCGGGCGACGCCGGCAGCTCGTGGATCCAGACGCCGGTCGCGTCGTGGATTGCGGCGACCACGGCCGGCGCCCCGACGTCCATCGGGAGCTCCCCGACGCCCTTGGCGCCGTGGGGAACGCCGCTGAACGGCGCCTCAACCAGGATCGTCGTGATCCGCGGGGCGTCGAGCGAGGTCGGGATGATGTAGGTCGCGAGACGGTCGTTCAGGTAGCGGCCGTCGTGGAGCTTGATCTCCTCGATGGTCGCGTAGCCGATCGCCTGGAGCGTCCCGCCCTCGACCTGCCCCTCGGCGAGGACCGGGTGGATGACCGTCCCGATGTCATCCGCCGCGACGACGTCGCGGACCGTGACCTCGCCGCTGTCGAGGTCGACGTCGACCGTCGCAACGCAGGCCGCCCAGCCGAAGGCCGGATAAGCGTCGCCGCGGTACGTGGTGTCGTCGAAGTGGACGTGCGGGAAGGGCTCGAACCGCTCGTCGATCCGGGTCGCGCCGTGCCGCGCCGCGTCGGCGCCGCGGACATCGGCGAACGGCCGCCCGTCGTTCCGCTCCTCGATCGTCGCCCGGAGACGCCGGGCTGCCCTGACCAGGAGCCCACCGACGACCATCGCCGTCCGGCTCGCGACCGTCGGACCCGAGTCCGGGACGATCGCGGTGTCCTGGGGCGCCATCTCGACGTCATCCACTGCGAGGCCCAGCTCGGCCGCGACGAGCTGGGGGAAGATCGTCTTCGTCCCCTGCCCCATCTCGGTCGATCCCGTGAGGATCCGGACCCGGCCATCGCCCCCAAGCTCGAGCGACGCCACGCTCGCGAGCTTGACCTCGCCGGAGCCGGTGAAGCCCGCGCCGTGCCAGGCGAGGGCGACGCCGATCCCCGACGCGACGCGATCCCGGCCTGTCCGCAGCGGCGAGCGCGGCACGTTGCCACTCCCGGCCCGGCGTGCGCGTGCCCGCTCCGTCCGCGCCCGGACGCCCTCGAACTCGGCCGCCTCCGCGGCGCGCTCCAGGACCTCCTCCGCGGCCACGCTCTCGCGGAGGATCTGGCCGGTCGGCGTCTCGTCGCCGAGCCGGTACAGGTTGCGTCGGCGGATCTCGAGCGGGCTGATCCCGAGGGCTTCGGCCACCCGTGCCAGCTGGACTCTCCGCCGCGAACTCGACCTGCGGAGCGCCGAACCCCGGAACGCGCCGTTCGGCGGGGTGTTCGTGCGGGTCGCGCGGGCCCGGATCCGGACGTTCGGGCAGCGATACGGGCCGCCGGCGTGGATCGCGCCGCGCGACAGGACGACCGGCGTCAGCGTGCAGTAGGCCCCGCCGTCCATCACGACCTCGATCTCCTGGGCCACGAGCGTCCCGTCGCGCCTTGACGCCGGTCCGGTGGGTCACGATCGCCGGGTGCCGCTTCGTCGTCGCGGACAGGTCCTCGTGGCGGTCGTAGATCATCCGGACCGGCTTGCCGCCTTCAGTGCGAGGAGGGCCGCGTGGAGGGCGACGATCGAGGGGTACTCCTCCTTGCCGCCGAACCCGCCGCCGGTCTCGGCCTGGACGACCTGGGCCTGCTCGTCGTTCGAGGCGGAGGGCCCGCTTCATCGCCTTGTGGATGTAGTACGGGCACTGAAGCGAGCCGTGGACGGCGACGCCGCCGTCCTCGCGGGGCACCGCGATCATCCCGTTGTTCTCGATGTAGAGCTGCTCCTGGTGGCCGACCCGGTACGTCCCCTCGATGACGAGGTCGGCGGCGGCGAATCCGGCCTCGAGGTCGCCCGTCCCGATGTCGTAGTGGGCGAAGACGTGGTCGCTCTCGAGTGGGTCGAACACTGGCGGGAGCGGCGTCGTCCGGATCGTCACGCCGTGGCGCACGGCGCGGAGCGTCTCGCGGTCCGGCGCGGCGAGCAGGACGAGCGGCTCGGCGTGGTGCTGGATCTCGCCGCCGACCGGGACGAGGACCGGCTGGTCGTCGCTGATCAGGCTCGACGACGTTCTCGCCCGGGATGTCGGCCGCGGTGACGACCGCGACCTTCGACCAGTCGAGCGCCGGGTCGAGGTCCACGCCGTCGAACCGAGCGTGGGCGTCGGTCGAACGGATGGTCGCGCCATACCAGGCACCGGGAAAGACGAGGTCGTCGGCGTACTTCGCCTCGCCGGTGAGCTTCGCGGGCCCTTCGCGGCGGAGTGGGGCGTGCGGGCGTGCACGTCCGGGCGCGATCGTCCCGGGCTCGACGACGAGCGGATCCGGCGCGCTCCGGCTCGGCGCGACCGGGGTCATCGTCCGGCCGGGCGGGGTCCGGATCGTCATGCCGCGGCGGTCCCTCCTTTCGCGGAGCGTACCACCGGGCGACGGGCCGCCGGGAGACCTCACCGGACCCCACCGGAGCGCTCTCGAGGGCACCGGACGGCCCCGGAACCCGCGGTGTCCGCCCGCTCCCCATCCAGCCGCAGCCGACCCGACCGCCTCGTTGCTGCGTTGCACCGCCAACTGGTCGGGGGACGCCCAGGACCATCGTCAGGGGGTCGGGCGCACTCTATCGTGGCGATCGCTCATCCTTCGATCCTCGCGTTCATCCGGTTCTCGGGAGCCCTCATCGATGGACATCCAGACGATCGTCATCGTTGCGGTGGCGATCAATATCGCGATCGTCGTCGTCGCGATCTTCCTGCCGTGGTTCCGGGACCGGCGCGAGCGCGCCGCGACCGAGGCCGCCAATGCCGACCGCGCCTCAGCAGCCGCGGCCGCGCGTCTCACCGCACCTGGCGAGCCGGCCACACGGTCGACCGCCACCGAGTCCGCCCCGTCGACCGGCTCCTCCCCGGGCGACGGACCGGACCCGGGCGCCCCGTTGTTCTCCGAGCGCGAGACGGGGCGCGGTGCGGGGAGCGCGAACGGCGTCGCGCCGTTCGCGATGGACGTCTCGACCGGGCTCGACCTGGGTCCGGCCTGGGCGCGCTGGCTGACCGAGGAGGACGCCCGGATCCAGCGGTTCCATCGGCCGGCGACCGTCGTCCTCGTCGAGCTGTCGGGCCTCGATCGGCTCGCCGATCGCCTCGGGACCGAGGCGGCCGCCCGCCTGATCCCGCCGATCGCGACGACGCTCCGCAAGGACGCCCGCGCGACGGATCACCTCGCGCGACTCGGGCCGACCCGCTTCGCGGCTCTCCTCACCGAGACCACCGAGGTGCAGGCCATCCACTATGTCGAACGGGTCCGGAGCGCCTGCGACCTCTGGCTCGAAGCGGGCGCGGTCGCCCTCCGGCTGTCGCTCGGCTGGGCCGAGATCGGCCCGGAGCGTCCCGCCGACGTGGCGGTGCTCGACGCGGAGCGGCGGCTGTTCGCCGAGCGCGAGAAGGCACGCAGCCTGCTCGCCCGCCAGGACGACGACCCGCCGCCCGAGGTCCCCGCGCTCCAGTCGTCGTCGGGCACGCGCCCCGGCCCGGCCTGACGGTCCTCCCATCGGTGGATGGGACCTCCGGCGATGATGATCGGTACCGACGGCCCGCATCGCGCCGCCGCGCATCGGCGGAGGATCGTCACGCGCGGCCCGGGGGCCGACGCCGGTTGACGAGCGCTCGCGATCGCGCAGCCGCCGTCCCGCGATCAGAGGCAACACCTTGAACCTGCACTTCGGCCGGTCTTCCGAGCCGGAACCCGCGGACGACGGGACCACCGGCGCGTCGACGGGAGCCGTCGAGCCCGAGGCCCCGGCGCCGGTCGATCCGATCGCCGAATCCGAACCAGCTCCCGAGCCGGTCCTGGCGTTGCCGGGATTCCCGACCGCCCCGAGCGGCTGGAGCGACCCCGCCACGAGCACGGACGGACCGCACTACTGGGATCGCCTGCTCTCGAGCGAGCGCGATCGGATCCGGCGCTATCGACGCCCGGCGACGATCGTGTTCATCGAGCTGGCCAACCTGGAGCAGCTCGGCGCCCTGTGGGGCGACGACGTCGCGGCCCAGTCCCTGGTCCGTGTCGGCCGCGCGGTGATGCACGAAGTGCGCTCGAGCGACCACGCCGCGCGGATCGAGCTTGCCCGTTTCGCGGTGTACCTGCCCGAGACGACCGAGATCAATGCGATCAACTTCGTCGAGCGCGTCCGCGCAGGGATCGAGTCGTCGCTCGGCGAGATGACCGAGACGCTGCGCTTCGGGATCGGCTGGGCCAGCCCGACCGACGGAAACCTGGACGCCGCGCTCGAGGTGGCCGAAGGCCGCCTCGCCGCCGATCTCGGGATCGAGCTCTAGGGACCGGCTCCGGCCGCGGCCGGAGCGTTCACCGGGACCGGCTTCGCCGGAACCTCGTCCTTCGCGTGAGTCCGCCCCGGGACCGCGTGCCCCGGGCCGTCAGGCCCGTGGGCCCCCGCCGGGCGGGCGTTGATCCCCGACCGCCGCCGGCCGCTCAGGAGCTGGCGGCCCCGATCCCGCGGATCACGTAGCGGGGAACCCAGCCCTCGAGGCCTTCCGGCGTCCGGATCTGGAAGAAGGCGGCGTCCTCGCCGATCACCTCGATCTCGTCGCCGTTGTCGACCCGGCCCAGCTCGGCCGTGCGGACGTCGTCGGGACCGGCCGAGACCCGCACCTGGCGGTAGCCGATCTTGCCGCGCTGGACGCCCTTCGCGGCACGCTTCGTGAACTTCAGCGTTGGCCGTTTGGCGCTGGCCGCGATGGCGGCTCGGGCGGCCGCCGCGGCAGCCAACGGCCGGTCGTCGTCGACGCTCGACGGATCGGCGTCCTCGGTCACGACGGGCTCGATGACGGGCTCGGCGCACGGGCTCCGGCGCGGCCGCGGCCGCGAGGGCGACCTCCGGCACGACGGGCGCGGCGGCCGGCACGACGGGCGGGGCGGCCGGCGGCGCGTCGGGCTCGGGAGCGACCGCGGTCGTCTCGACCGGTGCCCCGTCGGATCCTGCGGGCTCGGTCGAGCCGGAGGCCGGCTGCGTCGAGGCGTCGACAACGGGTTCGGCCACGGCGGCATCGACTGCCGCGCCGGCGACGACCGCTGCGGCGGCGACGTCCCCGACCGGGTCCTTCGGGCTCGGGGAGGGCGGCTTCTTGCCCGAACGGGTCGTCCGCGCCGGCGCGCTCGCAGGCTGTGGCTGCGGCTCGATGGGCTCGGTCGCACCCGCGGCCGGCGGCTCGAGGACTGCGACCGCGGCGGCGACTCCGGCGGCGGGCACATCGACGTCCTCACGGTCTCGGCGTCGGCGACCCGCGGCCAGCATCCCCCGCGGCCCGACGGCCTCCGCGAGCGCCGGCCGGCGCATGACGGCCGCGAACACGAGCACGCCGATCACGGAGGTCAGCGCCCAGATGAGGACCGGCAGGAAGGCGCCGTGGTCGAACGGCGACGAGGTGAGCGCGGCCGATCCGCCACCGCCGCCGACTCCATTGACGATGCGCGGGTCGCCCGCACCGGTGGTCTCGACGCCACCGAGCGGCCCGCGATCGCCGTCAGCCGGGCCGAATGGCCCGAGCCCCGGAGGACCCACGGGCGCGATCGGGCCGCCGCCGACCGGCGGGGTCGAGTGGCTCGGGGCGGGGGTGTTCGTTGGTGTCGGGGCGCTCGTCGGCGCGGGGGTCGACGCCGGCTTCGCCGTCGGCTTGGGGGTCGGCCTCGGGGTGGGCTTCGGGGTCGGCCTGGGGGTCGGCCTGGGGGTTGGCCTCGGCGTGGGCCGGGGGGTCGGCTTGGGCGTGGGCTTGGGCGTGGGCTTGGGCGTCGGCTTCGGCGTCGGCTTCGGCGTCGGGACAGGGGTTGGCGTGGGGACCGGTCCGATCACGATCGTCTTGTCGGACGAGAGCATCGCCGGCGGGTTCCCGCCCCACGACACGCGGAACCGGAACGTCCACGTCCCGACCGGGAGCGTCCGCGCGAGCTGGTACTTCTTGCCGGTCGTGATGCTGCCGCCGCCGACCGCGGCCATCAGCTGGCCGTTCCCGGTCGTCACCCCGTCGATCTGGAGCCGAAGGCTTGTCGGCGTGCAGTTCAGGGGATCGGTGAGGATGACCGAGAAGGTGATCGTCGTCGCGGTCGTGCCGGATGACGGCGAGGCCTGGGGCGACGTCAGCGTGGCGGCGCACGGCGCCGCGGCCGCGTTCTGGATGGCAGCGGAGTCGGGCAGCCAGGCGGGCACGCCGATCCAGCTCGCGGCGACCAGGATCGTCGCGATCAGGAACAGACGCGCGGTCAGGGTCCGCGCACGCACTTGCATCTGCATCACTTCCGAGCCCACCGATGGCCCATCGCCGACGGTAGATGGCGGCCTCAGGAGCGTCTCTGGGGCCATCGGCAGACACACCCGGTACTTTCGGCAGGAACACAGGGACCCGGTGAGCGCGTAGAAGTGTGGTCCGGAGCACTACGAGGACCATCCAGCGTTGATTGCGCCCAGCCCGGCGGCACCCGTCACGCGGAGCCGGGGCCGCATCCAGGCGATCAGGACCCGACTCATCCTCGGGTTGCTGCTGCCGTTCGTGTGCCTGATGGGCGTCGCGACGGCCCAGTCGTTCCTCGGCGCCGGGCGCGATGACCGGATCCCGGCGATCCTCATCCTGCTGACCGCGGCGATCGCGCTGCCGGTCGCCATGGCGGTGATCGCCAGGACGATCCTCCGCCAGGCCTCCGCGATCGACGCCGAGCGCTCGCTCCTCGTCGAGCTCTACGACCGGGCGCGGCTCGAGGCGTTGATCGACGGGCTCACCGGGCTCGGCAACCATCGCGCCTTCCAGGACGAGCTTGCACACCAGCTCGACGCCGTCGGCACCCAGTACCCGGACCTCGTCCTGCTCCTCGTCGACGTCGATGACCTCAAGACCGTCAACGACAACCGCGGTCACGTCGCGGGGGACGACCTCCTGGTCGCGATGGGCTGGATCGTCGCCACGAACCTGCGCAGGACGGACCGCGCGTTCCGGGTGGGCGGCGACGAGTTCGCCATCCTCCTGCCGAACGCCGACCTGGACATGGGCATGGCGGTCGCGCGACGGATCCTCGCCGCGGCCCTCGGCGGCGGCGACCCGAGCGACCCGATCGAGCCCTTCTCCCTGTCGATCGGCGTGTCGGCGGTTCCCGATCCGACGGCCGATACGAAGTTTCTCTATCGCAACGCCGACGCGGCCCTGTACTGGGGCAAGCGTCACGGCCGAACCGCCGTCGTCGCCTACGACTCGCGCCTCCACGGCGACGGATCGGGGCCGATGCCGGTCGCCGAGCTCGCGGCCGACATCGAGGCGGTCATCGCGTCGCGCGCCGTCACGCCGGTCTATCAGCCGATCTATTCGATGGAGACCGGCCGACCGATCGGTTACGAAGGGCTCGTCCGGCCGACCGAGGGGGCGCCGTTCAACGACCCGGGCTCGATGTTCATGGCCGCCGAGGCGGCCGGGCGGACGGTCGAGCTCGACCTGCTCTGTCTCGAGATCGTCGCCGCGGGCGTCGGCGAGCTCGAGGAGGGGATCTACATCAGCGTCAACCTCTCGCCGCGAACCCTCGAGTCGCAGCTGTTCCGGGCCGGCGAGCTCAAGGCGATCTTCCATCGCAACGGGATCCGTCTTCACCAGGTCGTGCTCGAGCTGACGGAGCGCGAGCGCGTGGAGGACATCGACCAGCTCCGCAAGAACGTCAGCGCGTGTCGTCGGGCCGGGATGCGGATCGCCGCGGACGATGTCGGCGCCGGCAATGCCGGGCTGCGGCTCCTCAGCGAGATCAGCTTCGAGATCGTGAAGATCGACCTGTCGCTCGTCCAGGGTGGCGCGCTCCACGACCCGTCGCACGCCGTGCTGCGGGCGCTCCAGGAGCTCGCGACCCAGTGGAAGGCGTCGATCGTGGCCGAGGGCGTCGAGACGGCCGAGCAGCTGACCACGATCCGGGAGGTCGGAATCGGCGCGGGCCAGGGCTACCTGCTGGGCAGGCCGGGTCCGGTCCGCGAGCCGAAGCTCCTCGACCTCGACCGCCTGTCCGTCGCGGGCGACGTGACTCCGGGACAGATCGGGGTCCTCATGCCGTCCGCCGTCATCGGGCGTGAGGCGCTGACGGGCGACTCGGCGGAGCCGGCGGCCTAGGTTCGTTCGTCAGTCGCGGCCCCGACGGAGCGCCCGGCCGGGCGTTCGGCCCGTGTGCCGGCCGTCGTCGACCACGACCGACCCGTTCACGATCACCGTCTCGACGCCGACCGGGTCGCGCCTCGGCTCGTCGACCGTCGCGTCGCTCCGGATCGTGGCCGGGTCGAAGATCACCAGGTCCGCCGCGGCGCCATCGCGGATCACGCCGCGGTCGCGCAGCCCGAGACGATCGGCCGGCGCGTTCGTCATCCGCCGGATCGCCTCCTCGAGCCCGAGAATCCCCTCGTCGCGAACGAACTGACCGAGGATCCGCGGGTAGCTGCCGAACGTCCGCGGGCTCGGCTTGTCGCCGACGAACGTGCTGTCCGTGCCGACCATCCCGATCGGGTGGCGCAGGAACCGACGGATCCCATCGGTGTGCGGCCCGGGGGTGACCTCGTTCGGGCGCAGGTTCTCCTCCAGGAGGAGGTCGCAGAGGACGTCGACCGGGTCGTCGCCGCGGTCGTCGATCAGCTCGCCGAGGGGATGGCCTTCCCAGCGCACGTTCTCCGGGCGGCGGAGCTGTCCGATCCGGACGTCGCGCAGTCCGCCGGCGCCCGCATAGAGCTGGCCCCGCTTCGTCAGCTCGTCACGGATCCGCGCCCGCACGGCCGGATCCGCGAGACGCTCCTTCGTCCGAGCCGGGCCGCCGTCCTGGACCCAGATCGGGATGAGGATCAGGAGGCGCGTGCTGGCCCACTCGTACGGATAGGCGTCGAACGTCACGTCCTGCCCGGTGGCTCGAGCGTCGTCGACGAGCTCGAGCATCTGGTCCGGCGTGCCCGGGAACGTCACGCGATGGTAGAAGTGGGTGATGTGGGCGGGAGCCCCGCTCTGCCTCCCGATCTCGATCGCCTCGCGGAACGGATCCAGGAAGCGGTCGCCGAGGCCGTACCGGACGTGGGTGTGGTAGATGCCACCGAGCGTTGCCGCCTCGCCGGCGAGCGCTGCGAGCTCTTCGGTCGTGGCATAGGCGCCGGGCGGGTAGTCGAGCCCGCTGCTCAGCCCGAAGGCGCCGTCCTGGAGCGCTTCCCGCACCACCGACCGCTGGCTCGCGATCGCCGCCGCATCCGCCGGGCGGTCGTCCCAGCCGAGCGCGGCGATCCGGACCGGCGTGTTGCCGACGAGCGTGGCCACGTTCAGCGACCGGCCGTCAAGCCGATCGAGGTAGCTCGCGACGCTCGCCCAGTCCCAGCCGATCCCGTCCGGGTCGCCGTCCAGGCCCGCGTTCATCTCGCGGAGCTGCTGGAGGTCGTCGTTGTCGAGGAATGGCGCGTAGCTCAGCCCGTCGACGCCGACCAGCTCCGTCGTGACGCCCTGGAGGAGCTTGGGTTCGTGGCGCGGGTCGGCGAGGATCACGAGGCCGCCGTGCGAGTGGAGGTCGATGAACCCGGGCGCGACGACTCGGTCGGTGGCGTCGATCGTGCGGCCGGCGTGGGGCGTGGCGTCGTCGTCGAGGACCCGCAGGCGGTCGCCCTCGACCGCGACGCTCCCCGTCCGAGCGGGGGCACCGGTGCCATCGACGATGGTTCCGCCCCGGATCAGAAGGTCGACGCTGTCAGTCACGCTCGTATCCCCCACCGAGGCGCCGGAACCGCGTTCACCTGTGACAACAACTGATCGCCAGAGCCGGGCGAGGCGATGGGCAAATCGCGCCCGCGAGACGAGCGCCGGACGGTTCGACGTGATACCAGTGTCGGCTCGACGTGGCGCATTCGTGCTGGCGTTCGCCCGCCGGTTCGACGGTTGGAGCGTGTGCGGTTCCGCGATCGGCGGTGATCGCCGAGTAAGGCCCGATGGCGACACTCCGACCGATGACGACTCGTGAGCGCCCGCGGATCGTGGGCGACGTCGCGTCGACGAAGACCTTCGTCGCCTCGCGGCCGAGTCGGCGTGCGCGGATCGGGGCCGGCCTGAGCCAGCGAACAGTCGGCGCGGCGGTCGGGGTCGAGCCACATACGGTCGGGCGCTTCGAGCGAATGCGAGCCGGACCCGTCGATCGAGACGTCGGTGGGATCGTGCGCGGTTGTAGGGTCTCGGATCGTCGTCGATCCGCGCGCTACCCGGCGGCGACGCGATCCGTGATGCCGGTCAGGTCCGGCTGTTGGACCGGCTGCGCGTGCAGCTGCATCCGGCGATCCGCTGGGCGAACCGAGGTGCCGCTGCCGATCCGTGGGCGACCGCCGAGCCTGGGACGCCATGATCCGCGGCGCGGACTGGCGCGTCGGCGTGGAGGCCGAGACGGTGCTGGACGACCTGCAGGCCCTGGAGCGGCGTCTTGGCCTCAAGCGACGTGACGGAGACGTCGATCACGTCATGCTCCTCGTCGCTGACACGCGCCAGGAACCGCGCGTCGGTTCGCGAGTCGCGAGGCCGTCGTTGCATCGATCTGCCGCCGTCGGCGCGGCCGCGGTCCTGGCGGCGCTGCGGGAGGCACGGAACGATGCCGCCGAGCGGAACGCCGTCTTCCTGTAACTCATGGACGCGTCTCGGACCACGACTGGAGCTCGATCCCGTTGCCCTCGGGATCCGTCACGTAGGTCCACGTGACGAACCGGCCGTCGGCCGTCTCGAGCGTGACGATCGCCCCGATCGCCCGACCACCCGCCGCCAGCACGGCGTCGCGCGCGTCCGCGACGGACGGCACCGCGAACGCAATGTGCTGGAAGCCCGGGCGGTTCATCGCGGGCGGCAGCCCGTCCGGCATCGAGGCGTACTGGTAGACCTCCAGGGTCGGGCCGGTCGGGCCGAGGCCCGGCAACCGGAGGTGGACTCCGCGAAGCGCCGCGCCCGGCACGCCGCTCCCCGCGGCCAGGTCGTCACCGGCGTAGTCACGCTCGGGCGGAACGACCTCGCAGCCGAACAGCCGGATGTAGAAGTCGGCGAGCGACCGCCAGTCGCGGGCGATGACGTTCACGTGGCCGAACCGCGCATTGATCACGTCGGCCCGTCCAGCGACCGGCCGCGAACCCAGGCGGCCCGGACCATCGACGGGTCGGCCCGGAAGATCAACCGACTGACCAGCAGCTCCGGATCGGCGAGCCGGTCGGGGTCGTCGAGCGACGCCCCGAGCGGCGCCGTCCGCGACGGATCGACCGCGATCAGGTCGGCCTCCTTGCCGGCCTCGATCGAGCCGATCGCGTCCTCGAGCCCGAGCGCACGCGCACCGTCCAGCGTGGCCATCCGCAGCCAGTCCAGCGGACCGAGGAGCGGTGCGGCGTCGATGCCGTCCCCCGGCGCAAGCGCCCGTCGCGCCTGCTGGGCGTATGCCGCCGTCCGCATCACCCCGAACAGCGACAGCTCGGCGCCACCCGAGACGTCGGAGCCCAGCCCCACCGTGAGGCCGGCAGCCAGGCGCGACGCGAGGGGCATCACCCCGGCCCCGATGAACAGGTTCGACGTCGGGCAGTGGGCGATCCGCGTCCCCGTCTCGGCCAGCCGCGCCTCCTCGCGCGGGGACAGGTGGATCGCGTGGGCGAGGATCGCTCGCTCGCCGAGACCGCCCGCCCGATCGTAGACGTCGACATAGTCGCGGGCCTCGGGAAACAGCCTCTCGACCTCGGCGATCTCGTCGGCGTCCTCCGACACGTGGGTCTGCCACCAGCAGCCGAGCTCGCGGGCGAGGGTCGCCGACTCGGCGAGGAGCTCCGCGGTGCACGAGACGGCGAAGCGCGGCGTGACGGCGTAGCCGAGACGCCCGTCGGCTGCCCCGTGCCAGCGCTCGGCGAGGGCGCGGCTCTCGCGCAGCGACCGGTCGAGGATCGTCGACGGCTCGATCGTCGGGTCGTACGTCACCCGATCCATCATCACCTTGCCGAGGATCGCCCGGATCCCGTGGATCTCCGCCGCACGAAAGGCGGCGTCCATCGCCGCCTCGTACACCACGCCGTAGCCGACGATCGTCGTCGTCCCGGCCGCCGCGAAGGCGCGGAAGATCGCCGGGGCCAGGCGCTCGGCTACCGCCACATCCCCCCAGGCGCGCTCCGTCGGGAAGGTCAACCGGTCGAGCCAATCGAGGAGCGGTAGGGCGTAGCCGAGCCCGGCGTTCGGGACCTGTGGCAGGTGGGCGTGGAGGTCCACCATGCCCGGCAGGACGACCCATGGCCGAAGGTCGACGGCGGCCGCGAGGCGCTCCGTCGCAGCCCGGGACGCTGTGGTCACCGCCCCAATTCGCCCCGCCACGTCTACCTCGAGGATGCCGTCGGCGATGTCCCGTGTCCTCCCCCCGGGGAGCGGCGTGATGACCCGGGCGCGAACCGAGAACGGCGGCGCCGACGGCACGTGGGGCAGATCGACGGGCACGGTCACCCGCCGATCTTAGGGCCGCAATGCTGCGCCTACGGCCCCGACGTGAACGACGTGTCGACGAGGTTCGCGGAGGTGACCGGCTTCGGGACCATCCCGAGCGTCGTCATGTATGCCGCCGACGCGTCCCAGTGGGCCGGATCGATCACACCCGTCAACGGCGCGCCCGCCGTGGCGCCCGCCGGCTGCCACGCCTTGATCGTGGCCGCAAGGATCGCCTCCTGGGTCGCCCGGTTCTTCGCCAGGTCCGGCACGGCCTTGATCGAAGCGTCCACGCCCACCGACGGCGTGGCCGCGATCTCGTTCATCGCCTTCAGCGTCGCCCGGATGAAGCCCGCGACGGCGGCGCGCCTGGTGGAGATCGTCGTCGTCGACGCGATGATCCCCTGGCCCGGCAGCGGCGTCGTCTCGTCGACCGTCAGGACATTCGTCTTCGTGCCCGCCAGCTCCAGCTGGACCGGCTCGTTGTTCACGAACCCCGTCGCCGCGTCCACGGCACCGGCCGCAACCGCGGCTGCCTGTCCGAAGTCCGGGTACTCCACGATCGTCACGTCGCTCGGCGTCAGCTTCGCGGACGACAGGAGCGCCTGGAGCATCACCCAGGACGAACCGTACTTGCCGGGGATCCCGATCCGCTTCCCCTTGAGATCCGCGGCCGTCGTGATCCCGGACTTCGCCGGGGCAAACACGACGGACGGGAATTGCCCGTAGATCGTCGCCACGTACCGGACCGGAATGTTCTGGCTCACGGCCGGGATCACGTCGGTTCCGTCGGCGAGGCCCACGTCGACGGTGCCCTGCCCGACCTTCGGGACGAGGTTCGCGTCGATCTCGTTCTGGAAGGTGACCTTGAGCCCTTCGGCCGCGTAGTAGCCGGCCTGGTCGGCCCGGTAGAACGGCGCGAACTGGACGCTCGGGAGGTAGCCCAGACCGACGGTCAGGCTCACCGGCTCCGGTCCCACGGACGACTGGGCCGACGAGTAGGCACCCGGCGGTGGCGTGACGCCCGCGGAGCAGGCGGCGAGGACGGCGGCCATCGCGACAGCGACCGGCATGAGGGGGATCGACGGACGGGCGGACCGACGGGGCACGGGAACCTCCAGGGCAGGCGGTGGGCTACCGAAGACCGACGAGGCGGCGTTCGGCGAGGACGACGAGGGCGTAGCAGGCGATCCCCAGGAGGGCGATCGTCACGAGGGTGGCGAACATCAGCGGGATGTCGAAGAGGCTGCCGCGGGACAGGTTGACCAGGACCCCGAGGCCCTTGTCGGCGCCGGCCCACTCCCCGACGATCGCGCCCACGACGGCGAGCGTGACGCCGACCCGCAGCCCGCCGAGGATCGAGGGCAGGGCTGCCGGGATCTCGACGTCGAGCAGGATCCGGCGGGACGTGGCCCGGAGCGAGCGCCCAAGCTCCAGCAGGCCGCGATCCACCGAGCGGATCCCGACCATCGTCGCGATCGCGACCGGGAAGAACACGATCAGCCCGCAGATCAGGACCTTGGCGAGGAGGCCCGGCCCGAACCACAGGGCGAGCAGCGGAGCGAGCGCGAGGATCGGGACGGCCTGGGCGGCGACGAGGTACGGCGAGGCCATGCGCTCCACCGCCCGCCAGCGGGCAAGGGCGTAGCCGACGATCACGCCCGCGCCGGCGCCGACGGCGAACCCGAGGGCAACCTCGACGATCGTCGTCCAGGCGTGAGGCGCCATCGTGCCGTCGGCCCAGGCGGTGACGAACGCCGAGGCGACGAGCTCGGGCGGGGGCAGGATGAAGACGGGCAGGCCGCTGACGACGACGACGATCTTCCAGACGAGGAGGAACGCGACGAATGCGGCCACGACCGGCCAGATCCCGCTGAGCCGGGTCGCCCCGGGGCGGCCGGTCGTGGGACCGGGTCGTGCCGTCACGGCGGTCACGCCGCAGGCTCCGCCGACGCGCGGTCGGCGGGCGCGGAGTCGACGGCCTCGCTTGCGCTGAGGTGGCGGCGGATCTCGGCGGCCGCCTCGGAGACGAGCGCCTGGTCGAGGGTCGCGAGGGTGCGTGGCCGCGGCGCGTCGATCCGGACCTCCGCGGCGACACGGCCGGGACGTGGCGTCATCACGACCACCCGATCCGCAACGAGGATCGCCTCGGGGATGCTGTGGGTGACGATGACGACGGTCGTGGCGGTTCGCTCCTGGAGCTGGAGCAGCTCGAGGTTGAACCGCTCGCGCGTCAGCGCATCGAGCGCGCTGAATGGCTCGTCGAGGAGGACGACCTCGGGGGCGAGCGCGAGGGCCCGCGCGATCGCCGCCCGCTGGCGCATCCCGCCCGAGAGCTGGACCGGCCGGCGCCCGGCGGCGTCGCCGAGGCCGACGATGTCGACCAGCTCGCGGACGCGCGCATCGATCCGGTCGCGAGGCCACCCGGCGAGCTCGAGCGGCCAGGCGACGTTCGCGGCGACCGATCGCCACGGCAGCAGCCGCGGCTCCTGGAACACCAGCCCGATCCGGGGATCCGGGGCCGTGATGACGTCGCCGTCGATGAGGACGGCGCCTCGCTCGGGTGTCAGCAGCCCGCCGACGACCCGCAGGAACGTGGACTTGCCGCAGCCGTTCGGGCCGATGAGTGCCACGACCTCGCCGGCGGCGACGCTGAGCGAGAACCCGTCGACTGCGACGGTCGGCGGGGCGCCGCGATCCGCAGCCGGGAATGCGACGCGGATGTCCTCCGCCACGAGGTGACCGGCCCGGCGCGCGCCCGTCATGGGGCCGCGGCCAGATCGCGGATGATGGGCGCGATCGCCGGGTGGAGCCGCCGGTACGCCGCGTACGTCGCGTCGTAGCGGTCCCGTGGTGCCGTCTGGGGCTCGAGGCGGCGCGAGATCCTCGTCATCCCCCGGATCGCCGCCGGCAGGTCCGGCCACGCCCCGACGGCCGTCGCCGCAAGCATCGCGGCGCCCGCGACGGCGGTCTCGAGGACCGCGGGCACCTCGACCGTGAAGCCCGTGACATCCGCCTTGATCTGGTTCCACGTCTCGCTGCGGGCCGGCCCGCCACAGACCCGCATCGTTCGGACCTCGGCTCCGGCGTCGACGACGGACTCCGCGACGTGGCGGATCGCGAACGCCGATGCCTCGAGGATCGCCCGCGTCAGGTGGGCTCGGCCATGGCCCAGGCCCAGGCCCACGAACGCGCCGCGGGCCGTCGGGTCCCAGAGCGGCGACCGCTCGCCCGCGAGATACGGCAGGAACACGACCCCGTCCGCTCCCGCGGCGATCGTGCCGGCCTCCTCGAGCAACCGTTCGGTCGTGACGGCGCCGCCGAGCACGTCGAGCCGGTACCAGTCGAGGGCGCGACCGGTTGCCGCCATCGCCCCGCCCACCGAGTACAGCCCGGGCAGCGGAGCGATGGTGGAGAACGAGCCGGGCACGACGAGCGGTCGATCCCAGTAGACGCCGAAGCCGCCCGCCGACCCACCCGGGTCCATCGCGTCGCCGGCCTGGGTCATGCCCGCGCCGTGGAAGCTCGCCCAGGCGTCGACGATCCCGGCGACGACCGGGATCCCGGGGCGCAGATCCAGGCCCGCCGCGACGTCCGGCAGCAGGGCTCCGACGACGGATCCCGCCCGGATCGTGGGGGCGACACGATCGGCGGCCAGCCCGACGGTCGCGAGGGTCGCGGCATCGGGGAACGGCTGGTCGTCGACGAGGCTCGTCGTCGCCAAGCCGGTCAGGCGCATGGCAACGGCATCCCAGGTCGCGAGATACCAGCAGGTGGCGGCGGCCGCCGCGGGGTCATGCCGCTCCAGCCACAGCGCGGCGGGCAGACCGGCCAGGCTCCACCCCTGGAGCCCGGTCGCGGCGGCGAGCTCGGCCTGCTCGGCCGTCGATCGAGTGTCCTGCCAGATGATCGCGGCGTGGGTCGCCCTCCCCTCATCGTCGACCGCGACGAGCGTCGGCCCGTGGCCGTCGATCCCGATCGCGCAGACCTCGCCGACGTCGAGCCGGACGAGCTCGCGGACCGCCAGCCCGATCGCGCCCCACCAGGCCTCCGGGTCCTGCTCGGCGCAGCCGATCGATGGATCGACGTCGGTCGCGTAGCCGGCCCTCGCCAGACCGAGGAGCCGACCGTCGAGCCCGACCAGCCCGACCTTGACCTCTGTCGTTCCGAGGTCGATCGCCAGCACGGCGGTCTCACGGCTCATCGGCGACTCGCGTCGTCCAGCGCGAGGACGGCCTCGGCCGTCGGCTGGTCCGTGATGAGGGTCGTCAGCATCGAGCCGCGGAGCGCGCCGAGGATCGGGCGGACCTTCGCCGCGCCCCCGGCAACCCCGATCCGGACCGGGATCCGGCCGAGCTCGCGGGCATCGAACGCGATCGTTCGGTCGCGGAGCGCGTCGCACACAAACCGGCCGTCGAGGTCGTACGGGCTGACGAGGACCTCGCCGACGGCGGCATCGCGTTCGAGGTCGGCGGCAATGTCCGGCCCGAGCGCCGCGGCGCTCCAGGTGGGTCCGCCGATGCCGAATGCGGCGACCTCCAGGCGCTCCCAGAGATCGGCGATCCGGCGGACACCGGCGTGGGCGACGAGCGAGCGCTTCGTGGCCGGGTCGTCGACGAGGCCGGGTGCCAGGAGGCCGATCGGCAGCCCGCCGATCCCATCGGCGACCCGCCGGAACGGCTCCCGGGCCGGACCGCTGAACCAGTAGCCCCCACAGAGCGGGACGACGGTCGCGCCCGTCTCGTGGAGCGGCTCGTCGGCGTCGACGGCGTCGGCCACGGCGGAGATCGAGGCGCCGTCGCCGATCCCGACGACCGCGCCGTCACGGATCGAGCCGCGCAGCACCTCGGCGGCGAGCCGCCCGATCATCCGGCGGTTGACGTCCTCGGGCCCGACGAGCGCCGGCGACAGGTGGACCGCCGCGAGGCCGAAGCGGTCGCGCAGCGTCTCTCCGGCGGCCGACATGACCGTCGCCCCGTCGACGATCCGGATCTCGACGATGCCCTCGGCGCGGGCGCGCTTCAGCAGCCGCGAGACCTGCGGTCGGGTGACGCCCAGGATCTCGGCCACGCGCGACTGCGTCTCGCCGAGCTCGTAGTAGAGCCGGCTCGCCTGGATGAGCTGTTGCAGGTCCGACACGACGCTCCCGACCGCTGCTGCACATCTGCACAGTACAGATGTGCAGTGTGTCGCCCGGGAGGCGGTTCGTCAATCGCGCCGCGACGGCGCGGAGGAGCTCCGCGGGCTACGCCCGGATCACGCGGCCCGGGTTCATGATCCCGAGCGGATCGAGGGCGGCCTTGATGCTGCGCATCACGTCGATCACGTCCTCGCCCACCTGGTCGACCAGTGCCTCGCGCCGCGACAGCCCGATGCCGTGCTCGGCTGTCACCGTCCCGCCGAGGGCGATCGCGGCCGCGAAGATCTCGTTCCGGACCGTCTCCGTGAGCTCGGCCGCCCGCGGGTCGTCGTGGTCGAAGATGAAGTTCGGGTGGAGGTTGCCGTCGCCGGCGTGGCCGAACGTCGCGACGCGGACCCCGTGCCGATCGGCGGCGGCCTGGATCGCGACGAGCAGCTCCGGCACGCGGCCGCGGGGCACGCCGACGTCCTCCATCCGGACGGTCCCCTGCTTCTCGAGGGCACGGAGGGCGAGCCGGCGCGCCTGGCGGAGCCAGTCGGCCTCGGTCGGATCCTCGGCGCGGACGATCGACGAGGCCCCGGTCGACTCGCATGCGGCAGCCGCCGCGTCGAGCTCGGCGGCCGCCGCCGCGGCCGGCAGGTCGCTCTCGACGAGGAGCATCGCGGCGGCGTCACGATCCAGGCCCAGCTGGAACGCGTCGTCCACGGCGAGGATCGTCTCGTGATCCAGCAGCTCGAGGGTGACCGGATGGAGACCGGCCGAGACGATCGCCGCGACGCCGTGACCGGCCGCGGCGAGGGACGGGAAGAAGGCGAGGAGCGTCGACCGCGGCGGCGGGGCGATGTGGAGGCGGAGCGTCGCTTCGGTGATGATCCCGAGCGTCCCCTGCGACCCGACGAACAGGTGGGTCAGCGCGTATCCGGCAACGTCCTTGACGTTCCGGCCGCCGGTCCGGATCACCCGGCCGTCGGCCAGGACCACCTCCAGCCCGAGCACGCTGTCGCGGGTCTGGCCGTACTTCACGCAGCACAGCCCGCCGGCGTTCGTCCCGAGGTTGCCGCCGATCGAGCAGATCTCGTAGCTCGCGGGATCAGGGGCGTAGAACAGGCCCTCCGCGGCGACGCGTTGCTTCAGCTCGGCGTTGAGGATCCCCGGCTGGGTCACGACGACGAGGTTGTCGCGGTCGATCTCGAGCACGCGGTTCATCCGGGTCAGCGCGATCGTGAGACCGCCCTCGATCCCGGCGGCGCCGCCGCTCAACCCGGAGCCGGCACCCCGCGGCACGATCGGCACCCGGTGCGCTGCGGCGAGCCGGACGAGGGCCGCCACCTCGTCGCTGGACTCCGGCAGCGCCACCGCGAGCGGCAGGCCCGCGTGGAGATAGGCCGTCTCGTCGTTGCGGTAGGCCTCCCGGTCCGTCGAGTCGGTGAGCAGGCGCAGGCCGGGCAGCTCGCGGGCGATCGCCTCGACGAGCGCGCGGCCGGCGTCGGGTGAGACGGAGGGACCGGGAGCCGACGTGGTGGCCACGAGGCCAGTCTATCGGTACGATTCCCCGATGACCCGGAGCCGGACGCGCCACCTGGTCGCGATCGCCATGCTCCTCGCGGCGACGGTCGTCGTGTCGGCCGTCCCCGTCGACGCGGTGCGACGGTCGCCCGCCCGGCCAGCCGCGCCGGGGCCGGCCCTGGACGGCGTTCGGCCGGGCTCGATCAACGCGACGAGCATGAACCTGACGGCTTCGTACTCGGCCACCGTCCGGCTGGACTTCGGGACGCGCGCGTTCCGCGTCGACGAGGCCATCGTCCTGACGAACACGTCGGGCGCGGCGATCGACCGCCTCGAGCTGAACACGATCGCCGCCCGCCTCGGCGGCGGGCTGCGGATCACGAGCGCTTCGGTGGACGGCGCCGCCGTCCACCCGACGGTCACCGATCAGACGATCCACTTCCCGCTCGGCGGGATCCTCGACCCGGGAGCCGGGACGGTCGTCCGCCTCCAGTACCGGGCGACGCTCCGGAGCACGACGTCCGGATCCACCTGGCTGTTCACGCGCGCGAACGGGATCCTCGAGGCGCACCGCTGGCTGCCGTGGATCAGCAAGCCGACGGCCTTCGACCGACCGAACCACGGCGACCCGTTCGTCACGGGGACCAGCCCGCTCGTCCGGGTCACGATCATCAGCGACCGCCGGCTCGTCTACGCGACGACCGGGGAGCAGGTCGCGGCAAGCGGCCTGTCCCGGACGTTCGAAGCGCGCAACGTCCGGGATTTCGCCTTTACCGCCGCCCCGGACTACGCCCTCCGGTCGGCGACCGTGGGTGGCGTCGCGATCCATGTCTGGAGCCGTCCCGGCTTCCCGGCCGCAGCGGTGCTCACGGCCGCGAAATCCGCGCTTGCAAAGGAGGCCGCGCTGCTCGGTGCCTATCCGTACCGGACCTACGACCTCGCCCAGACCGCCGGCGGCTACGGGATGGAGTCGCCGGGCCTGACGTGGATCCCGACCGGCGCGGGCAGCCTGACGTACCTCGTCGCTCACGAGACGGGCCACCAGTGGTTCTACGGGATCGTCGGCAACGACCAGGCGCGGCAGCCGTACGCCGACGAGGCGGCGGCGGACTTCGTGGCCCGCTATGTCACCGGCCTGCGCAGGGTCTCACGCTGCTCGATCGCGCGTCTCGACCTGACGATCTACCAGTACTCGAGCGCCTGCTACTACGAGGACATCTACATCCAGGGTGGCAACCTGCTCGACGACACGCGGAAGGCGATGGGCTCGAGCGCGTTCTGGGCGGCGATCCGCGACTATCTCGCGACGAACCGCTTCAAGATCACGACGACCCAGACGCTCCTGTCGACGCTCGACGCCCATACGCCGCTGAACCTGGGCGCCACCCGGTTCGCCCCGCGCTTCCCGAGCCTGTACTGAGGGTCACGGGCCGCCGACGAGGGCGTATTGCGCATAGGCGTCGACCCCCACGCGGACGTACACGACCGTCGCACACGCCGGGCCGGCCACACGTGTGCACGGGCGGATGCCATCCACCGTCGCGGGTGGACAGGGCGCGAACGGCGCTGGGTCGACAAGTACCGGCTCGTGACCATCCGCCTCGACGTCCAGGAGATCCCGGATCACGTGGCCGCCGCGATAGTCACGGCCGCAGGCCTCGATACGGTCCTGGAGCATGGACGGGGGATGGATCGCGTTCGGCCCGATCCCGAACAGCCGCTCCCGGGCCACCCAGACGACACCGCCAATGAGGCCCGCGGAGAACAGGAGGATGACGGCCCACGTCACGAAGGTTCGCCGACCGCTGACAGGCACCATCAGGCGTCTGACGTGACAGGGTCCTCCGCTGCGACGGGGTGCGCAGTTGTCAGATCGACGTCAGGCGTCGACCAACCGCCGCCCGGCCCCGATTCGATGTCAGATCGACGCGAGGCGTCGAGTAGGCCGGATCGCCGGCGTCGCTCGCCGCAATGGACGTGTCGCTCGCGCTCGGTGATCACGCGATGAACCCTCGAACTGGCCCTCGACGCGGCCCGGTCGACACGGCGTGTCGACGTGGCACCGAATCGCGAGGAATCCGCCACTGATCGACAGGGGGCGACGATCTGGTAGGGACTCGCACCGAGGCGAGCGCCGGACCGACGCGAGCGCCACGCGGACGAGGGGGCAGGCGGGACCCACGAGGCTCGGCCAGTGTCGGGGATCGGACAATCGGCGGCCCCGAGTCACGCGATGGACGCCATCTCCGTCTGACCGCTCGGCTGACGCAGGATCGCGTGGCCGTTGAAGCCAGGGGGTTGAGGGTCATGAAGGGTTCGAGGTTCACGGCGTTCGTAGCGATCGTCGGGAGCATCGGGTTGATCGCGGGTTGCAGCTCGAGCCAGCCGGCGTCGCCGGCGACGAGCCCGAGCCCGAGCGCCGCGGCGAGCCCGAGCGCGGGCCCATCGTCGTCCCAGGCGGCCACGCCTACGTCGAGCGCCAAGCCGGCGGCGTCGCGCGCGCCGACCGCCGCGCCGAGCACGACGGCAGCGCTGGCCGTGGGCGCGGCTCCCGACGGGCGATGGACGTCGCTCCAGTGGATCAACCCGGGTCCCGCCTTCCCGAGGCTCAAGCAGGGATCGAGCGACATCTTCCAGCTCCAGCTCTATGGCTGGAGCCACGGCTACGTGGCCTTCGGGTCCGATGGCGGCCAGGGCACGAGCCAGCGGCCCACCCTGGTCTCGACGTCGTCGCCGGACGGCGTGCACTGGACGCCGGCGAGCCCGGTCAGCATCGGCTCAGCCCCCGACCAGATCGACATCGTCCAGGTGGCGGAGGGCCCGGCCGGGCTGCTCGCGGTGGGCCATCTTCCGGAGGGCACGTGTGGCGGCCCTCCGGTGATCGCCGGACTGTGGCACTCGACCGATGGCACCACCTGGCAAGCCGTCCCCCTCCCGAAGGACATGACGCGCGGCCATGTCGAGACGCTCGACGGCGGGTCGGCCGGCTACATCGCCACCGGCAAGCGCAGCGACGGAACTCCGGGCATCTGGCTGTCGCTGAACGCGACCACGTGGAAGAGCCTGCCGCGCCCGAAGCCGCCGACCGGAACGCTGGTCGTGAACGGAGCGGTGAGCTTCGCCGACGGCCTCGTCGTCGCGGGCGCCGTCGTTGGGCCGGAAGGCTGCGGCGGCGGCTCCTCGATCCATCCCGCCGTCTGGTGGTCGCTCGACGGATCCAGCTGGACGCGCGAGCCCCTGCCCAAGGCGTCGACTGCCCTGAGCGCGTCACTGCGGATCGAGAAGCTGAGCGACGACGAGCTCGTCGCAGTCGACAACTCTGGTGACGCCCCGAAGGCGTGGGTTTCGACGGACGGGCGGCAGTGGACGGCCATCGCGGCGCCAACCGACGAGGCGCTGTACGGGACCTTCGGCGATGGCCGGCGAGCGGTCGTGGCGGTTGCCGGCCCGAATGACATCGGACCGTTGACCTACATGACGATCGGCGATCAGCTGGAGGTCGCGCCGATGGCGCAGACCGGTGACGGACCCGCGGACGCCGTGGATTCCCTGCCGTGGATCTCCGCGGTGGGTCCCACCGGCGTCATCGCCCTCATGTCGGACGGGTCGCAGCTCCGTCTGGGGCTGCCGAGCGGGTCGTAGGCGTGAGCCCGACCCGGCGTCCGGCAGCGAGGGCCTGCGGCATCTGCCGGAACGTCGCCGGAAGGAGCGGCCGCCAGGCGCGCCAGCCGGCGACCAGCCAGGCGGACACCGCTCGTTGACGCGGACCCCAGGGCAGGCCATAGGCGTCGCGGATCGCCGGCGGCAGCAGCCCGATCGAGGGCCACAGGGTCCACGCGTAGGCGACGGCGGGCACGCCGGCGAGCGCCGGAATGACCGGACCGAGGGGCGGGTGGAGGACCGCCGTGCCAAGCTCGCGCGCCGTCGGCCCCACCTGGACCGGGCCGTCGGACGCGGTCGAAGTCGCCAGGTAGGCCTCGAACTCGTCGAGAGTCGGCGGCAGGAGCGACGGCGGGATCCCGAAGGCCCGGCCGATCGGCACGGTCTCGGCGTAGTAACGGGCTCGCCGGTCGCGCGACAGCGGCTCGAGCCAGGCGTCCGCCGTGACGATCGTCGAGTCGACGAGCGTCGCGTGGACCCACAACGACAGCTCGGGATCGCGAGCCCGGTAGGTCGGGCCGGTGATCGTCCGATGGAGCCCGTTCAGGCGACGGATCTCCGCTCGTGCCGCCGTCCCCGTCCCGTAGACGATCCGGAGGTAGCTCCGGAGCGTGCCCTGCAGCCGCGTCCAGGGATCGGCCCGGAAGTCGCTGTGGTCGGCCACGCCGGCCGCGACCTGTGGATGGGCGAGCTGCAGGAGCAGCGCTCGTGGACCCGCCCCGAGGAGGAGCATTGCCTCGCGGTTCAGGGCCCACGCCTCCGAGCCCGGGCCATACAGTCCGAGCACGTCGTCCGGGTCGGTGATCCGTGGCGGTGTCACGTACGAAGGATCGGGCATGGGACGCTGGGGCGCCGAGTTCGAGCCGGATCGGCTTGCGGACCTCGAGACCGCGATGTGGAAGGCCTACTACCGGCGCCAGCCGGCGCGGCTCTTCGGCCTCCTGATCCAGGGACTGCACGAGCAGGCCCGCGTCTCCTGGCCGCGCGCGATCGCGGCAAGCCTGTTCCTCACCCGGGCCGCGGCCGGGTTCGCCCGATCGACGGGCGACTACGACCGATTCGCCCCCGATGTCGCCCGCGGGTATCGACTGCTTGGGCTGCCGCCCGGCGTCGACGCGGAGGAGGTCGGCCGGCGGGAGCTCCGCTGGTGGGTCGTCCGGCGCGAGATCGGCGTGTCGGCCGGCGCCGCTGCCGGTGACGCGATCACCCGCCTCTACGCGGCCCTGTATGGCGTTCCGGAGTCAACGGTGGCGGAATCGGGGCGCCTGCGCGGCGAGGCCGCCGAAATCCGCGATCGCGGGGCAACCGAGGACCCGGATGGTCCGACCGGTCGAGGGCTCGCTTACTGGCCGGAGGTCGCCCACCGACTCCGCCGGTCATATCGGTCGCTCCACGCGGCGTTGGCCGAGCGCTGATCGCGCCGCCGCTGGGCGTTACCGCTCTCCGGCGCGACGACCGACGAGCCACCACGCGGCCGGGAATGCCGCCGCGGCGAGGAGGAGCTTCACGATGTCCCCGACGATGAACGGCATCACGCCCTTCTCGATGGCGACGGCGAGGCTGTAGCCGGTGACGGCCATCAGCCACGGCACGCCGACGAGGTAGATCACGACATTGCCGATCGCCATCGCGCCGAGGGCGCCGACCAGACGACGATCCCAGCCCATCTCGGCGAGCCGGCCGACGACCGCCCCGGCGAGAATGAACCCGACGAGGTAACCGCCCGTCGCCCCGAGGATGACCTGGATCCCACCCTTGCCCTCGGCGAAGAACGGGAGGCCGATCAAGCCGATCAGGACGTACAAGGAGATGCTCGCAACCCCCCGTCGCGAGCCCAGTGCCCCGCCGACCAGCAGGACGCCGAAGGTCTGGCCGGTGACCGGCACGGGCGATCCCGGGACCGGGAACGTGATCCGGGCACAGAGGTAGATGAGGAGCGACCCGAGGACGATCAGCGCGACGTTCCGGAGGCGAGTGTCCATCCGCTCGCCGATCCCGATCGGGACCAGGAAGTCCGCGATCGTGAGCCCGCGCTCCCCGAGCGGCGGCCGGTTCAGCCGGGGCGTGGCGATCGTCATCGAGTGATGGCTCCCTCCGGCGCCGCGGGCCCGGTTCTGGGGGACCGGGCGGGGTCAGCGGCGGGCCGAGTCTACCATCGGCATCACTCCCGCCGGACCGCGGAGGCGATCGCCAGACGGCTCGCGAGCCGGGCCGGATACCAGGCCGCGAGCATCGACACGCCGACGCCGAGGACGATCGCGACGGCGATCGTGAACCACGGGATGTCGACGAGGAGCCGGCCGTCGCCCGTGAGGCCGGCGAGGATCGCGGCCGCGATCAACCCGGTTGCGATGCCGAGCGCGGCACCCACGAGACCGAGGATTCCCGCTTCGACGACGACGGTCCGGCGTACCTGGCCGCGCGTCATTCCGGCGGCGCGGAGCACGCCGAGCTCGCGGACCCGCTCGAGGACGCTGACCGTCAGCGTGTTCACGATCCCGAGCGCGGCAACGATCACGGCGATGATCGCCAGCGCGTCGAACAGCCCGAAGACCTGGGCGAGCGCGTTGTCGACTGCCCCTGCGACGCTGTCGAGCGAGGTCGGCTCGAGCGCCCGCTCGCGCGCGAGCTGGTCGACGGCCGGCCGGGCCGTCGCCTCCGCGCCCGGGTCGTAGCGGACGGCGAGCACGTCGGCGCCCTGGACCCCGAAGACGTCCGTCGCATCGGGCCAGCCGATCAGGACGGCCTCGCCCACGGACCCCGGCAGCGATCGCTCGACGATCCCGGCCACCCGCAGATCGGCGACCTTGCCGCCACCGACGGCGAGCGTGAGCGTGGATCCGACGGTCAGGCCGGTCCGATCGGCGATCGCCTGCGGCAGGATCGCGACCCCACCCTGATCGAGACCGGCGAGCGCGGCGTTGCGGTCGCCGACGACGAACCGCAGCCGGCCGTCGCCGTCCAGGTCAGCGCCGTTCACGGCTGCGGCATCCAGACGGACGCCGTCCCGGGCGACGTCGAACGTCGCGATCGGGCTGACGCGCTGGACGCCGTCGATGGCGCCGACGTCGCCGATCACGTCCTCGTCGAGGGCGATCGGGCGGATCGACGTCAGGAGCTCGTCGCCGGGGATGACATCGGCGAGCCACGCGGAGGCCGCGAGCCGCGACTGGTGGGCCACGGCCCCGAGCGCGACGACCATGGCGAGCGCGATCGCCAGCCCACCGACCGTCAGGGTGGTCCGGCTCCGGTCGCGAACGATCGCCGCACGCGCCAGTCGCTCCTCCGGTCGGAAGAGGACGCGGAACGGCAGGCCGGCCAGCCGCCCCAGGACGCCGAGCGCGGCCGGGGCGAGGAGGACCGCGGCGAACAGCACGAGGTACACGAGCGCCGACCGGACAAGGCCCTCCCAGCCCAGGTCGGAAGGCCAGATCAGGAGACCCGCGATCCCGACCGCCGCGAAGACCGCGACGAGCCAGCGCAGGCGGGCGCGGCGCGAGGACGCCGGATCGCTCCGCTCGCGGAGCGCCTCGACGGGCGGGATCGAACCCGCGCGGCGAGCCGGCTCGATCCCCGCGGCGACCGTCACCGCCAGCCCGATCGCGACGATGACAGCGATCGAGATCGGCTGCGGGTCGACGCGCTGGAACGGGATCGCCGCCACCGAGCGGAGCTCGATCGCCATCAGCTCGGCCAGGACGAACCCGGCCACGAGCCCGAGGAGCGCGCCGAGGATCCCGAGCGCGATCGCCTGGACGATGACGAACCGGACGAGCTGCCCGCGGGTCGCCCCGGCAGCCCGGAGCAGGCCGAGCTCGCGGATCCGCTCCGTGACCGTCATCGACAGCGTGTTGAAGATCAGGAACGCTCCGACGAACAGCGCGACCGCGGAGATCAGGGCGGTCGTGGCCCGGAAGTCGACCGTCGAGCTTCGCAGGGACGCGCCGATCTCGGCGGGCGATGAGAGCACGTAGGACTGCCCCGTCAGCGCGACGCCGATCGCGTCGGCGACGTCGGCCGGCGTGGCGCCCTCGCCGGCGATGACATCCACCCGACTGACGGAGGTGTCGGCGAGCAGGCGCTGCATCGTCGCCAACGGCACGACGACGGTTCGGCCGGCACTTCCCACGACCGGTCCGTCGCCCGCGAGGATCCCGGTGATCGGCAGGGCGACCGGTCCGTCCGGCCCGAGGACCGTCACGGTCCCGCCCAGCTCGAGGTCGTCGCTCGTCGCGAGCGTCTCGGTCACGAGGGCGCCGTCGGCGGCCGGGCCGTCGAGCGGGGTGCCCGCGGAGAGGACGAGGTCGCGGACCTGCGCCTCCTGGGCCGGATCGACGCCGAGGACCGTCACCGGAGCCGACGGCGTCGGCTGGTCGACCGGCGGGCTCAGATAGGTGCGCTTCTCGAGCGCCGGGGCCGCCACGACCACGCCCGGCGCGGCCTCGATCGCCGCCAGGCTGTCGGCTGTCAGGCCGGCCGGCCCGAAGGCCTCGATCCGAAGGTCCGCCCGCCCCACGAGGTCGCGCACGGTCCGGTCGATGGCTGCGGTGATGCCCGCGTCGGTCGCCAGCGACGCATAGAGCATGCCGACCCCCAGCGCGACGCCGATGATCGAGAGGAGCGTCCGCCCTCGCCGCGACCCCAGGCTCCGGAAGGCGAGCGAGATCACCCGGCGGCCACGCTCACAGCCCGAGCTCGGCGAGGCGGCTGACGAGCGGCGTCGTGTCGTGCTCGGTCCGCCGACCAAGGGCGATCTCGTCGAGGATCCGGCCGTCGCTGATCACGAGCACGCGGTCGGCGTAGGCGGCGGCCTTCGAGTCGTGCGTCACGAGGACCACGGTCTGGTGGCGCTCGACGCACGAGCGGAAGAGGGCCTCGAGGATCTCGGTGCCGGTCGTGTAGTCGAGATTGCCCGTCGGCTCGTCGGCGAACAGGAGAGCCGGCCGGGTCACCAGCGCCCGCGCGATCGCGACCCGCTGCTGCTCGCCGGCGGAGAGCTGGTCGGGCTTGTGGTGCTCCTTGCCCGCGAGGTCGACGAGCGCGATCACGTCGCGGATCCGCTCGGACAGCTCGCCCTTCCGCGGGTCCGCGCCGGCGATCGTGAAGGGCAGGCCGACGTTCTCGGTGAGGTCGAGCAACGGGATCAGGTTGAACGACTGGAAGACGAAGCCGGTCCGGTCCCGACGCAGCTTCGTCGCGGCATCATCGCCGAGCTGGCTGATCGTCTCGCCCTGGAGGATCACCTCACCGGATGTCGGGCGATCGAGGCCGCCGAGCAGCTGGAGGAGGGTCGACTTGCCGGACCCGGATGGCCCCATCAGGGCGACGAACTCGCCCTCCTCGACGCTGAGGGACACGCCGCGCAGCGCGTCCACCGTGGTCGCTCCCAGCCGGTAGCGCTTCGCGAGGTTGCGTGCCTCGAGGATCACGGCCATCTCGTTCGAGTGTAGCCGCGTGGCGGGGACCGACGGGGACCCGATGAGCGTCGCCGTCGACGTGGGGAGCGAGTCCAATCAGCTTCCGAGGAAGAAGCCGGTCACGCCGGACACGACCGCCTCGAAGAGACCCGGGCTCGTCCCCGGATCGACGACCCGGAGGCTGGTCTCGGCCGTTCCGGGGACGGCGTCGCGGACCGTCGTCGGGGGGTTGGCGTCGCCGGCGCCGGTTCCGCTCCCCGTTCCACCGCCGCTCGACCCGGCCCCTGGGCTCCCGGAGTCCGCGGGCGGGGAGGGGATCGGCGGCGTCGCCGACGGGCTCGCCTCAGGCGAGGGCGAGGCCGAAACCACCGCCACCTTCGGGCTGGGCTTTGGCGTCGCCTTTGGCTTCGCGAGTGGCTTCGGCGTCGGGCGGGGCGTGGCCTGAGGCCTCGGCTTCGCGGTCGGCCTGGGGGTGGGCTTCGGCGTCGGGCTCGTCGAGCCGCACCGGTCGGCGAACAGGACCGTCCACATCTTCTTGCCGTCGGCGCCCTTGTAGGCGCCGATCCCGATCACGTCCCAGGACTTGCCGAGGATGTTCGCGCGGTGGCCCGAGGAGTTCATGAACGCGCTCTGGATCTCGGCCGTCGCGACGTCGTCCGGGTACGTGTTCCAGCCGATGTTCTCGCCGGCGATCTTGTAGCAGTAGCCCTTGGTGTCGAGGATGTGGAAGACGTTGTAGCCCGCCGGCGGGATGCTGTGGCTGAAGTAGTTGCGAACGATCATGTCCTTGCTGCGTGAGCGGGCGATCGCCGCCAGCGTCGAGTCGACCTTGAGGGACCTCAGGCCGGCCGAGGCGCGCGCCTGGTTCGTCAGGCCGACGAGCTGCTGCTCGGAGCTGGAGCTGAAGGCGTTCACCGACCAGGCGAGCGTCGTCCGTGGCAACGCGAGGAGGCCGAGCGAAGTCAGGGCGAACGCGACGGCGACCATGACCAACCGCCGGCGCGGGTCGCGCCCGACGGCCGGGTGACGGTCGATCTGGTGGTTCGCTCGGGCTGGGGCGACGATCATCGACGGTACGGTCTCGTGCGATCGCCGGCTGGGGAACCGACGTCCTTCGACCGTAGACACGCACCGCCGCCGAGTCCGCGGGGCGATGGTCCCGAGCGTGGGGATCACGGGTACCAGCGCCCGCACCGCACCCCGGCGGACGTCAGCGAACCGGCGTCATCCCGTCCTCACCGCACCGCACCCACCCTGGGATCCGGGCACGATCAGCCGCCGAGGATCTCCGAGAACGCCCGGTAGGACGGCTCGATCGGGCCCGCCAGGCCCTCGCCGCCGGAGCCCTCGTCACCCAGCGCGAACCGCCGCGCGTCCGGGGTCTTCACGCCGTTGCCGGACAGGATCGCGACGACCTCGTCGCCGTCCCGGATCACCCCACGCGCCCGGGCCGCGGCGACCGCCGCGACCGTCACGCCCCCGGCGGTCTCGACGAAGATCCCCTCGTTCGCCGCCGTCCGACGGATCGCGTCGGCGGTCGACGCGTCGGGGATCGACTCGATCGAGCCACCCGTGCGCCGCGCGAGGTCGAGAGCCTCGCCACCGTCCGCCGGCGAGCCGATCGCAAGCGACCGGACGATCGTGTCGGGCGCCCGCACAGGCCGGATCTCGTCCACGCCCTCGGCGAAGGCGGTCGCAACCGGCGAGCAGCCCTCGGGCTGGGCGCCGACGAAGCGGACAGGTGTCCGCTCGACGAGGCCGAGGTCGGCCAGCTCGGCGAAGCCCTTCGCGATCTTCGTGAACATCGATCCCGACGCGATCGGACCGACGAGAACGTCCGGCAGCCGCCAGCCGAGCTGTTCCGCGATCTCGAACGCGATCGACTTGCTGCCCTCCGCGTAGTACGGCCGGAGGTTGACGTTCACGAACGCCCAGCCCTCCTCGTCCGCGATCTCCAGGCTCAGCCGGTTGACGTCGTCGTAGGTGCCGTTGACGCGAACGACGGTCGCACCGTAGCCGAGGGCATGCTCGACCTTCGCCGGCTCGAGGTCCGCTGGCACGAACACGAACGCCCGGAGCCCGGCCGCGGCGGCGGCGGCGGCGGTCGCGCCCGCAAGGTTGCCGGTCGAGGCGCAGGCAAGCGTGTCGAAGCCGAAGTCGACCGCGCGCGCCGTGGCAACGGCGACGACCCGGTCCTTGAAGCTGAGCGTCGGGTTGCGGGTGTCGTCCTTGAGATGAAGGGTGGTCCCGGTGCCGAGGTCCAGGTCGCGGGCGAGACGCGGGGCCCGGACGAGCGCCGTCGAACCGACGGCGAGCCCACGCTCCGGAGCCCGCTCCACGGGCAGCAGCTCCAGATAGCGCCAGATCCCGGGGGCCCGCGCGGCGATCGTCTCGTGGGTCAGCTGCGCGCGCGCGACGTCGTAGTCGTAGACGACGTCGAGCGGGCCGAAACAGGCCGGACAGACGAAGCTGGGCCCGATCGCCTCGGGTCGGCCGCACGCCCGGCAGCGCAGGCCCTGGACGTGCGAGCGTCCCGCGGACGGGCTGTCTGGCGGCACGCCGGAATCGGCCGGGGTCGCGGTGCGGGCGGGCGTTTCGAGGGTCATGCGGATCGTCGTCTCCATCGCGGAGGTCGTGCGACCGGCCCGGGAAACCGAGAGACCCTTCCCGGAGGAAGGGCCTGGGAAGGATCCCTTATCTCGCAGGAGGACCTGCCCGGATTTGGCACCGTGCCGGCATTCCTGCCGGTCGGTTGTCGGGCTTCACAGGGCCGGTCCCTCCGCCACTCTTGATAAGAGTCTTCAGTTGTCCGGCGATCGTAGCCCCGGCGGGCATCGGTGGTCAATCCGGGATGCGCGCTTCGCATCAGCGGAGCGCGCCCTCCAGGGCGACCCGGGCGTCGGTCCCGGGATCGCGATCCTTGACGATCAGCGGCGTCGCGATCGCCAGGCCGAGGCTCCGTGCCCAGTCCCCGGGGAGCGGCCGCGTGCCCGGCACGACGATCGCGCCCGCCGGGATCACCAGCGGACGATCGACCGTGCCCGTCAGCTCCCGCTGGCGCACGAGGTCGAAGACCCGCGAGGTCCCGGTCAGGACACATCCGGCCCCGATCACCGCCCCGGAACGGACGAGGACGCCATCGAGGAGCCGCGAACCGGCCCCGACGAACACGTCGTCCTCGACGATCACCGGGCGGGCGCCGGGCGGCTCGAGGACGCCGCCGATCGTGACGCCGGCGGCGAGGTGGACCCGCTCGCCGACCTGGGCGCAGGACCCGACGAGCACGTGCGAGTCGACCATCGTGCCGGCTCCCACCCACGCTCCGACGTTCACGTACGACGGCGGCATGACGACCACCCCGGGCTCAAGGTGCGCACCGTTCCGGATCGCCGTGCCGCCGGGCACGATCCGTCGGTCCGCGCCGGGGTCGATCGGCGGGAAGGCGGCCCGGTCGCGGAAGACCAGCGGTCCCGCGTCCCACGAGGCGGTCGTCCGGTCCGCGAAGGCGGCGAGGATCGCCACTCTGACCTCCGGGTTGACCCGCCAGCCGTCCGGAGCGGATGGATCCGGCTCGGCGGCCCGGATCGTCCCGGCGGTGAGCGCCGCGAGCACGCCGGACGGTTCGACGACCGGCGCTTCGATGCGCGGAGTCAGCGTCGCGCTCACGCCGACACCTCGTCGAACGCCCGGATCCGACCGCCGGCCGCCTCGGCGAGGCCCAGCCCGCGGAGCGTCGTGAGCAGCTCGGCCCGGGCGCCCGGCGCGAGCGGCAGCAGCGGCAGCCGGACCGCGTCGACGTCGAGCAGGCCCATCAGCGAGAGGGCCGCCTTGACCGGCACCGGGTTCGGACCGCCGGTGAAGTTGTCGAGGAACAGCGGCAGCCATCGATCGTGGATCGACCGCGCACCGTCCCAGTCGCCGGCCATCGCGGCGGCGCACAGCGCGACGAGCTCGCCCGGGACCTCGTTGCTCGCGACCGACACGACGCCGTCGCCGCCCATCGCGAGGATCGGCAGGGTCCATGCATCGTCGCCGGCGAGGACCGCGACATCGCGGGGCCGATTGCGGCAGATCCGGGCGATCTGCTCGAGGTTCCCGCTCGCCTCCTTGATCGCCACGATCCGGGGGTGCTCTGCCAGACGCAGGAACACGTCCACAGGCACGTTCGTCCCGGTCCGCGACGGGACGTTGTAGACGACGATCGGGAGGTCGCCGTCGTCGGCGATGGCCCGGAAGTGGGCTTCGAGCATCCGGCCATCGGGGCGGTTGTAGTAGGGGGCGACGACGAGCGCCGCGTCGGCACCGAGGGCCGCGGCGCGACGGGTGGCCGCGACGGTGGCTGCCGTGTCGTTCGTGCCCGTACCCGCGACGACGGGAACGCGCCCGCGCGACGCTCGCTCGGCAACCGTCTCGACGGTGATCGCGATGACCCGCTCCCGTTCGACGGGCGTGAGGGTCGGTGCCTCGCCCGTCGTGCCGCATGGGACGAGTCCGTCGATCCCGGCGAGGACCTGCCAGCGGACGAGGCGGCGAAGCGCCTGCTCGTCCACGCTTCCATCGGCGGCGAACGGCGTGACCATGGCGGTGAAGGCGCCGCGGAGGGCGGGCCGCGGTCCGGGGGTGGTGCGATCGAGCGGAAGCATCGGGGACTCCTTTCGGGTGGTCGGTGTGGGTCAGGCGGCCGGCCGAGCAGGCCGGTCGAGGTGGCGGCGCGGGGTGGCGACGAGGTCGTCCACGACCTGGTCGAAGGGATGGATGCCCGGGCGTCGGGTTCGTCGCCCGGAGCCAGTCGATCGCCGCGAGCGCCCCCGCGGCATAGGCGGATCGATCGCGCGCGGTGAGCCGAAGCTCGATCGTCTCGCCGGCGGCGTCGAACGCGACGGTGTGATGACCGGGCATCGCCCCGGAGCGGACGACGGCGACCTCGTCGACGTCGATCGGCAGATGCGGCGCGATTCGCCGCACGATCTCCCGGGCCGTCCCGGACGGGCGGTCCGCCTTCGCCCGGCGGTGCCACTCGACGACGGCCGGCTCGAAGCCGCCGAACGCGGCAGCCAGCTCGGCCGCCTCGGCGACGAGGCGCAGGAACATGGCCGCGCCCAGGGCGAGGTTCGGGGCGACGACGGCCGCGGCCCCGGCATCGAGCAGCAGGTCGGCGACGGTTGCCCGGACCGCCTCCCAGCCGGTCGTCGCGATGACGAACCGGCGGCAGCCGGCATCGAGCCCGGCCTCGACGTTGGCGAGGACCGCCCGGGCGCGCGAGGCATCGACGATGAGGTCGGCGCCCTCGAGGGTCGCTGGGTCGTGGCGCCCGTCGGGCGGCCGGCCGGCGACCGTGACGGGCTCGTCGCGCGCGTCCAGCGCGGCGGCGATCGCCAGCCCGAGCGGGCCGTCGCCGAGGACGATCGTGGACATGAGTGGTGCCTCCTCGCCGTTCGGAGGAGCCGTCGGGGTGGATGGAGGCCGATCGTCCATGGGGACGAATCAAGAAGCCGCGGTCACCGGCTGGTGTCCGCGGCCCCTGGAGCCTCCGTGCCCGGAGGCTCCTGTCGGTCGTTCGCTTGCGCGCCGTCAGAGCCCCAGGGCCCGTGCCTCCCGGCAGGGCCGCCAGAGCTTCTTCTTGGCCTCGTCGGTCAGGAAGGTGCGGCGCATATGCATACCGTGCACGGTCGATGGAAAACATGCAAGCGACGCACCGGTTGCCATTCGGTGCCAATCACCCGCGGCTCGCGTCGAACCGCCGGGCTGAATCCGGTAGACTCCCGTGGCTCACGTCCGGCCGCGGCCGACGCACGAGCGCGTGGTGGCCTTAGCTCAATCGGCAGAGCACTGGATTGTGGCTCCAGAGGTCACGGGTTCGAACCCCGTAGGCCACCCCAATTCCCGCTCCTGAGGCGTCGTCCCGTCCCGACGCTAGCCGAATGCCATTCCCTCGACGGCGGCCGACGGCTTGACATCGGGCAGGCGGACCATCCGGAACGAGGCGAGGAAGCCGAGGAGCCCGGCGAACAGCGGGATCAGCATCGCCACCTGGAGCGCGATCGGCCGCGCCTCGGTATTGATGCGGATGATCTCGGCCTGGACGTCCGCGGGCTGACCGACGACGACCTCCGCGAGCTGAGCGTCGCTCATCAGCTGGGCGTCGTCGTCGAGTGCGGTGGCGACCTGCTGCGCCTCCGCCGGGTCGAGGACGACGCTGCTCTCCGCCATCGAGGTGAACGTGAAGGCGAGCGTCGCGAGCATGACGCTGCCCGCGAGGGCCAGCCCGAACGAGAGCCCGAACGAGCCGCCGGCGGAGTTCACGCCCGCCGCCTCGCTGATCCGCTCCTCCGAGATCGGGGCGAGCGTGTAGTTGTTCAGCTGGGAGACCAGCAGGCCCAGGCCGCAGCCCATGATGAGCAGCGGGATCGCGAGCCACAAGCCGGAGTCGGCCCGGGGCACGACCGGGAGGAGGACGAGGATGCCGATCGTCAGGAGCCCGAAGCCGACCCGGATGATCGAGCTGGGACGACGGTCGCCGGCGCGCTTTCCGGCCAGCAACGCGACCGCGAACATGCTGAGCGACAGCGGGGCGAGCGACAGGCCGGCCTGCAGCGCGTTGTAGCCGAGGACCATCTGCAGGAAGATCGGCAGCGCGATCATCGATCCGCCCAGCGCGATCTGCTGGAGCAGCTGGCCGGAGATCCCGAGTCGGAACATCGCGGACCTGAACAGGTCGGGGTCGATCAGGGTCCGTCGTCCGAGTCGTTTGCCGCGCACGAGCCAGTACGCGAACAGCGCCATGGAGACCGCTCCGATCGCCAGCAAGACCCCGACGGCCTCGCCGCCCTCCTGCCAGACGAGGATGCCGAGGACGATCCCACCCATGCCCAGCACGGACAGGACGGCGCCGACGACGTCGATCCCACGATCGCCCGTGTACGGCACGTCCTTCACGAGCCGGATGCCCGACAGCACGACGACGATGACGACGAGCTCGAGGAGGAAGCCGACGCGCCACGACAGGAACGTCGTGATGAAGCCGCCGACGAGCGGGCCGATCGCCGCCGCGATCGCGGCGGCCGCGCCGACCAGCGCATAGACCTTCCGCTGGGCCGCGCCCTGGAAGTTCCCGTGGATCAGGGACTGCATCGCCGGCAGCAGCAGGGACGCCCCGAGTCCACCGAGGATGGCCCAGAAGATGATGATCGCCCGCAGGTCCTGGGCGAGTGTCATCGCAAGGGCCCCGACGGCATACCCGAGAAGGCCGAGGACGTATGCGCGCTTGCGGCCGATGAGGTCGCCGACCTTGCTGCTGATGAGGATGAACGCGGCGGAGACGAGGGCCTCGAGCGCGATCGCCGACTGGACGCCACTCACGGTCGTGCCCAGATCGGCGACGACGGCCGAGATCGACACGTTCATGAGCGACGTGTCCACGACGAGCACGAACATCGCCATGGCGAGGAGGATCCCGAGCCGTGGGTTGCTCTCGGCCTCGACTGGAACGCCGCTCTCGGCCGCCTCTACCGCCATCCGTTCACCTCCAGGATCGGATCCGTCCGCCATGCCGGGCTCGCGAGGATCATCGGCATCAGTGAAGCACCACCACCTTGGCGATGACGATCGCGATGCCGAGTCCAAGGTCGACCAGTGCAACGATGAGCGTAAGCCACCAGCGATCGTGCGCGGCGCGGCCGACAGCGAGGCCCCACAGGAAGAGCTGGGCGAGGCTGACCAGGAGCGCGAGGCCGATCGCCACGTCCACGGCCATGCCGGTGAGACGCGGGAGCCCCAGGGCGAGGGCCGGGACGATGACCGCCGTCAGCATCGGTGCTTCCGCTCGGGCGATGCCAACGGCCTCGGCTCGGCTCACCGGCCCGTGGACCCGACGGTTCATCACGCCCGACCAGACATGCGTCAGCCAGAAGACCACGACCGAGATCACGATCGAGAGCCCGATGAGCGCCGGGGCGGCGCTGCCGTGCCACTGCACCGCGACGAGCGTCGTTACCAGGAGCGATCCGTAGATCGCCGGCGTGAAGTCCGACTCGGTGTCTCCGGTCGCCGGCCGCGCCGGCCGACGAAGCCAGTTCATCGCCGCTCCTGTCGTTCCGCCACGGCTGCGCCGCTCACGACGCGTGCCGGCCCCGATGGGTGCAAGGACGATACCGTGTCGTCCCGCGTGCGGCGGTGCGCAACCGCCCGTGGTGGAGCCCGGATGGAACGGGTTCGCGGTCGACCGCTTGCGAAGCACCTCGGCGTCGGGCATTGTGCGAACCCTCGGGGTACGGTGGAGGAAAGGCGTGACATGGTGCCCGTGAGGAGGCTCGTCTGGACCGCCGTCGTGGCATGCCTCGTCGCGGCGTGCGGATCGACCGCGCCGGGCCCCACGGGCGCGGTTCTCTCGGCCACGGGCCAGCCTCCGGCCGCGACGCCCGGCCCGTGCATCGCCGCTGTGTCGAGCCTCGGCGCCTTCACCAAGCGCCTCCAGGATGACCTCGCCGCTGTTCGAACGCCCCTGACGAAGACGCCCTTCGACGCCTCCGACACCGCTGCCGCCAGCTTCCGGGTGTCCGCGACGATCACGGCGTACAAGAACGGCGAGATGGCCGCCGTCCTGGACGCGTGCGCGGCCACCGCTCCGCTGACCCCTCGGGTCGCCAAGCTGATCGCCGCCGCCGACAAGGCGCTGGAGCAGGCACGAGCTGCGAGCATCACGAACGCGAAGACGCAGAAGGCGGCGGCGACGAGCCTCGTGGCGCTCCTGCCCGACGTTCAGGCGATTGCGGCATCGAACAACGACGTGACCGCGAGTCTCGGCGTCTCGTCCGCGGCGACCACGGGACCGGACAATTCCGCGGCGCCGGGCGCTGCGGGTAACTGGACGGCCTCCGCGAACGCCTACCTGGAGGACGCGTACGACGCGTACGGCGCCGCGAGGGCCGCCGCCCTCGAGCTCGCCCGGCTCGATCCCACCCTGTCGGGCGTCACGGAGGCCGAGCTCGCCTCCCGACAGGCAGAGGCAGCCCAGGCGTGGGCGACCGCCGGGACGGCTATCGCTCGACACGTCGCGACGATGAACGACAACCAGGCGCGTCCCTGCTACGCCGACGCCTATGCGGCGGATCGAACCCTCGCGACGCGATGGCAGGCGCTCCTCCAGGGAGGCGTCGTCCCCGCCGTCGACACCGACGCGGGCCGGCAGGCGCTCCAGGAGGCGGACCGGCGCCCTCGCCCAGACGACGACCTTCCTCAAGGGCATGGGCGCGTACTTCGTCGGCTGTCACTGACCCGGCCCGACTCGCGCACGTGGCGCGCCGGCGGTTCCTCGTGGCACCGGCGGGAAACCGCCGACAGCCCATCCGGCGAACCCGGGTCTAGACTTGCCCGACGGCGGCGGCCTCCGCCCATCGGTGGCCGGACCATCCCTTCCGGCAGTCTCAGGCGCCTCTCAGCGACGCCGGGGATGCTCGAGCGGAGGCCCCGCCGACGGGGTTCCAACCGCTTCCCGTGGCGATCCACACGGAGTTCCTCTGTCGGATGACCGGCCAACTGGGCCCGCAGGCGCAGCCGGATCCTCGATCCCCGTCGAGGCGGGCTGACCGTGCGCGAACGGGCGCCCGGCGGGCGACCCCCTTCGTGGCCGGGGTCATCGCCACGTTCCTCGCCCTCGTCGTGTACGGGATCCTGAACCCGCCGACCCCGCCGCTGACCGCGAACGACGTCCACGAGGCCGTCGCCAGCGCCCTCGCGTCGCAGACGCCCGGTCCGCCCCATGGCGAGCTGGTCTACGCCGCGGTCCAGCCGTCGATCGTCCTGATCCAGACGGACATCGAGGGAACCGGGTCGGCCGGAGCCTCCGGTGCTCCGGGCGGATCCGGCCCGACCGACAGCGCCCTTGGCACCGGGGTCGTCATCAACGACGCCGGCGCGATCCTCACCGCGCTCCACGTCGTCGCCGACGCGTCATCGATCAAGCTGACGTTTGCCGATGGATCGACCGCACACGCGACGATCGCGTCGAGCCAGCCGGAATCGGACATCGCCGTCCTCCAGCCGGACAACCTGCCCCAGTCGGTCGTCCCGGCGACCCTTGGCAACCCGGCGGCGATGCACATCGGCAGCGAGGCCTACATCGTCGGCAACCCGTTCGGGCTGTACGGCTCGCTGAGCGCGGGCGTCGTGTCCGGCCTCGACCGGTCGTTCCAGCTCCCGAACAGCAGCACCACGATCAAGGGCCTCATCCAGGTCGACGCCGCGGTGAATCCGGGGAACTCGGGCGGTCCGCTCGTGGACCGCGACGGACGCGTCGTCGGGATCGTCACCGCGCTCGTCAACCCCACGAAACAGGACGTCTTCATCGGGATCGGCCTGGCCGTCCCGATCGACGTCGCCGGCGGCGCCGCCGGACTGCCCGCGTACTGAACGGAGGACCGACCGCATGACCATCGAGGAGGCGACCCCGTGACGCAGGAATCGACCATCCGCCCCGCCGCGCCGATGGAGCGCCTCCTCTACGAGGTGAAGAAGATCATCGTCGGCCAGGACCACCTACTGGAGCGGATGGCGGTCGCCCTCCTCGCCCGCGGGCACCTCCTCGTCGAGGGCGTGCCCGGCCTTGCGAAGACCATGGCGATCAAGGCCCTCGCCGAGTCGATCGGTGGCGACTTCAAGCGGATCCAGTTCACGCCGGACCTCGTCCCCGCCGACCTCGTCGGGACGCGGATCTACAACCAGAAGACCGGCGAGTTCACGACCTCGCTCGGTCCCGTCTTCACGAACCTGCTTCTCGCCGACGAGATCAACCGGGCTCCGGCCAAGGTCCAGAGCGCGCTCCTCGAGGTGATGCAGGAGCGGCAGGTCACGATCGCCCACGAGTCGCACCCGGTGCCGAACCCGTTCCTCGTGCTCGCGACCCAGAACCCGATCGAGACGGAAGGCACGTACGCGCTGCCCGAGGCCCAGGTCGACCGGTTCATGCTCAAGGTCCTCGTCGGCTACCCGAGCCCGGTCGAGGAGTTCGCGATCGTCGAGCGGATGACCGGCCGGCTCGACAAGATCCAGCGGGTCCTGACGACCGACCAGCTCGTCAAGCTCCAGGAGACGGTGGACGCGGTCTACGTGGACCCGGCCCTGGTCGAGTACTCGGTCCGCCTGACGAACGCGACGCGCTTCCCCCAGCTCCACGGCATGGCCGAGCTGGAGCGGTACATCACCTACGGCGCCAGTCCCCGGGCATCGATCAACCTGATCCTCACCGCCCGCGCGCTCGCCTATGTCCGCGGCCGCGAGTACGTCCTCCCGCAGGACGTGATCGACATGGCTCACGACGTGATGCGTCACCGGCTGGTCCTTTCGTTCGAGGCCCTCTCGGACAACGTCTCCTCGGACCAGCTGCTGTCGTCGATCGTGAGCCGGATCCCCGTCCCCGTCGTCCCGCTCCAGGACCACCATGGCGTCCGCGTCGGCGCCTGAGCGCATCCTCCAGCGCCTCGACTGGCAGGTCGTCCGCCGGCTGGACGGCCTGCTCCAGGGCGACTACCGGAGCCTGTTCCACGGCTCCGGCCTGGACTTCGCCGCCCTGCGCGAGTACCAGTTCGGCGACGACGTCCGGGCGATCGACTGGAACGTGACCGCCCGGATGACCGTCCCCTACGTCCGCGAGTACCACGAGGACCGCGACATCACGGCGTGGTTCCTCCTGGACCTGAGCCCATCGGTCGACTTCGGGACGGTCGGGGCGGACCGCGAGAAGCGGACCGTCCTGATCGACTTCGTGACGACGCTGGCGAGGCTCCTGACCCGCCGGGGGAACCGGGTCGGGGCGATGATCGCCGGCGGTGCCAAGGAGCGGACGATCCCCGCCGGTGGTGGCCGCGTCCAGGTCCTGCGGCTGATCGAGGACATCGTGCGACAGCCGCGGCTTCCGGCCGCGCCGTTCACGGATCTCACGCCCCTCCTCGAGAATGCCCACCGCCGGATCAAGCGCCGCTCGCTCGTGATCCTGATCTCGGACTTCATCGGCGTCCCGGGCTGGGAGCGGCCGCTGGAGCTCCTGAACCGCCGCCACGAGCTGCTCGCGGTCCGGCTGATCGATCCCCGCGAGATCGACCTGCCGGACGTCGGTGCGGTCCTGATGGAAGACGCGGAGACCGGCGAGCAGCTGTACGTCGACACGGCCGACGCCGCGTTCCGCAAGCGGTTCCGGGCCGCGGCCGACCAGCGCGAGGCCCAGGTGGCGGCCGCGTTCCGACGATCCGGCGTGGAGGCGGTGACGCTGTCCACCAATGACGATCTCGTCCGGGCGATCGTCCGGATGGCGATGGAGCGCCGGCTCCGGAGGCGGAAGCCGGCGTGAGCTTCCAGTGGCCGCTCCTGCTGCTGACGATCGGGCTCGTCCCGCTCTTCGTCCTCGCCACGCGCCGGATCGACGACCGGCGTCGAGGACGCCTCGCGGCTCTGGGCGGCATCGGCCGGCCACCGGCGAGCGGCGGCCCTGCGAGCGGGTCCCCGGCCAGCGGGCCGTCGCGCGCCGGGCCATCCGTGGCGGATCGCATCCCGTCGATCCTCGTCATCGCCGGGCTCGTCCTGTTCGCGATCGCCCTGGCCCGGCCGCAGGCGACGATCGCGCTGCCCCACGTCGAGGGGACGATCGTCCTCACGTTCGACGTCTCCGGCAGCATGGCCGCCGACGACGTCCAGCCGACGCGGATGGAGTCGGCCAAGGCGGCCGCCAAGGCGATCGTCGAGCGCCAGCCGCAGGGCGTGGTGATCGGCGTCGTCGCGTTCTCGGATGCCGGCCTCTCGGTCCTCGCCCCGACGTCGGAGCAGGCGACGGTCCTCCAGGCGATCGACCGGCTGGGCCCCGCCCGCGGGACGTCCGTCGGCCAGGGGATCCTCGCCTCGCTCGACGCGATCCAGCAGGCCGAGTCGGACACGCCGCCCGGCTACTACAGCAATCGCTCGGCGCCGCCATCGGTCGCGCCCGCGCCCGTCGCGCCGGGCAGCCACGCCGACGCCGCGATCGTGCTGTTCAGCGACGGCGAGAACAACGAGCGGCCGGACCCGCTGAGCGCCGCCCAGGCGGCCGCGGACCTCGGGGTCCGGATCATGACGATCGGCGTCGGGACGACGGCCGGCACGACGCTGGACCTCGACGGGTTCCGCGTCCAGACGGCCCTGGACGAGGCGCTCCTCCAGCAGGTCTCCAGCGTGACCGACGGCACGTACCAGCCGGCCGCGAGCGCCGATCCGGGCGTCGTCTACAACGACCTGTCCGAGCGGCTGGTCGCGCGAGACGAGCAGATCGAGATCACCGCGCTGGTCGCGGGCGCCGGCCTGATCCTCCTCGTGGCCGGCCTCATCACGTCGCTGGCACGGACGGGCCGGCTGCCATGAACACTCCGACTGCGCCGTGCGCGATGATCGGCGAGCGCGACGAGCGCGGGACGAGGACCTGACATGGAGTTCCAGTGGCTCGGCCTGCTCGTCCTGCTCGCGATCATCCCGATCCTCATCCTGATCTACGCCTGGAGCCTCCGCCGTCGACGACGCGGCGGCGCCCGCTACTCCAGCCTCGCGCTGGTCCGCGACGCGCTGCCGGGCTCGGCCCGGCTCCGGCGGCATCTCCCGTTCGGCCTGCTGGTCGCTGCGGTCGCCGCGGTCGTCCTCGCCCTCGGCCGGCCGTCGGTCGTTCTCAGCGTCCCGACCAACCAGTCCACGATCATCCTCGCGATGGACGTCTCGGGCAGCATGTGCTCGACCGACATCCTGCCCACGCGGCTGGAGGCGGCCGAGGACGCTGCGGTGGCCTTCGTGACGAGCCAGAAGGCCGAGACCCAGATCGGGATCGTCGCGTTCAGCGGCTTCGCCGCGGTGGTCCAGCCGCCGACGACGGACCAGCATGCTCTCGTCGACGCGATCCGGAGCCTGACGACCGGCCGGCGGACGGCGATCGGCAGCGGGCTCCTCGCGTCGATCGACGCGATCTCCGAGATCGACCCGAACATCGCCCGGAGCGTCCAGCCGGGCCGGCCGGGGGTCGCCCCGCCGCCGGTCCCGCCCGGCGCCTACGCGCCGGACATCATCGTCCTGCTGACCGACGGGGCGAGCAATGCCGGTCCCGATCCGATCGACTCGGCGCAGCAGGCCGCCGATCGCGGGCTGCGGGTCTACACGATCGGCTTCGGCTCGATCGACGGCGGCGACCTCGATCCCGCCTGCCGGGCCCAGTTCATCGGCAACGAGCCGGGCGGCGGGTTCGGCGGGCGGCTTCGGCGGCGGCGGCTTCGGCGGCGGCGGTGGGTTCCCGCGCGGCATCGACGAGGACACCCTCCGGGCGATCGCGAAGCAGACGGGCGGGGACTACTACCCGGCCGACAGCGCCCAGTCGCTCGAGCAGGTGTTCGCGGGCCTGCCGACGACGGTCATCACGAAGCACGAGGTCGTCGAGGTCAGCTTCGGGTTCGTCGGGCTCGGCGGCTTCCTCGCCGCGTTCGCCCTGCTCCTCGGCCGCGCCTGGCGACCATTGCCCTGACGGCGCACCGGCGCCGTGCGAGCCCTCGATTGGCGCCAGATCGTTGCTTGTGCAACAATCCCTCCGGAGACCGGCCGGACCGGCGCCAGGTGGGCGCCGATCGTCGACCGGGACGAAGGACCGATATCAGCCATGGCCGTCGAGCCACTCAGCCTTCCCACAGCGGCCGATGAGGCCGCCATCCAGCGCGTCGCGGACGCCCTCCGCGCGAACAACATCGAGGTCGTCGTCGTCGACACGGGCGACGAGGCACGGGACGAGGTCCTGAGCCGGATCGAGCCCGGCTCGGAGGTCTACTCGGGCAAGAGCCTCACCCTCGAGGAGATCGGCGTCTTCGCGGCGCTCCACGAGCCCGGCCGGTACGACACCATCCGCCCGAAGCTCCAGTCGATGGACCGGGCGACCCAGGGTCGCGAGATGCGCAAGCTCGGGGCCGCGCCGGACACGATCGTCGGCAGCGTGAACGCCGTGACCGAGGACGGGGTGCTGGTCGCCGCCAGCGCAACCGGCAACCAGCTCGGCGCGTATGCGGCGGGTGCCGGACGCGCGATCTTCGTGATCGGGAGCCAGAAGATCGTGCCGGATCTCGATGCCGCGCTCGTTCGGATCCGGGACACGGTCTTCCCGTACGAGGACGCGCGGGTCCGGGCCATGCTCGGGGTCGGCACGAAGCTCGAGAAGATCCTCCTGATCTTCGGCGAGTGGGTGGCGGGTCGGACGACGGTGATCTTCGTCCGGGAGCCGGTCGGGATCTGACCTCGGGCGGAGCGCCCGACCGCGCCGGCCCGCCTGAGCGGCCGGGAGCCAGGCCGGAGCGCCGGGCCGCCGGGCCGCCGGGCCGCGCCTGCCCGGGCCGGCGAGCCTGGTGTCCACCGGGCGAGCCAACCGACCGACGGGACCTCCTCGAACGGCCGAGATCTCGGCAATTCGGTCCGCCACGTGGCCATTCGCGCCCTTTCAGGCCCGTTCCGGGGCCGGAGGCGTGTCCGGAGCGGTCGACTGGTCCGCCTGACGGCCCGCCCGTGGCGCTCCACGCCTTGACGCCGGCGAAACCTGTCAACCGCTCTCAGTGGGACCGGGAACGCTCGAACCGACACGGCTTGGCGACGGGAGGACCACCCGCTCGGCATCGGTGACCCAGAACACGCGTCCGTGGGCTGGACAATCGCCAAGCTCGGGCCATGGCGGTGGCCGGTCGACACCGGACAGGACGACCATGTCACTCATCGCCACCTTCGTGGGGCCGTCGGCCGGACCCACGAAGAAGACCCCGTCGCCGCCATACGACCAGCCCTCGGGCCAGACGAGCGCGTAGTCGATGGTGCCCGACCGTGCGAGCAGGCACGTCAGCCGACCAGTTGCCCCGTCCCAGCGGAACGACACCGGGCCGACCGTCGAGACTGCGCGGCCCGTCACCGGAGGGTGAACCGGAACCGGCGACGAGAACGCCTTCTGGCAGCCACCGAAGACCAGCGCCAGTCCGAGCGCCACGGCAAGGAGCCTCCGTCGCGCGATCACTCCGCAGCGTCAGCACCCTCGAGGTGCTGCTTCAGAGTCTTCAGGTCGATCCCGGCCTGCGCGACCATTCGCGGCGCGGCGAGGCGAGTCAGGATCGAGCCGATGGGACCGGTGAACCCGCCGTCGGCTCCGCCGGACGCGAGGCAACCGCTGCCGTCGGGCACCACGCGGACCCACGATTGGACCGACACGGGCCCCTGAACCGAGCGCCAGGTGGCTCGATGAGGCGGATCCCACTCGACCACCTCCGCGGTCACCGTCCAGTCTCGTCCCAGGAGGTGCTGCGTCTGCCGGCCACGGCGCCCGACCCGCATCGGACCGTCGTCCTCCCAGGCCATCCGAACGACGTTCTTCCGCCACGAGGGGTTGTTCGCCGGGTCGCCGATGAACGCGAACACCTCCTCGGCCGGCCGCTCGATATGGATGCTCGCCTCGCCGGTTGCCATGACCCCACCTCAACTCAGCCGGTGACGCTCGCGACCAGCGCCTGCGCCTCCTCGAGGAGCTGCTCCAGGTGCGACTCGCCGCGCCAGCTCTCCGCGTAGACCTTGGCGACGTTCTCCGTGCCCGACGGCCGAGCCGCGAACCAGCCGTTCTCCGTCGAGACCTTGAGCCCGCCGATCGGGGCGTCGTTGCCCGGCGCACGGGTCAGGATCGAGGTGATCGGATCGCCGGCCAGGGCCGTCGCCGTGACGTCGGCGGGTGACAGCTTCGCGAGGACCGCCTTCTGCTCGGGCGTCGCGGGGGCATCGATCCGGCGGTAGGCCGGCGTCCCGAATCGCTCGGTGAGGTCTCGCGTACGCGACCCCGGGGTCGCGACCACTGCGAGCGGTCAGCTCGCAGGCGAGCAGGTCGGGGACGATGCCGTCCTTGTCGGTCGTCCAGACGGATCCGTCGCGGCGGAGGAACGACGCGCCGGCGCTCTCCTCGCCACCGAACCCGATCGAGCCGTCGATCAGGCCGCCGACGAACCACTTGAAGCCGACCGGGACCTCGACGAGCCGCCTCCCGAGATCGGCGACGACCCGGTCGATCATCGAGGACGAGACGAGGGTCTTGCCGACGCCGACGTTCGCGGGCCACGACCGGGCGCCACCGAACAGATAGGCGATCGCCGCACTCAGGAAGTGGTTCGGGTTGAGCAGGCCCGCGCCGGGGTCACGACCCCGTGCCGGTCGGCGTCGGCGTCGTTGCCGAGGGCGATGTCGAACCGGTCGCGGAGCGCGATCAGCCCGGCCATCGCGAACGGGGACGACGGGTCCATCCGGATCTTGCCGTCCCAGTCGTAGGTCATGAAGCCGAATGTCGGGTCGATCCGGTCGTTGACGACCGTGATGTCCAGGCGGTGCCGCTCGGCGATCGCCGACCAGTAGCCGACCGACGCGCCGCCCATCGGGTCGACGCCGATCCGGAGGCCGGAGGCGCGGATCGCCTCCAGGTCGATGACGTTGGGCAGATCGCCGACGTAGCCGCCGAGGAAGTCATGCGGCCGGGCCGCCGCGGCGACCTCCGCCGACGACGCCCGTCGGATACCGGCGGCGCCGTGGCTCCCCCGCCCCTCGAGCAGCCGGTTCGCCTCGGCCTGGATCCAGCCGGTCACGTCCGTGTCCGCCGGTCCGCCGTTCGGGGGGTTGTACTTGAAGCCGCCGTCGTCGGGCGGATTGTGGGACGGGGTCACGACGATCCCGTCGGCGAGGCCGCGGCCCTCGTTCGCGGCCGCGTCGGCGTGCGGGATGCGGCGGCCGCGGTTCGCGACGAGGATCGCGTGGGAGACGGCCGGCGTCGGGGTCACGCCGATGGGATCCGAGGCGACCCGGGCCTCGACGCCGTGGGCGACCAGCACCTCGAGCGGCCGTCGCGGTCGCGGGCTCGCTCAGCGCGTGGGTGTCCCGCCCCAGGAACAGCGGGCCGTCGTAACCGTGCGCCGCGCGGTAGCGGCAGATCGCCTCGGTGATCGCGAGGATGTGGGCCTCGTTGAACGCGCCGCGGAGCGAGGAGCCGCGGTGGCCGGACGTCCCGAAGGCGACGCGCTGCGCCGGATCGGTCGGGTCGGGCGTGATGTCGTGGTAGGCGCGAACGAGCGCATCGACGTCGACGAGGCGCGTCGGGTCGGCCGGTTTGCCGGCGAGCGGGCTGTTCGGCACGTCCGGAGCGTACCGCGATCAGCGGGTCCGCCGAGGACCCCGAGGTCGATTCGTCATTCGTCTCGGTCCCGGTGCCGTCGGCCGCCCATGCGCGGCCGGAGTGACGTCGCCGATCCTCGTCCCATGACCGCTCAACAGATCCGATCACCCGAACCCCTCGACCTGATCCGCGAACCGTCGCTGCGGCGCCTGCTCGGCGCCGCGATCGTCGGCGGCATCGGGGCCAGCCTCTTCAGCGTCGCCGTCGCCGGCGCGTTCGTCGGATCGAAGGCCGAGCTGGCCGGCGCATCCGCCGCCGACGCCGGACCGATCGTCGCCGCCGTCCCCTGGATCGTCCTCGCGGGCGTCGTCCACGTCCTCCTCGCGGCAGCGCTCGCCGCCGGCCGTGATGTCGTTCGCACGGTTGCCGCGGTGGTCACCGGGCTGACGGCCGTTGCCGCCGCCACCGCTGCCGCGATGACGGCAGCGGGGGTCGATCCGTTCGGCCTGTCCGGGTCCGGCCACCCCTCCTCGAGCGGCGTGGGGATCCTGGCCGTGGCCGCGGTCCTGTACGGCGCCACGACCCTCCTGGCCGGCGGATCCGCCGAGGCCTGACCTCCCGGCCGGCGCCGCGAAGTCATCCCGAGTCGGCGATGATCGGGCCGGAGGTGCTCCGATGTCCGTCTTCCCCGCCGACGCCACCGACCTGACCCGGCTCCTCGTCGTCGCCGATCTCGCCCGGTCGGTCGCCTGGTACCGCGACGTGCTGGGTGCCGAGATCGTCGAACGAGTACGGCGGAACCTCGGCGGTCGTGCGGTTCGTCGGGTCGTGGCTGCTGCTCGTCACGGGCGGCGAGCCGACAGCCGACAAGCCGACCGTGACGATGGCCCCGCCCGCGGATCCGGACGTCGCCGCCGCCGAGCTGATCGTGGCCGTGCCGGATTGCCACGCGGCCCACGCGGAGCTCGTCGCCCGCGGCGCGACGTTCCTCGCCGATCCGGTCGAGTACGAATGGGAGATCCGGGCGTTCTTCCGCGACCCGGACGGCCATCTGTTCGAGATCTCGCAGCGCCGCCGCTGACCGACCAGACCGCTGACACGGCCAGGTTCTCGTCCGGTGTCGACTAACGATCGATCTGCCCCGGATCGGTGAAAGATCGTCGTGGGCGGTCGACCAGGCCGATTGCCACGGTCTTCGAGGCCGACTCGCTCGGCGCGCCGAGCGTGGAGGGCACGATCAGCGCCGCTGAATCACGCGCCGAACTGGCCTCGTCGACAGTCCGTGTCGATCTGTCCAGATACGTCGTCCTTGCGGCTGATAACCGACACCGCATGTCGTTCTGGCAGAAACGGGGCGCCTGGCGCGGGGCGGCGGCGGGACGGCAGGCCCGGAGATGGGCCATTCCGAACACATGAAGACCGGCGGCTCGCCATGGCGAGCCGCCGGTCGATTCTCGACGCGCCTAGAGGGCGGGCGCCGAGGGGCTGGACGAGCCGTTCGAGGGCGTCGTCGAGCCACCCGATCCGGAGCTCCCGGATCCTGAGCCGCCCATGTTCGGGCAGTTGTGGCCGGTCCCCGAATGGGGGGCCTGGCCCTGCGGGGCGGTGGTGCCGCCAGGAGCAGTTCCGCTGCCGGAGCCGCCGGAGCCGCCGGTTGCCGGCTGGCTGGCGTTCGGTGCGGCCGACCCGGCCGGATCGGCAGCGAACGCCACCGCAGCCCCACCGACGACCAGCAGGCCGACGGCAAGGGCGGCAGTCGCGACGCCACGACGGACGCCGCTCAGCCAGGGGGTGGATGCCGCGACGCGCGGCGGGGCCGCTGTCACGGGTTCAAGGGGTGCCGGCTCGTTGGCCGGCACGTCATACCAGGTCATCGTGGACTCCTTCGTGAGGTGGTCTCGATCGGTGCGTCAACGGGTGTCCATTGGCACCTCCGTGGGGCGGATGGGTGGACCGCGACCAATCCGGCCGCGGGCCCCGTGGGCTCTCCCCGACGGCGGGCCGACGTCCAAAGGACGGTGCCGCCGTCGCCGCCCCCACGGCGACCTGACGTCTGTGGCTGCCGCGCGGCGGGTGGAGGGGCGCTGTGGCTCCTCCGACCCCCGCGTCGGCGGCTCTCACGGGAACCGGTTGAACCAGTGCGCCGCGAGGCCCGCGCCGGCGACCACGAGCACGAGCCCGGCCGCTGCGAACCACTGGGTGACCTCGCGCTCCTCGGTCGTGAACCCGATCTTCGAGCCGAGGCTCTGGTAGATCTGGTCGAGATCCGAGGCCGTCGGGGCCTTGAACGCGCGCCCGCCGGTCGTCTCCGCGATCGCCGCGAGCGTCTCGGGATCCGGTGGGACGTTCACGGTGTGGAGCTGGCCCTGGTCGTCCGGGACCGTCACGACGCCGTCGGCGGTACCGAGCGCGATCGTGTAGATCGGGACGTTCAGGGCGGCGGCCTTCTCGGCCGCCGGGATCGGCTCCATGTCGCCGGTCGAGTTCGCCCCGTCGGACAGGAGGACGGTCGCGACGATCGGCTTCTCCTTGGCGGGGGCGGCCGAGCCGGACGGAGCCGGGCTGGCCGACGGATCCGCGGAGGCGTCAGGCGACGTCGACGCGGATGGAGCCGGGTTGGCAGTGGCCGAGCTCGGGTCGAGCCCGGCCGCCTCGAGCGACGTGATGATCGCGTCGCCGAGCGCGGTGCCGCCGTGCGCCCGAAGGTCGTTCAGCGCGGCGTGGAGCGCCGCCCGGTCGGTCGTCGGCTGGACGAGCGTCTCGGGCGCCGTGGAGAACGCGACGAGCCCCACCTTGAAGCCGGCGGGCAGTCGATCGATGAAGTCCGATGCGGCCTTCTGGGCCGCGGCGAGGCGGCTCGGCGAGACGTCGGTGGCCATCATCGAGCCCGAGATGTCCATCGTCAGGATGATCGTCGCCTCCTCGCGGGGAACGGCGACCATCATCGACGGCCGGGCGAGGGCGAAGACGAGGGCCGCCGCCGCCACGAGGTACAGGGCCGGCGGCACGTGGCGCCGCCAGGCCGGCGTCCTCGGGACGAGGTTGCCGAGCAGGTCGACGTTGGTGAACCGGACGACATAGCGGCTCCGTCGCCGCTGGACGAGCCGATAGAGGATCAGCCCGGCCGGCACGAGCAGCAGGCCGAGCAGGAGGATGGGATCTGCGAAGGTCATGACCGGATTCCTCGGAGGCGGAGCTCTCCGGCCAGGGTCCGGAGCCAATCGCCGGCGGTGGACAGGACGATGTGGTCGACACCGAGCCGGCGGAGGTCGGTGGCCACGGAGGCACGCTCGGCCGCCGCGGCAGCGGTGTACCGCTGGCGGAGCCGGGTGGATGACGTGTCGACGCGGACCTCACGGCCGGTCTCCGCGTCGACGAGGGTCAGCTCGCCGACGTCGGGCAGGTCCGACTCGCGGGGGTCGTCGATCTCGATCGCGATGACGTGATGGCGCGCGGCGAGGGCCGCAAGTGGTCCCTGCCAATCGCGGGGACCGCGGAAGTCCGAGACGAGGATCACGAGGCCGCCGCGCGGCGCGGCCGCGTTCGCGATCCGGAGGGCATCGGCCGGTGACGTGGCCCCGGTGCCTTCCTCGACGGTCTCGACCCGCGACGCGAGCAGGAGTCCGAGGAGGCCGCTCCGACCCGCGGCCGGCGGGAGCCGCCGATCGCGCGAGCCGCCGAACGTGACGATCCCCAGCCGGTTGCCCCGCTGGGTCGTCAGGTGGCCGATCGCGACGGCGACGCCCTCGGCGACGTCCGTCTTGCGACGATCGGCGGTGCCGAAGGTCATCGACGGCGAGACGTCGAGGAGCAGCCACGCGGTGAGCGCGCGCTCGGGGACGTGGACGCGAACGTGCGGGATCGTCGTCCGAGCGGTGACGTTCCAGTCGATCCGCCGGACGTCGTCGCCCGGCTCGTACGGCCGGATCTGCGCCAGCTCCGTGCCGCCGCCGAGGTCGTGCGCCCGGTATTCCCCGGGGATCAGGCCCCGGATCCGCCGCCCGACCGTCAGGTCAAGCGCGCGAAGGAGCGCCTCCGGCGTGGGGCCGGGCCCGGGACGCTCCCGGGTCCGGCCGCGCTGGAGATCGGCAGCAGCGCCGGCAATGCCGACGGTCACGCGGACACCTCGAGGTCATCGGCGGTGGACGCGGGCGCGGCGGCGAAGGCCGAGCCGCCGCCGACCGACACGCTGGTGACGGGCTCGGTGACCGGATGACGGGCCAGTGCGCCGCGCTCGGCGGCCTCGGCACGCGCGAGCAGGCTGTCCTGGGCGACGCGCGGCACGGGGACCGCCGAGATCAGGCGGTCGAGGATCATGTCGGCCGTGACCTCTTCGGCGAGGGCCGTGAAGCTCGGGACGATCCGATGGCGGAGCACGTCGCGGGCCAGGTCGACGACGTCACCCGGGACGACGTAGCGCCGGCCGCGGACGAGGGCCAGGCCGCGGGCGGCGTGGACCAGGTTGATCGACCCGCGTGGGCTCGCCCCGAAGGCGATGTACGGCTTGACGTTCGGCAGGCCGACCTTCTCGGGGAACCGCGTCGCGGTCGTCAGGGCGACCGCGTAGTCGACGATCGGCCGGTCGACGTAGACCTCGGCGGTCATCGCCTGGAGGACCGCCAGCGACTGGGCGCTGAGGATCGGGCGGATCGTCGCGGCCGAGTGGAGCGACCGCTCGACGACGAGGGCCTCTTCCTCGGCGCTGGGATAGCCGACGACGACCTTCATCATGAACCGGTCGACCTGGGCCTCCGGCAGCGGGTAGGTGCCCTCGGACTCGATCGGGTTCTGGGTCGCCATCACGAGGAACGGTCGCGGCACCGCGTGGGTGTCGGGGCCGATCGTGACCTGGCGCTCCTGCATGACCTCGAGCAGCGCGCTCTGGACTTTGGCCGGCGCGCGGTTGATCTCGTCGGCGAGGAGGAAGTTGCAGAAGACCGGCCCGAGCTCCGTGTCGAACGTGCCACGGTCCGGTCGATAGATCCGCGTCCCGACGAGGTCGCCGGGGACGAGATCCGGGGTGAACTGGATCCGCCGGAACGAGGCGTGGAGGACGTCGGCGAGGGTCTTGATCGTCAGGGTCTTCGCGAGGCCGGGGACGCCCTCGAGGAGGAGGTGGCCACCGGCGAGGAGGGCGACGAGGACTCGCTCGAGCATCGCGTCCTGGCCCACGATCACGCGGCGGATCTCGTACAGGACAGCCTCCGCCGTCTGGCGGGCGTCGATCGCGGTCTCGATGGGGTCGCGATCCGGTCGCGGCGCGCGCGGGGACTCGGCGGCGGGGGTTGCCGCGGGCGCCGCAGCGGGGAATGCCGCGTCGGCGCGTAGAGGATCGGTCACGTGGTTCTCCGTGCCCGTGGGCACGGGCCATGCGTGGGGGGTCGCGAACCCGTGGAGGAGCTGTAGCTCGTGATGTGGTCTGGCCGAACCTCCCGTCGCGTTGGACCGGACCGTTGGAGGAGAACGGGTCCGGTGCCCGAGATGAGACGAGCTCCTCGATAGCCCACGCGCGGCGCGATAGCCTCAGCCTGTCGAGGCGCGACTCCCAGTCGGTCCGCCGCAGCCGATACAGCACGTGCGGGCGCATCGGGTGGTCCGCCGGCAGGTTCGGGTGGAGGAAGTCGTCGGCGGGATCGTGGGTCATCCCGATGCGGCGCATGACTGCCTGCGAGCGCTCGTTGCCGACCGTCGTCACCGACACGATCTCGGGAAGATGCAGCACATCGAACCCGTAGCGGGCCGCCGACCGGGCAGCCTCGGTCGCGTACCCCTGCCCCCACGCGAACCGAGCGAGCCGCCAGCCGATCTCGGGCTCCGGCAGCCACGCCAGCCGACGCGAGCCCGGTGAACCCGAGAAACGCCTCGTCGGCGACGCGCTCCACCGCCCACAGCCCGTGGCCGGCGGCCGCCCATCGCGCGGCGATCCGGTCGACGAGGGCGTCACTCTCCGCGCGGGTCAGCACGGACGGGAAGTGCTCCATGACCATCGGATCGGCGTTCAGGGCCGCGAATGGCTCGCGGTCGGCATCGCGGAATGCGCGGAGGAGCAGCCGCTCCGTCGCGAGCTCGGGGACGACCACTCGACCCGACGACGCTCAGCGCGCCTCGAACGAGCGCTTCGACAACCCGTACGCGAAGCCCTCGATCGCGTAGTCCGGCTGGTCGTCGGGTCGCGCGACGGCACCGAGGGTCACGAACAGCGGTGCGAAGTGCTCGACCGTCGGATGCGCGTACGGCATGCCCGGCGCCTTCTCGCGGAAGGCGAACAGCTCGTCGACGTCGCCCCGGTTCAGGGCCTCCATCGCCCATTGGTCGAAGTCGACCGACCACTGGGGCGCGCCCGGCTTGCCGAGGAAGTACTCGTGGACGAACGGCAGGCCGTGGGTCAGGAAGCCGCTGCCGACGATCAGGACCCCCTCGTCGCGGAGCGGCGCGAGTCGCCGGCCCACGTCGAACAGGTGCTGCGGGTCCAGGTCCGGCATCGACAGCTGGAGGACGGGGATGTCCGCCTCGGGGTACATCGCCTTGAGCGGGACCCAGGCGCCGTGGTCGAGCCCCCGGTTCGGCCGGTCGAGGACGGGCTCCGGCGCGGGCATCAGGCCGCGAACCCTCGCGGCGAGGTCCGGCGCCGTCGGGGCGTCGTACCGCAGGCGGTAATAGTGCTCCGGAAAGCCGTAGAAGTCGTAGACGAGCGGGACGGGTGTCGTCGCGCTGATCGCCATCGGGGCGGTCTGCCAGTGGGCGCTGACGATGAGGATCGCCCTGGGCCGAGGCAGGCCCGCCGCCCAGCCGCTCAGCTCGCCCATCCACTCGGGGTCCTCGAGGAGCGGCGGCGCCCCGTGCCCGAGGTAGATGGCCGGCATCCGGCCGGGATCGGCTTGCTCGTCGGTCATCGCGCGCGTCTCCGTGAACGGTCGACCGAAGGGTACCGAAGTGAACGCGACCGCGAGCCGACCGGCCCGCGGAACGACGGCGACCAGCCGGTCCACCTGCAACCACTCCGTCCCCGCTCGGGTTACGGTGACGACGATGCTCGCCATCCGCCCGATGCCGCCAACCCTCGACGACGTCCGCCTCCGGGCGGCCGCCGCGGAGCTCGCCGGCCGCGACGCGGACCTCGGCGGGATCCTGACGCGGCACGGGCCGCCGCCGCTCTGGGCGCGCGCGCCCGGCTTCGAGACGCTCGTCGCGATCGTCCTCGAGCAGCAGGTCTCGCTGGCCTCCGGCGCCGCGGCCCTCGCTCGACTTCGGGCGGCGGCGGGGGCGATCGAGCCCGAGGCAATCGCGACGCTCGGACAGGATGCCGCGCGCGCCGCGGGGCTGACCCGCCAGAAGGCCCGCTACGTCGTCGAGCTGGCCGACGCGACCATCGATGGACGGTTCCATCCGGACCGCGTGGCCGAGGCGGACGACGACGCGGCCCGGGCCACGCTGACGTCCCTGCTCGGGATCGGCCGCTGGACGGCCGACATCTACCTCCTGATGGCCCTGGGACGCCGGGACGTCTGGCCGGCGGGCGATCTCGCCCTGGCCGTCGCGATGCGCCGGGCGAAGGGCCTCACGGCCATTCCCACGGCGGCCGAGCAGGAGGCGATCGCGGAGCCCTGGCGGCCGTGGCGGGCCGTCGCCGCGCGCCTGCTCTGGCACGCCTATCTGGCCGGCGAGCGCTGAGCGGACCCGGGTCGTCGACGGTCGCCCTGCCAGAAGGTATCCTCCGCGTCCGCGCCGGGGGACGGACGGCGGGATCGGAGAAGGCCAGGTGGATACGAGTCACGCCCTCCGCCAGACATCGGATGCGCTGATGCGCGATCTCGACGTCCTCGCCGCGATCGAGGAGGAGAAGCGCGGCCTCGCCCCGGGTGACCCGCGGCTGGTCGAGCTGGCCGGTCGGATCGAGGAGATCGCCGAGCGGATCCTCTCCGGCAGCATCCGCCAGCACCAGCTCACCGAGTCCGCGAACGCCCAGGTCGAATCCGGCTCCGAGACGGCCCCGACGAAGACGATCGAGGCGACGCCCCGTCCGATCGGAGCCATCCTCGCGGAATGGCGCGAGGCCGAGCGGCGCGCCGCGGACGCCGAGCCCGGATCGGCGGAGGCGTCCGAGTCACGCGCCCTCGTCGACGCTCTGCGAGACGAGTACCGCCGGGCCTACGACTCGGCTCGCCGCGCTCGCTGAGCATCGAGCCCTCGCCGCCAGCGAGCATCCTTCTCAGCGACTTCTCACCTGATCGGCCGAACCTCCGAGCGTTACGCCCCCCACCCTCGCGGGGCGCCCCTGGAGGACTCACGCCGACCATGAAGCTGAAGGTCCTCGCGATCGTCGTCCTCCTCGTCGTCGGGGGCGCCGCACTGTTCGTCGCCTCCGGCGGTCTGCCCCGGAATACGTCGTCGGCGATCACGTACCTGACCTCTCCCGCCACGGTCGCCGACGTCAGCAACGACGTCGCCGCAACCGGCGCGATTGCCGCCTCGACGAGCTGGAGCCTGGCCTTCGGGAGCGCCCCGACGATCGGCGACGCAACGAGCACCTCGAGCTCGTCGTCCAGCTCGAGCAGCAGCTCGGGCTCGACCGGCACCTGGCGCGTCGCCAAGGTATCCGTCAAGGTCGGCGACGCCGTGAACGCGAAGCAGGTCCTCGCGACCGCCGCGAACACGACGCTCGCGCAGAGCATCACGTCGGCGAAGAACGACGTCACGAGCGCGAACATCCAGCTGCTGACGGCCCAGGACGCATTCGACAGCGCGACCACGACGGCCACCCTTCGCCAGACGAAGGTCAGCCTGCTGAACGCGAAGAACGGCTACGACCAGGCGAAGGCCAGCCTCCGCGACCTCCAGGCCACCGCCGCGCATCCGGCGCTGATCGCACCCGCCGCGGGCGTCGTCACCGCCGTCAACATCACCGAAGGCGCCGACGCGCCGTCCGGTGCCGCGATCACGATCGACGCCGACACCTACCAGGTCACCGCCGATGTCGTCGAGAGCGACATCTCGTCGATCGCGGTCGGGCAGACCGCCGCCGTCACCGTCGACCCGATCGGTGCCGACCTCACAGGCAAGGTCGACTCGATCGCCCCGACGGCCGCGTCGTCCGGCTCGTCCACGTCGGTCGTGTCGTTCGCGGTGACAATCGACGTCGCCTCGCCGCCGAAGGAGCTCCGCTCCGGGATGTCGGCCAACATCACGATCACCACCGCGTCGGCACCGAACGTCCTCGCGGTCCCTGCGGCGGCGATCCGCGGCACGTCCGGCAACTACTCGGTCCTCGTCCTCGTGGACGGCGTGCCCGAGTCGCACGCCGTTGACGTCGGCCTGATGACCAGCTCCCTCGTGGAGATCAAGTCCGGCCTGAACGAGGGTGACGACGTCGTCATCGGGACCAGCAGCCAGCAACGTGCCGGGACCGTCACGAACGGGCTGGGTGGCGGCACGTTCGCCGTGCCGGGTGGTGGCGGCCGGTTCAACGGCGGCGGTCGCGGCGCGGGCAACTGAGGTGGGCCTCCGCCTGCCGGGTCGAACGGCGACACCAGGGGCACTCCCGGCGAATCTCACGCCGGACCTGCCTGTTGCTCCGACACCGATCGTCGCCCTCGATCGGGTGAGCCGGACGTACGCCATGGACGGCGTCCGCGTCGACGCTCTCCGTGACGTCTCGCTCCAGGTCCGGGAGGGCGAGTTCCTGGCGATCGTCGGGCCGTCCGGATCCGGCAAGAGCACGATGATGAACATCATCGGCTGCCTCGACCGCCCGACTGCCGGGATCTACCGGCTCGCGGGGACGCCGGTCGCGGAGCTCGACGACGACGGCCTCGCCCGGTTGCGGAGCCGCACGATCGGGTTCGTCTTCCAGTCCTACAACCTGCTGCCGCGCACGACGGCGCTCGACAACGTCGCGACTCCCCTCCTCTACCAGGGCGTCGGACGCAAGGAGCGCGTCGCCCGGGCCACGGCCGCGCTCGAGCGGCTGGGCCTCGGCGATCGCCTCCACCACGAGCCGAGCCAGCTTTCCGGCGGGCAGCAGCAACGGGTCGCCGTCGCTCGCGCCATCGTCACCGACCCCGCGCTCATCCTCGCCGACGAGCCGACGGGCAACCTCGACAGCACCTCCGGGCAGGACGTCCTGGCGGTCCTGCGGGATCTCCACGCGGCCGGCCGGACGATCGTGCTGATCACGCACGACGCGGAGGTCGCGGCCGCGGCCAGCCGCCAGGTCCACATCCGCGACGGGCAGCTGACGGACAACTGGATGGTCGCGTGAACGCCCTCGAGCTCCTCCGCCTCGCCCTCTCCCGCCTCCGCACGAGCCGGCTGCGGGCCGCGCTCACGATGCTCGGCGTGGTGATTGGCGTGGCGTCCGTGGTGGCCCTCGTCGGGGTCGGCCAGGGGACGACCTCGAACATCACGTCGCGTCTCGCGAGCCTCGGGACGAACCTCCTGACGATCAGCCCGACCGGCGGCTCCACCGCTCACCCGCTGAGCCTGGACGACGCCGATGCGATCGCGAAGATCGACGGCGTCGCCGCGGTCGCGCCGGAGCTCCAGACGTCCGTCACGGTGGCCGTGGGAACGAAGACCTCGACGACATCGCTGATCGGGACCAGCGCCGACTACGCTCAGGTGCGGGCGTACGACGTCTGGCAGGGCTCGTTCCTGACGGCCGCGACCGTCGACAGCGGCCTGCGGGTCGCCGTCCTCGGCGCCACGACCGCGACCGATCTCGGCCTCGATGCCACCGCAATCGGCTCGACCGTCTCGATCAACGGCCTGCCGTTCCAGGTGATGGGCATCCTCCAGCCGAAGGGCGGCGCAGGCTTCGCGGACCCCGACGATGAGGTCCTCGTCCCGATCGCGGCCGTCCACAAGTACTTCATCGCCGGCGACGACGTCCGGACGATCGGCGTGAGCGTCGCCTCGGACAACCAGATGACCGACGTGACGAACGCGATCACCGCGCTGCTCCGTGACCGGCACGAGCTGGCCGCCACCGATACGGCGGACTTCTCGGTCTTCAACCAGACCCAGCTCCTCGACGCCGCATCGTCGATCAGCACGACGCTGACCCTCCTGCTCGGCGGGATCGCCTCGATCTCGCTGATCGTCGGCGGCATCGGGATCATGAACATCATGCTGGTCTCGGTCCGCGAGCGGACCCGCGAGATCGGCATCCGCAAGGCGGTCGGCGCACGCGGCCGCGACATCCTCGCCCAGTTCCTGATCGAAGCCCTGACCCTGTCGCTGCTCGGCGGGCTGATCGGGATCGTCCTGGGCCTCGCCGTGTCCGCCCTGATCGGCCAGCTGGCCGGCTGGGGCTTCCAGTTCAGCCCATCGACCGTCGCAGCGGCGGTCCTGTTCAGCCTCGCCGTCGGCGTCGTGTTCGGCGTCTGGCCCGCACGGCAGGCCGCCCGCCTCGACCCCATCAACGCCCTCCGCTACGAGTAAGGAGCCGCTCCCGTGACCGACCCACTTCGTCCGACCGAGCCCGTCCAGACGCCGCCAGCCGGCGGCCCGTTCGCGCCCCAGCCGGGCGCGACACCCGGCGGCGTGAGCCCGTTCGCCACGCCGGCCGCGCCTCCGCCGGCGATGGCCCAGGTCCCCGTCCCGACCGTCAAGCGGCGCTCGGGCGCCGGCCTGCTCGTCAACGTCCTCCTCGGCGTGGCCGTCGTCGTCGCCGTCGGTGGCGTCGCATTCGCCGCGGGTCGGGCGACGGCCCCGACGACGACCGCGGCGAACGGCCGCTTCGGCAACGGCGGCGCGTTCGGCAACGGCGCGGCCGGCAATGGCCCGAACGCGAGCGGCGCTCCGGGCGGCCGCTTCGGCGCCGGCGGGTTCGGCGGTGCCGGGATCACGGTCCAGGGCACGGTGACGGCAGTCGCGGCCGACTCGATCACGATCCAGCTGGCATCCGGACAGTCCGTGACGATCCCGACGAGCGGCGACACGACCTACCACAGCCTGACCGCGGCCACGTCGACCGACGTGACCACCGGCGCGACGGTCAAGGTCGAGCTGAGCGGCGGCCGATTCATCGGCGGCGGTCAGGGAAACGGCAACGGCAACGGGAACGGGAACGGCGGCAACGCGCCGGCCGCGAGCGGCAACCCGAACCGCGGACTCGGCTCTGCCAGCAGCGTCACGGTGGTTCCGGCCGGGAGCTGACCTCCGGACCGGCGATGCGCGCGGCGGACGCCCGCCGCCTGTCGGGGACCGTGCGCGGGATCAGGATCGCGGCCGCGATCCCGGCGATGACCGCCGCGATCGCCCCGACGACGATCGCGAGCTCGATCGACTGCGTCGCGAGCACGCCGGCGAGCGCCGCGCCGATCGGGTAGCCGAGGAAGTTGAAGCCCATCGAGACGGCGAAGGCCCGGCCCATCCAGGCCGGGTCCGTCCGTCGCTGACGGATCGTGAAGAGCCCGATGTCCATCGGGCCGTTGAGCATGCCGCCGAGCGCCAGGCCGACGACGACGAACGCCAGCCCACTTGCCGCCGTCGCGGCTCCTGCGCCCCCGAGGAGCAGGAGGTCCGCGGCGGCGATCCCGGCCATCGGCAGGACGAGCAGGTTCCACTCGCGGCCCCGGGTGTCCATCCGGCCCGCGATCAGCGCGGCGATCATCCCCGCGACCCCCGACGCGGCGAACGCCAGCCCGACGGCCACTTCGGGCAGGCCCAGCTGGCGGATCACGATCAGCGGAACGACGATCGTCACCATGCCGCCCGAGAGGTTGAGCAGCGAGATCGAGATGCCCAGCCCGCGGAGCGTCGGGTTCCGGGCGGTGTACTTCACGCCCTCCCAGGCGTCGGCGAGGAGGCGGCCCGAGGACGAGCTGCTCGTGTCGGGGTCCGGCGCGCCGATCATCGCGATCGTCGCCGCCCCGTAGACGAGCCCGATGAGGATCAGCGCCGTGGCGCCGCCGAAGAGCGAGACGAGGGCCGCCGCGAGCGGCGGCCCGATGATCGTGGCGACGAGGTAGCCGTTCGAATCGATCGCATTGACCCGCTCCCAGAGCCGCTCCGGGACCAGCAACGGGAACAGGCTCCGCAGCCCGGTCGCGGACAGGATCGAGGTGAGCGAGCTGACGATCGTGATCGCGAAGAGCACCGGCACGGGCAGGGCGCCCGCCAGGGCCAGGCCGCCGATCAGCACGAGCGAGGTCAGTGCCACGGCGTAGTCGACGATGATCAGCTTCGTCCGGCCCTGGCGGTCCAGGAGGGCTCCGGCGATCGGCGCGATCAGGATGCCCGGCAGGACGCTGGCGGCGGTGATCAGGCCGGTCAGCGCGGGCGAGTGGTACTCGTCCAGCGTGAAGAGGACGAGGGCGACCCCGGTCATCGCCTGGGCGATGCGGGCCAGCATCATCGAGGTCAGGATCCGGCTGAGCCCGGGGACCGCGAGCAGCGCGCGATAGGAGCGCTCGGTCCGGCGGCTCGGGATCGTGGTCACGAGCCGATGCTAGCGGTCACTGGACGATGAAGCTGCCCTCCGCGATCGACGCCGAGGTCTGAGCCGATCGACTCCTCGCGTGGGGGCTCCGCCCGGGACGCCGCCCGGAGCGCCCGCTCCGCCTAGTCGAAGAGCGACAGCGGGCAGTGGGCCGTCACCACGAAGTTCGGCATGTCCACGATCTCGCTGATCCGGAGGTCGATCGCGACGCTCGTCAGCAGGTAGGCGTCGATCGGTGCGATGCCGTGCTCGCGGCCGAGCCAGTCGATCATCCGGCGAACCGCATCGCGTGCCGCGCCGAGCAGGTCCGGGCCGACGCCGTCGGTCGCATAGCGTCGCCCGGCCGGTGTCGCGACGTCCGCGGTGAGGAACTCGGGCGCCGTCACGTGGAGGTCCTTCCGGACCGTCAGCCGGACGAGGGCCCGCATCGGCGTCTCGATCGCCGTGCCGCAGACCTCGCCGTCGCCCTGGGCGGCGTGACCATCGCCCATCGACAGCCGCGCCCCCTGGTGGAAGACCGGCAGGAACAGGGTCGCCCCGGCGGTCAGGTGGCGGGTGTCCATGTTGCCGCCGAAGACGTCGGGCGGGATCGTCGAGAGCGGGCCGGTCGGCGGCGCGACACCGATCTCACCGCAGAACGGCACGATCGGGACGCGGACGCCGGGGAGGAACTCCGCCCGCGCCCCGGCGCTCGGAACACGGGTGATCCGGAGGGCCGGATCCGGGAACTCGTCCGCGAGCAGGCCGAAGCCGGGAAAGGCGGCCGTCCAGCCCCAGTCGGCGGGCTCGAACTCGAGGAGGTCGACCTGGAGCGAGTCGCCGGGCTCCGCACCTGCGACGGCGATCGGGCCGTTCACCTGGTCGACCTGGTCGAAGTCGACCCGTCCCAGGTCGTCGACCGTCGACGCCGCGGTGATCTGGCCGCCGGCCGCGTCGAGGAGGTCGAACTCGACGACGTCGCCGCTGGCGACGGTCTCGATCGCCGGGATCGCCGGGTCCCACTTCAGGTGGAACCGGTCACGGGTGACGTGAACCGCGGGACGGGTCTGCATCGAGCCTCCTCCGCCGGGATTGTAGGGGCTGCGCTCCCCAGCCTTCGACGGTCCCGCGACGCCGTCTCAGCCGATGGGCGGATCCCGGATCGTGGCGTCCCCGACCGCCTTGAAGAGGCCCTCGTGCGACCGGTCCATCTGGCGGTCGTCGTGTCGTCGTCGGTTCAGTCGTCCTCGGGATGCTCCACCAGGGCGAAGAGGTGGCGCGGCTCGGGGATCCCCTTGAGCGCATGGACGCCCCGATCGTCGAACGACAGACCGGCGCTCGACGCCAGGTCGCGAGTCGTCTGGGCCACGAGGATCTCGCCGGGCCCAGCCGCCGCCGCGATCCTTGCGGCTTCGTGCACGGCCATCCCGCGAACAGCGTCACCGACAACCTCGACCTCGCCGACGTGGACCGCCGCCCGCACCTCGAGGCCGTCGCTCCGGGCAACCTCCCGGATCGCGACCGCGCAGCGGATCGCGCGGGCCGGCCCGTCGAAGGTGGCGAGGAGGCCGTCCCCGGCACGATCCACCTCCGTTCCGCGGAACTGGGTGACCTCGGCGCGCGACCGCTCGACATGGCGACCCAGGAGCTCCCGCCAGGCCGCGTCACCGATCCGCGCCAGCAGCGCCGTCGACTCCACGATGTCGACGACGAGCAGCGTGACCAGAGCGCGGTCGAGGAACCGGTTCCCGCGTCCGGCCCAGGTTCGCGCCCCCGACCACTCGATCATCACGGCCGGCTCGTCGCCGATCGTGTAGCCGTCGTGGCCGGGCGGGATGTCGTACACGTCGTCCGGACCGTACTCGAGGATCGTTCCGTCGCGCAGCAACACGCCCTGCCGGCCGGAGAGCGTGACCCCGACGTGGTGGCTGTCGCACCACTGGCCGCCGGCGATCGCGCGCATATCGGTCGACCACCGCCAGCCCGGGTACTGGACGACCCTTGCGACGAGGTCGTCGCCGACGAAGACGATGTCCTCCTCGACGCCCGGCAGCCGCACGGTCTCGTCCGGGACGCGGAGGTTCTTCGGGACGTGGTCGGCCATCGCGGAAGGGTGAGGCCGGTCTCGATGAGGCGTCAATGCCTCTGTGGTGGCGTCCACGGGCAGTTCTGTCATTTGCTCCCGTGGGGCGTTGGGCGACACGGGACGAGTCATGGGCCCATGGTTAGCCGTCGCGGGGCTGACTCGAGCCCGCGGCAGGCCGACAAGAGCCTGATCTCGACCGTCGGCTGTGCCCAAGGCCCGGGTGGTGGTCGTATGACAGAAACGGCCTGAGGACGGGCGCGGATACGCGCGGCACAGACGCGTGGCGCAGACGCGGCGCGAGACGCGGGGTGGGGGCATTCCCGCGGCCGGGCACCGGTGTTACGATCCCGCCACTCGAGCCGGCTCCTCGTACGGGGTCCGTCCACGACGCCTTCGGCGGCTGGATGCAAGGACCCGCGATGCCCCGGTGGAGTGAGGTATGCGCATGTCGACCGTGACCTTCGAGCACGTCACCAAGAAATACGGTGACGTCCTGGCGGTGAACGACCTGAACCTTGCCATCAACGACGGCGAGTTCATGGTCCTGGTCGGACCGTCGGGCTGCGGCAAGACGACCAGTCTCAGGATGATCGCCGGCCTCGAGGAGATCTCCTCGGGCGACCTGAAGATCGGCGATCGCGTCGTCAACGACGTTCCCCCGAAGGATCGCGACATCGCGATGGTCTTCCAGAGCTACGCGCTCTACCCGCACATGACCGTCCGCGACAACATGGCGTTCGGGCTGAAGCTCCGGAAGCTGCCGAAGGCCGACATCGAGAAGCGCGTCAACGAGGCGGCCGGCATCCTGAGCCTCGAGAAGCTCCTCGACCGCAAGCCGAAGGAGCTCTCCGGCGGCCAGCGCCAGCGCGTCGCGCTCGGCCGGGCGATCGTCCGCGAGCCCGCCGTGTTCCTCATGGACGAGCCCCTCTCGAACCTCGACGCCAAGCTCCGCGTCCAGACTCGCGCTGAGATCGCCCGCCTCCATCAGCGGATGGGCACGACGTTCGTGTACGTCACCCACGACCAGGTCGAGGCGATGACGATGGGCACGCGGATCGCGGTGATGAGCGACGGCCTGCTCCAGCAGGTCGGCACCCCGCAGACTCTCTACGACACCCCTGCGAACCGGTTCGTCGCGGGCTTCATCGGCAGCCCGTCGATGAACTTCGTCGACGTCACGTTCGACAGTTCCAGTGGCACCCCGACGCTTTCCGGCACCGGCGGCTGGACGGCGAGCCTGCCGCATCGGCTGGCCTCGGCGGTCGGTGCGACCAGCGGCCGCAAGCTCGTGGCAGGGTTCCGGCCCGAGCACCTGGAGCTCGATCCCGTCGAGGGCGACGCCGTGACGATCCCCGGGCACGCCGATGTGGTCGAGTACCTCGGCAACGAGGAGCTCCTCCACGTCACGGCGGCGGACAAGGACATCGTCGCCATCGTCGGATCGGACCATCGGGTCAAGCCGGGCGACGTGCTCCAGATGATCCTGCCGCTCACGAAGCTCCACCTCTTCGATGCGGAGACCGGCCTGAGCTTGACCTCCGATCGCGAAGCGATCGCCGCCTGAGCGGGCCGACGGTCGGGGCCGGCGCCGCCGGCTCCGACCCAGAGGATTCCACGGGCGCGGCGCCGGATCCGGCGACCGCGCCCGACGTCGTTGCGGGCGTCGCAGACCCGGCGGGACCGTCGGACGCCGAGCTCGTCGAGCGCGTCGTCGACTCCCGCGTGCTCCACCGAGGCCGCTACCTGACGTTCCGCGTCGACACGATCGAACGGGCGGACGGCAGCCGCTCGGAGCGCGACATCGCCGGACATCCGGGCGCGGTCGCCGTCGTCGCGATCGACGCCGAGGACCGCGTCCTGCTCGTCCGCCAGTGGCGAACGCCGGCCGAGCGGGTCCTGCTCGAGATCCCGGCCGGGACCCTCGACACCGACGAGACGACGGGCGTCATCGAGGACCCCGAGATCGCGTCACGGCGCGAGCTCGAGGAGGAGACCGGCTTTCGCGCCGGCACGTGGCGGAAGCTCGCCGCGTTCTGGACCGCTCCGGGCTTCGCCGGGGAGCAGATGCACCTGTACCTCGCGACGGATCTCGTCCCGGCCCATCCGGACGAGCGGCTCGGTCCGGACGAGGACGAGCACCTCCGCCTCGAGCGACGGCCGTTCGCCGACACGGTCGTCGCGGTCGAGACGGGCGAGATCGCGGACGCGAAGTCGATCGTCGGCTTGCTCTGGGTGGACCGGCTGCGGCGGACCGAACGGGCCGCCGGCGCGGCGTCGGCGGGTGACGCGGCGACCACCCCGCTGGACGCCGAACCCGCGACGCAGTCCGGACCCGTCGTCAAGCGGACGTTCACCTTCACCCTCGGCGAGGCCATCCGGATCTCGATGTCCGCGATGCGCCGGTCGCGATTCGCCCAGGTCTTCTCGGTCGCGATTGCCCTGATCGCCGTGCTGGGAGCGGGCGGCGACCTGATCTACGCACTGCCCGGGCTGATCATCGCCACCGTCTTCATCACCGGGCTGGTGAGCGTGCCGTTCACCCTGTTCATCGCCTGGCGATACCGCTCGCGGCTGTTCTCGGCGACGACGATCTCGTTCGACGGGAATGGGGTCCGCGGCCGCTCGGCGACGAGCCAGTGGGAGACGCCGTGGAGCGCGTTCCGGCGCCTCCAGGAGACAAAAGAGTTCCTCGTGCTGGACCTCGGGATGCAGCAGTTCACGCTGCCGCTGCGAATGTTCACGGCTGAGGACCTGACGACGATCCGGCGACTCTCCGCGGAGGCCGGCTTCGGTCCCGATGGACGGCCGGCGCGGCCGCTCGCGGGCGAACCGCCCGCGAGACCCTAGCCCTCGGCAGGATCTGTCTCGGACCGGTCCACGGCCGAGGGCGGCTCGGCCGGGCCCAGGCGAGCGAGCGCGCCCGCGTAGACCGTCGACGTCGGGCTGAGCGCGACCGCGAGACGCAGATGGGTCCGCGCCTCGGCCCGCCGCCCCAGCTGCTTCAGGCTCTGACCGAGCGCGAAGTGGGCGTAGGGCGCGGACGGATCGAGCTCCAGGAGCCGCTCGAAGGTCTCGCGAGACCGCTCGTGCTGGCCGGAGTTGTAGTAGGCCCGTCCGAGCGCCTCGAGGATCGACGCCTTGCCGGGCTCCTCCCGGTCGGCACGCTCCAGGACCGTGGCCGCCTGGGCGTAGTGGCGCCCCTTCAGGAACGCGTGACCGCGCTGGAACAGCTCGTACGCCGACTCACGCTCGTCCCGCTCGGCGTCCGGTCCCGGCGCCTCTTGATCCATGCGCCGATGGTGGCACGATCGGTCCGATCGGGCTGTCACCGCGCAGACGCGCCTCCAGCCACGGGATGAGGATCTGCCGCTCGACGTCGACGGCGGCGTCGGATGTCAGCCCGGCCGACCGAAGGGCGAAGTAGATGTGGACGTGCGCCGCGGCGACGACCGCGACCGCCACGGGATCCTCGTCGAGCGGCGCGATCGCCCCGCGGATCAGGCTCGCGACCCGCTCGTTGTAGCGCACCTCGGGCATCGCCCAGGCATCGATCCCGCTGCGATCCGCCTCCCGGACCTCCCACCACCCGGTCGACCGCTCGAAGAATGCGGCGATCTCGACGAGCAGCCGGTCGACCCGCTCGATGGTGCCGTCCGCCCCGTCGAAGATCGACGCGTCGGGCATGCCGAGCCCATCGAGGATCGCCTCCGCGGCCGCCGCGGCGAGATCCGTCGGCCCCGGGAAGTGGTTCCGGACCGTCGCCGGCGCCACGTCGGCCGCCCGCGCGACCGCCGGCACGGTCGCCCCGGCCACGCCGACGTCCCGGTAGAGCTCGAGCGTCGCCGCGACGATCCGGGAGCGCGTCTCCGCTTTCGCCTCGTCGCGCTTGTCCATCGCGTAGCGGCGGGGCACGCTGCCTCCTAATCTATTGATTGACAGGTCAGTCAATCAATCCTATCATGCGCCCGTTTCCACCGGGGAACGCGAGCGCACGTGAGGGATCGATCATGGCGAACTGCGGATCTCTACCGCCTGGCAAGCCTGTCGAGCTGGATCGCCCTCGTGGCGCTCGTCCTGTCCGGGATCGCCCTGGCCCTGTTCTTCGGCGGCGCCGGCGAGTTCTGGGGCCCCGTCAACGACGCGTTCCTCGTCGTGATGGTGATCGCCCTGATCCCGGCCGTCCTGTCCGTCGCGCGGCTCGCGGGCGACCGCGCGCGCCCCGTGGGTCCTGATCGTGTCGGCGGCCGCGATCGCGGGGCTGGTGCTGATCGCCATCGGGCAGACGCTCCTGATCGTCGGGCGGCTGTCGCTCGAGGGGTCGTACGTGACCGGCGGGATCGGGGTCGTGCCGTTCATCGCGTGGATCGTGCTCGTCGCGGTTCTCGCGCTGGGGCTCGGGGTCCTCCCCTCGCGGACCGGCTGGCTCGCGGTGCTGACGCTCGTCGGGATCGTGGCGCTGCCGCTTGTCTCGCTGGTCACGATGGGACCGGGCCTGTGGGTCACTCGGGGTCGCCTTCGTGGTCGTGCTCAGCGCGTGGCTCGGCCGACCTTGCGGCCCTGTTCGCCGCCAGTGCGGTGGGGGCGGCGCAGGTCGGGGCGACCGTCTAGCCGAGCTGGCCGTTCCCGTCCCGCCAGAGGCCGAGGTCGACCGGCCTCAGCCGCGGCGACGCGGTGATGCCCGGGATCCGGCCGCGCTTCGCGATCGGTCGCCCGTCGATCTCCTTGATGTCGCCGGTGAAGTCGATCGGCGTGGCACCGCTGATGTACGAGCCGACCGCGTAGGAGTCGACGGGCGCGCCCTGCTCCTTGAACTAGGCGATCCGCTCGGGGTTCAGGCCTCCCGACACGACGATCTTCACGTGCTGGTAGTGCTCCTGGTCGAGACGCGCGCGGACTTCCTTGACGAGGTCGGCGGTGACACGGCCGCGCTCGGACGGGGTATCGAGCCGGATCCCGTAGAGCCGGTCGCCGAGGGCGTGGGCGACCCGGAGGGCCTCCTCCGCCTCGTCCTTGAACGTGTCGACGAGCACGATCCGGGGGACGTCGGCACCAAGGTCGCGATCGAACGCCTCGGCGGCGTCGACCGTGTCGCCGAAGATCAGGACGAGCGAGTGGGGCATCGTGCCGGTCGGGCTCAGGCCGGCGAGGCGTGCGCCGGCCGGGGTCGACGCCCCGACGCAGCCGCCGACGATCGCGGCGTAGTCGAGGACGTCGGTGATGTCCGGGTGGACGTGGCGGGCTCCGAAGGACACGACCGGGTCCGGGAGCCGCGGCGTCCACCACCTCGCGGGCGGCGGTCGCCCAGCCGGTCGACTGGGCGAGCATCCCGAGGATCGCGGTCTCGTACAGCCCGAACCGTCGGTACCGGGCGCGGATCCGGAGGACGACCTCCTTGGGCGCGATGACGTCGCCGTCGTCGAGCGCCTCGACGGTCACCTCGTCCGCGTCGTCGTCGTCGACCAGGACATGGCCGATCAGGTTCTTCGCCTCGTCGATCCCGCACAGGACGGCGTCCTGGCGCGCGAAGACCTCCATCGTGACGACGGGGTCGAGGCCCTCGCGCTCCATGATGCTGGCGGCGCGGGCGAAGTAGACGTCCGCGGAATCGCCGGACAGGATCTCGCGCGACGGTCGGGTGCGGACGAGCCCCATCAGCGCTGCTGGCTCACGATGCGTCTCCCTGGTCGGTGGGCGGTCCGTCCGGGACCGCGTCGCCCGATCGGTCGGACGGCGCGTTCGACTGGTCGGCGAGTGTAGCGTACGGATCGGGTTCGACCGGCGCCGTCGCCGGTTCGGCCGCCGGATCCGCGTCGCGCGGCGGCGCCTCCGCGGCGGCCGTCGCCGGTTCGGGCAGCAGTGCCAGCTCCGGCGCCGGGTGGGCCATCGCGATCCGCAGCGTGGCCGTGCCCGGTGGCCTGACCACGGCCCCCACCGCCGCACCTGCGCCGGCCGCCGGCGACCCGCCGGCGCGTCGCCGCGACCGGGCGACCAGCAGGATGAGCACCGCGAGGACCACGACCGCCACCAGGGCGACGACGCCGGCGAGGATCACCCGGCCACGACCGACCTCCGCCGCACCCGCGATCAGCGCCGACAGGGCGGCGGCATCCGCCGCGGTCGTCGTCGAGCCGGCGCTGAACTCGGTCCGGAGCGCGTCGAGCTGCGCATCCGGCGTCGTCCCGATCAGGCCGACGCTCGTCAGGGCGTCGCGGGGGGCCGCGACCGCCGACGCCGCTGTCGTGGCCAGCCGGCCGTCGGCGATCTCGCGATCGGCGAGGGCAGCGGCCGCGTCGAGCGAGTCCGTCGCCGTCTGGTAGGCGGTCCGCAGGTCGAGCGGAGCGGCCACGCCGAGCCCGGCCGCCACCGTCGCGAGCTCGTCCCGCTTGGCGAGCACGTCTCGGCCGTGGCGATCCGCGCGTCCGCCTCGTCGAATCGCCAGCCGGCCAGCGAGTCCCGAACGTACATCGGGGGCAGCCAGTCGCCGCCGGCCGCGAGCAGGCCGGCGTACTCCGTACGCGCGGCGGCCCGAGCGTCCAGCTCCTCCGCGTCCGCGGCCGTGACGACCCAGCGGCGGAACAGGTCGTCGGCCGAGCCGCGATGGCCGCGCTCGTCGAGCAGGTCGAGCAGCCGCTTCCAGTCGGTCGGTCCGGAGATCGTCTCCGGCGCGCCCGCGCCGACATAGGCGATCTGATGGCCCTGGGCCGCGGTCAGGACGTCGCGCATCGGCTCCGGGCCGACCTCGCGGGCGATCGCCCTGAGGACCGTCCACGAGGCGTCGTACCCGAACTGCTCGCGGGCATCGGTCTGGTCGTCGTTGATCCGGCCCGGGAAGACCCAATCGTTCAGCTTGACGGCCGCGGCATCGGTCGGGCTGACGTCCGACGGATTCCACGGCCCCAGCCCGATCGCGTCGAGCGACATCGACGCGAACGTATCGGCGAGGCCCTCGTTGATCCAGCGACCCTGGAAGACGTCGCCGTTGAACCAGGCGTGGGACGCCTCGTGGAGGATCGTGAGGTCGTCGAGGTCCTCGCTGATCTCGATCCGGTTCTCGCCCTCGAAGAAGATGCCGGCATAGCCCTCGAGCAGCGGCGTGTGGACCTCGAACACGTCGAGGTCGCCGCTCACCGGCCACGCCAGGCCCGTCTCCTTGACGAGCTCGGGCAGGCCCTTGGTGAGGAGGTCGCTGACCTCCGTCTTCCACGCCGGGTCGTCCGGCCAGGCGTGGATCACGAGGTGCTCGCCGCCCGCGAGGTCGAGCCGGACGTTCGTGAGCGCGGCCTTGCGGTCGGCGTTGACGACGACGTACCAGTCGGGGACATCGGTGATGCCGGTCGCGCTGAACACCGTCGCCGCGCCCGCGGTCGTCCTGGCGACGGCCGAGCCGGTCGTCTCAGCCTCGAAGCCGGCCGGGATGACGATCCGGACGGAGCCCGAATCCCCGAATGCCCAGCCGACGAACGTCGCGAACGCGGGTCCACTTCGGACCTCGCTCTTCGAGCGCGGTGCGCCGCCGGGCAGGTCGAACGTGACCCGGGCGGTGGCCGTCTGGCCGTAGAACAGCGACGCCCGGAAGCGGACCTCCAGCTCCTTGTAGCCGTCTCGCGGCCGCGTCGTCGTCGACAGGTCGACGCCGCCGGACGTCGCCTTGATCGACGTCGCCTCCGGCTGGATGCCGATCCGGAAGCTGTCGTAGAAGTACCGGGTCACGACGCCGCCGCTGGTCTGGTTCGGCTTGTCGTTGCGGGCGGACACGTCGACGACGACGCGGATGACCTTCTTCGCCGGGACGAGCGTGTACGTCGAGGCGCTCGCGAGCGTGAGGTCGTCGGTGGCGGCCTGGGCGGTGGGCGCCGTCAGCGGGCCGAGGCTCGCGACGAGGGCGAGCACGGTCGCGGCGAGGAGGAGCCAGGCCGGCCGGGCCGCGAATCGGTTCACGGGCCGGTCAGCCGTCGGTCAGGAGGGTTCGCCGCCGCCGACCGGACGCTCCGGTCGCGCAGCCAGCGAATCGCGAGGAACCCGCCGAGCAGGAGCGCTGCCAGCGACGCGGCGACCGCGAGGATCCGGTTCCGGCCGACGAGCGAGGCCGACTCCCACGTCGCCTTCGCGAACGAGCTGGCCCGGACGGTCGTCTCGAGATCCCCTGCGGCGAACGCGGTCGCGGCTGCGGCCAGCGATGCGTCCGGATCGGCGTTCCACAGGCCGACCTTCTGGACCATGTCCGTCTGTCCGGTCCTGGACGCGGCTGCATCCCGATAGGCCGCGATGGCAGCCAGCTCCGCCTCGGCCTCGGCGGACGCGGCGGCGAACCCGCGCGGCCCCTCGAAGTCGGTCCGCATCGTGTCGGGTGGCGTCAACCCGGCCGCCGACGCGGCGTCGCCCACCGAGTCGCGATCGTCGAGGGCGTTGGAGGCGGCGTTCAGGAGGTCGCCGAGCTGCTCGTACTGCCAGACGCGGAGCGCATCGCGGACGACGCGCGGCATCTGCCAGGTGCCGGCGCGGGCGGCGACCTCGGCGTAGCCGGTCCGGGCGGCATCGCGATCGATGATCAGGTCGGCCTCGGCCGGGCGGACGACCCAGGCCGTCCAGAGGTCGGTGAAGTCCTTTCCGGTGCCCTCCTCGAGCAGGTCGAGCAGGCCCCGCCAGTCCGGGGCGGCGTCGGTCCGTTCCACGACGGCCGGCGCGCTCGCGGAGGACGCCGCCGACGACCAGTCCGGCTGGTACGCCGCACGCCGGTCGCTGATCGCCTGCCACAGCGACCGGAGGCCGTCGGGACCCGCCCGTTGCGCGACGAGCGTGGCGAGGCGCAGCGCCGCCGCGTACTCCGCGTTCTCGGCCGGCGTCGACGTCCCGTCCGCGTTCGGCGGACCCCACGCATTCAGCGGGACCCGGAGCTTGGCGAGCGCCGGCGTCAGCGGATCGCCCGTGACGCCCTTCGCTCCGATCGCCTTCGCCGCCTGGAGGGCGTACCAGGACGCGAACCCCTCGTTCGCCCACCGATCGGCCAGCAGCCCGCCGTCGAACCAGGCGTGGGCCAACTCGTGGAGGACGACGAACGTGCCCGCGTAGTAGGCGATCTCGATCGTCCCGTCGGCCGGCCGGTACTGGCTCGCGAAGCCGCTGGTGTTGCGGCTCACCGCCTCCTGGACGATGAGCGGCTTGCCCGCCTGTCCACGGCAGGCCGATCGCTTTCGCCAGCGCCGGGAGCCCCTTGGCGAGCAGACCGCCGACCCGCTTCGCCCAGGCCGCGTCGTCCGGCCACGCCCGGATCGTGACGGGGATCATCTCGCCGGCGATCGGGACCTGGAGGATCGACTCCTTGAACTCGCTCGGGCGGTCGGCGGTGAACGTGGCGATGAAGGTCTGGGGGTTGGCGAGCCGGCCGGTCCGGAACGTGATGTTGCCGGACGCGTCCGTCGTGGGCCGGCCGACGGCGGCGCCGCTCGGCTGGATCGCGTACCCGGGTGGAAAGACGACCGTGACGCTGCCACCCGTTGCGCCGTCGCTGCCGAGGCCCCACGCGCTGAACGACACGAGGCTGGTCCCGATCCGTGTCGCGCGGGTGGCTGCGCCGCCCGGGTCCGGGATCTCGAAGCCGATCGAGAAGGTTCGCGTCGCGCCGGCGGCGAGCTGCTTGCCGAAGTCGATCCGGAGCAGGTTGTAGGTCTTGTGGCGCGCCGTCACGGCAACCGTCGGCGTGGCGCCCGGGCTCGAGATCCGGAACCTGGTCGTGCCGGGCGGGACGACCATGAACGACCGATCGAAGAAGTAGCGGCGGGTCTTCGTGTCCGTCAGGTGGTTCGTCGCGGACAGGGCCACCGCAACCCGGATCCGGTGGCCGACCGGGTCGACGACGTAGCGCGCATCGGCGGTCGTCGTGAGGCCGCTGGCAGCGGCCACGTCCTGCGGTGCGCCCGGGGCGCCCGCGGGCAGGATCGCGAGCGCGGGGACGAGGGTGATGACGGCGACCAGGGTCGCCGTCGCGAGCCGCGCGCGGATCATCCCGCGGGGGCCGGCTCGGCGGGATCCGTGACCTCGGCCAGCCGCCCGGCGTAGCGCCGGAAGAGCCCGGCTCCGCGACTGGTCCGGCCGGTCGTGTCCGGGATCCGGCCGCCGATCCAGAGCCAGCTCGCGGACTCCTCGAGGAGCCGGTCCGCGATCGCGAGCGAGCGGGCAATCGCGAGGCCGAGCTCATCCTCGTCGAGCGTGGCGATCGGGAGCTCCGTCGCCAGGACCGGTCGTTCGTCCTCGGCGAGCGAGAACTTCACGAACGGGTACTCGTCGTTCCAGCGAAGGAGCTTGCGGTACGACTTGCGGAACGCGTCCCCGATCGGCGGCGCGAAGTGGACCCAGCAGATCAGGGCCAACGCCGGGTCCAGGATCAGCGTGATCGGCACGTCGAAGCGACGAAGGCCGTCGAGGCGCAGGTCCCACGACGTGACCCCGTCGCGGTCCGCGCGGGCGTTCGGAACGAGCCCGAGGTCGTCGAGCCAGCGCTCGACGTCGGTCGGACGGACGATCGCCCCCGACTGCGCTGCAGGCATGGCGGGCAGTCTACCGTCCGACGCTGATCGGGGCCGTCGGACGATCATCCTCAGGCCGGAGCTCCTGGGCCGGGCACCGCGCCCCCTGCGCGCACGTCGCGCCGAACCCTAGCCGTCGGGGTGTGCGGCCCCCGCGCTCGACGCGGCCTTGACCGCGGCCGGCGACTCGTCCGTGCTCGGGCTCTGCTGGGCCAGTCGGCGGTTCGCCGCCGCGAGACGGGCCGCGGCCGTCGCCGGCCGGCCGGACTCGACCGACGCGCCGCTCTTCACGACCCGCGTCGCGAAGTCGGTCGACTTCACGTCGCCCGCGATCTTCACGTTCCGCCCGATGCGGGCGCCGCGGGGGATGTTCGCCCGCTTGCCGACGACCGTGATCCCGGTGTTCAGGCGGCCCGGCTCCTGCTTGTTCGGCGTATCGAGATCCGGGCCGTCGCCGACGATCGCGCCCGGCCCGACGACGACCTCCTTGTCGAGGATCGAGCGGTCGACGACGGCGCCCGATCGGATCACGGAGTCGAACATGACGATCGAGTCGCGGACGACCGCGCCGACGTCGACCCGGACGCCCGGCGAGAGGACGCTGTTGACGACCGTCCCGTTGATCACGCAGCCGTGGCTGATCAGGCTCCGGTGCACTTGGGCTGTCGGGCCCACCTGGGCGGGGGCGCGTTCCTCGGACCGGGTGTGGATCAGCCAATCGCGGTCGTACAGGTCGAGCGCCGCGTTGTCCTCGAGGAGGGCGAGGTTCGCCTCCCAGTAGCTCTGGATCGTCCCGACGTCCTGCCAGTAGCCCTCGAAGTGGTAGCCGAAGACGCGGGCACCGCCGTCGAGCATCGCCGGGATCACGTCGCGGCCGAAGTCGTTGCGATCCTCGCTGAGCCATCGCCGGAGGGCCCGCTTCGAGAAGACGTAGACGCCCATCGACGCGAGGTCGCTCTTCGGGTGCTTCGGCTTCTCCTGCCACTCGGTGACGCGGTCGCTCTCGTCGAGCGCGAGGATGCCCATCCGGGTGGCCTCGATGAGCGGCACCCGGCGGACGGCGATCGTCACGTCGGCCCGCTTCCGCCGATGGGCGGCGATGAACGGCTGGTAGTCCATCTTGTAGATGTGGTCGCCGGCGAGGATCAGGATGACGTCGCCGGCGTCGTGCTCGATCACGTTGAAGTTCTGGAGCACCGCGTCGGCCGTCCCGCGGTACCACTCCGCGACGCGGCCGCGGGCGATGTACGGCTGGAGAAGCTTGACGCCGCCTGTCGTTCGGTCGAGGTCCCACGGCCGGCCGAGACCGATGTGGTCGTTCAGCGAGCGGGGGTTGTACTGGGTCAGGACGACGACGTTCGTGATGTCCGAGTTGACGCAGTTGCTCAGCGTGAAGTCGATGATCCGGTACTTGCCGCCGAACGGGACGGCGGGCTTGGCCCGGACCGACGAGAGGATCGACAGGCGCTCACCCTCACCACCGGCGAGGATCACGGCCATCGTCCTCTTCATGCTGGCTCGATGCTAACAGCCTCGGGCGCGGTTCACCGGTGACCGTCAGGTGAACGTTCGGTTGTCGCGCGGACCCGCCGGCCCCGGCTGATCGCCCGGCAGCTGGTCTGACGGCCGCCCCCGCCGCCGCCCGCTAGAGGAACAGCCGCGGGTTGACGAAGTTGCCGTTGAAGCGCGTCGGCCCAGTGGAGGTGGGCCCCCGTCGAGTGGCCGGTGTTGCCCTCGTGGCCGATGACCTGGCCGGCCGTGACCTGCGTGCCGGTGTGGGCCGGGCAGTTCGGCTGCATGTGGGCGTACCAGCTCTCGAGGGACTGGCTGTGGGCGATGATCACGATCCAGGCGGGGTCTGCCCCGTCGGCGTAGTTCCAGCCGCAGTAGACGACCTGGCCCGCACCCGATGCGCGGACTGGGGTGCCGTACGCGGCGACGATGTCGATCCCCTGGTGGAAGTGCATGCAGGCGCCGAGCGGCGGCTCGTAGACCACGCCCGTGCACCCGAAGTCCTGGCTCACGACGCCGGACATCGGCCAGCTGAGCGTGCCGTTGTACTGCGACGGGATGTTGCCGTGGGCGTACTGCTGGGCGACGAGGTCGCTGATCCGCTTCGCGAGGGCACGCTTCGCGGCGTTCGAGACCGCGATGGCCTTGGCGAGGTCCTTCTTGTTGTGCGACAGCTTCACGTACGCGGCGTTCTGGATGGCGAGCGCACGCTTCGTCGCGAGCTGCAGGCGCTTGAACTCGGCCTGGGCGGCCTTCAGGTCCTTGAGCTGCGCGTCGAGCTTCTTCTTCTGGGCCGCGGTCGCGATCCGCAGCTCGTCGGCGGCCACGCGACTGTCCAGGAGGTCGTCGTGGACGAGCGCGATCGCCTGCTGGTCCTGGACGATCTGCTCGGCGAGGGCCTTGTCCTGCTCGCTGACATCGATGGCGTACCCGACGTCGGACAGGACATCGGTGAAGGACGCGCCGGACAGGAACGTCTCGAGCATCGACGTCCGATCCGTGTCGTAGGCCTGGCGCAGGCGTTCGGCCAGGAGCTCCTTGCTCTGGGCCAGGTGCCAGGACATCCGCATCTCGGTCGTCACGACCCGGGCGATCTGGTCGGTGAGGTTCTGGAGCTTGATGACCTGCAGGTTGTAGGCCTGGCGGACGACGTTGATCTTCTTGACCATCGAGTTGATCGAGGCCTTGACGGTCACCAGGTTCGCGTTGATGCCGTTCAGCTGTTGCTTCGTCGTCGAGATCTGGGCGCCCAGGTCGGCCTGGAGGGCATTGATCTGGTCGATCTGGTCCTTCTGGTCCTTGAGCTTCTGGGCCAGCGCGGTCTGCCGGGCGCGGGCGTCGGACAGCTCGTCGGCACCCACCGGGGACGCGGGTCCACCGACCAGGCCGACCACCAGGGTCGCAAGGACGAACAGCGGCACGATACGCGCGCGCCCGAGCAGGGGACGACGGCCTTTGGGGCCGGTGCCCTGGCGGCGTGATGGGTCTGAGGCCGCGTGCGCGCCGAGACGCTTCACAGGGGCATCGTCATCGTGCTGAACAACTCCGTTGGCGTTGCCCCGTTTGCACCAAACGCTGGGGGCGCGGGTGTCGGCAGCGACGCCGATCGTTCCGCCCCGACAGGGCACCCTCAGGACGATGACCGACTGCCCGGCATCATACCTCGGGCTGTCCAACCTATCAGCGGCTCACGCTCGTCGGGACCCTGACGATGGTCCCAGCGAGAGCCGGGAGGACGGGGTTTGCGCCGCGTCAACGCCCCGCCCCGGCGTATCGACATTGCCCCTTGCCGAAGCCGTCCCGGCCCCCGACTGCTCCTTGCTTGCGCCCGCAGACTCTTCGGCCGCGTCGACGCTCCAACGACGTCCGCCACGCTCGGCCACGCCTTGGCGCGCCCCGATCCGGCCGGTCCAGCGACTCCAACGGTCTACGAGTGCGACTCTGGTCAAGTCCACCCACCCTTGCCAATTCGACGCCCGGCGTCGACTGGAGCACGACGAGCGGGTCGATCCGAGGATCTCACGGCTCGCCTCGAGCGTGGCGCCGCCCTGGATCGGGCGTCCGAGGGGTCGCGCACTGGCCTGGCCTACACCCCGTGTCGATCTGTCACCGATTCGAGCGGGAACGGCCGGTAACCGACGCGGCGCGTCGATCTGGCGGGACTGGCGCCGGGCCGAGGGCGGGCCGAGACGCGGGGACGCGGGGACGCGGGGCGCTACGGCGTGACGAAGATCGCCCAGAGCGCGCCGAAGATCAGGAACGGCCCGAACGGCACGTACGTGTGCCGGCCGATGCGCTTCGTCGCGAGCAACAGGAGCAGCACGATCCCGGCCGCCAGCAGCCCGGCGAGCAGCCCGGTGAACCCTCGCACGAGCCCGAGCATCAGCCCGACCCCCACGAGCAGCTTCACGTCGCCCATCCCGAACGCCCCCACCCCGAACGGCACCGACAGCAGATAGAGCGCGCCCGGCACGACGACCGCGACGACGATCGCCGCAACCACCGCGTTGCCGACCAGCGGGTTGTGCCCGGTCACGTTGAGCAACAGGGCGATCGGGATGATCGGCAGGGTCAGCTCGTCGGGGAGCAGCCGCTGGTCGAGGTCCACCGCGAAGCCCACGACCAGGCACGCGAACCACGCTCCGAAGACGACCACAGCGATCGTCTCGGCCGTCGCGAATCGAAGGCCGAGAAGCGCGAACGCGAACGCCCCGATGGCCGCCGTGGCGGCGGTCCGCCAGCCGATCCGCCGGCCGGCCGGATGCTCCTCGTCGTGCTCGGGCCAGCGAACGGCGAGGCGATCCGCGGCGACGCCGAAGATGGCTCCGCCGACGGCGAGCGCGACGACGAGTGGGTCGATGACGGCGGCTCCGAGCGTCGAGCTCGTCAGGCCTTGGCGCCGGCCAGCGCCAGCTCGACGAGCGTCGCGTGGGTGACGCCCGTCGCGCCACGGGCCGCGTACGGCGTCGTCTTCCGGAAGTAGCCCGTCCCGCCGATGTCGAGGTGGACCCACGGCACGGTGCGGAACTCGCGGAGGAAGATCCCGGACTTCACGAGCGACCCCTCGGCCGAGCCCGAGTTGATGATGTCGCCGTACCAGCTCTCCATGTCGGTCGTGTACTCGTCCACGAGCGGGATCTGCCAGTAGCGCTCCCCGCGCGATCGGCGGCGGCCATGACGTCGTTCCACCACGGCTGCGGGATCCCGAATGCGCCGGTGATCAGGTGGCCGAACGCCCGCGAGACCGCGCCCGTCAGCGTCGCGACGTCGACGATGTGGGTCGCGCCGAGCCGCTCCGCGTAGGTCATCGCGTCGCCGAGGATCAGGCGGCCCTCGGCGTCGGTGTTGATGATGTCGACCCACTTCCCGTTCATCGCCCGGACGATGTCGCCGGGCCGGGTCGAGTGCGGGCCGGGCATGTTCTCGACGGCCGGAGCGACCGCGAGGAGCGGCGTGCCGGGGGCGAGACGGGCGACGGTCTCGATGGCCGCGATCACGGTGCAGGCACCGATCTTGTCCATCTTCATCTCTTCCATCCGGTCGGCCGGCTTGATGCTGATGCCGCCCGAGTCGAAGCAGACGCCCTTGCCGATGATCGCGAGATGGCGGTCGAGCGAGTCGCGTTCCCCTTCCCCGCCGGAGCGCATGACGATCATCCGCGGCGGGTTGTCGCTGCCCTGGCCGACCGCGAGGAACATCCCCATCCCGAGCTCGCGGGCGCGGTCGGGCTCGATCACGTCGATCCAGAGGCCGTGCTGCTTCGCGACGGCGCGCGCCTCCTCGGCGAGGACCTCGGGGCTGATGTCGTTGGCGGACCGGTTCGAGAGCGACTTCGCGTGGTTCGCGCCCTCGCCGATGATCACGCCGCGCTCGGCAGCCTTCGTCAGGGCGGCCGCGTCGCCGCCCGGTGCGACGAGGATCAGCTCGTCCAGGACCGGTGGCGCCGAGGCGAGGTCATCGGGGTCGCGGTAGAGCGTCTTCGGGTCGAAGCTGCCCTCGACGACGCCGCGGGCGACCAGCTCCGCGACCGCGGCGGCACCCCCCTCGAGCACGTCCGACAACGGGTCGAGCCAGACCGCGAGCGACTTCGCATGACGGCCGCCGAGACGGTGCTCCATCGCGGCGCCGACGTGGAGGACCGTCTCGCGATCGAGCTTCGCCGGATCGCCGGCGCTGACGGTGAGGATCCGGCCGGCGGCGATCTCGCCGGGCGCGGCGATCGACGAGGTGAACCGCTTCATCCGCAGCTCGCCGAACGCAGCGAGGGCCGCCAGCTCGCCGCCGGTCCTCCGGTTCAGCTCGCCGAGCGGGCCGTCGAACGCCGGCTCACCGACGATCGGGACGGCGAGGACGTCGGCCCTGACGTCCCAGGGCTGGTCGGTGACGACGCGCAGCAGCACGGATGGGCTCTCCTTGCGGTGAGTCGCGCCATGGGTCGGGCGCGTCCGGGATCGGTGGCGGCAGTGTAGCGGTGCGACAGGGTCCGGGCCGGCGCCGGGCCGGCAGTCAGCGCGGCGATGCCGACGGTGACGGCGCCGACGACGGTGACGGCGCCGACGACGGCGCGGTGCCGCCGCCCGGGGCGAGCGACGGCGGGCCCGACAGGTCGTCGACGGCCGCCTGGAGCTTCGCCTTCGTCTGCTCGATCCCGATCACCGCCTGGTTCAGCCCGCCGCGACCGATCTCGGCGAGGATGATCACCAGGCCGGAGGTGTTCGCCGGGAGCAGCGAATGCGCCCGGCGCTCGTCGATCGCCGCCTGCTTCAAGGCGGGGGTGATCCGCCCCTTCGCGTCGATCGTGGCCTGGTAGAGGTTGCCCAGCGCCGTGTCGTACTCGGCGTTCCGATCGATCCACTGGGTGAGCGTCGTGACGTCGACCGTGTTCGCCAGCGCGTCGCGCAGCTTCTTCGCCTGGTCGAGCTTCGCCTCCGCCGGCTTCAGCGCCTTCAGCGCAGCCGCGTACTTGCCGGCCCGGCCCGCGGCCGCCGCCTGTCCGGCGATCGTGTCGTGATCGGTGAGCAGGGTGGTGAGGCCGTTCGCCGTCGTCGCGCCGGCGGCGAGCCGGATCCAGGCCGCCTCGAGGCCGCCCGTCGAATCCAGGGCGCTCAACGCGACGTCGCGCTGATGGAGGGTCTGCGGCGACCACACCAGTGCCTCCGTCGGACCCGTCCCGGGCAACGCCGCGATCTCGTCGCGGATCTTCGACGAGCGGTCCTCGATCGATCGGGCCAGGGTCTGGCCGTCCGCAACGGACGCGTCGAGCCCGGCGAAGTCGGATCCGACGAGCGCGGTCAGCGCGTTCCGACCCAGGTCGCTGAGGCGGTCGACGTCGCCGGTCAGGCCGGTCAACTCGGTCGCGACCCGGTCGAGGCCGGCCCTGGCCGCGGCATCGCCGTCGGCCGTCAGCTCGGGCCGGGCTGCCGTGCCGGGCGGGTTCGCGAGCGTCGCGACGAGACCGGCGCCACCGATCGCGATGATCGCGGCGACGAGCACCCAGACAACGGTGACGGAGGCGCGCTTCAGCACGACGAGTCCCGTGTCATCGGCGGGGCGCAGGCGGCGAATCGGGCGGCCCGGACATCGCCCGGCATCGTAGCATCGGGCCGTGCGTGCCCCCCTCGATCCGCGCGATCGGCGTGCCTGGCTCACGTCGATGCCGAAGGCGGAGCTCCACCTCCACCTCGACGGGTCGCTCCGGATCGAGACCGCGTTCGAGCTGGCGCGGACGCGAGGCATCGAGGCGCCGCAGGACGTCGAGGGGATGCACCACGAGCTTGTCGCCCCGATGCCCTGTCACGACCAGGCCGAGCTGCTCCGCGCGTTCGCCCTCCCGATCGCCCTGTTGCAGGACGCGGACGCGCTCGAGCGGGTCACCGCGGAGCTCGTCGAGACGAAGGCGGCCGAGAACGTGCGGTACGCCGAGATCCGCTGGGCGCCGGCCCTCCACACCGCGCGCGGCCTCTCCCTCGCGGACGGCATCGCAGCGGTGGCGCGCGGCGCACGGGATGCCGCCCGACGCCACGGAACGGAGGTCCGGCTGATGTGCACAGCCATGCGGTCGCACGACCCCGCCGCGAACGTCGAGCTGGCGCGAACCGCCGCCCGGTTCGTGCCGGAGGGCATGACGGGGTGGGACCTGGCGGGCCCCGAGGCGGCATTCCCCGATCCCACGATCCACGCGGCGGCGTTCGCCGCGGCCCGCGAGGGCGGCCTCCGGATCACCGTCCATGCCGGCGAGTGGGGTGGCGCGGCGCAGGTGCGGCGAGCGCTTGCCGTGGACCCGGAGCGGATCGCCCACGGCCCAGGCGCGATCGACGACCCGGACCTGATGCGCGAGCTGACCACTCGCGGCATCTCGCTCGACGTCTGCCCGACGTCGAACTGGCAGGCCGGGATCGTGCCGTCCATCGCGGCGCATCCCCTCGCCCGGCTGTACCGCGCCGGCGTCCCGGTGACGCTGTCGACGGACGACACCACCGTCTCGGACGTGTCGTTGACGGACGAGTACGAGCGAGCGCTCGACGTGATCGGGCTGACGGTCGACGAGCTCTGGTCGATCGACCGGGCCGCCCTCGATCACGCCTTCGCCGACGTGCCGACCATCGACCGGCTGCGCGCCGACTTCGACGCGTGGGTTGATGGCGCCGCCTGAGCCGCGGGGCCTCGGTCAGGGACAGAGGCTCGCCAGCCAATCGTCCGCCGCCGTCGACGTGCGGAACCGGAGAACCCGCTGATACGCGAACGCCGGATCCGCGAAACGAGCCGCATACTCCCGGCGGCGGCGGCCATGGGTCGTCAGGACCCACCACAGCAGCGAGTCACGACCGACCTGCTTGCGCCACGACTCCCGATTTCCGGTTTGCCACAGATCCTCGCCTGAGCGAGCGCGCCGGAAAGTCCGCAACGCGACCCGCCAGAGGCAGGTCCGAAGCGGCAGGTCGAGCCAGACCACCGTATCCGACCGATCGAGGGCGATCGGCCGAACCATGGCGTAGTTGCCGTCGCAGACCCAGGCCTGGCCGGCGAGCGCCTCCAGGACTCTCGCCCGGAACTCGTCCTCGTCGGGGACGGTCCATCCGGGCTGCCAATAGATCGCATCGAGCTCTACAAACGGCATCGCCAGCCGCCGCGCGATCGCTTGGGCCGTCGTCGTCTTGCCCGACCCGGATGTCCCGACCACCGAGATCCGGCGCATCTCCGGGTTCAGCCGCGTCACGCGATCCGCCGATCAGCGTGCCAGGCGGTCGAGGACCTCGGCCAGCTCGGTCGCGTCCGCAGCGATCGCCGTCGGGTGTCGGTCGCGGGGTGCGGCCTCGGCTTCGGCCCGCGATGTCACGCCGGTCAGCATCAGGACGCTCCGCGCGCCGACCGCCACGGCCGCCCCGATGTCTGTGCCGAGGTTGTCGCCGATCATGATCGCCTCTGTCGGCTCGCGACCGACGGTGCGTGCCGCCTCTTCGAGGAGGTACGGTTCCGGCTTGCCGATCGAGGTCGGGGTCACGCCGCTCGCCGCCTCGATCGCGGCGACGATCGAGCCGGCCCCCGGCCGGAGGGCCCGCTCGGTCGGGTAGACGGGGTCGCGGTTCGTCGCGATGAACCGGGCGCCCGCGCGGATGCAGTCGTTGGCGACGGTCAGCCGCAGGTAGTCGATGTGTGGGTCGAGCCCGACGACGACGGCGTCCGGCCGACCCGCAGCGTCCCAGCCGTTCCCGCCGTCGGTCCCCTCGACGCCGCCGCCCCGGATCCGTTCGCCGGCATCGCCCGCCCGCGTCACCCGGAACCCGGCGTCGGCCAGCTCGCGATCGAGCCCGCTGGCCCCGACGGTCAGGACATGCTCGACGGAGGGCTCATGGTCGCGAAGGTAGAGCGCGGTCGCACGCGGTGACGAGACGATCCGATCGGCGGTCACGGGCGCGCCCATCCCGGCGATCCGGTCGACGTACTCGGCCCGATACCACATCGAGTTGTTCGTCACGTAGACGACGTCGTCGCCGCGGGCCGCCCGGTCCGCGAGCACGGCACCGACCCCGGGCACGGGGTTCGCGCCCCGGTAGAGGACGCCGTCGAGATCGACGAGGAGGAGCAGGCCGGTCGGGAGTGCCATCGAGGCGGAATGCTACCGGCGGACGCGATCGGGCAGGCTGGGGCTTAGGATCGGGCCATGACCCGCGTCGCGCCGTCGTCCGATCCGCTGACCGGGGTGACCCGCCTGCTCGTCGACGGCACGAACCTGCTCTACGCCCTCGCGCAGGGGCCGACGGGCCCGGATCGTCAACCGCCGGCGGCGCTCATCGGGCGGCTCCGCGCCGCGATCCCGGCCGAGACGTCGATCGAGCTGATCTTCGACGGTCCGGCGGAACCCGGCCTCACGCGCCAGCGGATCGCCCACGGGGTGAGCGTCCGGTACGGCGGCCGCCACACCGCCGACACGGTCCTGATCACGCTCGTCGAGGAGGTGGTCATCGGCGCGGGCGGCGGGCCCGGCGGTGGGTCGCCGGCAGCCGACAAGCTGCTGGTCGTGACCGACGATCGCGAGCTCCGCGCCGCCGTCACGCGACGCGGCGCCCGGAGCGCCGGTGCGAGCTGGCTGCTGCGCCGGATGGAGCGGCCGCGTCTCTCCTCACCGTCCGTGGCGAACCCGCGCCCGCCGCGGCCGGCCCAACTGGATCAGGGTCCGCCGGGCACCGACACGTCCGATCCCGACAGGCCGGGCTGGTCGCCCGGCCGGCACGCCACGCGCAAGAAGGGACCGGGCAAGCGCCCACCGAGGGCTCGCTAGGAGGGGCGACGGAGAACGGCTGATCGCCAAAGGTCCGATCGCGGCCGCCGGCCTGGGCGGGACGGCTCCTCGCGGTTCAGGCCGCCCTTCACGAGGACGCGCGCCAGCCGCGGAACGTCGGCCAGCCCCAGGGCACGGCGGCGAGCGCGATCACGAGGCCCAGGACGAACATCGTCGGGTGCAGGAAGCTGAGCTCCTTGATGACCGCCAGCTCGACGACGATCCAGATCATCTGGGCACAGCCGATGGCGAACGCGACGAACGGAGCAAGCCGCGCGTGGCGCAAGCCGGCGACTGCGACGACCAGCGATCCGACGCCGAACAGCCCGCCCAGGATGAGGCCCGGAATGAAGAAGTCGGTGAACGGGCTGCCGTCCAGGAGGCCTGTATCGAAGTGCATGACGCTTCCGTCCGTGGCCATCAGCAGGGCGATGCCACCCGCCAGGGCCCCAAGGCCGAGCAGGACCAGGGAGACGATCGCGATCCAACCAGCCGAGTGCAGCTCGGGCCTGGGGATCGATGGGCTCGCCGGCGCCACGGACGATGCAGTCATGACTGGACTCCTTCCCTGGACCCCACTACAGCGCGGAAACGCCCGGCTCGACAGGGCCAACTGGCCCCAACATGCGTCCCAAGTCGCCCGGTTGACGACGGTCGCGATCAGGCCGGGAGCGACGACCAGGCCGCCGGATGGGTGCGGCGCTAGAATGCCGATCGTGAACGTGATCGATCAGATTCAGCAGGGCTGGTCGGGCCTCCTCGATTTCCTCTCGAAGCTGATCATCCCCGACTGGGCCGGACTGATCGTCCTGCTCCCGGTCTTCGTCCTGATCGGGATCTTCGGTCCCTTGCTGACGCTGGCCGTCCTTGCCTGGCTGGGCTACGGGATCACGAAGCCGCGGACGACCGTCACCTACGAGGAGGGCACCCGCGGCGCGCCGCGCGACGAGCTCGGGCGGCTGATCGTTCCGGCCGGCGAGCCGTACTGTCCGCGCGACGGCCTGATCTATCCGTCGGGCCAGCAGCGCTGCGACGTCGACCATACGACGCTCCTCCTCCGCTGCCCGAAGTGCGAGGTCGTCCGCGAGGCCACGATCTCGACCTGCGGCAACTGCGGCCTGAGCCTGCGGCTCGAGCCGCGCGCAATGATCATCGCCCGGGATGCGCCGCCTCCCGGTGGCGCCGCCGTGGCCTAGGGATCGGACCCCGACGTTGAGCACCCTCGCGACGTTCCTCTTCCCGATCGGCACGATCGCGATCGCGATCGCGTTCGCGGCCCACGTCGGACACGCCGTCCTGCTCGCGAATGGCCGTCGATCGATCGGGCTCGCCCTGGGTCGATCGGGCGCGCAGCCGGCCTGGGCCGGTGCGGTCACCGGGTCGTTCGCCACCGCCCAGGCGGCCTCAGTCCCGGCCGACTCACCGGACGCTCCGCTCGGGATCGCCCCGACGCCGCTCGGCCGCGCTGCCGTCGGCATCGCTGCGTTCGGCGCCGCGGCCCTGTTCGCGTACTTGATCGCACGCGGGATCGCCGTCGGGCGGGGGCCGTGGGGCAACATGTTCGAGTTCAGCGTCGCCTTCGCGACGTCGATCACGGGCGGCTACCTGTACCTCCAGCGCCGCTACCCGATCCGCTCGATCGGGTTCATCCCGACGGGAGTCGCGTTGGCGCTGCTCCTGTACGCCTCGAGCCTGCCGTCGCAGATCAGCCAGCTGGTGCCGGCGCTCCAGAACCCGCCGCTGCTGACGATCCACGTCGGGTTGGCTGTGCTGTCGTACGGGATCTTCGCGACGTCGTTCGCGGCCGGCGTCGGGTACCTGCTGCAGGGGTCGGAGGACCGGTTCGCCTGGCTGCCGAGCCACAAGGTTCTCGACGAGGTCGCCTACCGGGCGGTGATCATCGGCTTCCCGATCTTCGCGACGATGATCATCCTCGGGTCGTGGTGGGCCTCGATCGCCTGGTCGCGCTACTGGGGCTGGGACCCGAAGGAGACCGCCGCGCTCGTGACGTGGCTGTCGTACGCGGTCTACCTCCACGCGCGGAACCAGAAGTCGTGGGCCGGCCGGCCGGCCGCGCTGCTTCTGGTCGTGGCGTTCGGGATGGTGCTGGTCACGTACTCGGGCTCGCTCTGGTTCAACGGCCTGCACTCGTACAGCGGGCTGTAGCCACCGTCCTTTCCGGCCGCTCCGTCTCACCGCCCCGCGCGCCCCTCTGGTCGTGCGCCCGCCCCGCCCCACCCGCCCCGCCCGCGCGCCCCCCACTCCTGCCAGATCGACACGCCACGTCGACCAACCGCCCGACCCGCTCGATTCCCTGCCAGATCGACGCCCGGCGTCGGCTAGGCAGTCTCGAACGGACTCCCGGCGCCGCGCCATGCTCAGGACCAACCCGAATCGCCCCGAAACGGCCGGTCAGTGCGGCCTGGTCGACGCCCCGCGACGATCTGTCACCAATTCGTGACCCGCGCGCCCGTAGTCGACGCCCAGCGAGAATCTGCATCCGGTCGCAGGCATCCGGGTCGCCAGGCATCCGGGCCGCGGCCCACGCACCGGCCGCCACTCCCCCCCGGCCGTTCCCCCGGGCCGCTACTCCCGCGGCAATTCCTCGAAGGGCGCCGGCGGCGGCATCCAGCGGATGAGCGGGTCGTCGATCCAGCCTTCCGGCGGCTCCGGCCAGCGCAACATCTCGGGCCCGAGATCCGGCCCGGCATCGGGCCCAAACTCCGGCCCCAGCCCAGGGCCACCCAGCGGACCGAATCCCGGCTCCGGCAGCAGCGAGGCCGCCGGTGACGATGCCGCGGCGGCAGCGGACGGCTGCCACTCGGTGGCGGCCTCGCGGGCGGGCGGCTGGGGCATGAACGCGCGGAACTGGAGGAGCTTCCGCTCGAACGGCTGGGTCAGCGTCGGATCGACGGCCTCGGCCTCGAGGAACACCTGCTCCAGCTCGTCGCCGATCAGCTCGTCGCGCTCGATCAAGGCCCGCGCGACGTAGTGGATCGCGGTCATCTTCTGGAGCACGAGACGCTCGGTCTCGGCGTACAGCTGGTCGAGCAGCTCGTTGGCGGCGACGAGGAACGGCTGGGGCGGCAGCTGACCGGCGGCGACCGGGACGACGATCTTCGTCGGGCCCATCGCCCATTGCGACGTGTAGTACATCGCCTGGGCGGTGGCCCCGCGGAGGTCGGACGAGGGCCCGGTCGAGAGGTCCTTCAGGTAGCGCGTCTCGATCACGTGCCCCGCGAGGGCGACCATGATCCACGACTCGACGTGGCGTCGGAAGTACGACGTGCGCTCCTCGCGCGGCTTCGGCACGACCATGCCGAGGGCGTGGCCGCGCCGGATGATCGTGGCCTTCGACACCCGCGAGTCCGTGAGGATGTAGCGGGCGACCGTCGCGTGGGCGGCCTCGTGGTAGGCGGTCTTCCGGCGGTCGTCGCGATGCCACGAGCGGATCGGCTGCTTGATGCCGTCGGAGCGCTCGTCGGCGGCGGCGAGCCAGTCCTTGTACGTCAGCTGCTCGCGACCGTCGTTGTGGGCGTGGATGAGGGCCTCATTGATCACGGTCTTGATGAGGATCGGGGTCCACTCCATCGAGTCCGTGATCATCAGGTTCTTGTCGATGTCGGGGTCGTGCGCCTTCTTCGACAGGTAGAAGTCGATGATGTCGCGGCGGCCGTCGGCGTCGGGCGGGTGGACCTCGATGATCCGGTCGAGCCGGCCCGGCCGGACCAGGGCGGGATCCAGGACCTCGGGCCGGTTGGTCGCGCCGATCACGAAGATCAGCGGGCGGTTCTTCGCCGGACCGCGAATGATCCCGAGCCAGCGGAGGAACTTGAAGCGCCAGCGATCCTCGATGTGCTCGGTCAGCGAGTCCATCTGGTTGAGCAGCGCGTTCAGCCCCTGCGAGCCGCCCATGCCGCCCATCATGCCGCCGCCGCCGAGCCCGATCCCCATGCCGCCGCCCTGCTGGCCGCCGCGCGCCTGGCCGATCGCATCCAGCTCGTCGAGGAACATGATGCAGGCGCCCCGCCGGCCGGGCTGGGCGTACCGCCGGGCCAGCCCGCGGGCGTCGCGGAAGAGCTTCATGACCATGAGCTGGGACGTCCCGACGAAGGCGCCCTGGAGCGAGCTCGCGTCGAGGTAGATGAATGGCAGCTGCGCCTCGGAGGCGATGCAGCTGGCCAGGAAGGTCTTGCCGGTGCCGGGCCCGCCGGAGAGCAGGAGGCCCTTCGGCATCTCGCCGCCGCGGCGCTCGAAATCCGTCACGCCGCGGAGGATCGCGACGGTGCTCCTGGCGTGCTCGAGGAGGTCCGGCTGGCCGCGATAGCTCGCGAAGTTCACGCCGATCTGGACGTCATCCGGGGTCACGACGTACTTCCTCGGCCGTGAGAGGAAGTAGAACATCATGAAGAACTGGGCGCCGATGAAGACGACGGCGAACGACAGCTGGAGCGCGAATGTCGGCAGGAACCCGAGCAGGCCGACGACCGCCTCGATGACGCCGCGGAACCCGTTCTGCATAACGAGGAGCGTCAGGATCGCCAGGAGGATGACGAACCGGATCCGGTTCCTCTCCAGGAAGTAGGTCGTGCCGGTGACGGCGTTTCGAACGCGCACGGTCGCTCTCCTCAGGGCCGCTGACCGGGGTCAGCGGAAGTCCGTGATGGCTCCATCGTGGATGTGGACGACGAGGTTGAAGGTCAGGGCGTTGCCGGTCTGGTCGACGCCGGTGATCAGGATCTCGGTGGCGCTGTCCGAGCCGTTCGTGTACGTCTGGAGGGCCTTCGCCCCGACGATCTGGCTGATCCCATCGACCGCGAGCTCGCCGGCGAGGAGCCGATACGGCTGCGCCGGGACGACGAGCTGGACCTTGGTCTGGTTGTCCGATTGGAGGGCATCGATCAGCGACAGGATCTGCGCCGGGACGACCGCCGTGCGTTCCGTCCGACGGCGCGGCGGCGACCGGGATCGGCTGCTGGGGCACGGGCTGCGAACGGAGGAACGTGAGGTACCCGAACCCGAGCCCGACGACGAACAGGAGCGAGATCGACATCGGCCGCGCGATGGCCTTGAGCGACGTCTTCGTGCTCACGGCTGCGCGCCGCCACCAGGGCGGGCCGGCGGGGACCACCTCGGCGGGCGCCACGGCCGCGAGGGCCGGCGCGAACGGGGCCAGGCCGGAAGCCGCTGGGGTCAGGCCGGGCACGTTTCCGTCGACGGGACGATGGTCGGGGTCGGGAAGGCGGAGTTCGCGACCGGGGCGGGGATCGCGCCCGGGGGCGGGTAGACCGGCGTCGTGCCCGGGGCCGGGATCGCGCTCGCGGCGGTCGCCCAGGTCAGCGCTGCGGTCCTGGGTCCGGGTGGTGCGGCGGGAACGATAGGCGCGGCCGGCGCGGGCGCGGCGGTTGCGGCGGCGGCGGCGCCGATGGCGGGCGAACGGCTGGCTCTGAACGACGTCCTCGGGGCGGACCGCAATCAGCTCGTGGCCGGCGGCGACGTCCCAGCCGACGTCCTTCGTGGGATCGAGATCGTCATCGGTCGGCTCCCACGGCTTCGGCTGCATCCGCGCCACATCGAGGCGCTTCATCTCGACCGCGGTCAGCGCGCGGTCCTGGAAGATCGACCCGGGCGCGGGCGCAATGGGTTCGGTGGATGCATCGGCGGCCACCCGGCCCTCGACGGCGTCGCCCTGCGCTTCGACGATCTGCGCGGCTTCGGTCGCCGGCATGCCGGTCGGCACCTCGGTTGCGCTGGGCGACCTCGGTCGCCTGGGCGATCTCGGCCGCGGGCTCAGTGACGTCGGGCGCCGCGGACACCCCCGACGCAGCCTGATCCTCGCCGGGAACCTGCGCCTCCGTCGTGGGGTCGAGCGGGTCGGTCACGGTGTCGGATCCAGCGCGTGCGGCGGCAGGATGAGGCCCGCCCGGCCGGAGGTCGTGACGACCCGCCAGCTGAGGATCGTCTTCGTCCCGTCGTTCATCGTCGCCGGGGCGGCATAGGCCTGGATCGAGATGCCCGGCCCGCCGATCGACCCGAGCAGGACCGGCCGCCCGACGTCGAGGACCTGGCCGGCCAGGTCATTCGCCTTGACCGTGTCGAGCTCGATCGCGCCGAGGGCCTTGAGCCGCTCCTGGTCATTCGCCACGAAGGCATTGATGAATTCGCGGGCGATCGGCAGCTCGGTGTTCGTCGTCGCCGACGGGTGATCGGCGATCTGGGCGGGTGGCGCAGGCGAATACTCGGCCGCGATCGTCGGGATGAGGAAGCCCAGCAGGCCGCCGAGCGCAACCGTGCCCACGATCGCCATGACCCGCCGGATCCAGCGTCGCAACCGCATCGCGCTCCCACCTGCCCGTGTTTGCCGGCCGAGTCTAACTCCGCACGCACGATTCGGCAGCCGGGAGTTGTGCTCGTGGCGTTGATACGCACCACATCGTTTGGCGGTTCAAACCCTCCCAGTTGACCAAACGGTCATCCCCGGACCGTTGACACCAGACCAGCCGGACCAGAGAGCTCCCGCGGTCGCGCGTGGGCCATTTGACGGGCGGCGCGTGCACGATCTGGCCCGGCCGGCCGCCTCGGAACACGTCGAATGGCCGCCAGGCCAGACCTTGCGGTCTGTGGATGCTCGTCCGACCAGAAGGAGAGCACCCGGATCGGCTCCGATGGGCGAGGCAGCCAGCCGGGCACTGTGCGGCCATCGATCGGGAAGGCGGCCCGCAGCATCGTTCGATGGGCGCCAACCCGTCGCCGATTGGTCGAGCCCTCGGCGACGATGACCCACACCGACGTCCGAGTCGATGGTCCGACGATCCATCCCGGCTCCCGTGCGATCTCGATCGCGAGCCGGCGTTTCCGATCGACCGTCCCGACGAGCTCGTTGACGTCGACGATGTCGGTCTTCAGCTCGATGACAAGGAGCATGTCGGCTGCCCGGTTGAACGCCAGGATGTCGACGACACCGCGTTCGCCGCGGATCCAGAAGGACACTTCGGGCGCGACGCGCCAGTCGGACAGGCCGCGGAAGCGTCGCGCGACGAGCTCGTGCAGCCGACTGTGCCGAGCGTTGAGCATTCGATCGAGGTCGCCGGCCCGCCATCGTGCGATGACATCGAGGCGGGCATCGAGGCACGCGGAGACCCGACGGAGGGTCGAGAGGCTGAACGATCCCAGGTGGTCGCGCTCGATCCGCGAGATCGTCGACGGGGAGACGCGGGCCATCGCTGCAACGTCGGCCTGACGCAAACCACGACGGATACGGATCGATCGCAGGGCCGTGCCGACTCGTTGGTCATCCATCGCCCCAGCCTTGCACAGCGCCTTCTCCACGGACTCACTCGTGGCTGCACTTGCGCTTGTTTGCGCCCCGGGACTGTTGGCGCCGTTGGAGCGGGGGCGGACCGGGCAACTTCCGCGGGAGTCAAGCGAGGGCAGATCTCCAAGCAGGGCCGGAACTCCTACAGACGCCTTCCAACAGTCCTCCGATGCAAGTCAGATCGACTGCAGACAGAACCGCTCATGTGTTCTATTCTGAAGCCGTCCACAGCACCGCCCCAGTTGCCCACACCGGGCATGTCACTCATGCACTCCCGACCGGACCATATCCACGCACGGACCCCCCTTTTCCACGCACGAGGGGCGCTTCTCCACGCACGCGCCCACGAAGGC
>CAWFND010000022.1:0-223379 GCA_963817095.1 uncultured Chloroflexia bacterium
CGAAACGCAACATCTAGCGGTCGGCCCACACGACCAACCACTACATCTTGTGTTTTGGGCTTGACTCCGGCCCCCGTCGGGCGTACCTTGATGGCTCGCGCCGATCGATCCCGGCCCGCCCCAGATGGCCACCTCGCCGGCCCCAACCGCCGGCCCCGAGACCGCCCCGGGCACGCCCTCCAAGATCGGCGCCAGGAGAACGTCGCAGCTACATCGGTCGGACCGGTGGCATGGCCCGGCCGGACACAGCCCCCAGGCGACGAGAAGCGACGAACGACACGGCGAGCGGCCCCGCGATGGCCCGGCGAACACCCGGCGAACCGGTGGAGGAGAGAGGCGAGATGGCCCGAGCGATCAGCGATTCGGTCCAGGTCACGGACGACGCCCAGGCGGCGGCCGCGAAGACGAAGAAGGCGGCGACTGCCGCCCTCAACCACCGGACCCTCGCGGGCCCCTACGGGGCCAGCTTCGATGGCACGGACGGCAAGGGCCACCAGACCAAGGGCCTCACCTTCGAGCGCCGCTGGACCACGCCCGGGACGCCATCCCTACGACGAGATCCGCTGGGAGACCCGGACCGCCGCGATCGGCAACGAGTCCGGCAAGCTCGTCTTCGAGCAGAAGGACGTCGAGGTCCCGGAGTTCTGGAGCCAGCTCGCGACGAACGTCGTCGTCAGCAAGTACTTCCGCGGCCACGTCGGCACGCCGGAGCGCGAGACGAGCGTCCGCCAGCTGATCGACCGCGTCGTCAACACGATCGCCGGCTGGGCCGAGACCCAGCACTACTTCGCGACGGACGCGGACCTCGAGGCGTTCCAGGCCGAGCTGACCCATCTCCTCGTCCACCAGAAGATGGCCTTCAACTCGCCGGTCTGGTTCAACGTCGGGATCGAGAAGCGGCCGCAGTGCTCCGCGTGCTTCATCAACTCGGTCCAGGACACGATGTCCTCGATCATGGACCTCGCCAAGACCGAGGCGATGCTCTTCAAGTTCGGCTCGGGCGCGGGCAGCAACCTGTCCACGATCCGGTCTCGCAAGGAGAAGATGACCGGCGGCGGCACGGCCTCGGGCCCGGTCTCCTTCATGCGCGGCTACGACGCCTTCGCCGGCGTGGTCAAGTCCGGCGGCAAGACCCGCCGCGCGGCCAAGATGGTCATCCTCGACGCCGACCATCCGGACGTCGTCGAGTTCATCGACAGCAAGCTCAACGAGGAGAAGAAGGCGTGGGCCCTGATCGAGCAGGGCTACGACGCCAGCTTCACCGGCGAGGCCTACGGCAGCGTCGCCTTCCAGAACGCGAACCACAGCGTCCGCGTGACCGACGACTTCATGCAGGCGGTCGTCGACGACAAGGACTGGACGACCCACGCCGTCGTCGACGGCGCGCCGATGGACACCTACAAGGCCCGCGACCTCTTCCGGAAGATGGCCGACGCGGCCTGGGTCTGCGGCGACCCGGGCATCCAGTACGACACGACGATCAACGACTGGCACACGTCGGCGAACACGGACCGGATCCACGCGTCCAACCCGTGCTCCGAGTACATGTTCCTCAACGACACCGCGTGCAACCTGGCGAGCCTGAACCTGATGAAGTTCGTCGGCGCGGACGGCGAGTTCGACGTCGAGAGCTATCGCTACGCGGCCAAGCTGACGCTCACCGCCCAGGAGATCCTCGTCGACAACGCGTCCTACCCGACGCCGCGGATCGAGGAGAACAGCCACAAGTTCCGCCCGCTCGGGCTCGGCTACGCGAACCTCGGCGCGCTGCTGATGTCACGCGGCCTCGCCTACGACTCGGACGAGGGCCGGAACTTCGCCGCCGCCCTGACCGCGATCATGCACGGCGAGGCGTACAAGCAGTCGAGCATCATCGCCCGCGACCACGGCGGTCCGTTCTGGGCGTACGACGAGAACCGCGCGCCGTTCCTGCGGGTGATCAACAAGCACCGCGACGCGGCCTACAAGATCCCGTCGGCCGGCGTGCCGCGCGACGTCCAGGACGCGGCCCGCGTCGTCTACGACGAGGCGCTCGCCCTCGGCGAGAAGCACGGCTACCGGAATGCCCAGGTCACCGTCCTGGCGCCCGACCGGCACGATCGCCTTCATGATGGATTGCGACACGACCGGGGTCGAGCCGGACATCGCCCTGATCAAGTACAAGAAGCTCGTCGGCGAGGGCTTCCTGAAGATCGTCAACCAGACGGTCCCGTCGGCCCTGAAGAAGCTCGGCTACGACGCCGACGCAGGTCGAGGAGATCCTCGCCTACATCAACGATCGCGAGACGATCGAGGGCGCGCCGCACGTCAAGCCCGAGCACCTGTCGGTCTTCGACTGCGCCTTCAAGCCGGTCAACGGCGAGCGCTCGATCCACTACATGGGCCACGTCCGGATGATGGGCGCGATCCAGCCGTTCATCAGCGGCGCGATCAGCAAGACCGTGAACATGCCGGAGGCCGCGACGGCCGAGGAGATCGAGACGGTCTACCTCGAGGGCTGGAAGCTCGGCCTGAAGGCGATCGCGGTCTACCGCGACAACAGCAAGCGCAGCCAGCCGCTGATGACCGGCAAGAAGTCGGACGGCGACGCGGCGCGTCGACACCGAGGCGGTCGCGAAGCTCAAGAAGGAGCTCGCGAAGGCCCAGGCCGAGGCGGGCAAGCCGCATCGCCGCCGGCTCCCGTCCGAGCGGACCGCGGTCACCCACAAGTTCGACATCGCCGGCCACGAGGGCTACATCACGGTCGGCCTCTACCCGGACGGACAGCCGGGCGAGATCTTCCTGAAGATGGCCAAGGAGGGGTCCACGGTCTCGGGCTTGATGGACTCCTTCGCGACCACCGTCAGCGTGGCGCTCCAGTACGGCGTGCCGCTCCGCGATCTCGTCAACAAGTTCGCCCACGTCCGGTTCGAGCCGAGCGGCTTCACGGGCAACCAGGAGATCCCGATCGCGAAGTCGATCGTGGACTACATCTTCCGATGGCTCGGGTCGCGGTTCCTCGGCCCGGACGACAAGGCCGCCCTGGGGCTGGTCGACCGTGGTGCCGTGGGGGATACCTACGCCGGCTTCGGCTCTCCGGCTGTCGTCTCCGGCGAGCGCTGGCGTCGCCGGCTTCGCCGACGACAAGGCGCTCGCCGTCCGACGCAGCCTCCGGCCGGAGCCGGCGGGTCAACGGCCCCCGACGCAGCGAGTGACAAGCCTCAGGCCAGCCTGGCCGTCGCCACCGACGACGCTCCGAAGGCCGTCGATCGGAGCGCCGGTCCATGCCCGAGCCCACGGCGAATGCCCCGGTCGCGACTGCGGGCTCGGTCTCGAGCGGAGCCTCCTCCCCTGCTCGAGACGAGCTCGCGGTCGTGGCCACCAACGGCCACGCCGCGCCGGCGAAGGCGTCGAACGGGAACGGCAGCGGCACGGTGACGCTCTCCCTGGGCACGACGAACGTCGCGTTCAAGATCCAGGAGGACGCCCCGAGCTGCGCCGAATGCGGCTCGATCATGGTCCGCAACGGCAGCTGCTACAAGTGCCTGAACTGCGGCTCCACGAGCGGCTGCAGCTGACCGTTCGGGGACAAGGACATCGGTCCGTCATGGCCGCATCGGCATCCCTGGTGCGGCCGCTCAGGCGGCTGACGCCGCTGGGCGTCGTGAAGGGCTGAGCCGGAAGGGAGGAGCGTCGCTCCTCCCCTTCTCTATCTCACTGCATGTGCCCGAGCGCGGCGAGCGCGAGGGCCTTGTCGGCGGCGAGGATCTTCTCGTCGGTGCCGCTCGACCCGAACGACGCGGTCACGGTGAAGACGTGGCCGGCATGGGCGAAGGTCAGGTTGTCGCCGACGCTCATCCCCGGGACGCTGACGAAGCAGGCCGCGTCGCCGACCCCGGCGACGGCCGTCACGGTGTAGCCCGCACCGGAGCTGGCAGAGGGAGGTGATCGATGTCTCGCTCTCGATCCCGATGCCGGCCTGGATCTTGGGCACGTCGTTGGCCGGGTACTGGAAGTCGCACTCGTGCGAGTCCGTGCTGTTGTCGCCCGGCCCGACAGCCTGTCCGACGATCGTGCTGACTTCCGCCTGGGTCAGCAGCGAGCACGGGTTCGACAGGTTCCCCGCACCAGCCGCGCCGCCACCCGCGCTGCTACCTGTTCCACCACTGGTCGTGACGCTGGAGGCCGGTCCAGACGCGCTCGTTGTCGAGCCGGTGCACGCACCCGCCGCCAGCATGACGCTGACGACGGCGACGACGGCAGCGATCGAGTCGAGCTTCGAACGCGAGCCCATGTGCAGCCCCCTTCCGTGACGAACGTCCGACCGCGACGCTCCCGCGGTCAACGCGTCCACCCTAGGAGCCCGCATCCCCGAACGTAAGAGGCATCCACCCCGATCTGTCCGGCCCACGCCCGACCGGAGGTCGACCTGTCGCAACCGGTCCGTGGCGTCAGAGCCGCGAGGTTTTCGTCGCCAATTCGCACCGGATCGCGGGTCGAGCATGGACTCGCGGCGCCCGGTCGGTTACGTTCGGATACCCTTCGCGCCTCGGAACTCATCTTCATCCCCATCCCGACCCTTGGAGGGCAGATGTCTCGCTCGACTCCGCCGCCTCGCAACCGTCACTCGAGCCTGCGGACCCCGCTGATCGCCGCGGTCGCCTGCGTCGCGCTCACGATCCCGGGCACCGTTGCGGCCAGGTCCGAATCCGTCCACCAGCAGGCCGCGCCCGCGTCGAACGTCGTGGCCGTGCCGAAGCTGACCGTCCTCTATCCGAACGACGCAGACGTCAAGTACTTCGCCGCCATGTCGCCAAACGGCGCCCACGTCTACCTGGGTTCGGCCACGGACCTCGTCAACGACGGCGGCGCGACCGAGTCGTCGCAACCGTGGGACGTGATCCCGTACCACGGCGACCCGCATCTTCTCGCCGTCCCAGCCCGGTTTCATCGGGCTCACCCACGTCTCGCCAGACGGCCGTTCGTTCGTCGTCTACACCGCCAATGAGCTGACCGGCGTGACGGATCCGGGCTACGACCTGTACCTGATCCATGACGGCGTGACGAAGCTCGCGTCCGCCGGCACGGCGTCCGACAACCAGGTCGCCCGGTGGCTCGCCGACGACGGGTCGCGGATGGTCTTCCAGTCCGACGACGACATCGCCGGGACCGGCGATTCGAACGGCGTCACGGACCTGTACGAGTACACCGCCTCGACGAACAAGGAGACCCTGGTCAACCCTGACATCGCCAACGCGGCCTTCCTCCGCGCGAGTCCGGACGGCAAGCACATCCTCGTCGTCGACTCCGGCGGCGACGGCACGAGCGCGTTCGAGTACATCGGCACGACATCGACGCTGCGCTCGAAGGGCACGCTGGCCGGCTTCTCGGCCGACAGCAGCAAGGTCTTCTTCACGAGCACCCAGAGCCTCGTCGGCGGCGACACCGACGGCGGCCTGCTCGACGGCTACTACAGCGACAGCGCCGGCGTCATGCACCTCATGGACCTGAACCTCGATGGCCTGACCGGCACCGATGCACCGAAATCGCTCCGACTGAGCCCCGATGGAACGCACTGGCTGCTCTCGACCGACGCGAGCCTCGTGCCCGGGGATACCAACGGCACCACGGACTTCTACGTCGGCTCGGCGAGCGGCTGGACGCTGATCCCGGGCGGGCTCGGCACGACGAGCCAGCTGTTCACGACCGCCAACGATTCGGTGATCGTCTGGGCGTCCGCCGACCCGGCGGTCGCGGGTGACACCGACGGCACCACGGACATCTACCGCTGGAGCGCCGCGAACCCCGGCACCACCGACATCCTCACGGACGGCACGGTCAGCGCGACGTCGACCGTCATCCGCGCCCTCTCCTCGGACGGGTCGCGGGTGATCTTCTCGACGGACGAGTCACTCGTCGCCGGCGATGGCGATTCGGCGGTCGACCTGTACCGCTGGGAGGGCGGGGCGAACACGCTCCTGACTCCGGGCAGCGCCAGCGACGTCACGTTCAAGGCAGCCTCGACGGACGGCAAGCGCGTCGCCTTCAGCTCCGACGAACAGCTCGTCGCCAGGACACGAACTCGATCGAGAACGTGTACCTCAGCGACGAGGACACGACGGCGCCGACGGCGACAATCAGCCTGCCGAGCACGACCGGCCCGACGGCCGACGCCACTCTCGGCTCGAGCGACGGCAGCGCGCTGTTCTTCAGCTGCAAGCTCGACGGCGACCCGCTGCCCTGCTCGACGTCCACCCACATCACGGGCCTGACCCCCGGCTCGCACACCCTGGACGTCAAGGGCTACGACGCGGCGTGGAATGCCTCCCCCACCGCGACGAAGACCTGGACCGCAACCGCGGACACCACCCCGCCGGTCGTCTCGAGCGTCTCGAACTCGCCGCGGACCGGTGGCGCGTTCTCCGGCACGACGGCGCCGTGGACCGTCTCGTGGGCGGCCACGGACGCCGGTGGCTCGGGCATCGCCAGCTACCAGCTCGACCAGAGCACCAACGGCGCCGCCTACACGACGGTCAGCTCGAGCCTTCACCACCACATCCACACAGGTCTTCGTGTCTTCCGGCTTCACCTACAAGTTCCGGGTCCGCGCCACGGACGGCTCGACCAACGTCGGTGCGTTCAAGGAAGGCGCCTCGTTCAAGGTGACGGGGATCTCGCAGGCGTACAGCGCGGTCCACTACACAGGCACGTGGGCGAACTCGACGTCGACCGCCTGGTGGGGTGGGACGGCGAAGAGCTCGTCGACGAAGAACTCCACCGCCTCCTACACGTTCACCGGCAAGTCGATCGCGTGGGTCGCCCTCAAGTCGTACAACCGCGGCAAGGCGAACATCTACATCAACGGCGTCCTCAAGGCGACCGTCGATCTCTACGCCCCGGCGACGCTCACCAAGCGCGTCGTCTGGAGCGCGACCTACTCGACCTCGGCCAGCCGAACGCTCATGATCAAGGTCATGGCCACGTCCGGTCGTCCACGCGTCGACGTCGACGGGTTCCTCGTCGGGACGTGATCGACGGGCACCTGCCCGCCTGATGCAATGGCCGCCGGTCGTCCCGACCGGCGGCCTTTCGATTCGTGGCTGGAGTTCGAGGTCAGGGCACGGGGATCGACTGCTCGTAGAGCGCGATCGTGTCCGGGCTCGTCGGCGACGGTGCTGCCCACAGCTTGACGAGCGACGTGGTCGCCGACCTGGAGGGGCACGACCGGGTCCTGGTATTCGAGGCGGACGGTGCCGGTCGAGGAGCTGGGCACGCTGGCCGCGGTCGCGATCTGGGTCGGCGGGCTGCTGTCGATCGGGTTGCTCGAGAGGCCGTCGGCCTGGTCGTCGCTCGCCGCCGAGCCGGTGTAGACATTGGCGTCGTCGGCCCGGACGACGAAGCACTGGACGGTGAGCTGCCGGGCGGCGGTCGCCCCGCCGTCGTAGAGATACGCGGTAGTGCTGTCCGGCTGCTCCTGCGTCCCGACCTCGGTCTGGAACGACAGCCCGTCACCGGCCGGATAGGGTGGTAGCCGGTGTTCGGGTTGCCGAGCGAGTCGAACGAGGTCGAGCCGGTCGCAAGACGATAGAAGCCGCGCCGGGGGTCGCCGTAGATAGAGCCCGGCCGACGTCGGAGCGAGGAACCCGCTCGACCGACGACGCCGAGGAAGGGCGAGACGAACGGCGTGGCGATGCTCGCCGGCGGGGCCGGAATACGGCGCGTTGGACGTCGGATCGATCCTGTGGAGGTGGCCGCCCGTGCCGCTCGCATCGGCGCCGGTCGGATCGACGAACCAGAGCGCATCGTCGAATGGGACGATGATCGACTGGCCAGCTCGGCCCGCAGACGATGGGCACCGCCGCCTGGACCGCGAGCGACGGGTCGAGGCGGGAGACGGCGCAGCCGGTGTCGGGCGTTTGAAGGCGATCGACCCACAGAGACCCGGCGGCGAACGCGACCGAACCGCCACCGTCCGGGGGTCGCCCGCGCCTTGACGTGGCCGGTCGGGCCATCGATCGCGAGCAGGACGGTCGAGACGCTCCTCCGGACGACTGCGGCTCGCCGACCTCCACGTATGCGGTCCCGTCGGGTCCGAGGGTATGACTGCCGACGCCGATGGCGGAGGTATTCGCGAGGCCGTCCTCGACGAGGTTGACGCCGGAGGCGGCACCGCCGGTCGGTGGCGGTTGCGACGGCGGGGTCGCGCCGGGTGCGAGGTCGAGGGCTCGAGGTGCCGAGCGTCTGGAGCTGCTCGCTCGCCTGGTACAGGGTCGCGAACCGGGTGTCGCCGGTGACCGCCGCGTCGATACGCGCACTCGTCGGCGAGATCCGCGTCGGTGACGGCGGCACAGGCGGTCCGGGCGGTGGCGAGGACCGCCGGGTCGATGTCGGACGTCGCGACCGGCGCCGTCTCGGGCGGATAGGCCGGGACGACATAGGAGGCGGCCGATCCTGCCGGCGTCGTAGTCGAACAGGCTCGTCGCGTCCGTCACCCGCCAGGCGGGGGCGAGGACCTCGTAGAGCTGGTGGTAGCGGTCGTGACGATCGGTCGCCGCCGGCAGCGTGGTCCCGTCGGGCAGTGCCGGCACGCGCAGCTGGGAACCGGTCGGGACCTGGGCGATGAGCCCGACCCGCCGACGCGAAGAGCGGCGTCGACGGCTTCACCAGGAGGTTGATCCCCCACGAGCCGACCGACAGGGCCCAGACCTTCGTCCCGTCGGGCAGGTCGAGCTCGTAGCCGCGGCGATAGCCGGTGAGCTTCGTGCCCGGTCCGAGGTCTGCGGTGGCGACCTGGCTCGCGTCGATGGGCTTCCCGTCGACGTGGACCGTCGGCACGTCGCTCGGACACGTAGAAGCCGACGCGGTGCCCGTTCTCCTTCACGGCGACGGCCGTGTTGATCGTCGCCTGACAGGTGGGCGCGAACGACGGCGGCGGGGACGCCGCCCCCACGACGCATGGCGGCTCCTGTCGTCCCTGGATCTCGATCGAGCCGTCGGCGGACCGGAGGAGGACGTACTCGCCGGCTGCCTGGAGCTCGTACTTCTTCCCGTCGATCGTCTTCAGGTGGGGGTCGCCGTTGCTGCCGCCGCAGCTGGATGAGCACTCGCCGCCGCCGGCCTGCGGAGCCGGTGTTGCCTTCTTCCGGCACCAATCGTCCTTTCCGATCCCCTTGAGGTGCATGAAGCTCGAACCGTCGTCGCGCCCGGTCACGGCGCCATGCCTCGCACCGGGGATGGCTTCCGTGGTCGCTTGGGTCGCCTCGCTGCCCGCTGGGCACGTGCAGTCGCCGGAGTTCGTCGTGCAGAGGTAGATCGTCTGGGTCTCCACGGGGCCGGTGTGGAGGACGCGGTCATAGCCGCCGTCGGAGCCGACGCGGCCGTAGCCCGAGACGTCGACCTCCGTGACGAACGCGGTGAGGTTCAGATCGGAAACGGCGGCACTGTTCGTTCCCGCCGTGATCGTCGCCTCTTCGCCGTCCCCGATGGCGACGGACTGCGGCGCCGGCCGGACGCCGGCCGGCAGGATCCCGAAGTCCGATGTCATGGCCCAGGGAGCGGCAGGGACGCCGTTTCGAAAGTAGCTCGAGCCCCAGCCGTCGACGAACGACGCCGCCGTTGCTCCCGCCGCGGAGAACCCGGCTGGGCTTCCCTTCGTCGCCGCGGCAACGTAGCTCGACTCCAGGATGGTCCACGGATCGGTTCCGCTGTAGGCGAGCTGGGCCCAGAACCCGACCGCGTCATACGCCCGGGAATAGAGGGTCCTGGCCGGATCGGTGATCCAGCCGCGCCAGTGGTCCTGGTCGGACTCCGGAGGCGGCGCGCCGGCGCCGTTGGTGATCGCCTCGGCGACCCAGCTCGCCTGCCCCTCGGAGACCCATTTCGGAACGGTCACCATGGACTGGAAGCTCACGAGCCGCGCCTGGAAGCAGTGCCAGACCTCGTGGAGCAGCAGCCAGTGGATGTATGGCGCGCGGTCCGGGGCGAGCATCGCCGGCGGGATCGAGACGACGCAGGCGGTCGCGACCGAGCCGGCCGGGACCTCGTTGTAGTTCCCGCTGGCCCAGGCCCAGGCCGTCGGGTCGTCGGCCGTCGGCGGGAAGACGATCCGGATCGGGATCCCGAGCGGGTGACCGAGACGGTTGCCGATCTCGGCCGCGGCCTGGTCGGCGGTGGTCTGCCACACATCGGCGAGCGCGGCGAGCTCCGGGTGGAACGCCGCCGGCACGATGGCCGACGCGGCCGGACCGATGTAGTCGAGGATCGCCTTCCGCTGGGCGTCGGTCAGCTCGGACCAATGTGCCTCGACCATCTCGATCGCGGTCGTGCCCGAGTGGTAGGACCGATCGGGCGGCGGGGCGTCGACCCCCGGGAGCGGCCCGAACGACGCGACGAAGACGGCCAGTGCCGTCCGTGCGGACCAGGTGCCGTCCGCGTTGATCCCTCGCATCGCTTCGTCGAGGGACGTCCGTCCGGGGCTGCTCGACGCGGCAGGGCTCGGCGTGGCGGCCGGCGCGTTGCTCCGGACGGCGAAGAGACCCGCGGCGGCCACAACAATGAGGACGGCGACGGCCCCGAGCACGAGCCACCAATTCCGCGCTGTGTGGACCTGTCCGCCGCCCGCTGTCGGCGTACCCGCCATGGGCAACCCCTCCCGCACCCGGGCGCCGTTATTGGGCGCCCGAGGCCCTCGATGGGATGGTACGAGGCCACCGCAACACCGCCGACTCGGGGCGAGATGAACGAGTCGGCCCCAAGCGGGTTGGCGTCGGTCAAGGGCTGGTCATGTGATCGCCGCCACGGCACGACCTACGGTCGAGTCGCGGCTCGAGGACCACGAGCGCTGTCTCGACGGATCGGAGGGCGGCGCTGGCCTCCGTGAAGGCAGACGAGCCCAGGTCGACGTACCGCTTCCACAGGCGTGCCCGCTCCTCGCCCACGGCCGCGCGCGCGATCACCTCGCGCGATCCTCCGGGGAGCTCGACGGTCGCCGCGGGGTGGGCCTGCAGGTTCAGCCACCACGCCGGTTCGGGCTCAGCCCAGCCGTTCATCGCCGGCGTGACCAGGTTGGGCCCATCCTGGATGTATCCGACGATCGCGACGCGAGCCTTGCCCGTGTTGCGCCCGATCGTTCGAAGCCGGAGCATCCCCCACTGGCTGCTCGTCGCGGGCCGCAGGCCGATCCGTCCACGGGTGACGGAATACAGGGCTCGGTGCAGGATCCAGATCGTGCGGACCAGCCAGCGCGGCACGTTCGGCGGCGCCTTGTCGGTCGTGTCGGACATCGCGGTCATCTCGGCCTCCATGTCGTCTACGGTGTAAACTACGCCGTAAACATAGCGCTACACCGTAGACTCGTCAAGGTCCGCTGGCCCACGCGTCAGACCAGCCCGCCAACTCGTTCGAGGTGACCGACCGACGTGGTAACCCAGCCGAGCGCCACCGTAGGAGCGTCGGACGGCCCTGACCAGGGAGCGCGTGCTCCAGGCCGCCGTGGCGCTCGCCGATCGAGGCGGCAACGAGGCGCTGTCGATGCGCAAGCTCGGCCAGGAGCTCGGCGTCGACGCCATGGCCCTCTACCGGCATGTCCGCGACAAGGACGACCTCCTGGACGGTCTCGTCGACGTGATCGTTCGAGAGATCGAGGAGCCATCCCCGGGCGACGACTGGCAGACGGCGCTGCGCCAGCGGGCGATGGCGGCGCGGCGCGTGATGCTCCGCCATCCGTGGGCCCGGCGAGTGCTCGAGCAACGTGGCACGGGCGGCCCCGCCGCCCTGGCCTACATCGAATCGATCCTGGCCACGCTCCACGACGGCGGGTTCTCGATCGAGCTCGCCCACCACGCCCTCCACGTGCTGAGCAGCCGCATCTTCGGGTTCACCCAGGACCTGTTCGAGGAGCCGGGGCCCACGGATCCCCCACCCGATCCGGCGGCCATGGCCCGGGCGCTCGCGGGATACCCGCACGTCGTCGAACTGGCCCTGGCGGCCAGTCACGAAGGCGTCCTCGGCCCGTGTGATGACGATGAGGAGTTCGCGTTCGGTCTGGACCTGATGCTCGACGGGCTGGAGCGCGTTCGCGCCCGTGGATAGGTGCAATCGGAGACGCCGCCTCCAGGCGCGCTCCGCGCGCGTCCCTTTACTCACGCCCGAGCCCGTCGTGGTCACCGTCGAGTCGGTAGTCGTCGGGCCCGATGACCGACACCGGAGCGAGGCCCATCGCGCGGACGTCCGGGCAGTCGAGGTCGCCGGCGATCGGCAGGCAGGGGTCGTACGACGGATGGCAGTTCGACGTCGCCCTCGCGCAGTCGGTTTCGTCGTGGGTTACGGGGTCGGCTTCGGCGTGCGTCTGGGCGTCGCTTCGGGAGCAGCCGACGCCCCGGGTGCCCAGAGTCCGACGTGCGACGACCGCGCCGCGCCCTCGGCGGAGGCGAACACCTCGTCGTCCTTCACGTCGGGTGGGTAGCTGACCGCCCTGGCGAAGCCCCTTCGCACCAATTCGAGATTGACCAGCGTCCAGGTCGTGCCCTGGTGCAGCCAGACGTAGCGGAGCAGGCGTCCGTAGCGATCGGTCTCCGACACATCCTTCTCGAGCACGACGGTCTTCCCGGACACCAGCGCTTCATTCGCGGCGGCCGCCTCGCGGCTCATCGGCTCGACGGGCTTGTTCGGGTCGACGTCCTCCGGGGTGTCCATCCCGATGTAGCGAACCTTGACGTTCTTTCCGCCGATCGAGACCACGATCGTGTCGCCATCCACGATCCGGGCGACCTTCGCGGCCTGGGTCTCGCCGGTCGGCTTGAAGGCGGACTTGACGGTCGCCCGTGGGGTCGCATCGGGGCTGCCGACGGCTCGAGAGGCTTCCGAACCGATTGCGGTTGTCGGCGGCACGACGACCGAGGCGTCACACCCGACGATCAACGCCGTTCCCGTGAGAACGACGAAAGCGAGGCCCGCACGAATTCGATGACGCACGCGGGGTGGCGTCCGGCGTCCGGCCATCGTTCCCTCGTCCCTCAGTGACATTCGCAAGCCAGCACTTCCACCGCCGACGTCCTTCGGAAATCGCCCAACTGGACCATGGCGAAGGTCGCTGCGCGGCGTACCCCAGGTAAGCGAGGACGCCGCCGCCTCCACGAGATCGGGCGTCGCGAGGCGCCCTCGGTGAAGCCGGCATGGACCGCGCGCAGCGCGTCGAGCCGCGTCGTCCCGATCCGCGTCGGGCGCGACCCGGCAGAGCCGGACGGCGGCCCGGAGCTGGGGCATCCGCGCCCCGAACCGCTCCGCCATCGGCGTAGGCGTACTCGTACGACGCCGTCGCGGCCGCGACGTCGCGGCTCGGGCCCGACGAGCAGCAGGTCGCCGCGGACGATGTGGAAGAGCGGCGCGGTCGGGTTGGTCGGCCCGCCGCTGATCGATGGCCTCGTCGATCAGCGGCAACCCCGGACCGGGCAGGCCCGCGTCGACGTGTGCCCCGCCCTGCATGAACCGGATGAACGGCCAGAAGATCGGTGGCGTCCGGAGGCCTGGTACTGGTCGAGGCCGTCGGCGATCTGGCGGAGGCCCTCCGTCGGCCGGCCGAGCGCGCTCGTCGCCGCGCCGAGCAGGCACGTCCCGAGCGCGCGCCAGATCGGCAGGTCGCTTGCCTCGGCGACCCGCAGCGCGGCCGTCGGCGCGAGCCGCGGACGAGCTCCGGCTCGCGGCGCCAGAGATGCAGGAACCCGGAGTGGAACAGGCCGTAGGCGAGCGAGTACGGGTGGTCGAGCTCGGTCGCGATCGCGATCGCGCGGTCGGCCCGCTCGACGGCCCGATCCGGGTAGCCCAGGAGCCAGAGGAAGAACCCCGACGTCGTCAGGCACGACACCCGCACGTCGAGCCCGAGCCGGTACCGCCGCGGCCGATAGGCGGGGCTCTCGAACGCCCGCGATCGCCTCGTCGAGGTAGCCGGAGCCCGTCCGCGAGATCCCCGGCGAACCCGGTGTTCGGCGCCGAGGATGAAGTTGCCGTCGACCCGCATGCTCGGGATCGTTCTCGGCATCGGCCAGCCGCAGGATCTGGTTCGCGTACTCGATGCCCTTGTCGACCTCGCCGCGGAACCCGTGGAAGCTCGCGAGGCTGCGCAGGACCGGGAAGAGCAGCGGCACGTCGGGGTGGTCCTTGAGCAGCGCGAGGCGCCTCGACGTAGGCGTCCTCGGCCTCGCCGGTGTAGCCGCGCAGCAGCGTGAGCGCCCGGGCGAGGCTCGTCCGGAGCGTCAGCTCCTCCTGCCAGTGGTCGGCGCGGTCGGGCATCGTCGCCAGGACGCCGAGCATGTCGCGGATCGGCTCGACGGTCGCGTGGTACCAGCCACGCCCGTCGTAGAACGGCCACATCACGCGCCTTGAGCTCCTTCAGCCGATCGAGATCGCGCTGCGTCACCCAGTGGCCCCAGGCCATCCGGAGGTTGTCGATCTCGAGCGCCACCGCGTCGCTGGAGCCGGCACTCTCGGCGCCGCCGGTCGTTCGCGCGGTGTCCGCCGCGTACTGCACGAAGAAGCGCGCGTGGTGGTCGCGAGCCGCGGCCGCGAACGCCGGGCGCGCATCGAGCCGTTCGGCCGCGTACTCGCGGATCGTCTCGAGCATGACGATCCGCGGCTCCCGTCGGCGGCGGTCGCGTCGGCCTGCCGGACCAGGCTCTTGTCCAGCAGGGAGCCGAGGCCCTCGAGCGCGTCGAGCTCGACGCCGGCCGCCTCGTCGAGCCCCGCCGCCACCGCCTCGACCGCTTCGACGGAGCTGCCGGCGAAGACGGACAGCAGCTCGAGGAGCCGTTGCTCGGCCGGCTCGAGGAGCTGGTAGCTCCACTCGATCGTCGCCCGGAGCGTCTGCTGGCGTTCCGGGCAGGTCGCGGGCCCCGCCGGCGAGCATCTTCAGCCGGCTTCCCAGCCGATCTCGCAGCGCCTCCGGCGAGAAGAGGTTCAGCCGGGCCGTGGCGAGCTCGATCGCGAGCGGCAGCCCGTCGAGCCGGCGGCAGATCTCGGCCACGGCGGACGCGTTGTCGTCGGTCAGGCGGAAGTCGGATCGGACGCCTCGCGCCCGCTCGACGAACAGCTGGATCGCCTCGAACTGGCGTGAGCTCCACGGCCGTCGTCGGGTGGCCCGTGGCGGCCGGCAGCGACAGGGGCGGCACCGACACGACGTTCTCGCCCCGGACGCGGAGCGCCTGACGGCTCGTCACGAGCAGCTTCAGGCCGGGACAGTCGGCGAGGAGCTCCACGAGGACGGGCGCCGCGACGGCGACCTGCTCGAAGTTGTCGAGGACGAGGAGGACCCGCTGTGCGCGCAGCTGCCGTCGCAGCTCGTCGAGCGGCGAGCGCTCCTTCGTGTCGGCGAGTCCGACGGCGATCGCGACGAGGGCGAGGACGGCGTCCGCATCGGTGGCGGTGACGAGGTCGACGAAGAAGACGCCGTCGGTGAACCGGTCGACCTGGTCGGCGGCCGCTCGAAGCGCGAGGCGGGTCTTGCCGGTCCCACCCGGCCCGGTCAGCGTGACCAGCCGGACGTCGGCGTCGTCCAGGCGCTCGCGGATGGCATGCAGCTCGGCGTCACGGCCGACGAACGCCGACGCCTGGGTCGGGAGGTTGTTCGGTCGCCGGTCGAGGGTGGCGAGCGGCGGGAACTCGGCCGGCAGGTCCGGATGCGTCAGCTGGAAGAGGTGCTCGGGCCGCCCGAGATCCTTCAACCGATGCTCGCCGAGATCCCGGAGCGCGGCGCTGCCCGGAAGGTCGCCGTCGAGGAGCGCGGCGGCCGAACCCGACAGCAGGACCTGGCCGCCATGACCGACCGCCATGATCCGCGCCGTCCGGTTGACGGCCGGCCCGAAGAAGTCCCCGCCACGCGACTCCGCCTCGCCGGTGTGGATCCCCATCCGGACGCGGATCGCGCACGCACTCGGCCACGACTCCTCGAGCAACGCCGCGCTGGGCGGCGATCGCGGCGGTCACCGCGGCGATCGGAGCCGTCGAAGACGGCCATGACGCCCGTCGCCGGTCGTCTTGACGATGTCGCCGTTCGAGCCGCTGATCGCCGACGCGGAGGAGCGACCTCGTGCCGCGCGAGGGCGCTCTGCATCTCGCGCGGGTTCTGCTCCCACAGGCGCGTGCTGCCCTCGACGTCGGTGAACAGGAAGGTCAGCGACGGGTCGCGGAGCGCGATGGACGGCTCCCCGACGGCCCCGTCCGGGCTCGATCCTCTCGGTGGTGAGACCAATGCCGCTTCAATCCTCCAGCGTGACCCGACCACGTGATCGTGACACGGGCAGCGCCGACCCGTCCGGATGGGTCGCACGCAAGTGTCCCCGGCGCTGGAATCGCGGTCGTCAGTGGTCGACGGCGCTCAGGTCGAGACGGCTGAGTCGCTCCGGATCCGCGGTCACGTCGATCGCCACGATCCGGTCTCCACGGATCGTGAAGCCCAGGATCGCGAACGGTCGCTCGCCGGCGAACACGACGATCCCGGGCGCGCCGTTGACCAGGGCGTTGCGCCCGCCACCGGCGAGGGCTCGGAAGGTGAGCGCCTGCGTCGCGACGGCGCGTGCTCCGCGCACCTCCCGCGCGCCCCCGAGCCTGAACGCGGCCGTGTCCCCGCGGACGACGGCATCCGGGTCGAGCACCGCGAGCAGCGCGTCGAAGTCGCCGGCCCGTGCTGCGGCGACGAACGCGTCGATCACCTCGCGTTGCCGGCCGAGGTCGACGTCCGACGACGCAACCGCACCCCGGACGCGGCGACGGGCGCGGCTGGCAAGCTGGCGCGTCGCCTCGGTCGACCGCCCGACGATCGGCGCGATCTCGTCGAACGGCAGGGCGAACGTGTCGTGGAGCACGAACGCCAGCCGCTCGGCCGGGGTGAGCGTCTCGAGCACGACGAGCATCGCCAATCCAACAGAGTCGGCGAGCATCGCCTCCCCCTCGGGATCGCCTCCGTCGACGCTCGATACGATCGGCTCCGGGGCATGCGCCCCGAGCGGTTCCTCCCGGCGAGCCCGGCGCGATCGCAGCTCATCGAGGCACAGACGGGCGACGACCGTCGTCAGCCAGCCGCCGAGGTTCTCGACGTCGGAGGTGTCGGCCCGGCTGACCCGCAGCCAGGCGTCCTGCACGGCATCGTCGGCCTCGCTGACCGACCCGAGCATCCGGTACGCCACCGCCCGCAGGTGGGGTCGGTGGGTCTCGAATTGCTCGGCAAGCCAGTCGCGGTCGTCCATTGGTCACGTTCTCCGGTCACGTTCCGTCAGTCGGTTGACGAACGCAAGCCATCGAAACGTGACCGAGGAGACAAGATGACGCAGGCTCCCGCCCTGATCCGCCGTTCCAACCCACTCGACCACGCGGCTGCTCCGCATCGGCGTCCCGATGGGCCCGAACCTGCTCCTCACCGTCCGCGGCCGGACGACCGGACAGCCGCGGAGCGCGCCGGTCGCGGTCGTCCGCATCGACGGCCACCGCTGGATCATCGGCACGTATGGCGATGTCCAGTGGACACGAAACCTGCGGGCCGCCGGCGAGGCCGACATCCGCGTCCGCGGCCGCACGGAGCATGTCACGGCCCGGGAGCTCGGCCGCGACGAGGCGACCGGCTTCTTCCGGGACGTGCTCCGGCCGTACGTCGCGAGGCTCCCGCTCCTGGGCCGGCTCTTCGGTCAGGCGCTGTTCCGGCTGGTCGCGCCCGAGATCGGGACCGACCCGGTCCGGGCGGCAGCCATGCACCCCGTGTTCGAGCTGCGACCCGCCTGAGGCGGGCGCTGCCCACGGGCCATGCCGCGTTCGCCGGCACCTCCGGCAAAGCCGGCGATGACGACCGCCTGCTAGCCTCGCCGGGTGCCACGACTCGACCCCGAGCGGCTGCTCGACGATCTCGACCCGGAGCAGCGCGAGGCGGTCCTCGCGACGAGCGGGCCGGTCGCGATCCTCGCCGGCGCGGGGACCGGCAAGACCCGGGTGATCAGCCGCCGGACGGCCTACGCGATCGCGACCGAGGTCGTGCCGCCGGACCAGGCCCTCGTCGTGACGTTCACGGACAAGGCCGCGGGCGAGATGGTCGAGCGGCTCCGGTCGCTGGGCCTGCCCGGCGTCACGGCCCGGACGTTCCACGCCCACGCGCTCAGCCAGCTCCGCCACTTCTGGCCGTCGCGGCACGACGGCGCGCCGATCCCCCAGCTCCTCGACTCGAAGATCCCGATCCTCGGCCGGCTCGCGCGGCAGCTGCCCGGCCACTTCCGGTTCACGCCCGCGAAGGACCTCGCGGACGAGATCGAATGGGCGAAGTCGCGGCGGATCGAGCCCGCGCGCGTACGAGCGCGAGGTCGCCCGCGTCGACGCCCGGACGCGAGCCGCCGATCCCGCTCGATCTCTTCGTTCGGACGTTCGACAACTACGAGCGGGCGAAGACGCGACAGGGCCGGATCGACTTCGACGACCTCCTCGTCGAGACCGTCCGGCTGCTCGAGGACGACACCGAGGCCGCCGACACGGTCCGCGCCCGGAAGCGCTGGTTCAGCGTCGACGAGTACCAGGACACGAGCCCGCTCCAGCAGCGGCTGCTCGAGCTGTGGCTCGGCGACCGGCCGGACCTGTGCGTCGTCGGCGACGTCGACCAGACGATCTACACGTTCACCGGCGCGACGTCGGACTTCCTGACGACGTTCGGCGAGCGGCATCCGGGCACGCGCGTGCTCGACCTGACGCGGAACTACCGCTCCACGCCGCAGGTCCTCGAGCTCGCCAACCGCCTGATCGCGGCCGACGGCCGCTCGAAGCGGCTCTCGACGAGCCGCGAGGCGGGCCCGGAGCCGACGATCACCCGACACGCCGTCCGCCGACGCCGAGCTCGACGCGCTGGTCGCCGGGATCCGCGGGCTGATCGGCGACGGCGTCGCGCCGGCCGAGGTCGCCGTGCTCGTCCGGATGAACGCCCAGATCGAGCCCATCGAGGAGGCGCTGACCCGGGCCGGGATCGCCTACCAGGTGCGCGGCGTCCGCTTCTACGACCGGCCCGAGGTGAAGGTCGGCGGTCGCGAGCCTCCGTCGCCGCGGGTCTCGACGCCACGGGTCTCGCACTCGTCGCGGCGATCCGGCGGCGCTGGGTCGAGGACGTCGGGTTCGAGGAGGACGGCGCGTCGGCCTCCGAGGGCCGCGAGGCGCAGGAGCGGCAGTCCTCGCTCGAGACGCTGCTCGCGATCGTGACATCGGTCGTCGCACGCGGACGTGTCGAGCGACGTCACCGCGGTCGTCGCCGAGCTGGATCGCCGAGCGGCCCACGAGCGGGCGGGCGCGGGCGACGGCGTCAACCTCCTCACGTACCACCGGGCGAAGGGCCTCGAGTGGGACGCGGTGTTCCTGCCGATGCTCGAGGAGGGCTCGCTGCCGATCCGCCAGGCGCTCGACGACGACGCCGCGCTCGCCGAGGAGCGCCGGCTGCTCTACGTCGGGATCACCCGGGCCCGGGTCCATCTCGCGCTGTCGTGGGCGGAGCGTCGCGAGACGCGCGGCCGCGAGGGGCGCCGGCAGCCGAGCCGCTTCCTGCTCGACCTCCGCCCGCGCTCGGCCGCACCGGCCGGTCGAGCGGCGAGTCCGCGACCTCGGCGGGCCACCGGCGCAGCCCCGTCCCGCCTCGCCCCGGCGACAACGGCGACCCCGTGTTCGTCGCGCTCCGCGAATGGCGTCTCTCGACGGCCCGCGAGGAGGGCATCGCCGCGTTCATCGTCGCCCACGACTCCGTCCTCGCGGCGATCGCGGAGGCACGCCCCGCGAACATCGCGGCCCTGCGCCGCGTGAAGGGCATGGGCCCCACCAAGCTCGAGAAGTACGGCGACGGGATCCTCGAGGTCCTCGCCGCGCTCGACTGACTCGACTCGTTCCGCGGCGGCGCCGGCAGTGCGGTCGCGGCGCGTCAGGCCGTCGCCGGTGCGGTCGCCGTGGCGGCCGCGGCTCGAGCCAGGTTCGTCTGGCCATCCGCTCGGTGACGGCCGCGGCGGCCGGCCCGGCGACCGCCGCGAGGAACGTCGCCGCGTCGACGCTGTAGCCGGTGACGTCGGTGACCGCGACGACCGTCGCCGTCCGCGGGCTCGCGCCGCAGCAGGGCGATCTCGCCGACCCCGTTGCCCGGTCCGAGCCGATGGATCGGCCGCCCGTCGACGCTCACCTCGATCTCGCCGGTCGCGATCACGACGAACGTGTCGCCCGGCTCGCCCTGGGTCATCAGCGCGCTGCCCGCCGGGAAACGTCACCGGGTTCAGCCCCGCCGCGAGGCGTTCGATCGCGGTCATCGGGAGCTCGGAGAACACCGGGACCTGCCCGAGCAGCTGGACGAGGCCCTCGTTGACGACGGTGATCTGCTCGGAGCTGCCCGATCCGCCAGGTAGATCACCGTCGCGAGGACCGGGAGGATCAGGCCGGCCGACGATCAGCGCCGCCACGCGTGCCGAACGCCCACGATCAGCACGGGCGCGAGGAGGCTGCCCGAGATCGCCCCGAGCCCGATCACCCCCTCGAGCACGCGACAGGACCGGCGCGCGATCCTCGTTCGCGCTGGCGCGCTGGAAGATCGTGAAGAGCGCGACGTCGTAGGTCGCGTTCGCGACGCCGATGACGACCATCGCCGCCAGCGCGACCTCGGCAAGCGGGATGACGCCGATCACCGCGATCGGCAGGCCCCAGAACAGCGAGCCCGACGACCTCGTCGGGATCAGCCGCTCGGATCGGGTCGACGGCCATCGCGAAGATCGCGCCGCCGAGGCCGCCGAGCCCGAGGGCAGCCGCGAGCAGCCCCGGGCCGGACTGGCCCATGCCGAGCAGCTCGATCGCCGCGACCACCGTCAGCGCGCTGAGCAGCCCGCGGGTCACCACCTGGCCGTACGTGCCGAGCATCGACCAGGCGAGCAGCGGCCTGGCCGCGGATCGCGCGGACCCCGTCGCGGATCAGCGTCGGAGCCCGCCGCTCGACGCGCCGGGTCCTGTCCGCCGAGATCGTCGCCGCCTGCTCGAACCGGAGGCCGGCCGCGATCAGCGCCGTCACGAGGAACACGACGGCCGCGACGGCCGCGACGGCGGCCGGCATCCCGAGCGCCATCAGGATCCCGGCCACGAACGGCCCGAGGAACGCCCCGAGACCCTCGCCCGTGCTCCAGACCGTGTTCGCGGCGACGAGCTCGCCCGGGCTCCGGGCGATCGCCGGCATGAGGGTGACCTGCGTCGGCCGGACCGGGGCTCCGGCGGCCGCAGCGATCGCGGCGAACACGAACAGCTCGATCATCGTGACCTGCTTGTCGTCCAGGGAGTGCCCGGCCGTGAAGATCGACGAGCGCGATCAGGCCGGCGCTGGCGGCCCGGATCAGGCCGAGCGCGACCAGGATCCGGTCGCCGCGGAAGCGCTCGAGCATCGTCCCCGACAGCATCCCGGCCGACGACCGCCGGGATCATCCGAACGGCACCGAGCAGGGCCGCGGCGATGACCCCGCCACGGTTGAAGACGGTCACGAGGGTGACGACGACGAGGGCGGCGTCGGCCGCGACGCCGAGCATCCAGGTGATCCCGAGCCGCCGGATCCCGTCGTTCGACAACGCCTGACGAAGATTCCCGAGCGCGGCCCGGATCGCCGCCGGAGCGGCGAGCGGGACCCGGGGCGTCGTCAGACGGTCTTGAGCGTCAGCCACTGGTCCGTCGGTTGATAGGGCTCTCCCTCGGGGGCGACGTCCTGACCGATGACGACGTCACCGGACGTCTGATCGGTGGCCTGGGTCAGGACGGCCAGCCGGATCCGGGACGGGGCGTGGAGCGCCTTGAGCTTGACGGTCATCCGGAGGACGTTCTTCGTCAGCTTGTACGAGCCGGGGTACGCCTTCCCGGCGTACGTCTTGCTCACGGTCCAGTCGTCGAGCTCCGCCCGCCAGGTTCCGTCCTTCTGGTTCGTCAGCAGGAGCCAGTAGTCGGAACGACCGGAGCCGTCGGTCTCGATCGTCGTCGCGTAGCTGAGCTCGACCTTCTTCGACGACGACTTCGCCGGGATGTTGCCGGCAACGACGAGATCGACGACGAGGCTGCCACCGGCGATCGAGGCGGTCACCGTCTTGACGTCGATCTCGGGTCGCGGCTTGGCCGCCGCGCCCGTCTCGTCCTTGAGGTCTGCGGCGGCGTCCTGCAGCACGACCGTTCCGGCGGCCGGCGAACCGGCCGGGCGCGCCGCGGACGAGCCGGGCGCGCCGGACGCGCCGGAGTCCGACGGGCCGGCCGAGCCCCCGCACCCGACGACCAGACCGACGAACGCCACCAGGAACAGGCGCCTCGCGCTGCGCACGTCGGTAGTGTGCCCGTCCGGAGAGGCCGTCGGAGGGTCGCTGCGACGCTCCGCCGGACATCGGGCGCGGACCGAACGCCGTCGCAGACCAGACGGCCGTGAGGAGCACGCCGGCGGCGACGATCCCGACGACGAACGACGCCGACGTCCTGTCGGCCAGCGGCCCCGCGAGCAGGATCGGCAGGAGGCTGGCCGCGCTGACGATCGAGGCCAGGACGCCGAAGACGCGGCCCCGAACGCCCGCCTCCATGTTCTCGACGAGCGCCGTCTGCGCCGAGACCGCGGTGGTCGCGTAGGCGGCTCCCGCGACGAAGGCGAGGACGACGACGAGCGGGATCAGCGGCAGGTCGCTCGACTGGATCGATGCAATGACCGCGATCGCGATCGCGAGCATGCCGAAGACGATCAGGCCGGTCTCCGCGGCCCGCCGTCGAGGGATCGAGCGCCCGAACCGGCTCAGCGCGAACACGCCCACCACGACGCCCAGCCCGAGCGGCAGGACGACGACGATCAGGTTCTTCGGATCGAGGCCGAGCGACGAGACCAGGCTCGGCCCGAGGACGCCGATCACGCCGACGAGAGACGCCGACGCGGCCAGGTGCAGGAGCGGCCGACCGACCTCGCGGTTGCCACTGATCGATGCCAGCCCGTCACGCAGCTGCTCGATCGGCTCATGGATCGATCGCGGCCCGCGACCTGCTTCGCGTTCGATCGGCGGCGCTGACGGCAGGAGCACGGTCGCCACGGTCGCCGCGGCGTAGAACACCACGACGACTCCCAGGACGAACGACGGCCCGGCGAGCGTCACGAGGAGCGGTCCGAGGAACGCGAACCCGATGGCGAAGGATGCCTGAAGCGTCACGTTGAAGATGCCCATCGCCGTCTGGAGCTGGGCCTTCGGGACGATCCGCGGGATCATCGAGCCTTCGGCAGGTGTCAGGACGACGGTCGTGAGGCTGATCCCGAGATTCAGGGCGAGGAGCACGGCGATGTTCGTGCCGGCGAGCGCCAGCCCGAGTGTCAGCACGGTCCGGATCGAGTTCGGGACGATCAGGGCCCAGCGGACGTCCAGCCGGTCGACCAGGACGCCGGCCACCGCCGACAGCAGGATCGTCGGGACGAGGAACGACATCACGAGCGCGCTGACGGCGGCATTCGAGCGGGTCGTCGAGAAGATAAGGATCGTCAGCGCATAGAGCGACATGTTGCCGCCGATCTGGGTCGACGCCTGCACGAACCACAGCCGCCCGAACGCGGGGTCGCGGAAGAGCGGCCGGCTCCGGGTCGTCATCAAGGGCGATTGTGCCGTCGGCGGGATGCGCCGGACACAAAAAGGCCGCTCGCACCGATGGTGCGAGCGGCGCTTCGACGCTTGGTCAGGCGCTCTGCACGTTCGTCGCGCGCGGCCCCTTGGGGCTCGCCTCGATGTCGAACTGGACCTTCTCACCGCCGGTGAGGCGGTCGAAGTCGAGCGAGGACGTCAGTCCGTTGCGATGGAAGAAGTACTCCTTGCCGTCGTCTGCGGCGATGAAGCCGAAGCCGCGGTCGGAGACGACCTTCTTGATGGTGCCGGTGGTCACAGTGACCCTCACTTTTCTCGAACTCAAGACTGCAGACGCACGGTCAGTTCGAGAGAAGTCGACCACACGGAGCACTGCCCCACAGTGAGGCAAGCACGAATCATAGCACGGGGATTCGAGCGCCTGGCCACCGGGACGGCCTCGCGGGACCGACCGGCGTAGGCTGTGGCGACCCCGTCGACCGCATGAGGAGCACGTCGTGACGCCCGATCCGGACCTCGAACAGGTCGTTCGCACGGCGGTCGACGGCGAGATCGCCTCGGCCGCGATCTTCGTCGCGAACCCGGCGTCCGCGACGCTCGAGCTGGCGGCGGCGGCCGGGATCGAGGGTCCGGCGCGCGACGGCCTCGTCGCCGCCGTCCGGAACCCGGCCCATCCGATCAGCCGGGCGATGACCGACGACGGCCCGACCTTCGACGTGACGCCGATGAACCCGGGAGGTCCGGCCCTCCGCAGCCACCTGCCCCTGATCCGGGTGACGGACGACCGGCGCGAGGCGCTCGGCGTCCTGGCGGTCGCCCACGACCACGCGCTGGATGCCGACGCGCGGGCTCGGCTGGAAGCGCTCGCGGACCGGGCCGCCCGTGCGATCGATGGGACGCGCTAGGGCGAGCCCTCGCCGTCGAGTCTCACCGAGCGATTTCCCCCGCGATCAGTCGCGCGGGCGGCGGTTCCGCTCTTCCTTGGTCGGCCGCGGCTCGCGCTTCGGCGGGTTCGGGCGGGTGCCCGGGGGCATGTTCGGGTACGGGCCCTGCGGCGGCCGGGCTCGAGCGACCGCGACGGCCTCCTCGAACGCGGCGGCGGCCGGCTTCGAGAGGCTGCCCATCCAGGCTGCCTCGATCTCCTTCACGCGGGCCAATTCGGCCGCGCGCCGCTCTTTCTCGAGCTTCGAGTGCTTGGTCACTCCGGTGTCTCCCGTCGATGAATGTGAAACAGCCGCCCACGGCGCGTGCGGGCGGCTGGTCGGGTGGTGGTCAGTCGGCCTGGACGTTGGGCGAGAGCCACCCTAGCACGTTCGAGACGGACCGAAGACGACGACGGACGACAGTCATGCCATCGTCCCGGCGATGCGGTCCGCCGCAGGCCGGCGACCGAGCGAGGGAGCGATGGGCGGAGCGCTGTTCGGGGTCGACGTCTCGTTGTTCCAGGGGACCGTCGACTGGGCGAGGGTGAAGGCGAGCGGGGTCACCTTCGCCGTCGCCCGCTGCGTCCGCGAGACCGGGACGGTCGACGTGACCTACCGCCGGAACGTGGACGGCGCGCGGAAGGCCGGTCTCGTGCCGGGGGCCTATGCCTTCCTCGTGGGGGGTATGGCCCACAGCCAGGCGAAGACGTTCATCGCCGCGGTCGGCAATCCGAAGGGCATGTTGATCATGCTCGATGTCGAGCGGCCCCAGATGAAGGGCCATCCCGTCCCGACCGCGGCCGACATCGCCGCGTTCGTCGGGGAGTGGCGGGCGGCCCACCCGGATCACCCGATCCTGATCTACGGGTCGATGGGCTCGATCCTCGGGTCGATCGCCAGGAAGGCGAACCTCCACCAGTTCGGGCCGCTCTGGCTGGCCTGGTACCGCACCGGTCAGAACCACACGCCGCCGGCGTTCTACGACTCGATCGGCGGGAACCACGCGAACCAGTGGCGGCAGACGTTCGGCGGATGGGCAGGCCCGACCATCTGGCAGTTCACCAGCCACGGCATCCACGTGCCGGGGATCCAGAAGCCGGGCGGCGCGTTCCGGGCGGTTGACACGAACGCGTTCCGGGGCACCCGGGCACAGCTCCTCGCCCTGGCCGGTGGCGGCGCGGCCGTCCCCGCACTCCCGCCGAGCGGCACCCCCGCCCACGTCGACGCCGGCCCGGCCGTCCCCGGGCATCACGCGCACGTGCCGGTGCCGCATGCGCCCGCGCAGCCGGCGCCCCATCCGACCCATGCGCCGCCGAGTCCCGCCCGGAAGAAGGTCTTCCACGTCGTCAAGCCGGGCGAGAACCTGTCCGTGATCGCGAAGCGGTTCGGGTTCAAGGGCTTCCGGGCGTTGATCGCGCTGTTCCCGGAGAACCACAAGTTCAAGGCCCATCCCGGCCTCATCCACCCCGGGGACAGGGTCCGCGTCGCGTAGGTGCGTCCGGCCGCGAGGCGGGCCGGTCGGCCTCAGGATCGGATGCGCCGCCCGTTGAGGAGCCCGACGAGCACGATCCCGCCGGCGAGCATCATGCTCAACGCGACGACCGGCAGCCAGGGCGGATAGGCGACGGTCGACACGGACGTGCTCGTCGCCGTTGGCGTCGGCGACCGCGGCGGCCGACGGCGCTGCTCCAGCGGAGGACGGCCCGGCCCCGGTCAGTCCCGCGAACGCGGTATCCGGCGATGCGCTCGACGAGACGTCCGTCGTTGCCGAGGGCGAGGCGGCCGGCGACGCGGTCGGGGTCGGCTTCGGCGTGGCCCTCGGCGTCGGGCGCGGGGTGGGTTTCGGCGTCGGCTTCGGCGCGGCGGCCGCCACGGACGTCCCGCCGCGCGATCGGCTGGACCGACACCCAGCGTCCTTCCCAGGCCATGTGGATCCGGGCGTAGTGCCACGGCGTGAAGAACCCCCGCAGCTGGCTCGGCGTCAGCTTCCGGTCCGGTGCCATGTCGTATCCGTAGCTCCGGCTCTGGAGACCCCACAGCGGACCGGTGACGCGGACGCTCGTCACCGTGAAGTGGCTCGTCATCGCCGGGTCCGCGGTCGCGGTGAAGCCGGTCAGGACCCAGGCATGGTTGCCGTGGGACACCGTGATCGCCACCGGGAGGTTCGTCCGCCGCAGGTTCGTGACGGCCGACCGGAGCGCGTCATCGAAGCTGCGGCTCGCCACCAGCCGGTAGCGGCCGTCGACGAAGTGGCGGAGCCCTGCGGTCCAGCCGCCCGGGTCGACGCCGTCGGAGATGGGGATCCGGTAGGTGTCGTGGGCCCGCATGTAGTCGAAGTAGGCCGCCTGGCTCGTCCGCGTGTGATCCGACCGGTGGTCGACGATGTTCCGGATGATCTGGATGTCCGCGGCGGTGCACCAGAGCCAGGTCTGCTGGGTCGTGAAGACGCCGCTCCGGTACAGGTCGATGCCGCCGGTCCAGCGCGACAGGGCGGCCGCGGTCGGCGCCGCCGGCGCGGCGGACAGGATCGCGAACGAGATCGATGCGAGGATGGCGGCGAGGCCGAGGCGGGCGCTCCATCGGCGGCGGGTTGGGCCGGCCATGCGCCCTATGGTCGCCCGGATCGGCACATCCTGCCAGCGACGGCGGCTAGCCTGGCGGACCCGCCTCGAGATCGATCACTTGCGACAGGGCGTGGGCGGCCCGCACGTCCACCTCGTAGTGTCGCTTGTGGTGATCCCGATCGGCGGACAGGACCTTGTCGATCCGGGCGTCCGGGTTCGTGAAGTGCATCGCGTACTCGGCCACGCCGCGGGCCTCGACGAGCCGCTCGATCGTCGGCGGATCGGGATTGCCGAACTTCCCGTTGGCCGAGAAGACGTAGTGGTCGGCGGTGATCCGCTCGAGCAGGTCCGGCGGTTTCACGACGTTTCGGATCGAGCCGTGGTGCGGCATCTTCAGGATGTCGACGTGGATCGAACCGTCCTTCAGCAGGCCGGCGGCGTCGAGGTCCTCGAGGATGTCCGCGCCGAGCCCGTCGCCCGTGAGGAGCATCGTCCGGCCCTTCCGCTCGGCGAGGACGATGATGCTGCTCAGGTTGTAGACCGACCGATCGACGGACAGGGCGGCGGTGGCGATCTCCTCTTTCTTCGCGTCCTTCCGCGCCTGCTCCTTCAGGTAGGCCTGCCACTTCTTCCGCAGGTCGTCGATCCGCTCCTGGTGCGGTCCGATCACCGTCAGGGTCAGGCCGTCGCCGAGATCGACGACGACCGGCCCGGCCGGCGTGGCCATGGCCAGGCCACTGGCGAAGTCGGCGTTCTCCGCGATCTTCAGGACCTTCGCGGCGTCTGACAGGGTCCGGGCCTGGGGGATGCTCGCGAGGACGGCTTCGGATTCCGGGCCCACGCTCGCCACCTCCCCATCCGAGACCGACGCGACGGCGGCCGTCAACGCGGCCGGCTCGGCCACACCGAGGGCCTCCAGGTCGAACGCATTGAGCCACAGCCCGGCGACGCGATACGGCGACGGGATCTGGGAGTCGGCGTCCTCCTGGAGCTCGGCGAAGAGGTCGATGATCCCCTGGATGTGATCGTCGTCCATGTGGCTGACGATGACCCGCTCGATCGTCAGCGGCTCGCCCGGGTCCAGCCCGGCTCGGAGCTGGAGCAGCCGCGGCTGGACGCTCCGCGGGTAGATGCCGGTGGGTCCCGCGTCGAGCAGGATCTGCCGGCCTCGACCCTCCCCGAACCGGAGCAGGAGCGCGTCGCCGTAGTCGGCCTGGAGCGCCTCGAGGACGAACATCGGATCCGGGCCTCAGATCGACTGCATCGCGCGGAGCACGTCGACGAGCCCGTGCCCCTGGAAGTAGCTCTCGCGGCCGAGGTCGCTCGCGGTCGAGGTGAGGATCGACTTGATCCGCGACGGGTCGCCGATCAGCTCGTGGTAGCGGGCCATCAGGAGCGCGGCGCAGCCGCTGACGTGCGGCGCCGCCATGCTCGTTCCGTCGAGGAACCGGACGCCGCCCTCCGGGACCGACGACCAGATCTTCTCGCCGGGCGCGACGAGGTCCGGCTTCGAGCGCCCGTCGCCCGTCGGCCCGCGGCTCGAGAAGTAGCTCACGCCGTAGGCATACGGCCGGTAGCCGTGGGTCGCCCCGACCGTGATCGCGGCCTCGGCGTTGCCGGGATCCGTGATGCTCACCGATCGATAGCCGCCGTCGCCGTCGCCGTCGGCGGCCCGTGCCCGGAGGTAGCCGTCGTTGCCGGCGGCGGCGACGACCACGACGCCGGAGTTCACGAGCTTCGTCACGTCATCGCAGACCGGCGTCCGTCCGCACGCGTAGTTGGCGACGTCGTGGCGGATCGAGAAGCTCATGTTGACGCCCTGGACGGTCAGGTCCTCGCGCTCGCTCGTCAGCCCCTGGAGGAACTCGATCGCCGCGAGGACCGCGTACTCGGTGCCTCCACCGCCGGCGTCGAACACGCGGAGGTCGTAGAGCTCCAGCGTCGGGCAGACGCCGATCAGGTCGTAGCTCGGCGGACCCAGCCCGTCCACCTTCTCGTCCGTCTGGCGCCAGTCACCGGCAAGGATCCCGGCGACGTGGGTCCCATGCTCGTTCACGGGCGGCCGGTAGCCCTCGCGGATGACGTTGCCGGCCGCATCGAGCTGGGGGGCCTCGTGGCGGATCCGCAGGAGATCCGCGAAGCGGGTCCAGCGGATGGGCTTGCCCTCCCGCAGCGTGGACAGCATCTCCGTCGCGAGCTCGCTGTTCGCCCGGAGCCGCGAGGCCAGCTCGTGGTCGTCCATCAGGTCCAGGTTCTCGAGTCGGTGCGGGTCCGTGAGCTCGCGGACGCCGCTGAAGTCGTAGGTCTCGAGGACCCGGGTGTTGTTGAGCGGCTTGCCGTCGTTGATCCCGAAGGCGACCGCCTCGTGATCTCCGACGGGCTTGCCGGTGCTCGGTGGCTTGCGCCGCCGGAAGGCGGGATGGGTCGCATCGATCCCGCTGTCGACGACGGCCCAGGCGAGGCCCTTGAAGTCGACCGGGAACAGGCCACGGGCGGCGTCGGCCTTCACCGTCGGGACGGACCGGTAGACGCTGACATCGGCGTCCCGGTTCAGGCTCACCGTGAAGATCAGCTCCTTCTGCGCGACCCCGGGGACGATCAAGCCGGCGACCGCATCGACGAGCCGTCGGGCGCGCGCCAGCCGGTCGTCGCCCAGGCGAAGCTCGGCGAGGTCGGCCTTCGGCGCCCCTTCGCGGGCCAGCTGGATCCGGCCCGACGAGGCGGATCCCCCAGAGGACCGTTGCTGGGACGGCCGGGCCCGCGTGCGGACCCTCCTCGCCGGTCTCGAACCGGACGAGCTGCGCGGCCAGGTCGTTGAGGCCCGCCTCATCGCGGCTCGGGATCTCCAGCCACGTTCGCACGACGGACCGCGACTCGAGGCGCCACGCGCAGAGTGGCAGCAGGTATGCGACCAGCTCCCCGAAGTCGAGGCAGGCGGCCGTCGTTGACTGCGTGTACGCGAGCCGGGCATCCGGGGAGACGCCGGCGTCCCGCAGGAGCCGGACGATCTGTCCCGGCGGGTTCGTGTCGCGCTCCGCGCGGTTCGGCGTCAGGAGCAGGTCGATCCGCTGGTTCGGCTTGTTGCCGTAGGCGAACCAGACGTCCGGCAGGATCGGCGAGTCCTGGGTGTACCGCCGGAGCGAGGCCGAGTGGAAGATCAGGTCCTCGATCGCGCGCCGCCCGATCTTCGTCGCCTTCGGGCCGTCGTCATCGGCGTCGCCGGGGCCCGGGCCGCCTCCGCCGCCGCCCGCGCCGTTGTCGCCGCCCGCTGCCCCTCCGCCGCTTCGGTCGCCCCCTCCGCCGCTTCCGGCGCCCGCCGGAGGCACCTTCACCGCCCCGGCGCGAGGCCGCCGGCGCGGGACGCTTCGGTGCCGCCGCCCGTGGCACGGATCGGGTCGGCGCGGCCACCGCGGCGCCAGCGCCGCCCGGGCCGTCCCCGCTGAGCCAGCCGAGCAGCGCCCGGCTCGTCTTCGCCTGGCCGAAGTAGTTGGCGTGCTCGACGCCGTCGGCCTGATCGAAGAAGCACGGCTCGAGGACCGGGAACGGGGCCTCGAGCGTTCGCCCCTCGATGCTCTCGATCGCGACCATGCCGTCGTTCGGGCCGTGGAACACGACGTCGTCCTTCAGCCCGTCGACGAAGAACGCCTTCAGGTCCGGATCGTCCGGCTCGTAGTCCGAGTCGATCACGCGATAGGCGGTTCCCGCAGGGACGCGCACCGTGTCGTTGAGCTTGTGGAGGAACGGCCGCTTCGGCGACATCGCATCGAGGCCGGCCAGGTCGTGGGCCGTGTCCACCGCGATCGAGCGGATCAGCCCGAACACCGTCTCCAGGATGTCGACCGCCGCCGGGAGCGGCGCGAATGACAGGAGCGTCGACAGCCGGTCGATCATCTGGTTCCAGCGGTCGACGTCGGCGAGGTCCGTGCCGTTCGTCGTCGCGCCGACGAGGATCGCCGTGCCGATCGTGACCTTCGAGCCGAGCGTCGCGAGGTCCTCGGGCCGTTCGACGATCGAGCGAGCGACGAGCCCGCCTCGCGAGTGGCAGACGACGTCGATCTCCAGCGACCGCTCGCCGACCGCCTTGAAGAATGCGCGGGCGTTGTCGATCGGGGAATCGGCGATCGTCGGGTGATCGAAGGCGATGACGCGGCCTTCGTAGCGCTTGTGCAGCTCCTGAAGCGGTCACGTCGGGCAGGCGCGAGAAGCAGCCGGTGATCGTGTCGAACGTGCCGTGGATGAAGAGGAGGCAGCGACCGGCCTGGAGCCGCTTCCAGTCCGCGTCGGTGAGGGTGGTCAGCGACTTGTCCGGACCGTAGCCGCGAAGGAGCGTCGGGTGGTGCTCGCGGTCCCACTTGCGGACCTCGAACTCGGCAACCTTGCCGGCGGCCGCGGCGACCGGGAACGTGATCGACCTGGAGGATCTTCGAGATCCCGAGGCCGCGGCGGATCGGGCCGGACGGCGCCCGCTCGATCTCGAAGAGGTCGCCGGCCGGCCGGGGTGAACGTGTCGTCGCGCTTCGGCGCCGTCGGGAAGTGCCAGGTCGTGATCCCGTGCTCGTCTCGCGAGAGGATCACCTGGGATCGGTTCTTCGGCGGCTTCTTGACGGCGATCCGGATCTTCTCCGGCCGCGTCGCCGGCGCCTCGCCGCCGCGCCGGATCCCGCGGGTCGCGGGCGCGACGTCGGTCGGCGAGTCGATCCGGATCGTCGTCTTCGTCCGCATCGATTGCCGGCCCATCGCCCGCTGGAACGCGTCCGGCACCGGCGCCGCGAGGTCGCGCGCACCCCGCCTGGGAGCTGCTCCCCCGCCACTCTCCACGACGACGTCGCCGGCGAGACCCGGCGCCGAGATCAGGATCCCGTCGACTTCGACAGGCGCGTCACCGGTCAGCGACCGTCCGGCCATCGTCTCCTCCCGTCCGCCACTCGGCGGCCGTTCTCACTCGGGTTGGTGCGGGCCCGCGCCCGCTACGACAGGAAGGTCGACAGGTAGTCGGCCCAGTGCGTGTTCAGGTCGAAGTCGAGCTTCCGATACGTCTCCTCGGTGTCGGCATACGCGCCCTTGTCGGACGGGAACCAGAAGGCCAGACCCGTGGCGTCCCTGACCTTCGGCCCGAGGGCGGCGCTCCGGATGCGGGCCTTGTCCAGCGACGCGATCAGCGCCGTGGCCTGGGTCGCGGCGTCGGGAAGCTCCATGACGACATGCTCGGCGAAGTCGCGCAGGTCGTAGGTGTCGCGCTGGGCGAAGCCCTGGGATTCCATCCGGATGAAGCTCAGGTTCCGGAAGCCGTCGCCGCCGAGCGGCTGGACCGCCCCGACGAGATCCGCGAACCGCGCCGGGATGGTGTTCGTCGACCGATACGCCGCGAGCGTGCACGGAAACTGGTCCGGCCGATCCACGTAGGCCGCCTTGAAGGAATCGACGGCGATCCGGCCCCACGCCGCCGCCGTCGCCGGCGGCTGCTTCGTCATCGTCCGGAACAGGCGCTCGTAATCCCAGCCGTCGCCCGGCTCGAGCTCCTCGGAGCCCACGACGACCTGCGCGAACGGCTCGAGCTCGTCGAGGACCTCGACCATCCCGTTGAGGCAGGTGTCCGAGAAGATCATGTCGAGCTGCCGCGTCTGCCCCGCCCGGGCGAATGCAGCCCGCAGGACGCCGGCCGCCTCGACGTTGGTCAGGACGCCGCCGCTCGTGTTGTCGTGGAGCATCGCCCGGACCTCGGCCTGGGCGGCCTTGTGACGCGGGATGAAGAGCCGCCGGGCGGGGATGGATCGGTTGCCGGCCTCGGGCGCGGCCTTCTGGAGCGCGGCCGGCAGGACGACCTCGTGCTTGTCCTCCTCGTCGAAGACGCCGGTCCCGTGGTCCCAGAACCCGAGTGCTCGGTGGGGAGCCTTCTCGTACGTCACGAGGGCCCGGGCGAGGAATGTCGCGAGCGTCTCTGGATCGCCCGTGTCGATCTCGCCGACCTCCTCGAGGACCCGCTTGCCTTTCGTCGGCGAGATCTCGACGACCTGGCCGCCGGCACCGGCGAAGTCCGCGAGCCCGATGACCGCGAACCGGCCCTTGTTGCCCCGCGCCATCTCCTCGAGGTCCTGGTCCACGAAGTCGCTGAGGTTGTTGTCGCCGCCGAAGAGCTCGATCACGACGTGGCTCACGTCGGTGGTCGAGACGGCGAACGGCTTGATCTCGGTGGCCATGGAATCCCCCCGGGCGAGCGGATCGGCCGCCCGCTGGCCGGCCGATGGCGACACCCTACGACCGATCCGTCACCGCGACGTCTCGCGCGTCGTGCTCACCAACCTCGGGGGGCGGGCAGGGTGGTGGCGGGGAGCGCGGTGGCACACCATGCGATGGCTTGTTCGCCGTCACGGGCGTCATGGAGCTGAGGGAGATTGAGGGATGGGCTGCGTCACGGTACTGCTCGGCGCCATCGCGCCGAGGTTTGCCCTGCTCGTGGGTTGGTACAACGATCCGGACACCTGGAACGCCCTGCTCGGATCCCAGCTCCTGCTGGGCCTGGGGTTTCTGTTCCTTCCGTGGACGACCCTGATCTACGGATTCTCGGCAGCCAACGGCATGTCGCTGATCAACTGGATCTTCGTCGGCCTGGCGGTCTTGCTCGACATCGGCACGTGGGGCGGCGGGTTCTTCGGAGGCCGGAAAGAGGTCTCGAACTTCCGCGACTCCTAGCCCGCCAGCAGCGGCGGCTCGCCAGTAGCGGCGGCCCGCCCCGCGTCAGCCGCCTGCAAGCTCGAGAAGCTTCGTCACCGTGTTCCAGTTCCGGGCCGTTGCGGTCACGCCCAGACCGCGATCCGTGAGGAGCGCGGCCAGCTTCGACGACTGCAGCCCGCCCCTGTACCAGGCGTAGATCACGCGATCGCCGGCCGCGAAGCGGTCCGGCGCGACGGCAGCCGGGTCGATCGCCGCGAGCCGGCGCGGTTCCGGGTCGGCGGACAGGAAGACCGCGTAGAAGTGGCTCGGATCGGCCGTGCCGTCCGAGATCGGGTTCGCGGCAACGACCGCCTCGAGCTCGTCCAGACGACGGAGAACGACCGCCACCGGGAACCGGAACCGCGCCTCGATCGCGCCCTCGATCTCGGCGGCGATCGCGGCGCCGTCCGGACGATCGCTCGTGAACCACGCATTGCCGCTCACGATCCAGGTCCGCGCGTCGGCGTGCCCAAGGCCGACGAGGAGGTCGCGGAGCTCCGGCATCGGCACCCGTCGGTTCGAGGCGATGTTGATCCCGCGGAGCAGCGCGATCCAGGTGGTCACGGACGGATCATCGCCGACCAGAGGCCACGCGCGCGCCGCACGGGACCGACAGGACGAAATTTGGCATGGGGGTTGTCAAATCCCCCGCAAACTGGTACAGTTACCGACATCGCTGGCGTGTCAGACTTGACACGCCGGTACGTGTGTCCGGCTCCTGGCGGAAGCGGATGCACCACCGGTTCGCCTCGGCGGATGCGCGAACCGGTCGCAATCCAGCATCCCGGCGCGTCTCTTCGCGAGACCACGCGCGCAAGCGCGGCAGACACACCACGGAGAACCCTTGACCACGTTCCTCGACCAGACCACCGACCTTGCCCCGCTGCGCCCGGAGCTCGACATCGAGGCGCCCGCGGCAGACCTCGTCTCGCTCGAGCTCGAGACCGCCGGCGACCGACCGACCTCCTGGGCGTCGACCGCCGTCGACGGCGCTCGCGCGCCGGCGGACGGCCTGCCGATCGCGGCGGCCGCCGCGACCCCGGTGCCCGCGACGGCCGCCAAGTCGATCCCGACGTCCGACGAGCCGGCCGAGCCCGCCGAGCACGACGACCTCCTCGACATCGAGGACTCGACCCGGCTGTACCTCCGCGAGATCGCGCGCGTTCCCCTCCTCACGGCCGAGGAGGAGGTCATGCTCGCGAAGACGATGGAGCTCGGCAAGCGGATCGGGAGCGATCCCGCGTCGGCCGTCCTCGACCTCCACGTCTGGGGCATCAACGACAGCGAGCCCAAGGCCCGCACCACGCATCCCGCAGTTCGCTCACGTCTTCGGCGCGGAGTCGGACCGGATCGTCCGGGCGGCGCTCGTCGTCGGACGAGGCGATGGACCTCCTGGTCACCGCCCCGCGGTTCGGCCTGACCGACGAGATCGAGGCCGCGACCGGCGAGGCCGGCGAGCTTCTGGAGCGGGCGCGGAACCTCCGCGCCGTCTTCAACGAGCGACTCGACGTCGACGCGTTCGTCGCGATCCTCGAGTTCGTCCACGGGGCGCTGCTCCGGCCGACGTTCCGCGACAGCGCGGCGCTGATCGCGATGCGGACCTGGGCCCGCAACGAGGTCGCCCTGCCGGCGATCCGTCGCTGGATCGAGAGCGGCCACGACCTCGACGCCGATCGAGGAGATGGCACCGGTGCTCGAGGCGTCCGGCTCGGTCGCCCGCGAGCACCTGACGTCGGCGAACCTCCGGCTCGTCGTCGCCAACGCGAAGAAGTACGTCAATCGCGGCATGAGCCTGCTGGACCTCATCCAGGAGGGCAATGCCGGGCTGATGCGCGGCGTCGACAAGTTCGAGTGGGAGCGCGGCTTCAAGTTCTCGACCTACGCGACGTGGTGGATCCGCCAGGCGATCCAGCGCGGCCTCGCGGACCAGAGCCGGACGATCCGCATCCCGGTCCACATGGTCGAGACGATGAACCGGGTCACGCGCGTCAGCCGCGAGCTGACGGTCACCCTCGGCCGCGAGCCGACGCGTCGCCGAGATCTCGGAGGTCCTGTCGGCCGATCCGAAGACGGCGATCACGCCGGAGCGGGTCGAGGAGGTCCGTGCCTACGGCCGCCTGCCGGTCTCGCTCGAGACGCCGGTCGGCGACGAGAGCGACACGGAGCTCGGGTCAGCTGATCGAGGACAAGGACGCGATCTCGCCGCTCGATGCGGTCACCGACCAGATGCTCCGCGAGCAGGTCGCCAAGGTGCTCGACAGCCTCGACGGCCGCGAGCAGCGGGTCATCCGGCTGCGGTTCGGCCTCGACGACGGCCGGCCGCGGACGCTCGAGGAGGTCGGACACGAGTTCGGCCTGACCCGCGAGCGGATCCGCCAGATCGAGTCGCACGCGCTGCGCAAGCTGCGCCACCCGTCCCGGAGCCGCAAGCTCCGCGAATTCGCCATGGACTGACGGCTCGCTCGCCGTCTGATACGAACGCCGCCCCGCTCCTCGGAGCCGGGCGGCGTCTTCGTGTCCGGCTACTCGGCCGGACGAGGCGGCGCCGGCGCGGCCAGCCCGTCGACGACCTCGACGTTCGGCAGCGTGAGCAGGATCGTCGGGGGCGCGATGACCTTCCAGGAGCGGCTGCCGCCGCCGAGGACGATTCGCTCGCGGCCCATCACCGCGGCATCGACCCACAGCGGGAGCCCGTCGGGCAGACCGAACGCGGTCACGCCGCCGATCGCCATGCCGGTCATGGCGCGGGTCTCATCGGGCGACGCGAACGACGCCTTGCGACCGAACCGGCCCTTGACGACGCGGTTCACGTCGAGCCGATGCGTCGCGAGGACGACGCACGCGGCGTAGACGGGCGGGTCGCCCTTCCCGACCACGACGATCGTGTTCGCCGAAATCCTCCGGCGCGAAACCGTACGCGGCGCAGAACGCGGCGGTGTCGGCGAGGGCCGGGTCGCAGGCAAACAGCTCGTGCTCGCCGCGGCCGGCGAGCCACCCCTCGAGGGTCCGGCGATCGGTGTCCGCCGCAGGGTCGATGGCCACGCGGACACGGTAGCCGACCGCGTTACGGCGTGCCGACCACCGTCACGGACCCGACACCCCCGGTCAGGTCGATGTCGGCCCGGTTCGCGGCCGTCCCGAAGTCGGGCGACTCGAACCCGGCTGCCGAGCGCGGGAACAGGCTCTCGTCGATCTGGCTGCTGCCGAGCGTCACGCGGCTCCGGATCCTCGCGGCGACACCGGTCGGGACCTCGATGATCAACGACGCGGCGCCCGCCGACGCCCGGACGATCGTCATCCCGGCGGCGCGCGGCAGCCGGATGCGGGTCTCGCTCGCCCCGCTCTGGAGCTTGACGCTCCGGACCTTGAGGTCCACGAGATCGAGCATCGCCCGCGCGGCGCCCGTCTGGATGTCGAGGTCGAGCGGGCACGTCGCCCGTCAACCCCATCGTCCAGTCCGAGCGGCGGTCCAGCCACGGCATGCCGTAGGACGTGTCCTGCCGGAGGGCGACCTTGCCCGGGCCTCCGTCCCTGGCGACCACGCCACCGTCGAACGTGCCGTCGACGAGGTTGCCGCCACCGGCGCGACCGGTGGCCAGGGTCCCCGCCCCGAACTGGATCCGGACCGCGGCCTCGCCCGCGTTCCCGAGTGGGACGACGAGATGCTCGTTCGGGCCGCGGCGCGGGATGAGCGCCCCGATCAGGAACCACACGCCGAGCCCGATCAGGAGGACCGGCCACCATTCGGCGAACAGGTCGAAGGGCGTCCGGCCGAGGTAGCCCGTCGTGCCCCCGAGCAGCACGAGGCCGACGACGATCGTGACGATAGGCCAGGTGAAGGACCACAGGCCGGAGATGCCGCGCTCGAGGTTCATGAACGTCGACACGACACCGGCGACGCCGGCGAGGATCACGAACAGCGGCCACGCTTCGGCCCAGTCCAGGTCGAGCGCCTCACGGACGAGGAACAGGATGCCGAGCCCGACGAGCCAGGTCCCGGCGATGATCGGGCCGCGCCGGTCTCCCCTCACGAAGGACCTCCGGTGCCGCTCGAGTCGTCGGGTCCGCTCGGCCGGAGAGCCGCCGCGAGGACAACGACGCCGAGCCCCACGAGGACCAGCGGCCAGAAGAAGTCGAAGTTGATCTGGGGGATGTACTCACGGACGAGGAACCCGACGCCGAGGAGGACGAGGAATCCGCCGACGAGGAGCGAGGCGGTCCGCCCGTCGCCACGTCGCGCCCGGCGAGCGGCTCGCCGGGCCTCGCGCTCGGCGTTGCGCTGGCTGCGCCAGTCGGCGCTGCTCGACGGCGGTCCCTGGGTGGCGCCGGCGGCGCCGGCCGTGGCTGGCTCGCCGGCCGGAGGCGGATTCGTTGACGGCGACCACGCCGCGGATCCCAGCTCGGGCTCTTCGGGGACGACGATCGCCATGATGATGTACACGACGAGCCCCAGCCCGCCGACGAGGATGAAGATCGCCCACCCGATGCGGACGAGCGATGGGTCGAGCCCGAGGTAGTCCGCCAGGCCCCCGGCGACGCCGGCGATCATCCGGTCGTCGCGCGATCGATAGAGACGGGTATCCATCAGCAGCCTCCGTTCGGGTCGAGGTTGAACACCGCGGCGTTGCCCTCGACATGGAGATCGATCGTGCCGGCGTCGCCCTGGGCGGGTCGCGTCCAGATCGTGCCTTCGTGGGCCAATCCCCGCGATGACAGGTTGGTCGCGAAGGTGAGCTGCTCCTCGACGTCGAGCCGGAGGCCGGACGTCGGCGGCACGCAGATGTCCACGTTGCCGGCGTTGACCGACACGTTCCCGCTCGTGCTGCCCGCGCCGAGGGTCAGCCGCATTCGTCCGGCGTTCATCGTCATGCCGAGCGACTTCACGCCCGCAGAGCCGGCGACGACGCGGACGTCGCCGGCGTTGACGTCGGTCTGGAGCCGGTCGAGGTTCGCGGATCCCAGGTCCACGGTGGAGGTCGCGGCGTTCGCCTCCAGGTCGAGCGACCCGAGGGTCTCGGCCGGGGCTCGGATCGTCCAGTCCTGGCGGCGGTCCGTGCCCGACGGGGCCCGGACATCGAGGCTCGTGCCACTGGCGTCGATCGTCGGCGGCTCGCCGCGGTAGGCCGCGTGAACGGTCCAGCCGGGATCGCCGCCGGCGCGGAAGTCGATCGAGCCGCAATCGAAGTTCAGGCTCACCTTGGCCGGACCGCTGAACGTCCCGTCCCGATCGACGTGGGCATTGGTGTCATTGCCGATCCCGCACGCCCCGATCGCCCCCAGCCAGAAGCTGCCGCTCGCGAGGGCGGCGCCGCCCATCGTGCCGAGCGTCAGGGCCATGACGATCAGGCCGACGATCGCCAGCCGGGTCCGGCTGAAGAGGATCAGGACCCCAGCGCCGATCACGATCAGCGGCCAGAGCTTCCAGGCGTCGACGAGCCGGGATGCATCGAGCTGGCCCGCGCGAACGATCAGGGGGATCGCGCCGAGCGGGATGAGGAAGAGCCCCCAGAAGAGGAGGCCGCGCCGAACGCGCATGGCGTCCACCATCCGAGCTGGTTCGGTTTGCGCCGAGGGCAGGCGGCGCAGCCAGGCGGGTGCGTGGCCGCCACCATGGTCGCCGACGTCGTCAACCGATACCCGGGCCGAACGTCACGGTTCGGATGGGCGGAATGTCGTGTCGTCCGCGGAACGGACCGGCGCGGCGCTCGCTAGTGCGACCCGCCGGTCGTCGCGTGGCTGCGGCCGGTACCGGGCTGGGCCGGCCGGACGCGGGTCGTGCCGGAGGACCCCGAGGATCCGGAGCCGCCGCCCGTCGCGAACGGATCGGTGGTCCCGGCCTGCGGCTGGTTCCGCGGCGTCGAGGCACCGGACGAGCCATTGCCGGATGGGTTCGTCGGGATCAGCCCGGCGCCGCCGACGTCGCCGGCCGTCGTCGCGCCGGGCACGCCCGACCACGACGCGGCCGCGAGCAGGCTGAACCCGGCCGTCCCCGCGATGCCGGCGACCGCCGCACCCGTCGTCAACGATTGGAGCCGGTCGATCGCCCGTCGCCGTCGCCGGACGTGGATCCGCGGGTCGCCGTTCATCGGGAGCCTCCTGCGCCTGCGGGTCGAGGGATGAGCCGGAGCGCGAGGACCGGACAGACGGCGGCCGCTCGGCGGGCGTGGTCCATCAGCGCGTCCGGGACGCCGCCGGGGCGGACCATCGGATAGCCCCAGTCGTCGAGGTCGACGATCTCGGGCAGGAGCTCGGCGCACATCCCGAAGCCGTCACAGGCGATCCGGTCGACGACCAGATCGACACTGGCGGGGCGGGCGTACGTGGACGCGGCTCGCGTCGTCGTGAACGCCATCTCAGGCCACCTGCCGTCCCGCGGCCTGCCACGAGCCGATCTCGCGCGAGCACGTTCGGCGCTCCTGGTGGAGCTCCCACTCGGGCCCGAAGACCCGGAGCGAGCTGAGGATCTGGCCGATGGCACCGTCGGGGTGACGGCAGGCGCCCCGTCCCGACAGCTGCCGCGACCAGCGCTCGAGCCGGGCGAGGTCGTCGCGCTCGGCCGTTCCGCCGGCGAGGCGAGCGGCCGCATCGGCGATCGCCCGCAGGCCGAACACGCACGGCCCGCACTGGGCCGCGCTCTGGCCCGCCAGGTAGCCCATGATCGTGGCGGTCGCCCGCACGCCGCAGCGGTCGTTCCCGAGGAACGCGACGACGCCCGCCCCGAACGCCGAGCCCGCCTCGCGGAGTGCAACGGGGTCGAGCGGGACGTCCCAGCCGCGCTCCGTCGACATCCAGCCGCCGAAGTAGCCACCGAGGAGGACGGCCTGCCGGTCGGTCGGCGCGGTTGCCCGCGCCCGCCTCCGACGCGAGCTCCCCGATCGTCGTCCCGAGCTCGATCTCCCGGACCCCGTGATGGTCGACCCCGCTGATCGTCACGAGGGCGGTCCCCGGCGTGGCAGCGCGGCCGCGCTCGCGGTACCACGCGTCGCCGTGCCGGGCGATGAGGGCGGCATGCGCCAGGCTCTCGACGTTCTGGACGACGGTCGGGCGGGCATCGATCCCGCGCTCGAACGGACGCGGGGGCGTGGTGACCGGGCGGGCGTCGCCGGAATTGACGAAATGGACCGCCGCCGACTCCTCGCCGGCGACGTACGTGTCCGGCGCATCGAACAGCTGGATCGCGACGCGCAGGTCCGGGCGCTCGCGGAGCGCCCGGTCGATGGATGCGCCCGCGGCGCGATGGGCGCTCCCGACGTAGACCGCGATCCGGTCCGCGCCGATCGCGTCGGCCGCGATCAACGCGCCGTCGATGACCAGGTGCGGGCGAAGCTCGAGCAGGACCCGATCCTTCGCGCTGAGCGGCTCGCCTTCGGCGCCGTTGACGAGCACGGCGGGGGCTCCGCGGTCCTGGCCGGCGACGGATCGCCACTTGCGACCGACCGGGAAGCCCGCGCCGCCGCGGCCGAGCAGGCCACTCGACTCGAGGACCGGGATCATGTCGGCGGCACGTCTGCCGCGCGGGATCCCCCCGAGTCGGGCGAGATGGTCGGAGTACGACTCGGCCCCCTGCGCCGCTGAAGGTCCGGCGACGAGTCGCGCCTCCATCAGTCGTTCCTCCACGCCGTCTCGACGGCGATCGGATCGGCCGTGCCCGCGGCAACGGCACCGAGCCGCCCGCGGTTCGTCTCGCCGGCCGTGAGACGCCAGAGGAGGCACCCGCCGACGGCGACGATACAGCTTGCGGTCACGACGAGCATCCACGGATCGAGCGTGTCGCTGCCGGAGGTGATCGAGTGGGCGACGGCAAGCGGCCATGCCCCGTAGGCAGCCCAATGGACCGTCCGCCAGATGCGCTGGCCGAGTCGCTCGCGGAGGAGGCTCGTGACGATGACCGCCAGGGCGAGGTCCATCGAGATGACCCCGAGCCCGACGGCGATCGGCCGGTACGACGATGCGAGCGGGATCACCGCCGCCACGATCCCGAGCGACGTGAACGGGTCGAGGATCGCCGTGACGATGTGGAGGGCGAGGAACGCGACCGACAGCAGCGCCAGGCTGCGGTGGAGCTCGACCGTCAGGAACCGCGGCCATGCCGCGGACTGGGTCCGGGCCACGGCGAGCAGACCCAGACAGGCGACGGCGCTGAACAGGATCAGCGAGACGACGCCCGAGCCGCGGGTGGCGAACCACAGGATCTGGGTGCTCATCCAGGAAACCCCTCGTCGGTAACGGTGGGCGCCGGCCAGCCGTTGATCCGAACGATCTCACCATTGACGGAAACGAGTCGGGCGGGATGGTCGGTTGTCGCCAGCCAGGCGAGGCCATCGGTCCCGAGCACGATCGCGGCGGTCGCGGCGGTGTTGGCGTCGACGCACGTCGGGGCGGCCACGGTGACGGTCCGCCAGGGCGTCTCGACGGGGCCGCCGGTCCATGGGTCGACCAGATGGTGGAGCTCCACGGTCCCGCGGCGCCAGCGGCGGACGGTCGTGCTGGAGGTGGCGATGGCCCCCGCGTCGATCCCGATCGTCTCGCCGTCCCCGTCGACCGGCGTCTCGCTGTCCTCGGCGACGAGGATGCGCCAGCCGCCGTCGGGTGCGGTGCCTGCGGTCGCGATGTCGCCACCGAGCGAGACGAGGACGCCCGTCGCAGGACCTGGGATGTCACCGGCGGTCGCGAGCGCCGCCGCGGCGGCGAGATCCGCGGCGAGCGCCTTGCCGGTCGAACCGAGGTCGAGCTCGACACGCGGCGGAACGCGGACCTCGCGACGCGGACGACGACAGCTCCACGGCGCGCCAGCCAGGGATCGGTTCGAGTCGGAGGGTGATCGGGCCGGTCCGAGTGGCAAGGGCGTCGAAGTCGGCGTCGTAGCCGATCGCCCGCATCGCCCGCCCGACGGTCGGATCGACCGCTCCGTTCGTCACGCGCGCCGCGTGCAGGGCGACCTCGATCGCCTGGCCGAGGAGGGGGCTCACGGCCACCGTCTCGCCGGCCCGGGCGTTCAGCCGGACCAGCTCGCTGTCCGGCCGGAACCGGCTGTAGGTCCGATCGATCTCGTCGAGGATCGTCTCGATGGCATCCCGAGCCGGAGCGAGCTCCATGCCATGGACGACGAGCCGGACTCCGGTGCCGAGGGCCCGCCAGGTCGCCGTGCGGACGGCGGGATCGGCCACGAGCGTCGTCATGACCCGCCCGACGTCGCCTGGGCGGCGCCGCTGGTCGACGTGACCGTCGGGGTCGGGGTCGTCGTGGGCGTGTTCGTCGTGCCCGTATCGGTCGCGCCGTCATCGACGCTCGTGCTGTCGTCGTCGGTGACCGTGCTGGTGTTGCTGTCGGCTGTGATGGCCGCCGTCGTGACACCGTCGAGGATCGTGCCGCGATCGCCGAGGGCCGCGAGCCCGCCGAACGCCCCGAAGGCCGCGATGCTCGCGATCGTCGTGCCGATCGTGACGCGTCGGAGGCGGGCAACCGCTCGATCGCGATCGACGGAGCTGCGCTGGACGGCTGGTGAGCGATGGGCGATCGGCTTCATGAACCCTAGGGTGACCGCTGGTTTCTGCGAGTTCGATGACAATGGTCCTCATCGTTTCGACAGGATCGCGGACGACCCTGCGGCGATGACGATCCTCGCTCCCCCGGCTGAACGGCAGATGAAAGCCGATTCACTCGACCGCCGGGCCCTCGCCGCCATCCTGGTCGCCGGCTTCGCCCTGCGGCTGATCCTCGCCTGGGTCGTCTTGCCGGGACAGGGCTTCGCCTCGGACCTGTCGCTCTTCAACGGCTGGGCGACGACCCTGGCGACCGTCGGGCCAGGCAGCTTCTACGCCACCGCCCAGTCCGCGAACTATCCGCCCGGGCTCCTGTGGGTGCTCTGGCCGCTCGGCCTCATCGGCCAGGCGGTCGGCGGCGCCGTGGGGGTCGCGGGAGCGACCGTCAGCGGCACGGCTCACCGGGGGCGATGCCGCCGCTGTCGGCGGCACGATCCCCGCCTGATCCGGGCGCCGGCGATCGGCGATGATCGGGGCATGGCCGACCCGCCAACCGTTCCGCCCGGCGATCGGCACGACCGGGTCATCGCCCTCGGGATCGTGTTCGCGTTCTCGATCGGGCTCGGCGTCGGGACCGTCACGATCCCGCTCCTCGCCCTCGCGTCCGGGTACGACGCCCCGGCCGTCGGCTTCCTCGTCGCGACGGCGGCGGCGATGCAGCTGGCCAGCCGGCTGGCGCTGCCGTGGCTCCTGGGCCGCTTCGAGGACCGGACCCTGATCGCCATCTCGGCGGCCATGATGCTCGCGACGTTCGTCCTGCTCGTGATCTCGACCGAGGTGGTCGTCTTCGTCCTGGCCCAGCTCCTCCAGGGCGCCGCACGCGGGATCTTCTGGACGAGCAGCCAGACGCACGCGATCCGCGACCAGCCGCGCCCGGTCCAGCGGCTCGTCGACCTGAACGTCGCCGGCAGTGCCGGGACGCTCGTGGGCCCGGCGGTCGGCGGGATCCTCGCGTCCCTCGGGCTGACCGTCGCTCTCGTCGCGGCGGCGTTCGGAGCGCTGATCGCGGTCGCCGGCAGTCCGCTCCTCCGGTCGTTTCCGCCGTTCGATCGACGCGGGTCCGTGGGCACGTGGCGGCTGCTCCGTCGCAGCGGCGTGGACATCGCCTGCTGGTCCAGCGTGGTCGGCGGGCTGTGGTGGTCGATGGTGGGCTCGTTCGTGCCGGTGATCCTCGTCGCGGCGGGAGTCGGCGCGATCGGCGTCGGCTGGTCGATCACCGCGTCCGAGGCCGCCGGCACCGTCGCCCTGCTCACCCTCCGGTCCCTCCGTCGTGACTGGATCCAGCCAACCGTCCGCCTCGGTGGCTTCGTGGCGCACCTTCGCGCTGGTGGCAATCGCCCTCCTGCCGACGTCGCTCCTCGTGGCCGTGCCGCTCCTCGTGATCGGCGGCGCGGCGGCGGGCACGATCACCGCGCTCGGCCCGGCGATGGCCGCTCTCGTCGCGTCGGCCGACGAGCAGGGCGATGCGCTGTCGTTGACGGGGGCGTTCCGGGCCGCCGCGCTGTTCGCGGCGCCGGCGGCGGTCGGGATCCTGATCGGTCCGCTCGTCGTCGGTTCGGCGATGGCGGCCGTCTCGGTGGTGGTGGGGCTGCCCGGCGCAGTGCTCGGTCGCGGCTCGACCGCGGCCTCAGGTCGCCGGCTCGGTCGTCGGTCCGGCTGACGGCTCCGGCGCGCGCGGGCGGCGGCGCTCGTGGAGCAGGAAGAAGCCCGCCATCGTCGCGGTCATGATCAGGACGGCGACGACGTAGCCGATCGTCGTGCCGCGATCCAGCAGGTCGTCGCGGAAGATGGCTGCCGTCGCGAGCAGGGCGACGCCATTGACGACGAAGAGCGCCGCCGCGGTCCGGATCTCGTCCCAGTCGGTCGCGAACGCCATCGTCCCGCACCAGAACGCCCACCCGAGGAACCAGGCGGCACAGATCCGCGCATCGAGCGGGTTCAGCTCCCAGGCCCAGCGGGTCGCGGCGAACTCCGGCTGGGCGACCAGGAACAGGCCCTGCATGAGGAGCAGACCCGTGACGAGCACGAGGAAGCCGCCGGAACACCGTCTGGATCGGGCCGCCCGAAACCGGCGCGGGCTTGAAGAGGATGCCGCGCGGGATCAGGTAGACCATCGCGACCGGCTCGTAGATGTACAGGACGATCCAGATGTGGGCGAGCGGGGTCTCGAACGGCGGCCAGTGGAACTCCGTCAGGTGCCAGTAGGTGGCGAAGAGCAGCGTGCCCGTGAAGACCAGGTTGCCCCAGACGATCCAGCGAAGCCGGTACCAGTTGCCCTCGCGGGCCGCGTTCAGGAAGAAGAGCGTCCGGAAGATGTAGCCCGCGCCGATGAACGCCTGCGCGTAGCGCGGGTGGACATTCCAGGCGAAGTAGCCGGGGACCTGGTCGGGGAAGAAGAGCATCCAGATCGCGAACCACGCAGCCGCGGCCGCGCCGAGATAGCCCCAGATCGCCTGGTTCCGTCGAGAGGCCAGCATCGTCGTCCTCGGTGCGGGCCGAGATCGATCACGGCCGACGGCAACCTAGGCGACGGGCGTCTCGCGGGTGTCGCGACGGAGCCGCGGCGGGCCCGGCGCCGGTTCAGACCCCGGCGGCGACCTTCGCTCCGCTGCTGACGCCGGCCCGCGCCCGGTCCTTGAGGATCTGGCCGGCGGCGAGCTTGCCCGGGCGCGCCCATCACGCAGCCGCCCGGATGCGTCCCGGAGCCGCACTGGTAGTAGCCGTCGATCGGCGTCCGGTACTGCGACCAGCCCGGCGCCGGCCGGAAGAGCCACATCTGGGGCGCGAGGAACTCGCCGGCGAAGATGTTGCCCTCGGACAGGCCGACCGTCCGCTCGATGTCGAGCGGCGTCCGGATCTCGCGCTGGAGGACGAGGTCGCCGAAGCCCGGGAAGAACGACTCGAGCGTCGCCTGGACGGTGTCGCCGAAGCGCTCCTTCTCGGTGTCCCAGTCGGAGTCCCTTCAGGTGGTACGGCGCGTACTGGACGAAGCAGCACATCACGTGCTTGCCGGGGGGCGCCATGTCCGGGTCGATCGTCGACTGGATCGCCGTGTCGATGTACGGCCGCTTCGAGTACCAGCCGTACTTCGCGTCGTCGTAGGCCCGCTCGAGGTACTCCATCGACGGGCCGATGTTCGTGAAGCCGCGGTACTGGTCGGTCCGGTCGCCGAGGGCCGGATAGCGCGGCGCGCCATCGAGGGCGAAGTTGACCTTCGCCGACGTGCCCTGGAAGCGGAACCGCTCGATCGTCTCGACGAGGTCGGTCGGCAGCTCGCGCGGGTCGACGAGCTCGAGGAACGTCCGCCGCGGGTCGAGCGGCGGAGACGACGACCGGCGCCGTCGAGCTCCGTCCCGTCGGCGAGGGCGACGCCGGTCGCCCGGCCGTCCTTCGTGATCACGCGCTCGACCGGCGACTCGAGGGCGATCTCGGCCCCGAACGACTCGGCCGCCCGGGCGAGGACCTTCGTGAACCCGCCGTTGCCCCCCTTGTGGAACGCCCACGCCCCGAACTCGCCGTCGTGCTCGCCGAGGATGTGGTACAGGAGGACGAGCCCGGAGCCCTGCGAGTACGGCCCGACCTTCGTCCCGATGATCGACGGACGAGGCGAGGTAGCCCTTGATGATCTCCGACTCGAAGTAGTCGTCGAGGAAGTCCGCGGCGCTGCCGGTCAGGAGCCGGACCGCGTCGTGGAGAACCTTCTTGTCGAGCTTCCGGAACCGCGAGCCGATCGCGGCGAGGCGCGATCAGCTCCTCGGGGTCGTCGCTGAAGATGTCCGGCGGGACCTGGTCGAGCAGCGGCTTGATCGCCCGGCAGACCCGCAGGACGTCGTGGTTGAACGCCTCGTAGGCATCCGCGTCGTGCACGCTGTGGCGGGAGATCTCGCGGAGGTTCTCGCCGTGGTCCTGGCCCAGGATCAGGTAGTCGCCGTTCTCCATCGGCGCGAACGTCGACGGCATCAGCAGCGGCATGAAGCCGTGCTTCGTCAGCTCGAGGTCGTGGATGATGTCCGGCCGGAGCAGGCTCAGCGCGTACGAGAACGTCGTGAACCAGAAGCCGGGCCGGAGCTCCTCGGTGATCGCCGCGCCGCCGACGAGGTGGCGGCGCTCGAGGATCAGCGTCTTCAGGCCGGACTTCGCCAGGTAGGCGCCGTTGACCAGGCCGTTGTGGCCGGCCCCGATGACGATCGCGTCGTAGCGACCGATCGCGGGCGATGCGGTCCGGCGCCGCGGCCGCCTTCGCGGTCGCCTTCGCGCTTCGCCGGGCGCCTTCGTCGGCGCGGTCGTTGCCGCCGCCCGGCGGCCGTTGCCGCCGGCGTGGGCGGGCGCGGTCGTCGACTTCGGCATCAGGCGGTCCTCCGTTCGGGGTTGTAGAGCGGCAGCCGGGCCACGGCCGCGTCGAAGTACTCGTAGCGATGGTTGACCGGCAGCTCGAGCTTCACGGTCGAGCCGGGCTTCGAGCGGTCGAGCGGGACCCGGGCCAGGGCGATGTGGCGCTGGAGCATCGGCGAGTACATCAGGCTCGTCGCGTAGCCGAGCTGCGTGCCGGCCTCGTCGTAGACGTAGTACTCGTCCTGGATCGGGGTGTGGTCCTTCGGCGGGATCAGCCCGGCGTCGTCGTAGTGGCGGTCGTAGTCGCGCCAGTCGAGGACGAGGCCCGGTCAGCTTCCAGCGCGACGACCTGTCGCGCAGCTCGCGCTCCAGCGCGGCCCGGCCGATGAACGTCGCGATCGTCGGCGGCGAGGTCGCGGACCATCCAGCCGAGCCCGACCTCGATCAGGCTCGAGCGGGTCGCGTTCGTCCAGCGAGTAGCGGCTCGACGAGAAGTCGACGTCGAGGAGGAGCAGGCCCGCCTCGATCCGGGCCATGTAGAGGGCGATCATCCCGAACGGGATCACGCCCGCGGCCGGCCGATGCCTCCGCGACGCGCGTCCCAGACGGCCAGGGCCCGGTCGGCCGGGATCCACAGCTCGTAGCCGAGGTCGCCCGTGTAGCCGGTCCGCGAGATCCGGACGGGCGCGCCGGCGATCGTCGTGTCGAGCAGGCCGAAGTACGGCAGCGTCTCGATCGCCGGGGCAAGGCCGGCGAGGATCTCGCGCGACTTCGGGCCCTGGATCGCGAGGACCGCGGAGTCCTCGCTGACGTCCTCGAACGACACGCGGTGGCGACCGACGAGCCCCTCGAACCAGGCGAGGTTCGGCTCGGCGCACGTCAGGAGATAGTCGTCGGCGGCGATCCGGAAGATCACGCCGTCCTCGACGACGAAGCCGCCGTCGTCGAGCCACGCGGTGTACTGGCCGTGGCCGACCGGGCATGTCCGGATGTCGCGGGCGAGGACGCCGGCGAGGAACGCCTCCGCATCGGGGCCGTGGATCCGGTACTTGAACAGCGGCGAGCTGTCGAAGAGCCCGGCGCTGTTGCGGATCGCGAAGTACTCGAACTTCTCGGAGAGCTGGTATTTCTGGGCGACGAGATAGCCCGACCAGTGCTCCCAGAGGCCGGTCTCGTTGGCCGCGCTCGTCCGGTCGTGGAATGGGGTCGTTCGGATCATCGAGCCCTCAGTGTGGATCGCGCACCGGCCCTGCCGGGCGGTCGGCTGACGGTCGCGCATCCGCGTTCACGCGAGCGCGCACGTCCCGCGTGATGGGCCGCCTGTCGCGCGTGATGGGCCGCCACCGGCGCCTCGAGCGAGGACCGGCACGGGCACGGGACGAATATCCTGTCGCCGTGGCGCTCTACCAGCTCGACGACCCCGGGAACCTCGTGTCGCCGTCGCTCATCGTCGCCCTCGACGGCTGGGTCGATGCCGGAAGCGCGGCGACGACGGCGGCCGCGCTCATCGCCGGCGACGGACCGGTGGTCGTGGACTTCGACGCGGATCGCATCTTCGACTACCGCGCCCGCCGGCCGTCGCTCGAGATCGTCGACGGCCGGCTGTCGGAGCTCGAATGGCCGGAGTTCCGGATCCGCCACGTGCGCGCGGGCGAGCGCGACCTCCTCGTCCTCGTCGGCCCGGAGCCCGACTACCGCTGGCCGAGCCTCGCCGCGGCCGTCAGCGAGGCCGCCACGACCCTCGGCGTCGCCGAGTGGATCAGCCTCGGGGCCATCCCCGCGGCCGTGCCGCACACCCGGCCGGTGCCGATCCTCGGGACGTCGTCGCAGCCCGGCCTCCTGAAGGGCGACATCCGTCCGGGCCCGGCGGGCGTGCTCCGGGTGCCCGCCGCGCTGATCAGCGTCCTCGAGAAGCAGGCCGCCGCGGATGGCATCGCCGCCGTCGGCTACTTCGCCCAGGTCCCCCACTACGTCAGCGGGCCGTATGCGCCGGCGGCGCTGGAGCTGCTCGTCGCCGTCGAGCGACACCTCGGCGTCGAGCTCGACCACGGCGCCCTGAACGCCGAGTCCGACCAGCTCCGCACCCGGCTCGACGCGGCGCGACCGCGGCCGACGAGAGCACGCGCGGCTACGTGGAGCGCCTCGAATCGATGGTCGACGAGGAGCGCCTCCCGGCCGGCGACGACCTGATCACCGAGATCGAGCAGTTCCTCCGCGACCAGGGCACGCAACGCTAGGAGACACGGGAGTCGCCGGGCTCGTTCGCGGCCGCGTCCGACGAGATCGCCGAAGTCCGACTCAGGAGACGGCGGGCACCGACACCCGTCCGGCCTCGATGGCCGCGAGGTACGCCGCGTGGTCGCGCTCGTTAACGGCGGCGTAGGTCTCGGAGAAGTCGGCGATCGCCCCGTCGAACGTGTCACTCGTGCCGAGGTATGCCGCGATGGCCACGGCGTCGCCGGTCACGGCGTGGGCCCGCGCAAGTGACCAGCCGCAGACCGCCCCGTAGACGCCCAGGCCGGGGGCTTCGACCGTCGTGATGTCCACAGAACCCTTCATGTCCCAGAGCTGTCGCACGTAGAAGTCGCGGCCGCCCGGTCCCCGCGTCCAGCCGAGGAGGATGTCGGGTGTCGCCTGCATCCGCTGCTGCCCGACCACGACCCGCTCGCCATGATTGGTGTGCGCACTCTGGTCGACATACGGTGCGAGAACCGATGCGGAGGCCTCTTTCGCCTGAAGGATGAGCGGGTCATTCTCGTCCCGCCCCTCGAGGACCAGCACGTAACAGCGGGTGCCGACACTGCCGACACCGACGACCTTGAGAGCGACGTCGACGAACCGAAAGCGCTCCAGGAAGGCGCGCAGGTTCTCGGGCATCGTCGCGCGGTAGTCCCTGAAGACCTTCTCCAGGGCCTTGGGACCGCCCACGCCCTTGACGTCAACGTGGGTGATGACGGGCGGGTCGTCGAGGATCGTCCGGCGCCCGTCCACGACGGCCGTCAGCTTCTCGAAGGCGTGCATCCCGTCACGCTGGCGGGCTTTGCTGAAGATGGCCTCGAGGGTCTTGCGACGGGCGGCCCCGCGTCGGCCCAGGAGCCTTCCCGTCGCCTCGACGAAGTCCCGGATGTCGGCCTCCGTGATCGAGGCGTACCACGCAGTCATGAGGCTCATCCCCGCGTAGCGGCCCATCCATTGGCGATAGCTGCGGACCGTGGACATTGCCGCCGCCCGATTCTGGGCATCGTTGAAGCCCCGCGACCGGCCCGCGATGACGACGCTCGCGGCGAGCCGTTTGACATCCCATTCCCAGGGCCCGGGAAGCGTCTCGTCGAAGTCGTTGGCGTCGAAGACGAGCGTCCGCTCCGGCGAGGCGAACAGGCCGAAGTTGCTGAGGTGGGCGTCACCGCTCGCCTGGACGATGATTCCCGTGCGCGAGGTGGTCGCGAGGTCGAACGCCATCACGGCCGCGCTCCCGCGGTAGTAGGCGAACGCCGACTCGGCCATCCGGTCGTGGCGGACGGGCACGAGGTCCTGGAGCCGGTCCTCCTCCTGGGCGGCCAGAATGGCGTTCGGGTCGCGGCCAGAGGCCGGTTCGAAGGCGGCGTGGCTCACCCGTGGGACACGCTTCCGGGCCTCCCTGCCCGTCGCACCGCGCTCAACCGGAGAGATCCACGGTCGAGCTGTCCAGGGGCGATCTGTCGGACCATCGGCCTGCCTGGCAGCGTCGAACGAGCCTCCGCCATTGAGGTCGGGGGTCGCTTTGTTCGACCGTCGCACGGTCGTTGTCGGTTTGGTCACCATGGATGTCCTCGGATCAATGTGAGCGGGAAAGTCTGTCTCCATTTCAGGGGTTCGCGGCGGCCGGAGCATCCTCCCATTCGGAGGACACATTCGATCTCGCATAGCGTCCAGCGCTTGTGGGCCCGCCGATCGGCACGTGCACGGCGGCGCCGCCGCGCATGGCTCCGCCCTTTCCGTCCGGCAGCCGCAGCGTCGAGCAGCCTGAGTCATTCCGGGAGTAGCGGTCCGTCGGGCCGCCATCCTCCGACAGGGAGGATGCGGCCGGCCTGCGACGCAGCCTACGGTGCGATTGCCCAGGTGGCCCAGCGGGCGCGGACGTTTGAAGACGGTCCCGGTCGATGAGGAGACCGCGGCGATCAAGGCGGCCGCAGCCGTGGCAGCGTCGCAGGACGCGCCCGCGATCCCGGCCTGAGCGAGCGAAGGGACGGGCACCTCTCAAGAGGCGACCGGCGTCGATCCACTGGAACCAGGTTGAGGAGAGCAGACATGGCAGACAAGCACGTGACCGGCCCCATCCAGGTGTTCGTGATCGGGTTCGACAAGTTCGAGGCGACCGGCCGGATCATGGCCGAGCTGCGCCGGGCGCGGAAGCGCGGCGTCATCCGCCTCGTCGATGTGATCTTCGTCCAGAAGAACCGACAGGGAAGCATCGAGAACTCGATGCACCTGACCGACCTGTCCGAGAGCGAGCGGATGCGGCTCGGATCCATCGCCGGCGGGCTGCTTGGGCTTCACGCCGGTGGCGTCGAGGGCATGGTCGAGGGAGCCGAACTCGGAGCGCTCGCCGTCGCGGAGCGCGACGCCGGGCTGTCCGTGGACCGGATGCAGGAGCTCGCCGATTCGATCCCCGCGGGCAGCGCCGCGGCGATCCTGGTGATGGAGCACCACTGGGCCGCGAACCTGCGCGACGCGATCGTCGACGCCGGCGGACGAACCCTGATGCAGGCGATGATCTCGCCCGACGCACTCGCCATCGTCGGTGACGAGCTGCGGGTGAAGATGGAGGCAGAGGACGCGATCGAAGCGGCCGAGGAGGTCAAGATGGCCGCCGCGATGGACATCGCCCAGACCCTCGTCGAGGCGGAGTTGATCGAGGACGCCGCCATCGCCGAGGCGGCCGATGTCGTCGCCACGGCCCTTGCCGTCGAGGACGCGGCCGCTGAAGACGTCATCGACACGCTGTTCGCAGCCTCGCTCATCGAGGAGTCCGCCAAGGAGGAGGCCGAGAACGTCGTGCAGATGTCCCTCGACGTCGAGGAGACGGCGACGGAGGAAGCCGAGGAAGCCGTGGCCGAGGCCGACGAGATCGAGGCTGCAGCGGCGCTTCGCGCCGTTCGCGCGCTCATCGCGGCGAACCTCATCGAGCGGGAGGCGGCCCAGGAGGCGGTCGACGCGCTCGTCGCGGCCGACGTGATCGAGCAGGAAGCAGCCGACGAGGCCCTCGCCTCGGTCCTCGCCGCCGAGGAGGTCGCAGCTGGCGTGAGCTGAGAAGCCATCGTATCCAGGTGCGCTGGATCAACCGATATCAATGAATGGAGATTCTCAGATGACTAACGAGACGAAGAACGCGACGGCAACGCCGGATCAGCCGGTCGATGCCGCCGTGGTCGTGGCCGGAGACGACCTCGGTGTGGACGCTGTGGCAGGGATCGCGGTCCAGGGCAATCAGGCCCTCATCGTGGCCCAATTCGCCGACATGGATTCGGCCAAGGCGGCTTATGAGGCGTTGATCGACGCCGAGGTCAACCGAGCGCTCGACATCGACGGCGTCCTGGTGGCCAACGCGGACTTTCAGGGCAAGATCCACATCCAGAAGATGACCGACCACAAGACCCGCAATGGCTTCCTGTGGGGCGCCGTCGGCGGCGCGGTCATCGGCTTGATCTTCCCGCCGACCATCATCGCCGGCGCAGTCGGCGTCGGCATCGCGGGTGCGGCCGTCGGCAAGGCCGGCAACGTGCTCATGAAGAGCGACGTGGCCGACGAGCTCGCCGGCGTCATCACCCCTGGCACGTCGGGCATCGTGGCGCTCGTGTCGATGACAGCGGTCGATGCCGTCGAGGCGACGATCCCGGACGCCAAGGTGGTCAAGTCCGCTCCGATCAGTGACGAGGATGCCGCGGCCGTCAAGCAGGCCGCAAAGGCCGGGGGCGATCAAGCGGCCGGGTAAGGTTATCCGGCGGGCAGGTGTCCGGAAGGACGCCGAGAGGGCGGCAACCCGGGATCGTGGTCAACGACCCGGGCCCGTCCCGCCTCCGATATCGATGCTGGGTTCCACAGATCGGAAACGACGTGGCGGGGTCCGATGCATGAAGGAGCTGGTTCCTGATGAACAGTCTTGGTGATTTCCTGCTCTGGTCGATCGAGGTGTTCTTCCTGATCCTCGCGATCTGGATCTTCATCGCGATCTTCTCGGACATCTTCCGCCGCACCGACATCCATGGAGGCGCGAAGGCGGGCTGGATCCTCTTGATCTTCATCCTGCCGTTCGTCGGCTGCCTGATCTACATCATCGCCCGACCCAAGGTCACGCCCGGCGATGTCCAGATGATGGCCCGAGCCGACGCGGCCAACAAGGCCGTGGCAGGCGTATCCACGGCGGATGAGCTGGCGAAGCTGCAGCAGCTCAAGGATGCCGGCACGATCAACCAGGCGGAGTACGACTCGCTCAAGGCCAAGACACTCGCGAGCTGAGCGGGCCTGTCGCAACCGGCACCGCCGCGACCGGGTGGCGGTCGGCGCGGAACCGCCGGTGATGATCCCGGGACGCAAGCTTGGCGAGGCGGCCGACCGCGGAGGCGCCGCGGCGATCAGCCGATGCGGCAACGTCGGACCGCCGGGCTACCGCCTGCCGGTCAGGCTGCCGTGATCAACGAGGACTCGGTCGAAGAACCGGGCCGCCAGCCCTGAAGTGCATGCCCTCCTCAACTTCCAGCCTCGACAGGGAACGACCTGGGGGCGAGACCTCGCGCGAGAGGCTCGCGGTTCTGTTGCGCCGGACCCTCTCCTCGAGGCCAGGCTCGTCATGCCGCGGCGACACGTGGGGACGCTGCGCCGGACGAGGCTGCTGCGCCAGCTCCGGTCGGCCCGGGATCGACCCGTCATCTCGATCGTCGCGCCGCCCGGCTACGGCAAGTCGAGCCTCCTCGTCCAGTGGGCGACGGAAGACTCCCGGCCCGTCGCCTGGCTGACCGCCGACGACAGCGACAGCGACCCGGTCGTGCTCCTCACCGATCTCGCGGCGGCGATCGACCGCCATGTACCGCTCGGTACGGAGCTCTTCAGCGCGATCGCGTCGGACACGGTGTCGCACCGGACCGTGGTCGGGCGATTGCTGGCAGCGATGTCCCACCCCCGGAGCGCATCCGGATCGCCATCGACGACGGGCACCGGATCACCTCGAGGGCGTGCCTCGACATCCTCGCGGAGCTGGCCGAGCACGTGCCCGAGGGGTCGCAGGTGGCCATCGCGGGACGCGCACGGATGCGCCTTCCGTTCGCCCGCTGGCGCGCTGAGGGCTCACTGCTCGAGCTCGGTCCCGCGGAGCTGGCGATGGACGAGCGTGAGGCCGTCGGGCTGGGACGCGAGCTCGGGCTGCGGCTGCCGGCCGAAACGACGACGCGCCTGACACGAGAGACCGAAGGGTGGCCGGCGCTCCTGGCGCTCGCGATGCTCGGAGCCGGGACGTCTCGGGGAGGATCTGATCGGATCGACGCCCCCACCGACCACCTCGTCGCCGGCTACCTGCGGTCCGAGGTGCTCGAGCGCCGATCGGCGCCCGAGATCGCCTTCCTGACCCGCACGTCGATCCTCGAGCACCTGCACCGCGCCGCTGTGCGATGCCGTGACGGATCGACAGGGATCGACCGATGTTCTGCGAACAGCTTGCACGCTCGACCCTGCTGATGGACGAATACGGCGGGTCGTATCGCTATCACACCCTGCTCCGGGACTTCCTCCGTGAGGAGCTCGCGACGCGCGAGCCCGAGCGGGTGACCACCCTCCACCGGCGAGCCGCCGCGTGGTACCAGGCCAACCACGCGATCGAGCCCGCCGTCGAACACGCGTTCGCGGCGGGCGACCTCGACCTCGCCGCCTCGCTTGTCGGCAACGGCTGGCATCCTCTATCACTGGTCCGGCCGTCGGGCGACGATCCGAGCGTGGGCCAGGCGTTTCGGCGCCGCCGCTCTGGAGGCACACCCATGGCTCGCCGTGCTGGCGGCCTGGGAGGAGATCGCCGCGGGCGATGTCGCCGCGGCGGTGCGCTTCGCGGACGTCGCCGAGCGTGGGACGTTCGAGGGCAGGCCGCCCGACCGCACCGCTTCGTTCGAGGCCGGGCGCGCGATGCTCCGAGCCGGCATGGCCCGCCATGGGGCCGACGACGCGCTGGCGAACGCCGCCCGAGCGGTCGAACTCGAAGGGGACCTTGGCTCCTGGCGGGACTTCGCGCTGTGGCAGATGGCCTTCGCGCGCCTCACGGTCGGCGATCTGGCCGGCGCAGACGCGGCCCTGGCCGACGCGATCGTCGCGGCCCGATCGTCGGGCGACGTCGCGGTCTGGTACTGCGTGCTCGGGCACCGCGCTCTCGTGGCCGTCGAACAGGGCGCCTGGGATGCCGCCGCCGCGTTGATCGAGGAGAGCGACGCGATCGACCCGGCACCCGAGATCGACGGGTACCTCTCGACGCGTCCCGTCTCGCGCCGTCCGCATCCGGCTGATGATCCACCGCGGGGACATCGCCGGGGCGCGTCGCGAGCTCGCTCGCGCGACGGGGCTGCGACCACTCCTGACCGCCGCGCCCCGGGGGCGCCGTCCAATGCCTCATCGCGCTCGCTCGCGCCCACCTGGCGGTCGACGACCCGGCCGGCGCGCGTGCCCTCGTCGCCCAGGCGAGCGACGTGATCCGCGATCGCCCCGACCTCGGCGTCCTGCCCGCCGAGGTCGACGCACTCCGGGCGACCGTGGCCGCACTGGCGCCCACGCGCGGCTGGGGTGCCACGAGCCTCACGGTCGCGGAGCTCCGCGTGCTCTGCGCTCCTGCCCTACTACCTCTCCTTCAAGGAGATCGGGCAGCGACTCGGCGTCAAGGAGACGACGATCAAGTCGCAGGCGCTCGCGATCTACGGCAAGCTGGGCGCGGCGACCCGCAGCGACGCCGTGGACCTGGCCGTCGAAGCTGGGCTTCTCGAACCGTTCCTTCCGATCGTGGCGCCGGTGCCATCGATGGAGGCCGCGGCTCGACGCGATCCGTGATGGCATGGCCGACCCTCCTCCGACGCGGAGGATGTTCCTCGACGGCCCATCGGACAGTCTCTGCGCGCGGACGTGGGCCGGCGCCGTGCGGTTCAAGGCGCAGGTTCGCCAGGATGGGGTTGTCCGGATGAAGAACAGGTCTGCCCTGATCGCCCTGGCGGGCGCCCAGTTCGTCATGGTCCTCGACCAGACGGTCATGGGGGTCTCGATCAGTCAGCTTGTCGCCGACTTCAACACGACCGTCACGACCATCCAGGCGATCATCACCCTGTACTGCCTCGTGATGGCGATGCTGATGCTCGCGGGCGGCAAGATCGGCGACATCATCGGGCGCCGCCGGGCCTTCCGGATCGGCCTCGTCATCTACGGCTGCGGCTCGGCGATGACGGCCCTCGCCCCGACGGTGGCGATCCTGACCCTGGGCTGGTCGATCCTCGAGGGCATCGGCGCCTCCCTGGTGTTGCCGGCGATGGTCGCGCTGATCGCCGGCAACTTCGAGGGCAGGGACCGCAAGGTCGCCTACGCGATCATCGGCGGCGTCGCGGGCGCGGGCATCGCCATCGGTCCGATCCTGGGGGGCTGGGCCACCACGGTGCTCACCTGGCGGGTCGTCTTCGCAGGCGAGGTCGTCCTCGTGATCGGGATCTTCGCGATGACTCGGTTCGTCGGTGACGCCATCAGAACCGGGCCAAAGCCTCGCCTCGACATCGTCGGAGCCGCCCTGTCTGCCTCGGGTCTTGGTCTGATCGTCTTCGGGATCCTCCAATCCAGCATCTGGGGACTGATCCAGCCGAAGAATGCCCCGATCGAGCCGTTCGGCCTCGCCCCGACCCTGTTCGTGATCGCAGGCGGCGGGGTCCTGCTGTGGGCGTTCGTGGGCTGGCAGCGGCACCGTGAGGCGATCGGGAGCGACCCGCTGGTCCACCTCGACCTGCTCACGATCCGGCCGCTCCGATCCGGCCTCGTCGGTCTCTTCACGCAGAACCTGCTCCTGATGGGCGTCTTCTTCACGATCCCGCTCTATCTCCAGCTCGTCCTCGGCCTCGATGCCCTTCAGACGGGCCTCAAGATGCTGCCGGTCTCGATCGCGATGTTCGCTGCGTCCGCCGCGGGGTCGCGCCTCTCGAGCCGCTATTCCGTACGCTCGATCACGAGGACGGGGCTCATCCTTTCCGGCATCGCCTGCGTCATGCTGCTCGCGACGGTCAAGCCCGATCTCGCCGATCTCGCCTTCGCCGCCTCGATGGGCGTCCTCGGCGCCGGAATGGGGCTGATGGCGTCGCAGCTCGGGCTCGTGGTCCAGTCGTCGGTCGACGCCTCCGGCCGCGGCGAGGCCGGAGGCCTGCAGTTCACCGGGCAGCAGCTGGGCTCGTCCCTCGGGGTGGCCCTGATCGGCGCGATCGTCCTGGCCGGCCTGGCGACGACGTTGGTCTCGACCATCCAGGCCGACCCACGCATCAGCAACGAGGTCGCCGCGCAGGTCGGGACCGCGGTCGGCTCCGGGATCGACTTCGTCTCGTCTGCCGCCGTCGAGGCTGCGGCCGAGAAGGCCGGGCTCGACGCGGCCACGACCGCCGCGATCGTTGACGACTACGAGCAGGCGCAGCTCCGGTCGCTGAAGGCCGGCTTGCTGGCAGCGGCGCTCCTCGCTCTGGTCTCGCTCGCGTTCACCGGAGGCCTGCCAGGGAACGTGCCGATCAGCGCACCAGCGCGGGACGACGAGGCGGTCGCTCGAGACGCTGTCGCGTCGACCGCCGCCTGACCGACGGTCGGATGACATCACCTGTTCCGGATCTGTCGCGGCCTGGCCTACGCTGGAGCCACACTGAGCCGGGCCCGCCGCGCCGAGGGCGATGGGTCTACCCGTCGGCCGAGGGAGTTGACCATGCCCCGACAAGATGACCCATCGGTAGAGCCGGACCGGCACGCCGATGAGGTCATGACCGACGAGTCTGACCCGGGATCGGTGGGCGGTCGCCGCTCCCACCGCGCTCGGATGTCCTGCCGCTCGACCGGTTCAACGCCTTCACCGACGGGGTCTTCGCGATCGCCATCACGCTGCTCGTCCTGGAGCTCTCGGTGCCGGCTGTCGGCAGTCGACTCCTCCCGGCCCTCGCCGAGCAGTGGCACGAGTTCCTCGGGTACCTGATCAGCTTCGCGTTCATCGGCGGGATCTGGGTCAGCCACGCCGGGATGACCAAGCTGATGCGCCACGCCGACTACCTGGCGTATGGCATCGACCTGCTGATGCTGATCTTCGTCGGCGTGCTCCCGTTCTCGACCAACCTGATGGTCACCCACCTCTCCGGGGCGGACGTCGAGGCTGCGGTCATCATCTACGGGATCAACGTCCTCCTGGCGTCACTCACCCTGAGCCTGCTGATGTTCTACATCGCCAGCGAACGGTCCCTCGTCCTCGACGGCGTCGCTGACGAGACGCTGGAGGCCAAGGTCCGTCAGCGGTGGGTCGTGATCGGGTTGAACGTCGCGGCCATCGCGCTCGCCGTCGTCGCACCGATCGCCGCCGTCGGTGTCTACCTGGTCATGACGCTCCTCGCGCTGGCCCTTCCTCTGGTTCGCCTTCGCCGGCGAAGGCGGTAGCGCCGAGCCATCGGGAAGACCGACACCCTCTGCGATCTGCGTGCCGGTCGGTTGACCGCGCAGTTAATGTTCCTCAGGCGGACGTCGGCCGCGACGCGGCACGGCCACCGCCTTCCAGCGCCTGTTGCACGCGATCCCGCAATCGACGACCGAGGGGGGAGCACACGTGGCTGCCAAAGCGACAACCGCGAAGCGACCGAGTCGCGCCCTGCCGGTCCTCGACGGGATCCTGCCGATCGACCGGGCGCGGATCCCGACCGACCTCATCGCCGGCGCGACCCTGGCCGCGCTCGCGATCCCCGAGGTCATGGGCTACACGAAGATCGCGGGCATGCCGGTCGTCACGGGCCTGTACACGATCCTGTTGCCCGTCGCCGTGTTCGCCCTGTTGGGCTCGTCACGCCACCTCGTCGTGGGAGCCGACTCGGCGACGGCGGCGATCATGGCCACCGGCATCGTCGCGACCGGCGCCGTGGCCGGTTCTCCGCAATACGTCGCACTGGCCTCGCTGACCGCGCTCATGTGCGCCGTGCTCCTCGTCGGCGCCCGGCTGCTGAACCTCGGCTTCATCGCCAACTTCCTGTCGCGCAGCGTGCTCGTCGGCTTCCTCACGGGCGTCGGCATCCAGGTGGCGATGGGCCAGGTGGCCGGCATGTTCGGCGTCGATGCCGGTAGCGGCGGGACGATCGAGAAGTTCGTCAACACCCTCAAGGCCATCCCGACCTCGACCCAGGGTGCGACCCTGGCCGTCTCGGTCAGCGTCCTCGTGGTGATCATCGGCCTCGAGCGGGTCAACAAGAGGATCCCGGGCGCCCTCATCGCGGTGGTCGGGGCGATCGCCGTCAGCTACTTCTTGGACCTGGCCGCGCGTGGTGTCACGACCCTCGGGACGGTCCAGGGGGGCCTCCCGACGTTCGGCCTCCCGCCGGACGTGATCACTGATGGAAAACGTCCAGGCGCTGCTGCCGACGGTCTTCGCCCTGTTCGTCGTCATCCTCGCCCAGAGCGCCGCGACGTCACGCGCCTACGCGATGAAGTACGGCGATCGCTTCGACGAGAACGTCGACCTGGTCGGACTCGGCCTCGCGAATGCCGCCGCGGGCCTGTCCGCGACATTCGTCGTGAACGGCAGCCCGACGAAGACCTCGATGGTCGACAGCGCCGGCGGCCGGAGCCAGATCGCCCAGCTGACGACCGGCGCGATCGTCCTCGTCGTCCTTCTCTTCCTCACCGGCCCGCTCGCCTACATGCCCAACGCCGTCCTTGCGTCGGTCGTCTTCCTCATCGGGATCCGTCTCGTCGACGTCCGGGGAATGCGGGACATCGCGGCCGTCCGGCCCGGCGAGTTCGGCGTCGCCCTCCTGACGGCTACGACGGTCGTCGTCGTCGGCGTCGAGCAGGGCATCGTCCTCGCCATCATCCTGTCGATCGTCGTCCACCTCTATCACAGCTACCGACCGTACGACACGCTCCTCCGCATGACCCCGGACGGTCACATCCACGCGTCGCCGCCGTCGGACGGAGCGCAGGTCGCGCCCGGCCTGGCCGCCTATCGGTTCGGGGCCAGCCTGTACTACGCCAACGCGACTCGCTTCACCGCCGAGATCATGGACATCGTCGAGAACGCCGATCCTCCGATCCGCTGGTTCGCGGTCGTGGCCTCGGCCATCGGCGACATCGATTACTCGGGGGCCGATTCGCTGCGGAGCGTGCACGAGGAGCTCGCCGCGCGCGACATCACGTTGATCCTCCTCGACGTCGATCCGCGAGTCCGCACGCTCCTCGACCGCTACGGGCTGACCGAACGAGATCGGCGCGGCGCGCATCTTCGAGACGATCGGCGATGCGGCCGACGCGTACCACGCGGCGACCGGCGACCATGCCACGGCGAACGCGGTCGAGCCGGCCGGCACAGACGCACCGGCGCCCGATCCATCCGGCCCGGCGGAGTCCGGATAGGAGGGGGACATGGCATCGCTCGCGACGCCGGCCGAGCGACGCGCGGCCGGCGAGAAGGTCCGCGCGGCCGTACCGCTCGAGGTGCACGCGACGTGGAAGCCGCCGGCCAAGCGAGCGGATCCCGTCGCCCTGCTCGAGAGCCAGGCCGCGAGCCGCATCCAGAGTCTCGTGCCGGTCCGCTACGGCCGGATGATGGCCTCGGCGTTCTCCTTCTACAGGGGAGCCGCCCTGCCGATGGCCGCCGACCTCGCGTCGGGGCCGTCGAGCGGCATCATCGTCCAGCTCTGCGGCGACGCCCATCTCTCGAACTTCGGGCTGTTCGCCTCCCCCGAGCGTGACCTCGTGTTCGACATCAACGACTTCGACGAGACGCTGCCGGGCCCGTTCGAGTACGACGTGAAACGGCTTGCCACGAGCCTTGTCGTCGCCGGCCGGTCCCGGGGCTTCTCGGCCCACGAGACCGCGCGCGTCGCCCGCGGTGCGGTCAAGGCGTATCGCCTGCGGATGGCCGAGTACGCAGGCATGCGGGCGATCGACGTCTTCTACGCGCGCGTCGACGCCGCCGGGATCCTCGCCTACGTCGATCGGCGGGCCCGACCGTTCCTCCACTCGACGGTGAAGTCGGCCGCCCATCACGACGCCCTCCACGAGCTGCCGAAGCTCTCGGAGATCGGGCCCGATGGGCAACGCCGCATCGTCGACCACCCGCCGATCATCCGCCACGTCGACGTCACGACTGCCGGTCGAGCAGGCCACGCTCGATGCCTACCTCGAAACGCTCGCAGGAGGACCGCCGTTTGCTCGTCGAGCGGTACCGGCTCGTGGACGCGGCACTGAAGGTTGTCGGGGTGGGCAGTGTCGGACTCGGGGCCTACGCCTGCCTCCTCGATGGCGGCGGCGGCGAGGATCCGCTCTTCCTCCAGGTGAAGCAGGCCGAGGCGTCGGTCTACGAACAGTTCCTCGGCCCAAGCGGGTATCCCCACCACGGTCAGCGCGTCGTGACCGGCCAGCGCCGACTCCAGGCCGCCAGCGACATCCTCCTCGGCTGGGTGACGGGGCCGCGCGGCCGCAGCCTGTACGTCCGCCAGCTCCAGGATCAGAAGGGCAGCGCGGTCGTGGAGGCGATGACGATCGCCGACCTCCTGAGCTGGGGAGAGCTGTGCGGCTGGGCCCTCGCCCGAGGCCATGCCAGCAGCGGCGAGCCGGCGACGATCGCCGGGTACCTCGGGACCGGCACCGAGTTCGACCACGCGATCGGCGACTTCGCCGCCGCGTACGCCGACCAGACCGAGCTCGATCATGCCGCGCTCGAGGCGGCGGTCAAGGCCGGTCGCATCGCCGCCGAGACCGGCGTCTGACGCGTCACGACGATACCAGACATAGGTCTGTCAGCAATCGGTTATGCTGGCTGGCGATGCGTGCGTCCCGGCTCGTCTCGCTCCTCCTGCTCCTGCAGTCCCGTGGCGGGCAGACCGCGGCCGAGCTGGCCCGTGAGCTCGAGGTGTCCGTCCGGACGATCCATCGCGACGTCGATGCGCTGAGCGCGTCGGGCGTCCCGATCTACGCGGACCGCGGCCCGCACGGCGGGATCCGGCTCGTCGACGGATATCGGACCCGGCTGACCGGCATGACGGCGGACGAGGCCGAGGGGCTCTTCCTCGCCGGCCTGCCCGGACCGGCCGCCGAGCTCGGGCTCGGGACGGTGGTCGCCGCCGCGCGGCTGAAGGTCCTCGCGTCGCTACCGACCGAGCTGCGCGGCCGCGCGTCACGCCTGGTCGAGCGGTTCCATCTGGACGCGGCCGCCTGGTATCACGCGGACGAGGCCGTGCCGCACCTCGGCGAGCTGTCCGAGGCGGTCTGGGAAGCCCGCCGGGTGAAGGTCGGCTATGACCGCGGCGACAAGACCGTCGATCGGGTCCTCGAGCCACTCGGGCTCGTCCTGAAGGCCGGCGTCTGGTACGTCGTGGCGCAGGCCGACGGCCAGCCGCGGACCTATCGGGTCTCGCGGGTGAGCCGGGTCGAGACGCTGGACGAGACGTTCGAACGGCCGGCCGCGTTCGACCTCGCGGCCTTCTGGACCGAATCGAGCGCCGCCTACGAGCGCGACACGCCGCGGGTCGAGGTCGTCCTGCGGATCGCCCGCGACCGGCATCGATCGCCTCCGTGGGGTCATCGGCGAGCGGCCGTTCGACACGATCGAACGGCTCGGACGACGCCGATCGACGAGGGCTGGGTGCGGCTCCGCGTCCAGCTCGACTGGCCGAACGAGGTGACGACCCAGATCCTCGCCGTCGGACCGGGCTGCGAGCTCCTGGAGCCGGAGCCGCTGCGCCGGCGGATCGCCGAGGAGGCGCGGCGCCTGGCCGCCCGCTACGACGGACGTCGACAGCGGCGCCCGCCGATGTGGCGAGCGCCGCTCCCGCGCCGGCCGCGCCGTCGCCGGCTAGACGACCTCGCACGCGGCGTCGCTCGACCGCTCTGGTCGACCGGCCGGTCGAGCCCCGCCGGCGAACCGGCGGCCGCGATCGAGCTGCGCCGTCGGCGCGGGCTCGATCGACGGCCGGCCAGCAGTCCGTCGCTCGCGGCTGGCCCGCGGTCGAGCTCGCGCTCGCGCTCCGCCTGGATCGCGAGGCATGAGCGGATGGGAAGGGAACATCTCGCACCTCGTCCTGACTCGTCATCCGTACCGGTCGAACTGTCTGCCTCGTCATGCTGACAGGCGTACCTGCCAGAACCTGTCAACTGTGTCGGCGACGGCGAGAATCCGGCGCGAATCAGGCCGGGCGCCCGGCGGTCGTCCGCAAGGCAATTGCGAGACCTCGGGCGGATGGCCGGAGGCGACAGCGCCGGACGCAGATCGCACGACACTCCGCCGGTGCAGGACTCCGGAGGCTCCACGCGATGACGTTCGACCCGAACGCGCAGCTCGATCCGACCCAGGTCACGGACGTCCGCGGACGGTCCGCCGGTCGCGGCGGCGGCCTCGCGGTCGGCGGCGGGGGCATCGGGCTGGTGATCGTGATCATCTACATGCTGCTCGGCGGCAACCCGGGCGACCTGATCGGCTCGGGCAGCGGCGGCGGCACGATCGACATCAACGGGCCGAACAGCTCGGCGCTCGCCCATGCACGAGCGGCGCACAGGCGAACCAGCGCGAGGACTGCCAGATCGTCGGCTACGTGAACAGCATCCAGGCGTTCTGGGCGACGCAGGTCGCAGGGCTACGAGCAGGCCGAGACGATCCTGTTCTCCGGCTGCGTGTCGACCGGCTGCGGCGACGCGACGTCGGCGACGGGCCCGTTCTACTGCCCGGTCGACAAGAACGTCTATCTCGACCTCGGCTTCTTCCAGGAGCTCCAGGACCGCTTCGGCGCGAAGGACGCGCCGTTCGCCCGGGCGTACGTGCTCGCCCACGAGTACGGCCACCACGTCCAGGACCTCGTCGGCGACCTCGGTCGGGCGGCGAGGAGACGGGCGCACCGGGCGGTCGGTCCGGACGGAGCTCCAGGCCGACTGCTACGCCGGGCGTCTGGGCCCACAACGCGTCGACGACCGGGTTCATCCAGCCGCTGACGCAGGACCAGATCGACGGCGGCTCGATGCCGCGGCGACGGCCGTCGGCGACGACCGGATCCAGGCGTCACCGGGGCGGCGTCGATCCGGACACGTTCACCCACGGGACGTCGGACCAGCGCGTGCGCTGGTTCACGGCCGGCTATTCGACAGCGGCGATCCCGGGTCCTGCGACACGTTCAACGCCCAGCAGCTGTAGGCGGCGCTCGGGCCGGCGGCCGGGCGGCCGGCGGCCGGGGTGGCTAGGCGGCGGCGGCCGGCGAACCCGCCGGCGGCCGGGCTCGGCCGCTGCGCGCCGGTGCCGCTGCTCGCGATCGGCGGCTGACTCCGACGTGCCGGCGCGTCTCGCCGAAGGCCGACAGGGCCAGCGCGATCAGGCCGACCTGGAGCGCCCAGACGAACAGCGACGCCGCGTCGATCGTCCCGAAGAGGATCGCCTGCTGCTGAGCGGGCTCGGCCAGGCCGGCAACGGAGCATCGCGACGGCGAGGACGACGAGCCAGGCGGAGGCGCGCCGGCCGCCACGCGTCGGGCGCATCGCGATCGTCGCGAGGATCCCGACGAAGACGAGGGCGACGAGCGACGGCGAGATGGCGGTGCCGTGGGCCCAGACGTCGGCGGAGATCGTCGCGAGGTCGCCGTGGCCGCCGAACGTGTACGGGAGCTGCTGGGCGATGCCGATCGTCGTCAGGGCGAGGCCGATGGCGATGACGATCGTGGCGATCGCCGCGGGTCGGGTGCGCATGGTGCCTCCGGGTGGTCGAAGCGGACGTGGCCCGGATCGTGTCGTCCGGCGCGCGGATCGACGACCGCCGGACGTCGGCGGCGGGAATGGACATCCGACGTACGACGCCGAGTCGAGAGCCCTCGCCCGCCGCCCCTGCACCAGGCCCGGCGAGACTCGCCTCCGGCACGAACTTGTCGAATGTCGCGGTGAGCGGCCTTCTGGACGCCTCGGGCGCGTCGCGGCCGCGGAATGGTGGTCGAGTTAGTCGTCTGCGGTTAACGAGCGGCCCGCGGGTACTCGAACGCGAGCCCGCTGGCGCGTAGTGCGGCTCTGGGCGACATTCGACAAGTCCTCGGCGAGGGGCGGGCGAGGGCCAGGGCGGCGAGAGGGCAAGAGGCGGGCGACAAGGCAAACCGTCACGCCTCGGGGTCGATGATGACCTCGATCAGCGGGCTCTCGGCGACCATCCGGTCGACGTCGGTCCGGCGCCACGCCTGGGCGACGCGCTCGAGGATGTGGCGGCGCTCCGTCTCGTCATCGACGATCCGGGCGGTGGCGGGCAGGTCGGCGACCGCGTCGGGCCCTTCAGGTGGACCGTCAGATGCGGGTCGGCCTCGAGGTTGGCGATCCAGGCCCGCTTCCGCGGCGACGGCATGCCGGAGATCCACATCCGGCCGTCGATCCGGTGGAAGACGATCTCGATCCGGCGCGGCAGGCCGGTCTGCCGCCCGGTCGTCGTGATGTCGATCGTGCCGCCGCGCGAGAGCGCGGCTCGGACCTCGTCGTCGCACGCCAGCGGTCAGCTGTCCGCGGCCGCCGCGGCTCGCTGCTCGCCCGCCTTCCTTGCGCGCCCTTCCAGGCCTGGTATCGGTGGAGCGTCTCCGCCGAGTCGACGTCGCCGAGGGTCATGTGGTCCGGGACGAACGCCTCCCAGCCCGTCGGGCGCGACGTGGAGGCGCTTGCCGAGGATCGCGACGAGCGTTCCGGCCTTCATCGGGCCGAAGCCCGGGATGTCGAGCAGGCGGGCGTGGAGGTCGGCGCCGTCGCGTCGCCTCGCGCCAGATCCGGGAGGCGTCGCCGTCGTATCGCTCGACGAGGTAGGCGCACATCTCCTGCGTCCGCTTCGCCATGTTGCCCGGGAAGCGATGCAGCGCCGGAGGCGTCGCGGAACACCGTGTCCAGCTCGGCGGGATCCATCGCGGCGATCCGCTTCGCATCGAGGCCGCCGATCCGCTTGCTCAGCTCGAGCGGGCCGGAGAACGCCTTCTGGAGCGTCACCTGCTGGTCGAGGGCGAAGCCGATGAGGAGGGCGAGCGGATCGTCGGCGAGCAGCCGGTCGGCGTCGGGGTTGCCGGTGAAGGGCAGGAGCTCCTTCGTGGTCATCGCCGATGGTAGGCGGTTCGGGCGAACCGAGTCCCGGATGGCCGGCGCCGGCGCGGCGAGGCCGGCGTTCGACAGATCGGCCCGGGGTCGTCATCCGTCCATCGTCGCCGCGGCGGATCGTTCGCGCGCGTTGGCGACGGCCGACCGCTGCCCGGGCGAGCTCGGCGGGTCCATCCTCGGGTCACGAGCGGTCGCCCGATCGCCAGCACCGGCCCGAAGGAGGCACGATTCGATGTTCGCGCAGTCGCACGTCGTCGAGAACGACCTGCTCGGCGCCTTCCCGGCGCTCCTGCTCCTGCTCGTCCTCGTCCTGACCGCGCTCGGCGTCGTCGCTCACGCGTCGTTCGCCTAGCACCCGCGGCCGGCCCGGCATCCGGCCGGCCGGCCGGCCCGTCGCGAGGTCCATGGCCCCGGCGGCTCCACGATGCGGTGGAGCCGACCGGGGCCTCCGCTGTCCGACTACGTCCTGCCGCCCCTTGCCCCCTACGTCGTTCGGCCGCCTCCCTCCACCGAACGTCGCCCGCGATCGGCGCCCGCCCGACGATCCCCCGACCGGCGCGTGGCAGCCGATCATCGGTGCATGCCCGACAGCGAGCCGGGCCACTCGACCAGGAGTCACCGCCGTGCGCACGATCAAGCTCTGCGCGGCCCCGACCCGCCGGCCGACGACCCTGCTCGACGCGATCGCCCGATCCGTCGCCGAGCTCGAGAGGAGCGGCCGGCCCGCTCCTCGGATCCGGTCGCGATCTCCGCCCGCCTGATCGGCCACGGCGCGCGACGCGCCTGACCCGGACAGACGACGAGGGCATCCGCGCCGCGGATGCCCTCGTCTGCGTTGCCGGAGTAACGTTCCAGCGTCCGCGCCAGGTCATCGCGGTCATGTCCAGGTCACCGATCACCGACCGGTAGTAGTGGTCCGGGGGCCGTCGGATCGAGCAGGCCGAGCTTGCCCGGCGTCCGCGCGACGTGGAAGCTGAAGTCCCAGCGCATGTCCGCGGGCCGGATCCGAGCAGAAGATCTGCTTGAGCGTCTGCTCGACTTGAACAGGCCCGACAGGATGTAAGCCGACGTTGTCGACGCCCTCGGCGAAGACCGCCCGGGCGCCCGTCCGGAGGAAGCCGGCCCCGAAGTTGTCGACCCGCTTGATCGCGGTCGCCTTCGTCGGGTAGCCGCTGCCCCACTCGGAGTTGCCCGACGCGTAGCAGAGCCGGTTCAGGATGACGACGCTGTTCGGCGCGAAGTTCAGGTACGGGTCGACGTAGTACTCGCCGTAGTAGGTTGGCTCGAGCTGCCGTCGCGTCGCGTTGAGCCCCAGGCCGTCCTTCGACGTCGTGCTGGAACGGGCCGTACGGGCTCGGCTAGCCGTTGCCGTGACCGAGGTAGATGAAGAGGTTCGCGCCCTGGGAGACGCTCCGGACCCGCGCCCACGTCGCGTGCGGGCTGTAGACCTCGTAGACGGTGGCGCCGTAGGAACGGGCCTGGGCGGCGAGCTGCTTGCGCGCTCGTCGATGTAGTCGGCGGTCTGCGAGCCGACGGGGCCGACGACGATGACGACCTTCTTGCCGGCGGCCGCGGCGGCCGCGGCTGCGTCGAGAGCCCGCCGACGGCGAGCGACCGCGGCGAGCACGGCCATGGCCGATCAGCCGGAGGGATGCGATGGCGAGACGCCCGCTGGGCGCCGTCATGGGAAACGGGCAACGCTCTTGCCTCCTCTCCGCCGGAACGCCGTGCATGGGGCACGGCGACGGTGGTGTGGTGCCGCCGACGGCAGGGAAGGCGCGCGGTCAGGCGCGCGTCGCGGACGCGCGGACGCGTGGGTTGGAGGCGACCGGGTGAGCACCGACCGGGGGCGGGGCGGACGAAGCGGGCTCGACGGGTGAGCGGGCTCGTCAGCCGGTGACGACAGGGTCCTGCCGTGGGGGGCGGCGGTCTTCTGTTGTGCCTGTCTGTCTGGAGGTTGCAGCCTGGGGGCCGAGAGGAAGTATGCCAGTGACAGGCAAACGAGCGCCTCCCCCGATCGCCCCATGCGCGACGCCGCCGAAGGGACGGGTTGCCACGCTCGGCCGGTGACCGGGTGCCCCGGCCGGTGCGGCGGTGCGCCGGAGGCCCGTGACGGCCCGGGATCCAGCGGTGGCCTCGAGTCGCGCCGATCGGCTATGCTTCGCGCGATCCGCGCTCGCACCGCGCCGTTTGGACGACGTCCAAGGGAAGCGAGCGGAGACGAACCCGATCGGCCCGCGCGCGCGATCACGTGCGCGCAGGCGGGCTCCAGGAGCCAGATGACCTTCGATACGCTCGGCCTCTCGGCCGATCTCCTCCGGACCGTCGCCGAGGAGGGCTACGAGCAGCCCACGCCCGTCCAGGCCAAGGCGATCCCCCTCGTGCTCGAGGGACGCGACGTCCTCGCCGCCGCCCAGACCGGCACCGGCAAGACCGCGGCGTTCACGCTGCCGATCCTCGACCGCCTCCGGCAGCACGCGAACACCTCGTTCTCGCCGGCCCGCCACCCGGTCCGCGTCGCTGATCCTCGTCCCGACCCGCGAGCTCGCCGATGCAGGTCGACGAGAGCGTCCGCACCTACGGCCGGACCGTGCCCCTCCGCTCGACCGTCGTCTACGGCGGGATGCCGATGGATCCCCAGATCAAGGCCCTCCGCGGCGGCATCGAGATCCTCGTCGCGACGCCGGGCCGCCTGCTCGACCTCGTCGGCCAGCGGGTCGCGAACCTCGGCCAGGTCGAGATCCTCGTCCTCGACGAGGCCGACCGGATGCTCGACATGGGCTTCCTGCCGGACATCCAGCGGATCATCGCCCTGCTCCCGGCCAAGCGCCAGAACCTGATGTTCTCGGCGACGTTCTCCGACGAGATCCGGCGCCTGTCGCGGACGATCCTGCGACGACCCGGTCGAGGTCGAGGTCGCCCCGCGGAACACCGACGCGTCGACGCGATCCGCCAGATCGTCTACCCGGTCGATCGCGAGCGGAAGGAAGAGCTCCTCGCCCACCTGATCCGGAAGCGACGACCTCCGCCAGGTGCTCGTGTTCACCCGGACGAAGATCGGCGCGACCCGCCTCGCGACGTGGCTCGACCGGCAGGGGCTCAACGCCGTCGCGATCCACAGCGATCGCTCGCAGCCGGAGCGGACCCGGGCGCTCGAGGAGTTCAAGACCGGCGAGATCCGGGTGCTCGTCGCGACGGACGTCGCCGCCCGCGGCCTCGACATCGAGGACCTGCCCCACGTCGTGAACTTCGAGCTGCCGTGGAACCCGCAGGACTACATCCACCGGATCGGCCGGACGGGCCGGGCCGGGCCAGACGGGCGAGGCGATCAGCCTCGTCTGCATCGACGAGGCCGACCTGCTGCGCGGCGTCCAGCGACTGCTCCGGCAGGCGATCCCCTGGACGGTCGAGGACGGCTTCGATCCCGGACCGCGAACGTCGAGCCGCGGCCGCTCCGCGGCGGGCCGGACGGCGGCGGGCGGCGCGGCGGGCCGCGGGCGGGCGAGCCGGCCGGCCCACCATCCGCACCGCAAGCCCGTCCAGTACCGGGCGGGCGCCTAGGCCCGCTCGGTCGTCCGGAGCGGCGGCCGCGACGTCCGCAGCGATCGTGGCCGGCGCGGTCCGTCCGTGGCCGGTCTCGCCGGCGTCGCCTCGGCGGGCGCGTCGGCAGGTCCGTCGGCCGGCGTCGGCCGTCGCGGCGCGGTCGCCGTCGGGCCGCAGGGCGTCGAAGGATGAACACGGCTCCTCGACCTTCGTCGAGATCATCTCCGCACCCGGGAAGAAGAAGCCGAGCATCAGGTCGGCCTCGACCCGGTCGACGACGTAGCGGTTCACGAGGGCCATCGGTCGCGGCAGGCCCGTCGCCCTCCTCGGCGAGGAGGCCGATCGTGACGTCGCGCAGCTGGACGAACTCGCCCGTCGGACGGGCCAGGGCGCGCCCGGGATCGAAGCCCGGCATCGTCGCCAGCTGGCCGAGGACGCGGTACGGCCCGACGTCGAGCACGATGTCGTGCCACTGGGCGTGGACCGGGCAGATCCTCGGCTTCCTCGGCCGTCGCGAGGTGGATGTCGTCGGGCGCAGGACGCAGCTCGGCCTGCTCGCCCGCCGGCCGTGTCGTCGAGGGGATGCCAGGTCGCGCGCTTCGACGCGCACGCTCCCGCCGGCCTCGAGCGCGTCGCGGAGGTGACTCGCACGCGCGCACGACGCCAACCGCGATCCCCCCGGCGGTGTAGATCTCGACCCGGATCGACATGCGCTCCACCCGAGCAGACCCGAGTCTGCGCTCGGCCGGCAACTGGTCGCATCACCCGTCGGTACCGCCCCGGCGGTCCCGTGGTCCTGCGGGCCGTTCCGGTCAGCGCACGCCGAGCTCGGCGCCTCGGATCAGCCGCGCGACCGACGCGGCAGGGCGCGGGGGCGGCGGAACCGCCGCGGCGGCGGCGACGCGGGCGACGCGGGCGGCGCGGGCGTGGCGGGCGGCGACGACGACCTTGAGGAGCGAGCGGACGATGCGCCGCGGATCGGCCCGGCTCTGGTTCGTCAGGACGGCGATCGTCAGCCCGTCGATCGGGAAGTGGCGGACGGCGCCCCGGAACCCGAGCAGCCTGCCCGCTGTGGCCGAGGCTCGGATGGCCGTCGATCGACAGCGCCTGGACGCCGAAGCCGTACGAGACCCCGGGCAGGTAGCCGTCGGTCCGCGTGAAGTCGCTGAGCAGGAGCGCCGGTCCCGACCGGCCCGAGCACGTCGCCGCCGTACAGCGCCCGAGCCCAGTGGGCGATGTCCGCGCTCGTGCCGGCCAGCGAGCCGGCGCCGCCGGCGGCCGTCACGACCGAGCGGAACGGGGCGACGCCGCTGCCGTCGGCCAGGTCCGTCGGGCGGGCGCGCCGGGCTTCGTGCTCGTCGACCCGGTAGCCGTCGGCGAGCGGCCGCCTGCGTCCGTCTCGCCCGCCTGGTACCAGGTCGCTCGCGAGGCCGAGCGGGTCGAGGAGCCGCTCGCGGATCGAGCGTCGCGAGCGGCTTGCCGGTCGACCCGCTCCGCGATCAGCCCGAGGAGCAGGTAGTTCGTGTTCGAGTAGTGCCACGCCTTGCCCGGCGCCGACAGGGGCTTGCCGACGAAGCGCAGGGCGTCGGCCGGCGTCCAGGCCCGGCGTCGGGTCGCGCTGGAGGGCTCGATCGATCTTCGGGTTCAGGAAGTAGTCGGCGAGGCCGCTCGTGTGGTCGAGGAGCATCCCGACCGTGATCCGCGGGATCGACCGTGACCGGCAGGCCGGCGGGGAGCAGCTTCGGCCGCCGGAGTCGCTCGAGGCGACAGCTTGCCCTCGCCGACCAGCTGGAGGATCACGCGCCGAGGTGAAGGTCTTGCTCATGCTCGCGAAGGCGAACGCGGTCTCCGGGGTGACCGGCGTCTTCGCGGCGACGTCCGCGAAGCCCGACGCGCCGGACCAGCTCGTGCCGTCCGGGAACAGGACGGTCGCCGAAGCGCCCGGGATCGCGAGCTTCGTCCGGGCGCGATCGAGGGTCGCCTGGAGCTGCCGCTCGAGGGCGCCCGCGCATCGGCGGCGGCGGGGCCGGACGCGGCCGGCGTGGCCGAGGTGCGGCGCTCGGCCGACGCCGCCGATGCGACGCGGCCGGTGATCCGGCCGCCTGTCGCCCGGGGCTCGAGGCGGCCCGGCGTCGAGGCTCGGCGCCGGCAGGGCCCGCCGAGGGGACGCCCGACGGCCAGGGTCGCACCCGGCCGCGACGAGACCGCGACGAGGCCGATGCCCCGGGCGCACCGGGCGCGGACCGGCGAGACGCGCGGCCGACGGAGCGGCGAGGCCGGTGCGACGAACTGCGACGGCGGACCGTCCGCCGACGCGTCGAGCGCAGCCGCTCGCGCGAGGGTGGCGCTGTCTGCGAGCGGCCTGCGCCGTCGACGGCGCCGGCGCCATGGTCCGGGCTGCCGACGATGCCTTGGCCGTCGTCTCGCGACCGCGAGGACCACGGTCCGAGCCCGGTCGTCGGGCTCGAGGTGGACCTCCGCAGCGCGGGCTGCGATGGTCCGCCGGTCGCGTCCACGTGATCCATCGGCGCCGCACCGGAACCACTTCACGGCGACGGAACGTCTACGAGAGCCGGCATCGGTGCGCGGCCGACCTGCTCCGGGACCGGTCGGGCCTGCTCGCCGACGGACCGGTCGTCTGGGGCCGGCCCGTCGGCGCGCGGCCGCGCGGGATCTTCGTCGTCGAGCTGCCCGAGCCGCGCTCGACCGCGCCGATCGAGCTGACACTCGATCGGCAAGTGGCTCGAGCGGGTGCCGGACCTCCGTCTGGACGGCGTCGCACCCGACGCTCGAAGGCGCTGGCCGCGCGGACTGGCGGCGTTCTGGCTGCCCTCGGCCACGCGTGCTCTACGTCGGCGCGACGGACGGCTCGATCGGCGGGCGGGTGGAGGCGATCCGGAGCGACCGTCCTCGGCGACCGGCGGCCGCACAGCGGCGGCCACTGGCTCACACGCTCCGACGGGCCTCGAGCGGGCCCGGATCTGGTGGGCACCGACCGACGCGGTCGAGGAGTACGAGGACGCGATCCTCGACGCGTTCGCGGCGACGATCCCGGCCGCGGAGCGGGCGGCGCTCCCGGACACGACGGTCGTGCTGCCGTTCGCGAACCTCCGGAACGCGACCGGCGAGCGGAAGGCGACCGGCCTCGCGAACAGCCTGCTCGCCGCCGAGCCGGCCCGCCCGATCGCCGCGCGCCGGGTCGTCGAGGTGCCGCCCGGGGCGGCCGAGGGCGCGAGCGGCCTGCCGCCGACCCGGGCGGCCGGCGGGACGGTCCGTCGCGGTCACCGCGCCCGACGACGCCGCGGCCGACGCCCGCCGCGGCGCCGCGCGCCGGCCCGCACCGCCGCCGGATCGGCGCGGCCGCCGCCGAGACGACCTGGGTCTCGGCCGACGGCCTCGACCGCCTCCGCGCCGAGCACGCGGAGCTGACGAAGGTCCGCCGGCCGGAGGTGATCGCCCGGATCAAGGCGGCGAAGGAGCTCGGCGACCTCAAGGAGAACGCCGACTACACCGCCGCCCGCGAGGAGCAGTCGTTCCTCGAGGGACGGATCGCGACGATCGAAGGACGCTGCGGAGCCGCGGTCGTGATCGAGGAGCCGGGCGCCGACGGGCGCGTCCGCGTCGGGTCGAGCGCGTCGGTCGAGGAGATCGGCGGCGACGGCGAGACCGTCGTGTACACGATCGTCGGCTCGACCGAGGCGGATCCCGAAGCCGGCCGGATCTCGAACGTGTCGCCGGTCGGACGGGCGCTCATCGGGCGGAGCGTGGGCGACGTCGTCACGGTGGCGACCCCGCGCGGCGCCGTCCGGTACCGGATCGTCGCCGTCGAGTGACGCCGGGCGCCCGATCGATGGATCGAGCGCCCGGGCCGCCGGGGTCACCATGGCGAAAGGTTCCCGGCGTGCTCGATCGGCGGTGGCGATCATGCGGTTCGTCGGGGTCCCTGCCGCCGATGGTGGTCAGCCTTGCACCGTCGCGTTCGCCGGGGTCGCGTGGCCCGGCGGTGCGGGGCCGGCCGCGACCGTCGTGACGGACATGGCCCCCCGCCATGATCGCGTCGGGTCTGGATCGGAGCATGGCGGTGCGCCATGCGCAGCAGGGCCGCGGACGAGAGACGGGGACGAAGCGGGTTCGCGGCCGGCCACGGGCGAAGCGGCTTGGCGACCGAGATGGGGGAATCTCGGTCGCGGGACCAGGATCGCGGTCTGGTGGACTCGCCGACGACGGGCGAGCGTCCCGTTCGTGGCATGACGTCTGTCGATGCCCGCAGCGGCCGACCCGCCGCGAAGCGACGGAGTGACTGCGTCGGGCAGATGCGCCGCGAAGCGACGAAGTGACCGCCGGGCGAGCACGCCCGGCGAGCGCCGGGATCCGAAGGAGGCCGGACCCGGGCGCGGCCGGCTCCGGCCGAGTGTCGTCAGTCCCTGGCGGGCTCGACCAGCTTGTGCTCGACCGCCCAGAGGGCGGCCTGGGTCCGCGACGCGAGCCCGAGCTTGCCGAGGATGTTCGAGACGTAGGTCCGGGCCGTCCGCTCGGTGATGAACAGCGCGGAGCCGATCTCCTTGTTGCTCATCCCCTGCCCGAGCAGGCTCATGACGTCCTTCTCGCGGTCGGTCAGCGGCTCGACCGGCTCGTCCTCGCCGGCCTTCTTCGCCCGCATCCGCTGGGCCAGGAGCCGGGCGACGGCCGGGTCGAGGTGGACCTCGCCGGCGTACGCGGCGCGGACCGCGGCGGCGACCTCCTCGGCCTCGGCGTCCTTCAGGACGTAGCCCGACGCGCCGGCCTCGAGGGCGGCGGTGACCTTCTCCTCCTCGATGAACGAGGTCATCGTGACGATCTCGGTCTCGGGCCGCTCGGCCTTGATCCGGCCGATCGCGGTGACGCCGTCCATGTTCGGCATCAGGAGGTCCATCAGGACGACGTCCGGCTCGAGCCGGCGGGCCATCGCCACGCCCTCGCTGCCGTCCGCGGCCTCGCCGACGACGTCGATGTCGTCCTGGAGGTCGAAGAAGACCCGCAGGCCCATCCGGACGACGGAATGGTCGTCGACGATGAGCACGCGGATGCGGGTGTCGTCGGACACGGTTCCTCCGGGGAGCGGCCGGCCGGGAGTGACGGGTCGCGGGGGCGGTCGGCACGGTCGAGTCTAGCAAGGTACGGAACCTCCAATCGGCTCAGGCGACCGATCGACCCGAGGTGGAGACCACGGCGTCGATCAGCTCGTGCGGCCGGAATGTCTTGCGGACGTAGGCGTCGGCGCCGCTGGCCTGGTCCGCGGTGTCGGACCAGTTGAGGACGAGGACGCGGGCGGTCGGGGCGACCTCCCGGATCCGCGCGATCAGTGCGGCACCGGCGTCGACGCCCGGCAGGCGGGGATCGACGACGACGACATCGGGTGTGGGAGTCCCGGGCGAGGCGGACGGCGGCGTCGGCGGTGCCGGCGCTGCCGACGACGAGACAGCGTTGCCCGATCCGGAGCAGGCCGGCGAGGCTCTCGCGTACGCGATCGTCGGGGTCGACGAGGAGCACGCGGAGCGGAGCCGGCGCTGCAGCAGAGTCGGTCATGCGCCGAAGTGTCGGCCGGTTGACACCGCAACCGACAGCGACCGACGTCGAGATTCCGCCCTACGTCATTCCGCCGATGCGCGGATCGAGGCGACGACCTCCGGCGGCCGGCGGCGGACTCGTCGGCGGCTCGCGCGATCGCCGCGGGCGGGACGATCACCTCGATCGTCGTCCCCTCGCCGATCCGCGAATCGACGTCGAACGACGCGCCGATCTTCTCCGCCCGGGCCCGCATCCCGGCGAGGCCGAGGTGGCCGTCCGGCACGGCCGCGGCGTCGAAGCCCTTGCCGTCGTCGCGGATCCGGAGGACGACGGCGCCGACCCTTGCGCTGGAGCGTCAGCTCGACCTGCCGCGCGCCGGCGTGCTTGACGACGTTGTGGAGCGCCTCCTGCGAGATCCGGTAGAGGACCTCCTCGAGGGCGAGCGGCAGGCGGTCCGTCAGGTCGCTCGTGACGACGATCGGCAGGCCGATCCGGCCCTGGAGGGCGGCCGCGTGGGTCCGCAGGGCCTGGAGCAGGCCGTCGTTCTCGAGGTTGCCGGGCCGGAGCTCGAAGATCAGCGCCCGCATCTCGGCGAGCGCCTCGCGCTGGAGGTCGCGCAGCGAGCCGAGCTGCTCCTTCGCCGCCGCCGGGTCGCGGTCGACGAGCAGCTCCGTGCTCCGCGTGACAGGGTCATGCTGAACAGCGCCTGGGTGACCGAGTCGTGGAGCTCGCGGGCGAGATGGGCCCGCTCCTGGCTCGACGCCAGCTCGCCGGCCTGGCGCCGGAGGTCGCGCTCGAGCCGCTCGCGCTCGGTGATGTCGCGGGTCGCGCCGTGGATGCCGGTGAAGACCCCGTCGACGGTCGTCCCGATCGAGCTGACCTCGACCGGCACGGTGCCGCCGTTCTTCCGGACGAGGTCGAGCTTCACGACCTGGCGGACCGACCGGCTCGGCGGCCAGCTGGGTCCAGCGCTCGAGGGCGGTGGCGATCGAGGCCGGGTCGACGATCCTGCGAGAAGTGCTCGCCGACCAGCTCGGCCTGGGGAAGCCGGTCATCGTCTCGATCGTCTCGGACAGGAACGTGAAGATGCCCTGGTCGTCGGTCGAGAAGACCACGTCCGGGCGCGTTCTCGACGAGGAAGCGGTAGCGCTCCTCGGACGCCGCGCAGCTCCCGCTCGAGGCGCTCCCGCTCCGTGATGTCGCGGGCGGCGCCCTGGATCCCGGTGAACACGCCGTCGCGGCGGACGCCGACGCGAGCTGACCTCGAACGGGAGGACCCGGCCGTCGGCGTGCCTGAGCGTCGATCCGGTTCGTCAGCTCGAGGTCCGGGATCCGCCGCGAGCTCGCGGAACCGCTCGCCGGGGACGTCGTCCTCGTCGTACTCGATCAGGTCGAGAAGGGCGTTGCCGACGAGCTCCTCCGGCTCGAAGCCGAGCGACCGCCGGACGGTGTCCGAGACGTAGGTGAACCGGCCGGTCCGGATCGATCGCGAAGATGATGTCCGGCGAGTTCTCGATCAGGAAGCGGAAGCGCTCCTCGGACTCGCGCAGCTCGCGCTCGAGGCGCGTCTGCTCGCTCATGTCGCGGACGCTGCCGTTCGCACCGGCGAACCGGCCCTCCTCGTCGCGGGTCGCGAAGGCGATGAACTCGGCCGGGATCGGGTGGCCGTCCTTGTGGAGGAGGTTGACCCGGCCGCGGAGCTCGCGGCCGCCGAGTCCCGTCGTCCTCGCCGAGCCGGAGCGTCCAGTCGATCTCGGCGACCTCGCGCGACGACTCGTGGACGAGCGCGCCGAAATGCTTCCCGAGCAGCTCGTCGGCGCGCCCAGCCGGTCAGCCGCCGGCTCGTCGAGTCCGAGACGAACGTGAACCGGGCGTCGGCGCCGATCGACCAGACGAGGTCCGGCGAGTTCTGGACGAGGTTGCGGTAGCGGGCCTCGGACTCGCCGAGGAGCTCGTACAGGTTGGCGTTCGTCAGGGCGATCGCCGCCTGGTCGGCGAGGCCCTGGAGGAGGTCGAGCTCGTCGGGCAGGATCTCGCGCGGCGTGGCGTACGAGACCGCGAGCGTGCCGATCACCTCGCCCGCCGGGGCCCGGAGCGGCGCCGCGGCGAGGGCCCGGAGCTGGAGCCGCTCGGCGGCCATGTCGTCGTCCGGCTCGTGCGGGATCCGCGGGTCGTTGGCGTAGTCGTAGGTCCAGATCGGCCGGACCTCCTCGCGCGGCGAGGCCGTTGATCCCGCCGCCGAGCGGGAACTGCATGCCCTTGAGCCAGTCCTCGGTGTCGTCGTCCATCCCGCCCGCGACGATGACCGGGCACGAGGTACGTGCCGTCGTCGGACATCCGGGTGAGGTGGGCACCGTCCGAGCCGAGGAGCCGGCGCGACTCCTCGACGACGCGGGCGAGGAGCTCGCCCGGGTCGCCGAGCGACGTGATCCGCGCGGCGATGTCGCGCAGCGAGCGCTCGGTCTCCGCCCGCGCCGCGAGCTCGCGCTGCGATCGCTCGAGCTCGTCGATCAGGCGGGCGTTCAGCATCGCGATCGCCGCCTGGTCGGCCAGGGCGCCGAGCAGGTTCGCGTCGTCCGGCCCGAACGTGCCGGGCGTCGACGAGAAGACGGCCAGCGTGCCGAGCGCCCCCCGCTCCGAGACGAGCGGCGCGATCGCGATCGCCCGCAGCCCGATCTCGTTCGCGACGGCCGCGCCGTGGGCGTCGCGGCGCGAAGCGCGGGTCGCCGAGGTAGTCGATCGTGTAGAGCGGCGCTCGCCCGGCGATCGTCCGGCGGACGATGTCCTCGCCGACGCGGGTCGTCTCCCAGCGCCGGCTGCGCTCGTCGTCGAGCCCGCCGACGTAGCCCATCGAGATCGTGCCGCTGATCGGGTCGAGGAGGTCGATGATCGCCCCGTCCGAGCCGAGCAGCCGGGCGGCCTCGTCGGCGACGTGCTGGAGCAGGTCGGCGGTGTCGCGGATCGCGGTGATCCGGGCGGCGATCTCGCGCAGGGAGCGCTCGGCCTCGGCCCGGCGGCCGATGTCGCGCCGCGACGGTTCAGCTCCTCGATCAGGCGCGCGTTCGTGATCGCGATCGCGGCCTGGGCGGCGAGCGAGCGGATGACGCCGGCGTCGTCGGCGTCGAACGCGTCCGGCTGACCGCGAGTAGACCTCGAGGGCGCCGAGCGGGCCGGACTCCCCGCTGATCGGGGCGATGATCATCGAGCGGAAGCCCGTGACCCCGAAGAACCGGTCGTTGACGTCCGACGGCGGGAAGTGGCTCGCCGAGATCGTCGCTCGCGCGTGATCGTCCGGTTCTCAGCGACCGCGACGCCGGTCGCCCCGACGCCGATCGGGATCGTCAGGCCGGGCAGACTCCTCGGGCGTGAACGCGCCGCCGATGCCCGAGTCGTACGTCCAGCGCAGGACGTGCTCGCTCGGGTCGATGAGGTCGAGGACCGAGCCGTCCGCGCCGACGAGCCGCTTCGCCGCGTCGACGACCTGCTGGAGCAGCGAGCCCGGGTCGCGGGTCGCGGTGATCTGGGCCGCGATCTCGCGGAGCGACTGCTCGGCCTCCGCGCGCCGGGCGAGCTCGGTCGACGACCGGTCGAGCTCCTCGATCAGCCGGGCGTTCTGGATCGCGATCGCCGCCTGGTCGGCGAGCGCCTGGAGGAGGTCGGCCTGGTTGTCGTCGTAGTGGTCGGGCAGGACGCTGCTGACGGAGATCGCGCCGAGCGACCCGGACTCGCCGCGGAGCGGCGCGGCGAGGACGGACCGGAAGCCGGTCGCCTCGACGAGCGCGTCGGACCGCGCGACGTGCTCGAACCGGCGCGTCGACGAGGTAGTCGTCGGTCCGGAAGGCCTCGCCCGTGGCGACCGTCCGGCCGGCGATCCCCTCGCCGAGCCGGAACTCCGCGTCGAAGCCCTCGGCTCGCGGGTCCGGACGGCGTCGTCGCCCGACGCGTAGGCCCAGCGGAGGGTCACGCCGTCGTCGTCGAGCATGTCGATCCGGGCCGAGCGTCGAGTCGAGGAGCCGGCGAGCCTCGTCGACGGTCTGCTGGAGGATCGCGTCGGTGTCGCGGAGCGCGGAGATGTTCGCGGCGATCTCGCGGACGGCGCGCTCGGCGTCCGCGCGTCGCGAGATCTCGACCTTCGACCGGCCGAGCTCGTCGATCAGCCGGGCGTTCTGGATCGCGACGACGGCCTGGTCGGCGAACGCCGCCATCAGCGCCGCGTCCTCGTCGTCGAAGGCGTCGCGCCGTGTCGTCGCGACCTTGAGCACGCCGAGCAGCGTGGACTCGGACAGCAGCGGCGTCGGCAACGACGGACTTGATGCCCGACCCTCCGGACGAAGCGCGTCGGAGTCGTCGGACGTGGATGATCCGCGGAGTCGGCAGGTAGTCGCCGGTCACGACGACGGCCGTCGCGGCGATCGCCGCGGCGTTGATCCCGATCTCCGCGGCGGCGCCCTCCGTGCGTCCCGGGCAGGTCGCCAGCCGAACTCTGCCCTCGCCCGACGCGGTCGTCCAGCGGATCAGGCCGGTCGCCGGGTCGACGATGTCGAGCTGCGAGCGCTCGGCGGAGAGGAGCCGGCGGGCGGCGTCCGTCGACCTGCTGGAGGAGCTCGGTCGGGTCGCGGATCGCCGTGATCCTCGTCGCGATCTCGCGGAGCTCCTGCTCCGCTCGCGCCCGTCGGCGGATCTCCTCCGCCGGATCGCTCGAGCGCCTCGATCAGGCGCGAGTTGCGGATCGCGATCGCGGCCTGGTGGGCGAGCGCCTCCGCGAGGGCGACCTGCTCCGGCCCGAACGCCGCGACCTCGGCGCTGCCGACCTGGAGGACGCCGAGGAGGGCGTCCTCGACGAGGAGCGGCGTGATGACCAGCGAGTCGGACGCCGTCGTCGGCGACGGCCCGGTCGAGAGTCGGGCTCGTGGTTGAAGGACGTCGTCCGTGAAGTAGTCGTCGACGACGATCGTCCGCCGCTCCGCGATCGCCTGGCCGGACGCGCCGTAGTGGTACGGCTCGCCGTCCTCGTCGACGGCGGCGCCGCCGATGTGCGGGCCGGCGCCCCAGGAACGTGTAGCCGACACGGCCCGCCCCGCGCCCGATCAGGTCGATCCGGACCCGCTCCGCGTGGAGCAGGCGGGCGGCCTCGTCGACGACGTGCTGGAGGAGGTCGGACGGGTCGCGGATCGCGGTGATCCGGGCCGCGATCTCGCGGAGGGCGCGCTCCTCGTCCGCCCGCTGCCGCTCGGCGGCCCGCGACGCCGCGAGCGCCTCGATCAGCCGGGCGTTCGTCATCGCGATCGCGGCCTGGCCCGGCGAGCGCCTCGAGCAGACCGCGCGTCGGCCTCGGTGAACGCGTCGACCGTCGCCCGTGTAGACGGTGAGCGTCCCGAGCGGGCCGCGGTCGCCGACGAGGGGCACCGCGATGACGGAGCGGATCTCGTTGCGCCGGACGTGGGCGTCCGGCGCGGCGGCGTGCTCGAAGCGGTCGTCGTGCGAGGTAGTCGCCGGTGAAGACCGGCCGCAGCTCGCGAACGGCCCGGCCCGAGATCCCCTCGCCGGCCTTCGCCTCGCCGGTGCCGGCGATCGGGCCGAGACCGGGCCGCCTGCCCGGTCGTCGCGTCGTACGCCCAGTAGAGGCGCGCCGTCGCGCTCGCTCGAGCAGGTCGATCCGGGCGCCGTCGGCGGCGAGCAGGGCGGCCGCCTCGTCGACGGCGAGCTGGAGGACCTCGGCGGGGTCGCGCAGGGCGGTGATCCGGGCGGCGATCTCGCGCAGGGCCCGCTCGGTCTCGGCCCGCCGCTCGACCTCCGCCCGGGAGCCGGCCAGCTGGTCGATCAGCTCGGCGTTGGCGATCGCCGAGCGCGGCATGGTCGGCGAGGGCCTTGACGAGGGCGATCTCGGCCTCGCCGAACGCGCCGACGCGCGGCGTGTACGTGCCCATCGCCCCGAAGACCGGTCGCCGGCGATCATCGGCGCGACGATGAACGAGCGGATCCCGAGCGTCCGGACGAGCCGGTCGGCGCCCTCGAAGTGGACGAAGGACGGGTCGTTCGGGTAGTCGTCGCTCGACGACGATCCGGCGCTCGGCGACGGCCCGGCCGAACATGCCCGACGCCCGGGCTCGACCTTCAGCGGCGGACCCAGCGGCGTCGCTGGTCGTCGGTGATCCCGGCGTCGTCGGCGAAGCGCAGGACGCCGGTCGCCGGGTCGAGGAGGTAGGCGAGCGCGCCGGCCGAGTGCAGGAGCCGGGCCGCCTCCTCCAGCGCGTGGTGGAGGATCGCCTGGTTCTCGGGCGTGACGGGCGCCGGGCGTCGCGCGCGGCGAGCCGCGTCGGGCGGCGACGGCCGCGGCTGTCGTCGGCGCGCGCGGCTTCGCGGTCGGACGCTCCGGGCGGCGTGCGCGGTCCGGGCGCTGACGGGCGCGCCGCGGGCGGGTGGTGGCCACGATCGGAGGATATCCGACCCTCCGGTCGCTCCGCGATCGACCGCGGGCGGGCCGGCCTACGTCATTCGTCGCGGCGGCGGTCGTCGGGCGGCCGGCCGGCGGACGGCCCATCGACGGGTCGGCGGTCGCGCCCAACGTCACGCGGGCTAGTCGACCGCAGCCGACGGCCGACGCGCCGGGCCGGACCCGACGATGCGATCCGACGCCGACGAACCGGCGACAGACCCTCCACCACAGAGGTACCGCTCCGCCATGAACCCCCGCAGCAGCCTGCGCCCGCTCGACGTGGTCATCCGGATCGCGATCGTCGGTCTCGTGCTCGGCACCGCCTACATCCACTCGACCCTCGGCGGTCTGCTCTTCACCCTCAACGCCCTCGGCTACCTGGTGGCCGCGGTCGCGATCGTCATCCCGCTCGGGCTCGCGATCCGCTTCCGCTGGTTCATCCGCCTCGGCCTCATGGGCTACGCCGCCACGGCGATCGTCGCCTGGGCGATCCAGGGCCCGTACTACACGACCGCCTACATCGCCAAGGCGATCGAGGTCACGCTGATCGCCCTCCTGGCGGTCGACTTCGCCCGGATGGACGGCAACCCGATCAACGTCGTCAAGAGCGAGCTCGGCCTGCTCGGCCTCGAAGCTGGGTCGCCGCCCGGCGACGAGCCAGGCCGGCGCCTGACCCCATCGCTCCGCGGGACCCGATCCGCCCGGGTCGGGTCCCGACCTGCACCACCACCCCGTCGCATCACGGAGCTGCCAGACATGAAGCGCCTCGTCGCTCACCCTCGCCCTCGTCGCCGTCGCCGCGATCAGCGCGGCCTGCTCGACCGCCGCCGCCCAGCCCGCCCCGTCCGGCCCGATCGACCCGAACGGCCCGACGATCGTCGCCAAGGACATGAAGTTCCAGACGCGCGTCGGTCGACGTCAAGGCCGGCGAGAACGTCACGGTCCACTTCGACAACCAGGACTCCGCGCCGCACAACGTGGCGATCTACACGGACAGCAGCGCATCCGACGCCGATCTCGGTCGGCCAGGTCGTGACCTCGTCGAAGGCGGACCAGGTCGTGCCGGCGCTCAAGCCCGGGACGTACTTCTTCCGCTGTGACGTCCACCACGACATGACGGGGACGATCATCGCCAAGTAAGGCGCACCGGCGGCTCCGCCCCGCGACGACCCCGGGCCAGACCGGCCCGGGGTCGTCGGATTCCCGGCCTGCCGGTATCGTTGGCCCGATGCCCGTTCCCGTCCCCACCCCGGACCCTGCCTGACGCCGTGCTCGAGATCACGGACCTGTCCAAGGCCTACGGCTGCGTCGTCGCCCTCGACGGCGCGACGCTTCTCCGTCCGCCCCGGACGCCTCGTCGGCTTCCTCGGCCCGAACGGCGCCGGCAAGACGACGACGATGCGCTGCATCTTCGGCCTGGCCCGGCCGGACCGCGGGACGATCACCTGGCACGGCAAGCCGATCGACCGGCCCGAACGCCTCCGCTTCGGCTACATGCCCGAGCAGCGCGGCCTCTACCCGCGGATGAAGGTCGCCGACCAGCTCGCCTACTTCGCCGAGCTGCACGGCCTGCCGCGCCGCGGACGCGAAGGCGGCCGCCGCGCCGCTGGCTCGACGGGCTCGGGCTCGCGGACCGGGCCGGCTCGAAGCTCGAGACGCTGTCGCACGGCAACCAGCAGCGGGTCCAGCTCGGCGCGGCGCTCGTCCACGACCCGGAGCTGCTCGTCCTCGACGAGCCGTTCAGCGGGCTCGACCCGATCGGCATCGAGACGATGTCGAACATCCTCCGGCAGCGGGCCGCGGACGGCGTGGCGGTCGTCTTCTCCAGCCATCAGCTCGACCTCGTCGAGGACCTCTGCGAGGACGTCGTGATCATCAACCGCGGCCGGATCGCCGCCGCCGGCGCGATCGACGAGCTGCGCGCGGCGTCGACCCGTCGCCATCTCGAGGTCGAGGTCGAGGGCAACGCGAACCGCTGGCTCGAGCAGTGCCCGGAGCTGACCGTCGAGGAGCACCCGCGGCGACCTCGTCCGGCTGGTCGTCCCGGCGGACGTCGACCTCGGCGGCGCTCCTCGCGACGGCATCCGCCGCCGGTCCGGTCCGCCGCTTCGCGTTCCAGCCGCCGACCCTGTCGGAGCTGTTCCTGGAGCTCGTCCGGTCATGAGCCGTCGACGCGCGATCTGGCTCGTCGCCCGGCGCGAGATGCTCGAGCGCGGCCGGAGCCGCGGCTTCCTGATCTCCCTCGTCGTGTCGGTTGCGATCGTCGTCGCCGGCGTGTTCCTGCCGGCGCTGATCGGCGAACACCTCGGCCCAGCACCTGGGGATCGTCGGGACGCCGCCGGCGGGGCTGACCGACGCCCTCGCGGCGACCGCGAAGCAGGCGGGGCTCGTCGTGACGATCGAGACCGTGCCGGACATCGCGAGCGGCGAGGCGCGGCTGCGCGACGGGTCGCTCGACGCGGTCCTCGTCATCCCGCCCGACGGCTCGACCCCGAGCTACATCGTCAAGAGCCGGGGCAATCCGCTGCTCCAGCAGGTCGTCGTCGCCGGGTTCAGCAAGCCGCCCGACATCGCCGCTCCGGCGAGCTCGAGCCGTCGGATCCGGAGCGCGACACGCTCGTTCGTGTTCGCGAACATCGGCGTGATCCTCCTGTTCATCTCGATCTTCACGTTCGGGACGTGGGTCCTGACCGGCGTCGTCGAGGAGAAGCAGAGCCGTGTCGTCGAGGTCGTCCTGGCTCGACGGTCGAGGCCGCGCGACCTGCTGGTCGGCAAGGTCATCGGGATCGGGTTGCTCGGGATCGTCCAGCTCATCGTCATGGTGTCGGTCGGCCTCGGCCTCGGGCGTCGCCATGGGTCGGTTCACGCTGCCCTCGACGACCCCGTCGGCGGTCGCGATGCTGCTGCTCTGGTTCGTCCTCGGCTACGCCTTCTACTCGACGGCGCTGGCGGTCCTCGGCGCGCTCGCGTCGCGCATGGAGGAGGCGTCGAACGCGTCCAGCCCCGTCTCGTTCCTCGCGGTCGGGGCCTACCTGTTCGCCCTGTTCGTGGCCCTGAACGACCCGTCCGGCACGGCGGCCCGGATCGCGACGTTCCTGCCGCCCGTCGCGCCCGATGGTCGTCCCGCTGCGGGCCGCGCTCGGTGCGATCGAGCCATGGGAGATCGTCCTGTCCGTGATCGTGATGGTCGTCGCGATCTCGGGGCTGTTCGTCATCGGCGGACGCGTCTACTCGGGGGCGGTGCTCCAGACGGGTGCCCGGATGCGACTGCGCGACGCCTGGCGGGCGTCCGGGAAAGGCTGACCGACGCGCCTCAGTCGGGGCTTCGCTGGACCGCCTCGAACAGGGCCGGCCCGCCGCCGGCATGCCAGAAGACCGTCGGGCCTCGGAGGCGCCCGTCGCGGACGCGGGCGATGAGGCCGGCCAGGGCCTTCGCCGTGTAGATCGGGTCGACGAGGATGCCCTCGGTCCGGGCCAGCAGCCGGGTGGCCTCGTCGGCGGCCGTCGTGGGCCGGCCGTAGCCGGCGCCGAGCTGGTCGTCCTCGAGGACTGACGTCGCTGGGTCGACCTCGACGCCGGCGAGCGGCGCGAGGCCGTCGAGGAGGGCGAGGATCGTCGGCCGCAGCTCGGCCGATGGCGCGGCCACGGCGATCCCGATCACGTGACGCGCCGGCGGTGCGGCGAGGGCGAGGCCCGGTCAGCAGCCCGGCGTGGGTCCCGCCGGTCGCCGACGGCAGGACGACGCGTCGCCTCGCCGATCCCGGCCGCCGCCAGCTGGTCGGCCAGCTCGAGGCCGGCCAGCACCTGGCCGGCCGCGCCGATCGGACCCGTGCCGCCGACCCCGACGACGAACGGCCGGCCGCCGGCCGCCCGGAGCTCCGCGACGACGCGCTCGACGGTCGCCGCCCGCTCGGCCCGATCGTCGGTCGCGGTGACGTGGACCGTCGCGCCGAGCAGCTCGTCGAGCCGCTGGTTCGGGCCCTCCGCGCCCGGCGCGGGAGCGGCGGGCCGGTGAGGACGAGATGGACGGCGAGCCCGGCCCTCGCGCCGGCCGCGGCGGTGAGCCGGCAATGGTTCGACCAGCGGCGGCCGGACGTGACCAGGGTGTCGGCGCCGTCCGCCAGCGCCGCGCCGACGAGGAACTCCAGGTTCCGGAGCTTGTTGCCGCCGAACGCCAGCGGCAGCAGGTCCTCGCGCTTGATCCAGACCTCGGCGCCGCCGCCGAAGGCCGCCGAGAAGCGCTGGAGCGCGCTGCAGCGGCGATGGGCCGTCGAGCAGCGGGAACCGCGGCAGCGCGGCGATCGGCGGCGGGATCACCATCGCCCGATCGTAGCGGGTGCTAGGCTCGGCGGAACCGTGACCGATCCCGCTCCGCCGCGTCCTGTACCGCGACGCCGCGCTCGCCGACGGCCGGAGCGACCGGCTCCAGATCGGCGTCAGCATCCTCGTCGAGGGCGACCGGATCGCCTGGATCCGGCCGTCGACGCGCGAGGAGGATCCGGGCCGGCCGACGGGCTCGAGGTCGTCGACGCCGGCGGGGCGACGATCGTGCCCGGGCATGGTCGACGGCCACAGCCACCTGACGCTGCCCGGCGGCTCGCACTGGATCGATCGGATCGAGGACCGCCGGCAGCGCTCGTCGACGACGGCCGCCCGCAACGCGGCGCTGCTGACCTGCTGCCGGCGTCCGCTGGGCACGCGACGTCGGCGCGCCGCCGGGCGTCGACCCGGTCGACGGGCGTCGTCGGGCGCTCAGCCTCGGCGTCCGCGATCGCGGCGCGCGGCCGGGCCGGCTGGCCGCACATCCGCGCCGCGGGCACCTGGATCGGCGGGCCCGGGCTCGCTCGGCCCGTTCGGTCGGTCGAGGTCGCGAACGGGCGACGAGCTCGTCGCGGCCGGGATCGGCCAGCTGGACGACGGCGCGGACTTCATCAAGCTCTATCTCGACGGCGCGGACCCGGCCGTCTGCCCGTGGTCGGTCGACGAGGTCGCCGCGGTGGTCGGGTGCGGCTCATGCCCGCGGCGCGCCGCGTGACGGCGCACGCCACCGGCTCGACGGGGCCCGGACGGGCGTCGCGGGCGGGGTCGACGCGATCGAGCACGGCTTCGAGCTGGACGCCGACGTCGCCGCGGACATGGCGCGGCGAGGGACGTTCCTCGTCTCGACGCTCGCGGTCTTCCGGTCGTGGGCGACCTTCGGCTCGACGACGGCGATCGATCGGTTCGTCGCGGCCGACCGTCGCGCGGCCCTGCCGGCTCGACGCGCGAAGGCCGAGGCGTCGGTCCTCGCCGCCCACCGGGCCGGGTGTCCGGATCGCGACGGGGACGGACTTCGGCGGCGGCTCGCTCCGGGCGAACCAGCTCGCCTGGGAGGTCGAGGCGCTGGTCGGCGGCCGGGCTCGAGCCGTGGGAGGCGCTGGCCGGCGCGACGTGGCGGGGCGGCGAGCTCCTCGGCGAGCCGGACGCCGGCCTTCTCCGGGAGGGCGGCCCCGCCGACTTCGTCCTCGTCCACGGCGATCCCCTCTCGGATCCGGCCGCCCTCTGGCGCGTCTGGCGCGTCTCGTGGGCGCCGGACCCGGTCGCCGTCTAGCCGGTCGACGGATCGATGGCCACACGGATCCGCCCCGACGAGCGCCTGACCTCGACCGGCCAGAACTCCGACATGGAGCGCTCGATCGCGATCAGCGCCGAGAGGGTCGGCTCGGTCGGGCTGTACTCGTCGATCGTCACGACCGAGCCCGGGGCGCGGACCCGGATCCACCATCACGGCGAGTGCGAGACGTCGATCTGGATCTGGTCGGGGCGCGCCCGATACACGTTCGGCCCGACCGGCCTCGAGGAAGCGTTCGACGCGGGACCCGGCGACTTCGTCTACATCCCTGCGGGCGAGATCCACGTCGAGGAGAACGCGTCGGAGACGGAGCCGCTCGTCGTCGTGATCACCCGGAACTGCCCGGGCTCGGTCGTCCACTACCTCGACGAGGGATGAGCCCGGCATTCGAGTCGCTCGACGGGCTGCTTGCCCGACACCGGATCGATCCGCGGAGCGAGGAGCCATTTCCGAACGACGGCTGGTCCGGTGCGACGCTGACGCGTCTGCGGGACGCCGATGGCCGCTCCTACGTCCTCAAACGGGACTCGCTCGAACGGGACTGGATCGCCAAGGCGACGGGCGACACGCTCCATCGGGAGGCGTGGTTCGCGGTCGACGGTCCCGAGCTGCCGTGGCCCATCCGGTATCCCGCCCTCGGGGCAAGTGTGACGCCGGGGACCCACGAGTTCGCGATCCTGATGCCGGATCTCTCCGACACGCTCTTCGATTGGAACGCGCCGCTGTCACCGGCGGAGCTCGACGCGGTCCTCGGCGGCCTCGTCGCGCTGCACAGCGTCCGCGGCGACGACGTCGGCGACAACGCGTACTGGACACCGTGGTCGAACCGCCTGAGCCTGATCTGTCGGCCGTCGCTGGAGCGTCCCGGGCCCGCCAGAGACGCGGTTGCCGATCGCCTCCTCCCCGGCTGGGACGCCTGGGATCGCGTCGCGTCCGCGGAGGCGCAGGCCATCGTCGAGACGCTGGCGAACGATGTCGAACCCCTCCTTGATGCCCTGGCGGCCCAGCCGTCGGTCCTGATCCACGGCGACCTGAAGCTTGCCAATGCCGGCATTGCCGCTGACGGCGCCCTGGAGATGGTCGACTGGCAGATGGTGACGATGGCCCCCGTCGCCATGGAGCTGGGCTGGTTCCTCGTCGCGAACGTCGCGTCGCTGCTGCTGCCGGCGGGTGAGGTCCTCGACCGGTACTGGGCACACCGCGGCCTGGACGGGTCGCGTGAGAACGACCTGGCGATCCTCGTGGGGTTGCTCCTGCGGGGCTGGCGGAAGGGCGCCGATACGGAAGCCGGTGTCGTGCATGCCTCGGGTGTCCGCGCGGCGGATGACCTGGCGTGGTGGTGCGAGCGTGCGGTCGAGGCGGCCGGTCGCGTCCTCTGAGGGGCGCCGGCGGTTGCCCGCGCGACGCGTCCGGCCGCGGCCCCGCGTCACCCGCGCGATCGCGCGACCGAACCGCCCGCGCGCGTGCCAATTCGTCACGTGGTGTCAAGGAACCGCGCGTTCGGCGGGCTCGCGCGGAGCGACAGAGGCCGGAGTTGGGCGCGGCGCGAGCCGCACGGCCCACGGCCGGCGGCCCGCAGGCGCTACCCGCCGAGCGGCTCGGTTCGGCGGGTTGCCTCGGGATGGTGGTCGACGAAGTCGACCAGGGCGCGGACAGCCGGCTCCAGGTCGGCATCGGCGATCGAGGTGGTCGATTTCTTCCCGGTGTCATCGATCGTGATGGAGTAGCCGCCGCGATCGGGCTGGGCGCGAGTCGGCGCCGGGGGCGGACGCGTTCCGACGCCGGCCTTCTCGACGAGGCCGCGGAAGGTCGCCGTATCGTCGACCGAGAGCGCCTCGTCGTCGAGCTCGGTGGTCGTCAGGACCGGGAGCATCGTCCCGCCCTTCGTGATCGAGACCTTCACGGGGCCATCATCGGCGCGGTCCCGCGTCGCCACAAGACGGCGACGAGCGGCACCCTGCGTGCGACCTGGCGTTGTCCGTCACCGCTCGCCTCAATGATGCGGTCGCGGCTTGAGCACCCCGACCGCCTCCCAGGCCTCGCGCACGGCGGCAGCCTGCTGGCTGCTTCGACCGAACAGGTCGCGGGCGGCGGCGACCGTCGCCCGCGCCGCCTGGGAAAAGGACGAGGTCGCAGTGATCTTCGTCGTCAACGCCCGATACCAGATCGCACCCGCGTCCTGCCACGCGAACCCGCCGATCGCGGTCGCGACGAGATAGAAGGCGTGGTTCGGGATTCCGGAGTTGATGTGGACGCCGCCGTTGTCATGCCGAGGGTCGGCGTCGGCCGGCAGCTTGACGTAGCCCTTCATCGTCGACGGCTGCGGATCGCCCTGGAACGCGGTGCCCGGGGCCTTCATCGAGCGCAGCGCGACGCCGTTGATCGCCGGCCCGAGGATGCCTTCGCCGATCAGCCAGTCGGCCTTGTCCGCCGTCTGGTTCAGCCCGTGCTGCTTCACGAGGGACCCGAAGACGTCCGAGATGGACTCGTTCAATGCGCCCGGCTGGCTGTGGTACTCGAGCTCGGCCGTGTACTGCGTGACGCCGTGGGTCAGCTCATGGCCGATCACGTCGATCGACTTCGTCAGTCCGCCGACCTTGAAGAACTGGCCGCTGCCGTCGCCGTAGAGCATCTGCGACCCATTCCAGAACGCGTTGTCGAGGTCCTGCTCGTAGTGGACCGACGAGACGAGCGGCAGGCCCTTGCCGTCCACGCTGGTCCGATTGAAGATCGTCTTGTAGAAGTCGTATGTCGAGTGGGCACCGTCGAACGCCTCGTTCACACCGGCGTCCGACGAGGCCGGTCCGCCCGTCTTCCGCTTGAGGACGCCTGGCAGGTTCGAGTCGCTGCCGTGCTGGGCGTCGTAGACGGAGTTCGACTCCTGCTTCACGGCCGCGCCGAGGGCCAGCTCGCCCGACCGGAGGCCGTCCGTGCGGATCAGCGATCCGACCACAGCCCGCCGGGCGCGAACGCCGGCGGAGACGGCCAGCGTGTGGAGCGCGGCCTCGCGCGCAGCGGGGTCGCCGCGCGACGCGACGTCGACCAGGATGAACGGCGGCAGGATCGCGCAGGTCGTGTGCTGAGCCATGTGGCACCCCCTAGGACGCTAGTGATAGCCCCGGCGTGTCTCCTCGTCGTCTCGGGAACCGGCGCTCCACGACGCGACGCGGGCGAGACGGGCCGGTGGTAGTCCGTGGGTCGTCCCGTCGGCGAACGACGTGGCGATGGGGGGTGCCAGATGCCGGATAGCGTGACCCAGCTCCGGGCCGCAGGGCCCGTCGGAGCCAAGAAGAACCTGGTCGTGATGGGTGACGGCTTCGCCGCCGCGGACCAGACGACCTACAACAACTGGGTCCAGACCACGTTGATCGACGGTGTCTTCGGCCACGACTACTTCTACGAAGACGCCTCGGCCTGGAACATCTTCCGCGATCAACCTGATCTCGGTCGATTCCGGCGTGAAGCGTCCGGGTCTACAACGAGCACGGCACGCCGGACGACCCGACGCGACGACACCATCACCAGCACGACGACGAGCAACACCGCGCTGGACATGATCTTCAGCGGATCGTGGGCGCACTGCTGGCTGGAGTACGGCGCCGAACACGGAGGCACGGATCACCGCCGCGCTCAAGAAGTGGGTCCCGGACTACGAACCTCGTCCTGATCGTCCTGAACAATCCGAACTACGGCGGCTGCGGCGGAGGCGGTCGGGCCCATGTCCCGCTGGGCGTCGACTGGACAGTCATCGCCCACGAGTTCGGCCACGGCCTCGGCGGGCTGGCCGACGAGTATTGCGTCGCCGGCGCGTACAGCGGGCCGGAGCCCGGGGACGTCGACCTGACGATCAACACGAACCGCTCCACGCTGAAGTGGCGCCAGTTCGTCGACCCGACGACACCGGTCCCGACGGGCACCGGCACCTGCGCCGGACTACAACCAGGGAACGAAGCCCGCGACCTGGGACGACAACCAGGACGTCGGCCTGTTCGAGGGCGGCAACACGAACAACACCGGCATCTACCGGCCGGCGATCAACTGCCGGATGCGCGAGCAACGCGCCGCCGTACTGCCCGGTCTGCTACACCCACTTCAAGCAGCTCGTACGACCCATAGACCGGACATGCGTTCCGCGAAGGCTACGCCGGCGACTTCAACGGCGACGGCCGGAGCGACGTCCTCGTCCACAGCGGCAACTCGATCCAGACGTTCCGTTCCGAGCGGCGATCGGCTCGACCTCGTCTTCAGCGCCGTCGAGCGCGTGCCGGGCTCCTGGCAGTTCCAGCCGAACGATCAGTTCTACGTCGGCGACTTCAACGGCGACGGCAAGGACGAGGTCGCCGTCTTCAACGGCGTCGACTGGGTCATGCCGTATCTCGGCCTTCTCGCCGACGACGGCGCCGGCGGACTGCGTCTGATCGCCCGCTACGACGGCGACATCCCCGGCTGGGGCGGCCTGGCGAAGAACGACAAGTTCTACGTCGGCGACTTCAACGGCGACGGCAAGAAGGACCTGTTCGTCTTCAACGGCGCCGACTGGTCGATGACCTACGTCGCGATGCTGCGCTCGAACGGCAGCGGGTTCGACCTCGTTCGACGGTTCGACGGGGACATCCCGGGCTGGGGCGGCCTGGCGCCGAACGACCAGCTGTTCGTCGGCGACTTCAGCGGCGACGGCAAGGCCGACCTCTACATCTTCAACGGCGCCGACTGGTCGATGAGCTACGTCGGGATGTTCCGATCGACGGGGGCCGACCTGGCGATGACCTCGCGCTTCGACGGCGACATCCCCGGCTGGGGCGGGCTGGCGAGCAAGCGATCAGCTGCTACGTCGGCGACTTCGACGCGCGACCGCCGGGCCGACCTCTACATCTTCAACGGCGTCGACTGGAGCATGAGCTACCTCGGGATGTTCCGGTCGACCGGCACGGGGCTGGCGATGGCCCATCGCTACGACGGCGACGTGCCGGGCTGGGGCGGGCTGGCCAGCCACGACCAGTTCCTGCCCGCCGACCTCACCGGCGACGGCCGGACCGACCTGTTCGTCTACAACACGCAGGACTGGGCGACGGAATACCTCGGCCGGATGATCTCGACGGGGTCCGCCCTGACCGCCGATTTCGTCGGCGACTGGGTCGGCGAATGGAACCTCGGTCCTGCGGATCGCTACGAGGTCGGGCAACTTCGAGAAGGCATCCGGGCAACCGGACCTGTTCGTCCACAACCAGGACTGGTTCGGGATGATCCGTGGACGGGGGTCCCTGTCGCTCGAGCGGCTCTACTACCGATGGATCCACAACTACCGGTACGGCCGGAACTGGTGAGGCGGTGAGACATGGCTGACAAGGCACGGCCCTCGAAGCCCGAGGGTGGCGCGCACGGCAAGCCCTCCCGCGCCAAGGGCTCGGTCAAAGGGGAATCCGGACGGCCTGTCGCCCCCGGCGGGCGAGGCAAGGTCAAGCCGGCTGCCACGAGCCGCGAGCCGGTCGTGCCGCCGAAGGGCCGCGGACCGACCAAGCCGGAGGGCATGGAGCCGCAGCCTCGGCGCACCGCCGGGAAGAAGGCGAAGCCCGTCGCGGCTGCCTCGAAGGCGCCGACGCTGCGCCGGAGCAGCGGGTCCGCCACGTCGCGCGAGGAGCTGCCCGACCAGGTCGCCAAGCGCCGGCGACGCCCGTCCGGGCCCGCCCCGCGGGGCTACGTCCGGTTCCGCGTCCGGATGGACGACGGCGCCCTGACGATCGTCGACAGCCAGCTCGTCGACAGCGAGCTGATCATGCCGACCACCCTCCACGCCGAGTACGCCTACGAGGTCACCGACGGGGCGCGGATCCTCCATGCAGACGCGATCCCGGATCTCGGCGTGGTCCGCGGCTTCAGCGCCCCGAACGGCACGGGGGCCCAGCAGGCCCACCACCTCACCCAGCAGGGGACATACGAGTTCGACGCGCGCGCCCCGGCGACCGAGCTGAGGAGCATCGGGCCATCCCGGATCGCGATCGTTCTCTATCGCGTGAAGGAGCGCCCACCGGCACGGTCGCTGACGCCGACGGCGACCCTGGGCGCCCAGTTCGACCGGGAGCTCCGCGAAGTGACGCGGGTCGCCCGGATCCCGGCCTCGGCGCTGCCCAGCGAGCTGCGCACCACCGGGAAGTCGCGATCGCGCTGAGAACGCCGGCCGTCGGCGGTGCTTACCCCGCTGCGGCTCGTCGTCGGCGAGGCAACTGACACTGCCAGATCGTCGCGGCGCGTCGGCCGGGTCGCGCGGGTGGTGCCCGGCGAGCGGGGCGGGCGGTGCCGCTCCGGGTCAGCTCGGGGCGGCGAGGTCCCGGCGCGGGAAGACGACGAGCGCCCAGCCGATCGCGATCGTCCCGACGACCGCGAGGAGCGCGAGCCCGGCCACATTGATCGCGCCGGCGAGGACGTCGGCGGCCGCCAGGTAATGGAACAGCGAGTAGCGCTGGAGCCCGGCCGCATCCGGCCACAGGGAGCCGAGGATCTGGAGGAAGTACGACACGACGACGATCGCGACCGTTGCCCCGACCGCCGGCGTCAGCCGGTCGAACGAGACCGAAGCCGCCAGCCCGATCGCCCCGATTGCCCCCCACAACAGCAGGCCATTCAGCCAGAGGAGCGGCAACCGCTCGATCGGCAGCTCGTCGAGCACGCCGGCGATCGTCGAGCCGATCACCGTTCCGACGATGGACGCCGCAAGGATGATGCCGAGGAACAGGAGCAGCGAGACGAGCAGCGTCCCGTAGAGCACCCGGCGCGAGACCGGTCGGGCGAGGACGACCTCCAGGGTCCCGCGCTGCCGCTCGCCGGCCACCGCGGTCGTCGAGAACCCGACGGCGAAGATCGCGACGAGGATGATCGCGATCGGGTGGATGTAGCCAAGCGCGATCGAACCGCCGAGGGAGAAGGGATCGCCGCCGCCGAAGTTCATCAGCTGCGCGCGGGATGATCCCCGAGTCGACGATCTGCTTGACCTGCTGGCCGAACGAGCCGTAGATGATCGGCAGGAAGACACTCCAGACGGCGATCGCGACGCAGACGATCAGCAGCTTCGTCCGTTGCGATCGGACGACGTGGCGGAACAGCGCGGCGTTCATGCGACCGGCTCCACCGGCTCGGACGGCCCGCTCAGCGGCCGGCGCCGGAGCCGGTTCCGCGCCCGGATCGGCGTCCGCGTACAGCTCGAGGAACGCCTCCTCGAGATGCGCCGGCTCGATCGTGAGGTCCGTGATCGGGTACCCCGCGATCGCGGCCAGGAACGGCCCCACGTCGCCCTCGAGCTGGCAGGTCAGCCGCCCGTCCGCGGTCCGCGCGAGCGCGCTGACGCCCGCCACCCCGTCCAGCGCCGGCACGTCGTCGCCGACGACCCGCAGCTCGACGTTCCGCTTCCGGTGCTCCAGCAGGCTGGCGACCTCCTGCAGGGCGACCAGCCGGCCGCGCCGGACGATCGCGACGCGATCGCACACCCGCTCGACCTCGGACAGGATGTGGGACGAGAAGAAGATCGTCCGACCGGCCGCCTTGAGGTCGTCGAGGATCGTCGTAGAACGCCCGCTGCATCAGCGGGTCGAGGCCTTCGGTCGGCTCATCGAGGATCGCGAGCTCGGGGTCGTGCTGGAGCGCCTGGATGATCCCGATCTTCTGGCGCATCCCGCGGGAGTAGTCCCGGACCGGACGGTCGAGCGTTCGTGCCGAGAGCTCCAGGCGATCCAGCAGCTCGGCCCGACGGGCCGGCGGCCGGCCGGTCAGGTCGCCGAGGTAGTCGAGCAGCCGTTCCCCGGTCAGCGAGTCGTACAGCGCGATGCCGCCGGGCAGGTAGCCGACCCGTCGGCGGATCTCGACCGTGTCGCGGACGATGTCCCGGCCGAGGACCGTCGCGCTGCCCGCGCTCGGGTGGAGGTAGCCGAGGAGCAGCCGGATCGTCGTCGACTTGCCCGCGCCGTTCGGGCCGAGGAACCCGAAGATCTCGCCTTCGCGGACGGAGATCGAGAGGTCCTCGAGGGCGAGGATCTCACCCGCCGAGCGGTGGCCGGGCGGGTGGATCGGCGGCTCGCGGTGGCCGTACCGCTTCGTCAGGGCCGTCGTCGTCAGGGCGTCCATCCGCGCCGAAGGCTACACGACCCCCGGGCCGGGACTCGTAGACTCGGCGCCGAGGCCAGACCGCACGAGGAGTCGACCATGCCCAAGACCGTCCCGACGCTTCCCTCCGAGCCGCCGAGCAACCTCCCGTTCTCCAAGGTCGTCGAGGCGAACGGGTTCGTGTTCCTCGCCGGCCAGATCGGCGACGCGCCCGGGTCAGCGGGCCCCGTCCCGGGCGGAATCGAGGCCGAGACTCGGGCGATGCTCGACAACGTCGGCCGGCTGCTCCGGGCGGTCGGGCTCGACTACGGCGACGTCGTGAGGTGCACGGTCTACCTGACCGACTTCGACGACTTCGCCGCGATGAACGCGATCTACCGGGAGGTCTTCCCGGCCGCCGATGCCGACCCGGGCGACGGTCCAGGTGACGCGGCTGGCGCTCGACGCCCGGATCGAGATCGAGGTGACCGCCGCTCGCTGAGGGCCGACGGGTCCAGACCCGGCGCACGAACAGCGCGACGCCCGCCCCGGCTACGCCGAGGCGGGCGTCGACACGCCTGGGGGCTGGGTCAGGTCCCGACGATCAGCTCGTCGATCGCGACGGGCCGGCCGCTGCTCGAGACCGCGATGCGAATGGTGTGCTGCCCGCCCGAGGGAAGGGCCCGCGAGAAGAGCAAGGTCCTGGCGTGGAACGTCGACCGCCGGAGGTTGACGGCGGCGACGAAGCGTCCGTCGACGTAGACGCGGGCAGTGCCGCGGGTCGGTCCGACCGGCCCGATCCAGGCGATACCCGTGCCGGTGAACGTCATCGATCGCGGCCGCCCCGAGCTTGGTCGAGTACTTGACCTGGCGACCCGAGTACGCCGAGTAGCGGGCGGTCGACCAGCTGCCGCGGTACACGATCGTCGCGGCCGTCTCGGACACCCGGGTGTCCCTCGCGTCGAGCCAGCGCGTCGGCGTCGAGGCCGCCACCTGTCCGACGACGTCCTTGCCGGCCTTCATCACGGCCATGACCCGGTTCACGTACGTCCGGGAGAAGGACGACCAGAGGGCAGGGTTCCGCTCGGACGAGCCGGTCAGCCACCAGTGGGCGACGGCAGGCCACGAGTCGAGCCAGACGTACAGGGCGGTGACCTTCCGATGGGCCACGATCTCCTGGTTCGTCGGGGTCTGCGGGGCGGTCGAGCTGCCGAGGTAGCTCTTCGCCCAGGCGGCCCAGCTGCTCGGGATGATCTGGTACTTCCCGTAGGCGCCGCTCGTCGCGTTGCGGGCGTCGTAGCGGCCGCCCGATTCGACCTGGCCGAGCGCGTACAGGAAGGGCTCGAGACCGGCCGGCGGCGTGGCGGAAGTGGCCACCGCGGGCACGATCGAAACGAGCAGGACCGCGGTCAGGAATGCCACGGGGACCGCACGACGGCGGCCGATCGCGTCTGGCAATGGTGCTCCTTCCTACCGGGACGGCACGGTGAGCGTGCCGGCGAAGGGATGCGGCAACCGCGAGGAGGAGCACGAACGGGGCACCAGAGTGAGACGCGCCGCGCGTCGGGCCTCGCCGTCGGTCGCCATCGATGTTCAACCGGGCGTCCTGCTGTGACGCTCCGATCTGCCTGGGGTCCGCCCCAGCATACGGGTCCTGTCCACCCCAGACGGCCACCGGACCGCACAGGGTCCATCGCAAACGACCGTCAGCCGTGGGCCTCGAGGAAGGCCGCCGCTCGGTCCAGCGCATCCTCCAGCACGGGCTTCAGCGTGTGTCCGAGGCGCGGGTAGGTGACGAGCTCCGCGTCCCGCAGGAGCGGGACGCGCGCGCGGAGGAGATCGATCCGGGCGAACGGATCGGACTCGCCGGACAGCAACAGGACCGGGCACGAGATCGACGGCCAATGGCTCGACCGCGCCTCCGCCTTCTCCGGCGCTCCGGGCGGGTGGAGCGGATAGCTGAACAGGACCAGCGCCGCGTACGACGGTCTCGGGCAGGGCCGCCGCCAGGCTCGCCACGCGGCCGCCGTACGACTGCCCGCCGACGGCGATCGCGCTGCCGTCGGCGTCGGGTGCCGCCGGGCCGTCGGGCACGATCGCCCGGAATGCCGGAACGGCAGCCTCGGCGAGCTTGACCGGGAGGTCGATGGCCCGGGCGTCGATCCCCCGGGCGACGAGGCCCCGAACGTGGCCCGCCATGCTCGCCGCCGACCCGCTCGCCCCATGGCCCACGTAGAATCGAAGCGTCATCGCGTCAGCGTACGCGGCGGTCCGCGGACCGGGCTGCGCCTGACCCGATCGGATCGGACGGCTGGCCCCGTCGACCCATGGCCGGTGCCTTCGCGCACCGCCAGGGTGGACCGGCTCGCACAGGAATCGCGCTTCCGATGGTGTCGTCCCGCGTCAACCGGCCTCGCGGAGTCTCCGGGCATCCTGTCCGCCAGACCTCCGGCTGGTCCGGCGTGCTCGCCAGGATCGCGGCTGCCTCGATCGTCGCGGCGGCCGGGCTCGGCCTCGCCCCGCCGAACGCGGCCGGCGCCGATCGCTGGCAACCGCCGCCTCCCCCGACCGGCTCCGTCCGCCAGCCGCGGCCCACGGTGACGCCCCCGCCCCCGATCGGCATCACGTTCTTCGGCCGCGGCTACGGCCACGGCGTCGGGATGTCGCAGTACGGCGCGCGAGGCCGCGCGCTGGCCGGCCAGCTCGCGCCGACGATCCTCGCCCACTACTACCCGAAGACGACGCTCGGCCAGCGGGATCCGACGACGGTCGTCCGCGTCCTCGTGATGACGGGCTTCGCGGCCACGGCCGCCAGGCCCGCGACGATCACCGGGCGCGGCGGCGGCTGGACGATCGACGGGATCGCGGGCACGTTCCCCGCCGACGCGCGACTGACGCTCGACTCCGACCGTCGCCGGCGCCACGACCTGGACCCTCCGGGTCCTCTCGTCGACGTCGAGCGTCCTGGCGACGAAGGCCGTGACGACGGCGATCATCGTCCGACCCGCGGCCGCGGCGACGCTGCTCGAGCTCACGTCGAAGGCCTCGACGTCCAACGTCTACCGCGGCTACCTGCGCGTCCGGCTGACGACCACCGTGATGGTCATCAACCACGTCCCGGTCGACCAGTACCTGCGCGGCGTCGTGCCGGCCGAGATGCCGGCGAGCTGGCCCGTCGAGGCCGCTGAAGGCCCAGGCCATCGCCTCCCGCTCGTATGCCCTGTACCGGATCCACCCGACGACCGGCACGTACGACCTCACGACGACACGCGATCCCAGGTCTACCGGGGCCGGCGGGCCGAGAACGCGGCGACGGACGCCGCGATCGCAGCGACGGCGGGGACCGTGCTCCTGAGCGGGACGAGACCCGCGAACGCCCTGTACCACTCGGCCGACGGTGGCTGGACGGAGAACAACGAGGACGTCTTCGTCGAGCGCGATCGGGCGCGATCGTGGCCGGCGCGGTCCCCTACCTGCGAGGCTCGAGCGACCGGGAGCCGGACGGGACGTCGTACGACGCGGCCTCGCCCTACGCGACCTGGAAGACGGCCACCTACACGAATGCCGCCCTGTCGGCGATCCTCGCGAAGGACGCGCGGACGAGCGTCGGAACGCTTGCGACGCTCGACCTCTCGCAACGCGGCGTCTCGGGCCGCCTGATCCGGGTCGTCCTGACGGGCAGCCTCGGGACGAAGACCGTGTCCGGCGACGTCTTCGTCGCGGCGTTCAATGCGGGCACGCCGACGACGGATCCGCCGCTGCGCGGCAGCCTCTTCGCGACCGCCCCGATCCCCTGAGCGCCGGCAGCGCCCGGCCCGGGTATCGTCCGGCCATGACGGCCGCCTTCGATCCCGAGCTCCCCCGCTGCCGCTGGGCGGGCGCGTCGAGCGCGAACCCCGATCCGCTGATGGTCCGCTACCACGACGAGGAGTGGGGCACGCCCTGCCACGACGACGTCGAGCTGTTCGAGCGGCTCGCCCTCGAGTCGTTCCAGGCGGGCCTGTCGTGGTCGACGATCCTCCGCAAGCGTGAGGGCTTCCGGGCGGCGTTCCGAGGCTTCGATCCGGTCGTCGTCGCGGCCTTCGGTCCCGGCGACGTCGAGCGGCTGATGGGCGACGCCGCGATCGTCCGGAACCGGGCGAAGATCGACGCGACGATCGGCAATGCCCGGGGCATGGCTCGCGATCGTGGCCGAGCACGGGTCCGGCGACGCGTACCTCGCGCGGATGGTCCCGCCTCCGCCCGGGCGCCTCGGCCCCGACGCCGTCGCCGGCGGCATCCCGGATCGGACCACCGTGAGCGATGCGCTGTCGAAGGACCTCAAGGGCGCGGGGGTTCCGGTTCGTCGGCTCGACGATCGTGTACGCGTTCATGCAGAGCGTCGGGCTCGTCGACGACCACGTCCCGGGCTGCTTCCGGTATGCCGGATCGCCTGTGACACGCTAGCTGTCACTGGGCGGGCCCATCCTCCGGCCCATGATCACGTTCGAATGCGCCTGGTGTGACACGGACCTGGCCCTGGACAGCCTCGACGCGACGAGCGTCGAGTGCCCCGAGTGCCTCGTCACCGTCGAGTTCGCCCCGGATCCCGAGCCGCTCGCCCTCGCGGCCTGACCCGCGTCCCCGCCTGCGCCGGGGCTCGGCCCGCCCTTCTCGGAGTTGCGACACTGCCTTCGGGCGGTCGACGGCGACCGCCGGGAGCGGAGGACGGCATGGACGCACGGAAATATCCTCGCCCGCAGGACGCCGCCGCTCCGGCGGCTCAGCGATCCGGGTGGCTGAACCGACGCGCATTGCCCATCGCCGGCCACGCCCGGGACTGCGCGTTCGCCAGCAGCTGGCGGATGTGATTCCGGTCGTGGAAGACCCACTCGTGCATCAGGTTCTCGATCGTGACGCGACCGACCGCATCGTGGATCGCGAACCGCTCCAGGTCTTCCGCGCGGAGACCTTCCACGACCGCGATCCCGTCATCGCGCCCGGTCACGAACTCGTCGAGGATGACCGCGACGGGCCGTTCCCGGTCGCGGCGTGCGGCGCCGACCTCCAGCTGGTTCCAGCCCTGCTCCGCGACGCCGTCCTCGGCGAGGATCCGCCGGATCCGCCCCCCGAACCCGCGCCGGTCCGCCTCGATCATGTGGCCGACGCACTCGTTCGCGGACCATTCGTCCGGCGTCGGGCGCCACTGGGCGATCGCGTCGCCCATGGCGGTGAGCTCCGAGACGACGTGATCGCGGGCGGCCCGCAAGAACGCAGCGACCTCGGCCGGTGTCAGCGGCGCGAGGCCCGCGGTCGCGGTGACGTCGGCCGGATCGAAGCCCATCAGGTCGCCGATCCGGCGGGCACGTCGGGCGCGGCGGTGGCGTCCGGCGCGGCGGCGTCCGGCGCGGCGGCGACGGGACCGGCGGCGACCGGCCGCCCGAACACGGCAGCCACCGCTGCCGCGGGCACGGGCGCCTCGACGGCCGCGTCGAGGACGGGCAGGGATCGACCGCCCTCGGCCAGCCAGCACGCCGCCAGCTGATCCGGTCCCACCTCGAAGAGGGGCGGCTCCTCCACCCGGCAGCGGTCGAACGCGTACGGGCAGCGGGGATGGAACCGGCAGCCCGTGGGGATGTGGGCCGCGTCCGGCGTCTCCCCGACGAGGATCGTTCGTCGCGCCTGCCGGCCCTTCGTCGGGGGGTCCGGCGACGGCGAGACCGACACGAGGGCCTGCGTGTACGGGTTGTGGGGCGATCGAATGACCTGCTCCGCCGGCCCGATCTCGAGGATCTTGCCCAGGTACATCACCGCGATCCGGTCGGAGATCACCCAGGCCAGGGACAGGTCGTGGGTGATGAAGAGGTACGTCAGACCCAGCTCGCGGCGGAGGTCGAGCATCAGCCGGAGCAGCTCCGTCCGGATCGAGACGTCCAGCATCGACACGGGCTCGTCGGCGACGATCAGCTCCGGCCGCATGACGAGCGCACCGGCGATCACGACGCGCTGCCGCTGGCCGCCCGACAGCTCGTGCGGATAGCGATACGCGAAATCGGCGGCGGGACGGAGCCCCGACGACTCCATCGCGCCGAACGCCCGGGCGTGCCGGTCGTCCGACGTCCCGATGTCGTTGACGACGAGCGGCTCGAGCACGAAGTCGATGATCTGCTGCTTGGGATTCAGCGTCTCGTACGGGTCCTGGAAGATCAGCTGGACCCGACGCCGGTATGCCCGGAGCGCCTTGGTTCCCCACAGGTCGGTGACGTCGGCGCCGTCGAAGACCAGCCGTCCCTTGGTCTGGCGAGTCAGCTTGACGATCACCCGCCCGGTCGTCGTCTTGCCGCTCCCCGACTCGCCGACGAGGGCGAGGACCTCGCCACGGCGGAGCTCCAGGTCGATCCCGTCGACCGCCCGGACGTAGGCCTTCGGCGTCCGGGACAGCGAGTCGAGGAGCCCACTCCGGATCGTGAAGTGGACCTCCAGCCCCTCGAGCCGGTAGAGGACGTCGGGGGCCGGCATGGCGCCGGCGGCCTGACGTCGTGGGTCTCGTCAGGGCGGATCGATCCGTCACGTCGGGGTGTCCCGGTACGGCGGATCGATCAGCTCCTGCTGGTGCCCGGGCAGCAGGTCCGTCAATCGTTGCTCGACGTGGTCGACGCTTCCGATCGGCGGCCGCTCCAGCGGGGCCTCGATGATCGGCGCGCCCTCCGTCAGGGCGTCGATCGTCGGCTGGCGGATCGGCTCGCCGGTGGATCCCGCGGGGTACAGGTGGCAGGCGACGCGGACCCCGTCGAAGATCGTCTCCGGCGGTACGACCTCGGAGCAGATCGCCATCGCCATCGCGCAGCGCGGGGCGAACCGGCAGCCGGGCGGCGGCTGGCGCAGGTCCGGCGGCGATCCGGGGATGACGTCGAGCGTCCGCCGGTCGGCGCGGATGTTCGGGAACGAGGCGACGAGCTTCTGGGTGTACGGATGCCGCGGCCGGACGAAGACCTCGGAGACCGGGCCCTCCTCGGCGACCCGACCGGCGTACATGATCAGGACCTTGTCGCACGTCTCGGCGATCACCGACAGGTCGTGGGTGATGAGGATCAGCGACAGGCCGAGCTTGTGCCGCAGGTCCTCGAGGAGCTCGAGGATCTGGGCCTGGACCATCACGTCGAGCGCCGTCGTCGGCTCGTCGCCGATGACGATCGCCGGGTCGCAGGCGAGGGCCATCGCGATCATCGCCCGCTGGCGCATCCCACCGGACAGCTCGTGCGGGTAGGCGCTCGCCCGCTTCTTCGGGATGCCGACGAGCTCCAGGAGCTCGCCCGCCCGCTTGCGGGCGGCCTTGTCGCCGACCTGGAGCCGCTCGGTCAGCGGCTCCACCAGCTGGTCGCCGAGCCGCTGGACTGGGTTGAGCGCGTTCATCGCCCCCTGGAACACGATCGAGATCTCCCGCCAGCGATAGCGACGCAGCTGGTTCGGGGTCTTCGTGAGCAGGTCGATCCCGTAGTACCGCACCGAGCCGCCGACGACGTTGGCGTTCCCCGGCAGCAGCTGGACGAGCGACAGGGCGGTCGTCGTCTTGCCGCAGCCCGACTCGCCGGCGATCCCCATCGCCTCGCCTTCGTCGAGCTGGAAGCTGACCCCATCGACAGCCCGGACCGTCGCGCCCTCGAGGCTGAAATACGTCTGGAGGTTCTCGACGACGAGGAGCGGCTGGCCGGGATCCGCGAGACGCGGCAGGAGGCGGCCGGTCGCATCCCGAGGCGCGGTCGGGTCAGGCGCGGCCGGGTCCGTGGTCCCCCCGCCGGCGAGCGGGGTGACGGCGGCGGGATCCACGGTCGACGTCATGATCGGCCCTGGCGCTTGGGGTTCAGGAGGTCGTCGAGCGCGCTCCCGACGAGGGTGAACGCGAGGACGACGAGGACGATCCCGACGCCGGGCGGAACGAAGTACCACCACGCGCCCAGGCCGGGCGCGCCGGCCGTGCGCGCCGATTCAAGGATCTGACCCCACGACGGTTGGAAGGGGTCGCCGAGCCCGACGAAGGCAAGAGTCGTCTCGATCAGGACGGCGCCGGCGAACGTCAGCACGGCGTTGGCCACGATCAGGTTGACCGTGTTCGGGAGGATGTGGCGCCACATGATGTGACGGCTGCCGGCCCCGATCACCCGGGCCCGGTCGACGAACGAGCGCTCCTTCAGCGACAGGGTCTGCGAACGGATGATCCGCGCCGTCGACGACCAGCTCGTGATCCCGATCACGAAGACGATGACGATCAGCGTCATCCGGATCCCGAGGATCTCCGTCGTCGAGGACCCGACGAGGTCGCGAATGATCGGCGTGAGGATCAGGGCGAGGACGAATGTCGGCAGGACGAGGAAGAAGTCCGTGATCCGCATGAGGACGGAGTCGGACCAGCCACCGAGGAACCCGGACACCACCCCGATCACGACCCCGAGCAGGACCGTCACGGCCGTCGCCATGAACCCGAGCGCCAGGGAGACCCGGGCGCCGTGGACCGTCAGGTTCAGCATGTCGCGGCCGAGCTCGTCGGTCCCGAGCCAGTGAGTGCTGGACGGCGGCTCGAGCCGCCCGCCGGTCGCGGTCACGGCCGTCTGGAGGGGCCCGACCAGGACCTGTGGGATCGCCGCCATGACGATGAAGACGACAAGGATCACCACGCCGATCAGGCCCTCCGGCCGGCGGAGCAGCCGCGCGAACAGGCTGCCGACCGAGGTGACCGAGCGGAACCGGCGCGCGCCGGGTCGCTGGATGGCCGTCGTCGTCATGACGTCTTCACCCGCGGGTCCAGGTACCCGTACACGATGTCCGCCACGAGGTTGGCGAAGACGACCGACACGCTCAGGAGCAGGAAGACGCCCTGGAGGACCGGGTAGTCGCGGGCCTCAAGGGCCTCGACCGAGAGGGTTCCGAGGCCCGGCCAGCTGAAGACGACCTCCACGGTGATCGCGCCGGCCACGACGAAGCCCAGGTTGATCGCGATCAGCGAGACCGTCGGCAGCAGGGCGTTCGGCAGGGCGTGGCGGCGGAGGACGCGGGTCTCCGTCAGGCCCATCGCGCGGGCCGTCGTGACGTAGTCCTCGGACAGCGTCTCGACGATCGACGAGCGCATGACGATCGAGTACTGCCCGATCAGCCCGAGCGCGACCGTGAGGAGCGGCAGGACGAGGTGCGAGCCGAAGTCGACGAGCTGATCCCAGGCGTTGTCGTACTGCGCACCCGCGGTCAGCATCCCGTACGTCGGGAACCAGCGGAGCGTCGTCGCGAAGATCAGGAGGAACGCCATGCCCAGGAGGAAGTACGGCGTCGAGTAGAGGACGAGCGAGACGCTGTTGCCGATGTAGTCGACGGCGCCGCCGCGTTTCCAGCCGGAGTACGCCCCGAGGACGAGCCCGACGACGATCGCGACGAGCTCGCCGAGCCCGAACAGGATGATCGTCGGCCAGATGCGGTCCGACAGCACCTCCGCCACGGTCTGTCCGCGGGCCACGAACGAGAAGCCGAGGTCGCCCCGTGCCGTGGCCGACAGGTACGCGATGAACTGGTCCGGGAAGAGCGGCTTGTCGAGGCCCCACCGCTGACGGGTCTGCTGGAGGATCTCCGCGGTCACGTTCGGGGTGTGGCCGAGGATGACCCGTTCGGGCGAGCCGGGCATCGCCCGGAACAGCAGGAAGTTGATCAGCGTGATCAGGACGATCGTGACGAACGCGGAGGCCAGGCGACGGACGAGGTAGCGCAGGCTCATGCGCGACCTCCGCCGTCACCCGGATCGCGTCCCATCGGGGAGCGACCCCTGCCGCCCCCCGATCCTGTCCGGTCGCCGGCGCCGAACGGCTGACGGCGTGCCCGGCTCACTCCTCCTCGGTGGTCCCCCGGCGGCCGCGCATCAGGACGAGGCCGACGGCGATGATCACGACGAGGACGCCGATCCCGAGGATCAGCGGCAGCGCCGAGCTCGACGACGACGAGGCGGGCGCCTGGTCCGCCGGCGCGGATGGCGCCGGACCGCCGCTCGATCCGGGGCCGGCTGCGGACGAGTCCTGCGACGGGGCCGCCGACGGCTGGGCCTTCGCGTCGGTCAGGAGGTTGTAACCGCCCGATCCGTAGCCGAAGAGCGGGGTGCCGTCCGACGGCGGCTGGTTGACCCAACCTCCGAACTTGTCGGTCCGATAGGCGTGCAGCTCGGCGTCGTAGTAGAGGATGTGATACGGGGCCTCGTCGTAGACGAGGTTCTGCATCTCGGCGATGAGCGCATGGCGCTTGTCCGGGTCCGGCTCGGCCCGCTGCTGCTTGAACAGCTCGTCGTAATGCGGGTTCGAGTAGTAGCTGTCGCTGGACGACCCGATCTCGCTCGTCTGGAAGAACTTCAGCAGTGAGTTCGGATCCGGGTCGCCCGTCCAGCCCCACATGTAGATGTCGTAGTTGGCCGGTCCGGCCGGCGGGCCCGTGACGTCGGTCGTCAGCTTGCCTTCCTCGGTGACCGCCGCGTTGACGGTGATCCCGAGCTCCCCGAACCAGGTGACGAGGAACTCGGCGACGCTCGAGTCCTGGGCCTCCGAGTCCGGCCACGTAAGGCGCAGGGTGATGACCTTGTTGTCCTTGTCGAGCAGCTTCCCGTCCGCGTTCAGCTTGTAGCCGGCGGCGTCGAGACGGCGCTTCGCCTCGGCGATGTCGAAGCGACGCGGATGATCGGGCTCGACGTGCCAGCGGGACTGGTACGGCGGGATGATCGTCGAGCCCACGGTCCCGTAGCCGCCGAGCGTCGAGTCGACGAGCTTCTGGTGGTCGATCGCGTAGCCCAGCGCGTCGCGGAAGGCGGGGTCGGACAGCGCCGAGGTCGATCCGCCGTAGCCCTTCTTGATGCCGCCGGTGTTGAAGGAGAGCTCCGAGTAGCCATTGGCGACGCCGGCCACGGTCTTGATGTTCGGATCGCTCTTCAGGGCGTTGAACTGGTCCGGCAGGATGTGCCTGACGTAGTCGAGCTCACCGGTCTTCAGCGCCTGGACCATCGTGTCGGGTGCCGCGAACTGGGTGAGGATGATCTCGTCCTCGGCGCCCTTCTGGGTGCCCCAGTAGTTCGGGTTGCGGGCGAACCGGATGAACTGGCCCGGCTTCCACTCGACGGCCTGGTAGGGGCCGGTCCCGACGACCGGCGGCTCGTTCTTGAAGAAGCCGGCCTTCTCCGGATCGCCGATCTGGGCCAGCGAGTACTTCGACCAGATGTGCTTCGGCAGGATCGGGACGTAGGCCTGGAGGATGACCGAGTTCGCGAAGTCCGTGGTCAGGACGAGCGTCTGGGGATCCGGCGCCTCGACCTTGTTCAGGCCGGCATCCGACAGGTACGGCCTCGAGGTACCCCTCGCCGAGGTAGCCGCGCTCGGAGGCGATGCCGTCGAGGATCGTCTGGTACGTCCAGCGAGCGTCCTCGGAGGTGGCGGGCTGGCCGTCCGACCACTTCATCCCGGGCCGGATCTTGAACGTCCATTGCTTGCCGTCCGCGGACTGGGTCCACGACTGGGCGAAGCCCGGGACCGAATCGATGTTCGGCCCGAAGTTGACCAGCAGGTCGTAGTTGAGGGTGAAGACCTCGAAGTCGGCCACGGTGACCGACTCGAACGGGTTGAGGACCTGCAGCTTCTGGTCCGTGCCGACCCGCAGGACGAGGTCGCTGTCCGCGGCGCTCGACGTCCCGGCAGCCGGCAGCATCGTCGCCAGGACGAGCGCGAGGGAGCCGGCCACCCGGGCGGCTCGGCCCCGGAAGGGCGTACGCATGACGAATCTCCTCCTCGTGGGCCCACGCTCCTCGGCGCGAGTCCGTGTGCCCCGACCTCCTCCCGGCCGAAGTGCGCGGAAGGATCGCACGAGGTCCGAAGGGCTGCAAGCGTGAGCCCGTACCGCGGGCCGCCACGTGCGGTCGGAGTGCCCGCGCTGTCAGTCGGAGGTGACGACCTCGTCCACGACCAGGGTCCCGGCGTCGGCGTCGAGGGTCGCCATCGCCCCGAACGGGACGGTGGCGTGATGCTTGTTGTGGCCGATCGGAAGGCCGAAGACGAGCGGCAGGCCGAGCGGGGCGAGGACGTCCTCGACGATGTCCTCCGTCGACAGCTCGCCCACGCCTCCGGACCATTTGGTCTTGACGTCGCCGACGACGATCCCGGCCGCGCCATCGAACATGCCGGCATTCCGCAGGTGGGTGAAGTAGCCGTCGAGCCAGTAGCCCTCCAGCTCGATCTCCTCCAGGACGACGATCCGGCCCCGGTAGTCGGGCTGGAGGCGGGTCCCGACGGCGCTGCAGATCAGCCCGGCGCAGCCGCCGGCCAGCCGGCCGGACGCGCGTCCGCCGACGACGGTGCGGACATACGGATCGTCCGGGTTCGGCCCGATCGATCCGAAGGGCTCATCGCTGAAGAGGGCGCGACGGAGATGCGCCTTGGAGAATTCGGTGACGTCCGGCGAGCCGATCCCGGACACGCCATTCGAGTAGAAGCTGATCACGTTGCCCCACCGCTGCTGGGCGAGGTGGAGCGTGGTCAGGTCGCTGTAGCCGCAGAGGATCTTCGGGTTCGCGGCGAACACGGCCTCGTCCAGGAGCGGGATCAGACGCGGCGACCCGTAGCCGCCCTGGAGGCAGACGATCCCGCGGACCTCCGGGTCGGCCAGCATGGCGTGGACGTCGGCGGCTCGATCGACGTCGCGGCCGGCCATGTAGCCGTGGCGATCGTTGACGTGCGGAGCGAGCTTGACCTGGAGACCCCAGGCCTCCAGGCCGGCGACGCCGCGGAGGATCTCGCTGCGGTTCTCCCACTGGCTCGCCGGTGCGCACACGCCGACCGTGTCGCCGGGACGAAGCCGCGGCGGCTTGCGCGGTGCGGTGTCGGAACGGTGCTGGCTCATGACGACCTCGGTCTCAGACCAGGAAGCTCGTGGCGGGGTGGGCCTCGAGGAGGATCGGCCGGTCGATCCGGAAGCGCTCGATCTCGCCGGCCGATGGGGTCGACCCGTCGACGGCGAGCTCGGCGAGGATCCGCCCCAGGACGGAGGCGAACTTGTAGGCGTGGGCCGCGCCGAGCGCCACGAGGACGCCCGGATGGTCGGGCAGCCGATCGATGACGAAGTCGCGGTCCGGGGTCAGGGTGTACAGGCAGGTCTTCGTGAGGATCTCGGGACCAAGCTGTTCCGGGAGGTGCCGGGCGAGGAAGTCCGTCAGCCGGGCGAACCCGAGCTCGTTCCGCTGATACGTCCGGGTCGCCGGCGTGACCTCGTCGCCACCGACGTCCTCGGCCGACTTGGGTCCGGGCTCGCCGTAGGTCGGGAAGCCGTAGAACGAGGGATCGTCCATCCAGATCCAGATCGGGAAGCGATCCGGCGCGAACCGCGCCGGATCCGGCGAGGCGAAGTACGTGACCTGGGCCTGGATGATCGTCAGCGGCAGGCCGCGATCGAAGGACGCAAGGAGGTCGTTCGTCCACGCGTCCGTCGCGAGCACGACCTGCGGCGCCCGATGGACGGTGCCGTCCTGGAGCTCGACCTCGGTCGTGCCGTCGCCGAGCGGCCGGAGCCGCGTGACGCGGGCGTGCTCCTGGAGCGTCGCGCCGTGGCGGGCCGCCAGCGCCTGGTGCGCGGCGTTGCCGCGGTTCGGGTCGGCGATGCCGGCATCGGCCTGGAACAGGCCGTGATGCTCGTCGCCGAGGTGCCACTGCGGCCAGCGCCGGACGATCTCCCGGCCGTCGAGGTGCTCGAACGGCACGCCCTCGGCCGTCATGGCGTCGACGTAGTCGCCGAGCGGGATCGCGGCCTCGCGCGGCGCGATGTCGAGGCCGCCGGTCCGGGTCACGATCGTCGCCCCGCTCTCGCGCTCCACGTCCGACCACGACGCGTACGCGCGTCGCGCGAGACGGACGTAGTCGGGCCGGTGGTAGGAGAGCCGGATGATCCGGCTGTGGTCCTGGCCGGCGCCGTGGCGATGACCCAGCTCGAACTGCTCCAGGCCGAGGACGCGGTCGCCGAGCCGGCGGCTCAGCCAGCAGGCGGCGCCGGACCCGATGGCTCCCAGGCCGACGACGATCGCATCCCACTCGGTCCGCACGCGACGATGCTACCCGGGCGGGTCGCGCGGCCGGCGGCCGGTCGCGGCCGACGACGGCCAGCGCACTTGCCGGTGGCGGTCGGACCTAGCGCGGCGCCGTGTCCGCGCGGACCTCGACCAGCTCCACCCGGCCGCCGATCTCGATCATGCCGTCCGGTTGCGGCCGGACCAGGATCTCGGAGCCGACGCCCTGGTGGATCGTGACGTCGCGTCGCAGGTCGCCACCCATCGCGACGGCGGCGGCGCCCGTCGCCTCGTCCTCGACGATCCCGTAGTCCGTCGCGAAGTAGCGCGCCCGGATGTCGCCGGCGGCCTCGTCCAGCCAGGCCCAGACGTAGACTCCGGGCTCCCCCAGTCGAGGCGGATCGAAGCCATCGACATCCGCCGGCGTGTCGAGGCGGACCCGGCGATGCTCGTGGATCCACGACGGATCGGCGCGAACCCACGTCCGCTCGGCATCGTGGTGGACCCGGACGTCGCCCGCCGGCGGACGAAGGACCGCGACGGGCCGCCCCGTCTCCCGGAGCAACCAGCCCGTCCCGACCGTGGGGTGGCCGGCGAACGCGAGCTCCGCGGCAGGCGTGAAGATGTGGATCGTCCCCTCGACTTGGTCGTCCACGAACACGGTCTCGGAGAAGCCGAGCCGCGCTGCGACGGCCTGGCGACGATCGGTCGGGACCACGGCACCGTCGAGGAACACCCCGAGCGGGTTGCCACCGCGCCCGTCCGGCCCGATGAAGACGCGCAACACGTGAAGGTCTGTCACCGGGAAGGTCTCTCCTGGTGGGTGGAACGGGCGGCTTGAGCTCGTTCGAGCGCGACGGCCTGGATCCCGACGATCGACAGGGCATCCGTGATGTCTCCGGCCGCGATCATCGCCACCACGTCCTCGAACGGCACCCAGCGGATCGCGAGGTCCTCCGTCGGCTCGGGCGCCGCCGTTCCGAGGTATTCCGCGTGCGCGCCGAAGAGCACGCCGGCCTCGTCGCTGATCGAGTTCGAGAGGTGGAGCCGGCAGAGCTCGTGCCAGCCGTCGGCAACGACGCCGGTCTCCTCGAGGAGCTCGCGCTGCGCGCCCTCGAGCGCGGGCTCACCCGCCGGGACGCCGCCTTCGGGAATCTCCCACGAGTACGCATCGAGCGGGTAGCGGTGCTGTCCGACGAGCAGGACGCGGTCCGCGTCGTCCAGGACGACGACGCCGACGGCGAGGTTCGCGACATGGACCACTCCGTAGATCCCGTTGCTCCCGTCCGGTCGGTCGACCTCGTCGTGCCAGATCGTGATCCAGGCGTTGGCATAGGCCTCGCGGCGCGTCCGGCGGCGCCACGGGCCGACCGCCGCGTTGGGCTCGAGGGGTTCCGGCGTCATCGCGGCCATCGTCGCACGGCCCGGGCGTCGAGGCCGATCGCGTCCCGCGCGCGCCTATCCTCGCCGGATGCCGGACCTCCCCGACGCGGAGCTCAGCCGCCCCGCCAGCCAGCCCGTCCACGGCGTCGCCGCGCTCTTCGACGTCCGGATCCCGGTTTCCGACGGGATCGAGCTGTCGGCGAACCTGTGGCTGCCGGAGCCCCTCCCCGATCGACCCGGGCCACAGGCATTTCCGGCGGTCCTCGAGATGCTCCCGTACCGCAAGGACGACTGGCACGCGGCGAGCGACGCGGGCTTCGGCGAGTGGCTCGCGGCGCGTGGGTATGCGTTCTGCCGCCTCGACGTCCGAGGCACGGGCTCGTCCCCCGGCATCGCCCTGGACGAGTACACGGCGCGCGAGACGCGTGACGGCGCCGAGGCGGTCGAGTGGCTGGCCGCCCAGGCCTGGTCGAACGGCAAGGTCGCGATGTGGGGGATCTCGTACGGCGGCTTCACGGCGATCCAGGTCGCGATGCTCCGTCCGCCGCACCTGGCGGCGATCGTCCCGATGATGGCGAGCGACGACCGCTACACCGACGACATCCACTACCTCGGCGGATGCATGACCGTGTCGGAGCTGGGCCAGTACGCGGTGAGCATGGTCGGGATGAACGCGCATGCCTCCGCTCACAGGGTCGCGCGACCCCGGCTGGGTCGACGCCTGGCGAGATCGGCTGGAGCGGACACCGGTCTGGCTGTTCGAATGGCTCCGCCGGCAGCGCGACGGTCCGTACTGGCGACAGGGTTCGCTGGCCCCCGACTGGGACCGGCTGGTGACGCCGGTGTTCCTCATCGGCGGCTGGATGGACGAGTACGTCGACGCGGCGCTGCGGATGCTCGAGCGCTGCACGAACGCGCCGCGACGTGCCTTGATCGGCAACTGGGTTCACAGCCACCCGGACGACGCGTACCCCGGCCCCAACGTCGACTGGCGCCACGAGATGCTCCGGTTCCTCGACCGATGGCTGACGGACGCGGACAACGGCGTCATGGACGAGCCGGCACTCGTCGCCTTCCGCCACGAGTGGGCCGCCCCGGAACCGTTCCCGGCGACATGGCCCGGGGCGTGGATCGCCGAGGCGGCCTGGCCGCCTCCGGACCTCGCGGAGTGGGTCCTCCACCTTGCGCCAGGGCGAGCTGCCGCTCGTCGGCCGCCTCGTCGCCTCCGCGCCGGACGCGGCCGCGGTCGAGGCCTTCCGGCATCGAGCGACGGCCGGGACCAGGGCCGGGCTGTCGTGGGGCGCCGGGCACGCACCGAACGGGCTCGCGCGCGACCTGCGGTCGGACGATGCCATGGGCCCGTCGTTCACGTCGGCCGCCCTGGACGCCGCCCTCGACGTGGTCGGGTCGCCAACGGTCGTTCTGACCTGGCAGTCCCCGGTGCCGGTCGCGACGGCCGTCGTCCGGCTCCAGGACGTGGCGCCGGACGGGACGCCGTTCCAGGTCAGCGCGGGGATCCTCAACCTCACCCACCGCGACTCCCACGCCCGGCCGGCGGCCCTCGAGGCCGGCAGGCCCACGGAGGTCCGGGTTGTCATGCGGGCGACCGCCCATCGGTTCCGCGCCGGCCATCGCATCCGGCTGTCGGTCGCCTCGTCGATGTGGCCGGTGGTCTGGCCGTCGCCGCTCGCCGCGGAGCATCGGCTCCACCTCGGCGGCGGCAGCGCCGCGCGCCTCGTCCTCCCGACCCTCCCGGGCGATCGCCCGGCCACGTCCGTGCCACCGTTCAAGACGACGCCGGCGGGCATCCGGGCGATCGGGAGCGAGCGGAGCGATCCACCCACGTGGCAGGTCGTCGACGACGTCATCGCGGGCTCGGTCACCGTCCGCTCGAGCGAGTTCGGCGAGTCCGTCCTGCCCGACGGCGTCTCGACCCTCGCGATCGGCGAGCGGCTGGAGATGACGGCGCGCGACGCCGATCCCGGCCGGGCGGAGATGCGCAACGATGTCGTCTACCGGCTCCGCCGGGACGGGACGGACATCCTGATCGAGTCCGATGGGACGATCCACACGACCCCCACGGAGATCGAGATGACCGTGCGTCTCCGGGTCCAGCTCGACGGCGAGCCCTTCTTCGAACGCGAGTGGCAGGAGACGGTCCCGAGGGACCTCCTCTAGTCGGCGCTGGCCGCCGCGACCCGTGCCGCGCCGTCGATCCGGCGCAGGAAGTGGTCGCCGCCGCCGGTCATCGTGTAGCGGGTCGCCGGCTCGAGGCCACGGCCGATCCCGTCGTAGCTGATCACCTGGTACGCCGCCCCGACGACGAGGATGTCGTCGAGCCGCTCACGGAGCCGGGGCTCCGGCACGACCTCTGACCAGGCGTCGATCCAGCCGTCGAGGGCCGCCTCGACCTCGATCTCTCGGTCCTGGCTCCACGAGATCCACGTCACCAGGTCGACGAGCGGGTTGCCGATCGCCGCGTCCGACCAGTCGATGATCACGATCCGCCCGTCGACGAGGCTCGCGTTGCCGGAATGGAAGTCCCCGTGGACGAGGGTCTCCGGAAGCCCGAGGTCCGCCAACCGGCGCGTCGCGTCGGCCACGGTCCGAACGACCGCCTCGCGTTCGCCGTCCTGCCACACGCGGCCCACCACCGCGAAGCCATCCGGTCCGATGGCCGCTTCGAAGCCGGCCGGGATTCCGCCGAGCGGACGATGCGGCGCACCGGCGGCGGACAGCGCCGCCAGGTCGGCCGGCCGCGCGGCCATCGCCCGCTGGATCCCGACGATCGCCCGGGCGCCGGCGGCCAGTGCCGCCGGGCGTTCCGCCTCGGGCAGCTCACCCACCCAGGAAGCGCCGATGTCCTCGACGAGGAGCCAGCCCTCCTCCGGCTCGGTCCCGAGCACGTGCGGGACGGACTCGGGAAATCGCTCGCCGAGCAGGCGCGTCAGGCCGGGCTCGGCGTGGAACGGCGGGAAGACCGCCTTGAGGAACACGTCGCGGCCGGCGGTCGGGGCCCGCAGCAGAGCCGAGATGCCGCGGAGGAAGAACGGCCGCGGCTCGCCCGTGAGCGGACGCCCGGCACGGGCCGCCTCGCGAACGCATCCAGGCCGTCGCGCGGTCCATCCAGCCGGATCGGGCCCAGCGGGGACGGAGCGCGGGCGGCGGCGCGCCGATCCGGATCTCATCGAGCAGCTCGACGGCCCGTGGCCGGATCGACGCCGGGAGCCCCGCCACGTCGACCGGCAGGGGACCGAACGACAGCCCCGCCGGCGGCGACCAGTCTGACGGCGCCCGGTCGGTCGTGACGAGGGTCGGGATCGGCTCGCCGTCCGGCACGCCGACCCAGCGCGGATGGGTCTCGAGGACCGGGCTCTCGAACCCCCAGGTCTCCCGCAGGAACACGTCGACAGCGACGATCGCCGCCTCGTCCTGGTCGCCCTCGACCGCGGTCCTTGGCAGGCTCCCCTGTCCGTCGGCCAGGACGGTCGCGCCGTCGGGCCCCGGCACGACGATCCGGAGATCGAGCTGCATGGCCGAGAGCCTACGATACGGCCCATGCGCCGGATCAGCCGCAAGGCCGAGACCTTCACCGAGTCCGTCATCCGCGAGATGAACCGGCTCGCGGTCGCGGCCGGTGCGGTCAGTCTCGCCCAGGGCTTCCCGGACTTCCCCTGCCCGCCCGAGCTGAAGGCGGCCGCCGCCGACGCGGTCGCCGCCGACCACAACCAGTACGCGATCACGTTCGGGTCGAAGCCGCTCCGCGACGCGATCGCGGCGAAGACGGCCCGCTTCCACCCCGACTGGGCGGTCGATGCGGAGACGGAGATCACGGTCGTCAACGGCGCCACCGAGGGGATGATCTCGGCGATGCTCGGCCTGCTCGACCCGGGCGACGAGGTGATCGTCTTCGAGCCCTTCTACGAGAACTACGGGCCGGACGCGATTCTCACGGGGGCCGTCCCCCGCTACGTGACGCTCCACGAGCCGGACTGGTCGATCGACCCGGACGAGCTCCGGGCGACGGTCACGTCGCGCACGCGCGCGATCGTGGTGAACAGCCCGCACAACCCGACGGGCAAGGTGTTCACGCGCGCGGAGCTGGAGCTCGTCGCCGGCCTCTGCCGCGAGCACGACCTGCTCGCCTTCACCGACGACATCTACCAGCACCTGGTCTACGAGGGCGAGCACATCCCGCTCGCGACGCTGCCGGGGATGCGCGAGCGGACGATCGCGATCGACTCGATGTCGAAGACCTACTCGGTGACCGGCTGGCGCGTCGGCTGGGTGATCGCCCCGCCCGACCTGACGGTCGGCGTCCGGCGCGTCCACGACTTCCTGACGGTCGGGGCCGCGGCGCCGCTCCAGCAGGCCTCGGTGGCGGGTCTCCTGATGGCCGATGGCTACTACGCGCGGCTCCTCGCCGACTACCGCGAGCGCCGCGACGCCCTCCTGCCGGCGCTGGAGGCGGCCGGCTTCCGGGTCCACCGTCCGGCCGGCGCCTACTACGCGATGACCGACATCCGGGACCTGACCGCCGAGGACGACGTTGCCTTCGCGCGCCGCCTGATCGCCGATCCCGGCGTCGCCGCCGTGCCCGGCTCGTCGTTCTTCTCGCGGCCCGAGCTCGGCCGGACGAAGCTCCGGTTCGCGTTCCCGAAGCGCCTCGAGACGCTGCGCGCAGCGGCGGAGCGGCTCACCCGGATCCGCGCGGTGGCCTGACCCGGCGAGTCCGCCGGCGGCCCTCGGCCGCCCGCCGCGTTGGTGGCCCTTGTGGACGTGACCGGCGCTGCGCACAATGGCCGCGCATGGATGACCCGACTGCCGGTGGGGGGTCGCCGCCGATCGCCTCGAACGATGCGCGCGCGGGCTCGATCACCCGGGGATTCCTGTTCTCGGACCTTCGCGGGTACACGAAGTTCCTCGAGGCCCAGGGAGCGTCGGCGGCGGCCGACGTCCTGCTTCGGTATCGGGACCTCGTCCGCGGCCTGATCAGCCGGCACGCGGGGGCCGAGATCCGGACGGAAGGCGACAGCTTCTATGTCGTGTTCCCCGCGGTCAGCGATGCCGTCCAGTGCGGCCTCGAGATCGTCGAGAAGGCTCGTGCGGCCTCGGTCGAGCGGCCTGACGCACCGATCGCCGTCGGCATCGGGATCCATGCGGGCGAGACGATCGAGACGCCGGACGGCTATGTCGGCGCGCCCGTCAACATCGCCGCCCGGCTGTGCGCCCTGGCCGGGGCCGGCGAGGTCCTCGTCAGCGACACGGTCCGGGCGCTGACATACACGGTCCTCTCGGTCAGCTTCGTGCCGCGCGGCAAGAAGGCCCTCAAGGGCGTGACCGATCCGGTCGCCGTGTACGCCGTGGTGCCCACCGCGGAGCGTCCAAGCCCCACCCGATTCGGCCGGGTGCGCGGGATGTCGCGGGCCGCCCGGATTGGTGTGGCGGTCGCGGTCGCCATCGCCGTCGTCGGTGTCACGGCGTTCGCGGCCCTCGCCCTTCGAGGCCCCGCGGGCCTCCCCGCCGGGGCCTGGAAGATCGGAGTGGACGCACCGCTGACGGGAGACGGCGCCTCGCGCGGCACGGGGATCAAGAACGCCGTCGCCCTCGCCGTGGACGATGCGAACGCCGCCGGCGGGTTTGGCGGTGCTCAGCTATCGCTCCAGGCCGAGGACGATGCGCGCGCCAAGAAGACCGGGCCGGATCCGGTGACCGGCGCAGCGATCGCCTCGGCGCTGGTCGCCGACCCGACCGTCCTGGCCATGGTCGGGCCGCAAGCGTCGCCGGTCGCCAGGGCGCAGATCCCGATCACGAACAAGGCCGGCCTCCTCCAGTGCAGCCCAGCGAACACGAACGCGGAGCTGACGAAGCCGCGCGACGGCGCCCTCGATCTCCGGTCCGCGTTCCCGACGCGCATCAACTACATCCGGACGGCGCCGTCGGACGACATCCAGGGCCCGGCGCTCGCCTCGTTCGTCTTCCACGACCTCGGCGCGACGTCGACACTCGTGATCGACGACGCCGACCAGGGACGACAGATCGCGGACGACTTCGCGGCGGCCTACACGAAGCTGGGGGGCACCGTGGTACGTCGGGCGCTGAACAAGGGCGCCGCGCCCGATACCGTCCTCGAGCCACTCTCCGCCGCGAGTGGAGCGCCCGGTGCGGTGTTCTTCGGCGGGTTCACTGACTCGGGAGCCCCGGACGTCCGCGAAGCGATGGTGGCCGCGGGTCACGCCGCGGTGCCGTTCGTGAGCTGGGACGGGATCCAGGACGGGTCCGGCGCCGACAAGGGCTCGTTCATCCAGACCGCCGGGCCGGCGGCCGTCGGCTCGTACTTCTCGCACGCCTCGTTCGCGTCTCCGAAGTTCGACTTCGTGACCCGCTATCGCGCGCGGTTCGGCTCGGAGCCGGACGAATACGCCACGGCAGCGTATGCCTGCGCGCAGGTCATCCTGGACTCGCTTCGAGAGGTCTCTGCGACCGGGCCGAGCGCGGACGGACTCCGCGACGCGGTCCGCGCGTACGCCGTGGACCCGAGCCACCGCTTCGACACCGTCCTCGGCTCGGTCGGCTTCGACGCAAACGGCGATTCGCTCCAGCAGTTCGTGACGTTCTACAAGGTCGACGGGTCGGCGGCCGGCGGGAAGGGCGACTGGGTCATCGACAAGCAGCAGGACTACGGCCCGGCGCCGTAGTTCGTCCGGTCAGGCGAGGAGCGCGACCAGCGCGGCGCGACCGACGAGCGCGGTGATGATCGCGACGGCGACACTGGCGAGCGTGCCGAGGAGGTAGTACTCGGCGAAGTCGCGGTCGTCCAGGAGGCGGAACCGGGCGAGCGTCTTCGCGGCAACGACGAAGCCGATCGCGGCCTCCGTCCCGGTCAGGACGAAGACGACGACGAGGATCCGCTCGAGGACGCCGATCGTCGCACCCACCCGGGCGGTCTGGGCCCGCGGTGCGGCCGACGAGGCCGCCGAGGCTGCCGCCGGCGTGGGCGGGGGATCCGGCTCGGCCTCGATCCGTGTCTCCAGCGGCCCGATCCGGACGGACCAGCCACGAGACCTGTCGGCAGGGCCAGTTCCGCCCGACGACGATCCATCGCCCGGCGCGGGAGGCGCGTCGACGACCGACGGCCCGGCCCGCCCGCCCCAGCGGGTCTCGCCCTCGGTCTGCTCGACCGGCCGGACGAGCACCGCGACGAAGATCGATGCCGCGAGGATGTTCGCGATCGCCAGGCTCGTCAGGACGACGGCGACGGAGACGACGTCGTGAACGGCGGCCGGATCCCAGCTGCCGAGCACGCGGTTCACCGCGTCGACCCAGCCCGGCTGGAGCGACGAGTTGGCGAGGAGCACGGCCCAGGCGACGAAGGCGACGAGCAGGTGGACGAGCTGGTCGAGGACGAACAGCCCCGCCGGCCAGGGCGTCCACGCGCGACCCAGATGATCCGACGGCTGGACGCCCTCGTGGCGGCCGTGGGCCGCGACGAGCGCCGACGCGGCCGCGCGCCGGGTGAGGAGGACCTTCGAGCGGTCGATGACCATATGGAGAATCGCCGACACCACCAGGAACGCCCAGCCGGGTCCGCCCCAGGCCAGCCCGACGGGGATCAGGCAGATCGCGACGATCGCCCCGTGGGCCAGCAATCCCCGAAATTGCCCGCTCACCGTGGGCCGACTTCGCCCGGACGATCGAGCCGGTCTGGAACAGGAAGTCGGCGGCAAGATGGGCGAGGACCAGCCAGGCCAGGACGAGGATCGGGTCGGTCATCGACGGGTCGCCGGCCGGTCTGGCCAGGAGCGTCCGGATGACGCGGGCGAGCTCGCCGATCGAACGGAGATGGGCGCGGTCGGCGGCGACGGAGACCGTCGCCCGGCTGACGCCCAGGCGGGCCGCGGCCTCGGACGGGCGGAGGCCGTCGATGAGGATCGGCCACGCGATCTCGCGCTGGCGGTCCGTCAGGTCGTCGAGGAGCTCACCGAGCAGCGGGGCCGAGGCCATCGAGCAGGTCGTCGGCCGCGGCGTCGCCGCGGACCGCGGTGACCGATGCGCGCCGGCCCGCCGCGGTCGCGAGACGGTCGCGGGCCGCGATGAATGCCGGGCCGCTGCGTTGCGTCGCGGGCCCCTCGCCCGGATCGACCTGACCGCGAACGATCACCCAGCGCATCGGGATCGCGTCGGGGTGGAGCGCCGCGCGGAGGACCGCCCGAAGTGGGTCGGCGATCGGGGCGAGGAGGCCCTGGAGCTCGTCGCCCTGGGTGAACTCGAACGCGGCCAGACGATCGCCGGCGGGATAGGCCGTGTCGAGGTCCGCCGTCAGCATCCGCAGCCATGCGGTCGACGCCGGTGCGTCGCCGCGCGACCGAACCACGTCGCCGAAGAGCACCACGGCGTCCATGGTCGGAGGCTACCCCGGGCCGAATTAGCCGTCAACGGCTAATCCACGTCCAGTTAGCCGCCGAGAGCTAGCGTCAGCCGCGGTCGGCGGGCGCCGGCCCGCGCCGGCCACCTCTCGCCGGCCCCGATCAACCGACTGCCGCCGACCGGGCCTCGTCGACGATCTCGGCGACGCGAACGCCGATCGCAGGGGTGTCGAAGCGGAGGAGCGGATCCGGATCGATCATCCGCTCGTCGACCCGCCCGCCGCGGCGGAGGTAGATCACCGGGTAGATCGCTCCGCTGCCGTCGGCCTCGAGGGTCAACGCGAGGGCGTCACCGGTGCCGTCGTCGCCGACCCCATCGACGAACGCCGCCAGCGGCACGATCCCCTCGTCGCGCGGGCCCTCGCCCGGATCCAGCGAGATCACGCGGGCGAGGTACGCTCGCTGGTGCCACAGCTCGGGCGCCAGCGCGAGCTCCCCCTGGATCGTCGCGACGAGGTCGTCCGGGGCGATCGCCGGACGCTCCGGCTCCACGCCGAACACGGTCCGCGCGACGTGCGCGGCCAGCACCCGGGCGTTGTAGCGAGCCCCGTGGACCGCTCCGGAGTTCGCCGGCAGGCCGTGCTTCTTCAGTCCCGCCGAGCCCTGCCCGATCGTCCCCGCGAAGAAGATCCCGGGCAGCGAAGCGCTCTCCCAGTACGGCGACTGCGCGGGCAGCTGGCTCTGCCCGAACGTCGTCACCCCGAGGTCCGGCAGGTCGAGCAGCGGCGTGACGAAGCCGGTCGCCGAGATCACCTCGTCGGCCTCGATCGCGAGCTCGTCGCCACCGGCGGACGGCCGGACGCGGACGATCAGCCCGTCGCCGTTCTCGGCGCGCTCGATCCCGCCGATCGACGCGTCGAGGATCGTGACCCCGCCGCCGAGGACGTGGTCCTCGAAGGGCTGGACGTAGCGCGCCCGAACGCCGACGAGGGACTTCGTGTTGACCGACAGCTTCGCCGGCGACGGCGACGCGAGGACGATCCGGCGAGCCCACGGAAGAAGCCCCGACGCCAGCTCGAAGCCCGAGTTCTGCTTGCCCATGATGAAGACCCGGTGGCCGGCATAGGTCTCGGCGGGTCGGGTGTCGGCATAGTGCGCGGACAGCTCGATCCCCGGCGTCGAGGGCGAGTGCGGCTGGGCGACGCCGACGGCGAAGATCGCGACCCGGGCGCGGTACTCGCCGTCCGTCGTCTCGAGGACGAACCGCTCCCCCTCCGGCGTGTCCTCGCGCCGCGTCGCCGTCCAGTTGCAGTCGTACCGGATGCGCGTCCCGGACACGGTCGCGAACGTCGCGAGGTTCAACTCCATCTCCGGCCGCGACGGGAAGTACGACGAGCCGTCCATCAGGCCGGGCATGAGCGAGCGATGCTCGCGTTCGTCCGCGAGGAGGCTGTTCCAGTCGTAGCGCTCGTAGGCCCGGCTGTCCCGCTCCACCGGGGCGTAGGGCTTCGTCCACGACAGGAGTCGCTGGAAGAAGGGCCAGCGTCGGAACATCCCGCCCGGCGACGGGTCGGCGGAGATCACGGCGTGCTCGATCCCCAGGCGGCCCAGGGCGTAGGAGACCTGGATCGCCCCGGGACCGCTGCCGACGACGACGACCGGGTAGTCGCCCGGGGGGAACGGTCGCTCGGCCTCGCGATCGCCCGAAGGCGTCAGCTCCGCCACCGGTTCGCGTTCCGCAGGCGGCGCGCCTGCGCCTGGAGCATCCGGTACATCAGCGGTGGGTTGTCGAGCAGGACACCACGGACGGAGGGACCGGCGAGGACCAGCGTCCGCATCTCGCGCGAGGCGACGATGTCCGCGCCGGGCGGCTCACCCAGGAGGATCGACACCTCGCCGAAGAAGTCGCCGCGCGACAGGGTCGCGCGCTTCTGGTCATCGATGATGACGTCGGCCTCGCCGTCGAGGATGACGTGGAACGCGGACCCGGACAGGCCCTGGCGAAGGATCCGGGTGCCCTGGGCGTGGACCTCCTCCTCGAACATGTGGGCGATCCGCTCGAGCTGCGGCGTCGTCAGGTCCGCGAAGAGCGCAAACCCGGCGATCTGGTCGACGATCTCGTCGCGACTGGCCATATGCGGGTCGGTCCTCCAACGGCGCGTGGTATGGGCATTCTGGCACTCTGCCATGGCCCGATGGCGATGGCCGCCGCGCCGGCGTCCGGTTGACGACGACCGCTTGCGGCGCGCAGCATCACGAGGAACTCACAGGAGGCTCCGTGACCCTCACCATCGACCGGCGGAACGAGCTGCTCGGCGGTTGCCCGCTGTTCCACGGCGTGACCGGCGACGACCTCTCGGCGGTGGCCGACCGGTCCGTCGAGGTCGACTTTCCGGCCGAGCACGTCATTGCCCGGCAGGGCGAGATCGAGACCGGCTTCTTCGTCATCATCGAGGGCCATGTCCGGGTCGTCCGCGACGGCGAGGAGCTCTCCCGCCTGGGGCCCGGCGACTTCTTCGGCGAGATGTCCGTGATCGACGGCCTGCCCCGGGTGGCCTCGGTCGCGACGATCGAGGCCACCCGCTGCCTCGCCCTCGCGAGCTGGGAGTTCGAGCGGCTCGTCCTGGACCACCCGACGATCGGTCTGGCGATCATGCGCGGGCTGTCGGCCCGCCTGCGATCGAAGACCGAGCCGCCCCAGCACTGACGGAGCGTCCTCCCACGGACACCCAGACCGGGGTGCGGTCCCTGCCGACCGGCACCGTCGCCTTCCTGTTCACGGACATCGAGGGTTCGACGGCCCTCGCCCACGCCCTCGGTGACGGCGCGTGGAGCGACCTCCTCGGGCGACATCGCCAGCTGATCCGGGCCGCGGTCTCCGCGCACGGCGGCACGGAGGTCTCGACCGAGGGCGACGGCTTCTTCATCGTCTTCCCCCGGACGCCCGACGCGATCGCGGCCGCCGTCGAGGCCCAGCGGGCGCTGGCCGCGGAGCCGTGGGCGCCCGACGCACCCGTTCGGGTCCGGATGGGGATCCATACCGGGGACGGTCGCCTCGACGCCGACGGCGACGTACGTCGGCGCGGACGTCCATCGCGCCGCGCGGGTGGCGGCGGCCGGTCACGGCGGCCAGGTGCTGCTGTCCGAGACGACCTCCTCGCTCGTCGCGGACGAGCTGCCGGCCGGCGTCGTCCTGCGCGGGCTCGGCGAGCACCGCCTGAAGGACCTCCGCCCGGAGCGGCTGTGCCAGCTCGTCGTCGACGGGCTTCGATCCGACTTCCCGCCGATTCGCTCGCTCGACCGCCGACCGAACAACCTCCCGACGCAGCTGACGAGCTTCGTCGGGCGGGGGTCGGAGCTCAAGGCGGCCGAGGAGCTCCTGAAGACCACCCGGCTGCTCACCCTCACCGGCCCGGGCGGGACGGGGAAGACGAGGCTGTCGCTCCAGCTCGCAGCCAACGTCTCCGACCGGTTCCCCGACGGCGTCTGGTTCGTCGCCCTCGAGCCGGTCCGCGACCCGGGCCTGATCGACGCCGACGATCCTGACGACGGTGGGGCTCGTCGAGGGCGGCGGCCGAACGGCCCGCGACATCCTCGTCGACTGGCTCGCGCCGCGCGAGACGCTGCTCGTCCTCGACAACTTCGAGCAGGTGATCGACGGAGCGCCGGTGATCGCGGACCTCCTCCGCAGCTGCACCGAAGCTCTCGGCGATCGTGACGAGCCGGGCGCCCGCTGCGGGTCAGCGGCGAGCAGGAGTACCCGGTGCCCGGTCTGCCGGCCCCGGTCGACGTCCTCGCGATGACCGATCTCGAGAAGCTGAACCTGCCGGCCGGGGCGCGCCGACTGGATGCAGTCGGGATCACGACCTACGAGGCCGTCCGCCTGTTCATCGCCCGCGCCGTCGGGGTCCGCCCGGACTTCCGGGTGACGAACGAGAACGCGCCGGCGGTGGCCGGGATCGCGGCCCGCCTCCACGGGATGCCGCTCGCGATCGAGCTGGCCGCCGCCCGTGTCAAGCTCCTCTCGCCCGACGCGATCCTCGAGCGGCTGGAGCATCAGCTCGGGGTCCTCGCCGCGGGGTCGCGCGATCTGCCGGAGCGCCAGCAGACGCTCCGCGGCGCGATCGCCTGGAGCCACGATCTGCTCGATCCGGGCGAGCGTCGGCTGCTCGCCCGGCATGGCGGTGTTCGTCGGCGGCTGCGAGCTCGACAGCGCCGAGGCCGATCTGCGGGCCCGCCGTCGGAGCTCGATGGGCTCGACGTCCTCGACGGGCTGATGTCCCTCGCCGACCAGAGCCTCGTCCGGGTCGAGGAGATCGACGATGCCACTCGGTTCCGGATGCTCGACACGATCCGCGAGTTCGCCGCGGAGCGGCTGACCGAGGGCGGCGAGCGCGAGGAGATCGAACGGCGCCACGGCGCGACCTTCGTCGCGCTGGCCGAGTCACTCACGCCCCTCCTGTCCGGACCGGACCAGCGCCGCTGGCTCGGCCGGCTGGAACGCGACCACGACAACATCCGGGCGGTGCTGGATCGGGCCACGGCCGCGGGCGACGGGCCACACCGCGATCCGCCTCGGGTTCGCGATGTGGCGCTACTGGCAGAAGCGCGGCCACCTCGCCGAGGCGGGTCGGCGGCTGCGGGCGATGGCCGATGCGCCATGGTCCCGGGACGATCCGGTCCTTCGGGCCCGGCTCATGGAGGCCCTGGGCGGCGTCGCCTGGTGGCAGGCCGATCTCGAGACGATGGGGCCCGCGTACGCCGAGGCGCTCGAGATCTGGGAGGAGCATCGGCGACAGGCACGAGATCGTCAACGCGCTCTACAACGACTCGTTCCGCTACGCCGTGAGCGAGAACCCCAGGCGGTCGGATCCGGACCGGCTCGGGTTCGCCCGGATGACCCGAGCCAAGGATCTGGCGATCGAGATCGGCGACGAGCGAGGCCAGGCCAACGCGCTGTGGGGGATCGGCAACTGGCGCTACTTCCACGACGACGAGGATCGCGGCATCGCCGAGTTCGGCGAGGCGCTCGACATCTTCCGCCGGATCGGCGACCGGACGATGGAGGCCTGGTCGCTCCACATGCTGGGCACGGCCGAGATCCGGCAGCGGGCAGCTCGAGGAGTCGCGGCGGAACGTCTCGGAGGCGCTCCGGCTGTTCCACCAGTACGGCGACGTCGCGGGGATCACCCTGACCCTCGACGACTTCGCCGCTGTCGCGATCGCCGACGGCGACCTGCCGCGCGCCGCCCGGGTGTGGGGCGCGGCTCGCGCACTGTCGTCGGCGGGCGGCGTCGGGCTGGCCGACTTCGTCGACGGGCAGTACGAGTTCTACAGCCGCCCGAACGCCCGAACGTCGATCGACCCGGCCGAGCTCGAGCAGTACGCCGAGGAGGGTCGGGCGATGACGCTCGACGAGAGCGTGGCCTACGCCCTCCAGACCTCGGTCGACGAGCTCGCGCCGCACGACCACGTCGGGACCGCCCGATGATCCGGATCGTGCCCGCCCCCGGGTCGCGCAATTCTCGCCGGGCGAGCGCATGCGACACAATTGCGGTGGGATCCGCGTGAATCCCTCGCCCCGCGAGAACGACGTGCAGATTCGGACCCAATTCCGTCCGTCACCGACTCGTTCGGCTCCGTCCTCGTTGGACACGCTCGCGGAGCGAGAATCCGGGTCCATCCGGTTCGTTGGCGAGGTGCCCGGCGACGATCCGGCCGCCGTGATCCTGACCTGCGCGAACTGCGGCGCGGCGATGGATGAGCGGAAGTGCAAGTTGATCTGCCGACTGCGGATACTTCCTTTCCTGCTCCGACTACTACTGAGGCATCGCTCGTGACCTCGTCCGCCTTCGCCGCCACCAGCTCCCCGGGTCCGCTCGCCGTCGACTACCAGCCGGGCGTCTGCAACATCGGGCCCGCGGAGATCGCCCGCCGGCGCCGTGCCGGGCACATCGGGCTGATCGCCACCGTCGTCCTGTTCGCAATCCTCGTTGCCGTCCACGCGCCGCCGATCGCGCGGCTCCTGCTGTTCCTGCCGGCTGCCATCGCCGCGTCCGGCTATCTCCAGGCGTGGTTCAAGTTCTGCGCCGGGTTCGGCTCGCGCGGCATCTTCAACTTCGGCGACGTCGGAACGACGGAAGGCGTCACGGACGCCGCGTCGCGCGCGCTCGACAAGGCAAAGGCCAACCGGATCGGGCTCCTGAGCTTCGCGATCGGGCTGGCCGTCGGGGTCGTGGCGGTGCTCCTGCCGATCTGAACGGCCGCGACGCGACGGCCGTAGACTTCGGCGATGACCGCCGAGGCGACCCAGCCCACCGCCGCCGACCCGGCTCCGACCGGCGCGCGCGCGAAGACGGCGATCCCGAAGAACCCCGGTCGGCGCGACCTCGGGATGAAGGCGACGCTCCTGTTCCCGAACAAGGAGATCGTCGAGCAGTACTACGTCCCGCTCATCTACACCGCCTGCCGGACGTGCTACTCGGAGCTGACGCCCGAGGACATCTTCGACCGGGCAACCGACGGCCGGATCGAGCAGGCGAAGATGCAGAAGCTGATCTCCGGGCGTGATCGAATCCGGCCACGGCAGCACGATCGAGCACGTCGTCTTCACCTTCGGGATCAGCGGCGTCTCGCGGACGCTCAGCCACCAGCTCGTCCGGCATCGCGCCGGCGTCGCCTTCGACCAGCAGAGCCAGCGCTACGTCACGTTCAAGGGCGCCTCGACGATGCTGCCGGCCTCGATCGAGGACGCCGACGCCGATCTCCGTGGGCGCGTACGAGGAGCAGATCGCCGGATCGATGGACCTGTACGGCGAGCTCGTCGGCGTCCGGGATCCCCGGCGAGGACGCCCGGTTCGTCTTCCCGAACGCGACCCGGACGAACCTCGTGATGACGACGAACCTGCGGGCGCTCATCCACATGTCCGGGCTGCGGCTCTGCACGATGGCCCAGTGGGAGATCCGCCGGCTGTTCCAGCTGATCCGCCACGAGATCTTCCAGGTGAGCCCGTTCCTCGGCTCGTTCCTCGCCCCGAAGTGCGTCGCCCTCGGCTACTGCGACGAGATGGGCAACCGGGACGAGCATTGCCCGATCCGTCCGCACAAGGACAACGTCCTCGCCGCCTGGGCCGAGAAGTCGAAGGCGGCGAAGGCCGCGGGCCGCGACCTTCCGGTCCGCTGACCGTCGGGTCGAGCGAGTTCCCACCGAGCATGGCGGAGCCCAATCGCCTCCAGGGCGCAGCCGTCCCGAACACGATCGGCTCGACGGCGCCGCGTCCATCCCCATCCCCGCCGCCGACGGCTGCCGACGGGACGGTGGGCGACGCCGGCGATGCCTTCGAGCTCGATGACGCCGCCCAGGACTACCTGGCCGCGTACCTGGCCGCGGCCTCGGACCAGGCCACCACGCGGGGCCGAGCTCGACCGACGGGTCCGCGAGGCGGTCGGGACGGCGATGGCCGATCAGACGGCGGCGGTCGCGGCAGCCAGGCGCCGCGGGCGGATCGGGTTCATCGCCGGACTGCTCCTGGCTGCGGCAGGCGTCCCGTTGTTCTTCGGCGCGTCGCTCGTTGCCGAGGAGGCCGGCATCGCCCTGATCTGCCTCGGGGTCGGTGTGGCTCTGCTGTCGATGCTCATCGCCGCCGCCCGTGCCGACGTCGCAGCGAGCCGGCGGTCGACGACCGCGGCGGTCGCCACCACGATGCTGCTCCCGCATACGGCGATCGTCTGGATCGCCGCGATCGGGCTCGTTGCGTTCGGCTTGCTCGTCCTGCTGGTGGCCGTGCAGACGGGTTGACCGGCAGAAGCCCTGACGGGTCCGACGCCTCCGCGCGGAGCGGCCGGCGCCGCGACAGGTGACCCTCAGGTCGCGGCCAGGCTCGTCACGAATCGCCGGATCACGCGCGCGAGACGCGGGGCCGGCCTCGGCGCCGGCGGCAAGGACCTCCTCGTGGGTCAGCGGCTCGCCCGTGTAGCCCGGCCCCGGCGTTCGTGACGAGCGACACGCCGCAGACCTCGAGCCCGCTCCAGCGCGCCGCGATGCACTCGAGAACGGTCGACATCCCGACCGCGTCCGCGCCCGAGCGTCCGGAGCATCCGGACCTCTGCCGGGGTCTCGTACTGCGGCCCGAGCAGGCCGGCGTAGATCCCCTCGGCCAGCTCGACGCCCTCCGCGTCGCCGGCGGCATGGAGCGCCGCGCCGGAGACGCGGGCTCCAGGCGTCGGTCAGGTCCTGGAACCGCGGCCCGATCGTCGTCGGCGTTCTGGCCGAGGAGCGGCGTCCGGCCGGTCAGGTTCAGGTGGTCGGCGATGACCATCAGGGTGCCCGGGCCGAACGCCGGGTCGACGCCGCCGGCCGCGTTCGTCAGGACGACGATCTCGGCGCCGAGCCGGCGGAACAGGAGGACCGGCTGGACGACGAGACCCGGGTCGTTGCCCTCGTACAGGTGGAACCGGCCCTGGAGCATCACGACCGGGGTGCCGCCGAGACGGCCGAGGAGGAGCCGCCCGACATGGCCCGGTGCCGTCGCCGCCGGCCAGCCCGGCAGCTCGGCGAACGGGATGGCGATCGCGTCGTCCAGGTCGTCGGCGAGCCCGCCGAGCCCGGAGCCGAGGACGATGCCGACGCGCGGCACGAGGTCCGAGCGCGCCCGGACGGCCGCCTCGAGGGCATCGAGCCGGGCGGGCTGGTCCGCGGGCGGGATCGGCGGTCGCGGCGAGGTGGTCACGGGCACGCGGGCCTCCGGGATCGCGTCCAGGGGGAAGACGGCCGAGGCCCGCTGAGATGAAAGCCCGACGGACGTACCGACACCGGGATGCCGGTCGCAGTCCGTCGGGCGGTCGTCGCTCGGACGGGGACGAACGAGGCCGCCGGGTCCGGGCAACGAAGCGCCCGAAGCGACCGGCGTGGAGCGGAGGCCCTTGATGTGATCTCGGTTTCTCCGGTTCCTGACGGCCCCTTCGGGCACGACCTACGGTACGGCCGGCCCGCGGACCAGGGTCAACGGAGTTGTCCACGAACTGCGGGCATCGGCGCCGACGAGTATCCACGAGTTCTGCACCGATGTGGACGAGGCGTGGACAAGCCGGTGGAGAGACGGTGGATTGTCGTCCAGCGAACGCAGGGTCGTCGCCCGTCAGCCGCCCATCGCGAACATCTCGATCCGCGGCAGGCTGGACGAGGTCGCCTCGGTTCGCAGGTCGGAGTAGCGGTCGTCGCGGACGCGCCAGATGGCCGCGATCGCGTCGCGCAACGCCTCGTCGGCCGCGGCCGCGTCGCCGTGCGCGGGATCCCGGAGGATCGCCCGGAGATCGTGGCCCGCCGCGGTGAACAGGCAGGTGTAGAAGTGGCCGTCGGCGGAGATCCGGGCCCGGGTGCAGTCGCCGCAGAACGGCTGGGTCACCGACGCGATCAGCCCGATCTCGCCGTGCCCGTCGCGATAGCGGTAGCGCGTCGCGACCTCTCCCCGGTAGCGCGGCGGCTCCGCCTCGAGCGGCATCTCGGCGTCGACGATCGCGACGAGCTCGTCGGCCGGGACGACCTCGTCCATCCGCCAGCCGTTCGTGTGGCCGACGTCCATGTACTCGATGAACCGGAGGATCAGGCCCTCGTCGCGCGCCCAGCGCGCCATCGGCAGGACGCTGTCCTCGTTCACGCCCGCGCCGGACGACCATGTTGATCTTGATCGGCCCGAGGCCCGCCTCGGCCGCGGCGGCGATCCCGTCGAGGACCCGGGCGACGGGGAACTCGACGCCGTTCATCGCGCTGAACACCGCGTCGTCGAGCGAGTCGAGGCTGACGGTCACCCGCTGGAGCCCCGCCTCGGCCAGCGGCTCCGGCATGACGTCGCAGCGTGGAGCCGTTCGTCGTCAGCGTCAGGTCGAGCGGCGCGCCGTCCGGCCGGCGGAGCGCCGCGAGCATCGCGACCAGGACCGGCAGGTCGCGCCGGACGAGCGGCTCGCCGCCGGTGAGCCGGAGCTTCTCGACGCCCGAGCCCGACGAAGACCCGCGCGGTCCGCTCGATCTCCTCGAACGTCAGGACCTCGGCCCGGGGCAGGAACGCGAAATCCGGCCCGAAGACCTCCTTCGGCATGCAGTACGTGCAGCGGAAGTTGCAGCGATCCGTGACCGAGATCCGGAGGTCGTGGAGCGGCCGGCCGAGCGTGTCCGCGATCGCGGCGCGCTCGCCGGGCGCCGTGGCCACGTGGAGGCGAGGCTCGTCCGTTCCGAGGTTCATCGCCGGCAATCCTAGCGCGACCCCGGGTTCTGCCGCCCGGCGATGTCGTTCGGACGGCCGGAAACTCGGTTGCGGGCGGTCACCATGTCAGGGTCCGCCCCTGACGGCGGTACCACCGGCGCACGCCGCTGGTACCTCTAGCGGACTCCATCACACCCACCACCGGCCACCACAATGCGGCCACGCCCTGGACCCCCTGCAGCGCGCCACCTGGAGAGGCACACGACGCATGGCCACGACCGACGCGAAGAGCGGATTCCGGCTCCCGTGGAGCTCCGACCGACCCGACCGACGGAAGCGATCCGACCGACGAGCAGCAACGGCGACGTCGCCGTCGAGAGCGCCTGGCCGTCCGATGACACGGCCGCGCCCCAGCACGCCGCCGTCGCCCGAGCAGACCGCGGACGCGCCCGAGGCCGTCGAGGCTCCCGCCGAGACCGCGCCCGACGCCGACGAGGCAGCCGTCGCTGACGCGCCCGCAGCCGCCGCGACTGCGCTCGCCGCCGCCGTCAAGGCGGCCGGCAAGAAGCCGAACAAGTTCCTCGCCGACCTGACGAAGGCGATGCAGGCCGCCGCGGAGGACGCACGCGGTCGGGCGCTGAGCCAGCTCCAGGCCGACGCGAAGACCCACATCGAGTCGATCCACGGCCGGTCCGCGACCGAGGCCGCCGATCTTCGCCGGAACGCCGACGACGACGTCGCCGCGGTCCGCGAGTGGTCGAAGGCCGAGATCGCCCGCGATCCGCGAGGAGACCGAGCAGAAGATCACGGACCGCAAGGCCCGCCTCGAGACCGAGATCGAACACCACGCCGCGGTCATCGAGCGCGAGATCGAGACCGTCCAGGGCACGGTCGCCGGGTTCGAGGCCGAGATGGCCGCCTTCTTCGAGCGCCTGCTCGCCGAAGAGGACCCGACCCGCTTCGCCACGATGGCCGAGAACCTGCCCGAGCCGCCGACGCTTCGACGACCTGATCGGGGCGGCCGACCGCGGTCGACGAGCCGGAAGCGGCCGTCGAGGCAGTCGCCGACGAGCCGGAGGCCGTCGCCGAGACCGACCGAGGCCGCCGAGGTCGAGACGCCGACCGCCGAGGCGGAGACCGCCACGAGCGAGACGGACGAGATCGCCGGGACGGCCGAGGCCGCGACGGACGAGAGCGCGGAGCCCGTCGAGGGCGGCGCCGAGGCCGCTGCCCGCCGACGCACCGGTCGAGGGCACCGTCGACGGCGCCGCCGCCGGGACGGGCGAAGGCGCGGACGGCGACACGCGAGGTCGACCGCGAGGCCGCCTTCGCCGCGATCCAGGCCGCCGCCGAGGCCGCCGCCAGCGCCGAGGTCGCGGCCGACGCCGCCGCCCGCGCCGAGGCGGTCGCCGACGTCGCGATCGAGATCATGGGCAACCACGACGACGCCGAGGCGAGACGCGGATCCGCGGATCACGGCGCTCGGGCTGTCGCCCGACTTCGAGGCCGCCGAGGCCGAGGCGCTCGCGAGCGCCGAGGCATCGGGCGACGACGAGATCCCGGTCATCGGCGACGACGCCCTCGCCGCCCGGCTCGCCGGCCTGGTGCCGTCGAAGGGCAAGGGCGCGTCCGGCGACGCCACGCAGTCGCAGGTCATCGTCGTCGGGCTCGTCAGCGTCGCCAGCATCGCCAGCTTCAAGCGCCACCTCGGGCGTGTCCCGGGCGTGCAGTCGGTCGGCGTGTCGTCCGGCCCCGACGGGGAGTTCGTCTTCGCCGTGAGCCACTCGGCCGAGACCAACCTCCGCGACGCGATCCCGTCCCTGCCGAGCTTCCAGGCTCGCGTGAACACCTCCACCGACGGCTCGATCCACGTCACCGCCCACGACCCGGAGGCGGACGGCTAACCGGCTCGGCCGGCCTGTCGTCCCCTCACCACACCCTTCGTCGAAGGAGCAACCCGTTGGCGCGACCGGCGATCGTCATCGCACTCCCGGTCGCGGAGCGCAGGATCGTCGCCGACGAGCTGCGCTCCGCCGGCTTCGAGGCCATCACCGTCGGCGCGCCCGACGAGCTCGAGGCGCTCCTCGCGAACCGCCACGACGTCGCGGTCGCGATCCTCGACGGCGAGACCGACCTCGACACCTCGCTCGAGTACTACGAGCTGCTCCACGAGGGCTCGCGGAAGATCCCGGCCCTGATGGTGATGTCGGCGAGCGCGCTGGACCGGATGTTCAGCCCCGACTCCGCCGACGAGTTCTTCAGCCGCCCCTACACCGCCGACTCGATCCGCTGGCGGGTCGAGGCGATGTGCATCCGCTCGATGACCGTCGACGACGGCTCCGGCCCGATCATCCAGGGCGGCTCGATGGAGATGGGCGACTGGTCGCGCCGCGCGACCGTGATCGCGATCTTCAACCCGAAGGGCGGCGTCGGAAAGACGACGATCGCGACGAACCTCGTCGGCGGCCCTCCAGCTCCACCGCGACCAGAAGGTCCTGCTCATCGACGCCGACACGGTCACGGGCCACGTCACGACGTCGCTCGGACTCGAGCACGTCCGGACCGTGGCCGACAGCTGGCGCGACCAGGAGGAAGGCGGCCCGGTCGAGACGCTCACCGAGCTCGCGGCGCCCCACCCGTCCGGGACTGTCGGTCGTCGCGTTGACCTCGACGCCGCTCAACACGGAGATCCTCGAGCCGGCCCGGATCGCCGACGCGATCGCCGCGGCGCGGCCCGGTCTACGACTTCATCGTCGATCGACCTCCACCCGTCCTACTCGAACCTGAACCTGGCGGTCTTCGAGAAGGCCGACCGGATCCTCGTCCCGGTGACGCCGGACGTGCCGGCGCTGCGGGCCGCAGTCCAGCTCCGCGACGTCGCCGTCGAGATGGGTCTCCAGGACCGGCTCGCACTGATCGTCAACCGGGCGAACAGCGGCGTCTCGGTCGCCGACATGGAGCGAACCGTCGGGCATGGCCGCGCTGGCCCTGATCCGGTCCGGCGGGCTGCTGTTCGTCCGCGCCGCGAACGTGGGCCGGACGGTCATCGAGATGTACCCGAAGGAGAAGATCACCGAGGACTTCGACGCCCTCGCCGATCGGCTCGTCCGGACCGCATGCCGTGGAGGCCCGCCGCGACGGCGACGACCCAGAAGGCCGGCTTCCGGCTGTTCAACCGCTCGAAGGAACCCGCCCGGGCCTGACCCGGTCCCGCGACCGTCGCTCCGCATCGCGTCTGCCTGGTCGGTCGCGCCTCGGCAGACCGCCGAGCCAGCCGCGCCAGCACCGCTGGAAGCTCCGCCAGGCTCTCGATCGTCGCGGCCGCTTCCGGCGGGTCGCCGTCGAGGGCCTGGATCCAGCCCCAGGGTCCGCGCCGGAGGAAGATCGCCGTCATCCCGACCGCGGCCGCGGGCCGCACGTCGTTGTCGAGCCGGTCGCCGACATAGGCGATCGTCGTCCGGCGGCAGGCCCATCTCGCGGCGACGCGCTCGAAGAACCGCGGGTCCGGCTTGTGGACGCCCCAGGCCGCGGAGGTCGCGACGAGATCGACGGTCAGCCCCGATGTCACGGAGGGCGGCGTCGGCACGTCGCCGGCTGGTTGCCGACGACGCCGACGCGGTAGCCCGGCGGCGCGGACGTCCCGCAGGCACGCGGCCGCGTCGGGATAGAGGTCGTCCGCGAGGATCGTGTCCGGGTCGCCGGCGGCCTCGCGCTGCTGCGCGCCTCGGCGACGTCCATTCCGGGCCGGAAGATCCGGAACGGCTCCCGGTGGTCGCTGCCGCCGCGCGCGATGACCGCCCCGCAGACCGCGAAGAACGTCAGCCGCGGGATGCCGAGCCAGTCGGCCCATGCCGGCCCACGCCCGCGTCTCGTCGACGAGCGTCTCGCCGACGTCGAACACGACCGCCCGGATCGTCACGGTTCCGCGGGTGGGTGGAGTCGGGCCCCTGGCCCGCTCAGGACCGGTCCTGCCAGTTGGTGCCTCCGAGCGGGCCTCCGGGCAGCTTCTGGGGCTTGCTCGCCGGTTCGCTTGTCGATCTGCTCGACGCCGCGCAGGTAGAAGCGGTTGACGAGGACCGTGTCGACGTCCGGATCGCCGACCCGCTGGTCGCCGTACCAGGCGACCGCGTCGACGACCGCGACGAACATCTCCGTCGCCCGGTCGAGCAGCCGGTCCGGCTCCGTGCCCGGGTGGAGGTAGACCGTCCCGAGGACCCGGAACGGCGGCGCCTCGAGCGCGACGTCGTAGGCGACCTTGTGGACCCGGTGCGCGGCCCGCTCCTCGTCGGTGAACTCCGGCAGCGAGCCCTCGCCGGCGAGGACGAGGATCAGGTCGTACGGGTCGACGCTGCGCAGGCCGGGCGCCTCGGCGAACGCCGACGAGCCGTCGATCGGCGCCCACTGGACGTCGTGGATCGCGATCGACTCGCGCTTGTTCAGCGCGTCGGACAGGCGGCCGTCGACCTCCATCCGGCCGACGAGCCGCCACTCCTCGGTCACGCCGTCGAAGGCGACGCCGGTCCGTGCGACGCGCGCCGCCTGCGACGACGGCGCCGAGGCGGCCGCAGGCGCGGGGTCGGCTTGGCCGGATCGGTCTTCTTCCTGCGCAGGAAGTTCAGCGGCACGCAGGCTCCCCTCGCCTCGGGTCATTCCTCGGGCCCCCCGTGTTCTCGCGGATCGTCTCGACGACGGTCGCGTCGGCGAGCGTCGTCGTGTCGCCGAGCGGATCGGCCCTGGGCGATGTCCCGGAGCAGCCGCCGCATGATCTTGCCCGATCGCGTCTTCGGCAGGTCCGGCACGAACATCAGCGACTTCGGCTTCGCGATCGGGCTGATCTTCGTCGCGACGTGGTTGCGCAGCTCCTCGCCGAGCTCCTTCGTCGGCTCGTTGCCGAGGCGGAGGATCACGAACGCGTTGATCGCCTCGCCCGTCACCGGGTCCGGCCCGCCGACGACCGCGGCCTCGGCGACGGCCGGATGCGAGACGAGCGCGCTCTCGATCTCGGTCGTCGAGAGGCGATGGCCCGAGACGTTCATCACGTCGTCGACCCGGCCGAGCAGCCAGAAGTAGCCCTCCTCGTCGCGCTTCGCGCCGTCGCCGGCGAAGTACATCCCCGGGAACCGGCTCCAGTACGTCTGCTTGTAGCGCTCCGGGTCGCCGTAGATGCCGCGGAGCATCGCCGGCCACGGCCGCTTCAGGACGAGGTAGCCGCCGCTGCCGAACGGCACGGAGTTGCCCTTGCCGTCGACGACGTCGGCCTCGATGCCCGGGAACGGGAACGTCGCCGAGCCGGGCTTCGTCGTCGTCACGCCCGGGCAGCGGCGTGATCAGGATCTGGCCGGTCTCGGTCTGCCACCACGTGTCGACGATCGGCGTCCTGCCGCCGCCGATGTGCTCGTGGTACCAGAGCCACGCCTCGGGGTTGATCGGCTCGCCGACCGAGCCGAGGACGCGGAGGGACGACAGGTCGTGCTTCGCCGGGTGGGCGTCGCCCTGCTTCATGAACGCCCGGATCGCCGTCGGCGCGCAGTACAGGACCGTGACCTTGTAGTCCTCGATGATCTGCCACCAGCGGTCCCAGGCCGGGGTGTCCGGCGTGCCCTCGTACATCACGCCGGTCGTCGCGTTGGCGAGCGGGCCGTAGACGATGTAGCTGTGGCCGGTGACCCAGCCGATGTCGGCGGCGCACCAGTACACGTCGTCCGGCTTGATGTCGAAGATCGGCCAGTGGCTGTACGACGTGCCGACGAGGTAGCCCGCGGTCGTGTGGATGATGCCCTTCGGCTTGGCGGTCGTGCCCGACGTGTAGAGCAGGTAGAGCATGTGCTCGCTGTCGAGCGGCGACCGGCCGGGCAGTCGTCGGACTGGCGGTCGACGATGTCGTGCCACCAGACGTCGCGGCCGGCCTCCATCGTCGTGCCGCCCTCGAGTGCGTCGCCCAGGCGGCGGACGACGAGGACGTGCTCGACCGTCGGGCGTCGACTGGACGGCCTCGTCGACGGCCGGCTTCAGAGCGGTCGCCTTGCCGCGCCGCCAGCCGCCGTCGGCGGTGATGACGAGCTTCGCCTGCGCGTCGTTGATCCGGCCGGAGAGCGCCTCCGCGGAGAAGCCGCCGAACACGACCGTATGCGGCGCGCCGATCCGGGCGCAGGCGAGCATCGCGATCGGCAGCTCGGGGATCATCGGCATGTAGATCGCGACCCGGTCGCCGGTCCCGATGCCGAGCTCGCGCAGCGCGTTGGCCGTCTTCGAGACCTCGCGCTGGAGGTCGGCGTAGGTGATCGTCCGGGTGTCGCCCGGCTCGCCGATCCAGTGGTAGGCGACCTTCTCGCCGAGGCCGTTCGCGACGTGCCGGTCGACGCAGTTCTCGCTGATGTTCAGCTTCCCGCCGACGAACCACTTCGCGAACGGCAGGTCCCACTCGAGGGTCGTCGTGAAGGGCTCCCGCCAGGTGACGGTCTCCCGGGCGATGCGCTCCCAGAAGGCCTCCGGGTCGCGGGCCGCCTCCTCGTAGAGCGAGGCCTGCGCGTTGGCCTGGGCCGTGAAGGCCGGATTCGGTGCGGAAGGTCCGGCGCTCCGCCAGGAGGTTCTCGATTTCGGGACGCTGGTCGACGCTCACGTGGGCCACTCCTGCCGGGATGCGCGAGGCGCGCCGCGGGGTCGCGGGTTGGGTCCGCCCATTCTACGCGGGCGCCACGGCCGGAGCCGGAGGGGCGGCAGTGGCGGACACATCTCGGCTCGTTTCGCTTCGACGCGCCCGGCGCGTCAGACGACCGTCGAATGTCGTCGGGCTTCCCGGATCAATCTGTCACAGCCCGTACCCGCGCTGATTGACGCCGGGCCGCGGCGGGCGACCACGGACGCCGCCGGCTCGTCCGCCAGGCGTCAGTTGACGCACTGGCCGCGTCGGCGGCGTCATCGTCGCGAGATCGTCCTGCGTCGGCGCGGCCGCGATGGGATCGGCGCCGTGGCTCTGCGTTGGAGACCACGACCTGGCGCGGGCGCGGCAGCTGGATGCCGTTCCGCGCGAACGCCTCGATGAGGAGCTTGCGGAACTCGCCGCCGGCGGCCCACTGATCGGAGGCCCGGACCGTGCCGAGGATCTTCAGGGTGATGCCGCGCTCCTCGATCCGCTCGACGCGCTCGACCCGCGGCGGCTCGAGGATCCGTCGACGCCAGACCGGGTCGGCCGCCATCTGCTTGCCGAGCTCCTCGACGACCCGGATCGCCGCATCGATGTCGGTCCCGAAGGCGACGGTCACATCCTGGTTGATCCGCGCCCAGGTCCGGGTCCGGTTGCTCGCGACCTTGATCTCGCCGTTGGGGACGGTGTGGACGACGCCGTCGAGATCGCGCAGGGTCGTCCGGCGAAGGCTGAAGTCCTCGACCGAGCCGCTCACCCCGGCGAGGGTCACGACGTCGCCCTTCGCGTACTGGTTCTCGATGAGGATCAGAGCGCCGTTCAGGTAGTCGCGGACGAGGCTCTGCGCCCCGAAGCCGACGGCGATCCCGATCACGCCGAGACCGGCGACCGCGGGTCCGATGTCCAGGCCGAGCGCGCCGAGGATCATGATCCCGGCGATCACGACGACGAAGAACTGGAGGACGCCGCCGCCGAGGCCGTCGAGCGTGTCCATCCGCTTCTTCACCTCGACCGCGGACAGCTCCTGGGCGGTGCCCTCGCTCGCCTCGCGATCGAACAGCGTCTTCAGGGTCCCGTGGACGACGATCTTCGAGATCCGCAGGAACACGAGAGGCGACGATCACGATCAGCAGGATCTGCAGACCCTCGGTGCGGAGGAACTCGAGGATCGTGCTCAGGGGCGGCTTGTTCGGATCCATCGTCGCGATGGTAGCCGGGCGGCAGGCGTCGGGCCGGCGGGTCAGGAGGCGGCGGCGACCTCTGCCGCGAGCTCGCTGACCGCCGACCCGCTCGTCGACGGCGCGGGGAGCGCCGCCGGCTCGCTGGCGGCGAGGGACGAGTTCGTCAGAGCCTGCGCGAGCGACGGCTGGGACGCCGTCGCGCTGCCGGTGCCGCCGAGCCGGACCGAGATCGCGGCCGCGGCCTCGCGCGCCTGGGCGGCCAGCTCGGGGATCCGCCGCGGCGTCAGGCGGAAGGCCGGGCCCCAGATGTCGACGGCCGCGATCACGTTCCCGCGGGCGTCGTGGACGGGGGCCGCGACCGCGTTCAGCCCCATCTCGAACTCGCCGAGGGCCGTCGCGTAGCCGCGCCGCCGGATCCGGGCCAGCTCCTCGAGGAGCGGCTCGAGCTCGGTGATCGTCCGCTCCGTGTAGCTGAGGAGGCCGCGCCGGACGATCCGGAGGACCTCTCGCTCGGCGACGGCGGCGAGGAGGACCTTGCCGGACGCGACGCAGTGGAGCGGCGTCGCGCGACCGGTCCAGTCGCCGACCGCGATCAGGTTCGGGCCGTCGGCCTGGGCGACCGTCAGGAGGGAGTCCCCATCGAGGACCCCGAGGCCGGTCGTCTCGTGGGTCAGGCGGGCGAGCCGCTCGAGCTCGGGCATCGAGATCCCGCGCAGGTCGAGGGTGCGCTCGGCACGCTCGGCGAGGCGGATGACGACGAGGCCGAGACGGTACTTGCCCGTCTCGTCGTCCTGTTCGACGAGGCCGCGCTTCTGGAGCGTGGCGAGCAGGCGCGATGCCGTCGACTTGTGGAGGCCGAGCCGCCGCGCGAGCTCGGTGACACCGGCCTCGCCCTGGGAGTCCCCGAGGGCGAGCAGGAGAGCCGCGGCCCGGTCGACCGAGCGGACGGCGTTTCCGTCGAGGACCATCGATCTGTTGCTCCTAGCCTGGTCGTCGCGTGGGACGGTGGGGGTCGGTTGACGGATCTCCCGCGTCAGCCCGCGGCCGTGTGGGCCTGGGCGCCCTGGGGGTGCTCCGCGACATCGCCGTGGGCGCGCCCCTCGAGCGCCGCGTGGAGTGATTCCTCGAAGATCGAGACGATCTGGTCCACGGTGTCGCCCTGGGCGTGGGCCTCGCACATGAACCACGGCTCGCGGCTGTCCGGCTCGGGCATCGCCCCGCGGGCGTGCATCCCGTACGGCGACCGCGTCGTACAGCTCGTGGTCGGACTTCGCCCAGTCGCGGTACTCGGTGGGAGCCTCCTCCGTGAACATGATCCCGAACATGGACGGATGTCCCGTGAAGATGTACGGGATGCCGATCGGGTTGAGGACCTCGCGCAGTCCGTCCTGGACCCGCCGCCCGGTCGCATGGACCGTCTCGAGCGCGTTCGTGTCGCGGAGGATCGACAGCGTCTTGACGGCCGCCGCGGCCGCGACCCGGTTGCCCGCGTACGTCCCGCCGTGGCTGACCTTGTCGGGCAGGACCTCCATGACCTCGCGGCGCCCGCCGAACGCGGCTGCCGGATAGCCGTTGCCCATCGCCTTGGCGAAGGTCGCGAGATCCGGCGTGATCCCGAAGAACTCGGCGGCGCCGCCGCGGGCGAAGCGGAAGCCGGTCTTGACCTCGTCGAAGATCAGGAGGATCCCGAACTCCTCGGTCAGGGCCCGCATCGCGGCGTGGAAGCCGGGCTGCGGCAGGATGCCCTGGGCATTGCCGAGCACCGGCTCGACGATCACCGCGGCGATGTCGTCGCCCTGCTCCTCGAAGAGCCGGCGGAGGAGCGCGATGTTGTTGTAGCGAGCCGGGATGATCGTGTCGGCGACGGCGTCGGGGATCCCGCGCCCCCAGGCGAGGCGGACCGGGCGGTCGGCGTCGCCGAGCTCGCTCATGTCGTCCGGGGTCACCGAGATCAGGGCGTAGTCATGGACGCCGTGGTACTGGCCCTCGAACTTCACGATCTTGTTCCGGCCCGTGTAGGCGCGCGCGACGCGCATCGCGTGCATCGTGGCCTCGGTGCCGGAGACCGTCATCCGGGCCAGCTCGACCCAGCCCGTCAGCTCGCAGATCAGCTCGATCGCCCGGACCTCGTCCTCGCTCGTGAGCGAGAAGCTGACGCCCTTGCGCATCTGCTGGTTGACGTAGTCGTCGACGCGCTCGTCGTTGTGGCCCAGGATCACCGGGCCGTAGCCCATCCGGAGGTCGATGTACTCGTTCTGGTCGAGGTCCCAGACCATCCCGCCCTTGCCCCGGTCGATGTAGATCGTCTGCTCGCCCCAGGCCCGGAAGTTCGAGTTCGTGCCACCCGGCAGCGACTTCAACGCGCGGTGGTACATCTCGATCTGACGGCTGCGGGACAGGACGGGGGTCTCGGAGGTCGACCGGGGGTCGGTGGCCATGAGGAAACGCACTCCATTGGGCGGCTGGACCGTCACATGCGACGGGTGTTCCGGGGGACGGAACGCACGGACCACCATCTTGGCATAGCGACGTGATCCACGTCAACGCGAATATCGCACGATTGGCCCCGAATTCGGTTCGAATCACGACGGTGCATCGCGTCACCAACCCCACAATCGCACCATTCCGACGGGGACAGCCGCTGCTCGACTATCCTCGCGATCCATGGAGCGCTCCGAGATTCGACCGGATCCCGGGACCGCCGTCAGCTACTGGCTGGCGGCGTCGCCGGCCGGGCCGCTGCGGCCGCCACTCCGCGGCGACGGCGTCACGGACGTCGCCGTCGTCGGGGCGGGGTTCACCGGGTTGTGGACCGCCCTCGCGCTGACCGACACGGATCCCTCGCTGCGGGTCACGGTCCTCGAGCAGGAGACCGTCGGGTTCGGGGCGAGCGGCCGGAACGGCGGGTTCTGCCAGGCGTCTCTGACCCACGGCCTCGCGAACGGAATCCGCCACTTCCCCGACGAGGTCCGGTTCCTCGAGCAGGAGGGGATCGCCAGCCTCCGGGCGCTGGTCGCGTTCACTCGGGAACACGGGATCGACTGCGACCTCGAGGACAACGGCGGCTTGACCGTCGCCGACCAGGCATACCAGGTCGACGAGTTCAAGGCGTGGGTCGACGAGGCCGCCGCATGGGGCGACGAGCGTGGCCTTCCTCGATCGCGACGCGGTCCAGGCCGAGGTCCACTCCCCGCTCTGGCAGGCCGGGCTCCTCCAGCCGCCCGGCCGCGAGCTCCTCGTGGATCCGGCGAAGCTCGTCCGCGGGCTGGCGCGGGTCTGCGACGAACGGGGGGTGACGATCCACGAGCGGACGCGCGTCTCGACGCGTCGAGCGGCGGGCCGGCGCGCGTCCGGCTGACCACCGAGGACGGTGCGACCCTCGACGCCGACCACGTCGTCGCGGCCACCTCCGCCTACTCCGGCTGGCTCCGCCGCCTGTCGACCCAGTTCGTGCCTGTCTACGACTACGCCCTCGTCTCCGATCCGCTCACGCCGGCCCAGCGCGCGTCCATCGGCTGGCAGAACCGCCAGGGCACGGGCGACGCGAACAACCAGTTCCACTACTTCCGGCTGACGGCGGACGATCGGATCCTGTGGGGCGGGTACGACGCGATCTACTACCGGAACAACGGCGTCGGGCCGGAGCTCGACCGACGCCCCGCGACGTTCGACAAGCTGGATGCGCACTTCCGGCGGGCGTTTCCCGCAGCTGGCCGACCTGCGGTTCCCCTACCGCTGGGGCGGCGCGATCGACACGACCTCGCGGTTCACCGTCACGTTCGGGCAGGCCCTCGGCGGCCGGCTGACGTACGCCCTCGGCTACACCGGGCTGGGGGTCGGGGCAAGCCGCTGGGCCGGCGGCGTCGTCCGGGACTTCATCCTCCGGCCGGACTCCGAGCTGTTGCGCCTGCGGTTCGTGCGGAGCCGGCCGTTCCCCTTCCCGCCGGAGCCGTTGCGCTCGGTCGCGGTCAACACCGTCCGCCACGAGCTGGATCGTGCCGACCGCAACGAGGGTCGCCGCGGCCTGATCCTGCGGACGCTCGACGCGCTGGGGATCGGCTTCGACTCGTAGGCCTGGTCCGTCCGGCTCCCGTCCCGTCTCGGCCCGTCTCGGCGCGGCCCGTCCCGTCCCGGCCCGCCACCGCGGGAGATCGATGCGCTGCCGACGACCGTCGATCGTTGCGCTCATCCGCAACGATCGTTCCGCGCGACGCGCCCACGGGCGCGCGACGCGCTCACGGGCGCGCCCGGGTTTCCCAAGGCGCCGATCCCGCATGTCCTGGCTGACGGAACGATCGTTGCGCTTGTCCGCAACGGTCCCGAGGTGGCCGCGCAGGGATGCGCACGCCGCAGGGCACGAGCGCACGCGGGCCGGCAGCAGGTGACCTCAGGCCGGGGCCGCCACCCAGTTCGGCAGCTCGCGCGACAGGGTCGCCAGCGGGAGCGACCCGTGGCCGAGCACCTGGTCGTGGAACTCGCGGAGGTCGAACCGTGAGCCGTCGCGCGCCGTGAGCTCGGCGCGGAGCCGCTCGATCTCGCGACAGCCGATCATGTAGGTCAGCGCCTGGCCGGGCCACGCGATGTACCGATCGGTCTCGATCGTCGCGTCGGTCTCGGACAAGCCGGTCTCGAGCAGGAAGTCGATCGACTGCTGGCGCGTCCAGCGCAGCGCGTGCATCCCCGTGTCGACGACGAGCCGGGCGGCCCGCCAGGCGACCGCGTCGAGCATCCCGAACCGCTCCGCCTCGTCGCGGAAGAGGCCCATCTCGTCGGCCAGCTTCTCGCTGTAGAGGCCCCAGCCCTCGACGTACGCCCCACCGACGATGCGGGCCCCGAGCCGGCGGAACGTCGACAGGTTCGGGTTCTCCTGCTCGAGCGCGAGCTGGAAGTGATGGCCCGGGACGGCCTCGTGGTAGGTCGTCGTCGCGAGCTTCGTGTACGTCCGGCTCGGCAGGTCGTAGCCGTTCGCGTAATAGATCCCGGGCCGTGAGCCGTCCGGCGAGGGCGGGAAGTAGTAGGCGAACGGGGCGTCCCGCTCCTTGAACTCCTCGACGGCCATGACCTCGATGCCCGACAGCGGCAGCCGACCGAAGAACCGCGGCGCGACGGCCATCGCCCGATCGATGTCCTCTCGGGCGCGACCGAGCAGCTCGTCCTTCGTGCGTGGCGCGTTCGCCGGGTCGTCGGCGAGCTGCCGGCGGTAGGCCGCGGGACTGGCTGCGCCGGTCGCGGCTGCGATCGAGCGTCGACCCTCGTCGACGATCGTGAGCTCGTCGAGACCGATCTGGTGGACCTCCGCGGGATCGAGCTCCAGCGTCGTCCACGACCGGATCTGGGTCCGGTAGAGCGACTCGCCGTTGCGGCGCCGACCAGAGACCGGGGTCGTCGCGCGTCGCGCGAAGGTAGTCGCCCCGGAGGACCTCGAGGAATGCCCGGTCCGCAGGGTAGATCACGCTCTCGGTGACCTTCCGGATGCGCTCGCGATCGGCCTCGTTCGTGACCTTCGCCATGGCCGGCACGATCGCCTCGTCGAGCGGGATCGCGAGCATCCGCTCCATCTGGGCGACGGTCCGGTCGGCGACGATCCGCGGCGCGGTCAGGCCGGACGTCGAGGCCCTCCCGGAGGATGTCGGCGTTGGCGGCCATGTAGTCGCGGTAGCTCTCGAGCCGGGCGAGGAACTTGGTCGACCCGCTCCGGCGTGTCGACCGGCTGGAACTGGCAGATCTGCGGCAGAAGCGTCTGCGGCCCGCCGATCTGGTCGACGACCTTGAGGCGGTGGATCGCCTGGTCGTCCTCCTCGATGCTCTGCTCGGCGATGACGATCAGCATGTCCCGGGTGATCCGGTCCTCGACAGACAGCCCGTCGGCGCGGGATCGCCTCCGCCGCGGCCTTCGTCTCGTCCATCACGGCCCGCGCCTTCGCCCGGCCGGCGGGGCTCGGGTCGTCCAGCCGGTCGGCGTAGCGCTCGTCGCCGTAGACGGTGGCCGTGGTCGGGTTCAGCTCGAGGATCGACTCCCAGAAGCGATCGGCAAGCTGGTCGACCGGCGAGGCGGGTTGGTCGGACAGGGTCACGCTTGGTCCTCCGCGGGGATGGCGGGTCGTGGGATGGTCGGGCGTACTCGCCGAAGAGCCCGAGCTGCTCGCCGCTCCGCTCGACCACGGGATCCAGCCCGAGGTAGGGCTCGAGCGCCTCGAGGCTCATCTCTTCGCGGGCCAGGAACGCCTGGAGGTGGTTCCACTTGAGGACGTGCCAGTTGTCGCGCTCGGATCGCTTCGCGGAGCAGCGGCGACCGCTCCAGCTTGTGGCGGACGAGCTCGGTCCGCTCCGGCGCGATGACGAGGAACCGGACGATCCCGTCGTCCTGCGGGATCCGGGCGTGGCGACGGAGGATCGGCTCGCCGAGCATCGCGGTCCACTCGACCTCGAACAGGAAGGCCATCCGGCGCCGGACGTACCAGATGCAGTCGACGTCGCGCGACGTCGTCGACCGCCCGGTTGATGTGGGTCAGCGGAACCTGCCGCTCGCGCTCGTCGAGCCAGTCCGCCAGCCGGTCGCGTCCGATCCGGCGGCCCTGCTCGCGCCGGCCGATCCAGACGGACAGGCCGAGGCGGTGGTCCGATCTCGGCGAGCATCGCGATGACCTCGCTGTGGTCCTGGGCCCGGCCGAGCAGGTCGTCGCCGGTCACGATCCGGTCCGCCGTGCTGGCCCGGCTGCGATAGCTCTGGAGGCAGGCCCGGACGAGCGCCTCGTCCGGGAGGTCCTGGCCGCTGAAGATCCCGGCGATCCGCTGGAGGAACGCCGTCTCCGAGAGCGGGCCGGCGGTCGAGAGGAGGCTGTAGACCGCCCATTCGACGCGGTCCGAGAGCGGGACCGCCGCCGCGTCGCGATCCCGCCGATCGGCCAGCCACCAGCGGCCGGGGGCGACCTCGACGAGCCGGTCGCGACCGACGGTCGCGAGCCCGTCGCCGATCAGGCCGAGCAACGCCTCGACGGGATCCGCCGGCGTCTCTGCGGCGCGGACGAACCGACGCGTCCGGACGCTCGGGTCCGAGCCGCCGCGCTCGTCGGCATCGGATGTCGTCGCCGCCAGGCGCTGGCGAGCCGACGCCGCGGCCCGCTGCCTGCCGGCGCCACGCTCCGGGTCCATCGGCGCCGGCTCCCTGGCGCGTCTCGGTCGTCCGGCGCGTCCGGGCCCGGGACGACGGACAGGCCCCGATCGGCGACGAGGCGGCGAAGCTGGCCCGCCCGGTCGAGCCCGACGAGGATCTCGCCGAGCAGCCGGTCGGCGCTGGCCGGCTCGCCGCGGGCCTTCAGGCAATCGACCGCGACGTCGACGACCGTCCGGCTGACGTCGGCCGACGGAGAACGGCCGGCGATCGACCCGCTCGGCCGGGCTGAACAGGCCGGCGCTCGGGACGATCTCCGGATCGCCGGCTCCACCCGGCATCGGGCTGAGCGACGACGTTCGCCCGCGTCCGCGACATCGGCGGCGGGACGGCGCCCGGCGGCAGCAGCTCGACGCTGCCGACCGCCTCGTCGTCGCCGTCGCCGAGTCGCGCCGAGAGCAGCCGGAAGCCCGCCTCGACCCCGCCGAGCGCGGCCCCGACGAGCGCCTCCGAGCCACCGTCGACGAGGAAGACGACGCGGCCGTCACGGGCGATCGACGGCTCGACCGACGCGAGCGACTCGCGAGGGCGGCTGCCTGCCAGCCCCACGGCGCCCGGATCGCGGGCCCGGAGAGCGCAGCCGAGCGGCAGTCCGAGGGCGGCCTCGGAGCCGAGCGTCCACGCCGTCGCCCAGTAGGTCATCGACAGCCGCTCCTGGTTCGGCCGGACCGGCGGCTGGCCGAGGACGAGCCGGATCCGTCGTTTCAGGCTGCCCGACGCCCTCCCAGCCTCGCCCGGCGGTGGCCTCCGCGCCGATCGCCCGCGTCGTCGACGGCCCGGCGACCGAGACGACCGCGGTCGCCGCGCCCTCGTCGAGCGCCTGGAGGTCGTTGCCGAATCGCGCCTGCACGGCGCCACCCGGGCCGCTCTCGAGACGCTGGATGAAGCCACGCACCGTCCGGATCCCGTCCTCGAACGCGAGCCACGGGTTGCGCTCCCGCCACGGTCCCGGACTCGGGGCCCGGACGAGGCCCGCCTGGATCCGGAGCGTGCCGACGCGATGCGGATGCCCGTTCAGACGGCTTGCCGGGAGCAGCGCGTGGAGGAAGGCCAGTCGCAGGGCCGCCTCGACCGGCGCGGCCCGGAGATCGCCCTCGATCCGCTCGAGGATCGCCTCGAGGCCGGCGAGCTGACGCGGGGTGTGGAGGTCCAGCAGTCCGATCGACGAGACCGGTCCCGCCCTCGACGACGGGGAACCGGTCGCGCAGCCGGGAGCGCGTCGCAGCGTGGTCTTCGGGGATCGTCCGCGCGCGCGCGATGTCGACCTCGTCGAGGTCGGCGGTCCGCTGCTCTCCGCCGCGCTGGCTGCGGCACACGGGGCACGAGTAGACCTTGCGGGCCGTCAGACGCGGGCCCGTGTCGCCCCTGCCCGGCGTCGGGAGTGGCATCGGTCTGCCGCGGTCCGCGTGGTCCGCCTCGGACCCGTCGGCCGAGGCGTCGGCAACGTCGTCGTCGGCCTCGTCCGGTCCTTCCTGGCCGGGCCAGACGATCTCGTCGATCGACGAGGGATCGGCCGCAGGTCGCGCAGCGCGTCGCGAACAGCTCGCCGACGGCGACCTTCAGGCTGGTCTGGCCGCGTGGCGACGCGCCCATCGCCTGGAACGCGGCATCGAGGTGGCGGAGGTCCGGCGGGCGCAGGACCAGCTCGGCGAGCAGCCGCGTCAGCGGGGTGGATTCGAGGCTGGCGACGCGCCGCTGGCGGTCAACGGCGGCACGGGCGACCCAGCCGCCGCGCCCGGCGAGGTCGAGGACGACGTCGCCCGGCTTGGCGAGGCTGTCGATGCGGGCCTCGACGAGGGCGGGCGGGGGCGGTGGGGCGAGCCGCTCGAAGAACGGCAGGGTGAACCCCGGCTCCGCCCGGACCAGGGGTGCGCGACCGGCCATGGCCCGCAGCCTACTCCGCGCTCAGCTCACGCGGACGGGTTCGCGCGCGGACGCAGCGACTCCGTCACGTCGCGCCGAGTCTGCGATCGTCGCGCCCGGGCGTCGCTGGCAAGGCGGCCGGGAGGACCGGAGCGAGCGCACCTGAAGGTGCGTGAGCGAGGACCGCAGCGGCCAACGCAGCCAGCGGCGTCCTGGCGCGACAGCCGCCGCCTATGCCTCGTCCGCCTCGTCGAGCTCTTCCTCGAAGGCTTCGTCGGTCGTGGACTTCGGGCGGCAGGACGCGATCGAGGTCCTCGATCTCCTCGTCCTCGTCGTCGTCCTCGAGGTCGTCCTCGAGGTCCATCTCCTCGCGGATCAGGGTGCCCTTCGTGTACGGCCGCAGGTCGGTCGACTTGGCGGCCATCGGGAAGGACACCTTCCCGTAGTTGCGGGGGTCCTGGTAGGTCTCGCGGATGATGATCCGGACGTCCTTGTCGCCGAGCGAGGTCACGCCCGCCGCGTACTTGTTGCCCTCGGCCATGAGCTTCAGCAGGCGCGCGGCGACGCGCGGCTCGACGATCCCGATCCGCATCCCGTTGCTCGATCGCGATCAGGCGGCCGTTCTCCGGGGTCAGCTCGACCGCGTCGCCCGGGTTGACCTGGGCGAGCTTGCGGGGATGGGGCAGGTCGGTCAGGAAGGCGAAGCCCGGTCTTGCCGGTCTCCTCGACGAAGATCGAGACCGGCGCCTTGCTGCCGTCCTGGGCCGGCACCGTCTTCTCGCCGGCGTCGACGAGGAGGACGCGCAGCCGGTCGATGTTCCGCTCGGCGATCCGGTTCGTCGGGTCGAGCGCGAGGGCCGTCTGGTAGTGCTCGCGCGCCTGCCCCAGCTCGCCCAGCTCCCAGAGCGACTTGGCGAGCCGGTTCTCCGACTCGGCATCCGGTCCCATCTCGAGCAGGCGGCGGTTCGTCTCCGCGGCCTCCGACCACTGGGCCGCGGTCGCCTGAGCGATCGCCTGATCGACGAGCTGGCGCTTGAGGCGGACCTGGTTGACGGCGGTCGACGCCTGGGTCTCGAGTTCGGGAAAGGTCACGAGGCTGCTCTCCGTTTGCTGCGCTGCGCGCCTGCCGGAACGGCCGCGGCCGAGGGATTCGAGTCCCGGAGGGGGCAAGGGTTTGTAGCATCGCACGGCCCGAACGTCAAACGGACGGCTCAGATCCGGCGCGTCACGAGACGGGTCAGGCGTTCACCCGGAGGTTCCAGGCGATGACGACCGCCGCGAGCCCGACCAGGATCGCCAGCTCCCACAGCCAGCGCGGATCGCGGCGCCGCGACGGCGGCGCGGAATGGAGCGTGTCCCACAGGTAGAAGAGGAACATCAGCAGCGCCGGCCCGACCAGCCGCGGGATCCCGATCGCCCGGACCGCGGCGGCCCCGATCGCGATCGACGGCCGCGTAGCTCAGCGCGGTGAGCAGCGCATCGCGCGCGCTCGCCGTCCGGAGCGCCGCCGCCCGGTAGCCGAGCAGCCCGGCGACGATCGCGTCCGCCACGGACGAGGACGACGAGATTCGCCAGCGGGAGCGGCGTCACCGGGGCGCCGGGCGGCTCGGTGCCGGCGATCCCGCCCGGGACGCTGGCCGCGACGCCCGCGAACGCGACGAGGGCGACGACGAGCATCGTCGACGAGCGCGCGACGAGCGGTCCTCGGCCGTCGGGCCCCTGGGCGGACCCGGCGATCCGGGTCTCGATCGCGAGCGCGCGATCCAGGAGGAGCCCGACCGCCGCGATCGCCGGGATGATCGCCGGCCCGAGGGGGACGAGGCGGATCGCACCGACGGCTCCGAGGGCCGCGACGGCGGGAACGATCAGGGATCTCGATCGGGACGCCGCGCTCCGCGTCCGGGCTCTCGACCTCGGCCAGGAGCTGGAGCGTCCCGAGGATCGTCGCGGCGAGGAGCAGGATCGCGACGGCCCAGACGAGCGGGCCGGTCAGGACGGCCGCCATCCCGACGACGGTCGCGACCGCGATCTCGAGGTCGCGCCGCCGGCCCGTCGCCTCGCGGGCCGTCGTCGGCCGCTGCGCCGGGCAGCGGGAGGTGGCGCGACGCACGCCCGAGACCGCTCGGCTCCAGATGCTGGACGGGGAGGGACGGCGTCGTCATCGGCGGGATGGTACGCGCTCGGCTCAGGCCGGGACGCGGCCGCGGCTTGGCGGCGGCCCACGCCAGGAGGTCGGCCCGGGAGCGGGTGTTGACGACGTCCGCCGCGGTGACCCATGCCCGCCGCGCCTGGCTCGATGCCCCAGCGCACGTAGTCGAGCTCGCGCGTGTGGTGCGCGTCCGAGTCGACCGTCAGGACGCAACCCGCGGCGACCGCCCGGCGGGCGCGCTCGACGGACAGGTCGAGCCGATGCGGCGATCCGTTCATCTCGAGCGCCGTGCCGGTTCGGGCGGCCGCGTCGTACACGGCGTCCCAGTCGAGGTCGAGGTCGTCACGGGTCTGGATCATCCGCCCGGACGGGTGGGCGACGATGTCGACGTGGGGGCTGAGGATCGCGTTGAGCGTCCGCCGCGTGAGCTCCGCCCGGGACTGGCGCCGGGCCACGTGGACCGAAGCGACGACGACGTCGAACGTCGCGAGGAGCGTCGTCCTCGTAGTCGAGGTCGCCGTCGGCGCGGACCTCCAGCTCGCAGCCGTGGAGCAGGCGGAAGCCCTCCTTCGGCGTCTCGGGCGGGGCGATCCCGGCGGCCTCCTCCGCGGCGAACCGGGCGTTGAGCTCGGCGATGATCGCGCGCTCCTGCTCGACCCGCTCCGGAGTCGAGACCGTTCGCGATCGCGAGCGACTGGCTGTGGTCGGTCAGGACCTGGAAGGCGTAGCCGCGGCGCCGGCCGGCCTCGGCCATCACCTCGATCGGCTGGCTGCCGTCGCTCCACTCGCTGTGGGTGTGGCAGTCGCCCCGCAGGTCGGCCTGGGTGATCAACACCGGCAGCGTGCCTGCGAGCGCAGCCTCGATCTCGCCCTCGTCCTCGCGCAGCTCCGGCTCGATGAAGGGCAGATCGAGGAACGCGTACGCCTCCGCCTCGGTCGCGAACGTCCGCAGCTCGGCGTCCGTCGCCCGTCAGCGGCTCGCCGTCCTCGCCGATCCGCGTGAAGCCGTACTCGCTCAGGCTCCAGCCGCGGTCGCGGGCGCGCGCGCGGAGCCGGACGTTGTGCTCCTTGCTGCCGGTGAAGTGGATCAGGTGGGTCCCGGCGGCCCCGGGCGGCATCGACCATCAGGTCGACCTGCGGCCCGCGCATGAGCCGGACCGCCGACTTGTGGCCGCCGCGCCCGATCACGGCGTCGACCGTGCCGAGACCCGTGAAGCGGGCCATCAGGGCATCCGGGTCCGTGGTCTCGGCGAGGAGGTCGAGGTCGCCGATCGTCTCCTTCTTCCGGCGGAACGAGCCGGCCGGGCTCGATCGACGGCGACGCCGGCGGTCGGGGCGAGGGCGGCGAGGAGCGAGGTCGATCTGGGCCTCGGCCTGGTTGAGGAGCATCCGGCGCGGGTTCCGCTCGAGCCGCTCGATCCCCTCGAGGATCATCGCCTCGGTCCGCTCCGACAGGCCACGGAGCGTCCGGACCCGGCCGTCGCGGGCGGCGGCCTCGAGGTCCGCCATCGTCAGGATGCCGAGCTCGTCGTGGAGCTGCTTGACGGTCTTCGGTCCGAGCCCCGGGATCTGGAGCAGCTCGACGAGGCTCGCCGGGACCTCCGCGCGGAGGCGGTCGAGGTAGGCCATGTGGCCGGTGGTGACGAGCTCGGTGATCTTGTCCGAGATCGCCTGGCCGACGCCCGGCACCTTGGGTGGCGATCCCGCGCGATAGGCCGCGACGAGGTCGACCGGGCTGCGGCCGATCGCGTCGGCGGCCCGGTGGTAGGCGATGGTCTTGAATGCGAGCTCGCCCTTGACCTCGAGGATGTCGCCGATCTCGTGGAAGACCCGGGCGAGATCGCCGTTCGTCAGGTCGGCGGCGAGATCGGCGGCCTCGTCGGCGGGCTCGTCGTCGTGCGCGCGGCGGACGTCGCCGAGGGCGCTCGTCCGGGTCGGCGGTGGGCACGCCGCGATGGTAGCGGGCGACACGAACGTGGCCTCGGTGGTCTCGCCCGTCCCGGATCTTCTGGCTCGTCCCGGATCGTCTGGCTCGTCCCGATCCTCGCTCCCGTCCCGGAATGTCGCTCCCGTCCCGGCTCGTCGCGCCCGTCCCGGACCTCGCGCTCATGGCCGTGAGCCATGCAAACACGCGAATCCCCAGGCGGATCTTCGGAGCATGGCGGAGCTCCCCGGCCCGCAACTCGGCGACCAACCGGCGAGCGTGAACCCATTCGGGCGCTGCCCTGCCCTGCATCCCAGCATGGCGGAGGCCCATGACCAGGAGGTCGGACGGGCTCCAGCCTCCGGGCTCCAACCTACGACCCCCGAGCTCCCAGCCCACGCCGGCCGGCGGGGCCTATCGCTCGCTACGCGACGACGCGGTCGCGGCCTCGTCGCTTGGCGAGGTACAGGGCCCGGTCCGCCTGGTCGAGGACTGAATCGATCGACTCGTCGGCGTCGCCGGCCACGGCTGCCCCGACCGAGACGCTGACGCCGTGGACGCCGAGCCGCCGCAGGTCGAGCGAGCCGACCGCGCCGCGGACGCGCTCGCCGACGTCGGCCGCGACCTCCAGCGTCGGGTTGCGGAGCAGGACGGCGAACTCCTCGCCGCCGTAGCGCGCCGGGACGTCGTCCTCGCGGACGGCTCCGGCGATCGCCCCGGCCACCGCCCGCAGGACCTCGTCGCCGACCTGGTGGCCGTGCGCGGTCGTTCAGGACCTTGAACTGGTCGATGTCGATCATCAGGACGCCGACCGAGTCCTCCGCCCGCCGCCGACGGGCGAGCAGGGCACAGAACTCGTCGAAGTAGCGCCGGTTCGGGAAGCCCGGTCAGGCCGTCCGTCGACGCGCGCGCCTCGGCCTCGCGATGCGAGTACGCCCGCGACAGCGCGGCCGACGCCTCGACCGCGGCGCCGACGAGGATCCGCTGGGCGAAGGCCGGCCAGGCCCCGGCGGTCCGGCGCGAGATCAGCAGCGCGCCGATCTGGCCGCCGTCCGTCGTGAGCGGGCGCGACGAGCGTGTGGCGGAGCCCGAACACGCTCCGGGCGCGCCGGGCGATCCGCTCCGCGACGAACGCCTCCGCCGCGGAGGTTCGCCGCCCGGCGACGCGCGCGAGCTCCGGGGCCGGCGCGACGTCCGGGGTGCGCCGTCCGCTGCGATGGGCCGCGAGCGGCTCGGGTCCGCCGGCCGACGCCGCGATCCGTGGGAGTGGTGCCGGCGGCAAGTCGGCCGTCGCCGGCCGGTCCGTGGCTCCGTCGAGGTGTGCGACCGGTGCCGGGTCTCCGTCGACCTCGATCGCGACGCGCGACGGGCTCGCGCCCGGCGGCACTCTCCTCGGTCGGGTCCTCGAGGTCGCTGATCGGGAACAGGGTGGACGAGGTGGAGCCGCCGGTCCGGGCGTTGACCAGGGTGGCCTCGAGGACGCGGGCGTCGGGCCGGCGACGGACGATCACGACGTGGTCGGCTCCGGTGCCGGCGCCCAGCTCCTCGACGATCGCGCCGACGATCGCATCGGGCGAGATCGAGCGGGACAGACCCTGCAGGATCCGCGCGAAGCTCTCGGCCTCGAACCGTCGGCTCGCCTCCAGCTCCTGGACCGCGAGGCGGTGGCGGACCGCGGCGAACCCGACGATCACGATCAGGGCCGTGATCGCGACGTCGAGCGGACGCACGCCGCCACCGAGCAGGCGCATGACGGAGATCACACCGAGCGCGAAGAAGGTTCCGGCGAAGACGAGCCAGGAGCGGCGGATCCCGGGATCCTCCGCTGCGGCCGACGGACGACGCTCGGTCGGTGTTGTCACGTTCGGAGGAGAGCATGACGGTCCGGGCAGGACCTTCGCAAGGCGTCGCGGGTGGTACTTCCGGCAGCCGGGTCCTGGTACTTCCGTTCGAACGTGATGCGGGTCAGGCGCGTGCGCGGGTCGTCCGTCGGCTCCGGCGGCGGCTGCGCTTCATCCGGTAGAGCCCGGCATCGGCGACGGCGATCAGCTCGGCGGCGGTCCGGCCGTCGGCGGGGAACGTCGCGACCCCGACCGAGACGCCGATCGGCACATTCAGCCGGCCGTCGTGGCAGAACGTCGAGCTCGAGAACGCCTCGACCAGCGCGCTCGGCGGTCAGGAGTCGCCTCCTCCGCGTCCGCGTCCGGCAGGAGGATCGCGAACTCGTCGCCGCCGTAGCGGGCGGGGATGTCCGACGCCCGGATCGTCCGCCGGATCACGTCGGCGGTCCAGCGGAGGACCTCGTCGCCGAGGAGGTGGCCGAAGGTGTCGTTGACGAGCTTGAAGTCGTCGAGGTCGAGCATCAGCAGGCCGAGCGGGCGGTGGACGCGCCGGGCCCGGACGGCCTCCTGCCCGAACCGCTCGTGGAGCGAGCGGTGGTTGAAGAAGCCCGTCAGCGGGTCGCGGTCCGCGAGCGCCCGGGCCTCGCCGTAGAGGCGGGCGTTCTCGAGCGCGATCGACGCCTCGTTGGCGATCGTCCGGGCGAGGCTCAGCCGCTCCTCGTCGGGCTCGATCACGCCCTTCGAGATCAGCTCGACGAGCCCGATCGTCTCGCCCGAGGCGACGAGCGGCAGCATGACGAGCGAGCGGTTGCCGGCGGCGACGAGGAGCGCCGACTCGGCCGGGTCGGCATCCGGCGCCGTCGACGTCGACGCGCTCGGTCGATCTGGTCGACGAGGACGCGCCGGGTCAGCGGGAAGGCGCCGATGTCGAAGAACGGCTCGAGCTCGTCGGGCGGCGATCGACCGGGTAGGTAGCCGAGGCTGGCGACCCGATCGTTCGCCCGGTCCCACCACGAGATCACGCACTCCTCGACGGCCATGACGGTCGCGAGGTGGCGGGCGAGGACGTTGGCGACCTGGTGCGAGTCGAGGCTCGCCGCGAGGTCCGCGCTGACGTCGAGGAGCAGGCGCAGCTCGCCGGCGAGGGCGTGGCTCCGGGCGAGGTTCCGGGCCGACTCGAGGGCCGTCGCGGCCTGGTCGGCGAGGATCGAGAGCAGGCGCAGGTCGTGGCGCGTCGAACTGGTGAAGGCCGAGCTTCGAGAGGGTGATCACGCCGACGACCGCGTCGTCGTAGCGCATCGGGACGACGAGCATCGACTCGTCGACGTCGTCCGTTCCCGGGATCGAGGCGCCCCGCGGGTCGAGGTTCGCGTCGTGGACGAGCAGCGCCTCGCCGTGCAGGCCGACCCAGCCGGTGAAGCCGACGCCGAGCGTCGTCCGGAGCAGGTCGAGGTCCACCTCTCGTAGGCGCCGACCCGGCCCTCGAAGGCGATCGGGACGAGATCGCCGGACGACTCGAGGACGTACACCCGGGCGTTGTGGTAGTCGATGATCCGGCCGGTCTCCTCGACGACGGCGCGACCGACCGCTTCGCGGCCGTCGGCCCGGCTCATCCGCGCAGAGGCCGCCTGGAGGACCTCGAGCTGCCGTCCGAAGAGGCCGGCGGCGGCCGATCCGCGGGCCGCGCGGTGGAGGCGTTCCGCCGGCGGGTCGCTCGGGCGCGCGGGTATGCGCGAAGCCGGCCTGGGCGGATGCGCGCTCATGACACGCAACGGTCGCACGTCCGGGTCGCGCCTCAAGCGACCCGTGGTACCGACCGATCCGGTCGAACGTACGGGCGCCATCCGGCGGCCACCGAAGGCGCGAAGGCGAACCGTCGTCAGCGGCGCGGCCTCGACCCCCTCCCGATGCGACGGTCCGCCGGATCGGCGCGCGGTCGGGCTGGTCGCCGCGGACGGCGGGTGGCCCTGGGCCCGCCAGGCCGGCACGCCCGCTGCGACCCACGAGACGTCCGCGAAGCCGGACGACCGCAGGATCGAGGCCGCGACGCCGGCCCGGAGCCCGGCGGCGCAGATCGTCACGATCGGCTGGTCGCGCGGCAGCTCGTCGAGCCGATCCGGCAGCGAGCCCGCCGCGATGTGGATGCTGCCCGGGCACGTGGCACGCCTCGTACTCGTTCGCCTGGCGGACGTCGATGACGAGCGGCGCCTCGGCGGCGTCGAACGATCCAGGCGGGCGGCGAGCTCGTCCACGTTCAGCCGGCCGCTGGACTCGAGCGGCCCGCCGCCTTCGGCCCACGTCCCGAAGCCGCCGCGGAGATGCCCGAGGATCGCTCCTTCGGCCCCGATCCGCAGCGCCTGGCGGATCGCCTCGTCCCAGTCCTCGGGCCGCTGGAGGACGAGGACGAGCGGCCGCGACGGATCGACGACCCAGCCGAGCCACGTCCCGAACGACGGACCGAGCGGGACCGACTGCGAGCCGACGCGCGTGGGCGACCGAGTGATCTGCCGGAGGCCGGAGGTCGAGGAGCAGGGCACCGGCCGCGATCTCGCGCCGGGTCTCCTCGAGGCCGAGTGGCCGCGCCTCCGGGATGCGCCCGCCGAGGAGCGCGGGCCCGGCCTGGTTCGTCGGGCGCATCCGGGCGAAGTACCGCGGGACGGCCGGCTGGCCACGGAGCAGGCGCTTCGACGAACGTCTCGACGTCGTCGATCGCGGACGAGCGGGTTGTGGCGCCGCTCGTAGCCGATCGTCGTCGTCGGCGTCGATGCGATCCCGGTCGCGCACAGCGAGCCCGCGCCGTGGGTCGGGTGGACGACGACATGGTCGTCGTGCGGCGAGCACGACGTCGCGCAGGGAGCGCGTGCATCGCCCGGGCGTAGTCGTGGGCGTGCTCCTCGCCCAGGAGGTCCGTCCGGCCGACCGCCCCGACGAGCAGCGAGCCGCCGCTGAACAGGAGCGCGGGGTCCTCGCCGCGGCCCAGGTCGGCGACCTCGTACGCGACATGCTCGGGAGTGTGGCCGGGCGTGTCGCGGGTCGTGAACCGCAGCGCGCCGACGTCGAACGTCTCGCCGTCGCGCGACGGGGCGTGGTCGTGGCGAAGCTCCGCTCCGGCGCCGATCACGTGCCGCGCCCCGGTCAGGGCCGCGAGGTCGCGCCCGCCCGAGACGTAGTCGTTGTGGAGATGGGTCTCGACGACATGGGTGATCCGGACGTCGAGCTCACGGGCCGCCGCGAGATAGACGTCGACGTCCCGGCGCGGGTCGACGACCGCGGCGACGCCGGCGACATCGTCGGCGACGAGCGTCGACAGATGCCCGAGCCCCTCGATCCGGAACTGGCGGATCTGCACGCTCACGAGCGTAGCACCGGCCCCGGATGGCCCGGCCGGCTCCCGACCCGCGTCGACGGGCCTGCGATAATGGGTCGCCGCTCCAAGGGGGAAGGATGACCTCAGGCATCCCGCGGGCCACGCTCCTCGAGAACGTCCGCTTCACGCTGACGTACGAGCTGCCGAGCCTGCTCCGGGGGGCCCTGATCCCGATGCCGTTCTGGACCGAGCTGGCGATCCGGTTCGACAACGGGCGCGGCGTCGCGACGGTGGAGCGGCTGACCGAGCGCTACGCCGGCCGGCCGGTGATGCTTCGAAGCGTCGGCGGGCAGACCCTCCTCGTCCTCGCGGCGAGCGATGTCCGCCGGGTCCTGGAGTCACCCGTGGCCGTCTACGGCATGAACACCCCCGAGAAGCGGCGGCTGTTCGCTCAGTTCGCACCTGACGTGCTCAACGGCTCGCCGCCGGATCTCCATGCCGAGCGCCGGCCGTTCAACGAGGCCGTGCTCGACTACGGACACGAGCCCCATCGCTTCGCGGAGCAATTCCTGCAGGTCGTCCACGAGGAAGTCGCCGCGATGCTGGCGGACACCGGGGTCATCGACTACGAGCGGTCGCTCGCGGCCTTTCGACGGATCTCGCGGCGCTGTGCCTTCGGCGATGCCGCCGCCGATGACACGGAGTTCAGCGACGAGCACAGCCGATTGCGGGGGGACGGCGACTGGCTGGGGCTCAAGTTCTGGAACCGACGCAGGGACGCGCGGCTCCGAGCATCCATGGACGCACGGATCCAGCGCTACGTCGCCGCCGCCGAGCCCGGCACGCTCGTCAGTCTCTTCCCGTCTGCGCCGACGGAGGCGCAGACCCGGCCGAACGGCCAGGTGCCGTTCTGGCTGATGGCGCTCGACGCGATCCGCATCGCCGTCTTCAACGCACTGGCGCTGCTCACGACGGATCCCGCCGCGCACGAGCGCGCCCTCGCCGAGGTCCGCACGGCCGACCGGACCCATGGGCCGGGCACGGTCGCCGGCCTCGCCGAGCTGCCCTTCGTGCGCGCCTGCATGCTCGACAGCGTTCGGCTGTGGCCCGCGGCCGCGCTGCTCGTGCGCGTCACGGCGGCCGAGACGGAGTGGTACGGCGCCACGCTGCCGATCGGCTCGAGGGTCCTCATCCCCGTCTCCGCCCAGCATCGCGCGCGGCGGTTGCCGCACGCCAACCGGTTCGCGCCGGACCTGTGGCTCGACGGCTCCGCGGACGCCGACTGGCAGATGAACGTGTTCTCGCGTGGTGGCGCGCAGTGTGCCGGCCGGAATCTCGCCCTCGTGCTCGGCACCGCCAGCCTCGCGGAGCTGCTCCGGCAGCGGGAATTCGAGCTCCTTCGGCCGAAGCTGCGCTCGGGCCGGCCGCTCCCGGACGGGATGAACCCGTTGAAGGTCCGATTTGCCGTTCGCGGAACCCATTGATATCGCCGAAGGGTCCGATGAACCAGAGACCCTCGTGTCCGCGTGGGCTGAACCTACATCATCACCAGGCCGCCATCGACGGCCAGCACCTGCCCCGTGATGAACGCGGCCTCGTCGCTCACGAGGAACGCGACGGCCGAGGCGATCTCCTCGGTCGTCCCGAACCGGCCGAGCGGCGTCCGGGCGATGAGCTCGGCCTGGAGCGCCTCGCGGCAGCGTCCTGGGTCAGCTCGGTCAGGACGAACCCGGGCGCGACCGCGTTGCAGGTGATCGACCGCGAGGCGAGCTCCCGGGCGGTCGCCTTCGTCAGCCCGATCAGCCCGGCCTTCGCCGACGAGTAGTTCGCCTGGCCCATCTGGCCGGCCTGCCCGCTGACCGAGGTGATGTTGACGATCCGGCCGCTCCGCGCCTTGAGCATCGGCCGCGTCACGGCCTTCGTCATGTAGAACGCCCCGAACAGGTTCGTCTCGAGGACCTCGCGGAACGCCTCGACCGACATCCGCATGATCAGGTCGTCGCGGGTGATGCCGGCGTTGTTGACGAGGATGTCGACCTTGCCGAACGTGTCGACGACCTGCTTGACGACGACCTCGGCCGCATCGGGATCCGTCGCGTTCGGCCTGGATCGCGATCGCCCGCCGGCCGAGCGCCGTCAGCTCGTCCGTGCAGGCGGCCGCGGCCTCCTCGTTGCCGCGATAGGTGAAGGCGACGTCGGCGCCCTGGGTCGCCGAGGCGGTTGGCGATCGCCCGGCCGATGCCCCGCGAGCCGCCCGTCACGAGCGCGGTCTTCCCCGTCAAGTCGATCACGCGTGGACCTCCGTGTGGGGATGGGCGTGCTCCGGCTCGCCCGGGGCGACGTCGTCGAGCGGGACGTCGAGTGAGCCGGGCTGGCGCATCAGGGCGGCGAGGGCGTCAGGGATCGGGTCGACGGAGTCCCAGTCGACCGGCAGCCGGACGGCCACGTCCTCGGGTCGGACCGCGTCGTCCGCCGTCCGGCCGCGGGCCGGATCGGCCGTCCACTGGATCGTCACCGCGCCGCTGGTGAAGCCGGCCCCGAACGCGACGATCGTCACGTTGTCGCCGACCTTCACGCAGCCCTCGTTGACGGCCTCGGCGAGCGCGATCGGGACCGACGCCGCGGACGTGTTCCCGTACTTGTCGAGGTTGACGAACATCTTGTCCATCGGCAGGTCGAGGCCCTTCGCGACGGCCTCGATGATCCGGATGTTCGCCTGGTGCGGGATGAACAGGTCGACGTCCGCCGGCTCGAGCCCGGATCGCCGGATCGACTCGAGCGCGGTCGTCGCCATCGTCTTCGTCGCGAACCGGTAGGTCTGGTTGCCCTCCATCCGGACGTAGTGCTCGCCGCGCGCGATCGTCTCGGCCGACGGCGGGCTCTTCGACCCGCCGGCCGGCAGCCAGATCATGTAGGCGCCCTGCGGCTCGGTCGTCATCTCGACGCCGAGCGCGCCGCCCGGCTCGTCGCTGGCGCTCAGGACGACCGCTCCGGCCCCGTCGCCGAAGAGGATGCAGGTGCTCCGGTCCGTGTAGTCGAGGAAGCGGGTCAGCAGCTCCGAGCCGATGACGAGGACGTGCTTCGCGAGGCCCGCCTGGATGTACGCCTGGGCGGTCGCGAAGCCGTAGACGAAGCCGGAGCAGGCGGCCATGACGTCGAACGCGGTCGCCTGCGTGTTGCCGATCGCCTCCTTGACGAGCGCGGCGGTCGACGGCATCCAGTAGTCCGGCGTCAGCGTCGCGAGCAGGATCAGGTCGATGTCGTCGGGCTGGATCCCCGCGGTGTGGATCGCGCGCAGCCCGGCAACCGCCCCCATCGACGCGGTCGTCTCGTTCGCCGCGGCGACCCGCCGCTCGCGGATCCCGGTCCGCGTCCGGATCCACTCGTCGGAGGTGTCGACGATCTTCTCGAGGTCGGCGTTCGTCAGGACCTGGGCCGGGCGCGTAGCGGCCCCAGCCGGTGACGTGGGCGCGGATCGGGTGGCGGGGGCGGTGGCGTCGTTCACAGGGGTTCCACCTCGATGAGCGGCTGCTTCGCCTTGACCAGGGCGCCGTTCTCCGGGACGACCCTGACGACCCGCCCGGCGAGGTCGGACTTGATCTCGTTGAACAGCTTCATCGCCTCGATCAGGCCGATCACCTGGCCGACGGCGACCTCGCGGCCGGCCGCGACGAACGGCGCCGAGCCCGGCGCCGGCGAGCCGTACCAGACGCCGGTGAGCGGCGCGTTCACCGACGGGCGGCTCTGGGCGGCCGTCGGGCCGCGCTCGGGGCCGTCGCCGTGGTCCGAGCGCCGGGGCGCCGGCGGCGTGCCTGGGCCGACGCGGCCGCGCCGCCGCGGCGGCCGGCGCCGGCGGCGATCGCGACCGCCTTGCGCAGGACGAGCCGCGTGCCGCCGGATTCGACCGCGAGCTCCGACAGGTCGCTCCGATCGAGGAGCGCCCCGAGCCGGTCGACGAGGGCGAGCAGCGAGGCGTCGCCCGGATCCAGGGCGCGACGCGCATCCGCGTCGTCGCGCGCCGTCCGATCGGCCGTCGGCGTCGTCCGCGGCAGATCGGACGCCGGGTCCGTGGCGACCGGCTCGGGTCCGCCGCCGCCGACGGCGCCCAGGTCGTCGGTCACTCGGGCCACCGCCGGAAGATCAGGGCCGTGTTCTGGCCGCCGAAGCCGAACGAGTTCGAGAGGGCGATCGGGATGTCGTGGCGGCTGCGCGACGTTCGGGGTCAGGTCCAGCCCCTCCCCTTCCGGGTCGACGTCGTGGAGGTTGATCGTCGGCGGGACGCAGCCCTCGCGCATCGTCTGGATCGTGACGATCGCCTCGATCGCGCCGGCCGCGCCGAGCGTGTGCCCGATCATCGACTTGTTGGCGGTGATCGAGATGCTCGCGCGCGTGCTCGCCGAAGATCGTCTTGATCGCCTGGAGCTCGGACTTGTCGCCCTCGGGCGTCGACGTCGCGTGGGCGTTGACGTGGGCGATGTCCGACGGCTCGAGGCCGGCCTTGGCGAGGGCCCGTCGGGCGGCCCGGACCGCGCCGATCCCGCCGGGCGCGGGCAGGGTGATGTGCGAGGCGTCGGCCGTCGCGCCGTAGCCGATGATCTCGGCGAGGATCGTGCGCGCCGCGGGCCCGGGCGTGGTCGAGCTCCTCGAGGATCGAGGACGCCGCAGCCCTCGCCGGGCGACGAAGCCGTCGCGGCCCTGGTCGAACGGCCGGGAGGCGCCCTCCGGGTCGTCGTTCCGACGGGACAGCGCGCGCATCGAGTCGAAGCCGCCCATGAGCGGCTCGTAGACGCCGGCCTCGGAACCGCCGGCGAGCATCGTGTCGGCGTCGTTCGCGGCGGATCGTCTCGCACGCCTCGCCGATCGCGTGGCCGCCCGTCGCGCAGGCGGAGACCGTCGTGAAGTTCGGCCCGGCCATCCCGTACGTTGATCGCGATCTGGCCGGCGCCGACGTTCGGGATGCCCATCGGGATGAGGAACGGGCTGATCCGGTCCGGGCCGCGCAGGGCGTTCGTCGTGATCCCCTCGACGAGCGTCCCGACGCCGCCGAGACCGGTCCCGAGGATGACCCCGGTCCGCTCGGCCTCGTCGCCCTCGAGCCGGGCCGGCAGGCCGGCCTGGTCCATCGCCTGGCGGGCGGCGACGAGCCCGAACTGGATGTAGCGGTCCGTCCGCCGGATGTCCTTCTTGTCGAGGACGCCGGACGCGTCGAAGTCCTTGACCTCGCCGACGACCTGGGCCTTGAGCCGCGATGGGTCGAAGGCGGCGACCCGCTCGATCCCCGAGCGGCCCGCGACCATCCCCTGCCACGTCGTCTCGACGTCGTTGCCGAGCGCGGTGAGCATCCCCGTCCCGGTCACGACGACGCGCCGCGGCTGCGCCGGCCAGGCGCCGGCCGATGCGGACGTCATCGGACGAGCTTCCCCGTGCGGACGGTGGCCGCGCGGTACACGTCGCCCGCCAGCCCGCGCGCCGAGATCGCGTTCGAGACGGCCATCGTGTCGAACTCGGCCCGGCGGATCTCGGCCGTGACTGCGCTGCCGTCGATCTCGATCAGCGCCCACGACGCGGTCGGGTCGCCGTCGAAGACGAGCCCGGCCGAGCCGTCGTTGACGATCAGCTTCCAGCCGAGGTCGCGGATCTCCGGGATGTGGGTGTGGCCGCAGCAGATGACCCGGGCGTCGGTCCGCGAGACGCGCTCGAGCACGACCGACGGGTCGAGCTGGGTGTCGAACCCCTGGGTCTGCGAGCCGGGCGATGCGTGGCAGGCGAGGACCATCGTGTCGTCGAGGACGAGGCGGCGCTCGGACGGGCAGGCGGCGCAGCCAGCCGATCCGCTCGTCGCCGAGCGCGTCGTGCGCCCACTCGGCCGCCTCGCGGAACGCGTCCGGGACGCCGTCGGTCATCCACGGGAACGCGGCCGCGTAGTCGAAGTCGGCGACGGCGACGTCCGTGTTGCCCTGGACGATCGTCGCGCCGCTCGCCTCCATCTCGCGCAGGGCGTCGACGACGCGCGGCCGGATCGGGGCCCTGGAAGACGTGGTCGCCGGCGATGATCACCGCGTCCGGCCGCTCCTTCTTCAGCGCGGCGCGGACGGCGGTCAGCGCCTCGAGGTTGCCGTGGACGTCGGACAGGACCGCGAGCCGGGCAGTCATCGGAGCGCGCCCTCCGGCGGGATGACGAAGCTCAGCGTCGCCTCGCAGGCGATCTCGCCGTCGACGCTCGCGACCGCCCGGCCCTTGCCGAACCGCGAGCCGAGCTTGTCCATCGTGACCTCGAGGCGGAGGACGTCGCCCGGCACGACGATCCGCTTGAACCGGCAGTCGTCGATGCCCGCGAACAGCCCGATCCGCGTGCCGAACCCCGGCTGCTTCGCGACGTAGACCGCCATCGTCTGGGCGAGGGCCTCGACCTGGAGGACGCCGGGCATGACCGGCAGGCCGGGGAAGTGGCCCTGGAAGAACCACTCGGTCGCGGACACGCCCTTGATCCCGACGATCCGCTTCGCCTCGCGCGTCGTACTCGACGATCCGGTCGACGAGCAGGAACGGCCAGCGATGCGGGATCAGCGCCTCGATCTCGCGGGTCGTGTGGATCGTCTCGAGCTTCGCGGCGGGCGCGCCCGGTGACGGCGGACGCCGCGGCCGGAACGGCGGACTGGGTGGCGGTATCGGTCACAGGGATCTCCGTGCGAGTCGGGGTCAGTCTCGCCGTTGAGGGGGCCGTCGTGCGCGCCGTCCTGTGCAGGAACGCACGAGCGAGGTCGGCGTCTCGGGTCGGCGGGTCACGATCCGGGCCGCGGCCGCGAGGAACGCGGACGACCCGACCCGATCGAGCAGGTTCGTCGTCATCCGGCCGTCGAGGAAGGCCTCGCTCGAGAGGATCGCCTGGTGGATCGGGACGTTCGTGACGAGGCCCTCGACGATCAGCTCGTCCAGGGCGACGCGGCCGCGCTCGATCGCCGCCTCGCGGTTCGGGCCCCAGACGATCAGCTTGCCGAGGAGCGAGTCGTAGAACGGCGGGACCTCGTAGCCGGCGAACAGGTGCGAGTCCATCCGGACGCCCGGCCCGCCCGGCGCGAGGTAGCGCTCGACGACGCCGGCGGCCGGGCGGAACTCCCGTTCGGGGTCCTCGGCGTTGATCCGGAACTCGATCGCGTGGCCGCGGCTGATGACGTCGGCCTGGCTGAACCCGAGCGGCTCGCCGGCGGCGATCCGGATCTGGGTCGCGACGAGGTCGATGCCCGTCAGCATCTCGGTCACGGGATGCTCGACCTGGATCCGGCAGTTGATCTCGATGAAGAAGAAGTTGCCGTCGCGGTCGACGAGGAACTCGAGCGTCCCGACGTTCTCGTAGCCGGCCGAGACGACGGCCCGGATCGCCCGCGTGCAGAGGTCGTTCCGGGCCTCCGGGCCGAGCGCGGGCGTCGGGCCCTCCTCGAGGATCTTCTGGTGGCGGCGCTGGACGCTGCAGTCGCGCTCGCCGAGATGGACGCCGCGCCCGTAGCGGTCGACCGCGACCTGGACCTCGACGTGGCGGGTCTCGTCGAGCCAGCGCTCGAGGTAGAGCGAGTCGTCGCCGAAGGCGGCCCGCGCCTCGGACCGGCAGACGTTCAGGGACGCCTCGAGCTCGCGCGGCGTCCGGACCATCCGCATGCCCTTGCCGCCGCCGCCGGCCGCCGGCTTGATCAGGAGCGGGTAGCCGAGCCGCTCGCCCTCCTCGAGCGCGTGGGCGTCGTCGCGGAGGATCCCGTTGGAGCCCGGGATCGTCGGCAGGCCGAGCGAGCCGAGCAGCCGCCGGGTCGATTCCTTGTTCGAGAACCGCTCGAGGACGTTGGCCGGCGGGCCGATGAACGTCAGGTCGTGGGCCCGGACGACCTCGGCGAAGCCCTCGTCCTCGGACAGGAAGCCGTAGCCCGGGTGGATCGCGTCGCAGCCGGTGACGATCGCGGCGCTGATCACGGCCGGCGCCGAGAGGTACGACCGGCGGGCGTCCGCGGGGCCGATGCAGATCGCCTCGTCGGCGAGCTGGACGGGCAGCGACTCGCGATCCGCCTCGCTGTAGGCGACGACGGACTCGATGCCCGAGCGTCCGGCAGGCGCGGAGGATCCGGAGCGCGATCTCGCCGCGGTTGGCGATGAGGATCTTGCGGAACATCAGGCCTCGCTCCGCTCGGCGGTCCGCGCCGCGTCCGGCGTCCGCGCGGCGAGCTCGATGACGATCAGCTCCTGGCCGTACTCGACCGCCTGGCCCGGCTCGACGAGCGTCGCCCCGACGATCCCGTCGGCGGGCGCCACGACCTCCTGGGCGACGCCGAGCATGTCGACGGCGCCGAGCCGGTCGCCGGACCGGACGCGGGTCCCGGCGCGGGCATCGGGCCGCGGCTGGAAGATCCCGACGGCCGGCGACGTCGCGATCGAGCGATGCCCGTCGGACCCGTCGCCGATGCGGCGCGGACGCCGGCCCGCCGGTCGCCGCGACCTGGCCCGGGCCGCTGCCGTTGGACGAGGCCACGCCGGACGCCGACCGGGCGGCCCTCGCGAGCGCGCCGGTGGCCCTCGAAGCCGCCGGGCGCGTGGCCGTGACCGGCGTGGCCGGGCTGGGACCGCGACGCGCGGTCGGTGGACCGCCGGTTGTCGCTCCGCGGTCGCCGTCGGCCGGGCGGCGGACCCGCACCGTCCAGTCCCCTCGCCGACCTCGATCTCGCCGAGGCCGGTCGCCGAGAGCTTCGCGATCAGCGCCGGGCACGAGGTCGTCGGCGAGCCGGTCGATCGCGGCGTGGTCGGCGAGCCGGTCCGCGTCGGTGCGGTCGGCCGACGGTGTCGCGGCGGGCCGCGCGTGTCGGCGGATCGTGGGCCGGCGGGGCGGCGATCGGCGGTCACGCGGGTCAGACCTCGTCACGGGCCGGCAGCTCGTCGCGGCGGCCGGCCGGGTGGAGCGATGCCGGACCAGCGGCCCGAATCGAGCAGGTTGCGGAGATCGGTCGGCGAGACCCGGCTCGCTCCGGCTGGGGCGGCGGCGGCGCCTCGACCTCGCGGTAGGCGCCGAGCGTGCGGAAGCGACGGTACCGCGCTTCGACGAGCGCGTCGAGCGGAATCCGCACCGAGGCCGTCGAGCTGCTCGAGGATCACGGCCTTCAGCCGTCGGGCGGTCTCGGCATGGTCCGTGTGGGCGCCCTCGCCGGGCTCGCGCGACGACGATGTCGATCACGCCGAGCGCCTGCTGCTCGGGCGCGGTCATCCGCATCGCGAGCGGCGGCGGTCGCGAGCCTCGTCCGCCGTCCGCCACAGGATCGATGCGCAGCCCTCGGGGCTGATGACGGAGTAGACCGCGTTCTCGAGGGCGACGACCACGTCGCCGACCGCGATCGCGAGCGCCCCGCCGGAGCCGCCCTCGCCGGTGATCACGACGACGATCGGGGTCCGGAGCCGGCTCATCAGGCCGATCGAGCGGGCGATCGACTCGGCGATCCCGCGCTCCTCGGACTCCGGGCCCGGGTGGGCGCCCGGGACGTCGACGAACGTGACGATCGGCAGCCCGAACCGCTCCGCGAGCTCCATCACCCGCATCGCCTTGCGGTAGCCCTCGGGATGGGGCATCCCGAAGTTGCGCCGGATGTTCTCCTCGGTGTCGGCGCCCTTCTGCTGGCCGATGACGACGACCCGCCGCTCGCCGATCCGGGCGAAGCCCGGTGACGATGGCCTCGTCGTCGCCGAACAGCCGGTCGCCGTGGAGCTCGATGAACTCGTCGGCCATCGTCGCCGACGAGGTCGAGGATCCGCGGCCGGCGCAGGTTGCGGGCGAGCTGGACGCGGGCCCAGGTCTCGGCCTTCGGGATCCGGCGGGCGCGCCCGACGTGGCGCCGCGGCGTCGTCGGCCGGCGCCGTCCTGGGGTCGCGGCCGCGGCCCAGGATGCGGTCAACCACGGGTCGCCTCGTCGGCGCGGCGACGCCGGATCGGCCGTCCGGCGCCGTCCGGCTCCGGATCCGTCGGCCCGGGTGCGGCCGCCGTCGGGCACGCCGGCCCGGGCTCGTCGAGCCGTGCGGCGGTGTCGTCGGCCGCCGCGCGATCGGCGTCAGCCTCGGCGCGTCGTCGCGCGCGACCGGCGCCGCGGCTGCAGCTCCGCGGCGGGATCGGCGGCGCGAGGTGGCGTCCGCGTCGTCGGCTCGCCCGTGCCGTTGCCGTTCGTGACCGGCGGCCGGCTCGGGCTCGCCGGGCAGGACCCGCTCGGCGAGGTTCGACAGGAACGAGAACGGCCGGAAGTTCGGCAGGCCGATCACCTCCTGTTCGTCGGCGTCCGCGGTCGCCGGTCCGGCCGGGCGACGAGGAAGCGGCAGCAGGCCGACGAGCTCGTCCCGGAGCGCCGAGCGGTGGACGACCCGGTCGAGGAAGCCGTGCTCGAACAGGAACTCGGACCGCTGGAAGCCCGGTGGCAGCTCCTGGGCGATCGTCCCCGCGGAGACGCGCGCGCCGGCGAAGCCGATCAGCGCGTTCGGCTCGGCGATGTTGACGTCGCCGAGGACGGCGAACGAGGCGAAGACGCCGCCGGTCGTCGGGTCGGTGAGGACGCTGACGAACGGGACGCCGGCCGCCCGCAGCCGCTCCAGCGCCGCGACGGTCTTCGCGAGCTGCATCAGCGAGAGCGTGCCCTCCTGCATCCGCGCGCCGCCCGACGCCGAGACGACGATCAGCGGCAGTCGCGCTCGGCGAGCGCGTACTCGGCGGCCCGGGTGACCTTCTCGCCGACGACCGCGCCCATCGAGCCGCCCATGAACCCGAAGTCCATCACGCAGATCGCGACCGGCCGGCCGTCGACGAGTCCGGTGCCCCAGACCGCCGCGTCGCGCATGCCCGGTCGCCAGCTGGGCGGCCGCGATCCGGTCCGGGTAGGTCTTCTGGTCGACGAACCCGAGCGGGTCCTCGGACTCGAGGCCGGCGTCGCGCTCGACGAACGAGCCGTGGTCGAGGAGGAGGCGCGAGCCGGGCCTCGGCCGACAGCCGGAAGTGGTGGCCGCACGACGGGCAGACCCGGAGGACCTTGTCGAGCTGCTTGTTGAACAGCATCTCGCCGCAGGACGGGCACTTCGTCCAGAGGTCGGGCGGGTAGGCGTCGCGGCGGGGGCGGAACGACGGCAGCTTGATCGGCATGTCAGTCGAGCCTGCCGCCGAGCGGCGTCGCGGCGAGCCGTCGCCGTCCGCCGCGCGAGCCGGACCGATCGGGCCGCGCGGGCGGCGCGGACCATCGGCGTCGTCGCGGCCGGGCCGGCCGCGGCGCCAGGCGACGAGCGCGGCGCCGGCGATCGAGATCGCGGCCGAGGTCAGGGCGCCGCCGATCAGCAGCGGCCGGGCCAGCTCGCGCGGTCGTTCGGGCCGTCGGCGGCGTCGCGGCCATCGGGTCGTCGGCGAGCGGGTCGAGGACGGCCGCGGCCCGGAACGGGACGACCCGACCCTCGGCGCCGACGGCCGCCGGGAGACGCATCGCCGCGGCCGCCTCGGCGAGCCGGGTCGCGAGCCGCTCCTCGAAGCGGAACGACGGGTGGACGCGGACGAGGTCGCGGCGGAGGCGGTCGGCGGCGGTCCGCGCGGCCGGATCGAGGCCCGGGCGTCGGATCGCGGTCGACCGGCCGCGCCCGTGCCGAGCGCGGCGATCCGGCGAGGAGCGCGTCGAGGTAGAGGTCGGTGAGGAGCGCGTCGGCCATCGTCCCGTCGCGGTCGACGGGTCATCCGGCTCATCGTCCGCTGGCGGCGGCCCCGCGACCGAGGTCGCGGGCGACGGCCCGGAGCGCGCGGTGGACGAGGACGCGGACCGCGCCCTCGGACTTGCCGAGGACGCCGGCGATCTCGGCGGTCGACATCTCGTCGACGAAGCGGAGGACGAGCGCCTGGCGCCGGTCGGCCGGCAGGCGGCCGACGGCCCGCCACGCGGCGGCGGCCTCGTCGCGGGGCGCGACGTTCCGCCCTCGACGTCGAGCGGGTCGGCGACGAGCGCGGCCGCCTCGATCGGCGCCACGGGATGGCGTCGCCGCGTCCGGCGCTGGTTCGCGACCGAGTTCCGGGCGATCTGGAACAGCCAGACGCGGAACGTGGACGCGCCGTCGCCGTCGGCCGGCCGGGCGCGCTCCTCGAACTGCGGCAGGCCGGCGAGGGCGGCGAGGAACGTGCGCTCGGTGGCGTCCTCGGCCTCGTGATGGTCGCCGAGCTCGTGATACGCGTAGCTGTACACCTGGGCGAGATACCTGCGATACAGGGCGTCGAACCGGAGCGGGTCGCGCCTGGCCTCCTCGACGAGCGCCCGGTCGCGGTCGAGATGGGCGACGCGCGCGGTCGTGACCCGCGGCGGCCGTCCTCGCTCGGACCGGTCTGGTGCTCACCCTTCCAAACACCGGTCGCGCCATCGCGTTACACCCCGAGCCCGAGACGGACGTGGACACGCGGAGATGCCGGACCTCGCCCGAGAGACCGGACGGCGCGCCGGCATCGCCCTCGACGACGAGCGCGCCGGTCCGGGTCGTCGACGCCGACGGCCGGACGACCGCCTCCGCCCGTCCGTCCGCGAAGCTGGAGCACGACGCGCGGCCGGTCGTCAGCTGCCGCGTCGGCCAGTCGGCGGCGTCGAACGTGCCGGCGCGCAGGGCGCGGACCGCGGCCTCGAGCGCCGTCGAGGAAGGCGTCGAGGAGCTGCGTCGTCGTCGACCGGCCGGCCGCCGCTCGCGTCGATCAGCGAGGTCATCGCGTCGGCGAGATCGGCCGGGAAGTCGTCCGCGGCGCCAGTCGGCGTTCATGCCGATCCCGACGATCGCCCGGGCGTCGTCCGTCCCGAGGCCGACTCGGTCTCGCCGAGGACGCCCGCGAGCTTGCGGACGGCCGCCGCATCGACCTCGCCCTCGACGACGAGGTCGTTCGGCCACTTCAGGCGGATCGTGCCCTCCGCGCAGCCCGGCCGGCCGCCTCGGCCGCGTCGGCCATCGCGAGGCTCGACGATCGCCGGCAGCCGCCAGACGCGGTCCGGCTCGAGCCAGGTCGGCCGGAAGCCGAGCGAGAGCAGCAGCGCCGTGCGCCGGCCGGCGCCGATCCACGTCCGGCCCTCGCGGCCGCGCCCGGCCGTCTGCTCGCGCGGCGACGCGAGGCAGACCTCCGGCGTCGCCGGCGGCCAGCCAGCCGCGGACGACGTCGTTCGTCGAGCCGACGCGGTCGAACTGCTCGCGGCGGGACAGGAACGACGCGGCGATCGTCACCGGCTCGCCACGGCGCCGGACGGCCGCGTCGATGCGCCGCGGAGTCCGGCCGCTCGAGCTCGAACGCCGCGTGGAGCGCGCGCACGGCGGTCTCGAGGGCGTCCTCGGCGATGATCGTCGTGATCCGGATCTCCGAGGTCGAGATCATCTCGATGTTCACCCCGGCGTCGGCCAGCGTCCGGAACATCCGCGCCGCGTAGCCCGGCGCGTTCTGGATGCCCGCGCCGACGATCGAGACCTTCGCGACCGACGAGTCGGTCGTGATCTCGCGGAAGCCCGAGCTCGCGGGCGACCGGGTCGAGGATCCGCTTCGCCTTCGCGAGCTCGACCCGGGGGATCGTGAAGCTCAGGTCGGTCGCGCCGCCGTGGCCGATGTTCTGGACGATCATGTCGACGTTGATCCCGGCCTCCGCGAGCGGGCCGAAGACGTGGGCGGCGACGCCCGGCCGGTCCGGGACCTCGACGAGCGTGATCTTCGCGACGTTCCGATCGTGGGCGAGGCCACGGACCTTGTTCCGCTGCTCCACGAGCGGGTCCTCCTTGATCAGCGTTCCGGGGGCGTCCTCGAACGAGCTGAGGACCTCGATGACGACGTCGTTGACCCAGCCGAGCTCGACGGCCCGGGTCTGCATGACCTGGGCGCCCTGGTGGGCGAGCTCGAGCATCTCCTCGTAGCCGATGATCGGGAGCTGCCGGGCGTCGGCGACGATCCGTGGGTCGGCGGTGTAGATGCCGCGGACGTCGGTGAAGATCTGGCAGCGGTCGGCATCGAGGCGGGCGGCCAGCGCGACGGCCGTCGTGTCGCTGCCGCCGCGACCGAGGGTCGTGATGTCGGCGCCTGCGGCGTCTTCGCCCTCGGCCCGGCCCTGGAAGCCGGCGACGATCACGACCTTGCCGTCGTCGAGCTCGCGGCGGACGCGATCCGGGCTCGATCGACGCGATCCGGGCCTTGCCGTACCGGCCGTCGGTCGTGATCCCGGCCTGCGGCCCGCTCAGGCTGATCGCGGCGACGCCGAGCGCGTGGAGCGCCATCGAGACGAGGGTCGCGCTCTGGTGCTCGCCGGTCGCGAGGAGCATGTCGAGCTCGCGCTCGTCGGGCGTGTCGGTGATCGCGGCGGCCAGGCCCGAGCAGCTCGTCGGTCGCGTCGCCCATCGCGGACACGACGACGACGAGGTCCGAGCCCGAAGCGCGTTCGCGGGCGATCCGCCGCGCGACCCGGCGGATCCGGTCCGCGTCGGCGAGGCTCGAGCCCCCGAACTTCTGGACGACGAGCGGCGCGGCAGGCATCGAGGCATTCTACCGCCCGCTCCGGCCCGGTCCCCATGCCAACGGACCGCCCAGTCCGGCCCATCGCGGGATCCCCTCGCCCGGGATCCCGTCGCCTGGACCGTCCGTTTCCCCGGATTCCCTCGGCCGGATTCCGTCGCCCCGTCGGTTTCGCCGAATTCCCACTCCGTGAACTCGGTGAGATGGATCGTCCCCGGACGTGCAACCCGGGTGAATCCGGTGCTTCGACCAGTGCGGATCCGAGGCCTCAATCGAGCTCGCCCCGCATGGTCGCGCGTGGTGACTCGGCTGGACCGTCGCGCGAAGTTCACCGTGTGGGCATTCGGCGATCGGCCGGCCCCGCGCGACCCGTGGCCAGGCCTGTCGATGATCGGACGAACACGATCCCACGAGGAGGCGGGCCGTCCGGCCGTCGGACCCAGGCCCGACACTGCTGCGCCGATGCGGGCAACGCCGCCCTGAAGGCATCTGCGTGCCGCGTGATCCGCGCCCGGTTCGTCGTCCCCTCGGCCACGACGAGCAGGGCGGCGACGGGTCCGGCCGGCCACCCTCGAAGGCGCGCGATCTTCGGCGCGAGTCGCGTCTTCCGATCGATGCCGATCAGCGTCTGGTTGACGTCGCCGATCGAGGCCTTGACCTCGATCACCAGCAACGCGCCGTCGGGGTGTCGCCCGAAGACGTCGATCGAGCCGCGTTCGGCGTAGATGGCGAACGACGCCTCCACCGCGACATCCCACCCCGCGGACCGAAGCCAACGGACGGTCGCGTCGACGACCGCGGCATGGCGCTCGTCGATCAGCCGGTCGAGCGTCGCGCCGCGCCACCGGAGGTCGAGGTCGAGCCGGCCGTCGAGCGCGACGGCGATCGTCTCGAGGTCACGCGAAGGCGATCCGATCGATCCGTCCGGTCTCGATCCGGGAGACGGTCGATCGAGACAGCTGGCAGCGCGCGGCAAGCTGGCTCTGCGTCCACGCCCGACGCTGTCGGAGGGCACGAATTGCCCGACCGAAGCGCCAGCGATCCATGGATCAGTCTCGCGCGCCGGCCTTACCGTCGGGTTGCCGCGCGATTTGTCGCGAGTGCGCCAAGCGCTCACGCGCCGAGTGGCCGCTCGCGGCTCGGTGCCGCCAGTCGCGGTAGCCTTCGAACCGGAGGTGCCGCAGATGTGCTTCGATCTCGACTCCCGACCGCCGATCGCGCCCATCGCCGGCGGCGCCCTCGACTCGGTGCGAGCTGATGCTCCATGCCGCGGACGGGAACCGGTTCCGGGCGTTCCGCGCCCGGGCGACGACGCCGATCGGTGCCGGGATCGTGATCCTGCCAGACGTTCGCGGACTCCACCCCTACTACGAGGAGCTGGCCCTGCGGTTCGCGGAGCACGGCGTCGATGCGATCGCGATCGACTGGTTCGGCCGGACCGCCGGGCGGCGGGCGACGCGAGGACGGCTTCGAGTACATGCCGCACGTCACGCAGACGACGTGGGCGGGGACTGTCGGCGGACATCCGCGCCGCCGCGGAGCATCTCCGGACGAACGACGAGAACCGGGTCGAGGCGCTCTTCACGACCGGGTTCTGCTTCGGCGGCCGGCTGGCGTTCCTGTCGGCGACGCTCGGGCTCGACCTGGCCGGCTCGATCGGCTTCTACGGGATCCCCGTCGGCCCCGGCCGGGCCGACATCCCGGCGCCGGTCGACGTCGTCGACCAGATGGCGAACCCGATCCTCGGTCTCTTCGGTGCCGCCGACGGGGCGATCCCGCCGGAGATAGATCGCCGCGTTCGAGACGGCGCTGACAGACCGCCGGCGTCGAGCATCGACTCATCGCCTACGACGGGGCGCCGCACAGCTTCTTCGATCGGAAGGCCGACGAGTTCGCCGACGCGAGCGCCCGCGCCTGGGAGGAGATGCAGACGTTCATCCGCGGCCACACGCCGAGCCCGGTCGGGTCCTGACCAAATCGTGGGCTTCCTCAAGCGGCTGCTCGGCGGCGCGAACGAGTCGACGACGCCTACGGGCTCCGTCCCCACGGAGCCGGAGCTCTCTCCCGACGAGATCGAGCGCGCGCACGAGCTGGAGCTGGCGCGGTTCGAGCAGGATCGGACGACCGATCTCGTCCGCCGCCAGCAGCAGTACAGCGACCGGTCGTGGACTCCGCCGCCACAGGGCGGCACGGTCCGGGCCGGCCCGGACGCGGACTCCGACTGAGCGCCGGCTAGCGCTTCGCCAGCTGCCAGGCCGAGACGGCCAGCACGACGAAGACCACGAGCGCGAGCATGCCGCCCGGCAGGGTTCGGTCGAGGCCGGCGGCGATGCCGCGCAACGTGTCCGCCGATGAACATGACCGAGCCCATGACCAGCCCGCTGATCCCCGACCCGACCGATTGGATGAGACCGCCCATCCCCGGAGTCTCGGCGCATCGTCAACTCGCCCGGACCCACCCGGACGGCAGCGGACCGGCGGTGACGTGCGCGGCCGCACCGCGATCGGTGCGCGGCCGCACCGCGATCGTGCGCGGGCGCACCGCGATCAGGCGCGCTTCAGGACCTGGGCGCCGTGGTTCCGCGGTGAGACGACGGTGATGTGGCCCGTCAGGTCCGTGTCGGCGGCGGCCGCACCGAACGCGGCCTCGATCCGGGTGATCGTCCGGACGCTGTCGGAGAAGGCGAGCACCGTCGAGCCGGCGCCCGACAGGCAGGCGCCGATCGCTCCCGCGCCGCGCGCGGCCTCGATCAGCTGCGGGAGCTGCGGATAGACGGCGGCCCGGTACGGCTCGTGGAGCCGATCCACGGTCAGGACCCTGAGGAGGTCGAACCGGCCGGTGGCCATGCCCGCGACGCCGATCGCGACGCGGGTGAGGTTCGCCACCGCGTCCTCGAGCGGGACCGTCGCCGGCAGGGCCGACCGCATCTCCTCGGTCGGCAGCCGCAGGTCCGGCACGAACAGGACGGCTCGGAGGTCCCGCGGGGCGTCGAACCGGATCGCCTCGACGGCACCGTCGACCAGGGCACAGGCCGTGAACCCGCCGAGCAGCGCGGCCGTGGCGTTGTCCGGGTGACCCTCGATCTGCGTCGCCAGGCGCAGCAGGTCGGCCTGGGTCAGCGGCTCGCCGAGCAGGGCGTTGCCCGCGACCAGGCCCGCGACCGTCGCGGCGGCCGAGGAGCCGAGGCCGCGCGCCAGCGGGATCTCGTTGTGCATGTCGATCCGCCAGCCGACGCCCTCCGGCATCTCCCCGCGCACCTCGCGGAGCGCGGCCTCGATCCCGAGGACGCAGCGGTTCGTTCGATCCGACGGCAGCTCGCCGACCCCTTCACCCTCGACGGTCAGGTCGATCTCGCCCCGGCTCCAGCCGCGGACCTCGACCTCGATCCGGTTCGTGAGGCCGAGAGCGACGCCGAGACAGTCGTAGCCGGCGCCCAGGTTCGCGCTCGTCGCCGGGACCTCGACGACGACGCGTCGTCCGTCGAGCTCGGCGAGCCAGTTCGTCACCATCCGAGGGCCACCGCGACGCCGCCGACCGTCGGCTCCGCCTCGATCACCTGCCGCTCCGCGACGGCCTGTTCGGCGGTCGCCGGATCCTTCAGCCCTGTCCCCGTCAGGACGCAGACGACCGTGGTGTCGCGCGGGATCGCGCCGTGGGCCGCGAGCCGGGTGACACCGGCGACGCTCGCCGCCGACGACGGCTCGCAGAAGATCCCCTCCTCTTCCGCGAGGGCCCGCCACGCGGCGAGGATCTCGTCGTCCGTCACGGCCGCGATCGCGCCGCCGCTCTCGTCGCGGGCCGCGATCGCCTGCTGCCAGGACGCGGGGTTGCCGATCCGGATCGCCGTCGCGACGGTCTCCGGCTCCTCGACCGGATGCCCGAGGACGAGCGGCGCGGCGCCGGCCGCCTGGAAGCCCAGCATCCGCGGGGTCGTCGGCGACCAGCCCGGCGGTCGCGTACTCGCGGAAGCCCGCCCAGTAGGCGCTGATGTTGCCCGCGTTGCCGACCGGGATCGCGAGGAGGTCCGGCGCCCGGCCGAGGTCGTCGCAGACCTCGAAGGCGCGCGGTCTTCTGGCCCTCGAGCCGGAACGGATTGACGGAGTTGACGAGCGTGACCGGGTGGTCGTCCTGCTCGGCCAGTGCGCGGACGACCCGGAGCGCCGCGTCGAAGTTGCCGTCGACGGCGACGACGCGGGCACCCGCGATGATCGCCTGGAGCAGCTTGCCCGCGGCGATCTTGCCCGCCGGCAGGACGACGACGACCTCCAGCCCGTGGGCCGCGCCGTAGGCCGCAGCGGACGCCGACGTGTTGCCGGTCGAGGCGCAGATGATCGCCCGGGCTCCCTCCTCGACGGCCTTCGCGACGGCCACGACCATCCCGCGGTCCTTGAACGAGCCGGTCGGGTTCTGGCCTTCGACCTTCACGTGGAGCTCGTCGAGGCCGATCCGGCGCGCCGAGCCGGCGCAGCCGGACGAGCGGGGTGCCGCCCTCGCCGAGGCTGACGCGGGGCGTCGCGTCCGTGATCGGGAGGAAGGCCCGATAGCGCTCGACGAGCGTCGGTCGTGCGCCAGCCGAGCGCCGATGGCGAGGTCATCGGGCGGCGACCTCGACGCGGTCACGTCGCCGGCGGCAGGCCGGCCCAGGTGCTGCCCGAGACCCCGGGCGATCGCGATGAGGTCGGCCAGCACCGCACTCGACGTCGCCGGCCCGCCCGCCCCGGGCCGCTGAACGCGACCGTCCCGACCGGCCGGGCATCGACCTCGATCCGGTTGAGGACCCCGGACGTCCGGCCGAAGGCGGAGTCCGCGAGCGACCGCGGTGGGCAGCACGGATGCGACGATCGACGTCGCCGTCGCGGTGGGCGTCCGCGATGAGCTTCACGACGCGGCCCGGCGGCCCGGGCGGCGGCGATGTCGTCGGCCGCGACGCCGGTGATGCCCGGCGAGCCCGGCTCCGGGACCGCGGTCGGCGATCGTGGCCACGTCGCTCGGCTCGATCCATCGCCCGAACGCGAGCCGGGCGAGGATCACGAGCTTGTTCACCGCGTCGTGGCCCTCGACGTCGCCGGTCGGGTCGGCCTCCGCGTAGCCCGCGGCCTGGGCATCGGCCAGGACCGCGGCGTAGTCGCGGCCGTCGTCGGTCATCGCCGTGAGGATGTAGTTCGTGGTGCCGTTGACGATGCCGCGGACGGCGTCGATCCGGTTCCCCGCGAGATCCGTCGCGATCGGCCCGAGGACCGGGATCCCACCGCCGACCGACGCCTCGAACCGGAGCGCCGCCTCGGTCCGCCGAGCGACCCGCTCGAGCTCCGGGCCGTGATGGGCGATCACGTGCTTGTTCGCCGTCACGACGGCCTTCCCGGCGGACAGGCGGCCGCGATCAGCGTGTGGGCCGGCTCGTCGCCGCCCATCAGCTCGACGATCACGTCCGTCTCGGGCGAGGCGACGAGGTGGGCTGGAGCGTCCGTCAGCAGGTCGGCGGGCAGGCCGGCCGCGCGAGCCCGGTCGACGTCACGGACGGCGATCCCGGCGAGTGTCAGGGCCGCTCCGTCGGACGGGGCGAGCTCGTCTGGGCGATCGAGAAGCGCCCGGATCACCTCGCGCCCGACCGTGCCGGCGCCGAGCACGGCGACCCGGAGCGGCGGAGGGCTCATCCGCGCTCCCCGCGGTCGGCTCGTGACGGCAGAAGCATCCTGCGGAATGGTAGCCGAGCGCGAGCGGGCCCCGAACACCGGCGTGGGCCTCCCGCTACACTCGCCGCCCATGACGACCGACCTCGCGCCGGCAGCCGGCGTCCGACGTCTCGCCGGCTGCCGCGCCCGCTCCCCTCGCGGCCGACGCCGCTCGACCGCGGACGTTCTCCGGCATCCAGCCGTCCGGGATCGTCCACCTCGGCAACGACCTCGGCGCGATCCGGAACTACGTCGCGCTCGCAGGCCGAGTACGAGGCGATCTACTGCATCGTCGACTACCACGCGCTGACGAGCACTCACGACCCCGAGCTGCTCCGGTCGCGGACACGGGAGATGGCCGCCGGGCTGCTCGCGCTGGGCCTGGACCCGGAGCGCTGCACGCTCTTCGTCCAGAGCCATCGCCCGGAGCACACCGAGCTCGCCTGGCTGCTCTGCACGGTGACGCCGGTCAGCTGGCTGGAGCGGACCCCGACGTACAAGGAGAAGGTCGCCCAGCAGCCCGACGACATCAACCACGGGCTCCTGACCTACCCCGTCCTCCAGGCGGCCGACATCGTCATCTACAAGGCGTCGCTCGTCCCGGTCGGGCGCGACCAGGCCGCGCACCTGGAGCTGTCGCGCGAGATCGTCCGTGCGTTCAACCGCCGCTACGGCGACACGTTCCCCGAGCCGCAAGGCCGTCTACACCGAGGCGCCCGTCGTTCTCGGCACCGACGGCGTCCGGAAGATGAGCAAGTCGGTCGGGAACACGATCGACATCCTCGGCGAGCCCGACCTGATCCGCCGCCAGGTGATGTCGATGGTGACCGACACCCAGCGGATCAAGCGGACCGATCCCGGCCGGCCGGAGGTCTGCAACGTCTGCCAGCTCCAGCGGTTCTTCGGGGACGACTACGAGGACCTCTGGGAGGGCGAGCGCACGGCGCGTACCGGCTGCGTCGACATGAAGAAGGTCCTCGCGGAGCGGATCGTCCGGCACTACGCGCCCGCCCGGGAGCGGTATGCCGAGCTGATGGCCCACCCCGACGAGGTCGACGGGATCCTCGAAGCCGGCGCCGACCGGCTCGCCCCGAAGGCGAAGGCGACGATGGACGAGGTCCGCCACCGGATGGGGCTGCGCTAGCGGGGCTCGTGCGCCCGCGGCCGCGGCCTCCGCCCGAGCGAGAACCACATCGCTGCCGTCGGGCCTCCGCGTCGTTGCGCCCAAGCGCAACCATCGTTCCAACGAGTGCGACCGCAGTCTGGCCTCACGCTCCGCCGGATGAGACGATCGTCGCGCATGACCGCAATGATCGCGAGATCGGCTCGCAGAGATGTCCTGGCCAGCCGATCGACCGAATGCAGCCGGTGTGCAGACGCGACGGCTACCATGACCTGCCGAGTGGAGGGGCGCCGCCCCTTCCCTCGCGGAGTGGTTTCGCGGGCCGAGGTGGAACCCGAGGTGGAACCCGAGGATGCCCCGAGGATGCTGAGCCTGACCGACCGGCAGCAGCGCTGGCTGACGGCCGTCCTCGTCCTCGGCACGCTCGTGCTCGCGATGGTCGCGATCCAGCTTGCAGCGTCCGTCTTCTTCGCTCTCGGCGACGTCATCCTCCTGTTCTTCCTCGCCTGGCTCCTCGCCTTCATCCTCAGCCCGGTCGTCGCCGGCCTGACCCGGCTCGTCCCGGTCTTGCCGCGCATCGGTGCGGTGGTCCTCGTCTACGTGACGCTCGTCGGCGGGATCGTCCTCATCGTCGTCCTCGTGGCAGGCGCCCTGGCCCAGTCGATCGCGTCGTTCATTGCCGGCGTCCCGCAGCTCCGCGATCAGCTTCCGGTGATCCTCGCGCCGTGGCAGGACTGGCTGAAATCCCTGGGGTTCGACCAGGTCAACCTCGTCGTCCAGGCCCAGAGCTTCCTCGACAACCTCGCGACCTACGCCGTCCAGCTCGCCGGGCCGATCCAGCAGCTCGCGGTCGCCAGCATCGGAGCGCTCGGCAGCCTGCTCCTCGTGCTGATCCTGTCCCTGTACATGGTCGTGGACCGCGACCAGATCATGTCGTTCATCTTCCGGCTCGTTCCGCCTGCCCGGAAGGATGAGGCTGCCCTCCTCGAGAGGAGCGTCTCGCGCTCGTTCGGCGGATTCCTCCGCGGCCAGGCAATCCTCGGCGTCACCTACGGTGCGATCGCCGTCCTGACCAGCGCCATCCTCGGCCTGCCGTTCCTTGCCGTCACAAGCGCGGCCGCGGGCGTGCTCATGGCGATCCCGTTCTTCGGGCCGTTCGTCGCCTGGGCGCCGCCGGTCATCGTCGCGGTCCTCACGCCAGGCGAGCACTGGCTTCCCGCGGCGATCCTGATGGGCGCGGGCTGGTTGATCGTGATGAACGTCCTCCAGCCGCGGTTGATGCAGGAGAGCGTCGGCATCCATCCGCTGGTCGTCCTCGGGTCCGTCCTGCTCGGGAGCAAGATCGCGGGGATCACCGGCGCGATCTTCGGGATCCCGATCGCCGCGGTCATCTCGGCGTTCTTCTTCTACTACCTGGCCCTGACCCGCGAGCCGACCCCGGTCACCGCGCGCGCCGCCGCCCGGGTCGAGGCACGCGAGGGCCGCAAGGTCCGGATCCCGAGCGAGCCCGTGCCCGGCATCGACCCCGACGTGACCGCCTGAGCCCGTGCCCGACGACGACGCGCTCCCCCCGGGAGACGGCCAGCCGGACATGACCCGCGAGCGCGCGCGGACGGAGCGCCGCGACCTCGACAAGGAGCGGGGCGAGCCGGTCGCGGGCGGGGTCGAGGGCGGCGTCGCGCGTGGTGGTCCACGCGCCCTCCGACCCACGGCCGGGCCGCTGCGCGACTGGTCGACCCGCCCGAAGATCCTCATCACGAACGACGACGGCGTCGAATCAAGGGGCCTGCTCGCGCTCAAGCAGGCCCTCGAGCCGATCGGCGACACGACGGTCGTCGCCCCGGACACGAACCAGAGCGCGGTCGGCCATCACGAAGACCCTGATGCGTCCGCTCCGGATCCGGGAGCGCACGCTCGGCGACGGCTCGATCGCGTACTCCGTGGACGGCAGCCCGACCGATGCGGTCAGCATCGCCTTCCTCGGCTACTTCGGCCACGGCTTCGACCTCGTGGCCTCGGGGATCAACTACGGCGCGAATCTCGGCGACGACATCACCTATTCGGGGACGGTCAGTGCCGCGATGGAGGCGGTGATCAACAGCTGCCCGGCATTCGCGATCAGCCAGGAGTATTACGAGCACCCGGACTTCGTCCTCGCGGCGGCCGCGGCGACGATCGTGGCGCGGAACATCCTCGAGCACGGCCTGTCGCGCGGGGAGCTGATCAACGTCAACGTCCCGGCCGTGACGATCGAGGAGTGCGAGGGGATCGAGGTGACCCGCCTCGGGCGGCGCGTCTACCAGGATCAGCTCGTCGAGCGGCTCGACCCGCGCGGGATCCCCTATTTCTGGATCGGCGGCCCGCCGCCGTCGGGCCTCGCGGTCGCCGGCACGGACTTCCACGCGGTCGTCAATCGCCGGATCGCGATCACGCCGATCCACCTCGACCTGACCGGCCGGTCCCTGCTCCGCCGGCTGAAGACCTGGTCGTGGCCGCAGCCGGCGGCGACGGCGAGCCCGATGGCGAGGGACAGATCGAGCCCGCGGTGATCACAATCCGGGTTGACGAGCGTCGCAGCAGCACAGGGGGAACGGCCATGGACCTCTCGAACCTCGTCAGCAGTCTCGCCGGTGGCTCGGGCACGGGCACGATCGACCCGACCGCGGCCGCCGCCAGCGTCCAGCAGCTCATCGACGACTCCGGCGGTGTCGACGGCCTGCTCAAGAAGCTCGAGGACGGCGGCCTCGGCGAGCAGGCGAAATCGTGGGTGTCGACGGGCGAGAACCAGCCCGTCGAGCCGGAGCAGCTGGCGAACGCCCTCGGGCCCGACACGGTGAACAAGCTGTCCGCCACGTCCGGCATGTCGGTCCAGAGCCTGTTGCCGCTCCTCGCGACGTTCCTGCCGATGCTGATCAACCACCTGACCCCGAACGGGCAGAAGCCCCAGGCCGGGAGCCCCCAGAACCAGCCGGACATCGGCGGGATGCTGGGCGGCCTGCTCGGCTCGGGCGGGCTCGGCGAGCCTCCTCGGCGGTGGCCAGTAGCCGATAGCCGGCGACGATCCGCCATCGTCGAACGTCCACGGCCGTCGGTGTCGCCCGACGGCTGACCCGGCGCCGTGCCCGGGCGCGACGATCCGGGCATGGATCAGGACGCATCGATCCCCGCCGCCGCTGCACGCGTGTCCCGCCTGCTCGAGACCGAGCCGGTCGTCTGGCTCAGCACCGTCCGACCCGACGGGCTGCCCCACCTCGTCCCGATCTGGTTCAGCTGGGACGGCGAGACCGTCCTGATCGCCAGCAAGCCGCACGCCCGGAAGGTCGCGAACCTGCGGGCGAACCCGCGGGTGATGCTGGCCCTCGGCGACCCGGACGAGGACTTCGACGTGGGCCTGCTCGAGGGGGTCGCCGAGATCCTCGATGCGCCCGCCTCCGAGGCGTTGCCGGCCGAGCATCTCCGCAAGTACCGCGAGCAGATGGCGGTGATCGGACTGGATCGCCGAGGAGTTCCTCGCGACCTACTCACTCGTGATCCGGATCCGGCCGACACGCTTCTTCCCGTGGCACGGCCGGACGAACCCGGCGAGCATCGAGGCCGGCTGGACGCGGGCCGATCGCCGGCTCCATGCCGCGGTCCGGCGTGTCGCCGCGGCGGTCGCGGCCGGTGCAGCCGGGGGAGCGGGACTGACGAAGCACTCGAGGCCGCTCGCCGCGCCGGCGGGCTGAGCGAGCCGCGCCGTCAGCGCCGGCGCTTCAGGTCCGAGAGGATCTCGCGAGCCGCGTTCTGGCCGGGCTGGCCCGTGATGCCGCCGCCCGGATGGGCGCCGGAGCCGCACAGGTACAGCCCGTCGACCGGGAGCCGGTAGCGGCCGCTGCCGAGGAACGGCCGCCAGACGAACCACTGGTCGAGCGTCTGCTCGCCGTGGAGCGGGTGGCCGCCGGTCAGGCCGTAGTCGCGCTCGAGGTCGAGCGGGGTGATCACCTCGCGGGCGCGGACGCTCGCCGCGAGGCCGGGCGCAAGCCCGTCGAGGACGCCCGACGACCCGATCGGCGAACGCGTCCGCCCGGCCGCCCTCGTCCCACGCGCCGTCGCGCAGCCGCGGCGGCGCGTACTGCGCCGTCACGCTCATCACGTGCGTCCCGTCCGGCGCGCCCTCGACGAGCGACGGGTCGACGAGCGACGGGATCGTCGCCTCGAGGACCGGCGTGTCCGACGACCGACCGTACTTCGCGGCGTCGAAGGCCCGCTCGATCGCATCGATGCCGGGCGCGGCGAGGATCCGGCCGCGGAGGAGCTGCTCGTCGTCGCCCGCGGCCGCGGTGAAGCGCGGCAGCCGATCGACGACGAGGTTGACCTTCGCGACCACGCCCGGCGTCCGGTAGTTGCCGGCTCGCCAGCGCATCGTCGGGCCGAGCGTCACCGGATCGACGAGGTCGACGAGCGTCCGCTTCGGGTCCAGCGCCGGAGACCACCGCGGTCGCGGCGATCTCCTCGCCGGACGCCAGGACGACGCCCGTGACGCGGTTGTCGCGGGCGGTGATCGAGACGACCTCCGCGCCGCAGCGGATCTCGCCGCCCGCGCCCCGGATCGCGCCGGCGAGCGCCTCGGACAGGGCGCCGGGTCCGCCGATCGCGAACACGGTCTGGCCGGCCGCGCCGCCGTCGGTGCCGGCCGAATCGCCGAGGAGGATCGCGGTGGAGCCCGCGGACCACGGCCCGAGGAACGAGTGGCGGACGCCGCGCCAGGCGATCGCCGCCCGAAGCGCGTCCGTCTCGAACGCCTCGGCCACGAAGTCGGCGACGGCCATCGGCAGGACGCGGAGGATCGTGTGGGCGTCGTGCTTGCCGAGGCCGCGGAACGTCCGCCCGAGCTTCAGGCCGGCGATCGCATCGCCAAGGCCGGGCGCCTTGATGTCGGGCGGGGTCTGGGCGGCGAGCTCGGCGAGGAACTGGCCGAGCGAGCGGACGAGCCGGTCGAAGCCCGGCCAGGCGTCGGCGTCGGCGGCGCTCCAGGAGCGGAGGCCCTCGACCGTCCGCGCCTGGTCGGCCCAGAGCGTGATCGCGCGCCCGTCGCGGCCGCCGGCGCGAACACGCGGACGTCCGGGGCGACGAGGCGGAGACCGTGGGTCGCGCAGGTCGAGGTCGCGGACGACCGACGGCCGGAGCCGGCCCACCGTGTCCGCCAGCCGCGGGACGCGGACGCCGCCGAGCTCCGACGTCTCCGCCGCCCCGCCGACGTGATCGCGCCGCTCGAGGACGAGCGACCCGGCGCCCGGCCCGCGCCAGGTACGCCGCGGTGACGAGGCCGTTGTGGCCGCCGCCGACGACGATCGCGTCGTAGGTCGTCGCCATCAGGCGGCCCGCCGGCCGCGGGACCGGAGCACCTCGAGCGCCGCGATCCGGCCGTTCGCGCCCATGATCCCGCCGCCCGGATGGGTCGACGAGCCGCACAGCCAGAGGTCGCGGACGGGCGTCCGGAACCGGGCGTAGCCCGGGCGTCGGCCGGTTGAAGAACAGCTGCTCGAGGGTCAGCTCGCCCTGGAAGATGTTGCCCTCGGTCAGCCCGGTCGTCCGCTCGATGTCGAGCGGCGTCTGGACGTTCCGGAACAGGATCGCTGTCCTTGATGTTCGGCGCGAACTCGGCGATCCGGTTGACGACGGCGTCGCCGAACGCCTCGCGCTGGTCGTCCCACGTCCCCAGCTCCGGGGCCAGGTGGTACGGCGCGTACTGGACGAAGCAGCTGATCACGTGCTTGCCGGGCGGCGCCAACGTCGGGTCGACGAGGGTCGGGATGATCATGTCGATGTACGGCTTCGCGCTGAAGCGGCCGTACTTCGCGTCGTCGTAGGCCTGCTCCATCTCGTCGACCGACGGGCTGAACGAGATCGCGCCGCGGAGGTGCTCGCCGGTCCCCGGCAGGCAGCGGAAGTCCGGCAGCCGGTCGACCGCCAGGTTGACCTTGCCGGACGAGCCGCGGAACTTGAACCGGCGGACCTCCTCCTCGAACTCCGCGTCGAGCGTGCCCGGCTCGAGGAACGACAGGTACGTCCGGCGCGCGTCGACCGAGGACAGGACGACGTCGGCGCGGATCTCCTCGCCGGTGCCCGCGAGGATCGACGCCGACCGCCCGGCCGTCGCGGACGAGGATCCGCTCGACCGGCGCCTCCGTCCGGATCTCCGCCCCGAGCGCCCGCGCGGCGCTGCCGATCGCATTCGAGACCCCGCCGGTCCCGCCCTTCGGGATCCCCCAGGCCCGGAACGCCCCGTCGATCTCGCCCATGTAGTGGTGGAGCAGGACGTAGGCCGTGCCGGGCGAGCGGACCCCCAGATACGTCCCGATGATCCCGGACGCGCTCATCGTCGCCTTCAGCGGGTCGGTCTCGAACCACTGGTCGAGGAAGTCGGCCGCGCTCATCGTCATCAGCTGGACGAAGACCGCCTGCTGTCGCTCCGGCAGCTGCTGGAACGTCCGCAGCAGCCCGCCGAGCGGCAGCAGCGGCCGCGGGTCCAGCGAGGTCAGGTCCGGCGGGGTGATCGCGAGGATCGGCTTGATGAACCGGGCCATCTCGACCATCAGCTGGCCGTATTCCTCGTAGGCCTCGGCGTCGGTCGCGGACCAGCGGCGGAGCTCGCGGATCGTCCGGCCGTGGTCGTTGACGCGCCACAGGTAGTCGCCGCCGCCCTTGGCCGGCCCGTCCCCCGGGCGGAGCGGCGTGAACGTCCCGTCGAGCGGGAGGATGTCGAGCCCGTGCCGCGGCAGCTCGAGGTCCCGGATGATCTCCGGGCCGGAGGAGCGAGACGACGTAGCTGAAGACGCTGAACCGGAAGCCGGGGAACAGCTCCTCGGTGACCGCGGCGCCGCCGAGCACGTGGCGCTGCTCGAGGACGAGCGTCTTCATCCCGGCGCGGGCGAGGTAGGCGGCGCTGACCAGCCCGTTGTGCCCGCCGCCGATGATCACCGCGTCGTAGCGCTCGGCCACGAACCCTCCTTCTCGTCCTCCGGTCCTGTCGCCGACGAGCGTATCCGAGGCCACCGAGGCCGGGCGTCGCGTTCTGCACCGCTGGTCCGCGGATCCTCGCCGCCGCAGGATCGCCGGTGCCCGGTGCGCCCGGTCACCGCCAGCGCATCGTGCCATGCCGATTTTCGTCCTCGGGTTAGGCTCGGCCTTCCCCAGTGCCACCGCCTGCCTCATGGAGGAGATGACGCATGCGCAGGAGCCTGTCCATCCTTGCCGCCCTGATCGCGATCCTGGCGCTCGCCGCGCCGGTCGGCGCGATCACGAACGGCTCGCCGGATGCCGGCGAGCACCCGTACGTCGGCGAGATGCTGTTCTACGTCCCGGACGCCGTGGATTCGCGGTTCGACGATCCCGGCAGCTGGTTCACCTGCACGCGGCACCCTGCTCAGCTCGACGATCGTCGTCACGGCCGGCCACTGCACGTTCGCCGTCGGCCTGAACGGCGCCTCGACGACGCACGACGGCGTCGACACGGACGCGGCTCACGGCGGTGTCGGCGGCAACGACGTCTGGATCAGCTTCGCGGAGGCGCCGGACTTCAGCATCCTGCCGCCGAGCTCGGGCTTCGCCCGCGACCAGAACGCGCAGCGCTACCCGGCCTGGACGGCCGCCCTGAACGCGAGCCGCGAGTGGCATCGCGGCGACGGCGACGCCCCATCCGCTCTACGACGACCTGGCCTTCTTCGTCCACGACGCCGGCGTCCTGCGGCTGTCGACCGCCGTCACGGGGATCGCCGACGTTCGGCCAGCCTCGCGCCGACCGGCTGGCTCGACCAGTACCGCGGCCAGGCGAAGAAGCACACGCTTCGAGGCCGTCGGCTACGGCCTCGAGCGGGTCCAGGGCAAGAAGGAGTTCGGCGGCGACACGCGGCGCAAGTCCGACCCCAAGCTCGACAACCTGAACGAGCAACCCGGCGGACACGTACATGATCCTGTCGAACAACACCGCGACCGGCGGCACCTGCTTCGGGGACTCCGGCGGACCGACCTTCGACAACACGAGCTCGAACCTCATCGTCGCTGTCACGTCGTTCGGCAAGAACCCGAACTGCGCCGGCACGGGCGGCGCCTACCGCCTCGACGAGCCGGACGACCAGGCGTTCCTCGCGGGGTTCGGCATCCACCCATAGCCGCGCCTCGCGACGCTTCGACGGCCCCCGGCACCGCCGGGGGCCGTTTCGTGTCCGCGCGCGATCGCCATCGGCAAGCGTCCATGGCGCCTCCGTCGTACGATGGCCTGCATCCCACTCCCGAGGTCTGCCCGATGCCCGACCGTCGCCCCTCCTCCACCAGACCGCCGACCTGGCCGCCGACTTCCTCGACGGCGCTCGACCACGCGGCCCGTCCATGCACCGCCGGCCACGACGAGCTGCTCGCGGCCTTCGGCGGGCCCGCTGCCGGCCCGCGGCGAGGCGCCCGGGCGAGGTCGTCGCCGACCTCGCGACGGATCGCCGATCCGGGGCTGATCGCGCAGCGCCGGCCCGCGCTACTTCGGGTTCGTGATCGGCGGATCGCTGCCGTCCGCGCTCGCGGCGGACTGGCTGACGAGCGCCTGGGACAACAACGCCGGGCTCTACGCGATCGGCCCGTCCGCGTCCGTCGCCGAGGAGGTCGCCGGCCGCCTGGCTGATCGAGCTGTTCGGGCTGCCGGCCGGATCGTCGGTCGGGTTCTCGACCGGAGCGACGATGGCGTCGTTCACCGGGCTCGCGGCGGGCCGGCACCGCGTCCTCGAGCGGACCGGCTGGAACGTCGAGGAGGACGGCCTGACCGGCGCGCCGGAGATCGCCGTCGTCGTCGGCGCCGAGGCCCACGTCACGATCCACGTGTCGCTCCAGATGCTCGGGCTCGGGCGGAACCGGGTCCACAAGGTCGAGGCCGACGGGCAGGGCCGGATGCGGCCGGACTCGTTGCGCGAGGTCCTCGCCGGGCCTCCGGGATCGGCCGGTCCTCGTCTGCGCCCAGTCGGGCAACGTCAACACCGGCGCGTTCGATCCGCTGCCGGAGATCGTCGCCGCGGTCCGCGAGCTGCCGAACGCGTGGCTCCACGTCGACGGGGCGTTCGGGCTGTGGGCGGCCGTGTCACCGACGCCTCAGGCACCTCGACGGCCGGCCTCGCGGACGCCGACTCGTGGACCACGGACGCCCACAAGTGGCTGAACGTGCCGTACGACTCCGGGATCTCGATCGTCCGCGACGTCGCCGCGCACCACGCGGCGATGACGCTCGGCGCGGCGTACTACGTCGAGACCGGCCGGAGCGCGAGCGCGACCCGTACAACTGGGTCGCGGAGTCGTCGCGGCGCGCCCGCGGCTTCCCGATCTACGCCGCGATCCGCGAGCTGGGCCGCGACGGGCTCGCGGCGATGATCGACCGCTGCTGCGCCCTCGCCCGGCGGATGGCCGACGGGCTGCGCGACGCGCCGGGCGTCACGATCCTCAACGACGTCGTCCTCAACCAGGTGCTCGTCCGGTTCGCGCCGCCCGCGACGGACGGCTCGGACGCCCGACGCGGCCGCGATCGACGCGTTCACCCGCGAGGTGATCGCCGCGGTCCAGGCCGACGGGACGTGCTGGCTCGGCGGGACGACCTGGCACGGGCATGGCCGCGATGCGGATCTCGGTGTCGAACTGGTCGACGACCGAGGCGGACGCCGACGTGTCCGTCGCGGCGATCCGGCGCTGCGCCGAGGCGGTCGCGGCGCAGCCGGTGGTCGCCGGCTGAGGGTCGCCCGAACCCGCAGCCGGCAGCGGGCTCGTCAGACGGCCGTCACCTCGTCGTCGCCGCGCGCCAGACCGGGCGACGGGCTCGCGCCGGCAGGCGGTGCAGCCAGCCGGTGATCACGGCGCTCAGCCGGTCGCCGAACGTCGGCGCCGGCTCCTCCGGCGGCAGCGGCAGCGCGTCGGGCCGGCGGAGCGTCGCCTCGAACTCCTCTCTCGCGGCGTCGTTCGAGGTCGCCGGTGATCAGGGTCAGCATCAGCTTCGGGTCCATCGTCGGTCCCCCAGGGTGCCGCCATCGGGTGGCGGCTTCGGGACAAGGCTGGCGGGCGGCTCGAGCGGGCGGTCAGGAACCTGGGTTCCAAACGGCCGGTGTCGCGTCGCCGACATCGGCCGCGAGCCGGTCGGGATCGAGGATCGTGATCGATCGCGAGCCCGTCGCGACGATCCCGCTCCTCGCGGAGGCCGCGGAGCTCCCGGACGACGACCTCGCGGACCGTGCCCACGGCGTCGGCGAGCTGCTGCTGGGTGATCCGCGCGACGCGCGTCCGGCCGCGACCCGGCTCGGTCGCGACGTGGAGGAGCTGCCGCGCGATCCGCTGGCGGACGGTCGAGAAGGCGCTGCCCGGGATCTCGCCGACGAACGCGACGACGCGCTCGCTGAGCTCGTCGAGCAGGGCGTTCGCGACCTCGACGTGCTCGCGCGCGAGGCGGCGGACGACGTCGGGTCGGAGCTCCAGCAGCTCGGAGTCGACGAGCGCGTACAGGGAGCCCGGCATCGTGTACGCGCTGGGCGAAGAGCGAGGCGGCGCCCAGCAGGTCGCCCGGCCGCGCGTAGCGGATCGTGAGGCTGCGACCGTCCGGCGAGGACACCTCGACGCGGATCAGGCCGGTCAGCGACGAGCTCGAGATGGGAGCCGCCCTCGCCGATCGGGCGGACGAGGCTGCCGGCGGCGTCCGCGCGGATCCGCGAGCCGGCGAGGACGCTGCTCCAGCAGGCTCGGCGGGATCGATCGAAGCCACGAGGCGGCGATCGCCTCGGCCTGGCGATCGGGCGGCCCGGGTTCGTCCCCCGGCGAATCCATCGCCACACGCTAGCAGGCCGGTGCCTCGCCGCCGTCACAGGCATACTGGCGATCCCGGCTCACGACCCCTCGGAGGATCCCCGCGACGTGAGCGTCGGCACCGCCTTCCATCCGGCCACCGCGCCGCTCAACCGCAAGCAGCAGTGGCGCGAGTGGTCGGGCTACTTCGCCTCCTCGGCCTACGCCGACGCCCACGACATCGAGTACAACGCGATCCGCGAGGCGGCCGCGCTGATCGACGTCAGCCCGCTCTACAAGTACGTCGTCGGCGGGCCCGACGCGGCGCGGCTCGTCGACCGGGTGATCACCCGCGACGCGACGAAGCTGACGCCCGGCCGGGTCTTCTACACGCCGTGGTGCGACGAGCACGGCAAGGTCATCGACGACGGCACGGTCCACGCGCTCGACGACGGCACGTTCCGCTGGACCGCCGCCGATCCGCAGCTCCGCTGGCTCCGGATGAACGCCGCCGGGCTCGACGTGACGATCGACGACGTCTCCGAGACGGCCGCGGCTGTCGCGCTCCAGGGCCCGCAATCGCGCGGCGGTCCTCGAGGCGGCGACGGGCCAGTCGTTCGCGGACCTCGGCTACTTCCGGCGGCGCGCGACGACGATCGGCAGCGGCCGGAAGAAGCTCGCGATCGACGTGTCGCGGACCGGCTACACCGGCGACCTCGGCTACGAGCTGTGGGTCGACGCCGGCCACGCGGTCGCGCTCTGGGACGCGCTGTGGGCCGCGGGGCAGGACCACGCGATCCGCCCGGCCGGGATGCTCGCGCTCGACGTCGTCCGGCTCGAGGCCGGGCTGATCCTGCTCGAGGTCGACTACACGTCGGCCCGCCACGCGATGAACCCGGAGCAGAACTACAGCCCGTCCGAGATCGGCCTCGGCCGGCTCGTCTCCTTCGACAAGGCCGACTTCGTCGGGCGGCTCGCGCTCGAGCGCGAGCAGCGCGGCCGGCGGCCCGGCGCGCCGGCTCGTCGGCCTCCAGCTCGACTGGTACGGGATCGAGGGGCTGTTCAGCGCCCAGGGCCTGCCGCCCGCGATCTCGCCGGCCGTCGACCGCTCGCCGCGGCCCGTCTTCGTCGGTGGCCGCCAGGTCGGCCGGGCGACGTCGGTCGGCTGGAGCCCGATCCTCAAGCAGGCGATCGCGCTCGCGTCCGTGCCGCCCGCCCACGAGGCGATCGGCTCGGAGGTCGACGTCGAGTGGACGGTCGAGGGCCGCCGCGGCCGCGTCGGCGCGCAGGTCGTCGCGCTTCCGTTCCTCGACCTGGAGCGCAAGCGCACCTGACCGCAGTCCCCCGGACCGTTGCGGACCGGCGCAGATCGCCACTGGACCGGTTCCCCCTGTCACCGGAAATCCGCTTGATTCGTTGCCACCCCAAGGGGCCAGCAGTACGTTCGGCTGCCAGCGAGGGGGTACCAATGGACCAGAACACTCCGGTTGACGCTCAGCTGCCAGAGGGCGGCCCGGTGACCACGATGGACCATGAGCCAGTTGAGCCAGTCGCGGCTGCGGCCGCAGCGAGCGTCGTGCCGGGCTTCCTGGCGGAGCTGACCCGTGCGATGCAGGCTGCCGCGGAGCAGCAGCGCGAACACATCGCCGCGGTCGTCGCGGACGACGCGGCCGGTCAGGTCGACACGGCGCGCAAGCGCGCTGCCGTCGAGGCCGAGGAGCTCCGCCGGCTCGCGGAAGAGGACGTCGGTGACATCCAGTCCTGGGCGGCCGACGAGACCGAGCGGATTCGCCAGGAGGCCGGCCGACGCACGGACAAGCGACGGCAGGACCTGGAAGCCCACCTCGCCAAGCACGACTCGATCATCACGAGCGAGATCGACGGCGTCGCGATCGCCGTCCAGGACTACCGCTCAACCCTCGATCAGTTCTTCGACGAGCTCCAGGATGCGACCGCTCCGGCGGAGATCGCCCGCCGTGCCGGTTCGCTACCCCCGCCACCGGATCTCGATGCCGTCCGAGGGGCTGCGCGGGCGGCCGCGGTCGCGGAGCTCGCCAACGCTCCACAGGAGACCGCCGACGAAGCCGTGGGCGACGAACCCGTCGCGGTCATTGACGCTCCTGGATTTGCAACGGCCGACGATGCTTCCGAGCCGACCAGTGATGCCGCCGCAGACGACGAGTCGGCGGATGGCGAGGCGGCCGAGGCCGGCCCGGGCCTGGGCGTCATGGATCCCGATGCCAACGGACGGTCCGAGGATCTACCCGCGCCCGTCCCGGAGGGCGCCGTCGCGGGCTCCCTCCAACCCTCGAGTGCGGCGGCGCGGCTCCTCCGCTCGCTCTCCTCCTGGAACGGCTCGGAGCACGGCGACGGGGGCCACGGAACGCAGGGGACCTGACCGAGCGCCCGTCAGTAGCCCTTGTCGAGGGCCGCGCGGGCGACCTTCACCGCGATGCTGCCGCCCGGGACCAGCAGGCCGACCGTGTCGGCGCCGATGTCGAACAGCGCGTCGCGCGTGATCATCCGGCCGAGCTGCGGCAGCATCGAGCCGCCGGCGCGGAGCGTGCGCCGGTGACCGCGTCGATCTCGACGACGCCGCGCTTGTCCTTCGGCCGCCAGTGGAACTCGAACGCCCAGATCGGGCGGTAGACGAGGTCGGTCGTCTCGAGCGTCAGCGACTCCTCGAGGATCGTGTCGGCCTGGACCGGCTTGAGCATCTCGCCGAGGAGCTGCCGGACGACATACGACGCCCGATGCTCGGGCGGGACGACGACCGTGTCGTCGGCGGTGAGCGTCGCGGGGTCCTGCGACCTCGCGGCGCGGGCCGGACAGGACGGCCGTCGCGTCGGCGACGGTCGCGCCCGAGCCGGGCGTCGACGTTCAGCTCGTGGCGCAGATCTCCTCGCGGCAGTGCTCGATGGCGTCGAGGCGTGAAGGTCCGCGCCGACGGCCCGGAGTCGGCGATCGGGTAGGTCGCGTCCATGGACGTGACCTCGCGGACCTCGCGGCGCTGGCCGGCACCGTGTACGTCCGCCGCCGCTCGTAGACGTAGTGGGCTCGACCGGCGACGTGCCAGAACGGCCTCGAGCCGGCGCTGGCTCGTGACGAGCTCGATCTCGTCGGGCTTCGGCCGGGACAGGAGCGAACCGAGGCCGCTGGCGAAGGCCTGGGTCCGCTTGTCCATGGCGCGCTGGCTTGAGCACCTCGACGCCCTCGTGCTCCTCGAGCACGAGGATCCGCTGGGTCCCGAGCTGGATGTCCACGTCCCCGGTCAGCTCCCGTGCGACCTGGCGAACCGTCGTCGGGACGCCGACCGCGTGAACGTGCGCCGCTTCGGTCGTCGCCGGGCCGTGGCCGGCCGGGCGCGCGATCGCGCGCCCAGCCGAGCGACTGCCGCCGAGGCGATCGCCGCATGGCGAGCCTCGGCCTGCGCCGTCTGGCCCGCTCGATCGCGCGGCTCGTTCCCGGAACGTTCGGCGATCCGGGCCGAGAGATCGTTCGTGCTTCATCGTCGATCGCCTAGTTCACGACGACGTAGCCGACGTAGACCGTCTTGCCCGGCGCCTTCGACAGGTAGATCGTCAGCTTGTTCGTGCTCGGGCACGCGGCCCGGACGTAGCAGCCGCTGACGTTCGTCTGGAGCGTCGCGACGATGTACGACGCCGTGGTGACGCCGGCCATCGTCACCGAGATCGAAGGTCGCGCTCGAGCGGACGAGCGACCCGGCCGCTGCGGCTCGGCTTGAGCCGGCCGCTGACGTACAGCGCGTACTGGCTGGTCGTGTCGCCGCGGACGCAACGACGCCGTACGTGGCGCCGGTCATCGCGTGGCCGCGGACGCCGGTCGAGGCGCCGGTGCCGGCGAAGCCGACGACGCCGGCCGACGGCACCGGGAACGGCAGTGCGCGTCGTCCCGGAGAAGCCGAAGATGCCCGGTGCCGGACGGGTCGGTCGCCTAGCCGACGTCGCCGACGGAGCCGAGCCCGAGCAAGCCCCAGTCGCCGGTGCCGACGACGCCGATGCCCTGGAACGTGTCGCCCCAGACGCCGGCCGTCGAGATCGTTGGTCGTCGCTGAAGCCGTAGACGCCGGCCTGGGTCGATGTCCGTGCGGTCGGGCGGAGCCGCCGCCGGTCAGCCGACGACCCCGTCCGTGGACGGGCCCGACCGCCCGTGCCGTCGGTGACTCCGAAGACGCCGATGCCGGTCCTGCTCCCGTCGAGGCGGTCGTGCCGAGGTCAGTGCCGATCGGCGGCGCGTCGAGGCGCGGCGTTGTCGGTCGCGGTCGTGCCCTTGCCGAGGACGACGTTGTCGCCGGTCGCGGCGGCGACGGGCGCCGCCCGGCCGAGCGCCGCGGCGAGCGAGGGCTCCGGCGCCGCCCAGGGCTCCGGCGAGGATGGCGCGGCGGGAGCGGGGCGCGTTGGTGTCGATGGCCACCGAGGGCCTCCCTCGGATGGCGGGCACGAGGCCGGTGCCCCGTCCACCGGCCCGACGGCGGCCGCGTTCCGCGCGCGCATCATCCGCGATGGGCGGCTCGATCACAACACCCGAACGGCGTCCTCGACGCGCCGGACGGATCGGATCAGTCGCGCCCGCGCAACAGGGAGAATCACGGCCGCTCGGCCATCGTCAGGCGACGCGCTCGCGGCCGATGGGCGGCGAGGAACCGCTCGAGGCCGGCCAGGGCGACCGGCAGGTCCTCGCGCCCGAACCCGATCCGGACGTGGTTGCCGTCGTGGCCGATGACGCTGCCCGGCAGGAGGAGGACGCCCTCGGCCTCGACGAGCCGCGCCGCGAACGACTCCGACGGGCTCGTCGTCGAGCAGCCGGGCGAAGCCGATCGAGCCGCCGCGCGGCCGGACCCACGACCAGCGGTCGGCATGGTCGACGAAGAAGCGGTCGAGCAGCGGCAGGTTGTCGTCGACGATCCGGCGCGACCGGGCGAGGACGGTGTCGCGCGCCCGGAGCCCGATCAGGGCGAGGATCTCGGACGGCGCCGACGAGCAGATCGTCGTGTAGTCCTTGAACGCGGCGCAGCGCGCGAGCAGGTCGCGGTCGCGGGTCGCGAGCCAGCCGATCCGCAGGCCGGCCATCGCGAACGACTTCGACATCACGCCGAGCGAGACGCCGCGGTCGAACGCGTCGGCGCCGGCGGTCAGGCGGTCGGCCTCGTCGAACTCGAGGAAGCGGTAGACCTCGTCGGCGAGGAGGTGGATCCCGCGATCGGCCAGCTCGCCGGTCGAGCCGCGCCCACTCGGCGTGCGTCGGCAGCATGCCCGTCGGGTTGTGCGGCGCGTTGACGACGACGAGCCGCGTCTCCGGGCGGAGGCGTCGCGATCAGCCGGTCGGGGTCGAGCGCCCAGCCGTCCGCCTCGTGGAGGACGTGGAGGGTGACGTCGGCGCCGGTCGCGCGGCCGACCTCGTAGAGGCTCTGGTAGCCGGGCCACGTGACGACGGCGTGGTCGCCGGGTCCGAGGAGCACGTTCGAGAGGCAGAAGATCGCCTCCTCGGCGCCGGCGAAGACGAGGACGTCGTCCGGCGTCGACGTCGTCGTAGAGCGTCGGCGATCTCGGCGCGGAGCAGCGGATGGCCGGGCGCCTCCGAGTAGCCGAGCCGGAGGTTCGCCCAGAGCGCCGGCCGTCTCGTCGTCGGCGAGGGCGAGGAGGTCGGCCATCGGCCAGCCCTCGACGTCGGACGCGCAGAGGAGATGCCGGACCGCGAACTCCCAGCGGGCGAAGAAGCGCTCGAGCGCGAAGTCGGCGATCCGCATGGGCCGATGATCGCCCAACGTCGCGGCGTCGGGCGAGGTCAGTCGCGGTCGGCGACGCCGGCGTCCTCGAACGTCGCCATCTCGCCGAGGATCCGGAGCGCGGCCGCCGATCACCGGGATCGCGAGGGCGGCGCCGCTCCCCTCCCCGAGCCGGAGCCCGAGGTCCAGGACCGGCTCGAGCCCGAGCGCGTCGAGGACGATCCGGTGGCCCGGCTCGGCGGAGCGGTGGCTCGCGATCAGGCGGGCCGGCAGGTCCGGGCGCGAGCCGGGCCGCGACGAGGGCCGCGGCGCCGGTGATGAACCCGTCGAGGACGACCGGGCACGCGGCGGCCGGCCGCCTCGAGGATCGCCCCGACGAGCGCCGCGATCTCGAGCCCGCCGACGGCGGCGAGGACGTCCGAGCGGGCGCGTCGGGTCCGGCTGGTGGAGGGCGAGCGCGGCGTCGATGACCGCGGCCTTGCGGCGGACGCCGGCGTCGTCGAGGCCGGTCCCGCGACCGGTGACGTCGCGCGGCCGGGCGGCCGAGGAGCGCGGCGACGATCGCGCTCGACGGCGGTCGTGTTGCCGATGCCCATCTCGCCGACGCCGAGCAGGTCGCAGCCGTCGCGCGATGAGCTCGGCGGCGATCGCGCCGCCCGACCTCGATCGCGGCGAGCGTCTCGGCCGGCGTCATCGCGGGCTCGACCGAGAAGTCGCGGGTCCCGGCGGCGACCCGGGCGGAGACGACGCGGGGCCGTCCGGCGGCCGGTCGCGCCGGCGCGGCATCGGGTCGCCGGCCACGCCGACGTCGACGACGACCAGGTCCGCGCCCGCGGCCCGGCTCAGGACGTTGATCGCGGCGCCACCGGCCGCGAAGTTCGCGACCATCTGGCGCGGTGACCTCGGGCGGATACGGCGACACCCCCTGGCGCGTGATCCCGTGATCGCCGGCGAAGACAGCGATCGCCGGGCGCCGGATCGAGGTGACGGGCTCCCCCCGGATGCCCGCCACCTCGATCGCCAGCGTCTCGAGCCGCCCGAGACTCCCCGGCGGCTTCGTCAGTCGGTCGAGGCGACGGGCGGTCGTCGCCATCGCGTCGGCGTCGAGCGGCCCGATCGCGCGCGATCAGCGTCTCGAGCGGGTCGAGCGTCGATCGCCGTCGCCGGCGCGCCGGTCATGCCGCCGCCCATGTCGACCTCCGGCGGACGAGCCGGACGACGCCGCCCGCCTGGAGCGGGGCGACCGGGCTCGGTGCCCGGCGGCACGCGTCCCGGCGTCCGGCTCGACGAGGACGGCGAGCAGGGCGTGGAGGAACGCGCCGTGGCGACACGACGACGACCGGCCCGCCGGCCGCGTCCGATCGGATCCGCGCCGCGGCCCGCCGCGCCCGGTCGGCAACCTCGACCGACGACTCGCCGCCGGGCCAGTCGATCGGGTCGCCGCGGCCGATCGCGTCGGCGACCGCGGCTCGCGCGTCGAGACCTCCCCCCAGGTGAGGCCCTCGACACGGCCGACGTCGACCTCGACGAGCTCGGGCGGCGATCGACGACGGCGATGCCGGCCGCGGCCGCCGATCGCGCGGCGCGGTGGATCGGGCCCGTCGGGCCGGGCTGGATCGGATGATCGTCGTCGCGGGCAGGTCCGCGGCCAGCCGCGCGGCGACCTCGCGGGCGACCGCCCGGCCGTCCCGGCTGAGCGGCGGATCGGCCCGGCCGCACCAGCGCCGGCCGGTCCACGTCGTCGGGGCGTGGCGGACGAGCCAGATGTCGTGGGCGGCGCTCATCCGACGGGCACCGGCAGCCGGGTCGAGGCGGATCGCGCGGCCGGCGACGAGGAACCACGCCTCGTCGGCGGTCGTCGACGAGGCGCTGGTGGGCGATCCCGAGCACGTCGCGGAACGCGCGGCTGAGGGGGTCCATCGGCACGATCCCGAGCCCGACCTCGTCGCTGACGACGACGGCCGGACCGTCGTGGGCGGCGAGGGCGCTCGCAGGGCCTCGACCGGGCCGTCGACCGCGGCCATGACGTCCGGGTCCGGGCCGTCGAGCGAGCAGGCTGACCCAGAGCGTCAGGCCGTCGAGGAGGATCGTCGTCCCGGCGGGGATCGCCCGGATCGCCGCCGACGAGGTCGCGACCCGGCTCGACCGTCGCCCAGGTCGGCCGGTCGGTCGCGGCGGTGCATCGCGATCCGCTCGTCCAGCTCGGCGTCACCGGGGAGTGCCGTCGCGACGTACGTCACCGGGCCGTCGCCCGCGAGCGCCGACGCGCGATCGCGCCCGAACCGGGCTCTTGCCGCTCCGCGTCCCGCCGAGGATCACGACCAGCGGCCGGCTCATCGGCAGCAGCACCGCGACGACGAGCACCGCGGCGAACGGTCGTCTCGATGATCGCGCCGTAGCCGTCGCCGTCGAGCTGGCCCCGGAGCCGGACGATGACCGCGCCCGACGATCGTCCCGAGCGCCGGCGCCGCCGAGCGACCGCGAGGGCCACGCCGGGCCCGGCGAACTCGACGAGGAGGAGTGACGATCAGCAGCGGCCGTCACCGCGGCGAACGCGGCGGCGACCGGCGAGACGTGATCCGCGAACCACGATCCGAGCCCGTCGACGGGCCGGCGGCGGCGCCCGACCGTGACGGCCCAGACCGGGGCGGCGGCCGCGCGACCAGCGTGGCCGCGGCGATCAGGACGGCCGCGGCCCGGAGACGCGTCGCGAGCGCCGAGCTCGGCGCGAGCGCCGCGACGTCCAGCCCCAGGACGACGACGATCGCCACGACGCCTGCCGTCCCCGCCCGCGGATCCGTCCGCGCCCGATCGGCGCCGCCCGCCGGCGCGGCGAGCGCGTCGAACGTGTCGGCGAGGCCGTCGAGATGGAGGGCCCCGTCCAGGAGGGCGAGGATGCGCGACGGCCGCGATCGCCGCCGAGCACCGGATGGGCGATCCCGGCGAACAGCCAGCGGCAGCGCCGCGACGAGCCCGAGCGCGGCGCCCGACGAGCCCGAACGCGGCCGCGCCGGTCCGCGACCGGCTGCCCGACCCGCGCCGCGACCGGCACCCGGGTCAGGAACGTCGACCGCGGCGACCAGCTCGGCGAGCGGATGCGCCGCGGTCGGCGCGTCCTCGCCGGACCGCGACCTCAGCCATGGCGCCGCCACCGCGCTCGTGGCTCCACGGCCCGTCGGGCAGGAGCGCCGGATCGACGCCGAAGACGTCGCGGATCCGGTCGTGGTCGAGCGCCTGCGGCGGGCGGGCCGTCGGCGACGATGCCGCCGTCGCCGACGACGACGATCCGCGGGATCCGCTGCGCGGCGAGATGGAGGTCGTGGAGGACGGTCACGATCGTCCGGCCGTCCCGCCGGTTCAGGTCGGCGAGCAGGTCCATCACGTCGAACTGGTGGCGGATGTCGAGGTGGACCGTCGGCTCGTCGAGCAGGATGACCGGCGCCGCCTGGGCGATCGCCACGGCCAGCAGCACGAGCTGGCGCTCACCGAGCGACAGCTCGCGGACGTCGCGGCCGACGAGCCGGCCCAGCCCGACCCGCTCGATCGCCGCCGCGACGGCCGCGCGATCCGCCGGCCGCAGGCCGCGGAACCGGTCCTCGTGCGGCAGCCGGCCGAGGGCGACGACCGCCTCGACCGTGGCCGCGAACGGCAGGCTCGATGGCTGCGGGACGACCGCGATCCGGCGGGCGATCTCGTCGCGGTCGAGCGTCGCGAGCGACCGCCCGTCGACGGAGACGCTCGCCGGCCGACGGCGCGAGGACCCCGGTCATCAGCCGGAGCAGCGTCGACTTGCCGGCGCCGTTCGGTCCGACGATCGCGACCCACTCGCCGGACCCGATCGCCAGGTCGACGTCGCGGAGGACCGTCCGCGGTCCGTACGCGGCCGCGACCCCGCGGAGGGCGAGGATCGGCTCGCTGCGTCGCCGGGAAGCCGGTCACAGCTCGTACCCGCGCTGGGCGCGGCGCAGCAGGACGAGGAAGAACGGCGCCCCGATCACCGCGGTGATCACCCCGACCGGGATCCCGCCGAGCAGTCCGCGCGGCGAGGTCGGCGACGACCATCAGGAGCGCGCCGCCGATCGCCGACAGCGGCAGGACGAGCCGCGCGTTCGGGCCGACGAGCATCCGGACGACGTGCGGCACGACCAGCCCGACGAACCCGATCAGGCCGCTGACCGCGACCGCCGCGGCCGTCACGAGCGACGCGAGGCCGAGCAGGATCGCCCGCTCGCGCCGGACGTCGACGCCGAGATGGGCGGCCGTCTCCTCGCCGAGCAGCAGCCCGTTCAGCGTCCGCGCCCGGACGAGGATCAGCAGCGATCCGATCGCGATCAGCGGGACCGCGCCCGCCAGCTCGCCCCACGACGCGTTCTCGAAGCTCCCGAGCAGGTACGCGAAGATCTGGCGGAGGGCCGCGCCCGGACAGGTACATCGCCATCGCCAGCGCCGCGGCGAGGAGCGAGCCGAGCGCGTAGCCGGTCAGGAGCAGGCTCGTCATCGGCGAGCCGCCGGCCGTCCGCGACAGCCGATAGACCGCGGTGATCGCCAGCAGCGCGCCGAGCGAAGGCGAGCAGCTGGAGCAGGCCGAACGCGAGGAACTCGATCCGGATCGGGATCAGCACCGCGATCGCCGCCCCGAGCGCGGCGCCGGACGCCGTCCCCAGCACGTACGGATCGGCGAGCGGGTTCCGGAGCAGGCCCTGGAACGTCGTCCCCGCGACGGCCAGCCCGAGCCCGACGATCATCGCCTCGAGGACCCGCGGCAGCCGCAGCTCCCAGACGATCGTCTCCTCGGTCGCGGTCCAGGTCTGGGGCAGGTCGAGGGGCAGCAGCCGGTGGAGGATGATCGCCGATCGTGTCGCCCGGCGCGATCGGCCACCGTGCCGAACGCCACCGCGGCGACCAGGGCGACCGCCGAGCGCCACGAGCCCGATCACCGCCAGCACGATCGGCCGGCGGTGACCGGCCATCGCGAGCTCGACCGCCGTCGGGGCGGCGAGGGCGTCCTGGCGGGTCGCCACGATCAGCCGCCCGACGCGGCCGGCGACGGCACCGGCAGGCCGAGCTCCGGGTGGATCGCGGCGGCGAGCAGGAGCAGCCCGTCGGCGAGCCGCGGCCCGGGCCGGGTGACGACGATGTCGTCGATGCCCTTGATCGCGTTCTGTTCTTCACCGCGGTGATCGCCGGCCCAGCCCGGCCGCTTGGCGACGGCGTCGGCGGTCACGCCGTAGGCCGAGTCGCCGAGGATGATCAGCTCGGGATCGGCCTGGACGAGCTTCTCGGTCGGCATCTCCCAGTTCGTCGCGCTGCCGGTCGTGATCGGCGTGCCGCCGGCGAGCGAGATCATCTGCTGGTAGACGGACTGGTCGGCGATGCCGTAGATCGACGGCTGGTCGCCGGTCTCGTAGAAGACCTTCGGCTTCGGCGCGCCGGCGGTCGCCGTGCGCGACCTGCTCGAAGCCGGCTCTTCATCGTCGCGGTCACGAGGGCGTCGGCCTTGTCGGACTCGCCGACCGCGTCACCCGGTCAGCTCGATGTCCTTGTAGACGCCGTCGACGTCCGGGGCGTAGAGGACGAGCACCGGGATCTTCAGCGAGCGGAGCTTGTCGATCGCGTCGGGCGGCGTGCCGCCCTCGCCGCCGGCGATGACGAGGTCCGTCCCGAGCCCGACGATCTTCTCGGTGTCGACGTCGAGCCCGGTCGCGCCGAACGAGCTCACGACCGGCACGGCCTTGGCCTCGGGCGGGAAGTTCGGCGATGTCCTCGACCTTGCCGGCGACCTTGTCGCCCGCACCGATCGCGTAGAGGACCTCGGTCTCGGCGGGGGTCAGCGAGACGATCTTGTCGCGGCTTCTCGGTCAGGGTGGACGGTCGTGCCGTCGTCGCCGGTGAGCGGAGACGGGGAACGCTGCCGCGGCTGCGGCGACGGGGCGACCGACGGCGGGGCGCTGGCCGTCGCGGGCGGGACGAGCCCGCCGGTCGCCGGACGGGGCGACCGACGGAGGGGGCTGGGGGCGCCGCGCCGTTGCAGGCGGCGACGGAAGAGGGCGGCCGTGGCGACGAGCACGGCCAGCCAGGCGGACGGGCGGACGGTGGCGGCGGATCGGGCAGGGCGCGACACGTCAGGCTCCGGGATCGGGGCGAGAGCGAGGGCCGTGAACACACGAAACCCCTCGCTTCGGATCGAAGGAGGGGTTGATCAGCGCGGACGGTCGCATCGTGCCTGCCCTTTCTCTCGAAGGTAGAGCATCGACCGCGGGCCCGGCGACCGGACTTCCACACGCCGTTCGGGCGGTGGTCACCGTAGCGGGACTGTGCCGGACTCTCACCGGCTTCGCGACCCCGCGGCAAATCGAGGTAGCGGGCGGATGCTACCACGGCTCCGGCCCCGGTGAACCCGCCGGGTGAGCCGCCGGATAAGGGCCGCCTGCGAGACTGCGGACCTCGCCTCCCCCTACCCGCCTCCCCCGCCGGATCCACCGCCGGGGGAGGTTCTGTCCAGTGGTCAGGCACGCACGACAGGGACCGTCGGACCGACCATGTCTCGAGGATCAGGATCCACGGCGTCGGGGCGATCGCGCTCGCCGGCGCGGTGGCCGCGGCCGTCGCCGGCGGGTCGGCGCTGCACGACTGCGCCGCGCAGGACGGGATCGCCGCGGGGCCGTTGCGGCGTCGACCGCGGCGGTCGACGGCCGAGCCGCGGCCGACGGTCGGCCGCGGCTGCGGCCCGCGCCGCCCGCCAGGTCCCGGATGTTCCGTGGCTCGCGGAGCGCGGCGACGGGGTGTGGATCCACGGCCGCGGCTCGAGAGCGGACGCGCGGCCTGCCGAGCGGCGAGACGGGCCTCGCGATCGACGAGCGGGCTCGTGGCGTCGACCCGGTGCCGGCGCCGGGGCGGCCGATCGACCGTGCGGCTGCGCGACCCGGCGACCGGCCGCCTCGTCGCGTGACGGTGGAGCTGCCGATCTGGGTGTCGGCGGGCGCCTGGACGAGCGCCGGGCTCGTCGTCACCGGCTATCGGCGACGCGTCGATGGCGCGCGGACGGCGGGCTGATGCTCGTGACGTTCCCGGACCTCTCCGATTCGGACCCTGGTCGCGCCGCGCGCCTTTCCGGCGAAGGCCCTCGGCGTCGCCGGTCGCCCGCGGCGAGGTCGTCGTGAGCCCGTCCGGGCGGCGTCGTCGGCCTCGAACGCCTGCGGCGTCCGTCTCTGCGAGACCCAGGTCGTCGACCTCGCGACCGGCAGGTCTTCCGCCCGATCCGGTCGGCCGAGGGGTTCCTCCGCGTCGTGACGGACGACGCGATCGTGACGACCGACGATGACTACGACGTGGATCTCGGCGCGGCGCATCCGCGACGGCGGCGAGGCCTGGCGCCGAGACGAACAGCATGCTGCTCGACCCGCTGGCGCCGCGGCGGACGGGTCGGTCGTCGGCGTCGTGGGATCGCGCTGCGACCGGCTGGGCGATCGGCGAGTTCGACCGCGCAGGGCCGGCGCCACGACCTGACGCCGCGGACCGGGCACCGACCAGCCGTGGCCGCGGATCTGGCGGCAGCTCTCGACCCCGACGCACGGCGGTGTCGGCCGAGAAGCGGTTCGACGGATCGCCGTGCGGGCGACGCCGACCGGCCGGTCGCGGTCTGATCTGCCGGTCGCGACTCCACCGAGCCGCCGGCCGGGCGACCCTGCCGTCGCCGGCTCCGTCGCTCCGCCGGACCGGAGGTGACGCCGATGATCCGCCGGCTCGTCGCGCTCGCCGCCGCGACGGCGCTGGGACTTGCTCTCGCGGCCCCGCCGGTCCTCGCCGGCGAGCCGGATCCCGGCCATGCCGACCTGTTCCAGCACGATCCCGGCGACCCGCGGATCACCCTCGACTGGCACTTCGCCAGCCTCGTCCTATCCGGCGTGGTTCCGATCCAACGTCGAGACCGAGCTCGAGGTCAACTGGGACGACCCGGTCGCCAACAACTCGAACGTCCCGCACTACGACAACGGCGGCGACAACACGGGCGGCGGGACGGTGACCTACACCGTCGGCGGCGGCGTCGCCCTGCACCGGCTCGACGGTCTGGATCGCCTGCAACCCGGCCGGCGGCCTGCGCGCTCGTTCGATATCTACGTCCGGTCGCTGCCCTCGCCCAGCGCCCCGACCTGGATGTGGTACCACCGCGACAACACGTGCTCGGACCTCTACGACGGCAGTCCCTAACGCGAACGACGGCTTCCCGACGTCGGTCGTGCTTCTCGATCCTGCGGGTCGTCGCCCACGAGAGCACCCACAACACGCTCGTCCGGGCCGCACTACGACGCCGGCGCCGACGACGAGACGATCATGCAGTCGACGACGCCGACGCCGAACGGCTCGCCGGACTACTGGAACCGGCAGAACTTCCTGCCCTGCGACCTCGCGGCCGCCCAGCTCGAGTACGGGCCCGGCGAATGCCGCGGGCAAGTACGCCAACTGCTTCTCCGTCACGCCGGGCGACGGCGCGAAGGGCCTCAACTCCGCCCTCACGATCACGTCGGGCACGTCGTACACCCGCTGCTCGAACACGCGGCCGACCGTCTCCGGCCGCCTCGCGCTCGCCAGCTCCGCCGCCTACGAGGACATGCGGAACTGGCCGTTGTCCGGCCGGGTCGTCCGGATCGATCGACGGCCGGTCGGGGCGACGACCTGGACGAACGGCTCCGCCAGCGCGACGGCCACGGGCGCGGGCGGGAGCAACTGGAAGGCGACACGGCTCACGGCCGCCTCGGCGGGCTCGTACGAGTACCGCGCCACCTTGTTCACGGCGCGTCCGAGACCGCGGTCAACTCGTCGAACCGGTCACCTGGACGATCCGCTGGACCTCGGCTGGATGCCCGACATGACCGCCGCCCGGCCGGTCCGATGGAGCCCGATCGCCGCGGTCGCGCTCGCTGATCGCGGCTGGCCGGTGCACCGTCGGCTCGGGCCGGCGCCGTCGAGCGGTCCGCCCGTGGCGACCGGCGGACCCGTCCGATCCCCGTCGGCGCCGCCCGCGTCGCCGTCGCCGTCGCACCGCACCGTCCATCGCCACGCCGGCGGCGGCCTCCGCGACGCCGCTTCCCGGACCTGACGTCGGCCGGACCGCCGGTCCCGCTCGCCCGGGTGACGCTTGATCTGCGAGAGCTGGGGCCCGAACCCGCCGGCCACCGCGATCGCGTGCCGGGACGGCGCATCCCTTGCCCTCGCGGCGCTCGGACCGGGCCGCGCGGCGGGAGTCGAACGGCTGGACGTGATACGGGTTCGGCGAAGCCTGGCAGGCCGGCGCCTGCGCGGATCGCCGGCCGGACGTCGTCTGGGTCATCGCCCGGCTCGAGGGCGTCAGGACGCCCGGCTCGTGCGAGTCGCTCGAGCGCGTCCGGCGACCTCGCAGGTCTGGCCGCCGACCGCGACGCCGCTCGCCGCCCGCGCCGGCGTTCGACCCGCCGGCCGGTGGCCGCGCCCGACCTCGGCCCGGACGCCGCCGAGCGCCTCCGCGACCGCGAGCCGATCCCGTTCTGCGGCGACGAGGACCTCGGACCGTCGCGATGCCTTCGACGCGCCGCGCGGCGGTGCTTCGTCGACGGCATCCTGGCGGGCTCGCCGGTCGAGCTCATCAGCCGATCGGCGTCGACCGAGGGCGACCCGGTCGTGACCCTCGACCGCTCGGCCGGCAGCGGGCTCCGTCGTCGAGTCGGTCCGGAACGCCGCGGGTCGATGGGAGACGCGCCGTCTGCGCGATCTCGCCGATCGAGACGGACGCGGTGTTCGTCATCGCGGGCGGCTGCGATCCGCGTCGATCCGTGACCGGACACGACGAGGGCGCCGGTCGGTCGATCGACGCCCTTCGGGTTCGATTCGGGCCGGCGCGCCGGCCGGCCGGCCTCAGGCCGGGACGGGCGTCTGCGCCGAGAAGATCGATTCCTGGGCGGTCTCGGGCAGCATCACGCCCATGATCTTCTGGAGGGTCAGGACGTGGACGCACGTCCGCCAACTGTCGAAGTAGTGGCAGGTGCAGTGCCACTGACCGGAGTCGAGACTGACGTGGTGCGTGTCGTTGTCGCCACGGAACGTGAGCGCCAGACGATCGATCGTGATCCGATCGAGCTCGCGCGCGTAGCGATTCGCCTTCTCGACCTTGCCGATCAGGGAGCTGTGCATCGACGCATACCTCCGCCGCCCCTCTGGGGCGCTCACGAGGCCGCCGACCGGTCGCGCACCCGACCGGTGAAGCGGTCGTGCCGACCACCATACACCCCGAGGTCGGGCAGGTCACCCCCCAAACGCCGGCGATCTCCCCGGACCTTCCGGCTGCGTCGCCGGGGCGACGCTCGACGGCGGCGCCCTACGGAGCCGACGTGCCCTCGCGTCCGAAGTCGTCCTCGACCCGGACGACGTCGTCGAGCTCCGGGGTCGAGACCTCGATCAGCTCGACCCGCTCGGCCGCCTCGAAGCGGTGGCGGCGCCCGACCGGGACCCGCGCGCTGTCGCCCGGGCCGAGCTCGCGGACCGTCATCGTCCCGGCGTCGTCCTCGAGGTGGAGCCGGAGCCGGCCGCTGATGACGTAGACCGACTCGTCCTTGCGCTCGTGGTACTGGAGCGAGAGCCGGCGGCCCGGCCTCGATGACGATGACCTTGCCGCAGTAGCGGTCGGTCAGGACCCAGATCAGCTCGTGGCCCCACGGCTTGTCGACGCGGCGCGGCGCGGGCCGTGCTCGTCACGAGCCGCGGACCAGCCGCTCGCCGGCGGCGAGCATCGCCTCGCGGAGCGTCCGGCGATGGTCGCCTCGGTGTAGACGCGGACGAGCGGCTCGGTGCCGCTGGCCCGGATCAGCAGCCACGTCCCGTCGGCGAGGAAGAACTTGAAGCCGTCGTTCGTCGTCGAGCGGCACGGTCCGGGCGATCGGATGGCCGCCGAGGTCGGCCGGCGCCTGCTCGCGGAGATCGACGAGGAGCCGCCGCTTCGTCTCGTCGTACAGCGACCGCTCGACGTGGACGTCGATCCGCCGGTAGAACGACGGGCCGGCGATCTCGTGGAAGTGGGCAAGCGCCTTCGAGACCGGCCAGCGCCCGGCGGCCTTCTCGGCGAGGAACAGCTCGAGGAGCATCAGGTCGGCGTAGATCCCGTCGCGCTCGGGGAGGTGCATCCCGAACCCGAAGCCGCCGGACTCCTCGGCGCCGAGCATCGCCCCGGTCCGGATCATCTCGGGGCCGATGAACTTGAACCCGACCGGCGTCTCGTGGACGTCGATGCCGTAGTGCTCGCCGAGCCGCGCCGCCATCGAGGTGTTGTTCACGCTGACGACGACCGGCTCGCGCAGGCCCCGGTGCTCGGCGAGGTGGTACATCAGCAGCCCGGTGACCTGGAGCTGGTGGATGAACTCGCCGCGTCTCGTCGGCCGCGCCCGCCCGGTCCGCGTCGCCGTCCAGCAGCAGCCCGAGGTCGTACCCGCCGCCGGCGATCATCGCCAGCGCCGCGTCGACGTTCGGCCGGATCGGCTCCGGGTTGACGCCGCCGAAGAACGGGTTCCGCTCGCTGTGGATCTCGGTGACCCGGATCCGGCCACCGGCGAGCAGGCGCGGGATCCAGCCCGAGCCCGCGCCGTACAGCGGCTCGACGAGGACCGAGACGTCGGCCGCCCGGAGCGCGTCGAGGTCGATCGTCCGCCGGAGGAACTGCTCGTACCCCGGGTAGGGGTCGAACCACTCGACGAGCCCGGCGGCCTCGGCGTCCGCGAGGGCCGGCGCTCGATCGCCGCGCCGCCGTTGTCCGCGATCGTCGCCTCGAGGACGGCCAGGATCTCGGCGCCGGCCGCGGCGCCGGTCGGCGCCTTGACCTTGAAGCCGTTGTCGGTCCACGGGTTGTGCGAGGCCGTGATCACGATCCCCGCGGCGGCTCCGCGCTGGACGACCTCGTACGAGCTCATCTGGGTCGGCACGGCCGCCGGTCGCGATCGCGACCGGGATGTCGTGGGCGAGGAGGACCTCGGCGGCGGCGGCCGCGAAGTGCTCCGAGGCGAACCGCCGGTCGAAGGCGACGACGACGCCCTTCGCCTGCTCGCCGCGCCCGACGACGTAGCGGGCGACGCCGTCCGCGCAGCGACGGACGCTCTCGAACGTGAAGTCGTCGGCGACGCGCGCCCGCCAGCCGTCCGTGCCGAAGACGATCGTCGTCGGGGTCGGGGCCTGGGCGATGATCGTCACGCGCGGAGCTCCGGTGGTCAGCGGGCGAGCAGGGCCTCCACGTCGGCGGCGAACGGGCGGGCCCCGCGGAGCAGCGCGATCGTCTCGCTCGGCGGTCATCGTACCGTCGGCCGCCGGCGACGGCGCGGACCTCGTCCCCGGCCCGCTCGACGACGAGGTCGTCGCGCCGTCGTCGTGATCTGCTCGCCCGGTCTGGACGACGCGACCCTGGACGCCCGTCGATCGCCGAGCGCGCCGAGCAGCGCCGTCCAGCCGCCGATGTCGCTCCAGCCGACGTCCATCCCGCCCATCACGACGCGGTGGTCCGAGGCGGCGCCCTCCATGACCGCCTTGTCGATCGAGATCGGGGTGACCCGGTCGTAGGCGTTGGCGAGGGCGAGCTCGGAGCCGACGGCGTTGTCGATCAGCATCGGCAGCGGCGTGTACTTCTCGAGGGCGGCGCGGATCGCCCCGCGCTGCCAGAGGAACATCCCGGCGTTCCAGGCGACGCCCGGCATTCCGATCAGCTCGCGCGCGCGTGCCTCGTCCGGCTTCTCCTCGAAGGCCTGGAGGCGGTGGGCCGCGGTCGACGGCGATCCGGTCGCCGCCGAGCGGCTCCGGGACGAGGTAGCCGTAGGCGGTGGACGCGAAGGTCGGCTCGCACACCGAGGGTGACCAGCGGCGCCTCGATGTCGAACGGGCGCGCGGCGGCAAGGCCCGTCGCCGCCTGCCGCCAGGACGTCGCGGAAGACGGCTCGTCGCGGATCCAGTGGTCGGCGGGGAGCACGGCCATGACCTCGTGGTCCGGCCGGTCGATCATCCGCGTGGCGAGGGCGATGGCCGCCGCCGTGTTCCGGCCGGCCGGCTCGACGATCAGCTGGATGTCGGGGGCCTGGTCGCGGACGAAGTGGCCGTACTTCCGGTCGGTCACGCACGAAGACGTCGTGGACCGAGCCGACGAGCGGGAGGATCCGGGCGACGGTTCGCTGGAGGAGCGTCTCGTCGCCGAGCAGGGGCAGGAAGGGCTTCGGGCGTTCCGGCCGGCTCAGCGGCCAGAGCCGGGTTCCGCCGCCCCCGGCGAGGATCACGACGTACATCCCGGCCATTCTACGGGCCGCCCGTGGGCCCCGAACCGGACTGAAGTCCGGGATCAGTCCTCGGCGCGACCTACCTGGCGACGATCCGGCTCGTCATCCTGCCGATCGCCGCCCCGGCCATCGTCGCCGCATGGCTGACAGCCTTCACGGTCTCGTTCGATGAGTTCGCGCTCGCGCTCTTCCTGGCCGGCCGCGACTCGACGTTTCCGGTCTATCTGTACGGCCAGCTTCGCTTCGCCCAGACGCTGCCGATCCTCATCGCGACGGCAGTCCTGCTGATGGCCGTGACGATCGCGCTCCTCGTGCTCGCCGACACCATCCGGCCTCGCTGACGCCCACCGCCGACGGCCAGGCTGGCCCCGCGAGCCCCGATCGAGGGCGATGCCGCTGCGATCACGTCCCAACGGCGGCTCACGATCGGCCCACCATGTAGGATCGTTTCACCGCCTCGATCGTTGCCTGCCGGTCCAAACCCCCCGTCGTGAGGTGTCGTGAACCGTTCCACGATCGTCGCCGTCCCGTCGAGCGCTCGAACCTTCGGCGACTGTTCCCCCGCCCGACGGAGCACATGTCAGAGGCGCCGCCGTGGATGAGGCGCTCAGGCAGTACCAGCAGGACCTGCTGAGAGCCAACCTGACGCGACGGCGATTTATGACACTGGCCGCGCTCGGCGGATCGGCGGCCTTCTTCGCCGCATGCCGATCGGCGAGCGCAACGCCCACCCCGATCGCCGCAACAGCCCCCACATCAAGCGAAGCAGCGGCCGCCTCGATCACCCCCTCCAATGCGGAGAGCGGAACGCCGCCGCCGAGCTTCGAGCTCGAGGTCCAGTTCTTCCTCTTCAACTGGACGGCCTACTTCAGCCCGGACAACAAGTCGAAGTTCACCCAGGACTTCAAGTTGCAGAAGTTCGTCGAGGACACCTACCCGTCGAACGAGGAGCTCCTCACCAAGCTGCAGGCCGGCGCCAAGGGCCAGTACGACGTCGCCGTCCCGACCGCAGAGTTCGTGCCGACCCTCGTGAAAGACGGGTTCCTGCAGAAGCTCGACAAGAGCCGACTGCCGAACCTCAAGTACATCAACCCCATGTTCCGCGGCCTCCCCTTCGACCCGAACGACGACTACATCGTCCCGAAAGACTGGGGAACGACCGGGATCATCTACCGGGGCAAGGACGTCACCGAGCCGATCGTTTCCTGGAAGGACTTCTTCGACCTCGCGGAGACGAAATACTCGGGGAGGACGTTCGTTGTCGACTCGCCGAGCGACGTCTTTGTCGCGCCGCTGAGGCTTCACGGTTTCGACGTCAACACGACCAAGAGCAGCGAGCTCGAGATCGCTCGACGGGAGCTGATGAAGCTCCGGCCACATCTCCAGTCGATCGACTCGGACAACTACCCCCAGGCCCTCCGCGACGAGGTGGCCGTGCTCGGCCTCGCCTGGAACGGCACCGCCTATCTGATGCAGCTCGAGGACGCCAGCAAGGACACTGGATACACCGTCCCGTCCGAGGGCACGATCATCTGGCTCACCGCGTGGGTCATGCTCACAGACGCGCCGAACCCGAACATTGCGTACGCATTCCTCGACTGGATCCAGGATCCCCAGGTCCAGGTGACGGAGAGCCTGTACACCGGCTACGCCAGCGCGAACGACGCGGCCAAGCCGCTCCTCCCACCGGAATTCGTGAACAACCCGGCGGTCTACGTCCCGGATGCGGAGGCTTCAAAGCTGTCAGTCTCGACCGACCAGAGCGGCAACCAGCAGCGCGCAGACATCTGGGCCGAGTTCAAGCAGGGCTGACCCCGCAGCAGCGCCCGGGACCGTCCCTCAGGCGGCGGTGATCGTCTCCGGCTGGGCGACGCCGGCGTCGGACGCGAGCGCCGCGGCCTTGTCGGTCCGCTCCCACGGCAGGTCGAGGTCGGGACGGCCGAAGTGGCCGTACGCGGCGGTCTGGCGATAGATCGGGCGGCGGAGGTCGAGGGCCGCGATGATCGCCGCGGGCCGCAGGTCGAAGTGCTGCTCGATCAGGCGCTGGATCTCCGTCGTCGGGGATCCGGCCCGGTGCCGAACGACTCGACCGAGAACGAGATCGGCCGGGCGATGCCGATGCCGTACGCGATCTCGACCTCGAAGCGGTCGGCGAGCCCGGCCGCGACGACGTTCTTGGCGACCCACCGCGCGGCGTAGGCGCCGGACCGGTCGACCTTCGTCGGATCCTTGCCCGAGAAGGCGCCGCCGCCGTGACGGGCCATCCCGCCGTAGCTGTCGACGATGATCTTGCGGCCGGTCAGGCCGGCGTCGCCCATCGGCCCGCCGGTGACGAAGCGGCCGGTCGGGTTGACGTGCATGACCGGGTCGGTGTCGCGCAGCTCGGCCGGGATCGACGGCAGGATGACCGCCTCGATGAGGTCGTCGTGGAGCTGGTCGGCGCGGACGTCGGGGTCGTGCTGGGCCGAGAGGACGACGGTCCGGACCGCCTTCGGGACGCCGTGCTGGTACTCGACGGTGATCTGGGTCTTGCCGTCCGGCCGGAGGTACGGCAGCTGGCCGGACTTGCGCGACGTCGGCGAGCTGCTGGGCCATCCGGTGGGCGAGCGCGATCGGGAGCGGCATCAGCTCGGCGGTCTCGCGGCAGGCGAACCCGAACATCATTCCCTGGTCGCCCGCGCCCAGCTCGCTGTCGCGGCCGCGTCGTCGCGGCCCTCGAGCGCGGCGTTGACGCCCTGGGCGATGTCCGGCGACTGGCCCTTGACCGAGATCAGCGTGCCGCAGGTCTGGTAGTCGAAGCCGTAGTCCGCCTTCGTGTAGCCGATGTCGCGGACGGTCTCGCGGACGACGGTCTGGAAGTCGACGTACGTGTCGGTCGTGATCTCGCCGAGGACGACGACCAGGCCCGTCGTCGTCGCGGTCTCGCAGGCGACGCGCGCGTCGGGGTCCTCGCGGACGATCGCGTCGAGGATCGCGTCGGAGATCTGGTCGCACATCTTGTCCGGGTGACCCTCGGTCACCGACTCGGACGTGAACAGGTACTGGGCGGCGTCGACGATGCTGGTCATTGGTCCCTCTGCGGCGTTCGCGGCGAGGGTATCACCGGACCCGCCCCTCGCTAGACTCGGGCGCATGGACACCGAGGCCGTCGCGTCCGCCGCGACGCGCGATCCCCGCCGACGCCGACCCGGCCGCGCTCGACGCCGCCGACCCGCTCGCGCCGTTTCGCGCCGGTTCGTCGTCCCGGATCCGGACCTCATCTACCTCGACGGGAACTCGCTCGGCCGGCCGCCGCTCGCCGCGATCGAGCGGCTCGCGCGGGTCGCCGACAGTCGAGTGGGCCGGCGAGCTGATCCGCGGCTGGGACCACTGGCTTGCCGAGCCGCGCCGGGTCGGCGACCTGCTCGGGACGGCGATCCTCGGCGCGAGACCCGACGAGGTCGCGATCTGCGATTCGACGACGGTCGACTTCTACCGGCTCGCGAGCGCGGCCCTCGACGCCCGCCCGGACCGGCGGTTCATCGTCACCGACCGGGCCGAACTTCCCGACCGATCGCTACGTCCTCGAGGGGCTGGCCCGCGACCGGGGCCGCGAGATCGCCTGGCTCGACCCCGACGTGATCGACGGCCCGACGGTCGACGACGTCGCCGCGGTCCTGGACGCGCACGCGGGCGACGTCGCGCTCGTGACCCTGAGCCACGTCAACTACCGGTCCGCCGCGATCGCCGACCTGCCGGCGATCACCGCACTCGCCCACGACGCCGGGGCGCTCGTCGTGTGGGACCTGTCGCACTCGGCGGGCTCGATCCCGGTCGGGCTCGCCGAGCACGGCGTCGACCTCGCCGTCGGGTGCACGTACAAGTACCTGAACGGCGGGCCCGGCGCGCCTGCCTACCTCTACGTCAGGTCCGACCTCCAGGCCGAGCTGCGCAACCCGATCCAGGGCTGGTTCGGGCAGGCCGACCAGTTCGAGATGGGCCAGGGCTTCGCGCCGCAGCCGGGGATCGCCGGCTGGCTGACCGGGACGCCCGGGATCCTCGGGCTGGCGGCGGCCGAGGAGGGGATCAAGCTGACGGCGGAGGCGGGCATCGACCGGATCCGGGCGAAGGGGATCGCCCTGACCGAGTACGCGATCGCGCTGCACGACGCCGTGCTGGCGCCGCTCGGGTTCACGCTCGGGAGCCCGCGCGAGGCGGCGCGGCGCGGCGCGCACGTCTCGATCCGGCGCGCCGACGCCCGCGAGCTGACCCGCCGGATGATCGCGGCCGGCGTGATCCCGGACTTCCGGGCGCCGGACTCGATCCGGCTCGGGCTGTCACCGCTGACGACGTCGTTCACCGACGTCCGCCGCGCGATCGACCGCATCGCGGAGCTCGCGGTCGATCCTCGCGGGCGTGCCGCCCGCCGGACCCGCTGCGCCGGCACGTCGACGCCCGCGCACCTCGGCCGTGCCAGCTCGCGCGCCGCTGGCCGATCCCGCAGCGCGCATGGCGCCGGTCGAGGTCACCGCGAGGCGCTGACCGCGCAGCGGTGCCGTGAGCGATCGATCGCAGGCCGCGGGCCGCGACGTGCCGGTCGGAGCCGGCGGATCGGTCGGCGGGCCGCGGCCTAGACCTCCATCCGCAGCTCTTCGAGGTCCAGGTCCCGTTCCACGACCCGATGGACCTCGTCGGAGATCGCGCCGCGCTCGCGGAGCGTCAGCAGCGACTCGCGCTCGGCCTCCAGCACGGCCATCCGGATCTGGCGGTGCTCGATCAGCTCCTGCTCGGCCTCGTCGTCCTGCTCCACCGCGTGCTTCCGCTGGAGCTCGTGGCGCGACCGATGCTCGTACTGCGAGCGGAGGTTGTCGATCAGCTCCATGTGGTTCGGCCACTCTGCGGCGAGCTGGTCGAGGCGGGCCGTCGCGGCGTCGGACGGCATAGAGCCGGGCGTAGGCCTCCTCCTTGCTCGGCCGCGCCGCGCCCGTCGTCGATCCCAGCCGCTCGATCAGGAACGGCAGGGTCAGCCCTGCCCGACGAGCGTCGCGAGGATCACCGCGAACGTCAGGAAGATCACGAGGTTTCGATCGGGGAAGTCGATCGGCAGGGCGAGGGCTGCCGCCAGCGAGACGACGCCGCGCATCCCCGCCCAGGCGATCAGAGCGACGGCCCGACGAGGTCGGCGACTCGGGTCGCGCTCCCGGATCTTCTCGCTCAGCAGGCGCGGCAGGTACGTGGCCGGGAACACCCAGACGATCCGGGCGAGGATCGTCGCGGCCGACACGGCGACCGCGAGCCTGAACAGCTGCCGCCGGGCTGTAGGCGCCGGGCCCGGACAGCACCGTCGGCAGCTGCAGCCCGATCAGGATGAACACCGAGCCGTTGATCAGGAACAGGAGGATCTGCCAGGCCGCGACGCCAGACAGCCGGACCTCGGAGCTCATAGCCGCGGCGCCTTCCGGCCGAGGTAGATCCCGGCGGCGACCGTCGACGAGGACCCCCGACAGCGGGAGGACCGGGAAGCTGATCGCGGCGAGGTAGGCGACGAGCGGCGCGAGGAACGTGAGGACGATCGAGAAGACCGGGTCGTTGACGCGGTTGACGGCCCAGGCCGTCGACGCGCGCCGAACGCCAGCCCGATCGCGATCCCACCGACCGACGCGACGACGAACGTCGAGCCGGCATCGACGAACGAGAAGCCGCCGATCGTCCCGCGATGACGGCGAACCGGTACGCGACGAGGGCCGTCGCGTCGTTCAGGAGGCGACTCGCCCTCGAGGATCGTGACGATCCGCCGCGGCACGCCGAGCCGCTGGAAGATCGTCGTCGACGGCGACGGCGTCCGGCGGCGCGACGATCGCCCCGAGCGCGAAGGCGGCCGCCAACGGCCAGGTCCGGGACGAGCGGCCTTCGCGACGGCCGCGACGACGACCGTCGTGAACAGGACGAGGCCCGACCGCCAGCAGCAGGATCGGCCGGAGGTTCGCGCGCAGGTCGCGGATCGAGGTGAAGTAGCCGGCCGCGAACAGGATCGGCGGCAGGAAGAGCAGGAAGACGACGTCCGGCGCGAGCTCGACGGCCGGCAGGCCCGGGGATGAACCCGATCGCGAGCCCGCCGAGGACGAGGAGGATCGGGTACGGGATGCCGATCCTCCGGGCGACGATCGCGAGCGCCGTCGCCGCCAGCAGGAGCGCGAGGAGCAGCTCGATCGAGGCGCTGGCGCTTCGCCTCGGCCAGGCCCGCGGCGAGACCCGGCCCGACCGGCCCGCCGGCACGTCGTCGACGAGCCGAGCGCCGCGTCGGCGAGGAACGCGCTGCCGATCACCCTCGCCGGCCGGACCCGGGTACCGGGACGGCGTCGTCGAGGAAGGCGACCTCGATCGGCTCGATCGCATCGGCCGGCGCGAACCCGAAGACCTGGCCGTAGAACGACAGCTCGGACTCGAACGGCGCGGATGATGCTCCCGGCGCTGCGGAAGCCGTGGTCCTCGCCGGGGAACAGCGACGTAGGCGTGCGGGCAGGTGGCGCTCCCACAGCGACGTCGACGATCTGCTCGGCCTGGGCCGGCGGGACGATCCGGTCCTCGGCGCCCTGGAGGATCAGGACCGGGCACGAGATCCGCTCGGCGAAGTTCAGCGGCGAGCGGTCGTGGTAGAGGTCCTTCCGCTCCGGGTACGGCCCGATGAGCCGGTCGAGGTAGCGCGACTCGAACTTGTGCGTCTCCTTGACGAACGTCTCGAGGTCGCCGATCCCGAAGTAGCTCGTGCCCGCGGAGAACGCGTCGCTGAACGTGACCGCGCAGAGGGTCGTGTAGCCGCTCGCGCTGCCGCCGCGGATCGCGAGCCGCTCGCCGTCGACGATCCCCTGCTCGGCGAGCCAGCGGGCGCCGGCGACGCAGTCGTCGAGGTCGACGACGCCCCACTCCCCCTCGAGGCGCTTGCGGTAGTCGCGGCCGTAGCCGGTCGAGCCGCCGTAGTCGACATCGAGGACGGCAAAGCCGCGGCTCGTGAACAGCTGGACGAGGACCGAGAAGGCCGACGACGCCTCCGCCGTCGGGCCGCCGTGGCTCGTGACGATCAGCGGCGGTCGCTCGCCGTCGGGACCGTGGGCGGCCCGGTTCAGTCGGCCGATAGAGGAAGCCGAACGCCGTCCGGTCGCCGTCGGTCGGGAACTCGACGTGCTCGCAGGCGGCGATGTCGGCCGGGATCGTATGCGATCGTCGTCGACGCGCTTGAGATCCGCGCGTCGTGCCCGTTGCGAGGTCCAGCTCGACGATCGCCCAGGCGCGGTCCGGCGCGGCCGCCCGGAACACGGCCGTGCCGCCGTCGATCGCGACGTAGCTCATCTCCGTGAACGGCAGATCGACGATCGAGCGCCGCCCCGTCCGGATCGATCCGGTACAGCCGATCGCGGCCCGCCGCTCCGCCCGATCGCGACGATCGACCCGTCCTCGCGCGAAGGCGTAGTTCGCAAGGCCGAAGACCCAGTCCGGCGAACGCGAACTCGGCCTCGATCGGCTCGCTCGACCCGCTCGACGACGCTCGCCCGCGCCGAGCCGGAACAGGTTCATCCAGCCGTCCGGCTCGGCGACGAAGTGGAGGACGCCGGCCGGCGACCAGCGCGGCTGGGCGATCCAGTCCGACGGGCTGCCGGCGACGACGCGCGGCATCGACGGGGCGCCCGTCGGCGTCGAGGCGGGGCGAGGACGAGCTCCGTGCCGTCCCACGGCAGGTTCGGGTGGTTCCAGCGGAGCCAGGCGAGCCGCGTGCCGTCCGGCGAGAGACGGGGCGACGAGAAGAAGTCCGAGCCCTCGGCGAGCACCGTCACCTCGCCGCTCGCGAGTCGATCGCGACGATCGCGTTCTCCGCCTCGCCGTGGCGGGCCAGCGTCTCCGGGTCGTGGTCCTCGCGGATCGCGAGGATCCGGTTCCGGCCGCGGATCCAGGCTCAGGTCGGCGTAGCGCCAGGCATGTCCGTCGGGCGTCAGCGGCTCGAGGACGCCGGGGGCCGTGACCCGGTGGAGCCGCCCGGCGGCGAAGTCGGACACGACGACGAGGTCGTCCGTCGATCAGGTACGCGCCGCCGCCGTACTCGTGGACCCGGCACCGGGCGTTGAAGCCCTCCGGCGTCAGCCGCGTCTCGCTGCCGTCGACCTCGCGCCGGACGAGGACCTGGCGGCCGTCCTCCTCGGGCCGGCCCTCGAGCCACCAGCGCCGGCCGCCCGCGGCCCCGATCTCGCCGAAGCTGACGGTGCCCTTCGTCAGCAGCTCGATCGCGAACGGCGATGGCCAGGCCCCGAACGGGCAGCGGCGCGCGAGCCGGGGTTGTCGGCCCCGGGCGCTCACGTCCCGTGCTGCCACGAGGAGACGTAGGCCTTCTGCTCGGGCGTCATCGTCGTCGAGGGTGATCCCGAGGGCGGCGAGCTTGAGCCGCGCGACCTCGGCGTCGATCGCCTCCGGCACGACGTAGACCCGCGGCTCCAGCTCGGCGTGGTGGGCGGCCACGTACTCCGCCGACAGCGCCTGGTTCGCGAAGCTCATGTCCATGACCGCCGCCGGGTGGCCCTCGGCCGCGCCGAGGTTCACGAGCCGGCCCTCGGCGATGAGGTTGACCTTCTTCCCGCCGAGGTCGAACTCCTGGACGTTCTCGCGGACGTCGCGGACATGGCCCTCGGCCATCTCGCGGAGCGCCTTCAGGTCCAGCTCGGCGTCGAAGTGGCCGGAGTTGGCCATGATCGCGCCGTCGCGCATCGCCGCGAAGTGCTCGCGGCGGAAGACGTTCAGGTTGCCGGTCGCGGTCACGAACAGCTCGCCCCACGGCGCGGCGTCGGCGGCGGTCATCACCTGGAAGCCGTCCATCAGCGCCTCGAGGGCGCGGACCGGATCGACCTCGATGATCGCGACGTGGGCGCCCATCCCGTGCATCCGCGAGGCGATCCCCCGGCCCACCCAGCCGTAGCCGGCGATGACGACCTTCCGGCCGGCGAGGAGGATGTTCGTCGCCCGGAGGATCCCGTCGACGGTGCTCTGGCCGGTCCCGTAGCGGTTGTCGAAGAGGTGCTTCGTCAGGGCCTCGTTGACCGCGACGACCGGGAAGCCGAGGGCGCCGTCGGCGGCCATCGCCTTGAGCCGGATGACGCCGGTCGTCGTCTCCTCCGTCCCGGCGAGGACCTCCTTGACCTGTGCCGGCCGCTCGCTGTGGAGCAGCGAGACGAGGTCGCAGCCGTCGTCCATCGTGATCTGCGGGCTGCGTGTCGGCGACGCTGTTGAGGTGCGCGTAGTACGTGTCGCGGTCCTCGCCCCGGCGGGCGAACGTCGCGATCCCGTACTCGGCGACGAGCGCGGCCGCGACGTCGTCCTTCGTGGACAACGGGTTCGAGGCCGCGAGGTACGACCTCCGCGCCGCCGGCCTTGAGCGTCCGCATCAGGTTCGCGGTCTCGGTCGTGACGTGGAGGCACGCCCCGATCCGCAGGCCGGCGAGCGGCTGCTCGCGCTCGAACCGCTCGCGGATCAGGCGCAGGACGGGCATCTCGCGCTCCGCCCACTCGATCCGGCGGACGCCCTCGGCCGCCAGGCCGAGATCGGTCACGTCGTGGGCGGGCAGGCCCGGTCGCGGGCGCGGTCTGGATGTCGGTCATCGAGTGTCGTTCTCCTTGCGGGTGAAGAGGCGTCGCAGCGGCCCGGTCGAAGCTCGGCCAGGGCGAGCCGAGCCGATGGGCGAGACGCTCCTCGAAGCGGACGTGCTCGGCGTAGCCCAGGCGCCGGTACGCCTGGAGGGCGGGCGGGTTGTCGGAGCGGACGTTGAGGACGACCTGGTCGCAGGTCCGGAGCAGCTCCGCGGTCACGGCGCCGGTCACGGCGGTCGCGAAGCCGCGTCCACGATAGTCGACGTGGGTCAGGACGTTGCCGACGACCGCGAGGCGGGCCCGCGGGCTGATCACGTGGGTCCCGGCCGCGGCGACGAGGCGGCCGCCGACGCGGATCCCGAAGTAGACCCCGTCGCCGATGGCCGACGACGGCAGCCACGAGGCGAACCCGAGCTGGTAGAGCCGGTTCAGCTCGCCGATGTCGATCGGCAGGAGCCGCCGGACGTCGGCCGGGTACGGCCGGAACCGCGCCCGATCGACCCACATCCGGACCATCTGGGGACCCGGATCGAGCCGGTACTGGCGTCTCGACCGCCGCGACGGACTCCGGCAGCACGGCGACGTACGCCGCGCGGGGCCGGACGATGTCGCGGAGGACTGCCTCGATCCCGTCCGAGCGGCCCATCACGAACAGCGGCTGCGGGGTCAGGCCCGGAGTACTCGAGGGCGAGCGCGACGAGCCGGTCGCCGTCGAACGCGCCGCCCCAGCGGGTCTTCCCGAACTCGCGGTCCTCGAGGTCGCAGATCGCGTAGGCGGCCATCAGCCGATCCGTTTCGAGGAAGGCCCGGAGCTGCATCCGGTCGGTGATCGGGCGCGTCGCGAGGCCGTGGGTCCGGCTCCGGGTCGCGGTGACGCTGGCCATCAGCCGGCGGCCTGGACGGGTCGGCGGGGCCGGCGCCGCGACGGGCACGGAGCGCGACGACGCCCAGCGCGCGGTGGCCGCGGCCACCGCATCGGCGAGGCCGGCCGCGAACGGCGGCGCGGATGACGCCCTCCTCGGTGACGATCCCGCTGATCAGCTCGGCCGGCGTGACGTCGAACGACGGGTTGCGAACCTCGGTGCCGGCCGGCGCGATCGAGGACGCCCCGGATCTTCAGGACCTCGTCGGCGGGTCGCTCCTCGATCTCGATCGCGTCGCCGTCGTCGGTGGCGAGGTCGATCGAGGTCGTCGGGGCGCAGACGAAGAACGGGATCGCGTGGCGCGCGGCGAGGACGCGCGAGCGGGTACGTCCCGACCTTGTTCGCCGTGTCGCCGTTCGCCGCGACCCGGTCCGCGCCGACGATCACGACGTCGACCTCGCCGCCGCGCATCAGCGAGCCCGCGGCGACGTCCGGGATCAGCGTGTGCGGCACGCCGGCCTGCTCCAGCTCCCAGGCGGTCAGGCGCGCGCCCTGGAGGTACGGCCGCGTCTCGTCGACCCAGACGCTGATCTCGCGACCGGCGTGGTGGGCGGCCTGGACGATCCCGAGCGCGGTCCCGAACTGGCCGCAGGCGAGCGGCCCGGTGTTGCAGTGGGTCAGGATCCGGAGCGGCCCGAACTCGCGCGTCGGCAGCGCCGCGAGCCCGAACTCGGCGAGCCGGCCGTGGTCCGTCGTCGCCTCGGCGACGATCGCGTCGGCCTCGTCCCGGAGCGCGGCCGCGATCGATCGCCCCGTCCTCGATCAGGTCGCCGACGGCCTCGTAGCGGGCGATCATCCGGTCCACGGCCCAGCCGAGGTTGACCGCCGTCGGCCGGGCTGCGCGCAGCGCCGCCGCCGCGCCGCGGAGGATCGCCCGGCGGGCGTACGGCATCGTGTCGCGGGCCCGCTCCGCGGAGAGCGCCAGCCCGATCGCGGCGACCTGGCCGATCGCCGGCGCGCCCCGGACGACCATCTGGCGGATCGCGTTGGCCGCCTCGGGCCCGTTGTGGACCTCGACCTCGACGAGCTCGTCCGGCAGCCGCCGCTGGTCGATGAGCGAGGAGGACGCCGTGGTCCTCGCGGAACGGCGTCCGGAAGCCGGTCGGCGGGCCGGCCGGCGACCGGCGCGCCCGCCGGCGCGGCGGCCGGGGCCTCATCCAGGCGGAGCGACGCCGACACCGGATCGAGGATCGCGCCGGCCGCCTCCGCGGACGCGCGCTGGAGGGCCTGCGCCGCGCCCGGCGACCGTCGCCGCGGTCTGGATCAGCTCGCCGGCGAACTGCCGGAAGAACCGCCGACGGGCGAGGTCGACTCCTCGACGGGCTCGGCCGGGACGGCCGTCGCGGGCTGGCCGGCTCCGCAGACGGGCGCCGGCGGCGGCCTCAGCGGGCGGAGCGGGCCCGCGGCCGCGTCGATCGTCCCGGCCGGATCGGCGGGTCCTGGATCGGGATCGCGGGTCGGGTCGGCCAATGGAGTCTCGCTGCGGTCAGTCGGGAACGTCGCCGACGAGCGGTCCGGTCGCGTCAGTACTGGATGACGCTCGTGACCCGGCGTCCGTCGAGCCGGTCGCGGCCCTTCAGGAAGTCGAGCTCGACGAGGAACGCGAGACCCACGACGTTGCCCTTCAGGCGCTCGACGAGCTCGATCGTGCCCTTGACCGTGCCGCCGGTCGCGAGCAGGTCGTCGACGATCAGGACCTTCTGGCCGGGCTCGATCGCGTCGCGGTGGATCTCGAGCGTGTTCGACCCGTACTCGAGCGCGTACTCGACCGTGATCGTCTCGGCCGGCAGCTTGCCGAGCTTGCGAACCGGCACGAGGCCCGGCGTTCAGCTGGTACGCCATCGCGGAGCTGAAGATGAAGCCGCGCGACTCCATGCCCACGACGATGTCGATCGACTCGCCCTCGTAGGGCTCGAGCATCAGGTCGATCGCCTCGCGGTACGCCGCCCGGTCCTTCAGCAGCGTCGTGATGTCGTAGAAGAGGATCCCGGGCTTCGGGAAGTCAGGGATCTCGCGGATCTTTGCGCGAAGCTCCTCGGCGGACATCGGCGCGCGTTCCTCCAGGTGGGCAGGCCCGGTGCGGGGCGGTCGCCCGTTGGGCACGATGCGAGCCCCACGGGCCCCCGATCGGACGGTGCGCAAGTCTACCCCTCCCGGACCGTGCGCGAATCGCGATGTTCAGGGCGGTTCAGGCCGCGCCGGTGCCCCGCGCCGGCGCCGGAACCGCACCGCGCCGACGGACGCGCGGCGTCAGCGTCAACCCCACGACCGCCACGGCGATCGACACGGCGAAGGTCAGCGCCAGTCCCACCCAGCCCTCCGACCCGGACCGCGCGGCGCCCGCGATGAGCGCGCCGCCGAGCCCGGTCCCGAGGGACGTCCCGAGCACGTCCGACAGCTGGAGCCCGGCGGTCGACGCGCCCTGGAGCTCGGCCGGCGCGTCGCGCAGCACGATGATCGCAGGCGTCGAGTAGCTCAGGCCCATCCCCAGCCCGGCGACGCTCCAGGTGACGACCGCGACGATCAGCGGGACGTCGGGATCAGGATCGCCGCGAACCCGGCGATCCCGAGCGACGAGGACCGACGAACCCGAGTCGCGAGGAACCGGCGGGGCCCGTACCGCTCGATCCGCTGGGCCAGGATCCACGCAGCCGCCCGTCCACGACAGCGTCGACGCGGTGAACACGAGCCCGGACACGAGCGCCGGCTCGCCCCGCCAGTCCTGGATCGCGAGCGGGACGTAGGCGTCGGCGCAGAAGAACGCGAACGTCAGGAACCCGCGCAGGAGGACGGCCGCCGGCATCCCGCGCGCGGCCCGGATCGTCCCGGGCGGGGTCAGCCGGGCGAAGGCCGGGGTCCCGATGAGCAGGCCCGCGACGACGAGCGGGACCGGCGCGGGCCCGAGGTTCGACAGCCCGGCCACGGTGAGGGCCGCGCCGGCGACGAGGACCATCGCGAGAGGGAGGCGCCGACGCGCGTCGACGGCGACTTCGGTGCTCGCCCTCGGCCTCGTCGGGGGCCGGCGGCCACGGAGCGGATCGCGGGCAGGGTCAGCGACGACGGCGATGGCGATCAGCGGCAGCAGCCCGAGGAACACGAGCCGCCAGTTCAGGGTCTCCGCGACGATCCCGGCGAGGCTCGGCCCGATGACGCCCGGGATCACCCAGGCGGTCGAGAGCGTCGCGAACATCCGCGGCCGCAGCCGTTCGGGCAGCGCCCGCCCGATCGAGACATAGGCGACGGCCGGGATCGCGCCGGCGCCGAAGCCCTGGATCACCCGGGCGGCGACGAGGACGCCCATCGTCGGCGCGAGGCCGCCGATCAGCAGCCCGAGCGAGAACAGGCCGATGCCGGTCAGGAACGGCCGGGTGAGGCCGCCGCGGTCGATCATGATCCCGGCGACGACGATCCCGAGCAGGCTGCCGAGGAAGAACCCCGAGAAGACCCAGCCGTAGAGGTCGAGGCCGCCGAGGTCCTTCGCGACGATCGGCATGATCGTGGAGACCGCGAGCGCCTCCGACGCGACGATCGTGACGTTCAGGACGAGCCCGATCGTCAGCGACCGCCGACCCGGGGACCACAGGGAGTCGGTGGCGGCGCCGCGTTCCGTGGGCTCGGCGGCGGCGGATGCGTTCACTCCCCGAAGGATGCCCGGTCAATCGTCGGAGCGCCGTGGACGATCGTCGGCGCGCCGGCTACGCTCCGCGGCATGACCGTCATCGGCGAGCGTCCCGTCCCCGAGCGACGCCACGATCGCGACCGGCCGGCACCGCGGCGATCGGCCGGGTCGAGGCGATCCACATCGCGACGGCGGGGAGCGGCCCGATGCACGCCGTGGAGCGGGTGCGGGCCCTCGCGGGCATCGGCCTCGAGGGCGACCGCTACGCGACAGGCGCCGGTCACTACTCCAGCCGGGTCGGAGCCGGATCGGCACGATCACGCTGATCGCCGCGGAGGAGCTGGATCGGCTGGCCGCCGAGCACGGGATCGTCCTGGCGCCCGGCGAGAGCCGCCGCAACGTCACGACCCGCGGGATCGACCTGAACGCGCTCGTCGGCCAGCGGTTCCGGATCGGCGCGGTCGAGTGCGAGGCGACGCGGCTCTGCGAGCCCTGCCAGTACCTGACGGACCTGCTCGGCAAGCCCGTCCTCACGCACCTGGTCCATCGCGCCGGGCTCCGGGCCCGGATCCTCACCGACGGCGAGATCGCGCTCGGCGACGAGGTCGTCGCGCTCGACTGACCCGGCCTCGCCCGGCGGACATGACGCCGTGATATTACGCCGGCTTCGAAGGGCAGAACCAACCAAAATGACGGGGTCCCTGGTCAAATCCACGCCGGGATGGGCCGCTCGTGCTCAGCTCGTCCGCCGCGAGCCGGCCCAGAGCGGCCTTGGGCGGATCGAAGCCCGCGGTATATGAATGCAGGTGATATCGACAGTCGCAGAGGAGTGGGCCCGATCACAGCTCCACCGGTATTGCGGCACACTGGCCGAGTGACGCCCGGGGACATCGATCGACTGTTCGGCCACCTCTACTGGGTTCGCGACCGGATCCTGCGGGCCGCGGACAGGTCGGATGTCCCATTCGTCGACGCGTCGCCTCCGACGCTGCGCGACCTCCGCGCCACGCTCGTCCACGAGCTCGACGTCGAGTGGAGCTGGCGCGTCCGGCTCGGCAGCGACAACCGGACATCGTTCTCGACGACCGACAAGGACCTCGACCCGGCGGACTTTCCCTCGGTCCCGGCGATCCGGGCGCGCTGGCTGACGGACGAGATCGAGATGCGGCAATGGCTCGCGACGCTGGACGAGGCCGAGCTCGAACGGTCCCTGTCGCGCCGAGCGCGCCGGGAGCCACCCGCTCTGGTTCCACCTCCAACACCTGTACAGCCACGCGATCCAGCAGTTCGCCGACGCGGCGACGATCCTGACCGCGGCCCGCCATCGCCCGGCGAACTCGACTTCCTCGAATACGTCGAGCAGGTCCTCGACCGCTGACCTCCCGCGCCCGTCGGGGCGGCGCGTCAACCTCCGGCGGCGTCCTCGAGTTGTCCGCCCAGTCGGCCGGATCGACGTCGGCGATCGTCTGGAGAACGTCCAGTGGTGGCCCCACGGGTCCGCCAGGCTGGCCTGGCGCTCGCCGTAGTCGAAGTCCTGCGGCGGCATGTCGCCGATCGCGCCGGCCGCCAGGGCTCGCTCGTAGACCGCGTCCACGTCGGCGACCCGGATGAGCATCGAGTGGCCGGCGCCCGCGGCGACCTCGCCCGCCCACCGCGAGTCGGTCGTGACGAGCGCCCCGCCATCGAACGTCGAGCTGGATCCGATGGTTGAAGATCCGCAGCCGGATCGCGAAGCCGAAGGCCTCGACCAGCCAGTCGGCCGCCGCGCCCGGGTCCGGGTAGCTCAGGACCGCGATGACGGCGGCCTCGGGATCGAGGGTTGGTGGACCGTGCGTCACGTCCCGGCCAGCCGTTCGACAACCGGGCCCAGCTCGTCGAGGCTGCCGACGAGGAACGAGTTGACCCCGAGC